>OZ241332.1:2320000-4127328 GCA_965200125.1 uncultured Binatia bacterium (SeqCode) | reverse complement strand
GATCGTTCTTTCAAGCGTACGTCTTTGAATGACGACGAAATCCGACACCTTTCGATAATCCCGAGCCCGCCCCCCTCAAGTTCGTTGAGCTTGCGGTGTCCTGAGCCTGTCGAAGGGTATCGAAAGGTCGAAGGATCGAAACGAACACCGGATATCGTATGGTGCAACGCTCTTTTTACCCCTCACCCCAACCCTCTCCCTCAAGGGGAGAGGGAGCGGAAGGAGGGTGGCGGCCGCGGTCAGTCCATGCTGGCGTCGTCGATCTTCTGATGCATGCGCTTCACCAACTCGTCGTAGGAATGCTTCGCCATGACCGATTGGACCTGCTTGCGGATGTTGTTCGCCAAACTCACCCCGTCCAGCCACACGTCCCACACCTGCCAGCTCCCATCCGCCCGGTTGAGGCGGAAGCTCAGTGCGACGCGCTCCTCTTCCGCGTTGACGACCGCCACTTCGACGAGCGCCTCGTTGCCCTGCGTTTGCGTGGCGCCGTACTCGAAGCGGGTCGTCGCCAGAAACTCGGACGCGCGCTGATAGACGAGAGCGCGCAGAAGCTGAGCGAGAAGCTGTTCGAAATCGGCCTGCTGCTCGCTTCCCAGACCGTCCCAGAACGGCCCCATCAGCCAGCGCGCCAGCCGCGCCATGGCGATGTGGCTTTCGATGGTGTTGCCGCTGCACTCCGGCCCCGCTGTCGGCGCGCCGAGATCCGCGCCGCAGCCCTGCATGGTGGACAACAGGTGCTTGGTAACCGCGTCGGGCGCATTCGCAGGGACGGCCTGCTCGGCCGCAACCGGTCGCGCCAGCAGACACGCCAAGCCGGCAAAGCACCATGCGACCGCCAGAAGACGGAGCGGGACGGACGGCCTGAGCTTGCGGAAGGGGAGATGGGCCGGCGGCTGGGTGTGGGGGCCGAGTGGGCGCCCGGGGTTCGTTTCGACAAGCTCAACGAACTCGAGGGGGGAGGATCCTGAGTGTGCGGCGCCTTGAGCCTGCGGTGCCTTGAGCCTGCGGTGCCCCGAGTCTGCCGAAGGGTCGAAAGGGCGAAAAGGCGAAAGGGCGAAGGATCGAAAGGGCGAAGGGGTGACGGAGAAAGGCAGCATGATCCGGTGGGTCATCCCCTCCCCCCTCGTGGGGGCGGGTCAGGGAGAGGGGGATAAGAGACCGGCGCTACTCGGCGATTTGGCGCTCCCGATTCTGCAGGTAGAAGTCCTGCACCGCGCTGTACAGGTCGAGCGAAAACCGATCCACGCTCTCGAAGAACTCCAGATTGAGGGAGCGTTCGTTCACCACATTGGTCAGCGTCGTACCGGAGCCGATGGCCGCGGTTTCCGTATTCGGCAAGACGTACTGGGTCGGATTCATGGCGCCGTCCGCGACTCGGCCGACCGCGTCGCGCAGCGTGGACGGGCCGAAGAACGGCAATACGAGATAGGGGCCGGGGCCGATGCCGTACGTCCCCAGCGTCTGGCCGAAGTCTTCCTCGCTCTTCCGCAGTCCGAACTTGCTCTCGGCCACGTCGAAGAATCCGAGTCCGCCGATCGTCGTGTTGATGGCGAAGCGCCCGGCCTCGCGCGCCGCCCCGTCGATCTTGAGTTGGAAGAGGCTGTTGGCGAACCGCGGCACCACGCCGATGTTGTCGAAGAAGCGCCGCACGCCGAGCCGCGCAGGTTCCGGCACCGCTGCCGCGTACGTCCGCGCCACGGGCCGCATGAGGTGTTCGTCCATCCAGATGTTGAAGGCGAACATCTTCTCGTTGAACGGCTCGAAAAACGAGGCTTGGTAAGCGGCGGTCGGGGCGTCGAGCGAGCCGAGCGGATCGTCCAGCCCACCCTGAAGCGTGGGTTGGGCGGTTCCCGTCGTTTGCGCCCAGCCGGGCACCGTGGCAGGCCCGGCAATTCCGAGGAGGCCGAACAGGCAGCCGGTCAACAGGAGTCGTATGTTGCGCATGGTGTGTCGAACAGACAGTCGTGTTGCAGGTTCGTAGGGGCGAAAAATCTTTCGCCTCTACTACCGCATCGTCGGGGGTGTGTACAGGCGCATACGTCCCCGTGCGGCTTTCCTCCCGAGAAACCGTCTCACCCGCTTTTCGGACCGGAACCCTTGAATCGGCGCCAGTCCGTCGCGTCCCCGGTCGCAATGGGCGTTCCATCGACGATGGCAACTGCCCGACACCTTTCGACGAGTTCGGGGGTGGGGGCAAAAAATCTTTCGCCCCTATGAGGAACAAGTCCGGTTCGAGCCAAAGGTCTCTGTTCCCTCGAAGCGGGGCAGAGGAGAATCAAGAGTAACGTAGTAAAACAGACCGGCACGGCTGCTTCACGATGGCCGTCCCTATGTCCCTGCGCTCGCCGTCGGCGTTCTCCCCCCTCAACCCGCCTGCCGTGGGGTCTTCTGCCCTCACGAAGCCGAGCAAGTGAACGAGGCAGTCCCGGAGGGTGGAGCCGCACGTCACGGCAGCGGCCCCACGAGTTCGGTTTCCCATATCCTCCCCCGCTTGGTGGACTGCCCGGTGTGGATGCGTGCGATTTCATAGTCCGGCAACGCCACGTACGCCCAGCACTTCCCATCCACCTTCCAGCCCCGATCAGAAAAGATAAAGTCCATGTTGTCGAATCCATACTGGCGTCGATGTGCAGGAAGATCTTCCCCGTCCACCGGGACGATATGGACAAAGAAGGCGGGGCGTGTATCGGGGCAATCACTTCGAGCATATCCAAGCATGTGACCGCCAGGATAGGTGTAAATGTCAAACGCCGCTTTTGCCACCAACCGCCCCGACGTGATCCATTGATAGCTATCGGTGCGGTGCGCCATACTTCGCTTCCTCTCCGGCACCGTCACGAGCCCTGTAACCGTCAGCAGCGTACTATTGTACACTTTGTGCACGTATGTTGCGTTCTCAAGCGACAGCTTTGTTCTTCTCTGTAATTCCGTTCCACACGAGATCCGAAAATCGGCGGCCTCATCGTCCCCAACCAGTCTTAACCTCGCGCGATCCGTCTGCGGAAGAGTCCGCCAGCCGAGGTCTACAGGCCAGGAATACCGCACATAGAACGTCGTGTCGGGATACCGCCGGCGCAGGAAGTCCAACCCTTCCCGACACGAGGTCAGCCACGGGTCCAACACATACGAAAGACGCAGAGCCTCCGGGGTCGTTCGGTCCACCAGCACGTTGAAATACACGTGCTGATGCGGATGCAGCCGCACCATCTCCCTCCCCGTCACCAACACCCCCAGTCCCACCAGCGCAAACACCATCGCGGGCCGGTGCATTCCCCCGGCTCGTTGCACCCCCAGCGCTGCGAGGCAACACAGCGGCGCGTGCAAGAAGTATACCTGACGCCAGTTGTTGTAGAGGGTGGAGCCATACACTACGGTCGCTATCATAGGCAGCATCAAACAGGTTATCAGCAGTAGCCCGAAGCGCAGGTTCGTGTTTCCCAGCGCCGACTGTGGTTTCGCGATACTGCGCACGCCCACTCCGATGACCCCCAGGACGCCGCACAGCAGAGTGCCCAGTGGGGTCGAAATTCCCATCCACGTCGGAATGTAATGCCAAGGCAAGTGCTGCGAGTCGACCTCCCGCCCTTGAAATAACTCATAGACACGGCCCGGGTGCTGCGCCAGGACTTGCCATGCGGTGACGAACTCGACCGGATCCGACCACAAATACGGAGACAAAGCGTACAGCGTGCCCGGCCCGGCCAGCGCGAATCCCGCGCCCGTCATCAGCACGGGTTTCCGCCCCCCCACCCCCCTCCGACTGGCCTGCACCAGGTCCAGCCCCCGCAACGCCAGCACCGCCGGATACAGCATCACCCCCATGATCCGCAGATTCGTCAGGATGCCCACGCTCACCCCGCACAGCACGAACGCCCCGACCGTCTCTTTACGGAACGCCCGGTGCGTCACGTACAACGTGACCATGAACATGCTCAGGAACGGCAGGTCCTTGCTGTTGAAGAACGAGTGGGCATACAGCCGGGGCTGCAGCAGGAACAAGAGCAGGGCCACCAACGCCAGCCCGCGGCTGTTGGACAGGCGATACACCAGCAGCGAACAGCAGAAGCCGCCGACCAGAAAGAACAGGTGCGTCACCAGATGCCGCAGGAGATGGATGCTGCGCGAATCCGTCAATTCCAACCCGCGCTCGAGCAGGAGCAGGGGCAGTTCGAATGCGGCTCCATAGTACCGGTCGTGGTCAACGGCGAACCCACCCACCCAGTCGACATCTCCCGTGATGAAGGCAAGATTCCGTTCGGCCAGGATCCGTTGGCCCGGGGCATCGTTTCCGACGGCGTAGTCGCCTGCGACGGCGACTCCCATCACCAGGAACGCCGCACAGACCAACAGCGATTGAATCGGCCAGGAAAGACGCAACAGCGACAGGAATGGACGCATCTTTAAAAAATCAATATCAAAAATTTGCCGTTAAGATAACCGGCCCTCATACTCATTCGCTCCCTCGCTTGCCTAGCGAAAGGGGCTGCCCAATCGCAGGCAGGCAGAGGAATCTCACTGCCATGAGCAGAACATGCCGGTCGCCGGACGCGGCAGCTTCACGGTGGCCGTCTCTACGTCCCCGCGCGTGCCGTTGATCTTCTCTATCCACAACTGCGCTCCGCGACAGCTTTTCCGGTCACGCAGCCGAGCTAGTCAACAGGGGATGCCGGCCCCTCCAGTTCGACTTCCCACAGCTTCCCCCCCGCGTCGTACTGCCCGGTGCGGATGCGCGCGATCTCATAGGCCGGCAACTCCACGGTCGTCCAACACTCCCCCCCCACCCGCTTGCCCCGCCGGAAAAACAAGAAGTCCCGATTCTCGAAGCCGTACTGCCGGCGCGCCGCCGGCAGCGCCCGCTCGTCCTCCGCAACGACGTGCACGAAGAACGCCGGCTCGACATCGGCCCCCGTGCAGCCCCGCCGGGCATAGCCGAGCAGGCGACTGCCCGGATAGGTGTACACGTCGAATGGCGCGGTCCTCACCAACCGCCCCGACACCGCCCCCCGATACGTATTCTCCACCCGGTGGGCCACCCTCCGCTGCCGGTCGGGGACCGTCACTCGCGCCCGGACCGTGAGCAGCGTGCTATTGTACACCTTGCGCACGTACAGCGCGTTCTCCAGTGATAATTCTACTAGTGATAGCCCTTTTAATTTCTGCAAGCCTGACCCGCAGACGACAGTCAGTTCGGCGGACCCTTCCCTACGCACGGGCACGAGCCATCCCCGATCTGCCGGCGGAAGAATCGACACGCTCAATTCCGAAGTTGTCACATAGACCGTCGTGTCGGGATAGCGCCGGCGCAGGAAGTCTAGCCCTTCCCAACACGAGATTCTCCACGGGTCTATCTGGTAGTGGGTGCGCAGATACTCCGGCGTCGTCCGGTCCACCAGCGCGTTGAAATACACCTGCTGATGCGGATGTAGCCGCACCATCTCCCTCCCCGTCGCCAACACCCCCAGCCCCACCAGCGCATAGACTCCCGCCGCCAGCCGGCCTTTTCTCCCGGCCCACCGCAGCCCCAGCCCCGCCAAGCCACACAACGGGGCATGCAGGAAGTATACGTGGCGCCCCCCGTCGTAGAGGGTGGAGCCGAGCGCGATGATCGCCAGAACGGGCAGAGTCAAGCAGGCTACCAGTAGCAGCCCGAAGCGCAGGTCCGTGTTCCCCAGCGCCGCCCGCGGTTCCCGGAGACTGCACACGCCCACCCCGATGGCGCCCAGCACCCCGCACAGCAGCGTGACCGGCGGGGTCGAAACCCCCATCCACGTCGGAATGTAATGCCAGGGCAAGTGACGTATGTTCACCAACCGCCCCTGCAACAACTCGAAGCCCAAGAGTGGGTGAGCGGACAGGATCTGCCACGCGGTGACGAACTCGACCGGATTCGCCCACAGGTAGGGCGACAGCGCGTACAGCGTGCCCGGCCCCGCCAGCGCGAATGCCGCCCCCGTCATCAGTACGTGCTTCCGTTCCTCCCCCCGCCGACTCGCCTGCCCCAGGTCCAGCCCCCGCAACGCCAGCACCGCCGGATACAGCATCACCCCCATGATCCGCAGATTCGTCAGGACCCCCACGCTCACCCCGCACAGCACGAACGCCCCGACCGTCTCCATGCGGAACGCCCGGTGCGTTACGTACAACGTGACCATGAACATGCTCAGGAACGGCAGGTCCTTGCTGTTGAAGAACGAGTGGGCGTACAGCCGGGGCTGCAGCAGGAACAAGAGCAGGGCCACCAACGCCAGCCCGCGGCTGTTGGACAGGCGATACACCAGCAGCGCACAGCACCAGCCGCCGACCAGAAAGAACCCGTGCGTCACCAGATGTCGTAGAAGATACCCGCCGCGCGAGTCCTCCAATCCCAATCCGCGCTCCAGCAGGAACAGCGGCAGTTCGAACGCGACGCCGTAGTACCTGCGGGCCCGCTCTCTGGAGAACATGTCCTGCGCAGTGATGTCTCCCATGATGTAGGCAAAATTCCTCGAGGCTACGCCCCGCTGGTCCGGTGTATCCCATCCGGCCCCATAGTCGCCCACGATGGCGGCCCCCACCAGCAGGAACGCCACACAGATCCACAGCGATTGAACCGGCCAGGACAGGCGGAACAGCGACAGGAAGAAGTATCGCCAGCGATGTCCCCCCCCCTCTACAACACCCGCATGCCGGGGGGCTTTCCCCTCCCACAGCCGCGCCAGGCGATCCCAGCGGCCGCCGCCCCTCATGGCAGCGGCCCCGCCAGTTCGACTTCCCACAGCTTCCCCCCCGCGTCGTACTGCCCGGTGCGGATGCGCGCGATCTCATAGGCCGGCAACTCCACGGTCGTCCAACACTCCCCCCCCACCCGCTTGCCCCGCCGGAAAAACAAGAAGTCCCGATTCTCGAAGCCGTACTGCCGGCGCGCCGCCGGCAGCGCCCGCTCGTCCTCCGCAACGACGTGGACGAAGAACGCCGGCTCCACATCGGCCCCCGTGCAGCCCCGCCGGGCATAGCCGAGCAGGCGACTGCCCGGATAGGTGTACACGTCGAATGGCGCGGTCCTCACCAACCGCCCCGACACCGCCCCCCGATACGTATTCTCCACCCGGTGGGCCACCCTCCGCTGCCGGTCGGGGACCGTCACTCGCGCCCGGACCGTGAGCAGCGTGCTATTGTACACCTTGTGCGCGTACAACGTGTTCTTCAGCGGCAGCCGTTCTCTCCTCTTCCAAATGTTTCCCCCACAGGAGATAGTCAGGTCGGCGGGCTCCCCGCGCACGGGCACGAGCCATCCCTGATCTGCCAGCGGCAGCATCACCCATGGTATGTTCCAAACTGACACATAGACCGTCGTGTCGGGATATCGCTGTCGTACGAACGTCAACCCTTCGCGGCACGAGAGCATCCACTGGTCCATCGTATAGTGGGTGCGCAGATACTCCGGCGTCGTCCGATCCACCAGCGCGTTGAAATACACGTACTGATGCGGATGCAGCCGCACCATCTCCCTCCCCGCCATCAACACCCCCAGCCCCACCAGCGCATAGACTCCCGCCGCCAGCCGGCGCCTCTCCCCGGCCCACTGCAGCCCCAGCCCCGCCAAACCGCACAACGGGGCATGTAGGAAATAGACGTGGCGCCAACCGCTGTACGTGTGGGAGCCGAGCAGGACGATCGCCAGAACGGGCAGGGCCAGGCAGGCTACCAACAGCAGCCCGAAGCGCAAGTCCGTATTCCCCAGCGCCGCCCGCGGTTCCCGGAGACTGCGCCCGCCCACCCCGATGACACCCAGGACGCCGCACACCAGGGTCACCGGCGGGGTCGAGATCCCCATCCACGTCGGAATGTAATGCCAGGGCAAGTGATGCGGATCGACCACCGACCCCTGAAACAATTCAAGAGGCCGGGTTGGGTGATTCCCCAGAGTCTGCCACGCGGTGACGAACTCGACCGGATTCCACCACAGATAGGGAGACAGCGCGTACAGCGTGCCCGGCCCCGCCAGCGCGAATACCACCCCCGTCATCAGTACGTGCTTCCGTTCCTCCCCCCGCCGACTCGCCTGCCCCAGGTCCAGCCCCCGCAACGCCAGCACCGCCGGATACAGCATCACCCCCATGATCCGCAGATTCGTCAGGACCCCCACGCTCACCCCGCACAGCACGAACGCCCCGACCGTCTCCGTGCGGAACGCCCGGTGCGTCACGTACAACGTGACCATGAACATGCTCAGGAACGGCAGGTCCTTGCTGTTGAAGAACGAGTGGGCATACAGCCGGGGCTGCAGCAGGAACAAGAGCAGGGCCACCAACGCCAGCCCGCGGCTGTTGGACAGGCGGAACACCAGCAGCGAACAGCAGAAGCCGCCGACCAGAAAGAACCCGTGCGTCACCAGATGCCGCAGGAGATACCCGCTGCGCGACGAGTGGTAGGCCAACCCCAGTTGGCGTTCAAGCAATCGCAGGGGGAGTTCAAACGCAATCCCATAGTACTTGTCGTGCAGTTCCTCGAACCTGCCCCGCCGGCCGGTGTCGCCCATGCTGTCGGTGTCGCCCATGACGTAGGCGAGATTCCGGTCGGCTATCCCCCGCTGATCTACTGTATCCGGACTGACATCATAGTCGCCCACGATGGCGACCCCCATCACCAGGAACGCTACGCAGATCAGGAGCGATTGAACCGGCCAGGACAGGCGGAACAGCGATAGGAAGAGTCGCATCATGGGAGGACCCTGCGGCAAGCCTCACCAGGCTATACGGAAGGCTCTCATAATTGCCTTATGCATTCCCGCGTGGTGGGAGGTGTCGCCCAATCACAGGCCGGAGGAAGAATCGCGCGGCCCACACGGACTCCAGGATTTTTCGATTTGGAAGGCTGATATCCAGGCGAATCATTGCGACTTGGAAGCCGCCCTTCTGCCGCCCGGCGAAGTCTGCAACCGATCGGTGGGGACGTCCGAACCCAGCCTACGACTCGTCGTCCGGCCAGACCAGTTCGGTTTCCCAGATCTTCCCCTGCGCAGTGAACTGGCCGGTCGTTACGCGCGCAATTGCATAGTCCGGCAAGGCTACGCTCGCCCAACATTTTCCCTGTTTCCGGTGCCCCACGTGGCTGAAAATAAAGTCCAGGTTGTCAAACCCGTACTGCCGACGGGCGGCGGGCAACTCCTCCGCGACCACCGGCACCACGTGGAGGAAGAACCGCGCCTGCACGTCGGATGCCGTGCACCCGTCCTTGACATACCCCAGCCGGCGGCTGTGACGGTAGCCATAGAGATCGAACTCCGCTTGCCGTAGCAACCGCCCCGCCGTGACTCCCCGATAAGACTCCGTCCTGTATGCTCCGCTCTGTTCCCTCCCCGGCACCGTCACCAGCCCCGTGACCGTGAGGAGGGTACTGTTGTACACCTTGCGCACGTACAGTGCGTTCTCCGGCGACAACTTTGTCGTCTGCAACTCTTTCGCACGCATAATCTGCCCATCGGTCTCGAACGGTTCGACGTCGAACCGCCCAAAGATCGAGGTCTGCAAACTTTTCCCACATATGACCTTCACGTCAGCCCCCTTCTCAACCCGCATCAACCGCTCACGATCCACCTGCGGGAGCGTGAGCCAAGTCATATATATCGGCCAGGAATTCTGCACGTAGACCGTCGTGGCGGGATACCGCCGACGCAGGAAGTCCAGTCCTTCCCGACACGAGATTCTCCACGGGTCCATCGTATAATGGGTGCGCAGATACTCCGGGGTCATCCGATCCACCAGTGCGTTGAAATACACCTGCTGATGCGGATGCAGCCGGACCATTTCCCACCCCGTCACCACCCCCCCCAGCCCCACCAGCGCATACGCTACCGCCGCGGGACGACGTCTTCCTCGAGCCCACTGCATCCCTAGCCCTGCGAGGCAACACAACGGCGCATGCAGGAAATACACGTGGCGCCAGTCGTCGTAAGCATGGGAGCCGAGGACGACGATCGCCGTCACGGGCAGCGTCAGGCAGGCCATCAGCAGCAGCCCGAAGCGCAACTCCGTGTTCCTCAGTGCCGCCCGCGGTTCCCGGAGACTGCGCCCGCCTGCCACGATGAATCCCAGAACGCCGCACAGCAACGTAACCGGCGGCGTCGAGATCTCTATCCACGTCAGCACGTAATGCCAGGGCATGTGATCCGGATCGACCAGCCGCCCCTGAAACAGATCGTCGACGATTCTGTACGGGTCATACGCCAAGGTCCGCCACGCGGTGACGAACTCGACCGGATTCGCCCACAGGTAGGGCGACAGCGCGTACAGCGTGCCCGGCCCCGCCAGCGCGAATACCGCCCCCGTCATCAGCACGTGCTTCCGTTCCTCCCCACTGGTCTGCACCAACTCCAGTCCCCGCAGCGCCAACACCGCCGGGAACAACATCACCCCCATGATCCGCAGATTCGTCAGGACCCCCACGCTCACCCCGCACAGCACGAACGCCCCGACCGTCTCCGTGCGGAACGCCCGGTGCGTTACGTACAACGTGACCATGAACATGCTCAGGAACGGCAGGTCCTTGCTGTTGAAGAACGAGTGGGCGTACAGCCGCGGCTGCACCACGAACAGCAGCAGGGCGACCAGCGCCACGCCCCGGCTGCGGCTCATCCGATAGACCAGCAGCGCACAGCACCAGCCGCCGACCAGAAAGAACCCGTGCGTCACCAGATGTCGTAGGAGATAGACGTGGCGCGGGTCCTTCAATCCCAGGCTGCGTTCGAGCAGGAGCAGCGGCAGTTCGAACGCGACGCCATAGTACTTGTCCTGCTTATTCCAGAATCCCGCCAGCCGGCCGGTGTCGCCCATGATGTAGGCAAGATTCTGATTGGCCATCTTCTGCTGGCCCAGCGCATCCCATCCGGCCCCATAGTCGCCGACGATGGCGGTCCCCACCAGCAGGAACGCCACGCAGATCAGGAGCGATTGAACCGGCCAGGAAAGACGGGACAGCGATAGGAAGGCGCGCATCGCAGGAGGACCCAAGGCAACCAGGCGATCCCAGAGGCCGCCGCCCGTCACGGCAGCGGCCCCGCCAGTTCGACTTCCCACAGCTTCCCCCCCGCGTCGTACTGCCCGGTGCGGATGCGCGCGATCTCATAGGCCGGCAACTCCACGGTCGTCCAACACTCCCCCCCCACCCGCTTGCCCCGCCGGAAAAACAGGAAGTCCCGATTCTCGAAGCCGTGCCGGCGGCGCGCCGCCGGCAGCGCCCGCTCGTCCTCCGCAACGACGTGGACGAAGAACGCCGGCTCCACATCGGCCCCCGTGCAGCCCCGCCGGGCATAGCCGAGCAGGCGACTGCCCGGATAGGTGTACACGTCGAATGGCGCGGTCCTCACCAACCGCCCCGACACCGCCCCCCGATACGTATTCTCCACCCGGTGGGCCACCCTCCGCTGCCGGTCGGGGACCGTCACTCGCGCCCGGACCGTGAGCAGCGTGCTATTGTACACCTTGCGCACGTACAGTGCGTTCTCCAGTGATAACTCTACTAGTGATAGCCCTTTTGATTTCTGCAAGTCTGACCCGCAGGCGACAGTCAGTTCGGCGGACCCTTCCCCCCGCACGGGCACGAGCCATCCCCGATCTGCCGGCGGCAGCATTATCCATCCTATTCCCCTAACTGGCATATAGACTGTGACCGTCGTGTCGGGATAGCGCCGGCGCAGGAAGTCCAGCCCTTCCCGACACGAGATTCTCCACGGGTCCATCGTATAATGGGTGCGCAGATACTCCGGTGTCGTCCGGTCCACCAGCGCGTTGAAATACACCTGCTGATGCGGATGTAGCCGCACCATCTCCCACCCCGTCGCCAACACCCCCAGCCCCACCAGCGCATAGACTCCCGCCGCCAGTCGGCCTTTTCTCCCGGCCCACTGCAGCCCCAGCCCCGCCAAACCGCACAACGGGGCATGCAGGAAATATACGTGGCGCCAAGTGTCGAAGAGGGTGGAGCCGAGCGCGATGATCGCCAGAACGGGCAGAGTCAAGCAGGCTACCAGTAGCAGCCCGAAGCGCAAGTCCGTGTTTCCCCACGCGGCCCGTGGTTCCCGGAAACTGCGCCAGCCCACCCCGATAACGCCCAGGACGCCGCACAGCAGCGTGACCGGTGGCGTCGAGATCCCCATCCACACCGGGATGTAGTGATAGGGCAAATGATGCGAGTCCACCCGCCCCTGAAATAATCGAAGGGCGGTTTCTTGCATACGGTCAGCTAGATCTTGCCACGCGGTGACGAACTCGACCGGATTCGCCCACAAATACGGAGACAGCGCGTACAGCATGCCCGGCCCCGCCAGCGCGAATGCCGCCCCCGTCATCAGCACGGGTTTCCACTCCTCCCCCCTCCGACCGGCCTGCACCAGGTCCAGCCCCCGCAGCGCCAGTACCGCCGGATACAGCATCACTCCCATGATCCGCAGATTCGTCAGGACCCCCACGCTCACTCCGCACAGCACGAACGCCCCGACCGTCTCCGTGCGGAACGCCCGGTGCGTCACGTACAACGTGACCATGAACATGCTCAGGAACGGCAGGTCCTTGCTGTTGAAGAACGAGTGGGCATACAGCCGGGGCTGCAGCAGGAACAAGAGCAGGGCCACCAACGCCAGCCCGCGGCTGTTGGACAGGCGATACACCAACAGCGCACAGCAGAAGCCGCCGACCAGAAAGAACCCGTGCGTCACCAGATGTCGTAGAAGATACCCGCCGCGCGAGTCCTCCAATCCCAATCCGCGCTCCAGCAGGAACAGCGGCAGTTCGAACGCGACGCCATAGAACCGGTCGTGCGGTGCCGCCAAGCTGTTCGGCCGGTTGGTGTCTCCCATGATGTAGGCGAGATTCCAGCCGGCGATGTTCCGTTGGTCCGGTGTATCCCATCCGGCCCCATAGTCACCCACGATGGCGGCCCCCACCAGGAGGAACGCCACGCAGATCCACAGCGATTGAACCGGCCAGGACAGGCGGAACAGCGATAGGAAGAAGTATCGCCAGCGATGTCCCCCCCCCTCTACAACACCCGCCTGCCGGGGGGCTTTCCCCTCCCCCAGCCGCGCCAGGCGATCCCAGGGGCCGCCACCCCTCATGGCAGCGGCCCCGCCAGTTCGACTTCCCACAGCTTCCCCCCCGCGTCGTACTGCCCGGTGCGGATGCGCGCGATCTCATAGGCCGGCAACTCCACGGTCGTCCAACACTCCCCCCCCACCCGCTTGCCCCGCCGGAAAAACAGGAAGTCCCGATTCTCGAAGCCGTACTGCCGGCGCGCCGCCGGCAGCGCCCGCTCGTCCTCCGCAACGACGTGGACGAAGAACGCCGGCTCCACATCGGCCCCCGTGCAGCCCCGCCGGGCATAGCCGAGCAGGCGACTGCCCGGATAGGTGTACACGTCGAATGGCGCGGTCCTCACCAACCGCCCCGACACCGCCCCCCGATACGTATTCTCCACCCGGTGGGCCACCCTCCGCTGCCGGTCGGGGACCGTCACCCGCGCCGTAACCATGAGGAGGGTATTGTTGTACACCTTGGGCGCGTACAGCGCGTTCTCCAACGCCAACTGTTTCGGCAACTCTTTCCCACACCTGATCTGTACGTCGGGCTCCTCCTTCACCAGCACCAACCGCGCACGGTCCGCCTGCGGCAGAGATAACCGGTTATTTCGTAGCTCCCAAGAATTCGGCACGGAGACCGTCGTGGCGGGATACCGCCGACGCAGGAAGTCCAGTCCTTCCCGACACGAGACCTTCCACGGGTCCATCTGGTAGTGGGTGCGCAGATACTCCGGCGTCGTCCGGTCCACCAGCGCGTTGAAATACACCTGCTGATGCGGATGCAGCCGCACCATCTCCCACCCCGCCATCAACACCCCCAGCCCCACCAGCGCATAGACTCCCGCCGCCAGCCAGCCCCTCCTCCCGGCCCCACTGCATCCCCAGCCCGCCAAACCGCACAACGGGGCATGGAGAAAATAGACTTGGCGCCAATTGTGATAGAGGGTGGAGTCGAGCACGACGATTGCCATCACGGGCAGCGTCAGGCAGGCCACCAGCAGCAGCCCGAAGCGCAAGTCCGTATTCCCCAGCGCCGCCCGCGGTTCCCGGAGACTGCGCCCGCCCACCCCGATGGCGCCCAGCACCCCGCACAGCAGCGTGACCGGCGGGGTCGAAACCCCCATCCACGTCGGAATGTAATGCCAGGGCAAGTGATGCGAATCGACCACCGACCCCTGAAACAATTCAAGAGGCCGGGTTGGGTGATTCCCCAGAGTCTGCCACGCGGTGACGAACTCGACCGGATTCCACCACAGATAGGGAGACAGCGCGTACAGCGTGCCCGGTCCGGCCAGCGCGAAGACCGCGGCCGTCATCAGCACGTGCTTCCGTTCCTCCCCCCTTCGACTCGCCTGCCCCAGGTCCAGCCCCCGCAACGCCAGCACCGCCGGATACAGCATCACCCCCATGATCCGCAGATTCGTCAGGACCCCCACGCTCACCCCGCACAGCACGAACGCCCCGACCGTCTCCGTGCGGAACGCCCGGTGCGTCAGATACAACGTGATCATGAACATGCTCAGGAACGGCAGGTCCTTGCTGTTGAAGAACGAGTGGGCGTACAGCCGCGGCTGCACCACGAACAGCAGCAGGGCGACCAACGCCACGCCCCGGCTGCGGCTCATCCGATAGACCAGCAGCGCACAGCACCAGCCGCCGACCAGAAAGAACCCGTGCGTCACCAGATGTCGTAGAAGATACCCGCCGCGCGAGTCCTCCAATCCCAATCCGCGCTCCAGCAGGAGCAGCGGCAGTTCGAACGCGACGCCATAGAACCGGTCCTGCTTGTCAAACTGGAATCCGTCCAGCCGGTCGGTGGCTCCCATGATGTAGGCAAGATTCCGGTCGGCTATGTTCCATTGGTACGGAGTATCGTCTCCGACGCCATAGTCGGCCACCACGACCATCCCCACCAGCAGGAACGCCACACAGATCCACAGCGATTGAACCGGCCAGGACAGGCGGAACAGCGACAGGAAGAAGTATCGCCAGCGATGTCCCCCCCCCTCTACAACACCCGCATGCCGGGGGGCTTTCCCCTCCCACAGCCGCGCCAGGCGATCCCAGCGGCCGCCGCCCCTCATGGCAGCGGCCCCGCCAGTTCGACTTCCCACAGCTTCCCCCCCGCGTCGTACTGCCCGGTGCGGATGCGCGCGATCTCATAGGCCGGCAACTCCACGGTCGTCCAACACTCCCCCCCCACCCGCTTGCCCCGCCGGAAAAACAAGAAGTCCCGATTCTCGAAGCCGTACTGCCGGCGCGCCGCCGGCAGCGCCCGCTCGTCCTCCGCAACGACGTGGACGAAGAACGCCGGCTCCACATCGGCCCCCGTGCAGCCCCGCCGGGCATAGCCGAGCAGGCGACTGCCCGGATAGGTGTACACGTCGAATGGCGCGGTCCTCACCAACCGCCCCGACACCGCCCCCCGATACGTATTCTCCACCCGGTGGGCCACCCTCCGCTGCCGGTCGGGGACCGTCACTCGCGCCCGGACCGTGAGCAGCGTGCTATTGTACACCTTGCGCACATACAACGTGTTCTCCAGCGCCTGCCGGATTCGCCGGCCAACCTCGTCTTTCAGACCCTCGTGCACGTACAACGTGTTGTCCGCCAACCGCCGTTTTTTCTCCCTCCGAACGTCTGCCCCACAGAAGATAGTCAGGTCGGCGGGCTCCCCGGTCACGCGCGCGGACACGAGCCATGCCCGATCTGCCCGCGGCAGCATCCATACCGCTGTGTTCCAAACTGACACATAGACCGTCGTGTCAGGATAGCGCTGCCGTACGAACGTCAACCCTTCGCGGCACGAGGGCATCCACGGGTCCATCGTATAGTGGGTGCGCAGATACTCCGGCGTCGTCCGATCCACCAGCGCGTTGAAATACACGTACTGATGCGGATGCAACCCCACCATTTCCCTCCCCGTCATCAACACCCCCAGCCCCACCAGCGCATAGACTCCCGCCGCCAGCCGGCGCCTCTCCCCGGCCCACTGCAGCCCCAGCCCCGCCAAACCGCACAACGGGGCATGCAGGAAATAGACGTGACGCCAATCGTTATAGGAGGTGGAGCCGAGCGCGATGATCGCCAGAACAGGCAGAGTCAGGCAGGCCACCAGCAGCAGCCCGAAGCGCAGGTCCGTGTTCCCCAGCGCCGCCCGCGGTTCCCGCAGACTGCACACGCCCACCCCGATGATACCCAGGACGCCGCACAGCAGCGTGACCGGCGGGGTCGAGATCCCCATCCACGTCGGAATGTAATGCCAGGGCAAGTGATGCGAATCGACCACCGACCCCTGAAACAATTGAAGAGGCCGGCTTGGGTGATTCGCCAGGGCCTGCCACGCGGTGACGAACTCGACCGGATTCGACCACAAATACGGAGACAGCGCGTACAGCGTGCCCGGTCCGGCCAGCGCGAATGCCGCGCCCGTCGCCAACACGTGCTTCCGTTCCTCCCCCTTGGCCTGCCCCAGGTCCAGCCCCCGCAACGCCAGCACCGCCGGATACAGCATCACCCCCATGATCCGCAGATTCGTCAGCATGCCCACGCTCACCCCGCACAGCACGAACGCCCCGACCGTCTCTTTACGGAACGCCCGGTGCGTCAGATACAGCGCGACCATGAACATGCTCAGGAACGGCAAGTCCTTGCTGTTGAAGAACGAGTGGGCGTACAGCCGCGGCTGCAGCAGGAACAAGAGCAGGGCCACCAACGCCAGCCCGCGGCTGTTGGACAGGCGATACACCAACAGCGCACAGCAGAAGCCGCCGACCAGAAAGAACCCGTGCGTCACCAGATGCCGCAGGAGATAGACATGGTGCGGGTCCTCCAATTCCAATCCGCGCTCCAGCAGGAGCAGGGGCAATTCGAACGCGACGCCATAGTACTTGTCCTGCTTAATCCAGAATCCCGCCAGCCGGTCGGTCCGCCCAGTGATGTAGGCAAGATTCCTCTCGGCTGTGATCCGTTGTCCCTCCCCATCGAGTACAGGAGCATAGTCGCCGACGATGGCGACCCCTACCAGCAGGAACGCCAGACAGACCAGCAGCGCCGGCACCGGCCAGGAAAGACGGGACGGCGATAGGAAGGCGCGCATCGCAGGAGGACCCAAGGCAACCAGGCGATCCCAGCGGCCGCCGCCCCTCATGGCAGCGGCCCCGCCAGTTCGACTTCCCACAGCTTCCCCCCCGCGTCGTACTGCCCGGTGCGGATGCGCGCGATCTCATAGGCCGGCAACTCCACGGTCGTCCAACACTCCCCCCCCACCCGCTTGCCCCGCCGGAAAAACAAGAAGTCCCGATTGTCGAAGCCATACTGCCGGCGCGCCGCCGGCAGCGCCCGCTCGTCCTCCGCAACGACGTGGACGAAGAACGCCGGCTCCACATCGGCCCCCGTGCAGCCCCGCCGGGCATAGCCGAGCAGGCGACTGCCCGGATAGGTGTACACGTCGAATGGCGCGGTCCTCACCAACCGCCCCGACACCGCCCCCCGATACGTATTCTCCACCCGGTGGGCCACCCTCCGCTGCCGGTCGGGGACCGTCACCCGCGCCGTAACCATGAGGAGGGTATTGTTGTACACCTTGGGCGCGTACAGCGCGTTCTCCAACGCCAACTGTTTCGGCAACTCTTTCCCACACCTGATCTGTACGTCGGGCTCCTCCTTCACCAGCACCAACCGCGCACGGTCCGCCTGCGGCAGAGATAACCGGTTATTTCGTAGCTCCCAAGAATTCGGCACGGAGACCGTCGTGGCGGGATACCGCCGACGCAGGAAGTCCAGTCCTTCCCGACACGAGACCTTCCACGGGTCCATCTGGTAGTGGGTGCGCAGATACTCCGGCGTCGTCCGGTCCACCAGCGCGTTGAAATACACCTGCTGATGCGGATGCAACCCCACCATTTCCCTCCCCGTCATCAACACCCCCAACCCCGCCAGCGCATGGACTCCCGCCGCCAGCCGGCGCCTCTCCCCGGCCCACTGCACCCCCAGCCCCGCCAAACCGCACAACGGGGCATGGAGAAAATAGACTTGGCGCCAATTGTGATAGAGGGTGGAGTCGAGCACGACGGTTGCCATCACGGGCAGCGTCAGGCAGGCCACCAGCAGCAGCCCGAAACGCAAGTCCGTGTTCCCCAGCGCCGCCCGCGGTTCCCGGAGACTGCGCACGCCCACCCCGATGACGCCCAGGACGCCGCACAGCAGCGTGACCGGTGGCGTCGAGATCCCCATCCACGTCGGAATGTAATGCCAGGGCAAGTGATGCGAGTCGACCGGCATGCCCTGAAATAATTCAGCGACTCTGTTGGGGTGCTGCGCCAGGACTTGCCACGCGGTGACGAACTCGACCGGATTCGGCCACAGATACGGAGACAGCGCGTACAGTGTGCCCGGCCCCGCCAGCGCGAATACCACCCCCGTTCTCAGTACGTGCTTCCGTTCCTCCCCCCTCCGACTCGCCTGCCCCAGGTCCAGCCCCCGCAACGCCAGCACCGCCGGATACAGCATCACCCCCATGATCCGCAGATTCGTCAGGACCCCCACGCTCACCCCGCACAGCACGAACGCCCCGACCGTCTCCATGCGGAATGCCCGGTGCGTTACGTACAACGTGACCATGAACATGCTCAGGAACGGCAGGTCCTTGCTGTTGAAGAACGAGTGGGCGTACAGCCGCGGCTGCACCACGAACAGCAGCAGGGCGACCAGCGCCACGCCCCGGCTGCGGCTCATCCGATAGACCAGCAGCGCACAGCACCAGCCGCCGACCAGAAAGAACCCGTGCGTCACCAGATGTCGTAGAAGATACCCGCCGCGCGAGTCCTCCAATCCCAATCCGCGCTCCAGCAGGAGCAGCGGCAGTTCGAACACGACGCCGTAGTACCTGCGGACCCGCCCTATGGAGAACATGTCCTGCGCAGTGATGTCTCCCATGATGTAGGCAAAATTCCGGTCGGCTATGTTCCATTGGTACGGAGTATCGTGTCCGACGCCATAGTCGGCCACCACGACCATCCCCGCCAGCAGGAACGCCACACAGATCCACAGCGATTGAACCGGCCAGGACAGGCGGGACGGCAATAGGAACAGCCGCATACCGGGAGGACCTTGTGTAGAGCCTCACCGTGCTCTACGGAGGGCTCTCGGAATTGCCCGATTCATCGCCCGCATGGTGGAAGGTGTCCCCAATCATGGGCAGGAGGAGCAGTCGCGAGGTGCACACGGACTCCAGGATTCTTCGATTTGGAAGATCCCTTTGCAAAGCTCGATAGGCTCGACAACCTATCGGCCGAGCGAACGTCGGCTCGGCAGCTGAACGGTAGCCGTGCCCACGACCCAACGTTCCCCGTCCACGCTTTCCATCCACAGGTCGCACTCCGCGGTATGGCCGGAGGCGTCCTTCTCCGTCACGAAGCCCAACAGGTGGACGGTGCAGTCCGGCAGCACGGGGCTGCGGAACGTGGTGCCGATGCGCGTGACCTGCGCGGCGTGATTCCACTCGCCGATCAGCCGCGCCAGCAGGCCCATGCTCAGCACGCCGGGCGCGATCATGCCGGGCAGCCCCTCCTTGCGCGCACCCTCGTCGTCGGTGAAGCGCGGGAAGTCCATGCCCGCAGTCTTGGCGTAGCGGCGGACGAAGTCCTTGGTGAGATGGACCTCGATCGGCGGCAGTTCGTCGCCTTCTTCGACCTCTTCGAAGTAGATGGTCTTCATCGCTGCATGATCCGGTGATCGACCGTGGCGACTCTGGCGCCGGTCTGGTTGCTGATTTCGTTGCGCACGACGATGAAATACATACTGCCGGTGCGGCCCGTCTTTTCGTAGATGTCGTGAACGGTGCTGACCATCTTCAGGCGGTCGCCAGGCCGCACCGGCGTGAAAATCTCGACGTCGCGCCCGGCGTCGAACCCGACCTTGCCGAAGCGCGGCAGGTATTCGGGCGTCATCTTCCTGGGACGCAGCCGCGCCACGTACGTGGGCGGGGCGACGAGGCCACAGTACGGGCCGGCCGCGGCTTCGGCCTCGTCGGTGTACAGCGGATTGGTTTCCCCCAGCGCCGCGGCGAATCGGAGCAAATCTTCCTTGGTGATCGGGGGAAAGTCGGTCTCGTCGAATACCTTGCCGAGAATGGAACGGTCGAAGTCGAGGGCCATGTCGGTTATCCTCCTCTCCCCAGCCCTCTCTCACACGGGGAGAGGGCGGAAACAGGCCGTCCTGGTCTCCTAGGCCGCGGCCGGTGCCGGCGTGCGCCGCACCCGGAAGTCGACGGGCCGGTAACCGCCCGAACGCAGCGCATCGACCAGTTCTTCAGTATTCCCGACGTCGCGGTCGAACTCCGTGGCGCAGATGCCGACGAAACTCACGAGATGGGCGTCGCTGCCGCCGAACGCGTGGTAGCCGTAGGTGTCGATCAGTTCGGCCACGGCTTCGTTCTCGCCCTTCTTGCTGCCGCCGTTCAGCGCTTCGACGCCGGTCACGCCTTCGAGCGGCGGCCGGTTCCGGTAATGCTCGATCAGGCCGATGGTCGGCCGTCCCGGATGACACGGCATGGCGACGCCGCCCAGGCGCGCCACCTCGTCGATCAGTTCCTGGGCGGGCAGGCGCACGTCGGCAAAGTCGAAACGTTCGAGCATGGCGGCGTTCACGCCATAGACCAGGACGTGGCCGTACTCCGTCTCGACCTCGGAGGCTTTCAGGATCAGGATGTCGTACTTGTCTTCCAGGGCGCGGTAATCGCTGGTGGCGTCGAACTGGCGGTGCTCGGTCAGGACGATGCCGTCCAGCGGGCGTTCGTCACGCTTGCGCGCCAGCCATTTGAGATACGCCTCGACCGGCGCGCGGCTGTCGTCCGAGGCTTCGGAGTGCAGATGAAGGTCGATGACGCGCGCCATGTTCTGGATGGAATGGGGAGAAGAATGCGCGTCATACTGCCAGAAGCCCCGGCGCGTGGCAATCGGAAGCGCGGGGATTCCAGCGGCGTTGGCAGGCCGATTACGCCGCGGCGGGCCGAAAGAGCGGCACCGAGACCGTGTCGGTCAGATCCTCGAACGTGACCTCGACCGGCATGCCGATCCTGACCTGCTCCGGGTCGCAGTCCACGATGTTGGTCAGCATGCGGACGCCCTCTTCCAATTCGACGTAGGCCACGACGTAGGGCAGATTCTCGCGAAAACCGGCGCTCTGGTTCTGGTGCGTGACCGTGAACGTATAGACCGTTCCCTTGCCGCTGCAGCGTAGCCAGTCGAAGTCGGCCGTCAAGTCGTGCAGACAAAACCCGCGTGGATAGTAGAACACGCGCCCGCAAGCACGGCACTTTTGTACGTACAGTTCGTGCCGCGCGCACGCCTCCCAGAACGGGCGCGACTCCTCATCGACACGCGGCACCGGGCGCCGCGATTTTTTCTTTTCTTCGGCCATGGATCTGGGTCCTTTCGGGAATCACATACAGCGTGATCTCGCGTCCGTTTCGATACCCTTCGACATGGTTCGACCTTTCGACAAGCTCAAGGCATCGCAAGCTCAGGGACCGCAAGCTCACCAACCGGGCTCAGGGACCCGAGCTCGCCGGGCCGACCTCATGAGCGTGCGTCAGACGCCGAGCACGAGCGACGCGCCGCTGTGCCGCCGCCCCAGCGTACCGCCCGTGCCGTGACACAGCACGAGGCCGCAGTTCTCGACCTGTCGCTGGCCGCATTCGCCACGCAATTGTTTGACGGCCTCGATCACGAGAAAGATGCCGCGCATTCCCGGATGGTTGGACGACAGGCCGCCGCCGTCCGTGTTGATCGGCAACGCGCCCCCCAGGCCGATCCGACCGTCCTGCACGTACGCGCCGCCCTCGCCCTTCTTGCAGAATCCCAGGCTCTCCAGCGTGATGCAGACCGTGATGGTGAACGAGTCGTAGATCATCGCCATGTCGAAGTCGGCGTGGGTGACGCCGGCGCGGGCCATGGCCTTCGGCCCGGACTGGACCGCGGCCGCGTCGGTCAGATCGCGCATCCCGGCGCTGGTATGCGTGCACGCCTCGGCCGCGCCCAGGATATAGACCGGTTTCTTCGGCAGGTCACGTGCGCGTTCCGCGGACGTGACGACCAGCGCGCCGCCGCCGTCCGAGATCATGCAGCAGTCCAGCAGGTGCAGCGGCGACGACACCACGCGCGAGGCCAGCACGTCGTCCACGGTGATCGGATCGCGGAACTTGGCGGCAGGATTGAGCGCGGCGTGGCGGCGCGTGGTCACCGCGATCTCGGCCAACTGCTCGCTGGTGGTGCCGAACTCGTACATGTGCCGCTGCGCGGCCAGTGCGTAGTCGCCGACCGTGGTCGGGCCGTAGCACGCCTCGAACTGTTCGGGCGGGTCGCCGCCGCTCGCCCCGCCGGTCCCGACCGCGAAGCGGTCCGACGACCATTTGCTGCCGTACAGAATCAGCGCCACGTCGCAGTAGCCCGCGGCAATCGCGGCCGCGGCGTGGGCCGTATGCGACACGAACGACGAGCCGCCGATCGAGTTGGAATCGAGGAAGTCCGGATGCAGATTCAGATGCTCGGCCAGCGCGATGATGCCCATGCCGCCGACGCCCGACGTGAACAGGCCGTTCACGTCATCGAGGCGCAACCCGGCGTCATCCAGCGCCCCGCGCGCGCTTTCGGCCATGAGTTGGTACTGGGTCTTGTGCGGCGCCCAGCGTAGCGGGTGTTCGTACACGCCGGCCAGCACGGCTTTACGGCTGATACTCATGCGGCTCCTTTCGATGGTCTTCGAATCGTAACCTCGACAGAGGAGTTCGCCACACGACGTCCGGAAGCCGTTTCGACACGCTCAAGCACCACAAGTTCCGAGACCAAGCTCAACGGGATGGACCCTGAGCTTGCGATGCCTTGAGCTTGTCGAAAGGTCGAAGGGTCGGGGGTGGGGTGCGAAGGCCGAGGTGACATCGGGGTTCGTTTCGACCTTTCGACACGCTCGACACATCGCAAGCTCAACGAACTTAGGGACGGGAAGGTCCTCGAGCCTGTGGCGTCTCGAGCTCGGTCCCTGAGCCCGGTTGGTGAGCCTGTCGAACCATGTCGAAGGGTGCCGAAACGATTTCCAGGCCGCTGCTGTGGGTATGTGGAATGCCATTCCGTGAGGTGGTTACGCGAAGAAGTCGGCGATCGTCCGGCACGCCGCGGGCGCCTGTTCGAGCGGCAACCAGTGGCCGGCCGCGGGAATCACTGCCAATTCGGCACTAGGGATGCCGTCGCGCAACGTCTCCGCCTGGGCGACCGGCGTGGTCTGGTCGTCCTCGCCGGCCAGGACCAGCGTCGGCACCGTGATTTCGCCGAGGCGGGCGGTCAAGTCAACTTCCTTGCACGCGACCAGATCGTGATACCGCACGCGCGGGTCGGTCTTGATCTGCTCCATCCAGCCCTCGCGCACGACCTCTTTGGGAGTCTTGGGCGAGCAGGACAGATTCGTGAACGGCTGGCCCTGCCGGCCCTTCATGACCGCCTCCCAGGTCGAAAGAATCTCGTCGGGAACGTTGAACTCGGGGGCCGTGCAGGTGAGCGCCAACCCTTCGATCATGTCGGGGTGGCGCAGGGCCAGGTCCATTGCGACCGCGCCGCCCATCGAGTGGCCGACCACGACGACCGGCCGCAGCCCCAGCGTTTTCCACACCGCGTAGCTGAAGTCGGTGTACGCGGCGACGCTCTTGAGGCTTTCCGTCCCGCTGGAACGGCCGTGGCCCGGAAAATCGAACGCCAGCGGACTGTGTTCGACCGACAGGCCATCCAGCAGCTTATGGCCGAAGTGGCCGTTACTGCCCGCGCCATGCACGTAGAAGAAAAGCCGACCGCGGCTCAGGTCCGGCACGACGTTCGGTAGCGTCGTGGGGCCGGTGTGGAAGTAATGGACCGCGTAACCGTCCACCTCGACATATTTGGTTGGCATGGTTCCCCGCCCGGAAAAGGTGCACTTGAGTAATGGGCGGGCTTCCGGTTTGTCAAGGCGCGCCAGCAGCGGGCTGCTCTATAATATGGGAAAGTAGTTCCGTAGGTCGGATTAGCCCGCAGGGCGTAATCCGACAGGAGCGCTAATCCGACCCACGAGGAGCGGAGGGGGCGGATCGCCCCGCGGTCGGAGAGGGAATCAGCCGCCGTCGACCTCGCCGGGGTGCAGCAGCTCGGGCTGTGGCGGGAGGTTGAGCACCGCCTCGGGGAAGAATTCGGCCAAGTACGAAATGATATGCTTGACCGACAACATGCCGACCGGCCGGTGATCCGCGTCCACAAGCGCGAGCCGCCGGAAGCCCCCCTCGCCCATCCGGTTGAGCGCGAAGGCGATCGGGGCGTCGACGGGCAGGGCGTCCGGGTCGGCCGTCATGACCGATTCGACGCTGACGCGGGCCAGATCCTGATTGCGTCCCAAGACTTTGTTCAACAAGTCCCGCTCGGTGAAAATGCCGACGAGGCGGTCGTCATGCAGAACCAGCACGCAGCCGACGTTCTGCTCCTGCATGACGCGGATGGCCTCCGCGACGCTCGCGTGCGGGGCGACGTTCGCCGGCGGCACGTACGGCAGGATGCTGATCGGTTCCTGCAACGCGCTTTCGTTCAACTGCCGACGGTCGGGCGCCGAGCGCTCGGCCATGATGTGTTCTTCTTCCTGCAGCCCTTCGTTCGCATACCCGCTGTTGTCTTCCGTCATGGGTCTCGCCTCCTCTCGATACCAAGGACCCGACCGGCGGACGTATGACGCCTCGGTCGGCCCGATTTCTTCATGATCTGCGGCAAATCTATTCCCGGACAAATTCGAAATTCAAGTGTCATCTGCTGATTCCGGACGTCGGAATATTCCCTTTATTGGGCAATGCTGCACCTGAGCAACGCGGCCTGCCGGACCCTTTCCACACTGTTCGACCCTTCGACAGGCTCCGGGTCCTCAAGCGCAGGAAGTGCCTACAGGGCCGCGGCGCGCGTGTCGGTCTGCGCCAAGCGTTGCTCGAAGGCGGCGAGTTCGTCGTCCCGAATCGAAAAGTATTTGGCATGCGGGTGGCGGAAGACGAGCGCGGATACGGACGCTTCGGGGTCCATCATGTAGCCCTCGGTCAGCCGTACGCCGATGGATTCCGTGACCGGCAGCGCCGCGAACAGCTTCGCCTGGTCCTCCAGCCGCGGACAGGCCGGATAGCCGAAGCTCACCCGCACGCCGCGATATCGGGCCTTGAACCGCTCGCGCATGGTCATCTCCGGCGGGTCGGCGAATCCCCACATTTCGCGCAGGCGCCGGTGCAGCAACTCGGCGAACGCCTCGGCGCTTTCGATGGCGAGTGCCTGCAGGATGTGCGAGCGGAGATAGTCGCCTGCGGCGCGGTATTCGGCCGCCAATTCGCGCACGCCGTGCCCACACGTCACCGCGAACAACGCCACGTAATCGCGCCGGCCCGACGCGGCCGGGATTACGAAGTCGCTCAGACACAGCCCCTCGGCGTGTGTCTGACGGGGAAAGACGAAGGTCTCCAGCGGCCGGCCCCCCTCGTCGAGCAGACGCAAGCTGTCGCCGTCGCCCTGTGCGGCAAAGAAGCGGAAGACCGCGCGGGCTCGGAACAGTTTTTCGGCCACCACGTCGTCCATGACGCCGCGCACCCGTTCGTGGAGGTCCACGGCTTTGGCGTCCCCACGGGCCAGGAGCGTGTCCAGGTTACCTTTGAGCCCGAGGTGCTTGCCGTACAACATGCTCGGGTTGAGGTAGGCGAAGATGGCGTCCAGGTCGTAGTCGTTCAGGGTGTGGACGCGCAGGTCGGGCGGCTGCGGAATCGGCTCGTGCGAAAGCAAGGCCGGGCGGACCGCGGGGCCGGACGATTCCACGACGCGGGGAGCCGGCCGCGGTGGTGCCGTCAAGGTTGCCGCGTCCCGTTCCAGTTCCCGGCACAGAGCGGCGCGCTTGTCGTCGTCCATGAGCCGGTTGGCGAGGTCCAGCCCGCGCATCGCGTCGTTGGCGTAGCACACCAAGCCGTCGTACTCGGGCGCGATCTTGCCCGCGGTGAAACGCGGGGTCAGCGCGGCGCCCCCGACCAGCAGCGGACATGCCACACCTGCGGTCTTGAGGTCCTGGGCGGTGACGACCATCTGCTGCGCAGATTTCACCAGCAGCCCGGACAGGCCCACCATGTCGGGCCGATGTATGCGGGCCGCCTCGATCAGGGTTTCGGGCGCGATCTTGATGCCCAGATTGACCACCCGGTAGCCGTTGTTGGACAGAATGATCTCGACCAGATTCTTGCCGATGTCGTGCACGTCGCCCTTGACCGTGGCCAGGATGACGGTGCCCTTGTGCATTTCGTCCACTTTCTCCATGAACGGTTCCAGGTGCTGGACCGCGGCCTTCATGGCCTCGGCGCTCTGCAACACCTCGGCGACGATGAGTTCGTTGTTGTTGAACAGCCGGCCGACCTCGTCCATGCCGGCCATGAGCGGGCCGTTGATGACGTCCAGCGCGGGCCGCTCCGCCAACGCGGCATTCAGGTCGTCGGTCAGGCCGTCCTTGGAGCCCTCGACGATGGACCGGGCTAGGCGTTCGTCCAACGGCAGGTCGGCGCGCGTGTCCGTGACGACCGTCTCTTTCTTCCGGCGGAAGTGGGCGGCGAAGGCGGCGACCGGGTCGTCGCCGCGCCAGTCGATCAGATCCTCGGCCAGCCGTTTCTCGTGCTCGGAGATCGAGGCGTAGCGCGTCAGCTTTTCGGTGTTGACGATCGCCAGGTCGAGCCCGGCCTTGACGCACAAGTAGAGGAAGACCGAGTTGAGGACCTCGCGGCCGGCCGGCGGCAGGCCGAACGAGACGTTGCTGATGCCGAGAATGGTCTTGCAGGCCGGGAGGGCGCGCTTGATCGCCTCCACCCCCGCAATCGTCTCCCGGCCGGCACCGATGTAGTTCCGGTCGCCGGTTCCGAGCGGGAACACGAGCGGATCGAAGATCAGGTCTTCGGCCGGCAGCCCATATTTTTCGGTCAGTAACGTATAGCTGCGCTGCGCGACCGCGAGCTTCCGCTGCCGGCTGACGGCCATGCCCTGCTGCGGGTCTTCGTCGATGCAGCCGACCACCACGGCCGCGCCGTAGCGCCTGAGCAGCGGTACGACGCGGGCGAAGCGGTCCTCGCCGTCTTCCAGGTTGATCGAGTTGACGATGGCCTTGCCCTGCGAGCGTTCCAGCGCGGCGCGGATCACGTCCGGGTCGGTCGAGTCGATCATCAGCGGGACTTTGACCTTGCGGACCACCTGGTCCAGAAACGCGGTCACGTCGGCCAGCTCGTCGCGGTCCGGGTCGGCCAGACACACGTCCACGACGTGGGCGCCGCCGCGCACCTGGCGACGTCCGATCTCCGCGGCGTCCTCGAACGCGCCTTCGGCGATCAGCCGCTTGAATCGCCGCGAGCCGATGACGTTCGTACGTTCGCCCACCAGCAGCGGACGTTTGTCGTCGTCGATCACGAGCGGGTCCAGCCCCGACACCGCGCTGCCCGCGGGCCGCGGCGGATGCCGCGGGAGCTTGCCATCCAACATCCGGTCGAGCCGCCGGATGTGCGCCGGCGTGGTGCCGCAGCAGCCGCCCAGCATGTTCAGCCAGCCTTGGTCGACGAAACGCTCCAGCTTGGCGGCGAGCGACTCGGGCGACTCGTTGTAGCGGCCGTCCTCGTCGGGCAGGCCGGCGTTGGGAATGCACAGCGTCGGAAACCGCGAGATCCGGGCGAGGGTGCGCAGATGGTCGGTCATGAAATCGGGGCCGGTCGCGCAGTTGAGCCCCACCGCCAGCAGGTCGCGGTGTGCAATCGCGACGTACAGCGCCTCCACTCCCTGGCCGGCCAGCATCGTCCCCATCGTCTCGATCGTCACGGACACGGCGACGGGCACGCGCACGCCGACCGTGTCGGCCGCGTCGTCGATGCCGAGCAGCGCGGCTTTGAGGTTGAGCGTGTCCTGCGTGGTCTCCAGCAGGAGCAGGTCCACGCCGCCGCGCAGCAGCCCCTCGACCTGTTCGGCGTACGCCTGCCGCAGTCGGGCGAAGGTCACGCCACCGGTGACCGACAGCGTTTTGGTCGTGGGTCCCATCGAGCCGGCCACGAAGCGCGGCTTGTCCGGGCTGGCGTACGCCCGCACGGCGGCGCACGCCAGTTCCGCGGCCGCCTGGTTGATGTCGCGCGCCCGGTCGTGCAAGCCGAACTCGGCCAGCACTATGTTCGTGGCGCCGAAGGTGTCCGTCTCGATGACGTCGGAGCCGGCGTCCAGAAAGCTGTCGTGAATCTCCGCGACGATCTGCGGGCGGGTCAGGACCAGATGTTCGTTGCAGCCGTCGTACTCGGCGCCGCCGAAGTCTTCGGCGCGCAGATTTCTGGCCTGGATGGACGTCCCCATCGCGCCGTCGAACAGCAGCACGCGCTCGGACAGCCGCGCGCTCAGGTCGGACGCCGCGGGGGTAAGCGGCGGCAAGGAGTCTTCCGTCATGGTCGCGGCATTCTACGGACGGACGCCGGACAGGACAACGTGGGCTGCGTTCGGGAGTGTGCCGGTTTCGGTAGCGACGCCTGGGAACGCCGACGTCTCGTCCGCCGGTGGGGACGGGCCAGAGGTCAGCGATCCTGGGAAGAAAACGCCTGCCTTTCGTCATTCCCGCGGAAGCAGGAATCCAGGCGGGGACATTCCGCGATTCCAGCGAACTCCAGCCAGGGGCGTCGCATTCACCTGCCCCCTCTCCCTCCAGGGAAGAGGGGATGGGAAATACCGCACGGAGACGATTGCAAACTGAGGCACTCCCCGCGGTTCGGCTATCGGGCCGCGGGCCGGTCATGCTACAGGCCGAAAATATCCCGCGCTTCCGGGAGGCCACCCATGTCCGAAGATTCCAGAACCCTCCAATGGCTGGACCGCCGCTTCCAGATCGCCGCCCACGGCTCGAACTGGCGCCGGGAGGTCATTGCCGGCGTGACGACGTTTCTCGCCATGGCCTACATCACGGTCGTCAACCCGGCCATTCTGTCCGACGCGGGCATGGACTTCGGCGGGGTCTTCGTCGCGACCTGCCTGGTAGCGGCCGCGGGCACCTTCGTCATGGGTTGGGCCGCCAACTATCCCATCGCCATTGCACCCGGCATGGGTCAGAACGCCTTTTTCGCGTACACCGTCGTGCTCGGCATGGGCCACACGTGGCAGGTCGCACTCGGCGCGGTGTTCCTGTCGGGCGTCGTGTTTCTGATTCTGAGCGTCGTCCCGGTCCGCGAGTGGCTGATCAACGCCATCCCGCGCAACCTCAAGCTCGGTATTTCCGCGGGCATCGGACTCTTCATCGCGTTCATCGCCATGAAGAACGCGGGCATCGTGACCGATCACCCGGCCACGCTCGTGTCCTTCGGCGACCTGACCGCGTTCGGGCCCGCGGCCGCGCTGGTCGGCTTCGTGCTGATCGCCGCGCTCGTCGCCCGCGGGGTGAGCGGCGCCCTGGTCATCGGCATGTTGTGCATGGCCGCGGTCGGCTGGGTGACCGGCGCCGCGGAGTTCCACGGCGTCGTGGCCGCGCCGCCCTCGCCCGCGCCGGTCCTGTTGCAACTCGACGTGGCCGGGGCGCTGCACCTGTCGATGGTGACCGTGATCCTGTCGCTGCTGCTGGTCGACGTGTTCGACACGGCCGGCACCCTGGTCGCAGTGGCGACGCGCGGCGGCCTGCTCGACGCCGAGGGCCGGCTGCCGCGGCTGCGCGGCGCGTTGCTGGCCGATTCCGGCGCGACGGCCCTTTCCTCGCTGCTGGGCACATCGTCGTCCACGAGTTTCATCGAAAGCGCCGCGGGCGTGGAGAGCGGCGGCCGAACGGGCCTCACCGCGGTCGTGGTCGCGGCGTTGTTCCTGCTGTGCCTGCTGCTGGCGCCGCTGGCGCAGAGCGTGCCGGGCTACGCATCGAGCGCGGCGCTGCTGTTCGTGGCCGCACTGATGACGCGAGGCATCGCCGATCTGACCTGGGACGACCCGACGGAAGCGGCGCCCGCGGCGGTGACCGCGATCGCCATGCCGCTCAGCTTTTCCGTAGCCGACGGCATCGGCCTGGGATTCATGACCTATGCGGTCGGCAAGCTCCTGGCCGGCCGCGGAAGCGAGTGCCCGCCCGCGGTGTACGTCATCGCCGCGATCTTCGCGGTCAAGTTCGTGTTGCTCTAACGCCGGTTGGCGTTATTGCCCCGCCAATGGGGAACCCTCTCCTCCGAATCGCGTCCGGGGCAGGCTCTAGCCCTCTCCCGGTTCCCGATGGACCCTGAGCTTGTCGAAGGGCAGGGAGAGGGAATAGAAACCTGCCCTTCGCCCTAGAGCAACGACGCTTCGGCCCTTCGACAAGCTCAGGGACCGCAGGTTCACGAACCGGGCTCAGAGCACCGCCATCTCGGGGTCCGTTGGTCAGAAGCGGCCGGCGAGTAGGAGTTGCGGGACGCTCTCGTTGTCCTTGGTGCCGAGTTTGTTGTCCCAGTGCTGGTACTCCATGCCGATGAACAGCCGGTCGGCGTGGCCCGTCACCAGCTTGCCGAGGTCCAGCCGGAACTGCGTTTGGGTGAAGTACCAGCTTTCGACCGGGCCGCCGAATTCGTTGGTCCGGCAGTGGGCGTACTCGGCGTGGCCCTCGATCGAGAAGGACAGGCCCTTGATGGTGAACGGGTAGGCCCAGTTGACGTCGAACAGGAAGCTGTCGCTCTCCTTGGGCGCGCCGCCATGCGCCACGCCGCGGCTGTAGTCGATGTACGCGGTGAAGTCGGTATTCAAAAACGCGAAGCCGGGCAGGTCCCACGACGCGCGCAGCCCGGGCAGGAATTTGATGACCTTGGGGTCCGCGCCGCCGTTGATGCCGGTGATGATCGAGAAGTCCTTGATCGGTCCGATGGAGAAGTCCTTCTTCGTGATCTTGCCCAGGCTGAAATAGACGTAGAACTCGCCGTAGATGTCGTTGTCGTTGAAGCCGTCGTCGTGCGTGTCTTCGATGAAGTCCGCGAAAAAGAAGCTCTCGCCGTACGTCCAGCCCATTGCGTTCTGCAGGGTCAGGATGGGCGTGTGCTCGTTGCGGCCCGTGAACGGGTTTTCGAGCAAACCATACTGAAACTGGACTTCGCTCGTCCGCCACTCCACGAACGCCGCCGCGGGCGCGGTCGTCAGCAGGACGAATATCGACGCCACGAGACCGTATTTCATTTTTCTCCTCCTTGACCCGGACTCCGGACCTCGCCCGCCTGCGTCGAATCCGAACGATCGGGTTTCCTGAGCGCGTTTCGACGAGCCCGACGTGCTCAGGGGTCTCACCCGTCCATGCCGAATCCGAACGATCGGGTGTACCCCAGATAGATGCCCCATTCGTCCACGTCGAAGTCGTATTCGAGTTTCGGCCGGTGCAACGCCTGGCCGTCTCCGGTCTCGAAGTCGACGTCGTAGCCGGTGTACCGGAACCGCAGGTCGAAGCGGTTGGCGACGCTGCCGAACTCCAGGCCGGCGCCGATCAGCCAGGGGACCGTGCCCCGATCCTTGCGCCGGTTCCCGCTAATCCCGGCGCCGTTATCGTGGGCCGCATTGAACGTCGTATCCAGCCAATGCACCCCGGAGAGGAGATAGACCGAGCGGCCGGCGCCGAGGAAGTCGAGCCCCGCGGGCACGTAACCCAGCCGGGCGTTGAAGCCGATGCGATGATTCTTCTCGAACGACCAAGCCCCGGGCCAGACGTCGCGGTCCCCCGTCCCCGTACCGCGCAGGAATCCATTGACCCGCTCGTTGAAATACAGTGTCCCTTCGACCTCACCGGAGAGATATACCCGGTCTGTCAGGAACTGCCGGTAGCCGACCGTCATGCCGAATGCGCCGACGCTGTGGCCCTCGTCGTCCCAAGCTTTCGCAGAGGAAGCCGGCGGCACGGCGATGCCCGCGCTCTTCGTATAGCCCACGTCGGCATACTCGTGCCCCAACGACAGCCCGCCGAAGAACCCTTCGGTCGCGTGGGCCGCGGCGTTCGTCGCGCTGGCAACGAGCGCAAGAAACGATGCGGCCATGAGCCGCCGAGCGTGCCGGAGGAGCTTCACGATGGATTCCAGAGGAAAGGGGGGTGTTGCGGCCGGCCGACTAGCGCACGAGCCCTTCGATCAACGGCACCTCGAATACCTTGTCGTGGCTGATCGGTCCATGTCCGAAGTAGCCGCCTTCGCCGAACAGTTCGCCGTGATCCGAGGTGACGGTGACGTACGTGTGTCGCGGCACCAGATCGAACAGCCGTTCGAACACCCGATCGAGATACCCTACGGCACGGATCTGCCGGGCGCGCAGCAGGTCGAGCTTGTCCTGATCGAAGAAGCGCGGCGCGGCCTCCTCGTCCCCCGCTTCGATCAGTTTCCCACCGACCATCGCTTCGTCCAGGTGTTTGAACACGCCGTGCACCCCGTGAATCTGCGGCCAGGCGTCGCGCGGCTCGTCCGGCTGGGCGTAGGGATAGTGGGTCTCGCCCACGTTGAGCATATAGAATGACGGCCGCTCGTCATTGAAGTGGAGCCGGTCGAGCATGGCCGCCATGTCGTTGTGGCGGGGCATCAGCGTGAAGGAGTCGAAGTCCGTATTGAGCAGCGTGGCCGGGTTCAACACCGGCAGCGAGACCATCGCGTGGGTCCGGTAGCCTAGGCCGTGTTTCAGAAAGCTGGGCAGAAAGAGGCGCGGCACCAGACTCTTGAATTCCACGTTGTCCGCGCCCAGCCGTTCGCGGTATTTGAGAAAATCCTGCTTGTAATACTCGGAGGCATAGACGTGGCTGGGGCTGGCGTGCGGGAGCAGCCCCATCAACAGATTGTAATGCGACGGCGCCGTCCACGACGCATAACTCCAGCGACGCTGCACCTCGCCCAGCTTCAGCAACGTCTTGGGCGCCGCGGCCACCAGCGAGTCGTAGCGGCAACTATCGAGCACCACCAGAATGTAGTTGTTCCGCGCACGCCGCGGCGTGGCCGGAGCCGGCGCGGGAGATGTCTGCGGGGTGTCGTCAACCGTGGGGACGGTGGGCCGGGGGGTCGCGCGGGATCCGAAAATCCGCTTGAGAACGTTCATGTGCGCGACCGATGCAGTCCGTCTTGCCTTCCAGACTTTTTATGGAGACGCCACCGGCGTTGTTCGGGAGTTCCACTGTTATCGGCGATTTGGACACCGTATCCGAATCCCCGGCAGCCTGCCATGCTCTAGGCGATCGAGGAACGTCTCGGTTCGGAGGCTCCCTGCTCGGCGACGGCGCCTCCATCACTCCCCTCGGTGCCCGAGCTTGTCGGAGGGTGAGGGGGAGTCGGCGAGCCAAGGGTGTCAGCCCGCTGGCAAGCCGGTCGGGGTCCTCGCCGTGTCCATACGGTCGCGGCTCCCTCCCTGCCGACAGCGGACACGACGAATCCGAACCTGCTACACTCCACGCAGTCGCGGCGGCTGGCCGAGCCGTCCGCAGCGCATCATGCGGTCAACGGTCAACCCGTCTCCGCCCGGCGTCCTGACCGTCGGGCATTCCAATCACCCCTGGGACGTCTTCGTGGGCCTGTTGCAACGCCACGCCGTGACCGCGCTCGTCGACGTCCGCTCGGTGCCGTACAGCCGCTTCAATCCGCAGTTCAACCGCAACCGGCTCGAACGCGAGCTTGCGCCGGGCGGGGTGCAATACGTCTTTCTGGGCAGCGAACTCGGCGCCCGGTCCGACGACCCGGCCTGCTACGACGAGACCGGTCGCGTCCAATACGCCCGGCTCGCCCGCAAACCAGCGTTCCGCCGTGGCATGGACCGCGTCATACAGGAGGCGGCACGAAACCGCATCGCACTGATGTGCGCGGAAAAAGAGCCGTTGTCGTGTCACCGCACCATCCTGGTCGCGCCGGCCCTGGAACGCCGCAATGTCGAAATCCAACACATCCTGGCCGACGGCAGCTTGGAGCCCCACGATCACGCTATGCAACGCCTAATCGACAGCCTGAAGCTCCCCGCCGCCGACCTGTTCCGCTCCCGCCGCGCCCTCGTTACCGAAGCATTGGTGCGTCGCGCGGCCCGGATCGGGTATGTGAATCTGGAATTCGCCTCGGCGAGCGTATTCCAAAGCAGAAAGGGCAAAGGGTAACAGCGGAAATTTCATGGTTTCCCGTCTTTCCGGTCTGAATCCCGTTCTGCCACCTTGGGGGGACTGCTCCTACGGGCAGAGGCTTGACGCAACTGACAACCTGATCCCCACCTCCTCGCATCGGCCAACGGCCTCAATCGGTCGAACATCAGGTGCCCGCGGGCACCCCTGCCGTTTCAAATACCCGACACACAACCGGATTTGTCCCCCACGGCGTTGTGTGCTGTTATGCGCGCCGGACGAACCGCCTGCGGGCGGGCACGACACGAACGGATAAGGGTTGAGACACAACCATGACCGTCACTTCCTCCCATGACATTTTCGAGCCGAGCCCCGAGCATGGGCTGCTGCGCCGCACCGTGCGCGAGTTCGTGAAGGAGCGGGTCGAACCGCAGGCGCTGGAGCACGACCGCGAGGAACGGTTCAACCTGCCGCTGTTCCGGGAATTGGGCGGTCTGGGCCTGCTGGGCATTACGGTGCCCGAAGCGGACGGCGGCGCGGGTATGGACGCCGTGGCCGCGGTGATCGCCCACGAAGAGTTGTCCGCGGCGGACCCGGGCTTCTGTCTGGCCTATCTGGCCCATGCCATGCTGTTCGTGAACAACTTCTGCCGCAACGCCAGTCCCGAACAGCGTCGCAAATATCTGCCGCGCGCCGTCTCCGGCGAATGGGTCGGCGGCATGTGCATGACCGAGCCGTCCGCGGGCACCGACGTCCTCGGCCTCAAGACGCAGGCCGTGCGCCGCGGGGACGTGTACTCTCTGACCGGCCGGAAGATGTTCATCACCAACGGCGCGGTGGATGACACGACGCTGGGCGACATCTTTCTCGTGTATGCCAAGACCGACCGGGGGCTGAGTTCGTTCGTCGTCGAAAAGGACTTTCCCGGGTTTTCGCTGGGCCAGCGCCTGCACGGCAAGACGGGGATGCGTGCCTCGACCACGGCCGAACTGGTATTCGAGGAGTGTCAAGTGCCGGTCGAGAACCGGCTGGGCGAGGAAGGCGACAGCCTCCACCACATGATGCGCAACCTGGAGGTCGAGCGCGTCACGCTGGGCGCCATGGCGACGGGGATCGCCGGCCGCTGCCTCGAAGACATGCTCCGCTACGCGGACGAGCGCACCGCGTACGGCAAACCCATCAGCAGCTTCGGGCAGATCCAGCGCTATATCGCCGACTCCTACGCCCAATACATGGCCGCGCGCACCTACGTGTACAACACCGCAAGTCGCATGAACCTCGACGCGCCCGGCCACCGCATCGATTCGGACGGGGTGAAGCTCGTTGCCACCACGATGGCCAAAAACGTGGCGGACAACGCCATGCAGGTGCTGGGCGGCTACGGGTATTTCAACGAGTACGTGGTCGAGCGCCTGTGGCGGGATGCCAAGCTGTTGGAGATCGGCGGCGGCACGCTGGAGGCGCACCAGAAGAACATCGCCAAGGATTTGGCGCGTCACCCGGACGTGATCCGTTAGACGGAGTCGCCATGCGCAATCTGTGGGATCGCATCATGATCGGCCTCATGATCGGGGTCATTCTGTTCTGCCTGATGGAGATCTGGAACGGCACCGCGGAGTGGCTACGCTGCGGCGTCGGCATCGGCGGGGGAATCCTGGTCATCCTGATGAAATTGAGCGCGATCAAGAAAGCCGGCCAGCGGCCTGGGGCGCGGCCCTAGTCTTCGAGTTCTGCTTCCAATTCCGCGGCCTGCGCTTCGAGGGTCGTCCGGAGTCCGTCCAGAGCATCGGACACGGCATCCAACGCAGCGCGAAAGTCGTCTTCGTACTCCACGCTGCCGGCCGCGGCGCGCTGTTCGCAGTCACGGCGGACTTCACCGATGGACAACCCGGCCGCCTTCACCAACCCGACCCAATACCCGATCGTCGCCAACGCATCGTCCATACTGTGCCTCTCCTTTCCCACCGGTCGTCACCGACTCCGCATCGGTCGAACTCTCACGCTGTTATGCAAATGTATAGAAAACCGGGAGCGACGACGACACCGGGAAGACGGTTGCTAAGTGGTGCTCCCCGTCCACCCTTGTTCCCGTGCCGAGATTGCGCCATTTTGGGCGCCGCGCCCCCGTAGCTCAGCAGGATAGAGCACCGGATTCCTAATCCGGGTGTCGTGCGTTCGAATCGCGCCGGGGGCATGATTCTCGCCCGCTTGCGGCCCGGCACGAGACCGTAGGCCGCCTCAAGAGACACACGAGACGACCGATGTTCGAGAGCCGACGCATGCGCGCGGTGCAATCGCCCATCATCCCGGTGGTGGGCGAGATGATCCGCGCCCACCCCGGTACGATCTCGCTCGGGCAAGGCGTGGCGTATTACGGCCCACCCACAGCGGCGCTGGAGGCCGCGCAGCGGTTCGGGGCCGAGCCCGTGGACCATACCTACAAGCCCGTTCAGGGGATCGATCCGCTGCTGGATGTGATCGGGCGGAAGCTCGAAGCGGAAAACGGCATCAAACTCGGTGACGGGCAACAAGCAATCGTGACCGCCGGCGGGAACATGGCGTTTCTGCATGCCCTGTTCGCTATCTGCGACCCGGGCGATCAGGTCATTCTGCCGCTCCCCTATTACTTCAACCACGAAATGGCGGTCGGCATGGTGAGTTGCGAGGCGGTATGCGTGCCGACCGACGCGCACTACCAACTGCAGGTCGGCGCGATCCGCGACGCCATTACCGAGCGGACGCGCGCCGTCGTCACCGTGTCGCCCAACAACCCCGCGGGTGTGGTGTACCCCGAGGCCGCCCTACGCGCCGTCAACGCGCTGTGCCGCGAGGCCGGCATCTACCACGTCAGCGACGAAGCCTATGAATACTTTACCCACGACGGGGCACGGCACTTCTCGCCCGGCGCCGTTCCGGGCAGCGCTGCGCACACCATTTCGCTTTATTCACTGTCCAAGGCGTACGGCTTCGCAAGCTGGCGCATCGGTTGGATGGTCATTCCGGACCACTTGGTGTCGGCTATAAAAAAAGCGCAGGACACGGTTCTGATTTGCCCGCCCGTGATCTCCCAATACGCAGCCGCGGCCGCCATGCGGGTCGGCGTCGGGTACTGCCGCGAAAAGCTGGAATCGCTGACCGCCATTCGGCAGCATGTCCGGTCTGCTCTGGCAGATTTGGGCGACCTGATCGATCTGCCGCGCTCGGATGGGGCGTTCTACTTCCTGCTGCGCGTGCGTACCGGATTGGATTCGCTCGCACTGACCGAACGGCTGATCCGCGACTACCGCGTCGCGGTGATTCCGGGCACGGCCTTCGGCCTGACGGACGGCTGTTATCTGCGCGTGGCTTATGGTGCGCTCGAAGAGGCCACGACCGTCGAAGCGGTTGGCCGGCTGACGAAAGGGCTTCACGCCCTCGCTGCGTGACCTCTACGGCGACTGGTTGTCTTCACTCCGTCGGAGCCGTAGGGGCGACCGGCCGGTCGCCCCTCCAGACCTGTATTCCCGGTACTGTCTCAGCGTGGAGACCCCCGGCTTATTCGCAGCGGTCGTCGAACCCTCTCCCGGAGGGAGAGGGAACAGAAAGGAGACCTCCTGTCTTCGTGGGAGAGGGCTGGAGCTTGCCCCCGACGTAGTCCGAAGGTGAGGGATATTTTCTCCCTGATACCCTCCCGATGTCTGCGCCCCCTTGAGCCCCACGCCGCGCAAGCTATGTTGGCCGCGGCTTGCTTGACTCGAAGAGACCGGACATACCCGACGCGAGAGGAAATGCACCATGAGAGACGGCCTGCGCGTGATGGACAGCGACCTGCACGTGATCGAGAACGGCGAGGTGTACGAAAAATATCTCGACGAAAAGTATCGCGACAAAATGCCACGCTATCTCGGCCTGAGCCCGACCCGCTTCCCGCATTGGGACGTGCAGGGCACGATGATCCCGCCGTGGGCCACGGCCCAGGACGTGGTGAAGGCCCAGGCATATCTGGATGAACCGACCGAGCACATCTACCGGACCGTCCGCGAGCGGGAGTTCGAGCCCGTCTCGACCCTGGAGGCCATGGACGCCGAGGGGATCGACGTCGGCATCGTGTATCGCACCTTCGCCCACATGGTCGTGTCCATCGACGATCTGGAGCCCGCGTACGCCGCGGCGTACTGCGCGGCCTTCAACGACTGGCTGGCCGACTATTGTGCGGCGGACGCCGGGCGGCTCAAGGCCGCGGCCATCGTGTCCCTGCACGACCCGGAACTCGCCGCCGCGGAGGCTCGTCGTGCGGTGGAAGACAAGGGCCACGTGGCCGTCGTCCTGCTACCCATGCCGTGCAACGGCCGCTATTTCCACGCACCCGAATGCGACGTCCTGTGGCAGGAGGTCGTCCGCCTGAACGTGCCGCTCGCGGTCCACGGCACGAGCGGCGGGGCCAGCCGCGACTACGCCAGCAACCGCTATCGCGGTCATCCGAACTTCCGCACCCTCAACCACGCCTCGGCCTTCCCCCTGGAACTGATGGAGGCGATGGGCGCGCTGATCGTGGGCGGCGTGCTGGAACGCTTCCCCGGGCTGCGCGTGGGCTTTCTGGAAGGCAATTGCGGCTGGCTGCCGTGGTGGCTCGACCGGCTCGACGACCAGTGGAAGAAGTACGGCGGCGGCGAAGAAATCCGCCTGTCGGCCGAGCCGAGCGAGTATTTCCGGCGCCAGTGCTTCATCGGCACCGACGTGGACGAAGAGTTGCTGGCCGTGACCATCGACAAGGTCGGCGACGACAACGTCGTCATGTCGGTCGATTACCCACACGCGGACGGCCCGTTTCCCAACGGCATCAAGGAATTCCTGGAACTCCCCGGTGTGGGGCTGGATTCCAAGCGCAAGATCATGTGGCAAAATTGTCTGCGCCTGTACGACTTCGACGAACAGAAAATCCTGGCCGAGACCACCGAGGTCTGAGCCGTCCTCCTTACTCTTCCCTTTTTTGTCTGTGTCTTTGTTCGGACAAGCCTGTATTTATATATCGGTAAGAAAATGTTCGCGGTGCAGACGGTCGAGCACCTGGGCCAAGGCGCCGGCGTAATGGGCCGCGGGCGGGTAGCCGGGCACGGGACCGAGACCGCGTTCCCGTTTGGATGCCTCGAAGTTGAAGACGCGCAACAGCCACAGGGCTTCGCAGCAGGCGAATATAGGCGACTCGACGATCTCCGTGCCGCGGTCGCCGTAGCCGGTCACGAACGCCGCGAACAATGCCGGGTCCGGCGTAAGCCGGCCTTCGGGGGCGCGCACGGTCCAGTACTTCATCTTGACGAAGTCGAGCGGCGCAAGGTCAACGACCGCGTTGTCCCAGTCGATGACCGCGGCCAGCCGTGCTTCGTCAGTATGCTTGTCGTCGTGCCCTTCAGACTCCTGAGAGACCTGCATGAGGACGTTCGCGGGGGCGAAGTCGTTGTGGACCAGGCAGGGACCGTAGGCCGGATCAATCGGCGTGTCGGTTGACGGCAACAGTTGTCCAACGGTTCGTACCAAGCGGGGGTCGAGCCCCCGGCCGGACGCCTCGTTCCGTTCCTTTTCCATGGCGGTCCGAAAGCGGTCCGGCCATGCCAGCGGCGTCTTTCCGATGCCGAAGAAGTCGGCGTACACGGCCTCGAAGCGGACGCGGTGCAGCCGGGCCAATGCGGCACCTGCGGCGGCATAGGCCCGCGGGTTGGGCGTGTTCCAGAGCGGCTCGCCGTCAACCCATTCATAGACGAAATAGGGGTGGGGAATGATCTCGCGGCTGCAATCGTAGGCTACGCCCGTCGGTTCGATGCTGCCCCGTTCGAGTCCCGGTCCGCGGCGGGCGGTATGCAGGCGCTCCAATACGCGGGCTTTATCAGCATCGCTGGCTCCGGCGTGCGCGGGGTCGAGCAGCCAACTGACGAAGACCTCTTTGATCAGGTCGGCCTCGTAACGGTACACCTGTTCCTGCGTTCTGATGCGCAGGCCGTACGTGCGGCCGTTCGCCTCGACTTTGAGAATCGTGTTGACGTTGCCGGCCAGCGTGTCGCGGACGCGCGGTACCGCATCTCCGGTCAGCGGCGCGAAGATCCGTCGGAGTTGGTCTTGGCCGATCATGCGAGCGGGCCGGCAAGCTGCTACATTCCGTCCTTTGGGAGGGCGGACGTTACGGCGCCGATTGTTCATTCCTAACGTCGCGTTTCATACTACGAGGAGCCATGCCCAAGAAAAAGACTGCGCCGTACGGCGCCTGGAAGTCGTCCATCGGTTCGAGTGCGGTTGCGGCCGGGGCGGTCGGCCTCGGACAAATCCGCCCGGACGGGGACGACGTCTATTGGATGGAACAGCGCCCGAGCGAGGCCGGCCGCAACGTAATCGTGCGGCGGCGCGCCGACGGCGACGTGATGGACGTGACCCCGCCGCCGTTCAACGCGCGAACGCGCGTGCACGAGTATGGCGGTGGGGCCTACGCCGTCCACGCCGGCACCGTCTATTTCTCCAACTTCGCGGACCAGCGCCTCTACGTCCAAGTCGGCGATGACGCGCCTCGGCCCCTCACGTCGGGCGAGGGGCTGCGCTACGCCGACGCGATTGTCGACGCCCCGCGCAACCGACTGCTCTGCGTGCGCGAGGATCATCGCACAGCGGACGCCGAGCCGGTCAATACGCTGGTCGGTATCGACCTCGACACCGGCGGCGAAACCTTCCTGGTGTCGGGACACGACTTCTACTCCAACCCGCGGCTCAGCCCCGACCGCGGGCGGATGGCATGGCTGGCGTGGAACCATCCCAACATGCCGTGGGACGGCTGCGAGTTGTGGGCGGCGACGCTCGGCGCGGATGGGAAGCCGGTCGAGAGCGAGTGCGTCGCCGGCGGTACGGACGAGTCGATCTTCCAGCCGGAATGGTCGCCGTTGGGGCTGCTCTACTTCGTTTCGGACCGCTGCGGCTGGTGGAACCTCTACCGGCTGCGTAACGGCCGGCCCGAACCGCTGTACGACCTGCCCGCGGACTTCGGCCGGCCGCAGTGGGTGTTCGGCCAGTCCACGTATGCCTTTGCGTCGGCAAGCCGAGTCGTGTGTACGTACACGCGCGACGGCACGTGGCACATGGTCAGGCTCGACCCGGGTACGCGACAGGTGTCGGCAATCGCACTGCCATTCACGGAGTTGGCCGAAATCCGCGTGGCGGGCGATACGGTGGTATTCCTGGCCGGTGCGCCCGAGCAGGCGCCGGCGGTCGTACAACTCGACTTGGCGAGCGGAACGCACAGCGTGTTGCGCGCCGCGGGCGACGTGCAGATTCCGCCCGGCTCCGTGTCGCGGCCCAGGCCGATCACGTTTCCGACCGAGGGAAAGCGAACGGCTCACGGCTTGTATTATCCACCCGCCAACGCCGAGTATGCGGCGCCCGCGGACGAGCATCCGCCCCTGATCGTCAAGAGCCACGGCGGTCCCACGTCCGCGGCGCAGACGTACCTCGACCCGCGCATCCAGTTCTGGACCAGCCGCGGCTTTGCGGTGTTGGACGTGAACTATGGCGGCAGTAGCGGCTATGGGCGGGCGTACCGCCAGCGGCTCACCGGCCGGTGGGGCATCGTGGACGTCGACGATTGCGTGAACGGTGCGCGCTATCTGGCCGGCCGCGGCGAGGTCGATCCCGAGCGGCTGATCGTCACCGGCGGCAGCGCGGGCGGTTTCACGACGCTGTGCGCGCTGACCTTCCGCGACACGTTTCGAGCCGGGGCCAGCTACTACGGCATCAGCGACCTCGAAGCGCTGGTCCGCGATACGCACAAATTCGAGTCGCGCTATCCGCTCAGCCTCGTCGGCCCGTATCCGGAACAGCGCGACGTGTATCGCGCCCGCTCGCCCATCCACGCGACCGAGCGGCTATCGTGTCCGCTGATCGTCCTGCAGGGCGCGGAGGACAAAATCGTGCCGCCCAACCAGGCCGAGGCGATCGTCACCGCCCTGCGGGCGAAACGGCTGCCGGTCGCCTATCTGCTGTTCGAGGGCGAGCAGCACGGCTTCCGCCAAGCCGCGCACATTGCCCGCGCGTTGGACGCCGAACTGTACTTCTATTCCCGCGTCTTCGGCTTCCCGCTTGCGGACGCGGTGGAGCCGGTCGAGATCGAGAACCTGTCCGGGTAGGTGGAGTTCAGGATAGAGTACCAGACGACTGGATGGGAGTGTCAAGAATGGAATTTCATAGAGGAGAAGGATGGAATCATGACCCTGACACGAGATTTCAAGGAGACGATCCGCGCCCGTGTAAGAGGCGATGCGGCCTTTCGTGAAGCCCTGCTCAAGGAGTGCGTCGCGTGTCTGCTTGCCGACGATGAAGAAACCGGCCAAACGATCTTCCGCGAATACATCGACACTCCCGGCGACTCCGAAAAGTCAGGCAGGTGTGCGTGACCGGCCCGTTCGCACCATATTTCCAGGCGATTGCGCGCCTGGACGTCGCCGAGGCGACCGAGCACACCCTGCGCGGACCGCTGGAGACGCTGCTCAACGCTCTGGCCGCGGAGACTGGCGCCGGCCTGCGCGTCATTCACGAGCCCAAGCGGGACGCGGCCGGCCTGGGCGCGCCGGACTTCAAGATCAAACGGCACGAGGCGATCCTCGGCTACGTCGAGAACAAGAAGATCGGCGCCGACCTCGATGCCGTGCTGCAATCGGACCAGATACGCAAATATGCGAAGCTGTCCGGCAACATCGTCCTGACCGACTATCTGGAATGGATATGGCTGAAAGACGGCCGGATCGCCAAGCGGGAAAGGCTCTGCGCCGCCAGCGACGTCGGGCGCCGCCAAGCCCGGCTCGACCCGGACAAGGCCGACAAGGTCGCCGCGCTGATCGCGGCGTTTCTGTCCACACCGCCGGAAAAACTGGGCAACGCCAAGAAGCTGTCCGAGGCGTTGGCGGTGCGCTGTCACGACCTGCGCGATTTTCTGTTGGATGAACTGGAGCGGCAGAACACGGAACAACGGCAGGGCCGGCTCTACGGTCTATACGACGTGTTCAGGCAGGACGTCTTCCATGCACTGGAACTCAAGGAATTCGCCGACGCCTTTGCCCAAACGCTCGGGTACGGCCTCTTTCTGGCGAAACTGAATGCCGGGGAGCAGGGGGCGGTGACCCTGCACGACACGAAGCAATACATTCCTGCGAATTTCGCGTTGATTCGGGAACTGGTGAATTTCCTCGACGAACTGGAACGGGACGAATACCGGGGGATCAAATGGCTGGTGGAAGAAATCCTCAGCATCATGAATACGCTGGACCTCGCCGCCATTCTCGAAGACTTGGCTTTCAACAAATCACAGACGCGGTTGTTACCCCCTTCCGAAGAAGATCGGCGGCTGTTCGCCAAGGACCCGTACGTCTATTTCTACGAGGACTTTCTGAAAGCCTACGATCGGGAAACCCGCAAGGCGCGCGGCGTGTACTACACCCCGCCGCCGGTGGTGAACTTCATCGTCCGGGCGGTGAACGACGTCCTGAAAGACACCTTCGGCATCCGTCAGGGGCTGGCCGACCGCAAGCGGGTGACCGTGCTGGACTTCGCCACCGGCACGGGCACATTTCTCCTGGAAGTGCTACAACAGATATTCGAGACGGTCTCTCCGGGCGTCCGCGGCCACGTCGTGAGAGAACACGTTCTGAAGAACCTGTACGGCTTCGAGTATCTGATTGCGCCCTACACGGTCGCCCATCTGAAGCTATCGCAATTCCTGCACGACCGGGGCTATACGATGCAGCCCGACGAGCGGTTGCGTATCTACCTGACGAACACTCTGGAGCCCATCGCGGCGCAGGCCAACTGGCTCCTGCCCGCCCTGTCGCGGGAAGTCGAAGCCGCGCAGCACATCAAGGACAGCCCCATCCTGGTCATTACCGGCAACCCGCCCTACGCCGGCCACTCCAAGAATACCGGCACCTGGATCACGGAGAAGATCGACACCTATAAAACCGTGGACGGCCAGCCGTTGGGCGAACGAAACTCCAAGTGGCTGCAAGACGACTACGTCAAGTTCATCCGCTTCGCCCAGGAGAAGATGGAGCAGGTGGAGGAAGGCGTGGGGGGCATCATCACCAACCATTCCTTTCTGGACAACCCCACGTTTCGGGGCATGCGACAGTCGTTGATGCAGACCTTCAATCAACTGTACGTGTTCGACCTGCACGGGAACGTCAAGAAGAAAGAACGGACGCCGGAGGGCGGCAAGGACGAAAACGTATTCGACATCGAGCAGGGCGTGGCGATTTCCTTGCTGGTGAAGAAGAACGGGCTGAAACGGGGCGTGTATCACGCCGACTTGTGGGGCCGGCGGACAGAGAAGTACAAGGTCTTGCTGGAAGCGAAGAAGGATACCGTGGAGTGGACAGAACTGAACCCGTCTCCCCCCTTCCGTCTGTTCATTCCGCAGGACGAGAAGCTGCGGGAGGAGTACGAGCAGGGGTGGAAGGTGACGGACATCTTTCCGGTGAATTCTGTGGGGGTCACGACCGCGCGAGATCGTCTGACTATTCACTATACCGAAGACGAACTCTGGAAGACTGTTCGGGATTTTGCCGCCTGCCCGGCGGAGGAAGCTCGGGAGAAGTACAAATTGGGGAATGATGCCAGGGATTGGAAAGTGGAACTTGCTCAGCAGGATTTGAAAGATAGTGGGCCGTCAAAAGATCACGTAGTTCCCATTACCTATCGTCCGTTCGATACGCGCTACACCTACTATACTGGTCAGTCACGCGGGTTTCACTGTATGCCGCGCGGGGCAGTCATGCGGCACATGCTAGCGGGAGAAAACATCGGTGTCGTTACGACACGGCTCACGAAAGATGCTTGGGCCGCTTTCACAACCGAGTACGTCGTCGGACATAAATCAGGAAGCCGTTACGATATCAGCTATCTTTTCCCCCTATATCAGTATCCTTCAATGGAAGGAGAGAAAGCGAAGGGGGCTCTGTTCAAGGGGAATGCCCCGTTCCAAGCTGAAGAGCGAGTCGAAAATTTCAGCCAACAATTCCGAACGTTTGTGGACAAAAAATACAAACGTCATTACGGCTCGGAAGAAGTCCTTGGCTACATCTACGCCATATTGCACAGCCCAACTTACCGAGAAAAGTATCTGGAATTTCTGAAAAACGATTTTCCGCGTGTTCTGTTCGTCAGCCGACGCAAGACCTTCGAGACACTCTCCGTCCTCGGTTGGGAGTTGGTGCAGGCGCACGTACTCAGATCCGTCCCACAAGAACTGATCGTAGATGTTACTTCGGGCGACTTCGTTATAGAACAACTTGGCTACGACGCGCAGCGCGAACGGCTACGCATCAACAAGACGCAGTATTTTTCTCCCGTACCGCGTGACGTATGGGAGTTTCACATCGACGGTTACCAGGTGCTCGACAAATACCTGAAGTCCCGCAAGGGCCGAACGCTCTCCCTCGACGAAATCGAGACCGTCCAAACCATCGTCAACGTCCTGCGCTTCACCATCGACCAGATGCAGCGGATCGACGCCTGCTGGAAGCCGTGATCATATCTGCTATGCTTTCGCGGATGCGCTTACGTCCTCCTTATTCCAATAACAGCCAGGAGGAGACATGATATTCGCTGAATCAACAGAGAAGGGAGTGGGGGTCTATCTCTATGGCGACGAGCTTGATTTACGGAGTCTGCATGGCACCGCCCACGCCATCATTAATGCTGCTCCGATTACAGAGCAGCATAGGGAGGACCTCCTTGGCCTTTTCGCATACGAGATACGAAAAGCATTTGAGAGACACCGCGAGAAAATTACGGTAGGTTCAGGGCCAGAAAACACTTATTTCGGAGCCAGATTTACTTGGCCAGTCATTTTATTCAGCGTAGCTATTCTCCGTCAATGTGCTGCGTTCTGTGAAAATACAAAAGAGCACCTTTCTAACCTTCACCGAATAGAGTACGGCCTCGAACAGGAACTGTTGTCGTATGATCAGAGGGCGGGAAGTGAAATAGTTGCCGCCTTTAGGGACATTACCTTGTTTGGAGATGATTTTCTGGTCGAATTCGTACTGCACAAGAGCTACGATTACATTTTCAACTGCGGAGGGGGAAAGATGCGCCTCAGAAGATTGCCGGCTATCCTGCGGTCCCTGCACGGCTTCTCTCCTCAATACAAAAAGTTCCAAGAGAAATACTCCGAGGAGGCAACGCGGCTCAGGATTGATCCGAATGAATTAGAAGACGATCGGGAGAGTAACGAATTTGAATGGTAGAAAGTCTGATGTAGGTCGGATTAGCCCAAAGGGCGTAATCCGACGTTGGGCGGCGGTGATGCCCGGTCGTACTTTGAGTTTTCCAGCCACCGTTCCTTCCCCCTCTCCCCCGGATCAAGTCCGGGGCAGGCTCTAGTCCTTCCCTACTAGGGAGGGATGAAAAAAGGGAAGCGTTCTGTCCTCTCTCCCCCCTGTGGAAGAGGGGGAGACCGAGGTGGTCCACTATCCGAAGATTGGTGGAACAAACTACCGGGGATGTCGGATTACGCTTCGCTAATCCGACCTACGCATGGAATGTTCTCTAGCTATTATCGAAAAATGGTTTCGAGCGATTTTTGGTCACAGGGAATAGGCTGCCCGTTCCGGCAGACCCGGATGTCTTCGGGACGGCATAACCGCTTGAAGAATTTGGTGCTTCGGTTGTTCGAAAGGCCGACAATCTGCCGATGGCATAGGTCGCCAGTGTCGCTCACCTTTTCTTCGACCTGCACGTCAGAAGGCAGGTCCGCCGGAATCCGCCAATATGTAATTGGCTCCTCCACGACACCGGGATAATAGCGTTCGATGTGCAGGCAGACGGGCATGCGGCGCGTACGCACGCAGGCAAGGTCAATCAACGAGATCCCCGTCTTGTCACTGGAATTGGTGAAACAGGAGCTGCGGAAGCGATTTACATGTCTGTCATATTCTCGCGGATGAAGAAGCCTGAAGAGTTCCATATCTCTCAATGCCGATCGAGTAGATTGATTTCCTCTACTGCATCCATGAGAAGAGCGTTGGGTATTTCTTTTATTTCCTGGAAGTCGTTCCCTTTCCCCTCTTCGACACAAACGTTCATCCCCCCGTCCTGAGCGATGGAAATTTCCACGCATCGTTCATTCGCGTAAAAAACCAGGATTAACGATCCGTCGCTGCCCGGAAAGGCATCGGCCTTGAGGCCGCGCGAAGCGACAATTCGATAAATTTCTCGCGCGCTATCGAGCGCCGTGGGGTGTGGCGGCACCCCTTCTCCAAACCGCCATCCATTCGGCAAAGCGGCCAATTCCTGGAGTTTGGCCAACAGTGGATCGGGGCGAAGATCAGCCTTGAGGGAAGAGGATCGAGAATATGTTGCAGCGTGTTTCATGATAAATTTTCCGCTGGCCAGGCAAGGATGAGTACGATGGTTTCTCCGGCCATCATGGCATATTCGTTTTCCTTCGCAAGGTTTGGGAAACAGCGTTGATGTACTGTCGAGGAATGTAAGGAGCGACGTGACGAACCCTACGGCCGGACGGTGTAGGCGCGCGGGCCGCGGTGGGCGTGCAGTTGAGGTTGAATCCAGTCGATCCAGTCGCACAGTACGGGGCGCGTGTGGCGCGGGTCGATCAGGTCCTGCACGGCGAAACCCTCGGCCCGGGCGTAGGGGGAACGGCGGGCGGCCAGAGCTTCTTCGAGTTCGCGGCGCTTGGCCTCCGGGTCCGCGGCCGCGGCGATCTCGCGGCGATAGGCTACGGCTACGCCGCCCTCCAGCGGCAGGGCGCCGCTCTCCGCGGACGGCCAGGCGAAGACCATGCCGCCGGGGCCGAAGTGGGCGATGCCGGCCACGCCGTACACCTTTCTTACGATGACCGACACCCACGGGACCGTGGATTGCATGACCGAGAAGATCGCCGCGGCGCCGTAGCGGATGGTGGCGGCCTGTTCGGCCTCGGGGCCGATCATGAAGCCCGGCTCGTCCACCAGGCTGACGATGGGCAGGTGGAAGGTGTCGCACAGGTCCACGTGGCGACGGACTTTCTGCGCGGCGTCCGCGGTCATGGCGCCGGCGTAGAAGCGCGGGTCATTCGCCAGAACGCCGACCGGCTGGCCGTTCAGCCGGGCGAGGCCGGTGATCTGCGAGCAGCCGTATTCCGGCGCAATCTCGAAGAACGTGTCGCGGTCCACCACCCACTCGACGAGTTGCCGCATGGCGTATGCGCGGCGCCGGTTGCGCGGCACGATGTCCAGCAACCCTGCCTCGCAGCGGTTCCGGTCGTCCGCGCACGCCACGGTCGGCGGCGCCTCCCAGACGTTGGTCGGCAGATAGCTCAGGAAGCGCCGGATCTGGGCGAACACGCCGGCCTCGTCGTCGGCCACGTTATCGACTACGCCGCTGCGCAAGTGGACATGCGGGCCGCCGAGGTCGTGCTTGGTCGTCGGCCGGCCGAAGGCGCGCTCCACCAGCGCGGGGCCGCCGATCATGACCTGGGACGAGGTGCGCGTCATGATCGAGAAATGCGAGGCGACGAGTCGCGCCGCGGGCAGACCGGCGACCGGGCCCAGCGCGGCCGAGGCGACCGGCACAGCGGACATGGCCTGCATGATGGACAGGAAACGCGGCGGGGCGTTGACCGACTCGGTGTTGCCCGCGGTCTCGGCCTTGTCCTTGCCGCGAGGCACGCTACCGCCGCCGCCTTCCAGAAAGCGCACGAGCGGCAGGCGGTAACGGCAGGCCAGTTCTTCGGCCCACACGCTCTTGCGAAAGCCGGCCGCGGAGGGCGAGCCGCCCTTGAGCGTAAAGTCCTCGCCCCCGACCACGCAGCCGCGACCGCCGATCTTGCCGAACCCGACGACGTAATTCGCGGGCGTGAATCCGCGCAGCGCACCGTCTTCGTCCGTTTCCGAGGACCCGGCAATCGGCCCCTGCTCGCGGAACGAGTCGGCGTCCAGCAACCCGGCGATGCGCTCGCGGACGGTCAGCCTGCCCTGGGCGTGCTGTCTGGCGACCGACTCGGCCCCGCCCATTTCCTGGGCGAGCCGCCGGCGTTCTTCGATCCCTTCGACTTCTTTTTCCCAACTCATCGGGCTGTAGCCTTCGGACGGCGGTTCACTGCATGGGCGAGAAGGCCGCGGGCAGGACGATCTTGCTCTCCTGAGACACCAGCAGGTCGCGCGTGCCGGGCGGCCAACTCGGCAGGGCCGCGGCTTCGGTGCGGATGCACGTGCGTTCGTCCAGACTGGCGTACGGCCAGATGTGGACGAAGGTGTTGAGCGTGCCCAGGTCACTGTACCAGCAGGCCGCCAGCGGGGACAGCGCGGTGCGCGCCGGCAGCGCCTTGGCCCAGCGTTCGAGCACGGTCGGCATGGCCCCGGGCCGGTAGCGGTAGGTGCGGACTTCGTACACCGGTCCGAACCGCCGTGCGGTCAGCGGTTCCATGAACGGCGCGGGGATACAGACCTCGGATTGCATGTGTTCGATGAGGTTGCCGATGGGCGGCGGCCAGTTGCCGCTCTGCATGGCGCGGCTGCGCACCTCGGTGCGGTGTTGCAGGCTGTCGTACGGCCAGACGTGGACGATCTCGTTCAGCGGACCGACCTCGGTGTGCCAGAATGCACCGAGCGGAGAGAATTTTTCGCGCGCGGGTAGGGCGTCGCCGAAGATCCGTTCACATTCGGCCACGCTGCCGGGTTTCAGACGATACGTGCGGACTTCGTAGATCATGGTCGATCCTCCTTTGACGGCAGTGTCGAGCTGCCCGCGGACCGCGCTGCCGATACGTCCGAATCCACGGGGGGCGCGGCGCAGCCTTGCAGCATGGATCGGAGTGCTTCCCGGTCGAACCCCTTGCCGATGAACACGACGTGCTCGGGCGGTTCGGGCAGCAGGTCGAGCCATTCCATGTCGAGTTGCCCGGCCACGAACTGGAACATCCACTGTTCGTCCGAGTCGGTGAAGCGCACGAAGCCCTTGGCGCGCCAGACCGTGTCCGGCAGGCCGCGCATGAACGCCTCGAAGCGTTCGCGGACGAGCGGGGCGTCGCACAGATGCGTCAACGTGTGGAAGTGGTCGTGCACGCCGGCCCGCGGCGCGGCGCCGTCTCGAACGGGACGCCGGTCGAGGCCGCCGGACCGGTCGAGCAAGTGGGCATGGTCCAACTCGGCGTAGCGCGTGCGGACGATGGCGGCGCGCGGGTTGAGGGCGCGAATCTCCGCTTCCAGTCGGGCGAGCCGCGGGGCGTCGGCCAGATCGCACTTGTTCAACACCACGGTGTCGGCCAACTCGGTCTGTTGCCGGATGCCGGAGTGCAGGTCTTCGGCCAGCCGGTCGAAATGTACCGGGTCCAGCACGGCGATGAGCGACGCCAGACGCGCCAGCGGTAGCACGTCTTCCTTGGTGGCCTGATCGATCAACTCGACCGGGTCGGCCAGCCCCGTGGCCTCGATCAGGATCACGTCCGGCTCGAGCGCGGCGACCTCTTGCAGGGCCAAGCCGAGGGTGCCGCCGATCGTGCAGCAGATGCAGCCGTTGGTCATCTCGCGGATGCTGAAACCCTGGCCGCGCAGCAACTCGCCGTCGATGTTGACCTCGCCGTATTCGTTCAACATGACCGCGGGCTTGCGGCCGCGGGCGAGACAGTGGTCGAGCAGCCCGCGCAGCAGCGTCGTTTTGCCGCTGCCCAGAAACCCGGAAATCAGATGCACCGGGATACGGGCCGCGTCCGTGAAGACCAAGCGTTCCTTGGCTTCGGCCATACGCCCGCCAGTATCCTGAAGCGAGGGCGGGAATGGAAGAGGGCGGCGTCCCAGCTGGCAGGGTGAGTATTCACCGGAAGTGACATCGCGCCCGACTCACAGCACCAGGCTCGGTCCGCCGTGTTTGGACCAGTGCGCGTTGTCGTAATACTCGCGCCACTCGGAGATCTTGCCGTCTTCGGTCAACTCGAACATGCCGCAGACCGGAAGCTGCAACTGCCACGTGCCGCTGCCGTCCCAGTCCCACTGGTCCAGCCGCTCGGTGACGACCCGGTTGCCGTAGCCGAAGACGTGCAGGAGCTTGAACTCGGCCCGCTTCGCGGGCGCGAAGATCGAGGCGATCATCTTGCGCACGTCGGCCTTGCCCCGAATCGCCTCCAACGGCTGGTTGAGGTAGCACATGTCGTCGGCGGCCTGTGCCATGCAGGCGTCCACGTCGAGATCGTCCCAGCCCTTGAGAAAGGCACGGACGACCGCTTCGTTGCGCGCGACCTTGGCAGCATCGTGTGACATCGTTCCCGTCTCCCTTTGCGTCTGCCTTCCCGGACTGTCAGGCGGCGCGGCGCTGGCGTTCGGCCACGAAGGCCGGCGCGATCACCTCGTCCCGGTCGAACGGCGCCGGCGCACCCAGTTTCTTCAGCTCGGGCATGACTTCCCGAGCGTAGAGCTGCAGGCTCGCCTGCGCGTCTTCGTAGGGCATGCCGGCGAATTTGAACGCCGCTATGTTACCGCAGATGTCGAACGTCTCGTGCATGGCCCGCACCCGCTCGTAGCATTGCTCCGGCGTGCCATAGACCTGCATACTCAGAAACAGATCGACCACGCCGTCCTCGTCGTAGGTCGCGGCCTGCTGCTGGTAGTGCTCGTAGTTCTTGATGTCTTTGAAGTGGGTGCCGAGCAATTCGTAGTGCTTGACCACCTCGCGCCAGTAGCCGGCGATGTATCGGCGGGCGAGGGTTTCCGCACGGTCCGCGCTCTCGTCGCAGAAGACGTAGGACGTGATGATCGGCTGGGGAGGGGTGCCGCCGTGCACCTTGCGGTACAGGGCCGCGTGGGTCTCCACGTCCTTCAGGTGGTCGGCGAACGGTTTTTGCGGAATGATGAGCATCCCGATGCCGAGTTCGGCCAGGATCGGCGCCGACGACGGCGACACTGCGGCCGCGTAGCAGCGGCCCGTGAAACTCTTGAACGGCTCGGGGCGGATGCGCGCCCTGGGCTGCTTGACGTAACGGCCGTCGGCCTCGACGTAGCCTTGTTCCAGCCCGGCCAGCACCGCCTGCGCGGTCTCGACGAAGCGGTCGGTCGACTCGTTCTGGTCGAGTTGCAACCCCTCGTACTCGACCCGCGCCAAGCCGCGGCCCATGCCGAACACCGCGCGGCCGTCGGACATGGCGTCGAGCATGGCCATGTTCTCGGCCACGCGGACGGCCGGATACCACGGCAGCACGACGACCATCGTGCCGACCTTGATCGTCGGATGGTAACCGGCCATGTAGGCCAGGAACTGCGTGACGTTGGGGTTCATGATGTAGTCGGTGAAGTGGTGCTCGATGCCCCACACCGACTGGAAGCCGAGGTCCGCGGCTTCCTTCGCGATCGCCATGTCTTCCCGATAGATCCGATAGTCCGAGACGGTCTGGTTGGGATTCTGGAAAATGGCCGTATGTCCGACGTGCATGGGCGCTCCTTTTTTGAATGGCGATGTCGAGCGGTTCAGTCGAGATGGAGCGTCGGGCCGCCGTTGTCGAACCACAGGCCGTTGTCGAAGTAATCGCGCCAGCCGCGGATCAGGCCCGCGGCGTTGCAGTCGAACATACCGATGCAGGGCAGTTTGAGACCCCAGCCGTTGCCGTCGAAGTCCCAACAGTCGAGGCGCTCCGTCACCACGGTGCTGCCGCGGCCGAAGCAGTTCCGCAGCTCCCAGTTCACCGCCTTGGACTGCTGCATGATACCTTCCACGATCCGGCGCACGTCCTGCCGGCCCACGACGGGGTCCAGGGGCTGGTTCACATATACGATGTCGTCCGCCAGGCACGCCATGACGGCTTCGGCGTCGACGGCACCCCAACCGTCGATGAAGCGGCGCACCTGCGCGACGTTGCGGGCAACCGTATCGGTTTCGGTCATGGTTCCTTCGGACATGAAAATGGCCCTCCCCGCACGCCAGGAGCCGTCCCCGACCAGGTAGCGGGCAGCCGCTCCGAGCATATCTTCACCAGAGTCGATGGGATTTGCCCTACAACAGGAACGCGGAAAGCGTCAAGTGTGGCTCGAACTTCCTCTCCCGGAGGGGGAGGAGGCTCTGCTTCGGGATTCCAGACTCGACGGTCCAGGCCGGCCATCATCCCCGTGGAAGCGAGAATTCCAGACATGAACCCCTGCTTTCGCAGGAATGACGAACGGAACCTGACTCCCGGGCCGTCTGCTCTGCAATTCCCTTTCCATCCCCCCTCCCCCCGAGAGAGGGTTAGAGCCTGTCCCGGACATGATCTGGGGGAGAGGGTCTTCGGGGTCAAGGAAACCGTCGAACCGACATCTACCCGACGATGATGCAACGCGACAGCGTCGCCACGCCGTGCTATGCGGACATTGCCATGAGCGCCACTCCGGAAGCCCGCGCGCGATGGCGGATCGACGCCCAACTCGAAGCCGCGGGCTGGCACGTGCAGGACGGTGCCGACCTCGACCTGACCGCGGGCCGCGGCGTTGCCGTACGCGAATTCCCCATGCGGTCCGGGTTCGGCACCGCGGATTATCTGCTCTACGTCGAACGGACCGTTGCCGGCGCCATCGAAGCCAAGGCTGACGGCACGCTCGCCGGCGTCGAGCCGCAGTCCGAGAAATACGCCGAGGGCGTCCACGAAGACCTGCCGACGTATGGCCGCCCCCTGCCGTTCCTGTTCCAGTCCAATGGCGCGGTCACGTATTTCACCAACGGCCTCGACCCGACACCCCGCAGCCGGGAAATCTTCAACTTCCCCAGGCCGGAGACGCTGGTGACGTGGGCGAAACAGCCGGCGCAGTTACGCGCCCGGCTGCAAGAACTACCGCCACTGGACGAGTCGCGGCTGTGGGACGTGCAGGCGCGCGCCATTCGTCGCCTCGAGGCGTCACTCGCCCGCGGCAACCGGCGCGCCCTGATCCAGATGGCCACCGGCTCCGGCAAGACTTTCACCGCGGTCAACGCCGCCTACCGTCTGCTCAAATACGGCGGCGCCCACCGCATCCTGTTCCTGGTGGACCGCGGAAATCTCGGCCGCCAGACGTTCGACGAGTTCGCCGACTTCACCCCGCCCGACGATGCCCGCAAGTTTCCGGAACTGTACACGGTCCAGCGGCTCGCGACGAACTCGGTCAATCCCGCGGCCAAGGTGGTCGTCACAACCATTCAGCGACTGTATTCGATGCTCAGGGGCGACGCGGAATACGACCCCGGCAACGAAGAAGACTCCGCCTTCGCATCCCCCGCCGCGACGTGGCAGGGAGCGCCGCCCGAAGTCGCCTATACCGCCGCGGTTCCGCCGGAGTTCTTCGACTTCGTCATCGTGGACGAATGCCACCGCTCCATCTACGACCTGTGGAGCCAAGTGCTCCTGTACTTCGACGCCTTTCTGATCGGCCTGACCGCGACCCCGGCCGGCAAGACCATCGGCTTCTTCAATCAGAACCTGGTCATGCAGTACGGCCACGACGAGGCGGTCATCGACGGCGTGAACGTGGACTTCGACGTGTACCGCATCCGCACGCGCGTGACGGACCGGGGCGCCACGGTCGCTGCGGACGAGAGTGGCGTGTACGTGGACAAACGCAACAAACTGACGCGCGCCGAACGCCTGCAACTCCTGACCGACGATCTGACCTATACCGCCGCCCAACTCGACCGCGACGTGGTCTCGGAAAGCCATATCCGCACCGTCTTGCGGCAGTTCCGCGACGTCGTGCTGCCGGAAGCCTTCCCCGGCCGCGCCGAGGTCCCCAAGACGCTGATCTTCGCCAAGGACGATTCCCACGCCGACGATATCGTGCGCCTGGCGCGCGAAGAGTTCGCCGCCGGCAACGACTTCTGCCAGAAGATCACCTACCGCACCGGCTTCACCAAAGTCGTGCGAACCGTCACCGAAGACGACGGGACCGAGACCGAGGGCACGGAGTGGGTGAAGACGTCCAGCCTCACCCCGGAAGAGATACTGACCAACTTCCGCAACAGCTTCTTCCCGCGCATCGCCGTCACCGTGGACATGATGTCCACCGGCACCGACGTGAAGCCGATCGAGTGCGTCTTCTTCCTGCGCAACGTCAAGTCCGCGGGGTTCTTCGAGCAGATGAAGGGCCGCGGCGTGCGCGTCATCGCGCCGGACGCGCTGCGCGCCGTCACCCCCAGCGCCACGGTCAAGGGACCGCTTCGTCATCGTCGACGCGGTCGGCGTATGCGAGCAGGACAAGACCGATTCCCGCACCCTCAACCGCCAGCCCAAGAAGACGTTGGCGCAGGTCTTGCAGTACGTCGCCAGAGGCGGCGTCGCCCCGGAGGCGCTGACCACGCTGGCCGGCCGCCTCGCCCGTTTGCAGCGGGAGTACAGCCCCGCCCAGCTTGCCGAACTCTCGACGCTGGCCGGCGGCAAGTCCTTCCCGGACCTCGCCCACGATCTGTTGTGTGCGTGCGACCCCGATGCACAGGTCGCGGCCGCCCGATCGCACTTCCAGGCCGCGCAGCCGCTGAAGAAACACGTCGCTCAGGCGGCCAGGGATCTGGCGCACGCCGCGGTCGAGCCGTTCTTGAAACCGACCTTCCGCCGCCGCCTGCTGGAGATCCGGCAAGAGAACGAGCAGACCATCGACCGCCACACCATCGACGAGGTGCTCCATGCGGGCTTCGACGCAGCCGGTGGAGAAGGCGCGGGCCAAGGTGCGGGACTTCCGCGCCTGGATCGAGGCACACAAGGACGAACTGACCGCGCTTCAGGCGATCCATGCCGGTACGCGCCCGCTCCGGTTGTCGCTCACGGACCTGCGCCACTTGCGCGACGCACTAGGCCGCCCGCCGCTGTCGGCCACGCCGGTACAGTTGTGGCGCGCCTTCGAGGCCGCGGAACCGGCCAGGGTGGAACGCCGCGGCGGGGAGCCGCTGGCCGATCTGGTGACCCTGGTACGCAGCGCACTACTGCCGCGGTTCACGCTCGTGCCCTACCGCAACGAGTTGCGGAAACGCTATCGCGCGTGGCTGGAAGAACGCGACGCCGCTTTCACCCCGGAGCAGCGCGCATGGCTGGACCGCATGGCCGAACACATCGCCGCCAGCCTCGCCATCGAACCAGCGGACTTCGAGACCGGCTGGTTCGGCCAGCAGGGCAGCCTGGGCCGCGCGCACGCCCTGTTCGGGGACGAGCTCACGCCCCTGATGGCGGAGTTGAACGAGAAGCTGGCGGCGTGACGACGGAACACTTGCGTTCTCGCGGCGCCCGTGTAGTTTCCGGTCAGAAAGGTCAGAACAGGTGGGTCATGAAAAGCTGGCCGGTACAGGAGGCGAAAGCGCGGTTCAGCGCCTTGGTACGCAGTGTCGAGACCGACGGGCCGCAAACGATTACCGTCCACGGCCGACGAGCGGCGATCGTCCTTTCCGTCCGCGACTACGACCGTCTGCAGCGCCCGCACCTCTCGACGGCCGAGTTTCTCCGGGCTTCTTCTCTCGTGGGCGTGGATCTGGACATCGAGCGTGACAAGTCACTGCCGCGCGACGTTGCGCTATGAGCTTTCTGATCGACACCTGCACGCTGTCGGAACTGCCGGCCTGGGCGAGAGACGCATTCTGCCAGTCGATGCCGATGTCGCGGATGTGTGGGGCCGCCTCATGGCCGGGACCCGCACGGTCCCGGCCGTCGACAGTCTCATCGCGGCCACCGCCCTGCATCACCGCCTCACGATCGTCACTCGTAACGAGGCCGACTTTGCCGCCACGGGTGTCGATCTTCTGAATCCCTAGAAGGATTGAGGGCCGGGGCGTGAGCGGTTCGACGGGAGGGCAGTTGCCCTCGGGATGGTCTTGGACATCTCTGGACAATGTCTCGAACCTGCTCTCCGGCAATCCGGCTCCTCAAGGGAAGGAAAAATTTAGGGAGTCTGGACCGCCATTTGTCCGCGTACAAGATATGGGACGTTTGGGGACGAGGATGAGGCTTGCAGACACAAAGGATCACTTGGCAGAAAGTGTTGTGAAGAGTCTTCGAATGTTTCCCGCGGGTTCAGTGCTGTTTACGAAAAGTGGCGCGTCAACTTTGCTGAATCAGCGGGCGGTCTTGCAGCGACCGATGTACATCGTGAGTCACATTGCCGCAGCTATCCCGGAAAAAGGCATACTCAGTGAATGGCTGTACCATTGGCTCTCTACGGTAGATTTTTCTCATTATGCTCATGCAACGACTCTCCCTTCATTACCGTTCTCGAAAATCAAACAAATTGCCGTCCCCGTCGCACCTAGGACGGAACAAACCCGCATCGCCGACACCCTCGACGAACTCTTCTCCGATCTCGACGCCGGCGTCGCCGCGCTGAAGCGAGCGCGGGACAGGCTGCAACTCTATCGCGCTTCGGTGCTGAAGGCGGCGGTGGAAGGCGCGCTCACCGCGGACTGGCGCAAGCAACACTCGAACACCGAGCCGGCCAGCGAACTGCTCAAGCACGTTCTGGCCGAACGGCAGCGTCGTTGGGAGGAAAACCAACTCCACAAGTTCGAAGAAAAGGGCAAGACGCCTCCCAAGAACTGGAAGGCCAAATACAAGGAGCCGGTCGCGCCGGATACCACGGGTCTGCCCCCTCTGCCGGAAGGGTGGTGCTGGGCGACTTTCGCCGAGATTGCTAATCAAAGACTCGGCAAAATGCTTGATAAAGCAAAAAACGTTGGCCGGCTCAGATCCTATTTACGGAACGTCAATACTCGATGGTTCAGCTTCGATTTGGATGACTTGGCTGAAATGCGGATCGGTGACGAAGAATTTCCGAACGTTTCCGTACAGTTCGGAGATTTGGTCGTTTGTGAAGGAGGCGAGCCGGGGCGTTGTGCCGTATGGGATCGTAAAAACGAGTCCATCGCCATACAGAAAGCCCTTCATCGAATCCGTCCAAGCCGCGGAGTGTCCAGCCATTATCTCTCATTTGTTCTAGCCGCCGGAACCTATAATGGAAGATTGAAAAAGGCGTTCACAGGAACCGGCACCAATCATCTGACAGGTGAATCCCTAGCTTCCTACCCTGTTCCCCTCCCCCCATCATCCGAGCAAGAAGCCATCGTCGCGACCGTGAACAATCAATTCTCCGTCATCGAGCAACTCGAAGCCGACATCGACGCAAAACTGCAAAGCGCCCAGATCCTCCGCCAATCAATCCTGAAACACGCCTTCGCCGGCAAACTCGTTCCGCAAGACCCGAACGACGAGCCGGCGACGGAACTGTTGAAACGCATTGCCGCGGAGCGGGTGGCACGAACACGGAAGACCGCCGCCGCAAAAGGGTCGGGCTCGGCCCGCCGTCGCCGGCAGCGTAGCAAGCCCAAGTGATGCGAAGACCGGCACAGGCTGTCGAGTGGCCGGCCGCATGGATCCGCGGTTGAACCCTACGCGAGCGTCATGTCGAACGGACCGACCTGGGAAGCGAGGGACATTGTGCGGCGCGTTGTGGGCCGATGAGGTTGACGACCCATCCCACATGGTGCGGAAGCACGCGCATGCGGCCCGCATACAGCGCGTTGAACGTCGCCTCGGCAAGACGGTTCCGTCCAAGGGCTGCCCGAACCGAGTCCTGGGCCAGAACGTCCACCGTGCTTCCCGTCGCGAGACCGGGAAAGCGCTCGGCGCAAACCCGATTGGCTTTTCGCTCGTCTATGAGCGGAATGCCGTGGAGTTCCATTTCCAGGGCAGACGCAATCGTTGCCGCTTCCCCATCGTCCAGCGTCCGAGCCGCAGAGCCGGAAACGAGGTTCAGGAAAGACCCGCGTCCCGCGTCTCCCAGTTGCACGACCGTGATCCGGCCCGAGGCCACGGATGCAGCGATTGCTCCCGCGTCGTTCCGGCCCGTTCGTCGATCGGTCTCAAGCTCATCCAGGACCTGGGAAACGACGAAAAACCGGTTGGGCAACGCCTCCAGGATCGTTTCCGCACATCCAGTCGCATGCAGGTTGATGACGACACTGGTGTCCGCAATGACGGTAACGGTCGGGTCACGCAGACAGCTTCGGGGCGTCATCCGCATCTACTCCGTCATCCTCGACCCCATCCAATAGGGCGCGTAACTCGACACGCTGGAGATGCAGAAGACGGGCGAGTTGCCCTTCGCTGAGCAGTTCCCGTCTCCATGCTTCCGCGGCCAGCAGACTCAACCGGAGCGTCGTCGGAAGATCGCCCGCGGATTCGTCCGCCCCACCGACGACCGCGTGGCCGAGGACTTGGCGCGCCTGTGCGTTGGTAATGCCGCCGTGCGCTTGGAACCACTCCCACGTTCCCGGTTTCGTGAGTGCGAGTTCTTCGAGACGTCGGACCAGGGCTTCACGCGAGACCCCGAAGGCGTGGCTCAGCAGAATGACGTGCCGCCGCGTCAAGTGCGATGCCCCTTGCGTAAGGTCGCGGAATTTCTGCAGGACCGTCCGCGCCGGCGTCAGGAAGGCGCGCGCGAAGGCATTGGCGTACCGTTCTGCGCGGGAATTGCCTCGCCCGTCCCGATACAGCACGTCGGGCGCGTGCCGGCTCGAGACCAGATGACCGAGTTCGTGGGCCGCGGTCTGGACGCGGCGTTCGTACGGATGATTGGCATTGAGCAGCATGCACGCGCCGACCTGTTCATCGTAGGCGAACAAGCCGGACACGCCGGCGTCCAATCGTCGTACGTACACGCGGACCCCGAGATCGAGCTCCAGTAGGCTCAGGGGATCGCGAACCGGCGCGAGACCCAGCCCGAGATTTTGCCGGAGTTCGGTCGCGTCGTTGTCGGCCTGCGCGCATATGTCGCCCGGCAGGAGTGGACGAGGCGGGGGATAGTTCCGGGGATGCGTCACGCCGAGGAGGTTTTCGAGTTCCACCTCCGCCCGTGCGAGGTCGGCCAGCAGTCCGGCGGCCCGGGCGGACGGTCCATCTCCACACGCGGGGAGTTTCCGAAAGCGAGGGACGAGGTCGACGTACACGGACTCGCGGCGCAGCAACGCATTCACCGACGTCCCGTACAACCGGGCCAATGGGAGCAATTCGGCGGCCCGAACGGCGCGTTGGCCCTTTTCCATGGCGATGAGCGTCGTCCGTGCGACGTTGATGCCATCCGCAGCCTCCGCCTGCGTGAGGCCCGCAGTTTCGCGTGCAATCCGCAGCCGCTTACCGACGTCAACGGTCTCCATCCCTGATACGGACATGCGCACCCCTCCTTTCACCCGACCCATCGGGCCACGAACGACCGCGGCCCAAGAGAACGCAGAAAACTTCTCCACTCCTCCGCATGTTTCTCAAGCAGCCGGCTCATTTTCGAACGGACTTCTTCTTCAGGAACGCCAAGAGACTCGTGCAACCAGCGAATCTGCCGACCCAATCCAACTTGGTCGACAGGTGAATGGAAGAGACCCGCCAAGTGGTCGAGGTGAAGCGCGCCGGCAATCGCGTATTCATACAACGCGCCTTTGGGTTGCCGCTTCTTGAATGCCGATGCCGCCCCATCTTCGAACCGCGCCGTGGTCAGATCCTCCCAAACGTACGTATTCCCGGGTTCCGACGTCCCTATCGCGTGGACGCTCATACGTCGGAGCAGACACGCCGCGCAGATGCCGCACTGGCGCATCTTTCCGGATACCGAAACGTGTCTTTGACCTTGCAACAAGACCGAGTTGCCACCCATTCCGAGCCGTCCCGACACTTCGTTACGAACTCGGCAAGGGTCTCGGCCTTCGTGTGCCAGAGACGGGGATAGACGTACTGAACTTCATGATCGAGCAAGGTCGACAAAAAGAAGGCCATACGGTCAGTGAACGAGGGATGATTGCGATAATCCTCGTACGCTTGGCCAACCGGAACGAGGCAGGGGCCCAAGGCGCCTTGTCCGCTTTCGGGCACGACGACTTGGCGGGCCTTGGACAGACAGGCGGCTACGCCGCTGAGCAAGGCGAACTTGAAGCCTCGCGAGCGGGCGCTGGGTTCGACGGAACCCCTCTTGCCGTACTGAACGCTATAGGGAATGGAAGCAAAAGGTATTTGCGAACTTCCGGCTCGGCGTCCGTTCAGGGACTTCAACCCAAGTCTGACTCGAATGACACGCTGACCATGTTCCAATTTCGTCAGCCCGGCCACCATGAGGGAATCGAGCCCGTCGCTGAACGGAAGGACAACACACGCCGCACTGGGTATATGGAAGTTTCCCTGCCGAGGGGTTGGGGCAGGCATGCTTCTCTCGACGAAGGTGATCTGCCACCGGTCGCCGGTGAGAAATCCGAGCGCATTGTGCAGGGCGGTCGAGACAGGTGCCGCATTCCAGTAGGTCGAATCATGGACCGGAATTCGTAAGGTGAAACTTCTGCCCCACCCGTTCGAAGGACGAGCCTTTGTATGGTCACAGAACTGGACAGCCGCAGCAACGACAAACGCGTCGTGCACCCGTTCATCCCAGTTGGCGAGGCAGTAAGTTTGAAGCTTTTCTACATCGAATATCAGGTTGCTGCCGATCTCGCATCTCACCCAATGACGGCGGCTACCCATGCCCGGTTCGACTACGTCGACACGATACCGCGGCAAAGCTTCATTCAGAGTTTCCCCGGCTTTCATTGGAGGGGTACTCCATCGTCGAGAGCAGCCTGTTTCGTGAGCCTTTGAGCCTGTTCATTCCTGTCGATTCCGCAAAGACGACGGGCCACGGTGACGATATCCAATCCTGAGATCGCATTCTCGACTCGTCCCCGAACATCCACGGCGCTGCCTTGTCTGGATCGACGGTAGTAGTACTCCTCAACTTGACGCGCGCGGCGGGCCGTCCAGTCGGAAAGGGCTTGGCAAGTAGCTTCTCCTAACGCTTCATCCCCTGACTGCCCCGCCGTTACCGCCCGAATAGCGGAGTCCAGAAGCGCATAACGAAGTGGGAACCCGTCCGCTTCTTTCCGAAGTCCTTCGATTTTTGCCGTCTGATTGCAGAAAAAATCGGTTTGACCATCATATAGAGTCTCACGAAGCTTCGCGACAAAGCTCGGCATTCCTTCTTCTTGCCAATCCCCCTTGAGTGCCGCCGGGATCCCCTCCGGTATTTCTTCGATCGAGAACGCTGGCTTGTAGGCGCGTTCTGCAAATCGCTTCCAGCCGGGCGGCATCGGCAAGCTTCTGTGTGGTCCGTCGCTCATTTCGGCCTCGGATGTCATGAATCTATTTTAAATAAATGACAATGTCAAGTCCGGATTTTTCGTCGAGCCTTCCCCATCCCCCATCCGTCGATGCAGAGAAACCCTGGAGAAAATTGCTGCCACAACCTGAATCCGGGACCGCTTCATCGGTTCGAGGAGGGTTCGGCGGGGTGGCGAAGACTCCGGAGCGGTTGCCGGAAACCACGACGGGAGTAGTGGACTGCCGTCCGGGTCTGCCATCTTGCCCAGGGATGCGGGAGGGCGCATAGTGCGGAACCGACCGAGCAAGCAGGAGGGCTGCTCATGGAACTTTCCCTCACCGAAGCGGAAGGGCGTCTGCCGGAGCTTGTGACCGCGGCCCAGCGGGGCGAGCGCGTCGTCATCACCAAGAACGGCGACCCCGCCGTGGAACTCGTGCACTACCGCAAGCGTGTCGGTATCGACCTCGACAGGTTGGAGGCGACCCGCCGGCGCCTCGGCATCAAGGACGCCCCGCCGGAGGAAGTGGACGCGATGATGGCGGCCTTTCACGACCCGGCACTCAGCCGGAAAGTTCTCGGTCTTGACGACGATTAGCCGGAGGGGCATCCGTGCGCATTCTTCCCGACACGTCCTACCTTTACAAATTGATGGCGGCCCCTAAACGGTTCTCGGACGCCGAATGGCAGTTCTTCGATGAGCATGGGGCGCGGCTCTATGTGAGCGCCGCGTCGATCTGGGAGATGCGTTTGAAATATCAGTCCCTGTATCCGTCCGGCGAACGCAAGAGCCCGTACCATCCGAATAACGTGATTGACGTTCTGGAAGAGTTGGGTGTGGAGTTCATTTGGATAAGTCCCGGCCACGCCGCTCGTGAACTGCAAACCCCCATCTCTCACAAGGACCCGTTCGACGAACTTCTTCTCGTCCAGGTACAAGAAGATGGCCTCAAGCTCCTGACGGTTGACCGGCGACTGATCGGCCATCCGCTGGCCATCACGCTATAGCGGACGCTGCGGATGAACGCCGCGCAAATCGGCAAACGCGCCTGGAGCTATGCCGGCGTCTTGCAGGACGCCGGGCTGTCCTGCTTCGAGTACGTCGAACAACTCACTTTGCTGCTGTTCCTCAAGATGGCGGACCAGTTGACCGAGCCGCCCTACGAACGCGCGTCACTCGTGCCACCGGAACTGGGCTGGAAGGCGATGCTGTCGCTGGACGGCGCGGCCTTGGAGGAGCACTACCGCCGCAGCCTGGAAACGTTGGCGGTCGCACCGGGGATGCTCGGTGTCATCTTCAAGGGGGCGCGCTGCGAGATCCACAATCCCGCCCTGCTCAAGCAGCTCGTCGTCAATCTGCTCGACCGGGTGGATTGGCTGGCGCTGCCGGTGGACGTGAAGGGCACGATCTACGAGGAACTGCTGTCCCGCTCCGCGCAGGAATCATCGCGCGGCGCCGGGCAGTACTTCACCCCGCGGCCGGTGATCCAGGCGATCTGCGAAGTGATGCAGCCGACGCCGGCCGACCGTATCTGCGACCCCGCGGCGGGCACCGGCGGCTTTCTGTGCAACGCCTATCGGCACGTGCTCGCCCACTATGGAAACACGCTCGATCGGGACCAACTCCGCGCATTGCAGGAAGGGCTCGTCGAGGGCATGGAACTGTCCCCCAAGGTGGGGCGCATCTGCGCGATGAACGTGTATCTGCACAACATCGGCGGCGACGCGGTGGTCGTCCATACCGGGCACGACAGCTTGGCCGCGCCGTGGGCACGGACGTATTCGATGGTCCTCGCCAATCCGTCGTTCGGCAAGAAGCAGAGCCTGCTGTTCGTCAACGAAGAGGGCGACACGGAGCGGGAGGATCAGGTCGTCGTCCGCGAGGATTTCTGGACCTCGACCAGCAACAAGCAACTCAACTTCGTACAGCACATCCATACGTTGCTGAAGATCGGCGGCCGCGCCGCGGTCGTGGTGCCGGACAACGTGTTGTTCGAGGGCGGGGCCGGCGAAAAGGTGCGCCGCAACCTGCTGGAGAAATGCCGCGTCCACACGCTGCTGCGTCTGCCGACCGGCATCTGGTACTCGCCGGGCGTCAAGGCCAACGTGCTCTTCTTCGACAAGAAGGCGGGGCGGGCCGACGCCTGGACCGACACGCTGTGGGTATACGACCTGCGGACCAATCTACACTTCACACCGAAGCAGAAGCCGATCCGGTGCGGGGACTGGGACGAGTTCGTCGCCTGTTACCAACCCGGCCGCCTGCACGAGCGCGCGCCGACGTGGAGCGCGGCCAATCCGACCGGTCGCTGGCGCAGCTACGCCTACGCCGATCTGCTGAAGCGTGACAAGCTGAGCCTCGACCTGTTCTGGATCAAGGACGACAGCCTGACCGACACGGACGCGCTGCCGCCGCCCGACGTGATCGCCGCGCAGATCGCCGACGACCTCGAAGGCGCGCTGGCGCGGTTTACCGAGATCGCGGCCCGGCTGCGGGAACCCGCCGCCTTTCACGGCTGATAGGAACGAGAGCCTGCGGCGTGGAACCGGAAATCGACCGGATACAACGAGGACGCTCCCCATGACCGACGGCGACCGTGCCCCGCTGCAACTCGGCATCTTCATGCCGAATTGCAGCAATATGTATTCGATCAGTACCTACCGGCAGGAGCCGGACGAGTGGGAGTACGACACCAACCGGAAGATCGCGCAGGCGGCCGAGGCCGCGGGGTTCGATTTTCTGTTTCCGGTCAGCCGCTGGCGCGGGTTCGGCGGCAAGACGAATTTTCTGGGCCGGTCGCTGGAAACCATGACGTGGGCGGCCGCGCTGCTGGCCGAGACGCGCACCATCCGCGTGTATTCCACCGTGCACGTGCCGGTATTCCATCCGCTGGTGGTGGCCAAGATGGGCGCGACGCTGGATCACATCGGCCGCGGGCGGTGGGGAATCAATATGGTCAGCGGCTGGAGCGCCGAAGAGTTCGGCATGATGGGCATCGACATTCTGCCGCAGCCGAGCGCTATCGGCGGACGGCCGCGTTCATCGAAATTCTGCAGGGCCTGTGGACGCAGGAGCCGGGTACGTTCGACTATACCTGCCCGTGGTACACCATCCGTGGCGGCTACGTCATGCCGCAGCCGGAGCAACGTCCCCATCCACCGATCGTGAACGCCGGCACGTCCGAGGACGCCAAGGACATGGTGGCACGGCTGTGCGACTGGGCGTTCATCAGCCCGCCGTCCGCCGACGCCGTGGCCGACGTCACCGCGGACATCAAGGCGCGGGCGCGGCGCTATGGCCGCACAGTGCGCTGCGCGGGGTATCCGTTCGTGCTGTGGCGCGAGACCGAGCGGGAGGCGCAGGACGTCCGCCGCGCCATTCTCGAAAAGATGGACCGGGAAGCGGTGGAGAACTGGGCGCGCGGCCTGGGGCTGGGCAGCGGCTCGTTCGACACGTTCACGCTGGAAATGCTGGCCCTGGGCGGCGGCGCGTTGCCCGTGGTGGGCACGGCCGAGCAGTGTGCACAGCAACTCGGGGCGTTGTACGATGCGGGGATGGACGGGGTGCTGGCCTGCTTTCTGTCCTACCACGACGACACGGTCCGCTTCGGTCGGGACATCGTGCCGCTGTTGCGGCAGATGGACGTTGTGGCGTAAAGATCTGGGGACGAGAAGCCCGCCGGGGCACCGGAGTCGGAACGACTAAGAACCGAGAGGGAGAGAACGATGCTGCGATTCGTGGAGGAATTGTTGTTGCTGACGCTCGACGACGAGAACGGAAAGTTCGCCCGCGTGCAGGACCGGCTGATGCAGCACGCGATGGCCGGCGGGGTGCTGATGGATCTGGCGATCGAGAACCGGATCGACACCGATCTCAGCAAGCTGGTTCTCGTCGATGCGACCCCGCTACAGGACGACCTGCTCGATCCGACGCTGGCCGACATCGCGCATGCGGATGACACTCGTGACGCGCAGTTCTGGGTGGAGCGGACCACGGCCCGCGCGCACGAGATTCGGGACGGGGCGCTCGACCGGCTCGTGGAGCGGGGCATCCTGCAACGGCAGGACGACCGCTTCCTGTGGGTGTTCAAGGCACGCCGCTACCCGATGATCGACGGTCGGGCCGAGCGCGAGGTCAAACTGCGGATCATGGAGGTGTTGTTCAGCGATCAGATTCCCGGTCCGCGCGACGTGGCGATCATCGGGCTGGCGGATGCGTGCAACATCTTCAAGGCGCTGCTGTCCGCGCGGGAGTTGGAGAATGCACGGCCGCGGATCGACCAGGTGCGCAAGCTGGACTTGATCGGTCAGGCCATGACGCAGACGATCATCGACGTCGAGTTGCTGCTCGCACGGGCGGCGCAGCCGCTCATGTAACGGCCCAGGTAGTGTCCGGTTGCGAGGGGAACGACTGACAAGATGAACCCGCGTCTGTTTCGATCCCCTCTCCCTCCGGGAGAGGGCTAGGGAGAGGGTCCTCCCGCAACGGTGGGGAGAGAGGCTCGGTCTCAACTGCCAGCCGCGGAATCCGTTACGTACTGCGCAGCCGTTGCACCGCGGCTTCCATACGATCGAGACCGCGTTCCAGATTCTGCATGGAGGTAGCGTAGGAAATCCGCACATGGTCGGGCGAGCCGAACCCCTCGCCCGCGACGAGGGCGACCTTGGCCTCTTCCAACAGATACAGCGAAAAGTCCATCGCGGACGCGATCGGCTTGTCCTGCCACATCGCCTCGAAACAGCCCGACACGCGCGGAAAGACGTAGAAAGCGCCTTCCGGCAGGGTGCAGGAAATGCCCGGCATGGCGCGCAGCCGGTCCACAACGTAATTGCGCCGCTTGGCGAATTCCGCGGCCATGATGCCGACCGGGGCTTGGTCGCCGGTCAGCGCTTCGATGGCCGCGGCCTGTGCCATGGCGTTCGGGTTCGAGGTGCTCTGGCTCTGAATAGTCTCCATCGCCTTGATGACCGCGACCGGCCCTGCGGCATAACCCACGCGCCAGCCGGTCATGGCATAGGTCTTGGATACCGAGTTGGCGATGAGCAACCGGTCGCGCAGCCCCGGCTTCAGCGCCAGCAGGTGGGCGCAGCGCGGGGCGTCGTACACGAATTTTTCGTACACGTCGTCGGAAATGACGAACAGGTCGCGCTGTTCGATCGCGTCGGCCATCGGCCCCAGTTCGGCGTCCGTATAGGCCGCGCCGGTCGGATTGGACGGACTGTTCAGCAGTAAGACGCGCCGTATCGCATTCCGCTCGCCCTGGCCGAGCGCCTCGATGAGTTGCGCCGCGGTCAGCTTGAACCCGGTCTCCTCGCCGGTCGGCAACAACCTGGGCGTGCCGCCAGCCAGAATCACCATATCCGAATAGCTCACCCAATAAGGCGCGGGGATGAAGACCTCGTCGCCCGGGCCGACCAGGGCGTGCAGGGCGTTGAACAGGATGTGTTTGCCGCCGCAACTCGTGGTGACTTCGTTAAGGGCGTAGTCGAGGCCGTTGTCCCGGCGCAGCTTGATGCGTACCGCGTCCTTTACGTCCGCGGTGCCGCCGACCGGGGTGTATTTGGTGCTGCCGGCCTTGATCGCGGCAATGGCGGCGTCCTTGATGTGGTCCGGGGTGTCGAAGTCGGGCTCGCCGGCGCCGAAGTCGATGACCTCGATGCCCTCGCGCCGCAACGCCGCCACTTTCACCGTGACCATCAGGGTCGGCGACGGTTTGACCTGTTCGAGTCGAGGTGCCAGACGCATGGGATGCTCTCTTCGTCCCGCGAATCACTCGTTTTGGAGCCGGATGAGAAAGCGGACCGCCGACCGACTCAGCCCGATTGCGTAAGGGCCGTCTTCCGGCCGAATTTCTCGCGGAGCCGTCGTTCGACGTGGGGCGGCACGAGGCCCGTCACCGATCCGTTGAGGCCGGCGACCTCCTTGACCAGCCGCGCCGCGGTGTAGAAGTGGGCCGCGCCCGTGGTCAGGAAGATCGTGTCGATATCCGGCTTCATGTGCCGGTTCATCAACGCCATCTGGAATTCGTATTCGAAGTCCGAGGCGGCGCGCAGCCCGCGGATGATGATTCTGGCCTGCATCCGCTCGACGTACTCGACCAGCAGGCCGTGGAAGCTGTCGTAGAGGACTCGGTCGCCGGCGTCCGCCAACTCTTCCCGGAACATGTCGAGCCGCTCTTCGGGCGTGAACAGCGAGTTGGCCTTCTGCGGGTTATAGACGACCGCGACCACCACTTCGTCGGCGATCTCCAGGCTCCGGCGGACAATGTCGATGTGGCCGCAGGTCGGCGGATCGAACGATCCGGGATAAATGGCACGCCGTTTCACGCGGTTCCCTCGTCCTGGCACTCGTAGAAGGACACGCCGGTTGTGCCGTAACGGCGGCGGTCGGTCAATACCAGCGGGGGGTAGGCCGCTGCGCCGCTTTCGCCCGGCGCGTGCTCGACGACCAGCCACGTGCCCGGCCCGACGATCGGGCTCCGCGCCAGCCGGCGCAGCGTCTTCTCCACCCAGCCGTCGCCGTACGGCGGGTCCAGAAACACGCCGCGGAAGCGCCGATCCCGCTCTTCGAGCATACGCACGCCCGTCGGGGCGCGGGCGCGGATCAGGCGGCTGCGGTGCAGCAGCTTGGCGGTCTTCAGATTGGCGCGAATGGAGGTGAGAGCCGCGGGGCTGGCGTCCACGAACACCGCGGACCGCGCCCCGCGGCTCAGGGCTTCGATGCCCAACCCGCCGGCGCCGGCGAACAGGTCCAGCACGTCCACGTCGGCGAGGGCGAACCGGCTGGCGAGAATGTTGAAGATCGATTCCCGGACTCTGTCCGCGGTGGGCCGCGTCTTGTGGCCCTTGGGCGCACGCAGCGTCAGCCCGCCGGCCGAGCCCGCGATGATGCGCATCTGGCCGATCGATGGAGGGGTTCTCGGCCCGCGGCGGCAACCCGCGGGCGGAACGCGCAGTCAGACGCTCAGCACGTGGACGGCCAGCGCCGCGGCTTCGCCGCGCACCATGCCGCCGCCGTTCTCGGTCAGGCCCAGCTTGGCGCCCTCGACTTGGCGTTTGCCGGCTTCGCCGCGCAACTGCCAGAAGATCTCGACGATCTGCGCGGTGCCGGTTGCGCCGACCGGATGCCCCTTGGCCAGCAGGCCGCCGCTGGGGTTGACCGGAACTTTTCCACCGAGTGCCGTGGCGCCCTCGTCGATCAGCCGGGCGCCCTCTCCCTGTCCGCACAGGCCGAGTTCTTCGTAGATGATGAGTTCGGCCGGGGCCGAGGCGTCGTGTACCTCGGCGACGTCCAGGTCTTCCGGGCCGACGCCTGCCATTTCATACGCCTTGCGCGCCATGCGTTCCGTCACGCCCGGCTGGCCGGGTTCGTGGTCCTGCCCGGAGCCGAGGACCGAGGCTTTGACGTACACCGGCCTGGGGGTGAATTCCTTGGCCTTGGCCGCGCTGGTCAGCACCATGGCCGCGGCGCCGTCGCCGATCGGCGAGCACATCATGCGCGTCAGCGGGTCGGCGATCATGGGAGAAGCCAACACGTCCTCCACGCTGCGCGGGGTCTGGAACTGGGCGTGCGGGTTGAGGCTGCCGTTGGTGTGATTCTTGGCCGCAATGGCGGCATAGTGCTCTTTGGTGGTGCCGTATTTGCGCATGTGGCTGCGCGCGAACTCGGCGTAGAAGTCCATGAACATGCTGCGCGACTTGCCCGCGCCCGCCCCGTCCCCCGGCTCCTCGGTTGCCTTCTTCATGTCGGCCAGGGTCTGCTGCATCAACTCGACGTCGATGGCGCTGCCGATCGCGGCGAACGACTTCTTCTTGTCCTCGTGGGTGAGCTTTTCCATGCCGAGCGTCAGCACCACGTCGTACATGCCCGACGCCACGTACAGCCACGCCAGATGAAACGCCGTGGCCGCGCTGGCGCAGGCGTTCTCGGTGTTGATGACCGGAATGCCGCCGATGCCCATCTCGCGCAACACGACCTGCCCCCGGATGCACTCCTGCCCGGTAATCAGGCCGGCCATGGCGTTGCCGACCGCCACGGCCTGGAGCGCGCCGGCCTCGATTCCCGCGGATTGCAGCGCCGCTTCCACGGCTTCACGCGACAGTTGTTTCATGCCTTTGTCTATATGCTTGGCGAACCGGGTCATGCCCGCGCCGACGATGGCAACTTCTCGCATGGCGTCCTCCCTTTGGTGGGGCTTTGTGATGCCGGCTCCCGACGGGCCGGACCTGGTTCAGACGGGCGGCGATTGTGGCGGCGCCCGAATCGACGATCGCTGGCGTCGGGGCTCCCCGTATAGCATTCCCTCTTGTTCCGCAAGGAGAAATTCTTCAGGATGCCCGCCATGAACTTCGTGTTGGTGCCCATCAAAGCCCTGGATCACGGCAAGAGCCGCTTGGCCCCGCTGCTGTCCGACGCGCAGCGCCGGAGCGTCTCGCAAGCCATGCTACGCGACGTGCTCACGCAGTTGCGCCGCGCCGCAACCGTGGACCGGTTCGGGGTCGTGACCTCGGGCCGGCACCTGCTCGATTTCGCCCAAACACTCGGGGCCGACGCTATCGACGAGGGCGCACCGCGCGGGCTGAACGGCGCGGTGGAACTGGGCACCGACTTCTGCCTGGACCTCGGCGCGACCGCGCAACTCGTGCTCCTGTCCGACCTGCCGCTGGTCACCTCCGAAGACGTCGACCTGCTGTTCTGCGAGACGACCGACGCCCCCGGTGTCCTGCTCGTCACCTGCAAGGAGAACGAAGGCACCAACGCCCTGCTCCGCACGCCGCCGCGGGTGATCCCGCCCTGTTTCGGCGGCCCCAGCCTGGCCGCACACCAGGAGCGCGCGCGAAAAGACGCCGTGCCCTTCCGTGTGATCAAGGCGCCGCACATCGCCTTCGACATCGACTCGGTGGACGACCTCAAGCGGTTCGCCGCGCAGCCGAGTGCCACACATACCTATAAAGCACTGGAAGATCTGGACGTGTTGGCCGCGTTGGGAGTGACGGCGGCGTAGCCCTCCGCGCCTCCATCACTTTTATCCCTGTCCCTTTCGTCCCCTCCCCCTTTGGGGAAAGGTTAGGGAGAGGGTTCCCTCTCGGTTACTTTCGATTGGAGACATTCCTTTCTCACCCGGCTCGGTTCCCTGTCGGATGAGTCCGGGTGAACAAGGCCGCGCCATGCCCCCGCCGCGCATCGTCGTCATCACCGGACCGACCGCCACCGGAAAGACGGCGTTGGCGATCGATCTGGCCCGGCGGCATGACGGCGAAATCGTCAGCGCGGATTCGCGGCAGGTTTACCGTCATCTCGACATCGGCACCGCCAAACCGACGGCAGAGCAGCAAGCCCAAGTCCGGCATCACGTCATCGACGTCGTGGACCCGGACGAACGTTTCGACGCGGCCCGATTCCGCGGCTTGGCCGAAACCGCGATCGCCGACATCGTCCGCCGCGGCAAACGGGTATTCGTCGTGGGCGGCACCGGCCTCTACGTTCGGGCGTTGATCCGCGGCCTGTTCGTCGGACCGTCGGCCGACCCCGCATTGCGTCATCGTCTGGCGCAACAGGAGCAGGAACACGGCCCCGGCTATCTGCACACGTGGTTGGCGCGGGTGGATGCCGAATCCGCACGCCGCCTGCACCCGAACGACCGTATGCGGCTGATCCGCGCCCTGGAAGTCTGGCTACGAAGCGGCAAACCGCTGAGCGTCTGGCAGCATGAGCACGCCTTCCGGGAGCAGCCCTTTTCCACGTTGCAACTGGCGCTCGTCATGGAGCGCGACCGTTTGGCGCAGCGCATCGAAGCGCGCTGCCGGCAGATGTTCCGCGCCGGCTTGGCGGACGAATTGCGCCGCGTCTGGAATCTGGGCTTCGACGCCGATCTCTCCGTCCTCCGAACCATCGGCTATACCCAAGCCGCGAACCTGTTACACGGTCGTTGTCCAGTGGAGGAAGCGATCTCACAGACGGCCCAGGCAACGCGCCGTCTCGCCAAGCGGCAACTCACGTGGTTGCGCGGTGAGTCTTCGCTGCGTTGGTACACGCCGGCTCAGACGCTCGCCCTCGACGCCGCGGTGCAGGCGTTCTTCAAGGAAGTTTGAGGGGTCCCCGAAGCGGATGAATTCCATCCCGCCATTCTCTCGACATCTCCTTTCGACCTTGACGCAGAGATTGGCCCGTTGGTAAAGGCTTGCGGCATGGGAGCCGTGGCGTTCGATACGCATAAAGTCGTCAAAGACCTCAAGCGGGCCGGGTTCAACGATGAACAGGCTGAGGCCGTGGTTTCCGCTGTCGGCGAGGCAGTCGGGGAGAACGTCGCTACGAAGGCCGACCTTGAGCTAGTTGCAACGAAGACGGACATCCAGGCAGCTCTCGAGCCTTATGCAACGAAAACGGACCTGCGGACAACTCTTGAACCTTATGCGACGAAGGCGGACCTGCGGACAACTCTTGAACCTTATGCGACAAAGGCGGACATCCAGGAAACCAAGGCCGAGATCTACCGAGCTATCTGGATTCAGACGGGGCTATCATCGCTGCGGTAGCTGCCCTTCTTCGGCTGTTCCGCTAACTCCGCATTCGAGAAATTCCTCTGGTGGCCGGTGTGTCCCAGCACGCGCGTTTCGTGTAAGGAACCGGCGTGCAAACCACCTACCTCGACTTCGAGAAGCCTCTGGAAGCATTGGACCGACGCGCGGACGAGCTGCGCCAACTCCCCAGCCGCTCGGACGCGCAACAGGCCGAGTTGGACGGGCTGGAAGCCAAAATCCGTGCGTGCGAGGCCAAGGTGTTCGACTCCCTGTCCGCGTGGCAGCGCGTCCAACTCTCCCGCCACCCCGACCGGCCCTACACCCTGGATTACGTCCGGGCGCTGTGCTCCGAGTTCGTGGAACTGCACGGCGACCGGGTGTTCGCCGACGATCCGGCGATCGTCGGCGGGCTGGCACGCTTTCGGGGGACGCCGGTCGTGGTGGTCGGCCACCAGCGCGGCAAGAGCGTAGCGGACAAGGTTCGGCGCAATTTCGGCATGCCGCGGCCCGAGGGCTATCGCAAGGCGTTGCGCCTGTTCCGTCTTGCCAAACGATTCGGCCGGCCGGTGCTGACCTTCGTCGATACGCAGGGGGCGTATCCGGGCGTGGGCGCCGAGGAACGCGGCCAAGCCGAGGCGATCGCCCGCAACGTCCAGGACATGGCCGGCCTCGATACGCCCATCATCGTCACCGTGATCGGCGAGGGCGGGAGCGGGGGCGCGCTCGCCCTCGGAGTCGGTGACCGTATCTTGATGCAAGAGAACGCCTGCTACTCCGTCATCACGCCCGAAGGGTGCGCCGCCATCCTGTTCGGTGAACGCACCCCGGAACGCTCGGCCTGGGCCGCAGAGGCGCTCAAGGTCACCGCTCCCAACCTGCTGTCGTTCGGCGTCATCGACGAGATGATCGGCGAGCCGGCCGGCGGCGCTCACCGGCACCCCGCGGCGGCCATCCGCGAGGCAGGCGCAGCCATCGCGCGTCAACTCGACTCCGTCAGCGGGCTCCAGGTCGGCGAACTCATGGAGCAACGCTACGCCAAATTTCGGCGCATGGGTGAGATCGGCGGAGTTGCACGGAACGCGGGCGTAGGGAGTATCGACCCCGATGTTTCCGGCTCGGGTGTAGCCGCGGACCGCGGATAGACGGCCTCTCCGAATAATAGTACAACCCGCGGCGTGGCGCGCACTCGTCCTTCTTCTCCACCGGCTTCCCCACGCCTGCCACGGGCGGGCCGAGCGCCGCACCCCGACATCGCTACGCTCAGAGACGGCATCGACCGCATCGATGCACAAATGCTGCGCCTGCTGAACCGGCGGGCGCGGCTGGCCCGACAGATCGGCGAACGCAAAGGGGAGTCCGCCGTGATCTACGTGCCGAGCCGGGAGCGCGCCATTCTCGCCACGCTGACGGAGGCGAACCCCGGGCCGCTGCCCGACGCCGCAGTAGCCGCGATCTACCGCGAGATCATTTCTGCTTCGCGCGCCCTGGAGACCGCGCTGCGCATCGCCTATCTGGGGCCCGAAGCCAGCTACGCGCACATGGCCGCGCAAGAACAGTTCGGCTCCGGGGCCACGTTCGTCCCGGTCGAGACCATCCCCGAAATCTTCGCCGCGGTACAGCAGGATCGGGCCGATTACGGCGTCGTGCCGGTGGAGAACTCGACCCAGGGATCGGTGGCCGCCACTCTCGATCTGTTCATCGAAACCTCGTTGCACGTAGTTGCCGAACGCTCGCTCGAAATTCGGCATTGTCTCCTGTCTCGTGCCGCCAAGCTCGAACACGTGCGGCGCGTGATCGCGCATCCGCAGGCGCTGGCCCAGTGTCAGCACTGGCTGGCGACCCGCTTGCCGGGGGTGCCGACCGAGGCAGCGGCCAGCAATTCACGGGCGGCCGAACTGGTGCGCAAGGATACGCACGCCGCGGCCATCGCCGGCCGGCTGGCCGGGGAGCGTTATCGGCTCCGCATCCTGGAAGCCGACATTCAGGACCAGGCCGCCAACTATACCCGCTTCTCGGTCTTGAGCCGCACCGCCCCGCCGGGCACGCCGACCGGCCGGGACAAAACGTCGCTGGTGCTGTCGGTCCGCGACGAGGCGGGCGTGCTCTACCGCGTGCTGAAGCCGTTTGCCGACCACGGCATCAACCTGTTACGCATCGAATCGCGGCCCCTCAAAGGGCGGCCCTGGGAGTACGTCTTCTTCATCGACATCGAAGGCCACGCGCAGGATCCTCCGATCGAGGCCGCGCTGCGCGAGATCGAGCCAAGTTGCACGACAGTCAAGGTGCTCGGCTCGTACGTGACGTTCGTTCCCACGACCGGCGCCGCGGCAAAGGCCCGGGCCGGGAGGAAGACACCCGCGCAAGGGAAGCGTGCCGACGCGGGAAAGCGATAACGTCATGGATATCCGCCGCCACGTCCCCGAGTGGGTGTTGAGCCTCACCCCCTACCAGCCCGGCAAGCCGATCGAAGAGGTCGAACGCGAGTACGGGGTCGCCGACTCCGTGAAGATCGCCTCCAACGAAAACCCGCTGGGGCCGTCGCCCAAGGCGGTCGCAGCGATCCGTGCGGCGCTGCCCGACCTGCACCGCTATCCCGACGGCGACGCCTTCCACCTCAAGCAGCGACTGGCCGAAAAACTCGGGGTGGAGCGTGGCCGGATCATCGTCGGCAACGGCTCGAACGAACTCATCGAGATGATCGTGCGCACCTTCCTGCGCGTGGGCGAATCCATCGTGGCCGCGGAACACGGCTTCGCCATTTACGGCCTCTGCGTTCAGGCAGCCGGCGGCCATACGGTCACGGTGCCGCATAAGGGCTTCGGCTTCGACCCCGACGCCATGGCCCGCGCCGTCCGGGACGATACGCGGATCGTGTTTCTGGACAATCCCAACAACCCGACCGGCACGATCTACACACGAGCGGAGTGGGAGGCGTTTCTGGACCGCGTGCCGCCCCATGTCGTCGTGGTGGTGGACGAGGCGTACTTCGAGTTCGTCGATGACCCGGACTATCCCGACTCGCTGACCTACCACACCGCGGACCGGCTGCTGATGACGCTGCGCAGCTTCTCCAAGATCAGCGGCTTGGCCGGGGTACGGATCGGCTATGGCGTGTCATCACTGGAAGTGATCGACGCGCTCAACCGCGTGCGCCAGCCGTTCAACGTCAACAGTCTGGCGCAGGTCGGGGCGCTGGCCGCGATGGACGACGCGGACCATACGCGGGCCACGCTCGAGAACAACCGACGCGGCCTCGCCTATCTGCGGCGCGAACTGGACCGGCTGGGCGTGGAGTACGCGCCGAGCTGGGGGAACTTCCTGCTGGTGAAGGTCGGGGACGGCGTGACCAACCGGCTCTTGCCGCACGGCGTCATCATCCGTCCGATGGAGAGCTACGGCTATCCCGGCTACGCGCGGGTCAGCGTCGGCCTGCCGGAGGAGAACGAACGCTTCATCGCGGCGCTCGCCGCGGTCAAGGAGGATGAGCCCCTGCCGGCGTGACCGCACCGTCACGCCTCTGCGGAGCTTTCAGCGGGAAATCACCTGGGAATGACGGACAGGCCGATCCTACGACTTACCCCCATTGGACCAGCCCGTTGAGGCCGATTCCTGAGTTTGCGGTGCCTTGAGCCTGTCGAAGGGTCGAACCATACCGAAAGGTTGAAGGGTGTCGAAACGATCCCGGGAACGTCTCGTCTGTAGTTCCCCAAAGAAGCTGCTCCGATTCTCATGCCGGTCATCTTCGAACGTGTGCTCATCGCCGGAGTCGGCCTGATCGGCGGCTCGCTCGGTCTGGCGGCCAAGACCCGCGGCCTCGTCCGTGAGGTGGTCGGGTTCGGGCGGACCGAGGCCAATCTCAAAATTGCGTTGGAGCGGGGGCTCATAGACGGTTACACGTTCGATTCGGCCGGGGCGGCGCGCGGAACCGATCTGGTACTGCTCGCGGTGCCGGTCGAGGCGACCGGATTGGTCGTACGCGGCTTTCTGCCCCATCTGCCGGCAGGCTGCGTCGTGACCGACGCCGGCAGTGTCAAAAAGCCGATCGTCGACACGCTGGACGCGCTGTTGCCCCCGACGATCCACGGCGTGGCCGCGCATCCGATTGCCGGCACCGAGCACGCCGGGGCCGGAGCCGCATTCGAGACCCTGTTCGACGGCAGCTTGTGCGTGCTGACGCCGACCGCCGCGACCGACCGCAACGCTCTGGCCCGCGTGCGTGCGTTGTGGGAGGGCGTCGGGATGCGGGTGGAAGAGATGGACGCGGCGGTCCACGACCGGCTGTTGGCGCAGGTGAGTCACCTGCCGCATCTGATTGCGTTCAGCGTGATGAACGGGTTGTTGGATGCGTTCGGCGCGTCGGATGGGGAGGAGACTGGCTTCACGTTTTCCCGTGCAGACGAGATTCCTCGATCGGGCGGGAGGACCCCCCACCCTAACCCTCCCCCTCAAGGGGGGAGGGGATCGGAAAGCGTCCTTCACTCCCACGGTGACGACAGGCCAACGAATAGTCCTTCTTCTGAAGTGAAAGGAAAATCGGGAAAGAGTCCTTCCTCTGAAACAGGTATGCGGGCGATCGATCCGCTGACGTATGCGGGCAGCGCGTTCGCCGACCTGACGCGGGTGGCGGCCAGTCCGGTCGAAATGTGGCGCGACATCTGCCTCGCCAACCGGGAGGCGCTGTTGGACGCGATTACGCACTTCGAGCAGGCGTTGGCCGGGATGAAGGCCGCGGTGTCCGCACGCGATGCGGATGCGCTGTCGGCGGCAATCGAACGTGCGCGGCAGGAACGGAAGCGGTTGAGCCGCCTGCGAGACGGGAAGTGAGCCAGTCCGTTACCATCGGGCCTGCGCCGCACGGCCTCACCGGCGAGATGCGGGTGCCGGGCGACAAGTCGATCAGTCACCGCGCGGTCATGTTCGCCGCGCTGGCCCAGGGCGAAAGCCGGATTCAGGGCTGCGCGCTCGGCCAGGATAATCTGGCGACCGTGCGCGCCTTCGAAAGCCTGGGGGTGGACGTCGTGCGCAGCGGAACGGAGCACGGCGCCACATTGGTCGTGCACAGCCGCGGCTGGCATTCGTTGACGCCGTCCGACCCGGCCTGCGTGACGATCGACTGCGGCAATTCCGGGACGACGCTGCGGCTATTGGCCGGCATTCTGGCCGGATGTCCGTTTCCGTCGCGTCTGGACGGCGATGCATCGCTGCGACGCCGGCCGATGGGCCGTGTCATGACGCCGCTGCGCCGGATGGGCGCGCGCATCGACGGCGAAGCCGCACCCGACTGCGCGCCGCTCTACATCCGAGGCACAGCGGAATCGCATCCGCGGCTGACCGGCATTGCGTACACGAGTCCGGTCGCCAGCGCGCAGGTGAAGTCCGCGGTATTGCTGGCCGGGCTGTACGCCACGGGACGCACCACGGTGACGGAGCCGGTCCGCTCGCGGGACCACACCGAGCGCCTGTTGCCCGCGTTCGGCGTGACGCCGCGTGTAGAGGGATGCAGCGTGACCGTGGACGGCGGCGCGCGGCTGCACGCCGCTGACCTCGACGTTCCCGGCGACCTGTCGTCCGCGGCATTCTTTCTGGCCGCGGCGTTGCTGCTGCCCGATTCCGAACTGCTGCTCCGCGGAGTGGGGCTGAATTCCACGCGCACGGGAATCGTGGACATCTTCCAGGCGATGGGCGGCGACGTCGAAATCCGCAACCGGACGAACGTGGGCGGTGAGCCGGTCGGCGACCTGCTGGTTCGGTCCAGCCAGATGCACGGCGTGGAGATCGATGGCGAACTGGTTGTGCGCGCCATCGACGAGTTGCCGATCGCCGCGGTGGTCATGGCACTCGCGCATGGCACGTCGGTCATCCGCGGGGCGGAAGAATTGCGCGTCAAGGAGAGCGACCGGATCGCCGGTGTGGCGGGCGCGCTCGCCGCGCTCGGGGTCGATCTCGACGAACGTCCCGACGGGCTCGTGATCCGCGGGCCGGCCCGCGTGACCGGCGGCACGGTGCACAGCCGGTCCGATCACCGGTTGGCTATGGCGCTCAGCGTGGCCGGCCTTCTTTCCCAGCGGGGGGTGCAGGTGCAGGAACCGGCGTGCGTAGCCGTATCGTTTCCCGGCTTCTTTCGCCTGCTGCACGATCTGACGGGCGCCGCGGTGACCGGCATGGAGCCGCGATGACGCGCCAAGTGCCGCGTGGCCTGATCGTGGCCATCGACGGGCCCGCGGGCGCGGGCAAGAGCACGGTCAGCCGGCTGTTGGCTCGGCGGCTGGACTATCGCTACATCAACACCGGCGCGCTCTATCGTGCGATCGGCTTGTTGGCCCTGGAACGGGGGATCGACCCGAACGACGGCGAACGCCTCGCCGCGGTGTGCGAGGCCGCGGAAGTCACTCTGTCAGACGACCGGATTCTGTTGGGTGATCGGGACGTCACGGACGACATCGGCCGGTCCGAGGTCAGTCAGTGGGCCTCGAAAGTCTCGGCGCAGCCGCGCGTGCGGGCGGCATTGTTGGGATTGCAACGCCGGCTCGGCGCCGCGGGGGCCGCGGTGCTGGAAGGCCGTGACATCGGCACGGTGGTGTTTCCGAACGCCGACCTCAAGATTTTTCTGGATGCGTCGGCCGAAGCGCGCGGCCGGCGGCGGCACGCCGAGATCGCCGCCAAGGGCCAACCTCGCGGCACGCTGGACCGGACGATTCGAGAGATGGAGGAACGCGACCGGCGCGACAGCGAACGCGCCCACGCCCCGCTGCGGCCCGCGGCCGACGCCGTGCGCCTCGACACCACGCACCTGAGCCGCGCCGCGGTCGTCGCGCGGCTGGTGGACCTCGTCCGCGCCCGAACCCCGCTCCCGCGTGTCGCCGCAGACGCGGAAACCCGCGCGAAAACCGCGGGCGGATAGGACGGCGCGTTGCTCTTGCGCCCCCGCGGAAAGTAGCGTAGGCAGGCGCAAGGTTCGCGTAGGGGGTACTTCACCACATGGAACAGAACGCACACAACGCGCCGCCCGCATCGCAGGAAGATCACACCACGCCCGCTCCGACGGCGCCGGAACCGGCGACACAGACAGACGCACCAGAAGCGGCCGGCACACCCGTCCAGACGGCCGGCCCGACCGAATCCGCTCCTTCCACGCCGCCCGGCCCCACGGGGTCCGGTAAGCCCGGCGGCGAGGACTTCGGCCAGATGTTCGAAGAGAGCATGCGCTCGGTCCAGCCGGGCGAGATCGTGCCCGGGCGGGTCGTCAACGTCGGCCCGGAATTCGTCACGGTCGATATCGGCTATAAATCGGAAGGCCACATCCCGCTGGCCGAGTTCCGCCGGCGCGACGGACAGTTGACCGTCAGCGAGGGCGACGAAGTCGACGTCTATTTCGATTCGGCCGACTCGGACCAGGAGAGCATCGTCCTGTCGCGCGCCAAGGCCGAACAGTTCGGCATCTGGCGCGAGATCGAGACCGCGTTCAACACCGAAACACCGATCGAGGGGGAAATCGTCGGCAAGGTGAAGGGCGGCTTGCGCGTCAACATCGGCGTGCCCGCGTTTCTGCCCGGCTCGCACGTGGACATCCGTCCGGCGCGCGACCTGAACCGCTTCATCGGTACGACCGGCAAGTTCGTGATCCTCAAGTACAACCAGGCCCGCTCCAACGTGGTGGTCTCGCGGCGTGCGGTACTCGAAAAAGAGCGCCGGCAACTCCGCGAAGAAACGCTCAAGGTGCTGGAAGAGGGCGTGATCCTGGAAGGGACGGTCAAGAACATCACGGACTACGGGGCGTTCGTGGACCTCGGCGGGATCGACGGCCTGCTGCACATCACCGACATGTCGTGGGGGCGGATCGGCCACCCGTCGGAAGTGATCAAATCGGGCGAGACCACCAAGGTCGTGGTCCTGAAGTTCGACGTGGAAAAGGAGCGCGTCTCGCTGGGGCTGAAACAACTCGTGGACGATCCGTGGACCACGGTGGCCGAACGCTACGTGTCGGGCAGCCGGGTGCAGGGCAAGATCGTCAGCTTGGCGGACTACGGCGCGTTCGTGGAACTGGAACACGGCGTCGAGGGACTGCTGCACGTGTCCGAGATGTCGTGGACCAAGCGCGTCTCGCACCCCTCGAAGCTGGTGTCGGTCGGCGACCGGGTCGAAGTGGCCGTGCTGGACCTGGACCCTGGCAACCGCCGCATTTCGCTGGGACTCAAACAGGTCGCGCCCAATCCGTGGGAGACGGTGCGCGCCCTGCATCAGATTGGCAGCCGCATTCACGGCACGGTCAAGAGCATCACCGACTTCGGGGTGTTCGTGGAGGTGGAAGACGGTATCGACGGATTGGCGCATATCTCCGACCTGCACTGGACCAAGAAGATCAAGCATCCCGGCGACCTGTTCAAGAAGGGCGACGAGGTGGACGCGGTGATCCTCGGCATCGACGTGGAGAACGAACGCATCTCGCTGGGCATCAAACAGTCCAGCGCCGACCCGTGGGTGACCCTCCAGCAGGAGCATCCGGTCGGCAGCCGGATTCACGGCACCGTGACGAGCGTGACCGACTTCGGCGTGTTCGTAGAAGTCGGCGACGGCATCGAGGGGTTGATCCACATCTCGCAGTTGTCGACCGAGCGGGTGGAGAAGCCGGCGGCCCTGTTCGACGTCGGCCAGAAGGTCGAGGCCGAGGTGATCCACATCGACCCGCGCGAGCACAAGATGGGCCTGTCCGTCAAAGCCCTGCGCCGCAGCGAGGAGCGCGAGGAAATGCAGACGTACATGCACGACGAGAATCAGGAGACCCGCTTCTCCTTCGAGGATATTCTCGGCGAAGAGTTGCGCCTGGACCGGGACGACGACGGCGAGCAACCCAAGTCGTAGGATGCTCCGCGCGGGGAGGACGGAACGGTGACGAAACGCGACCTGATCGAGGAAGTCGCCCGACACTATCCGCGTTTCTCGCGCCGTGATGCCGAGGTCATGGTCAACGCGGTGTTCGACCGCATGACCGCTGCGCTCTCCACGCCGGAACGCATCGAGATCCGCGGCTTCGGCAGTTTCGTGGTCAAGCAGCGTCCGGCCCACAAGGGGCGCAACCCGCGCACCGGCGAGATCGTGACCGTGCCGACCAAGAAGGTGCCGCTCTTCAAGGTCGGTCGCGAGTTGCGCCTGCGCGTCAACGGCCAACCGGTGGACGCCCGTCCCGCGGACGAGCCCGCGGCGCCGACGCCGGTGGACGAGCCGCCATCACCCCCCGTCCCCGCGCAAGCGGCCCAGCTCCGCTGAGGCCGGGAAGCCGCGGACCCGATCGACGAATCGAGGTAGGCGTGACCGAGCATCGGCCGGCGGCGCTTCCGACCGAAACGCTGCGCCACGAAGTCCATACCGTCCGCGAACTTAGGAAAGTTGGCTACCGCATCCTCCCCGTCCGGGAGGAGATGCGCGCCAACCTGATCCGCGCGCTGGCCGCGGGCGACCGTTTCCTGCCCGGCATCGTCGGGTACGACGACACCGTCATTCCCGATATCGAAAACGCCATTCTCGCCGGCCACCACATCGTGTTTCTTGGTGAGCGGGGCCAGGCGAAGTCGCGCGTGATCCGCGGCTTGACCGCGCTGCTCGACGAGTACGTGCCGACGATCCGCGACGCCGAGATCCCGGAGAATCCGCTGGCGCCCATCTCGCCGCAGGCGCGCCGCTTGGCGGCCGAACGCGGCGACGACCTGGAAATCCGCTGGTTGTCGCGCGACGAACGCTACGCCGAAAAGCTGGCGACGCCGGACGTGTCCGTGGCCGACCTGATCGGCGAAGTCGACCCGATCAAGGTGGCCGAGGGGCGCTATCTGGCCGACGAGGAGACGATCCACTACGGCCTGATTCCGCGCACCAACCGGGGCCTCTTCGCGGTCAACGAGCTGCCCGACCTGACCGAAAAAGTGCAGGTCGGCCTGTTCAACCTGATGGAAGAAAAGGATTTTCAGGTCAAGGGGTTCAAGGTCCGCCTGCCGCTCGACGTGGTCATCGTCGCCAGCGCCAACCCCGAGGACTACACCAGCCGTGGGCGGATCATCACCCCGCTCAAGGACCGGTTCGACGTCCAGATCCGCACCCACTACCCGCGTTCGATAGAGGAAGAAATCGCCGTCATGGAGCAGGAGGCCGCCCGCTTCGCGCACGACGGCCTGGAGGTGCACGTCCCGACGTTCATGAAGGAGATCTGCGCCCAGTTGACGATGGAGGCGCGCGCCTCGCAGGAGATCAACCAGGCGTCGGGCGTCAGCGTGCGCATGACCATCAACAATTTCGAGAGCCTGCTCAGCAACGCCGAAAAGCGGGCGGTGAAGCTCGGCGAACGCCACGTCGTGCCGCGCATCAGCGACCTGCATGCCTTGTATCCGTCCACTGCCGGCAAGCTCGAACTGGAGTACATGGGCGAAGAGCAGAAGGACGGCGAGTTGATCGAACGCTTGGTGAACCGCGCCATCCAGAAGGTGTTCGACTCCCACTTCACGCTTGACACTCTCCAGCCCGTGCTCGGCTACTTTGCGGACGGCGGAGGCGTCGAAGTCTCGGACATGATGCCCGCCCGGCAGTACGCGGAGGGAATGCAGAAGATCAACGGCCTGCAGGACAGTGTGGCCGCGTTGGGTGTCGACGGCCGAGCCGACCTCGTTTCCACCGCCACCGAGTTCATCCTCGAGGGGCTGCACCTGCACCAGAAGCTCAACAAAGAGCGCGACGGCGGCCGCCGCGTGTACCGCGGTGGCTAGACCCCGCCTTCGTCGGACATTCCGCACGCGGTATCCTGCCGCATAGTCGTATGAACGTCTCCAGCCGGTAAGGGAGAACGCAATGAACAATGCCTCGAGAATGGCAGTCGTGGTGAGTGTGACGGTGATGCTGGGGTCCGGTGCGGCGTTCGCGCAAGGTCCGGACGACCTCGGCGGAGCCGAAAGAGCAACCGGCCCCTACACCTTGCACGTAGGGCTGACCACAAGTGAGAGAGTGGCAACCTTGTTGAACCTCTCCCCGTGGCAGAGTTGGGTACACTTCTACTGCCTGAAAGACAGTCGACCGGCGTGCGTGATCACTTTGCTGTGCGGGCAGGCGGACGGCGAGCCGGTGACATGGAACGTAAGCGTCAATCCGAAGAACATCTTCGCTTATTATCCAAACAAACCTGCTGCGCAAGGTGGAGACTTTGAAGCTGCACTCGTAGCCACGGGGATGCCCGCGGAAAATGCCCGACGCCGTACGACCTGCGAAGTCTCCAGCCCCGACCCGATACGAGTCCGGGCGTACACGCGGTTCGGCAACGACACGCTGATCCCCGTGGCTGTGTATGAATAGCTTCCGATATTCCAGGAAAGGGGAATGTGACCGCCTTGCAAGACTTGTTGCTGCCCATGATGTCGTTCGAGAAATTCAGAGATATGGACCGCTACAAAAACTCGCCGAAAGGTTCGAGGATGGACCGGAATCATATGGCTCCCGCATTGATGGGCGAGGAAATTCAGCCCGTTCGAGAGTATGGACGGCCTCGCGTCCGGTGATCCGGGGAGACTTCATTTATGCCGCGGCTTCAACGTGAAGGTCCGTCACGTCTTCCGGGATGGGTAAGCGGTCGTCCTGCAAGCTCCCCAGATAGGCGGCCATCGCCTCCTGGATGTTCTCCGGGGTTACTTCCTGGGTCTCCCCTTGCGAGTGGCAGCCCCTCAAGGCGGGGCACCAGACATGGAAGCTCCTTCTTCCTCGGCTCCCAGAACGGTGGGGTATCGCCTGATTCCTCCTATGTGAGTTCTTTGGCTGATTTTGCAATCGGGATAGCGTAAGTAGCAATTCTCTACTCACCTGCCCCCCTCTCCTTCATCCATTGACGCATTCATAGAGCGGGGGAGAGATGAGGAGGCGAACGGGGAAAAGACTATGAGGTTGGACGGACCTGATCCCTCTCCTGGATTCCGGCTTCCGCCGGAATGACGGAGGGAGAGTGCCAGCCGTAGCGAAGCCACAGGGGTTTTCCTATGATGCCGTCTCGTCGCCTCACCGCTATGATTACCTTCCGCTATACCGGCTGGGACGGCAGCCAGCGCGTCCAGCTTTCGGCCGACAAGATTTTCGACGAGTTGGCCAAGCACCTGTCCGCGACCGACGACATGCAGCAGGCCCTCGACAAGCTGATGCACCAGGGGTTGGACGACGAGGAACAACGCCTCAAGGGCCTCGACGACCTCGTGCGCGAACTGCGCGAGGAAATGCGCAAACGTTACCGCGAGTCGAATCTGCGCTTGTCGCTCGACGAAATGCAGAAGCGCCTCGACGCGATTCTCGACCAGGAGCGGGGCACTCTGGAAGATCGCCAGAAGACTGCGGATCAGGAGACCTTGCAGCGCAAGCAGGAGTTCCTCGACCGCTTACCGCCGGGTCTGAGCGAGAAGATGGAGCAACTCGGCGGCTACGAATTCGAAGATCAGGCTGCCTTCGACGAACTGATGCAGGAGTTCGACAACGTTCAGTCGCTGGAGAACTTCCAGCGCCGCTTCAACGACCTGTTCAACGGGCCGCGCGCTCTCGACTATCAACAGGCCCTGGACCTGATGCAGGAGATGGAACAACTCCAGGAGATGGAGAAGAACTTGTTGTCGGGCCAGCCGGACAAGATCGACCCCGACCAGTTGCAGGATCTGATGGGCCACGTCGCCGGCCGGGATCTGCACGACCTGCAAGAAATGCAGTCCGTACTGGAGGAGGCCGGATATCTGATTTCGCGCGAGGGCCGCGTCCAGTTGTCGCCCAAGGGCGTGCGGCGCATCGGTCAACTCGCTCTGCAGGACATCTATACGAATCTGCTACGCGACCGCAGCGGCTCCCACTCCGCGGACCACCGCGGCTTGGCCGAGATCCGCATCGACGAAACCCGGCCATACCAGTACGGCGACCCGATGCACTTCGATCTCACGGGCACGCTCAAACGCACGCTCCAGCGTGGGGCCGGAGTGCCGCTGACGCTGCACCCGGACGATTTCATGGTCCACGATCGCGACCTGACCACCACCACCTCGACCGTGCTGCTACTCGACATGAGCTGGTCGATGAGTTGGGAAGGGCGCTTCGGCGCGGCCAAGAAAGTCGCGCTGGCTTTGGAGAGCCTCATCCGTACCCGCTACCCGCGCGATTATTTCGCGATCGTCGGATTCTTCACGCGCGCCGTGGAGTTGAAGATCAAGGACCTGCCCGAGGCGAGTTGGAACATGGGCGACCCGTTCACCAACCTGCAGGACGGCCTGCGGCTGGCTGGCGACCTGCTGCGCCGCCACCCCGGCCACAACCAGCACATCATCGTGGTCACCGACGGCCAGCCAACCGCCTATTTCGCGCGTGGCCGGCTGTACTGCGAATGGCCGCTGTCCTTCGGCGGCATAAGCATGCGCGCGGCCCAGGAAACGTTGCGCGAGGTGGAGAAAGTCACCCGCCGCGGGGTCGTCATCAACACCTTCATGCTGGACGACAGCCCCAGCCTGCGCACCTTCGTGGACAAGATGACCAAGATGAACCGCGGCCGTGCCTTCTACACCCGGCCCGACAACCTCGGCCAATATCTGCTGGTCGATTACGTGGCGAACCAGAAAAAACTGGTCTGAACGCCGCGGCCCGGTCTCAACTCGTGGTGTCCGGCCCGACCTCGGCCAGTGCGGCGCGCTCCTGCGCTTGCAAGTCGGCGAACACCGCGGCCTCGATTTCTCGATACCGCCGCAGCGCAGCGTCCACCTTGGCCGCGCCTTCCTTGGCCCGCAACTCGGCGAGCTTGTCCGTAATCCACGCGAGATGAGCTTTTTCGTCGGTCTGCATTTCGCGCAATACGGCGAGCGTCTCCGGCGCCACGTCGTCCCGCCCGGCGTGCTCGGTGTAACGCGCATGGGCGCGCTCCGACACCGCGCACGTCAGCGCCAGCAGGTCGAGAAAATTGGACGGCAGACCGGCCTTGCGGCGCAACCGGCGGTGATAGCCGTTCTCTATGCGGAGCGGCGCTCCCCCGAGCGCGCGAATCCGCTCGGTCCACAGCCAAGCGTGCTGAGTGGCGTCGGCAAGATGCCGCGCCAGCTTTTCCTGAATGTTCTGATTCTCGGCGTGGTTGATGAGCCGCAGGATCAGATCCGCGCCGCGCAACTCCGCGTCCCGGTAGTAGTTGAACAGCAGAACCTTATAGGAATTCTTCTCCATCTCGACATGTCCGCTTCGCGGTACCTCAGCTATCAGTCAGGCCGGCTCGGGACAAGTTCGGAGCGCCGACTGCCCGGGATTTTATTTCTACCGGAGTGATGGAAGGAGCGGCTTTCCAATCGGAGGAATCTCGAATCGGTGCGCCGCCGGCGAGCTTCACCCGCCGAGGCGTTCCAGGCAGGCGGGGAGTCCGTCGAGTTTGGTGATCTCGAAATCGGGCCGGGCGAGTCGCTCCATCTCGGCTCGCTGCAAGGATGACGTATGCGCGGCGCTCGCCTGCGCTGCCCATACCGCGTCGCGTTGCAGGCCCCGGCGGTTGAGCCACACGCTATGCAGGCCGCTGCGCCGTGCCCCTACCACGTCGTGTAGTAGCGAATCGCCCACGCACACCGCTTCGTCCGGCCGACAGCCCGCGGCGTCCAACGCCGCGGTAAAGATGAACGGAGCAGGCTTGCCCTGACTGAACTCGCCGCCCACGAACACGTCGCGGAAATACCCCGCCAAGCCAGACGCCTCCACCTTGGCCCGCTGCATGACGGGCGCCCCATTCGTGAGCAGGCTGGCATGAAACGTCCGACCGACTTCCGGCAACAGCGGCAACACGTCCGCGAACGGCCGGCAGTTGTCGAGCCGGTGGCGCCAATACGTCGTTGCCGCGGCGTCGGCCACGTCTGCATCGTGGCAGCCGAACTCGGCCAGCGTCTGCCGCCACAGGCTGCGCAGCATGGCCTCGGGCGACCCGATCGGCCGCAAATGGCGGTCATAATCGGTCCATGCCCGGTCCGACACCTCACGGTAGGCCGTTTCCAGGACCGCAGGTTCGATGTCGGGCCGACTCCGGCGCACCGCGGTGCCCGCGGCCTCCAGCGCCAAGTCGATCGTCGCCCCGTCGTCGCACAACGTCCCGTCGAAGTCGAAGAAGACCGCTTTCAGCATGGCCTGCTCTGGGTATCAGACCGGAGCCGTTTTGTATCCAGCCTCAGCTTTGCTTACCCCGGGCCGTCCATGCTGATAGAGTGCTGCGTCAAAGAACCGGGCTCTCTTGGGACGGGAACAGCGAGACCTGCGTGGACGGATAAATATCGCTTCCTATCCAACCCTGGCGGGGAACCGGTCTAAGAGTTTCCAGGTATTTCAGGAAGGGGAGGGGCCTTGCGGGGATGAACTGACGTATGGACTATATCACGCTGAAGGACTTCCGCTGCTTCCGTAGCGAGACGGACGAGGCGTTTCGCTTCAGCCATGCAAGGTATCCTACCGAAGCGGACTGGCAGCATCTCGGAAGCGGCCATTCGGAAGCGAAGCTCGTCGAGAGCGCGCAGGATTCGCAGTCCGTTGACGTCAATCCGAGGACCGCACGTGTAATCGTTCACCTGCTGTGGAACTGCGCCGTCTATCAGTTTCACGACACCCCCAGGCGGATCGAATTTCAAGATTCGGTGGGATGCGGAGGATCACCACTATGCTCCGTACACACGGCGGGAATCTGGCCGCGGTGCTGCTCCGTCTGGAACGCGAGGACATCCAACGGTTCGAGACGATCTGCCGCTACATCGGTCGGGTGTTACCGGCCTTCGACCGGTTTCAGATCGAAGAAAGCTACGGAAAAGTCCTGCTGAGATGGAAGGCCAAAGGAACGGACAAGACTTTCGGCGCGCATCTGACGTCCGACGGTTCGCTGCGGTTCTTCGCCCTGGCAACCTTGTTGAATCTTCCACCTGAGATGTTGCCCGACGTGATGCTGCTGGACGAACCGGAATTGGGGTTGCATCCCGCGGCCATCGCGCTGATTGGGGACATGATAAAGGCTCTTGCGAACGACCGACAGATCATCGCGGCGACCCAGTCGCCGTTGCTCGTCGATACGTTCGGTCTCGGCGAGATCATCGTGTTGGAGTTGCAAGACGAGCGGACGAAGGCCCGCCGCCTCAACGAAGTCGAATACCGGCAGTGGCTGGAAGAATATACGACGGGGGAACTATGGCAGAAAAACCTTATCGGGGGCCGTCCGTGATCCGCCTTGCGATATCGGTGGAAGGCCAGACCGAGGAGGATTTCGTCAAGTCCGTCCTTGCCGATCATCTGCGGATGAAGGAAGTCGAGACGACACCGATTCTGCTAGGCCGCGCCCGGGGCACAGGGGACGGCGGCAACGTTCGGGTCGAACCGCTCACCAAGGAGATGGTCGTATTGCGTCAGAGCTTCGACGCTGTCACTTCGCTCGTGGACTTCTACGGATTCCGCGACAAAGGAAGCCGAACGGTCGAGGAATTGGCGGATCTGCTTGCTCAGAAAATCCGACAGAAAACTCCAGACTCTAAAGCGGTGATTCCTTACGTCCAGAAGCACGAGTTCGAGGGATTGTTGTTCTCGGACGTGACGGCGTTCGAGAATGTCGTGCGCTTCTCGAACCGGAGGATCGAGCAACTCAGAGAAATTCGTTCGCAGTTTCCAACGCCCGAATACATCAACGACAATCCTGCTACGGCACCGAGCAGGCGTATCGCCGGCGCGATTCCGAACTACCGAAAGCGTTTACATGGCCCGCAGGTGGCAAAGAAAACGGGGTTGGAGAAGATTCGCGCCGAGTGCCCACGATTCGACGAATAGGTAACACGACTCGAAGCGTTAGGCGACGCTACCGGAAACGACTGATGAGGGAGAGGCGCAACCTCGTTTGACATCCGGGACGAAACAATTACACTCTGGCGCGGTCAGGGGCCGGCCTCGTTGCTCGACGGGAGAATCCGACTGGCGCTTTGTGTGGTAGCTTAGGGGAAGCGCAACAGCACGCATCGGAGTAAGGACGGACAGCATGAAGAAGCGCACACTGGCAGCCGTAGCGTTGTGGACACTATTGGGGATTGTAGGCGTAGGGTCTGCTCGAGCCCAAGATGACCACGGGAATAGCCGCGAAACCGCGACCATCATAAATTTAGGACCTGTTATACGTTCTTATCATGGAATCGAGACTAGAGATTTCATCGGTACTAACGCTGTTGGCTGGATAGAAGCAAATTTGGAACGAGAGGGTGATATCGATTATTTTCGGTTCACAGTCCAGGAGCCTGCCTCAGTCGTCATATCCAAAGTCCGGGGCTACGGTGGTTCGGGCATCGATCCAAGCATTAGAATAATACTAGAAGACAGTCATGGACACGCGCTCAACAACCACGCCTATATTGTCGATTGCTGTATAGAGTACGCTGCCGGCGGGAATATAACCGCCGGAACGTATTATGTAATGGTGAGCGGAAGAGACCGACCGGATCTCCGGCGGCGAGGGGCGCCTGTCGAAACCACAGGGCCGTACATCATCGACGCTAGTTTCTATTTTCCAGGCAACGATGACCATAGCGACATTGTGCATCCTGATACGGCTACACGCGTTCGGGTGAATAGCCAAGTGCGCGGAACTATCTTGCCGTCTAACGACAAAGACAATTTCCGAGTAGATATAGATCGCCCCGGAATTCTATCGGTCTATACAACTGGGGAGACGGATACCACGGGAGGACTTAATGGTTGGGATCCGCATGGTGCTGTGTCGGGGTGGGATCGTTTCGATGATGACGGACGAGACGGACATAATTTTCAGATTGTATGGCCCGTAAGTCCTGGAACACACTATGTAACAGTAGAAGGGAAAGTTTGGGAACAGACCGGAGAGCGTAGAGAAACTTACACTGGTCCCTACACGCTGCACGTGGAGTTTGCTGCTGATGGCGACCCCCCGCCCGACCCGTCGAGTATGCGGGGAGCGCTTCGGGCAACGTTGCTGAATCTCTCCCCGTGGCAAGCGTGGGTCCATCTCTACTGTCAGAAAGACCAGATACCTCGCGCGGATCTGACAACGGACCCGTGCGCCGTAACCTTGGAATGCGGACAAATGGCAGGCACCCCGGTCACGTGGACCGTGGACGTTGAGCCGAAGTCGGTCTTTTCCTACAAGTCGGGCACGGAGGCGAACCTGGAAGCGGCTCTTGTGGCCGCGGGCAAGACGGATGCGGAAGCCCGACGCCGAACCACGTGCGAGGTGTTCAGCCCCGACCCGCTGGAAGCCCGGGCCTACACGCGGATTGCGGGGGAACTGGTTCCCGTCGCGGACCAACCGATCCTGCTGGATCAGGCCGCCCCTCAGCGGATAGCCACCTTGATCGATCTGTCCCCGCCGCAATCTTGGGTGCATCTCTACTGCCGGAAAGACAGACCCGCCCCTGACGCGGCCCCGGCGAACCCGTGCGCCGTAAACCTGGAATGCAGGCGGGAGGAAGGCGATCCGGTTTCATGGACCGTGGACGTTGCTCCGAAAACCATCTTTTCGTATTGGCCGGGCAAAACGGCGCCAGATGGGACGTCCGATAACTTGCAAGCGGCTCTGATAGCCACGGGCAAAACGGAAGAAGAAGCCCGGCGCCGGACCACGTGCGAAGTGTCCAGCCCTGACCCGATAGCCGTTCGGGGCTATACCCGGCTCGGCGAGGGAATCATCCCGGTGAAGAACTGAGCGGGTCAAGCTACGGTCGGAGCCATAACTTAAGAATTCATTCGTCATTCCCCCGTTCGAGCCGGGGGGCAGGCTCTGCGCAAGCAGGAATCCAGCGGAGACCATCTTCTTCACCCCGCAATACCAACTAGGGCGGGGGGCATTCCCTTTGGGATTACATACAAGACGACTCTAGAACTCCCTCCTAACTTGCATCCTGTATCCCCAGCAGGTTCAAACCCCTTCGACAAGCTCAGGGAGCAGCCCATTGAGATCGGTCCCTGAGCCTGTCGAAGGGTGTCGAAACGGGTGAAGGATCGTGTTGAATTTAATCCCCTTTCGTTTCCAGGAATGCCTGCACCACGGCCGCTAATTGACGCCTCCGGGGGCGTGCCGTATTGCTGGCGCCAACCATGCCATACGGAAACGAACTGCACCTCTCGAATGCGGCGTCCGAGGCGGCGGAGGGGCGCCGCGGCGACATTCGCAACGTGGCGATCATCGCGCACGTCGATCACGGCAAGACGACGCTGGTCGATGCGCTGCTCCGCCAGAGCGGCACGTTCCGCGCCAACGCGCCGGTAGTCGAGCGGGTGATGGACTCGTTCGCGCTGGAACGCGAACGCGGGATCACCATTCTGGCCAAGAACGCATCGCTGTTCTTTCGCGGGGTCAAGATCAACTTCGTGGATACGCCCGGGCACGCCGACTTCGGCGGCGAGGTCGAACGTGCGTTGGCGATGGTCGACGGCGTCATGCTACTGGTGGACGCCTCGGAAGGGCCGCTGCCGCAGACGCGCTTCGTGCTCAAGAAAGCCCTGGAAGCCGGGCTGCCGCCCCTCGTGTGCCTCAACAAAATCGACCGGCGCGACGCGCGGCCCGCCCAGGTGCTGGACGAAATCTACGATCTGTTCATCGAACTCGACGCCTCCGAGGAGCAAATCGAATTTCCGGTGGTGTACACGAACGCGCGTGCCGGGGTCGCCACGCGCGCGCTGGATACGCCCGGCACGAATCTGGAGCCGTTGTTCGAGTCGATCGTGTCCGCTCTGCCCGGGCCGCGGCACGCCCCGGACGGGCCGGTACAGTTTCAGGTCACGAATCTGGATTACGATGATTACGTCGGGCGTCTGGCCATCGGCCGGCTGCTGCAGGGCGCGTTGCGCGGCGCCGAGACGTACACGCTGTGCCGCACGGACGGGACGCGCATGCCGTGCAAGGTGACGCAGGTGTTCGGCTGGCGCGGCCTGGAACGGCAGGCGGTCGCCTCCGCGTCCGCGGGCGACGTCGTGGCCGTGGCCGGCATCGAGGACGTGCAGATCGTGAGACGATTGCCGACCGCGAGCGCCCGGTCGCGCTGCCGTTGCTGCGCATCGACGAGCCGACCATCGAAATGGTCTTCGGCGTGAACGGCGCGCCGTGGGCCGGACGCGACGGGCGCTACGTGACGTCGCGCCATCTGCGCGAGCGACTGCTGGCCGAGGGGCGCAAGAACGTGAGCCTGCGCGTGGAAGAGACCGACGCCGCGGACGCCTTTCGGGTGATGGGCCGCGGGGAACTGCAACTCGCGGTACTGATCGAAACCATGCGCCGCGAAGGCTACGAGATGCAGGTGTCCAAGCCGTCGGTGATCGTAAAGGAGACGAACGGCCGGGTGCAGGAGCCGATGGAGCAGGTCGTCATCGACGTGCAGGAAGACTACGTGGGCCGGCTGACCCGGCTGTTGGCCCCGCGGCGGGGCGTGCTGACGCACATGGAGACGCCCGACGCCGGCCGCGTGCGGGTCGCGTTCGCGGTGCCGTCGCGCGGGTTGATCGGCTTCCGGTCGCAGTTTCTGACCGAGACGCGCGGCACGGGCAGTATCACCGCGGTCTTCGACGGCTACGCCGACTGGCGGGGGACGATCCAGCACCGCACGACAGGCGCCCTGGTCGCCGACCGCGAGGGGCCGGCCACGCCGTACGCGATGTTCCATTTGCAGGAGCGCGGCGTGCTGTTCGTGCCGGCTGGCACGCCGGTGTACGAAGGCATGGTGGTGGGGGAACACGCGCGCGGCAGCGACCTGGACGTGAACGTGTGCCGCGAGAAGAAGCTTACCAACATCCGCGCAGCTGGCCGCGACGAGGCGGTCCGCTTGGTTCCCTCGACCGTGCTGGACCTGGAGGACGCGCTGGACTGGATCGCGGACGACGAACTGGTAGAGGTGACGCCGTCCGCGGTGCGTGTGCGCAAGCAGGTGTTGGCTCGCAACCTGCGACCCAAACGCCGCGACTCGGGGCGTCCCGGCGCGGCGGGGCAGTGAGGCAGGATCTCGGTTCGTAATTCTCGGGCGCGTTGACCGTTGAGAGCCGTGCACTGAGCCCGGTTGGTGAGCCTGCGGCCCCTGAGCCTGTCGAAGGGTCGGATGATGTCGAAAGGTCGAACCGTGCCGAGGGGTAGATGTGTTGTCCCCTCTCCCTCTGGGAGAGGGCTAGGGTGAGGGCGGACCGGAAGAGAGGATGCTGGATGGAGCCACTCCGCTCGGTCCCCTAGGGGTGATGGTACATCCGTTCGGACTTGGTGGGTGGTGCGGGAGGTGGTCGGACCCTCTTCTTTCCCCTCCCCCAGAGGGGGAGGGGAAAGAAGAGGGAGAAATGAGCTATGGCGCTGGAAACGGATCTGACGGCGCTGCTGTCCGCGGAACAGGTGTCGTGCAGAGCGGCCGACCTGGAAGCCGTGGCGCATGACGAATCGGCCTGCCCGCCTCACCCGCCCGACGTGGTGGTCTGGCCGGATACGACCGAGGACGTGCGCCGTGTCGTCGATTACGCGGTTGTTCACAAGGTGGCGGTGACTGCCCGCGGCGCAGGATCGAGCCTGGAGGGGAATCCGATTCCGGTCCGCGGCGGCATCGCGCTCGACCTGTCGCGCATGAATCGGGTGCTCGCGGTGCACGTCGACGATTTGCAGGTCACGGTGCAGCCGGGGGTGGTGTACAACGACCTGAACGCGCATCTCGCCGCGCACGGCGTGTTCTTTCCACCGTCGCCCGGCGGCAGTTCGGATGTGGCGACCGTCGGCGGCATGGCGGCCAACAACGCCAGCGGCATCTATTCGGTCAAATACGGCGGCACGCGCGAGCACGTCAAAGCCGTGACTGTGGTGACCGGCGCTGGCCGGGTGCTACGCCTCGGCACGCGCAGCCGGAAAACGTCGTCCGGCTACCATCTGTTGGGACTGCTGGTCGGCTCGGAGGGAACGTTGGCGGTCGCCACGGAGTTGACGCTGTCGCTGGTTGGGTTACCGCAGAGTCGGAAACGAGGGGCGTTCGCGTTTCCGTCCGAGGCCGACGCGGCCACAGCGATCGCAGCCATGATGCGCTACGGCCTGGACCTGGCCGCGGTCGAATTTCTCGACCGGCGCACCGTGGCGGCGCTCAACCGCTTCCGGGACTTCGGCCTGCGTGAACAGCCGTCGCTGTTCCTCGAAGCGCACGGTTCCGACAGCCTCGTCGGCGAAGTCTTTTCCGCTGCTCGTGACCTGTGCGCCGAACATCGCGGACAGGAGATCACGCTGTCCGGCGGACGCAATCCATGGGAGATTCGCCATGACACCACGCGCGCCATTCAGGCCGGGAACCCGCGCGCCAAGACGATTCGCACCGACGTAGGGTTTCCCATCTCGCAGCTACCCGCAGTCGTGGACGCCTGCTACGCGATTGCCGCGCGGCACGAGGTCGTGCTGCACACCTTCGGGCACGCAGGGTTGGGCATTCTCCACGCCCTGCTGCGCGAAGACCCGGCCGATACCGCACGCTGGGCGCGGGCCAACTTGGCGAAGGACGAAATGGTCGCCGCGGTTCTGGCGCTGGGCGGCACCGCGTCGGGCGAGCACGGCATCGGTCTGGGCAGCCGCAAATATATGGCGCAAGAGCATGGGGAGGCGCTCGCCTTGATGCAGCAGATCAAGCAGGTCTTCGATCCGGCGGGGATTCTGAATCCGGGCAAGATTTGGCTGTGAGTGAGGGGGCCGCGACCTCGGTACCCGCGCGGCGCAGGTCGCGGAAGCTGACGCCGGCGAGCGGCAGGGCCACGACGCCTTGCGCGATCAGGGTGAGGAACTGCACCGCGTTCAGCACGAGGCCGTAGGCCAAGCCGTCGGCCTCGCTCACGCCGTAGATACCCAGCGCGAGCTGGCAGGCGTATTGGTACGGCCCGATCATGCCGGGCAGGTTGGGTAGCGCGGTCCCGAAGCTGATGAAGATGAAGATCACGACCGCGGCGCTGAACGGCGCGTCCAGCGCGAACGCGCGGATCATGACGTAGCTCGACAGGATGGGCAGGAACCACACGGCGAGCGATACCCCGAAGACGCCCAGCAGCAGGCCCGGATTCGGCAGAATGCGCATGCCGTCGGTGACCGAGGCCAACACGGCCTTGGCGCGGCCGGCAAAGCGCGCCGGCAGTCGGTTCAGCAGCAGACGGTCGACGAACGCCTCGCCCTTCCACCAGAACGCGACGACGACCGACACGAACACGCCGGCGATGCCTGCGGGTACCAGCGCCCCGCGGCGCACCCAGACCGGCAGGCTGTCGATCAGCACCAACCCAAGCAGCAGGTAGAAGACGATGCAGATCGAGTCCATCATCTTCTCCACCACCAGATTGCCGACCACGTTGGAGAACGACACGGACGCCCGGCGCGACAGCAGCCAGGGCCGCACGACCTCGCCCAGCCGGACGGGCAGCAGGTTGATGGCCATGTAAGCGACCGACGTCACCACCCACAGCCGGCCGACCGGCACGCGGGCGAGCGGGCGCAGTTCGAGATGCCAGCGGACGGCGCGCAACACCATGATGAGCAGGCTGACCCAGAGGGCCACGGCCAGCCAGCCGGCGTGCAGACGCCCCAGCGCGGCGGTCAGTTCGTCCAACTCCACGTTGCGGAAGGCCAGATACAGAAAGCCGCCACTCACCAGCAGGCTGAGGACGAGGCGCGGCAGCCGACGGGCCGGGCGGGCGTCGTGCGGCGCAGTCATGCGGCCTCCTTTTTCATTACGGACTGCGTTGCGGACCTCTGTTGCGTCGAGGCGTCTGCATACCACGCCGCGCCGCGGCGGTCAGTGTCTCGGTTTCCAATTCCCGATCTTATTCAACGTTGCGCTCCGAACCCTCACCCCCGGATCACGTTCGGGACAGGCTCTAGCCCTCTCCGGGTGGTCCCTGAGCTTGTCGAAGGGGCGGGGAGCGAAGGCCGCGGTGGTATCGGGGTTCGTTTCGACAGGCTCAACGAACTTGGGGATGGGAAGATCTCCGAACTTGCGGTGCCTTGAAATTGCAATGTTCTGAGCTCGGTTGGTGAGCTTGTCGAACCATGTCGAAACATCGAAGCGGACGGGGGATCGATCGTCTTGTACGTCATTCCCTCAATTTTGGAGACGAGAAGGTGTCGTTCCCGCGGGGAAACCATCCGGTCCGGTCCAATCTACACGTGCCCCCCAAGTCGGGACCGCACCCTGGCTCTTCTTCCCCTTCGGCAGGCTTGGGGACCAGAAAGAGCGAAGGGGAAGGAAATCCTCGAACCGGCATCCCACGCCGCGCGATAGGCGCCCCGCGCGATTTTGTGTACACTCGCTCCTTCACACTACTCGCCGGCCTCGCCCGACGTATCGGAGGCTAGTACGAGAAAGGGAGCACGAGTCATGAGTCGAGACGAGAATCTCGCCATTGCCCAATCGGTCGAATTACAGCCCATAGAAGACGTTGCCGCGCGTCTGTCCCTCCCTTCCGAGTATCTCGAGCCGTACGGCCGGGTGAAGGCGAAGATTGCGCTGGACGCCGTGCCTCCCGCGTCGTCCGCGGCGGACCGAGGCGGGAAGTTGATCCTCGTGTCCGCCATCAACCCGACGCCCGCGGGCGAAGGCAAGACGACGACTACCATCGGCCTGGGCCAAGCCCTGACCCGGCTCGGCAAGAAGGCCGCGGTCGCGGTACGCGAACCCTCCATGGGGCCGGTCTTCGGCGTGAAGGGCGGCGGCTGCGGCGGTGGCCGCTCGCAGGTATTGCCGATGGAGGACATCAACCTGCATTTCACGGGCGACATCCACGCCGTGACCGCGGCGCACAACCTGTTGGCGGCCATGCTGGACGCCGCGCTGTTCCACGGCACGCTCGACGCGGACGTGCGTCAGATCCGCTGGCGCCGGGCGCTCGACATGAACGACCGCGCCCTGCGGCAGACCGTGATCGGCCTGGGCGGGCGGACGATGGGCGTACCGCGCGAAGACGGCTTCGACATCACCGCGGCGTCGGAGGTCATGGCGATTCTGGCGCTGACGAGCGGCCCGCGGGACCTGATTGAGCGCCTGTCGCGCATCGTGGTCGGCTTCACCCGCGGCGGGACGCCCGTGACCGCGGCGGAGGTGCGGGCGCCGGAGGCAATGGCGGTGATTTTGCGCGACGCGCTCAAACCCAACCTGGCCCAGACGGTCGAGGGCGTCCCGGCGCTGGTGCACGGCGGCCCGTTCGCCAACATCGCCCACGGCTGCAACAGCATTCTGGCGACGCGGCTGGCGCTCGGCCATGCCGACTACGTGATCACCGAAGCCGGCTTCGGCTTCGACCTGGGCGGGGAGAAATTCCTCAACGTCAAATGCCGCACGGCCGGGGTGTGGCCGGCCGCTGTCGTGTTGGTGGCGACCGTCAAGGCACTCAAGATGCACGGCGGCACCCCGGTCGCCGAGGTGACGCGACCCGACCCGACGACCATCAAGCAGGGGATGGAGAATCTCGCCCAGCACGTCGAGAGCATCGGCGCCTTCGGCCTGCGTCCGATCGTCGCGGTCAACCGGTTCGCGACCGACACGGAAGACGAGTTGCAGATGGTCGTGGAAGAGAGCCGCGCCTTGGGCGTCGAGGCGGTCGTCATCGACGTCTTCGGCCACGGGGGCGAAGGGGGGCTATCGCTGGCCGAAGCGGTCATCAACGCCTGTGCGCAACCCGCCCCGACGCCGCGGATGCTCTACCCCTCGGACATGCCGATCGACGACAAGATTCGCACCGTTGCCCGACAGGTGTACGGCGCCGCGGACGTCAGCTTGGCGCCACGCGCCCGCACCGACCTGAAACGCATCAATGACTTGGGCTACGGCGCATTGCCCATCTGCATGGCGAAGACGCAGATGTCGCTGTCCGACGACCCCAAACGCTACGGCCGGCCGCGCGACTTCGTGCTGAACGTGCGGGAGATCCGTTTATCTGCGGGCGCGGGGTTCTGCGTGCCGCTGACCGGCGACCTGCTGACCATGCCGGGTCTGGGCGCCGAGCCGGCAGCGGTCGGTATGCGCCTGGACGCGCAGGGCAAAATCTCCGGCATGTTCTAAATAGCGACACCTTTCCACGCGCAGCGAATCTCAACGTTCCGCTCCGCATCCGTTTCTCCCTTCTTGAGGGAGGCCGTCCCGTAGGTCGGATCAGCCGGAGGCGTAATCCGACATCCTCGTTCCGCTGTTCACCCCACGGCCTCCCCGCTCCGTGTCGGATTACGCTTCGCTAATCCGACCTACATTCCATTCCCTTCTCCCGACCCCCGAGCTTGTCGAAGGGGGAGGGTTAGGGTGGGGGGTCCAAGGCCGGAGACAACCCGCCACCGTACCATCCCCGTTCTCTATTGCTCCGCGGGTGAACTCCACTTGGTGGGATTGCGCGATGCCAACTCGGCGTAGCAGTACACGAGTGCCAGTCCACGATAGGGACGCCAGCGTTCCGCGAACGTGCGCATCTCTGCTTCGGGCGCCTTGTCCGCTTTACCCAACATGCCCTTGGCGAAGTATTTGACCACGCCCAAGTCGCCGGCCGGAAACGTGTTGGCGCGTGCCAAGCCGCGCATCAGCGCCGTCTCCGCGGACCAGCGGCCGATGCCCTTGATGGCGATCAGCTGTTCGACGACTTCTTCGTCCGGTACGCCGGCCCATTCCGCCGCGGTATCCGGGAACCTCGGTTTTGCGGCGAACGTTTCGCCGAGACGGACGAGCGTGCCCGCCTTGGCGTTGCTCAACCGGAAGGCGCGCATGTCCTCCTCGCTCCGGTCGGCGAAGCGGCGCGGTTCGGGAAAGGCGTAATAGGTCTGCCCGCCGTGCCGCCACTTGCGTCCGAAGGTTTCGACCAGTTCCTTCTTGATGGAGTACGCGAACGTCAGGTTCACCTGTTGTGACAGCACCGCCATGACCAGCGCTTCGAACAACGTCGGGCTGGACGTGATGCGCAGCCCGCGGAAGCGGCGCACCAGCGGGGCCAGCATGTCGTCCTTGCGCGCCAAGCGGTAGAACGGGTTGAGATCGAGATCGGTACACAGCATGTGACGCAGTTGTGCCTCGAAGGCTTCCATCTTGAGCGTGGCTTTGGACGGGCTGTGCAGTTCAACGGCCAGCCGCGGCTTCGCCACGCTGCCGACATCCGTCACCGTCACCAGGGCAAGTTGGCGCCCCGCGGCAAGCAGACGGCGATACTGCTTGCCCTCGACCAGATCGACGTTCTCGCTGGCAAAACGCATGAAACGCGCCGCGGTGAGGTGGAAGGAATACGGGGCGCGGGGGACGATCTCGAAAGTGTGTGGCATGGACCTATGGCTTTCCGTTCAACCGAAAGACGGCTTCGACACGTCGAAGACCATTCCCGTCAACTTGGGCTAACACGACGTTCGTTGTGGCGATGGAAACACTTGCGCGTGTGTTCCCCCGGTCCTGCTACGAACGGGAATTCACGTCTGCTCCGGGTTTTTTCCGTCGGGCCGGGTGCTGCCCGTGCGGCGGATCAGTTCGGTCAAGGCAGCCATGCTCTCGGCGTGACGCTGTTCGGCGGCGGTAGCGGCCGCGTCCATTTCGGCCCGGCGTTGCTCGGTTCCCCGGTGCATGAGACGGAAGCCGTACAGGACTAGGCCGGACGACACGGCAAGCGTGAGGGCGCTTGTGGTCGCACTGATGCCGGTTTGCCAATAGGCGGCGGTCAGGGCCGCTTCCTCCACGACGAGACCATGTTGCACGGCAAGACTGGCGGCCTCGTGCTCGGTCATGCTTCTTCCTCGGGAATTTAGGGATGCTGTCGGAGGACGTCCGGTGTCACGCGAGGGCGGCAATATCGAGGCTAGATCACTTCCTGTTCCCTGAGCTTGGCGACGTCGTCCCACGTGTAGCCGAGCCGCTCGGTCAGGATCATCTCGGTGTGCTCGCCGAACTCGGGGGCGGCGCCCTTGGGGTCGCCGGGGGTCTTGCTCAGACGGACGGGGATGCCCACGACCTGGGTCGGGCCGATGCGCGGGTGGTCGTACTCGACCAGGTAGTCGTTGGCCAGCATCTGCTCGTCCTCGGGCAGATCCGCGATGCCGTTGACGACGGTGTAGATGAAGTCGCCGCCGGCCTTGAGGGCTTCCATCCACTCCGCGCGCGGCCTGGTCGCAAAGGCTTCGTCGAGGATGGGAATCAGTGCGCGGGCGTGCTCGGCGCGGGTGCTCATCGTGGCGAAGCGCGGGTCCGCGGCCACGTGCTCGACGCCCAGCACCTTGCAGAAGTCGTCCCAATAGCGATCCTGCTGCGGCATGGCGAGGCAGATCCATTTCCCGTCGCCACACCGGTAATGGTTCCAGAGCGGGCTCGGGGCCGCGGCGCGCGGCATGCGTTTGAACTCCTGGCCCAGCATGGCGCGGCAGGCCACGTTGAGCCCTTGCAGCGCGGTCATGCTGCCGAGATGCGAGATGTCCACCTCCTGGCCGACGCCGTGTTGCCCGCGCGCGAGCAGCGCCGCCATGACGCCGTAGGCCAGCATGATGGCGCCCATCTGGTCGGCGATGCCGCCGGCAATCGCCAAGGGGTCCATGTCCGGCTCGCCTACCGCGGTCATGATGCCCGACCGCGCCAAGCCCATGTAGTCGAACGAGGGCTCGCCCGAGTCCGGCCCGACCGGGCCGTAGCCCGTGGCGCTGGCGTAGATGATCTGCGGGTTGCGCTCGGACAGAGTGCGGTAGCCGATGCCCAGCTTGTCGGCCACGCCCTTACGGAAATTCTGGACGAACACGTCGGATTTTTCGACGAGTTTATAGACGATCTCTTTGGCTTCGGGTTTCTTCAGATCGAGCGTCAGGCTTTTCTTGTGGCGGTTGTTGGCCTCGAAGTAGAAGTTCGGCCCGCCGTCCTTGGCGCCGATCAAGGCGCCGGCCACGCTCATGATGCCGCGGCCCGGGTCGCCGCCGACCCGCTCTTCGATCTTGATGACGTCGGCGCCCAGGTCGGCCAGCATCATGGTCGAGACCGGCCCCTGCTGCCAGATCGTCCAGTCGATGATGCGAATCCCGTCGAGCGGTTTGTGCATGGTCTCCCCTCCCTCTGCCGTGCGAGGTGGCGGGACTGTACCACAGGCCGCGCCGCGGTGCGTAGGGGCAACGCTCGTCGGGGGAACGATCCGCCGATAGCGGGGGCTTTATACGAGGAAGTCAAGGCTCACTACGAGTGCATGTTCCGATTGAACCGTTCCCTCTGGGCGGCCACCCTCGAAATGCCACGGACGATGCGCTACGGTCCCCCGCCATGCGTATCGATTTCCATGTCCACACCGTGCGCGGCAGCTCCGACAGCAATCTCGACCCGTTCGTCATGATCGACCAAGCCCACAAGATCGGGCTGGAAGGCATCTGCGTTACCGAACACGACAACGCCTGGACCGATCCGCAAGTGGACGGCTACGCGCGCGAGCGGGGCGTGACCCTGTTTCAGGGGATCGAGGTCACCACCGAATGGGGGCACGTGGGCGCCTTCGGCCTCGACCGCTACGTGGGCGGCATCTACAAGGTCAAGGAGTTGCGCCGCGTGATCGACGAAGTCGGCGGATTTCTGATCGCCAACCATCCGTTCCGGTACAAGCTGGACCCGCGCTTTCGGGCTATCCACCGGACCGAGCCGATTGACGCGCAAGACCCAGCCTCGGGCAGCAAGGCGCTAGAACTGCTGGAGTACGTGGACGCCATCGAGGTCGTGAACGGTGCGTGTTCGGAAGAGGAGAACCGCTACGCGCAGGCCGTGGCCGCGCACGTCGGCTGCAAGCGGGTCGGCGGCAGCGACAGCCATTCCGCGTCGTCAATCGGGTGCGCGGTGACGATCTTCGAGCAGGCGCCGTCCACGACGCGTGAACTGATCGAAACGTTGCAGGCCGGGCACTACCAGCCCGGCCACGGGTTGCACACCGGCCGGTTGCGCGCGCTTCCCGACCCCGGCATCTAGCCCGCCGTAGCGCCGTTCACGCCGCGTCCGCCCACACGAAGGCGTCGCCTCTCCGAGGCTACAACCATGTCTCCGCCCGACCCGCCTGCCCCGCTCCCCCAGGCGCTGACCATCGCCGGCTCCGATAGCAGCGGCGGCGCCGGCATTCAGGCCGATCTCAAAACGTTTCAGGCGTGCGGGGTGTACGGCCTGAGTGTGGTCGCCGCGGTCACCGCCCAGAATACGCGCGGCGTACAGGCCGCGGTGGAGTTGCCTGCCGACTTCGTCGGGCAGCAATGCGACAGCGTGTTCGGCGACCTGCGCATCCGGGCCGTCAAGACCGGTATGCTGGCGTCGGCTGCACTCGTCGAGATCGTCGGCCGCAAGATCGACGAATACGCGGTGCGGACGCTGGTCGTCGATCCGGTCATGGTCGCCAAAGGCGGCCACGCCCTGTTGCACGAAGAAGCACGGCAGGTGTTGGCGGAAACCCTGCTGCCGCGCGCGCTGGTCGTCACCCCGAATCTCTCCGAGGCCGGTCTCCTGGCCGGCCTCGGAGAGATCGCCGACCGATCCGGCATGGAAGTCGCGGCACGGCGCATCAAGGCCCTCGGCCCGGCCTTCGTGGTGGTGAAGGGCGGACATCTCCAGGACGACGCCTGCGACCTGCTGTTCGACGGAAAGCGCGTGCGCGCCTTTTCCAGCCCCAAGCTGGACACCGCCTGCACGCACGGCGCGGGCTGCACCTTCTCGGCCGCGATCACCGCGGAACTGGCCAAAGGCGTGTCGGTCGAAGCCGCGGTCGCAACGGCCAAGAGCTTCGTCACCCGTGCGATTGCCGCGGGGTTTCCGATCGGCCACGGCCACGCGCCGCTCAATCACCAAGTCGATCTGTTCGACTGAGGCGGGCCACTCCGGTTCGGCTTCATCCCCTCTCCCCCGGTAGGTGAGGGTGAGGGGGAAGGCGGAGAGCCTTTCCTGGGGAGGCGTTCGTTCAGGAAAGAGCATTTCTGCGCGTCTGGCTTGTAGTTCCGAGGCACCTCGCATAGGATACGGGGCCAATTTCATGAAGCCCTCCCCGAAAATCGCTGCGGCAAAGCGGCAGACGCCGACGCCGGTCCGGGCGGAAGCGTCCTCCGAACAGCCGTCCGACGCGCAACTGTTTCAGGATCTCGACGCGCTGTTCGCGCGCTCGCAGGACCTGCGGAACACCCTGCAGGAAAGTACCCGCATCATCGCCCAGCGGATGGGCGCCGACGTGTGCTCCCTCTACCTGCTCGACGCCAGGGAGGAACGGCTCACGTTGTGGGCCACGACCGGACTCGACCGCGCGGCCGTCGGCAAGGTCAGCATGGACAAGCACGAAGGTCTCGCCGGGCTGGTGATCGAGACCGGCGAGCCGGTCGTGGTGCCAGACGCCATGACCCACGAACGCAACAAATACTTTCCCGAGACCGGCGAGGAGCGATTCCATTCCTTTCTCGGGCTGCCGGTGACGGACCCCCGCGGCTTACTCGGGGTGATGATCGTGCAGAGCCGCAGCCGGCGGCGGTTTTCGCGGACCGAGGTGCGGCTGCTGAAGACGATCACGGCGCAGGTCGCCGACGTCATCGTGCAGGCCCGTGTTCAGGAAACGCTCAAGACCAAGGAGCGCGAACGCCAGGACTATCGCGCCCGGATGCTGGCCGCGCTGCAACACCGCAGCGCGTACGAACGCCGGCGAGAACGGCAAAGCCGAGCCCCGGGCCGGGCGAGTCGGCTGCGGCTGACGGGCGTCAGCGGGGCGCCCGGCATCGGCTCGGGCCGCGCCCATCTCGTCCATCCGGTCGTGCGCTTCGACGCCGTGGAGGAGCGGCACACCGACGACCCCGCGGCGGAACTCGCGCATTTGCGCGCCGCGATCGAACGCTCCGTCGGCGAAATCGACGCGCTGAAGGAACAGGTCCACGCCCGGCTGCCGGAAATCGATCGGGCGATTTTCGACGTGCACCGCATGATGCTGGAGGACCCCGCGTTTCTCGAAAAGATCGAGGCGCGCATTCGTCAGGGCCGCGCCGCGGACAGTGCGCTCAAGCAGGTCACCGAAGACTACGTCGCCAGCCTGGAACGGGCGGGCGGCGAACACCTGCGCGACCGCGTGGCCGACGTGCTGGACGTCGGCCAGCGCGTCCTGCGCCACCTGCTCGGCCTGGAGGAGAAGGCCAAGCCCCGAGGCGAGCACCTGATTCTGGTCGCCGACGACCTGTCGCTGTCCGACCTGTGCCGCGTGGATCACAAACACCTCAAGGGCGTGATCCTGGCGCACGGCGGCGCCACCTCGCACACCTCCATTCTGGCCAAGTCGTTCGAGATTCCGACCGTCGTGGGCGTGGAACACACCCACGTCATCCAGCAGGGCGACGCCGTCATCGTGGACGGCAACGCCGGCGTGGCCTACGTCAACCCGGGCGCCGAGGTGGTGCGCGAATACCGCCGCTTTGCGCGCGAATACCAGGCGTTCAACCGCACGCTGGAGGAGATCCACGACCTGCCGGCCGTGACGCAGGACGGCGTGCGCACCACGCTGAGCGCCAACATCGGCCTGTTGAGCGATACGGACTTCGCCCACCGCCACGGCGCGGAAGGCGTGGGGCTGTACCGGACCGAGGTGCCGTTTCTCACCTACAGCGACTTTCCGGACGAGGACGCGCAACTGGCGCTGTACCGGCGCGTGTTGGCAGGCATGCGCGGCAAACCGGTGACGATCCGCACGCTGGACCTCGGACCGGACAAATACCCCGCGTACATGAAGCTGCCACAGGAGGACAATCCGTTCCTGGGCTGGCGCTCGATCCGCATTTCCCTGGAGATGGCCGACCTGTTCAAGGTGCAGTTGCGGGCGATTCTGCGCGCCGGCGTACACGGGCCGGTCCGCATCCTGTTCCCGATGATCTCAAGCGTCGAAGAACTGATGCAGGTCAAGGATCTGCTCGCCCAGGCCAAAGCGGAATTGCGCCGCGAGGGTCACGCGTTCGACGCCTCGATACCGGTCGGCATGATGATCGAGGTGCCGGCGGCGGTGTGGCTCGCCGACCGCTTCGCCCAGGAGGTCGATTTCTTCAGCATCGGCACCAACGACCTCGTGCAATATCTGCTGGCGGTGGACCGCAACAACCGCAAGGTGGCCGGTCTGTACGAGCCCTTGCATCCCGCGGTGCTGACCGCGATCGAGACGACCGTCGCCGCGGCCAAGCGCGCGGGCAAACCGGTCGGCATGTGCGGCGAGATGGCGTCCGACCCGCTGTGTACGCTGCTGCTGCTGGGTCTCGGGCTGGACGAACTCAGCATGGAGCCGTTCTTCGTCCCGGTCATCAAGCGGGTCCTCCGCTCGCTGTCGTACACCCAGGCGCAGGCCCTGACGCAGGAGGTGGTGCAGCTCGGCACCGTGCGCGAGGTGAAGGGGCGGCTGTTTTCGGCGCTCAAGGATCTGGGCATGATCGAACTGGTCGAGATGTATCATTAGGGAGTTCCCTGTCATTAGAAGAAAACCCGCCCGCGCCGCGGTCGTGCATGACCGGGCGGGCCGGATGTGCTAGGGAAGGAATGGAGCCGGCGGTACGGAGCACGAACGGCCGGCGTTGTAACAGGGGCCGCCTGCAAGAACTCCAACGAGGGAGGAGGAGAGCAGCATGACGAAGACGGAAATGGTGAAGAAGCTGGCGGACATCTGGGGGGGCGAGATGTCCAACCGCCAAGCCGGGGAGCAACTCGACGCGTTCGTCGAGTTCGTGACCAAGACGGTCAAGAAGGAGAAGGAGTTGAAGGTGCCGAACCTGGGCACGTTCCGGCTCCGCCAGTTGAAGGCCCGCAAGGGCCGCAACCCGCAGACCGGCGAATCGATCCGCATTCCGGCACGCAAGAAAGTCTCCTTCACGCCGGCCAAGGTGTTCAAAGAGTCGATTCTCCCCGCCCCGCGCGCCCGCAAGAAATAGCGCGACAGACCGGCAAGGGCCGCCGCATGCCGGCGGTCCGACGCCGGCTCGCCATTCCCTCCTCGCGGGTTCCCGCTCCCGCCCCCATCCGCGTTTCACCATGCGTTACGCGGTCAAGGAAATCTTCTTCACCCTGCAAGGCGAGGGTGCGCAGGTCGGCCGGCCGGCGGTCTTCTGCCGTTTCGCGGGCTGCAACTTATGGTCGGGTCTGGAGTCGGACCGAACGGCCGCGGTATGCCGGTTCTGCGATACCGACTTCGTGGGCACCCACGGTCCGGGCGGCGGGCGGTTTGCCGACGCACCTGACTTGGCCCGTGCCGTGACCGCGTGCTGGCCGGCGTGTTCCGCGGGCGGCGACCCGTTCGTGGTGTGCACCGGTGGCGAGCCGCTCCTGCAACTCGACGCCGCGCTGCTGGACGCACTGCACGCCGAGGGGTTCGCCGTTGCGGTGGAGACCAACGGCACGCGTATCCCCCCGCACGGCATCGACTGGATTTGCGTGAGCCCGAAGGCCGGCGCGGACCTCGTCCTCACCCGCGGCAGCGAACTCAAACTGGTCTATCCGCAGCCGGGAGCCGAACCCGAGCGGTTCGCCGGGCTCGACTTCCGGCAGTTCTTTCTGCAACCGATGGACGGCCCGCAGCGCGAACGCAACACCCGGCTTGCGCTGGAATACTGTCTGACGCACCCGCGCTGGCGGTTGAGCCTGCAAACGCACAAAATGTTAGGCATTCCGTAAAGGGCGGAACGTTCGGTTTGCAAAAGGAATGATCGACAAAATGGTCCCGCGCCATTTCGACACCCTCCAATAAGCTCAGGAACCTTCCCACCCCTCAGTTCGTTGAGCCTGCGGTGTCCTGAGCCTGTCGAAGGATCGAAACGAACCCCGATGTCACCTCGGCCTTCGCATCTCACCTCCGGTCCTTTGACTCTTCGACCTTTCGACAAACTCAAGGCACCGCAAGCTCAGAGTCTAGCCCGTTGATATCGGTCCCCGAGTCCGGTTGCAGAGTCTGTCGAAGGGTCGAACCATATGAAGGGTATCGAAACGGGTGGAAGATCGTCTTGTAGATAGTTCCCAAACATTTCCTTTCCATCATTCCTGTGAAAACCGGAATCTAGCAGAAACATGCAGACCTGCGGTGAACATTAGGTTGTCGTTGCTGGTTCTTTAAACCTGCCCCCTCTCCCACGCCCTTCGACAAGCTCAGGGACCAGGGAGAGGAGACAGGGAAGAAGCCGTAAACGCCATTGCAAATTGATAGACGTTTCCCTGACGCGACCCCTTGACGCCGGGCCGATCGTTCTTAGGTTTGCGATGTATCGGATACAACGCACGTGTCGGACACGTACCTTACACAGAGGAGGTAGACACCATGCGACATGAACCGAGGCAACGCGAACTGAGTGTGTGGCGAGACCCCTTCGAGATGGGCCGGCCGTGGAGCGACGTGGCGTCCCTGTTCAACGACTTCTTCTCGTCCCGCGACTGGCCGGGGCTGCGGGCGGACTCCGCGCCGTACCCCCGTATCGAAAGCTACCTGGAGGACGGCCTCCTGCACATCAAGGCCGATCTGCCGGGCGTGGACCCCAAGGATGTCGCCATCGACCTGGACGGCAACCGGCTGACACTCAAGGGTGAGCGCAAGGCGGAACGCGAGAGCAAGAACGCCAACGGCTATTTCCACCGGGAGGTGTCCTACGGCGCGTTCTCCCGTTCCTTCGTCCTGCCCAAGGGCGTTGACGCGGACAAGATCGCCGCCACGGCCAAGAACGGCACACTGGAAGTGACGGTACCGATCCCCGAGGCCGCGGCACCCAAGCGGGTCACGGTGCAGGTCAAGGCGAACGACGACCACATGGCCCAGGCCGCCTGACCGGTCCGCTTCTCCCAACCGACGGGGGCTCATTTCGAGCCCCCGTTTTTGTTTGGAATTACATACAAGACGATCCCGCGCCCGTTACGACACCCTTCGACCTTTCGACAGGCACAAGACACCGCAAGTTAAGAGACTAAACTCAAGGGCTGGCCCCTAAGCTCGGTTAATGAGCCTGCGGACCCTGAGCTTGTCGAAGGGTCAAAGGGCTAAGAATGGGCGCGAGGACAGGGGCGATCTTGGGGTTCGTTTCGATCCTTCGACATGGTTCGACAGGCTCAACGAACTGAGGGATGGGAAGGTCCTCGAGCTTGCGCCGGACTTAATCCGGGGGAGAGGGTCCGACTTCCCCTACCAACAAGCCACCAAATTCAAACCGAGACACTACCGGGCCATGCCCCATTATTCCTGCCGGTCCAGCGTGCGATATTGGATGGCTTGGGCGATGTGGGCCGCGGCGATGCGCTCCTCGCCAGCCAGGTCGGCGATGGTGCGCGCGACCTTGAGGATGCGGGTGTAAGCGCGTCCGCTGAGCCCGAGGCGCTGCATGGCGTTTTCCAACAACTGCTCACCGCCTTCGTCCGGCTGGCAATAGGCGCGCAGGTCGCGGCTCGACATCTGCGCATTGCAGAAGAACTTGCGGTCCGCGTAGCGTTGCAACTGGATCTTGTGCGCAGCGTTGACCCGCCCGCGCACCGCGGCCGAGTCCTCGCCCGGCAGAGTATCGCTCAGGTCCTTGTATTTGACCGCGGGCACGTCCACCTGAATGTCGATGCGGTCCAGCAGCGGGCCGGAAATCCGCGAGCGGTAGCGCCGGATCTGGATCGGCGAACACGTGCAGTTGTGCTGCGGGTCGCTCAGAAACCCGCACGGACACGGATTCATCGCCGCGACCAGCATGATGTCGGCTGGATATGTAACCGAGCCAATCACGCGCGAGATCGTGACCTGTGCGTCTTCCAACGGCTGGCGCAGCACTTCGAGCACGTTCTTACGGAACTCGGGCAGCTCGTCCAGAAACAGCACGCCGTGGTGGGCAAGTGACACCTCGCCCGGTTTGGGGACGCTGCCGCCGCCGATCATCCCAGCGTCCGAGACCGTGTGGTGCGGAGTGCGGAACGGGCGTGTGGCGATCAGCGCGCTGCCGTTGAGCACACCCGCCACGCTGTGCACCTTGGTTGTTTCGATCGCTTCGCCCAGCGTCATGCCCGGCAGCACCGTCGGCAGACGCCGGGCCAGCATGGTCTTGCCCGAACCGGGCGGGCCGACCAGCAACACGTTGTGCCCGCCCGAGGCGGCCACTTCCAGGGCGCGCTTGACGTGGTCCTGGCCCTTTACGTCGCTGAAGTCCACGTCATAGTCGGAAAACCGCGCGAACAGGCCGTTCAGGTCCACGGTCGTCGGTTCGACCGCCTGCTCGCCGTTCAGCAGCCGGACGGCCTCGCCCAGCGTGGACACGCCGAAGACTTCCAGCCCATCGACAACCGCGGCTTCGGCGGCGTTCTCGGCCGGGACGACCAACCCCGCCAACCCGCGCTGCTTCGCCATGACGGCCAGCGGCAAGCCGCCGTGCACCGGCTTCACGCGCCCGTCAAGGGAGAGTTCGCCGAGGATGGCGAAGGAGGCCAGCCGATCTTTGGACAGCCAGCCCTCCGCGGCCAGAATGCCCAGCGCAATCGGCAGGTCGTACGCGGCGCCGTCCTTCTTCAGGTCGGCCGGGGCCAGATTGACGGTGATGCGTCGGGCGGGAAACTCGAAGCCGGAATTCTTGATGGCCGAGCGGACGCGATCCTTGCTCTCGCGGACCGGCCCTTCGGGCAGTCCGACTGTCGTGAACTGAGGCAAACCGAGAGCGGCGTCGACTTCGACCTCGACCAGCAGCCCGTCGATCCCCACCAGTGCCCCAGACACTATCGTTGCCAGCATGGCTTCTGCTACCCGAGTTACCGGGGAAAATCAATTTCCGGTAGGACGTCAGTCTCGGTGGCGACGCCTGGGAACGCGAGCGTCCCGCCCGCCTGTATCCCCTCCCCCCTTGAAGGGGAGGGTTAGGGAGAGGGGGCAGAAAAGGATGCTAAGCCACACCGGCAAGGGGAGAGCGGAAGGAGGCCGCTGGCTCCGGCGCCTCAAAGGCTTGGAGGAAATGCCGAAGTATCGAAGTATCCTGACGGGAGGAAAGGGACGCAGCATGACCATTCGGATTGACCTGCGCAGTGTCATGAAATGGCTTGTCTGGCTGTACGTGCTGACAGCTTCCAGTGTGTATCTGTTCTTCGGAGACGGTCCGAGGGACCTGGACCGTGCCGTCGAGGGGCTCGCTCTCACCGTGCTTAATATGTAAGGGACGGACGATTCGGCATAACCAACACCAAGATGAAGGAGGGTTTCGCATGGCTCGTATCGGAGTGGTGGCCGCCAATTTTTCGGGGTTGACGTTTTCGGAGTTGCAGGACTTGGCAAGGAAAGCCGAGTCCGCGGGCTTCGAGGCGATCTTTTCCCCGGAGTTCATGAACGACGCGCTGATGAACTGCCAACTCATGGCCCAGGCCACGTCCCGGATCAAGGTCGGCACGTGGATCGCCAACATCTATTTGCGGCACCCGGCGCTGTGCGCGCAGTCGGCCATTGCGATTGACGACGCCTCGGACGGCCGGCTCATTCTGGGGCTCGGCGTCAGCCACCGGCCCATCGTCGAGGGGCTGTATCAGGAGAAGATGGACAAGCCGCGCACCTTCCTACGCGAGTACATCGGCGCGGTACGCGACATGGCCGCGGGTAAGGAACTGCCCGGCATGGACATGCAGCCGCGCGCCGCCACCCACCCCATCCCCATCTACATCGGCGCGTTGGCGTTGGGCACGGTCGCCCTGAGTGGCGAACTGGCCGACGGCGTGATGCTGTACCTGTGTGCCAAGAGCCGCATTCCCGCGGCGCTCGCCGCACTGGACAAAGGCGCTGCCAAAGCCGGCCGGGCGCGCGCCGACGTTGACGTTACGACCGGCGTGCTGTCGTGCATCCACGACGACATCGGCTTGGCAACGCAAGCGGCGCAGAACAACCTCGGCTTCTACGGCGGGCTGCCGTACTACAACAAGCTGTTCCGCGACAGCGGCTTCGAGGCGGAAGCGGCCAAACTGGCCGACGGAAAGGGCCAAGGCGCCTCCGCCCGCATGGCGGAAGAACTGTCGGTCATCGGCCCGCCCGAACGTTGCCGCGAGCAATTGGCCGCCGTCCGGGAGGCCGGCATCGACCTGCCGATCGTGAACCCGGTGCCGGTCGGCGACCAGACGTATGCCCAGGCGGTGCAGGCGACGATCGAGACGTTTGCGCAGTAACGCCCGCCTCAATGCAACAATGCTACACCCTTCGCCAAGTTCAGGGACCGATCTGAACGGCTGGACCCTGAGCTTGCGGTGCCTTGATCGCGTCGGCTTCCAACACAAAGGACTAAAGTGCTTCTACGAGGACAGAGACCGGCAAGAAATATCGCCACATCTCGCCAGGAAAATCGACCGCATCCTGGCCCCCCTCGACATAGCCACCACACCAATGGACATGAACCCGCCGGCTTTCGGATCCATCAGTTGAAGGGCAACCGTGCCGGCTACTGGACGGTTCAGGTCTCCGGTAACTGGCGGATCATCTTTACTCAGGCACTTCCCACCGCTCCCCGACGGCCAACACTTCGATCGGGTCCCAGTTTCCGTTGGCGCGTTCGACCGCATGGCGGAGGGTGTGCGGCGCCTCGTCGATGGGCTCGTCGGTCAAGCGGAAGGTGCCCCAGTGGCAGGGCAGCATCCAGGTCGCCTTCAGGTCCAGGAACGCGCGATAGGCTTCCGCAGGGTTCAGGTGCGAGTAGCGCATGATCCAGCGCGGCAGGTAGGCGCCGATGGGCAGCATGGCGACGTCGATCGGGCCGAACTTCTCGGCGATTTCCGTGAAGCCGTGGAAATAGCCGGTGTCGCCGGCGAAGTAGTACGTCCGTTCCGCGTTGCGGACGATCCAGCCGCACCACAGCGTCGCGTTCTCGGCTTGGCCGATGCGCCGCGACCAGTGTTGAGCCGGAACGCAGGTCACCTGCCAACGGCCGTGTTCAGCGGTTTGCCACCAATCGAGTTCGACGGCTTGGCGACCTTTCTCCGCGAACCACGCGCCCAATCCCGAAGGAACGTACCACGTCACCGTCCGCGGCAAGGTCTCCACCGTATAGGCGTCCAGATGGTCGTAATGGTTGTGCGACACGACGGCGAAAGCGTCGGCGGGGATGGACGCAATCGGCACGCCGGGCGGGTGGTGCCGCTTGGGAATCAACGCGCGCGGGCCGAAGTGCGGATCGGTCAGAAAAACGTCGGCCTTGTCATGCACCGCGAACGTGGAATGGCCGATCCAGGTGATGGCCGCGCGGCGTTCGGGCGTGGCCAACGAGGTGCCGTCGTTTGCAACGAAGCCGACCTGCGGTGGGTCGCGCCACTCGCCCGCATACGAACTGCGCGACACCATCCAGCGCAGCAGGTCGGTCGGGCGCTTGTTCCACGCCCGCCACGGGTTGAACCAGGCGCCGGGCCGGCCGTGGGGCGCGTACAGCAAGGCCGGGTCGGGATTCAGCGCTGGCGTGCGGTCGGGCGGCACCGAGCAGGCGGAGGCGAACGTCGAGGCGGCCAGTAGCGCCCCGGCCAGAATCCGGCGGTGTGGATGGAGCCGCGCGGAAGCGGCGGGGCGACCTTCCACGGGAAACGCGGTTCCGGCTTCGGACGTCACGCGGCGTACAGCCCGGCGACGAACTCGCCGTACCCGTTGTACGGCAGGGTCGCACGGACTTCCCGCGTGCCCAGGATGCGCTCGCTCGCCTGCGACCAGCGCGGATGCGGCACCGCGGGATTCACGTTCGCCACGAAGTCGTATTCGTGCGGAATGATCGTATTCCAGAACGTGGCGGGCCGCTGGTCCACGAACTCGATGCGCACGATGGACTTGATGCTTTTGAAGCCGTACTTCCACGGCACCACCAGTCGAATCGGCGCGCCGTGCTGCTTGGTCAGTTCGTGGCCGTAGATGCCGGTCACGAACAGCGCCAGTTCGTTGGTCGCCTCGGCCATCGTCAGCCCCTCGAAATACGGCCACGGATAGACCGAGTTACGCATGCCGGGCGCCTGTTCCGGGTCGTTGAAGGTCACCATGCGGATGTGCGTGGCGGATGCGAGCGGCTGGACCAGATCGACGAGCGCCTTGATCGGAAAGCCCGTCCAGGGCACGGCCATGGACCACGCTTCCACGCAGCGGTGACGGTACAGGCGTTCTTCCAGCGGCATGCGGCGCACGAGGTCGTCGATGTCGAACGTCTGCGGTTTATGAACCAGCCCAGCCACTTCGACCTGCCAGGGCCGCGTCCGAAACTGTTCCGCGAGCGGCGCGACCAGGGTTTTGCGGGAACTGAACTCGTAGAAGTTGTTGTACGTGGCGGCCTCGCGCTCGTCGGTCAGCGGCCGGTCGAGGCGGTAGCGGGCGTTGCGCTGGGCTGGATACAGGTCCGCGGTCGCGCTGGGGTCGGGAATGCCGGGAATCGGCTGAGGCTCGTCAGCGTCCGAACGTGTGCAGCCGGCCAGCGCGCCCAGGCCGCCCAAGGTCGTCGTCACCCCGGCCACGCCGAGCGCGTGCAGAAATCTGCGGCGATTCAGAAAAACGTCTTCGGAGGTCGCTTGGTGTTCGGGAATTTCCCAGCCGGCTCGGGTGCGGATCAGCATGACGAGTCCTTTCTGAGGTGCAGCATGATTCGCGTGCGGCCCGACTTATGGTAGGCCAAACAGGTGTACAGTCAAGCGAGACTACGAGCCGATTATGATCGATCTCAATGTTTCTTCGCCGGCGCCCGTGGCGTTTTTCATTTGGCAATTCCATACAAAATGATTCGAGAGCTTTCCTTGGCTTATGTGCACCGCTCCCCTGGCCCAAAACCCTTCGCCCTTTCGGTAGGCTCGAGGGGTCGCAATCTCGGGAACCCTCCCGTCCCTCAGTTCGTTGAGCCTGTCGAAACGAACCCCGAGGTCACCTCGGCCTTCGTCCCTCACCCATTGCTCCTTCAACATGGTTCGACCCTTCGACAAGCTCAGGGCGTCGCAAGCTCATTTCCTTACCCCGACCGCACGACCCGTAGGGGCGACGCATGCGTCGCCCCTACAACCACCAATTGTCTGCGATAGTAGGGCTCTCCCGCGGACAGTCGGCGATTGTCAAGCCGAACGAGTTGTGAGAGGGATTGGGGGCCACGATCCAATTTTCCGTTTCGAGCGGCGGCGTTCTAGGAGGCGGCATGTCCGACGCAACTACATCCCCACCGAAATTGCTGGCCGGCGTGACGGTCGTCGATTTCACGCAGTATCTGGCCGGGCCGTCGGCAACGCGGCTGCTGGCCGACCTGGGCGCCGAGGTCATCAAGCTGGAACGCGCGCCGCAGGGCGACCTGGGCAGGCAGATCCATTTGCTCGAACACGGCCAGAGCGCGCTCTATCTTGGAGCCTGCGCCGGCAAGAAGAGCGTCTGCGTGGAGCTCAAGGACCCGCGCGGTCGCGACCTCGCCTACGACCTCGTGCGGCAGGCCGACGTCGTGGTGGAGAACTACAGCCCCGGCGTTATGGCGCGCCTGGAGCTCGACTACGATACGCTCAGGCAACACAACCCGAAGCTCATCATGGCGTCCGTCTCCGGGTACGGGCAGGACGGGCCGTACGCCAAGCACACCAGTTTCGACATCATCGCCCAGGCGCAGAGCGGCGTCATGGCGATGACGGGCGAGCCGGACGGGCCGCCGACCTACGTGGGCGACTATTTCGGCGACCCCAACGCGGGCATCCACGCGGCGTTGGCGATCTGCGCCGCGCTCTTCCATCGGGCGACGAGCGGGCAGGGGCAGTACATTGACGTGTCCCAACTCGAATCGCTGGTGTATCTCGACTACATCAATTTTCCGCTGTTCCTGATGACGCACGGCGCGGTCGTGCCGCATCGCTTCGGCAGCGACTTCTTCAACGTCTGTCCCTACGGCGTGTACAAGTCAAAGCGGGGCCATATCGTCTTTGCCGTGGTGCAGCATCAGTGGCCGGCGCTCGTCCGGGCGATGGGCAAGCCCGAGCTGGCGGACGACCCGCGCTTTGCGAGCATGGACGCCCGGCTGGAACGCCGCGACGAGGTGCGCGCCCTGATCGAAGATTGGCTGCAATCGTTCGACGACGACGAAACGCCGCTCGAAATCCTGGCCGAGGCGCGCGTGCCCACGGCGCCCGTGCTCGACATTCCCCGGGCCGCGGCCCATCCCCAACTCCGGGCGCGCGGGCTGTTCCAGGACGTTCCGCACCCGCTGCTCGGCCCCACGCCGATCGCCAAGTCGCCGTTCCATTTCTCCGGTGCCAGCGTGGAGATTCCTTTTCGGGCCGCCTTTCTGGGCGAGCACAACGAAGAGGTGTTGCAGACGAAGCTGGCGTACACGGACGAGCGGATCGCCGCGTTGTACACGGACGGCGTACTGGTCCAGGACGAGCGGGTCCGCGAGTTGGCCGACGCCGACAGGACTTGAGCTAGGTCAGAACGTGGGGAAGTCAATGAATTTTGGAAATGACGTGCAAGCTGCTCCCGATCCCGTTTCGACACCCCTCGGTACGCTCAGGGATCAGTCCGTTGAGGTCGGTCCCTGAGCCTGTCGAAGGGTGTCGAAACGGGCGAAGGATCATGTCTCCGTAATGCCTTAAGAAAGCCAGAGACAAGGTCGAGAGTCATCTTGCACGTCAATCTTTTCGTTCTATGGGAGCGCGCACCATGTACGACAACCTCATCTACGAGAAGAAGGACGCGGTCGGCTATCTGACGCTCAACCGGCCGAGCAAGCTCAACTCCCTCAGCCGGGAACTGATGACCGAACTGGGCACCGCCTTCGACGCGATCGAGGCGGACGCCGAGGTGCGCGTCGTGATCCTGACCGGCGCCGGCCGCGCGTTCTCCGCGGGCTTCAACATCGCGCCGGTCGCCGGCGAGCCCGAACTGTACGACCGCGCCGCGGACGACTGGCGGTCCGAACTCAAGCGCAACGTCGACATCTTTCTGAAGATCTGGCACTCCGCCAAGCCGTACATCGCGGCCATCAACGGCTACGCGCTAGCGGGGGCGTGCGAGTTGGCACAGTTGTGCGACATCAAGATCGCCTCCGAACAGGCGGTCCTGGGCGAGCCTGAAATCCGCTTCGGAACCGGCCCGCCCGTGCTGGTCACCCCGTTCAGCGTGGGCTTCGCCAAGGCCAAGGAACTGCTGCTGACCGGCGAGATGATCTCCGCGCACGAAGCCGAACGGCTCGGCATGATCAACCGCGTCGTGCCGCACGACCACCTCATGGCCGAGTGCGAGAAGACGGCCCGCAAGCTGGTCAAGATCGCCGAGGTGGGTGTCAAGTTCAACAAGGCCGCCATCAACCGCGCGTATGAAAACATGGGGTTTCTGAACAGCATCGCCCAGAATCTCGATCTCGTGGTCATGTTCGACACGACGCGCACCGCGGAGCAGGAGACCTTCAACCGCATCCGCAACGACAAAGGCTTGCGCGCCGCGCTCGACTGGCGAGACGCGCTGTTCAGGGAAGACGACTGACCAGGCGCGTGCGATCCGCCGTTTTCGCCCTGCTGGTCGGCCTGTCGATCCTGGCCTGCGCGGCGCCCGCGCTTCCGCAGACCGGGGACGCGGAGGCGCGCGAGGTGCCGACGGAGCGGCCAATCGAGCTGGAGGGGCTGCGCGTCACGCCCGGGCGCGCGTCGCTGCGGGCGGTTCCCCTCCGGCAACCGATCGTCCTGGACGGCCGACTGGACGAGCCGGCGTGGGAGACCGCGCCGGTTGCCGACGATTTCCGGCAGCGCGAGCCCGACGAGGGCGCGCCCGCCTCACAGGCCACGCAAGTCCGCGTCCTGTACACGCCCACCACGCTGTACGTCGGCGTGACCTGCCACGACACCGACCCCGACGCGATCGTCACGACGCGCTTCAACCGCGACGCCGTGCTGGACGCGGACGACCGCGTCTCGCTGCTGTTCGACACGTTTGCGGATCGGCGCAACGCGTTCAAATTCCAGACCAACTCGGTCGGCGCGCGGGTGGACGAACTCGTCGGCGACGACGGCGAGGTGGACAACCGGGATTGGAACGGCATCTGGAACGTGAAGACGGCAAGGACGGCGACCGGCTGGAGCGCGGAATTCGAAATCCCGTTCCAGACGCTCAGCTTCGCGCCCGGGCAGACCAGTTGGGGCTTCAACGTCCAGCGCATCATCAAGCGCCGGACCGAAGAAACGGTCTGGACCGGTCACCGCCAGAACCTGGACTTCGACCGCGTATCCAACGCCGGCCGGCTGCACGACCTGCGCGGCCTGTCGCAGCGCGGCGGCCTGGATTTCTCGCCGTTCCTGACGACCGAGGTGCGTCGCAATTCTGCGGCGTTCAAGCCGGGCTTCGACCTGTTCTACAAACTCACACCGGGACTCACGCTCAGCCTGACGCTGAACACCGACTTTTCCGAAGCCGAGGTCGATGACACGCAGGTCAACCTGACGCGCTTCTCGCTGTTCTTCCCGGAGAAACGGCAGTTCTTCCTGGAGGACGCACCGAATTTCGCGGTGGACGGGCTGACGCCGACCTCGGGACCGCTCGTCATCATTCCCTTCTTCAGCCGGCGCATCGGTATTGCGGACGACGGCAAGACGGTCGACCTCATCGGCGGCGGCAAGCTCAGCGGCCGCATCGGCAAGTACCGTCTGGGGTTGCTGAGCGTTCAAACTCAAGAACGCGACCCGGTGCCGGGCGAGAACTTCAGCGTCATCCGCGTGAAGCGCGACGTGGGCAGGCAGGCGTCGGTCGGCCTGATCGCCACGCGGCGCACGCCCGAAAACGGCGACGCGACCGGCCTGTACGGCCACGACTTCCTGTACAAGACCACCGACCTGTGGGGCGACCGGAACCTGACCGTCACCTCGTTCGTCCTGAAGAGTTTTGCCCCGACCGCGCGCAAGAACTGGGCATGGGGCGGGCAACTCGACCTGCCCAACGACACGTGGCGTATCTTCGGCACCTACCGCGAAGTGCAGCGCGACTTCGACGCGACCCTCGGCTTCGTGCCGCGCAAGGGCATCCGCCGCTTCGGCTGGTTCCTGGAAGCCGCGCCGCGGCCCGGGCACTGGCACACGCGCCAGGTTTCGTGCGCGTTCGACGGCAACTACATCACCGACCAGGACACGAACCGCCTGCTGACCCGCAACATCGTGTTACCCTGCGAGTGGCGCTTCGAGAGCGGAGACAAGCTCGCGTTTCGGACGTGGCATCAGTTCGAGCGATTGACCGAGGACTTCTCCATCAGCCGCGGGGTCACGCTCGCGCCCGGCCGCTACACTTTCCGCCGGTACATGGTCAAAGCCGAGACCGCGGACAAGCGCCCGCTGTCGGCGAGCCTGACCTATTACTGGGGCGACTACTATAGTGGAGAGCGGGACAGTTGGCTCCTGCGCCTCACCTTCCAGCCCGGGCCGCGGCTGTTCCTGAGCCCTGAGTACCAACAGAACGACGTCCGCCTGCCCGAGGGCAATTTCGTCGTGCGGCTGCTACGGGTACGGCTGGACGCGGCCCTCAGCCCGGACCTGTCGTGGTTCAGCGTCGTGCAGTACGATAACGTCTCCGATGTGCTGAGCCTCAACACGCGTCTCCGCTGGATCGTGGAGCCGGGCAACGACCTGTTCCTGATCTACAACCACCGCTGGCTCGACGACCCGACGGACGGCGGCTTCCGCACCATCGGCCGCGAGGCTCGCTTCAAGGTGCAATACACCTACCGCTTCTGAGCGCGGCTCGGGTTTGCAAGGAGAGGCCCGATAGCTGTAGACAGAGAAGCAGCGGAGTGCGTAACGCTTTCATCGCGTCGGGAGAACGACATGGGAGAAATCACGGTCAATGTAACACTCGAAAATCCTATCGACCGCGGCATTTTCGAGCGAGGGTCCGGCGAGGAAGTCGATATACGCCGAACCAGCGTCAAGGCGACCGTCGATACCGGCGCGGTTATGTTGGTTCTGCCGCAAAACGTAGTGGAACGGCTCGGATTGCAAATACTGCGAACCGTCGTGGTTTCCTATGCGGACGAGCGCAAGGAAGAACGCCCGGTTGCCGGCCCGCTGACCATTCACATCGGCAATCGTTTCATGAGCACAGACTGCATTGTCGGCCCGCCACTGAGTGAACCTTTGATCGGCCAGATCGTGCTTGAGGCACTCGATTTGCTCGCCGACTGCACGAAGCGGACCCTGACGCCACGGCCGGAGTCGCCGGACTATCCACTGTTGAAACTCAAATGACCCAGGTTTCGGTAGCCATCGTTTTTACAAAGAGACTGGGGGGAGAGGAGGCTTTCATCGGTTGAGTTTGCTGAGAATTGAAGTGTTTATGCTTGAATTCTTGCTTATATTTTGGATCTCGGATAATTGTCCGTACAAGGCGGGGGGAGGGAATCTAAAAATCTTCGGGGAGATTCCATCAAGTCATCCTTCCGGCATCCCCCTTCGGCATCTCTATACTATGCCGCAGAATCGAGCATCTCAATGGTCACGCCGCGATCTGCTTCCTCTCGAGCCCGCTGCAGGAGTGGCCTTGCTTATGGCTTCAGATACGTACTCTTCCCCACAATTGCGACACACTTGTGCCGCACTTTTCGAAACATGACCGTCGTCTCGTCGCGGTTCCAAGACAACGGTCGAGTGCCCGTCTCTCGTCGTTGCATGACAACAGATAGCGCATTTCATAGGATCCTCCATGAAAAGTTGTCCGCCCGCTCAACCGGATTGGGCTCGTACGTCATAATGATAACCAATATTCTTTGGAGATTATATCGTAACTAATCGCGGTGGTGTGGAAGCGACGACAGGTGAGAGTCACCAGACCATTGCCGCCTACCCGGCTCCAGGTCATGCCCGATGCCATCCCGCTGGTCTCAGGCTCGGTCCCTTTAGCCTATATGGTCCTACTTCTTCGACCTGATCCCTGACGCCGAGCGCGGCGTTGGCCCGTGTACAGGCCAGCCGCAATTTCCTACTTCGTCCTTCTCATGCTCCTGTGCCTTTCTCGCCCCGGAGAACCGTTCCCAACCGTGAGGCCATATTGGCTCGGCCCTGTCCATGTGGATGTCTGTCTTTGTCCCGGGGATTCCGTTGTCCCCAGGCATTGGAAACATGTTCCTTCTTCCCTATTTTAGATTTAGTTACGTATGGAATCTCCTTTTTTATCCCCTCTCCCTCCGGGAGAGGGTTAGGGGGAAGGCTTCGGGGGTAAGAGAAAAGTTCAAACTGACTCCCCACAGAAGATTGCCCCTACAGGAATATACAACAGCGACGTTTCAACCAAGACGATATGGATCGCTCAGACGGGAGAGGGAGCAGACCTGTCCGAATGGGCCGACCGGTTCATCGAGTCGCCGCGGCCGGAGCCCTGTTCGGTCTGCTCGTGCAGCCCGTGCTCGTCACGGCCCAGCCCGATCGGATCGAGGTCGCGGTGCGGCCCTTGAGCGCGGCGCCCATTGCGATCCCGCCCGGCAGGGGTTCCGCCCGACGAGACATGGACGACCTGTGGGAACGGACGCGTGAAACCGAAGCGTTCGTCGTCGAGGTGACGATCACCAACCCGACCCCGCGTGCGTATCGGCTGAAAGTCGCGGCGGTCAACCTGCGAACCGAGGCAGGGGAGCGGGTCAAACCGCTCGACTCGGCCGAAGACGTTCCCCGGCCCGTTCTTGCGGATCAGACCGTCGAGGCCGGTTCAACGGTGCGCGGCTACGTCGCGTACCCGCCGGGGACGTACACCGGCGCCGCGGGTTATCTCATCGAAGAAGCGACACAGGCGAACGAGGGGTTCAGCGTCGAGTTCTAGCGGATGGCCGGCGGGGTGAACGCGGTCACGGGCGGCGGCTCGCCTTGGTACCGTTCCACCTCGACCAGCGCGGTCTGCGCGCTCGGCCCCTGCGCCAGTTTCGACGTCCCCTTGTCCAGCGTCAGCAGGTTCGGGTTGCCGTGCTTGTCCAGGGAGCCCGGCCGGCCCGGTTCCAGCGGGTCGTACCAGGCACCGGTCGGCAGTCGGACGACGTGCGGCCGAACGTCGGGCGTGATGCGGACGCCGGCCAGGCATTGCCCGCGGTCGTTGAACACGCGCACCACGTCGCCCTCGACAAGCCCACGCGCCCGTGCGTCGTCGGGGTGCATGGACAGGGCCTCGCGGCCGGCGACCTTGGCGTTCCGGCTGATTGCGCCCTGGTCGAGCTGGCTGTGCAGGCGGGTGACGGGCTGATTCGAGATCAGGTGGAGCGGATAGCGCGCTGCCTTTTCGCTGCCCAGCCATTCCGCGGGCTCCAGCCACGTCGGGTGCGGCGGGCAGTCGTCGTACGCGTACCCCGCGATCCGCTCGGACCAGATTTCCAGCTTGCCGGACGGGGTGTCGAGAGGATGCGCCTCCGGGTCGGCCCGAAACGCGGCCAGAAAATCCGGCGGCTCCGCGGACGGCGGAATCTCGAAATATCCGTCTCGCCAGAACTGCTCGAAGTCGGGCAGGGTGAACCCGCGCCGTGCGGCCCGCTCGACCGATACGCCGTAGAGATGGCGCAACCACGCCGCCTCGTCACGCCCTTCGGTAAAGCCTTCGCGGAACCCCAGCCGCTCGGCCAAGTCCGCAAAGATGTCGTGGTCGTTGCGCGCGGCGCCGACGGGGGCCAGCGCGGCTTTGTTGGCCGCGACGAAGCCGTCGCGCGGCGTGCAGACGATGTCGTTGCGCTCCAGCGGGGTCGTCGCCGGCAACACGACGTCGGCGTGGCGCGCCATGGGCGTCCACCACGGCTCGTGGACGATGATCGTGTCGGGTTTCCGCCAGGCGCGCAGCAGACGGTTCAGGTCCTGGTGGTGATGAAACACGTTGCCGCCCGCCCAATAGACCAGGTGGACGTCGGGATAGCGCGCGCGCCGCCCGTTGTAGTCGAACTCGGCGTCGGGGTGCAGGAGCAGGTCGGCGATCCGCGCGACCGGAATGACGTCGTCGACCGGATGGGCGCAGCGGTCCAGACTCGCCCAGCCGATGCGCTCGGCCGGATTGCCGACCGTGGCGACCGCGGCATAGCCGTACCCGAAGCCGCCGCCGGGCAGCCCGATCTGGCCCAGCATGGCGGCCAGGGTAATCGCCGCCCAATACGTCTGCTCGCCGTGGTCGGCCCGCTGCAACGACCAGGCGACCGTAATCAGCGTGCGCTTGGCCGCCATGCGGCGCGCCAGGCCGAGGATCGTCTCCGCGTCCAAGCCCGTGACGTCCGCGGCCCAGGCCGCGTCCTTGGGCCGTCCGTCGCGGTCACCCATCAGATAGGCCCGAAATCGGTCGAAGCCGACGCAGCAGCGGTCGAGGAAATCGCGATCCGTCAGCCCCTCGTCGATCAGGGCGTGGGCCATCCCGAGCATCAGCGCCACGTCGGTATTGGGCCGCGGGGCGAGCCATTCGGCGTCGACGAAGTCCGCGGCGTCGGTCCTGACCGGTCCGACGTTGACGAAGCGGACGCCGGCGTCACGGCACGCTTCCAGCCCGTGACGGGTGCGGTGCCGGCCGACGCCGCCGTACGCCACCTGGGCGTTCTTGAGCGGCATCCCGCCGAACGCCACGACCAGTTCGGAATGCCGGGCGATGGTCTGCCATGAGTTCTGCGTGACGAGCAGACGAAAGAAATTCCCGGCGATGTACGGCATGACCACATCGGCCGCGGCGTGGCTGTACGTATTCGCCGAGCGTACGAAGCCGCCGAACAGGTTGAGGAAGCGGTGCAACTGGCCCGGCGGGAAGTGGAACGCGCCGGCGCTGCCCCAGCCGTAGGAGCCGGCGTAGATGGCGCGGTTGCCCCAGGTCTCACGCACGCGCGTGAGTTCCGCGGCGACCAGATCGAGGGCGCGCGGCCAACTCACGGCTACGAACGGGTCGGCCCCGCGACGGGTCGTGCGGCCCGGGCCGTGCGTGAGCCAGCCTTCGCGGATCATCGGCTGGGCGACGCGTAGCCGATCCTGCACCGCATCGACGTACGATTGACCCAGCGGCGACGGATCCGCGTCCTCGGGCGCGGCGTCCATGCCGACCAGGCGGCCGTCTGCGACGCGCGGGGTGTAGCCGCCCCAGTGGAACGCGACGCGCGGGCTGGACGCGGACTCGGCAAAGGTCATGGGTTTCATCTTTTCGTGTCCGTTGGGGGAGGGTAGCCGGCGGAACCTTTTTTTCTCGACGAAGGGGGACGTGACTTCGGTGGGCGGCAACCGTACGCGGACGGGTTCCGCTACGCGCCGCAGGTCTGGCTGGCAAGATCTCGAATCCTGGTCTTGAGGTTCCGGTCGCCGAGTCGGTTCAGCATTTTCCGGGCGCCGTTCACGGTCTTGCAGGCTTGGTCGGGGTTGCCGGTCGTGTCGTTCAGGCGGGCCGCCTCGAAGGTGCCCCGGAACCAGAGCGGCTCGCCCACCTGCGTGTGCTGCAACATCGCCTGCCACAACGACAACGCGCGTTCCGTGTTGCCGCGCGCCTCGGCGATCCGCGCCAAGCCCACGGTCGAGACGATCGAATACGGCCCCTGGTCCCGTTCCAGTCGGGCGTAGATCGCCTCGGCCTTCTCGTATTGCCGGGTGTCGAGATACAATTGCGCCAAGTCGTAGCGGAAGCGGTCGGGCGATTCGTCTTCGGCGAACTCCCCGCCGTCCTCCAGCCACGCCTCGTGCAGACGCGCCAGGGTCCGTTTGGCGGCCTGCTCGTTCGTCGTGTCGCCCGCGCGTCGGAGCGTGCGGATGTCTTTTTCGAGGATACCGTCCAACCCCGCTACGAGTTCGGTCCGGGTTTCCGGCAGGAAGCGGTCGAAAATCCGCTCGACGTCGCGTGCCAATTCTTCGTAGCGACCCGTCTTTTGCAGTGCGACGAGCCGGGTGCGCGCCACGGTCTCGAACGCCTCGGGCTGCTTCGGATACTGCTCCTCGAACCCGCTCAGAAGCGACACGATCCGCTCGGCGTTGGCGTCCATGTCGTGGCTGAGATGGACGGCGTGCATCACGCTGACCTTGCCCGGATACTCGTTGTACGGCGCCCGCCGGACGAGTTTGGGGCTGCGCTCGGCCAACCGTGCGCTGTTCTTCCAATAGGCGTCCAGGCTGCGGCCGATGCGCGCCCGCATGTCGGCTTCGCTCAGCCCGTTGCCGGTGTCGCCGTCTTCGATGGCGTGCAGCACCTCGAAGTAGGATTGCAGGGTGGCGTAGTCGGCGCGCACGCGAAACGCCGGCGCCCCGCGGACCTTGTCGTATGCCGCGGCCGCGGCCAGGTAGTCGCCGCGCTCCTGACGATACTCGCCCAGCCGGAAATGCGCCTCGTAGATGGAACGGTGTTTGGGATAGCCGCGGATGAAGTCGTCGATCGCCTGAACGTACCGCTTCGCGTTTCCGTCGCTCTGGTTGCCGGCGTACAGAGATTCCGCGGCCTTGAACCGGAAATAGGTGGCGTCCGCGGCGTGCGGCGTCCGTCCGTTCGCGTTCAGCACCGCATCGAACTGCGCAATCGCGCGCCGGTAGCGCCGCTGCTCGTACAGGCCGACGCCGAGGTAGTATTCCGCGTCGGCCTTGAACACCGCGGCGTTGGGGTCGTCCGAGGCCAGGACTTCTTCGAGCAGCGGCACGGCCTTGGCGAACCGGCGTTTCTGCATGTGGGTCTTGGCTTCGAGCCACGGCGGAAACGGATATTCCTGTTCGACGAGGGCGAGAGCTTCTTCGCGGTTCAGTTCGGCGTCGGCCAGCGCCTGGGCGCGGTCCTTCCATTTGCCACCGACCTTGCGCAGTTCGAGCAGCAAGCCGAGCAGTTGCCCGCGCAGGGTGCGGCGCTGCTTCCCGGTTGCGTTGCGGCTCCGTTTGGCGATCTCCTTGGCCTGTTGGAAGCGGGCCTGCGCCAGCGTGTCCGGGGAGGGTGGCGTTCGGTCGGCGCGTTTGGCGTAGCGACGGGTCTGATCCAGGGCGTGTTGCGCCTTGCGCATCATCTGGGTGGTGACGCCCGGCTGTTGGAGAAGCAGTTCGAAATCGCGGATCGCCCAGTCGAACTTCTGGAGTTCCCGCTCACTCAAGGCACGGCCGAACAGGCTCTCGTTCTTGAGTTTGGAGGCGTGTTCCCCCACCGCGAACTCGCTGAATCCGTTCATGGCCGTAGTCAGGAGTTCGTTCTTCTTCTCGGTGTCCTGGAACGTGAACGAGCCGATGTAGTTGAGCCAGTTGAGGAAGTAGAGCGCGCGCGAGGCTACGCCCTGCTCGCCGAGATAGGCTTGCGAGTCGTACAGCGCTTCCAGGTCGCCATCCCGTTCGATGACGTCCTTGGTCATCCGGTCGAGCCGCCCGAAGCTGGTCTGGTAGATGTCGTTCAGCGGGGCGTGCAGCAGCTCGTACACGCGGCGCACCGCGCGCCGGCCGGCGTCGGTCTTCACCTCGCCGGCCAGATTCGGCAGGGCGATGAACTCCAGCGCCACGGGACCGAGCAGTCGAATGGCCTGCAGCTTGGCTTCGGCGTTCCAGTCGCCGCGTTCGAGGGCGTCGGCTTGGCTCCGCGCCTGGCTGGCGCGGGACGTGAGTTCGGACACGCTGGCCGCTGTGGCCGGGGCGGTCAGACTCAGGGCCAGACACAGCAGGGCGACGATGGAGGCCGGTCGGATGATCCGACGTTCTCTCTGCCCCCTCTCCCCAACCCTCTCCCACGAGGGGAGAGGGGGCAGGAGGCGGGAAAGCAAGAAACGTCTCCTCCTCCCCTGTGGGGGAGGGTTGGAGCCTGCCCCGGACTTGATCCGGGGGAGCGGGGGCAGAAAAGTCACGTCGGGCTACTCCAAATCGCGCAGATATTTGGCCATCTCGACTTCCCAACGCGAGCCGAACGTCATGACGATGATGTTCTTGGTCAACGCGCGTTCCTCGGTCAGCGGGATGAAATCTCCCCCGCCGGCCTGCGCGACCGAGGCCATGGTGTTGCGGAAGTCGCGGTAGAAGCCGGGCAGCGGCGTGGGCTCGAAAGCGACCTTCATGATCTTCCCGGTCCGCTCCCACAGGGCGTACTCGAAGTCTTCGTGCATCTTGTCGGCGAGGTCCATCACACTGACGACGCCGCCGCGCGATTGAAACCCCTGCGCCAAGCCCAACACGCTGCCCATACTCTCCGGGTGCGGGGGCGAGCCGGCCGCGATGATGACCACGCGGCGCGAGCGTTTGCGCCAACTCAGGTCGTGCACCGCGGCGTCCAGTCCCTCGTACACCGCCTCGGGCCAGTCGCCGCCGCCGTCGGCCTGCATGTTGGCCAGGAAGCCCTTGAGCTTGGGCGTGGAAAAGCTCAAATCGACCCACTTGGTGACGTATTCCTCGCCTTTGTCGCGGTAGGCCACGATGCCGATGCGCGAGGTGGGCACCAGCTTGCGCAACAGCGTGACCAGGCGGCTCAGGCGGTCGCGGACCGAGTCGATCACGAACTGCATGCTGTCGGTCGCGTCGATGACGAGCGCCACGTCCAGGCCGACCTTGCGCAACCCGCGGCCATAGTCGCCGAATCCGCCCCCGCCCCCCAGGTCGCCGGCGCCGACGAGGCCACTGAGTTGGGTGTCGATGCCCGAGAAGACGGTGTCGGTGCGTTGGACCTCGATGGTGACCGGCCCGATGCCGGAGAAGATCGGAACGGACGCGCGTTGAATCGGCGCCTGCAGCGGGCCGGTCGATGCCGGACCGGTGGGCCGCGCCCGGTTGGGCGCCAGATCTTCCATCGTCAGAATGCCGGGGATGTCTTCCAGCGACGGCTCGCCTTCCCAGTCGTCGGGCAATTCATCCTCGGCCAACGCTTCCAACTCCTCGTGCGACAGGGGCAGGGCCTTGACCTTGATGAGATCCTGCTCGTTCACCGCGATGGTGACCGCGGTCGTGGCGAACAGCGACAGGATCAGAATGTGCGCGGCCGTGGAAAAGGCGAACCAGCGCGCGTTCTTGCCGAACCCGCCGCTGCGGTGGATCCACAGGTCCTCCTGGACCTTGCGTTCCAGCGGGGTCTGGGCGTTCGTCTCTGGGGGTGAAGCCATTGCGGTCTCTCTTTCCTTCTCCCCGGCCCTCCCCTAACCGCAGGGAGGCATGGAGCACGGATCCCCCCTCCGCTCAACTCGTCCGTCTGGCGGCGATCGCGACCTGAGCCGCGCCGGCACGTTGGGCAATGGACAGAATGCGGACCGCCTCGCCCAGGATCACGTCCTTGTCGCCCTCCAGCACGACCGGCACGTCGGGTTTGGCGGTGACGAGCTGCCGGACGGTGAGTTCGAGGTCGGCCATGCTGACGGGCGTGGCGTTGACGAAGATTTCCTTCTGCGGGGTGATCGTAATCACGATCTGCCGCGGCTCGGATTCGGTTTCCTGCACTTCGGGCAGGTTGATCTCCGCGCCGGACTGGACCATCGCCACGCTGGTCACCATGAAGATGATGAGCAGCACCAGAAAGATGTCGGTCAGCGGCGTGATGTTGATCTCGGCCATGATGTCCGAGCCGCTGCCGCTCTTCTTGCGTGGACTAGCCATTCCCATGCGCTTTTCTCCCGAGTCGGATGGCTTCCAACACCCGGTCGGAGCCGATCGTGACCGCGGCCTCGATCCGTTCCAACTTGGTGTGGAAATAGTTGTAGAAGATCACCGCGACGATGGCGACCGCCAGCCCCAGCGCCGTGGCGACCAGGGCTTCGGAGATGCCGCCGGCCACGATCGCGAAGCCGCCGCTGCCCTCGACCGCCATGCTCTGGAACGATTTGATGATCCCGATCACCGTGCCCAACAGACCGATGAACGGCGCGCTGACGCCGACGGTTCCCAGCACCCAGATGCTACCCTTGAGCGCCTCGACCTCCTCGAAGCGGCGGTCCTCGATGACCTCGGACAGATATTCCAGGGACTCGCCTTCCTGTTGGGCGATCACGTCGCGGAAGATCCGGCCGGCGGGTTTGTCGTGCTGTTCCTCGGCTGAATCGAGGGCGATCCGGAAGTCGCCCTTCTGCAGGGCACCGACGAGACCGCCGGCCAACTGGATGGTCCCCCCGATGAGTCCGCGCAGGGCGAAGATCCGCTCGAAGATGATGGTGATGACGACGACCGACATTATGATGAGGGGGTACGTGATGTACCACCCCTGCTGGATCATATCGAGAACGCTTATCCCTTCCACGCTGAGCCCTCCTTTATTTCTCTCGGGAATTCCCTAGCAAGATGGTCGGGAACCCGCGGGCGCCGGATCATCTCGTACGTCCTTTCCTTCATTCATTACTCGGCTGAAACGTGGTGCCGCCGTCGTTCCCCGGCAGGCAGATTTCTATTCGGACGCCGCGACGTCAAGCGCCGGATTCGCGTCCTCCTCCTGGTCGGCAACGGCTTCCAGTTCGACCAGGAATCGTTCGAGCCACGCGACCTCGGCACGGAACCGCCCGAGCCCGTGTTCGATCAGTTTGGTGTGCACCAGCATGGTCGTCGGCTGGGCAGCCCAATACGTCTGCTGCTCGGCTATCCAGGCGAGCCGTTTGCGCGCCCAGTCCAGATGGAGATGCAGCGCCTCGCGCAGCTCCGCGGCGTCGAGAAAATGTCCGAACGCCAGCGCCGCGTTCAACGGATCGTAGATCTTCTTTTCGCGGTCCTCGGTGTCGAACAGCAGGCGCCGCAACTCGTGGCGGAAATGCTCCCGGCCCTTGGCGGTGATGCGATACACTTGGCGTACCGGATAGCGGCCCTGTTGTTCGAGCTTGCCCTTGGCGACGTAGCCTGCCCGTTCGAGCTGTCCGAGATGGTAGTACAGCGAGCCGCCGCTCATGTTGATGTACCTGTCGTACACCCGGCGTTTGGCCTCCTGCTGCAATTCGTAGCCGTGCGCGGGCTTTTCCGACAACAAGCCCAAGATGACGAGGGTGGCGCTCATCCCTGCGGCACTCTGCCGGTATTCTTCCGATTAGTCTAGTTGGACTAGAAAAGATCGCAAGGCTTTCCGGGAATCTTTCGAGAATTCCATACAGGATGATCCCGTGCCCGTTTCGACACCCTTCGACATGGTTCGACCCTTCGACGAGCTCAGGGACCGCAGGCTCACCAACCGGGCTCAGAGACCGATCTCGACGGGCTGATCCCCGAGTTTGCGGCGCCTTGAGCGAGCCGAAAGGTAGAAGGGTCGAGTCGCTGTTCAATCGGCTTCGATGATCCCCCGACCGCGCAGCAGCTCGAGAATGATGTCCAGGCTGTGTTCGCGCAGGTTGATCTTGAGTTGGTCGTACAGGGTGAAGTTGGCCATCCGCAGGAACGGGCGGCCGCCCATCACGTCGATGACGTTGATGCAGCCGAAGTCCTGTTCGACGTTCAGAATCCTTCCGCCGGTCGTGCCCGTCGCGTGGGCCAACAGCGCGTTGTTGACCCCGCCGTGGCCGACGAGCAGCAGGGTGGTCCAGTCGTCGCGGTCCAACAGGCGCCGCAGCAGCCGGCCGGCGCGGTCGTACACCTGCCGGAAGCTCTCTCCGCCCAGGTAGCGTTCGTCCCAGTCCGCGTCGTACGTCTGAAAGAAACGTCGGATCTCCTTGAAGATGCCGGTCAGGCTCTTTTGCGCCAACGTCTCGTCGCTCGGAATGATCTCGCTGAGTTCGGGGACGATCCGCACGTCCAGACCGTTCTCCGCGGCGATGATGGCCGCCGTTTCCCTGGCGCGCTCCAGCGGGCTGGCATAGATCGCGTCCAGCGGCACCCCGCGCAGCAGCAGCGACGCCGCGGCGATCTGCTCCCGTCCGCGTTCGGTCAGCGTGCCGTTGCCGAGCGCGCCTTCGTTGGCCACGCGCTGATACAGGGTTTCCCCGTGGCGCATGAGATAGATGCGGCGGTTGGCCATAGTAGAGGCGGAATCCGCGGGCGTATCGCGCGTTGGATGAAGCGCCCCGCTTACCACAGCGGGCCACGGGTGCCTAGCCGCGACCGCGAGAAAGCGCCTTGTTCGGCATGGCACGGGTCAGTACAGTCGGTGGGAAAGCCCCCCTGACAAGGGGAGTTGGGGGGTTCGTCCCTCAGACAGGAGCCCGCCATGACGACAGACCTCCACGCCGTGCTCCGGCGCGCATTGCGCCCCGGCGTTTCGGACGTGCATCTGAGTAGCGGCGAGCCGCCGATGATCCGTCTCGACGGTGACCTGCAGCGGCTCGACGAAGCCCCGCTGTCGCGCGAAGCGGTCCACGGCGTGGCGTACGGCCTGATGGACGAAGCCCAACGCCGTGCCTTCGAGGAGGCACTCGCGATCGACTTTTCCTGCACGGTGGACGGGGTGGGGCGTTTCCGCGTGCACGTCTTCATGCAGCAGCGCGGCGAAGCCGTGGTGTTCCGGACGATTCCGACCTCGGTCGCGTCGTTCGCGGAGTTGGGGTTGCCGCAACTCCTGGAGACCGTTTGCCGCGGACGACACGGCCTCGTGCTGGTGACCGGGGCGGCCGGCTCGGGCAAATCGACCACTCTGGCCGCCATGCTGGATTATCTGAACCGGCACACGGCCGGCCACGTCGTGACGGTCGAGGACCCGATAGAGTTCGCCCACCGCTCGCACCACTGTCTGGTCAGCCAACGCGAACTCGGCGTGCATACCCGCTCGTTTCCCGACGCACTGCGTGCGGCCTTGCGCGAAGACCCGGACGTGATCCTGATCGGCGAACTCCGCGATCGGGAGACCATCCAACTCGCGCTGACCGCCGCGGAGACCGGCCATCTGGTGCTGAGCACCCTGCACGCCCCCGGCGCCGCCCAGGCCGTCGACCGAATCGTGGACGTCTTTCCCGCGGCCCAGCAGGCGCAGGTCCGCCTCCAGTTGGCGGACACCGTCGCAGCCGTCTTCACCCAGACCCTCTGCAAAGCCGTGCGCGGCGGGCGGGTTCCGGCGTTGGAGATCATGGTCGGCACGCCGGCGGTGCGCAGTCTGATCCGCGAGGGCAAGACCCACCAGATTCCGTCCGCCCTGCAGGTCGGACAGAAAGACGGGATGCAGACCCTGGACATGGCGTTGACCGGGCTCGTGCGGCGGAGCGTCGTCAGTCCACAGGAGGCGCAGACCCACAGCCGCACCCCGCGCCTGTTCGGGCAAGCCACGCAGACCGGCAATCCCGCGGCTGCCTGACGCGGCTCCCGGGAACGCGGGCGGCCCGCCCGCATCCGAGGCTCCGCGGAGGTCGGCAACCCCACGGTGGCCTAACGCGGCCGGGTTCGCAGCAGCGCTTCAGCCAGGATCAGATCGTCCTGGGTCGTGATCTTGAAATTCAGCGCGTCTCCGGGAACGACGCGCACCGGCCTGCCCAGCCGCTCGACGAGGCCGGCGTCGTCGGTCGCGGTGACGCCCTGTTCCTGCGCCCGACGATGTGCCTCCCGAATCAGATCGACCTGAAACGTCTGCGGCGTCTGGGCCAGCCAGACGTCCTGCCGGGACAGCGTTGCGGAGACGGTCGCGTCCAGGCCGACTCGCTTGAGCGTATCGCGTGCCGGCGTCGCCACCAGCGCGGCGCCCGTTTCTGCCGCGGCGCGGATGCTGTGCGCAATCGTCTCGACGTTGACGAACGGGCGCGCCGCGTCGTGGATCACGACGATGTCGCATGCGGCGTCCAGCGCCGCCAACCCGCAGCGGACCGAATCCTGACGCCGGGCGCCGCCCTCGACCACGACGGCAGGCGTCGTCCGCGGGCCGTCGGCGTCAAGCAAGGCACGGCAATCGGCCCGGTCCGCGGCGGAGGTGACCACGACCACGCGCCGGATGACGTCAACCCGCGCAAAGCGGTCGAGCGTCCGCAACAACAGCGGCCGGCCGGCCAGAGGGAGAAATTGCTTAGGCCGGTCGTGCCGCATCCGGCGGCCTTTTCCCGCGGCCACGATGACGGCGTTGACGTGCATTCGTTATCGCTCAAGGGAGCTGGGGCGCCGCGGCGCGCTGCAGGTCTTCGACTTCGACCACCTTGCCGTGACCGATGGAGGCACCGACGAAGCCGGCGACGCGCGCAAAGGCGTACTTCGAGCGGAACAGCGCGTGCACGCGCGCGGTTTCCTCCGCGTTCGCGACGAACTTCGCACGGCCGGTCAGACGGAGCGCCCCGATCGCCAACTGCATCTCGGGCGTCTGCTGCAGGTTCCGATACCAGTGCGTTTTCCCGTCCTGGCCCGACTGGACGTACAGCCGCCCCCGGTCGTACACGAACCAGATCGTCTTGGTGCGCGGCTTCCCGCTCTTGCGCCCGATAGTCGTGATGTCCAGGGTCGATTCCGCGGCCACGGATTCGAGCGTCGCGGCCAGCGCGGCAGGCTCGGCTCGGCCGGCCGCGGCTAGCGGTGGAGCGAACGGGAGTCCCCCGCAGACCAGCAGCAGGACCAGCCCGGCTCCGCTTCGGTTCGGTGTTCGGTCGATCCGTTGCATGTCACCGTTCCCTCTTTTCTTCTTTCTTCTCCGTACGCTCGACGCGGCGTTCGGTTCCTCGACCGGGACGGGTATGGTAAGCGGACGTGTAATCCAGCGATACGAGGAGGAATCCGTCATGGCTACGCAGTGCCACTTCCGGGTAGCAAACAACGCCATCGAGGTACACACGGGGGCGCACGCTTCCCCGAACATCACCATGACCATGAAAGAGAGCGACTATCTGGACATGGTCAACGGCAAGCTCAACGGACAGGCGGCCTTCATGACCGGCAAGCTGAAAATCGCCGGCGACATGGGGCTGGCGCTCAAACTCCAGAGTCTGTTCACGCCACCCGCGGAGGGCAGCCCGCCGGCCGAATCCGTGAAGCAGGTCATCGACGGGATGCCGGACGCCTTCAACGCCGCGGCCGCCGAGGGCATCGACGCGGTCTTCCAGTTCGATCTGACCGACTGACCGTCCGGGTCGGTCCCCGGCCCGTGCGCCGCGGCGCGCAGGGACGCCCCTCCATGTCGAAACGCACGCTGATCGGGCTCATGTCCGGGACCTCGCACGACGGGATCGACGCCGCGCTGGTCGACGTCGCCCGCGCCCGCGGGCGGTTTCGCGTTCGACAACGGGCGTTCCGCTCCTTTCCGTATGCCCGGGCGGTGCGCGACCGACTGTTGCGCCTGAGTCAAGCCGCCGAACTGGGCGCCGGCGAGGTTTCACAGGTCAACGTGCTGCTCGGCGAACTGTTCGCCCGCGCCGCCCTGCGGTTGTGCAAGGTCGCGGGCGCGACGCCTCACGACGTCGACGCAATCGGCTCGCACGGCCATACGGTCTATCATCGGCCGCGCCAGCGGCCCGGTCCCGGCTCGACGCTCCAGATCGGAGAGCCCGCGGTCATCGCCGGTCTGACCGGGATCACGACCGTGGCCGACTTCCGCCCCGCGGACGTGGCGCTCGGGGGGGAAGGCGCGCCGTTAGTTCCGTACGTGCACGCCTGCCTGTTTCAACGGCCCGACACCGCGGTTGCGGTCCACAACGTCGGCGGCATCGCCAATCTGACCTATCTGCCGGCCACGCGCGGGAACGGCGGCCCGGCCGAGGTGGTGGCGTTCGATACCGGGCCGGGAAACGTCGTGATCGACGGGGTCGTCCACGCGGTGACGGACGGACGTCACACCTACGACCGGAACGGCCGGCTGGGCAAAGCGGGGCGCGTGCACACCGGGTTGCTGAACGCCCTGCTCCGCCACGCCTATTTTCGGCGAAAGCCGCCCAAATCGACCGGGCGCGAGGAATTCGGCGCGCCGTTCATCGACCGCTTTCTCGAGCGGGCCGCCCGCCTCGGGTTGTCCGCGGCCGATCAGGTGGCGACCGCGACCGCACTGACCGCGGACAGTATGGTCGGCGCGTACCGCGATTTCATTCTGCCGCGTGGGGGGCTGGCCGAGATCTACGTCACCGGCGGCGGCGCGCTCAATCCGACGCTCCTGGCGCGCTTCGCCGCGGGGCTGCCCGAAGCGCGTATCCGGTCACTGGAGGACGCCGGCTACGATCCCCAATCCCTGGAAGCGTTGGCGTTCGCCGTCCTGGCCTATGCGACCCTGCACGGCCTGCCGTCCAACGTGCCGAGCGCGACCGGCGCGGAGCGCCCCGCGGTGCTCGGCAAGATCGTCCCCGGCAGGAATTATCGCAACGTGCGGCTGGATGCCGGCGCGACGAGGGGGAACGCATGAGCAAACACGTCGTCATCATTCCCGGGGACGATGCCGCGCCCGAGGCAATGGCGCCCACGCTCGACATCCTGAAGAGTTTCGCGCTCGACCTGCGCTTCACCGAATTCCCCTCGGGACCGGCGGGGGTGGAACGCTACGGCTCCCGTAAGGGGTTCGAGGCCGCGCTGCGCGAGGCGATCGACGACTCGGACTCGACGCTGTTCGGCTCGACCAACGGGACGACCGGCGGCATCTGGTATCTGCGCTGGGGCAAACAGACGTATGCCAACGTGCGGCCCGCGCGCTGGCGGCCCGGATTCCGCAGCCCGCTGAAGAACCCGGAAACGGTCGATTTCGTGGTCGTCCGGGAGAACCTGGAGGACCTGTACATGGGGATCGAGGGGCCGCTCGACACCCTCGCCCCGCTGGCGCTGACGAGTGCGCTGACGCGCCAGCCGCTCGACACCGCGGCGAAAGGCTTGTTCGCCATCAAGGCGATTACCGAAGCCGGCAGCCGGCGGATCGCCCGTTTCGCATGCGAGCTCGCCCGCAAACGCAAGGCGCAAGGCGGGCGCGGGCTGGTCACGTGCACTAGCAAGTACAACATGCTGCGCAAGAGCGACGGCCTGTTCCGGGAGGTCGTCGAGGCGACCGCGGCCGAGTATCCCGACCTGGACTACGAACAGTACATCGTGGACGACTTCGCGCGCCGGCTGGTCGCCAGCCCGGGACAGTTCGACGTGGTGGTCATGCCCAACCTGTACGGCGACATTCTTTCCGATGTAGCGGCGGGCGTGATCGGCGGCCTGGGGCTGGCGCCGAGCGGCTGCTACGGCGACGACTACGCCTATTTCGAGTCGGTCCACGGCTCGGCGCCCGACATCGCCGGCCGTAACGTCATCAACCCGACGGCTACCCTGCTGTCGGCCGCGCTGATGCTCGATTATCTGGGTTGGCCGGCCGAGGCGCGACGTCTGGAAGACGCTGTCGCCGCGGTGTACGCGCGCGGCGAGATTCTCCCGCCCGACCAGGGCGGTCACGCCTCCACGACCGACTTCGCCGCCGCGGTGAAGAAGCAGTTGTTCGGCTGATCCGCCGCGGAACCGACGGAGAAGGGGTCAGCCGTCGATGAAGGCGGCCAGACTCTTGGCGCGCGTCGGGTTGCGGAGTTTGCGGAGGGCCTTGGCTTCGATCTGGCGGATGCGCTCGCGGGTCACGGCGAATCGCTGCCCGACTTCTTCCAACGTGTAGTCGGTCTTCTCGTCGATGCCGAACCGCATGCGCAGGATCTGTTCCTCGCGCGGGGTGAGCGTCGCCAGCACCTTGCGCGTCTGCTCTTCCAGACTGAGGGCCATGGCCGCGTCCGCGGGGGACAGGGTTTGCCGATCCTCCACGAAGTCGCCCAGCGAACTTTCTTCGTCGTCCCCGATCGGGGTTTCGAGCGAAACCGGCTCCTTGACGATCTTCAGGACTTTTCTGACCTTGTCGGCCGGCACTTCCATCTGGCCGGCGATCTCCTCGGGCGACGGCTCGCGGCCGAGCTGCTGGACCAGGTAGCGTGAGGTACGCAGGACCTTGTTGATCGTCTCGATCATGTGCACGGGGATCCGAATCGTGCGCGCCTGGTCGGCGATCGCGCGGCTTACCGACTGCCGGATCCACCACGTCGCGTACGTCGAGAACTTGTAGCCCCGCTGGTACTCGAATTTCTCGACCGCGCGCATCAGGCCGATATTGCCTTCCTGAATCAGGTCGAGAAAACCCAGCCCGCGGTTGACGTAACGTTTGGCGATGCTCACCACCAGCCGCAGATTCGCTTCGATGAGCCGCCGCTTGCCGTCCATGGCCTGGGCCTCGCCCAGCGCAATCGTGCGCAGCGAGCGGCGCACGTCGTCGATGTTCGTACCGAGTTGCCCTTCGAGCCGCTGGATTTCCTTGCGCGCCGCCTTGATCCGCTGGCTGGCGTCGAGGATGTCCCGCTCCTGCGTCTTGCTCAGGGGCCTGCCGTTCTTGGCCCCGCGGCGGGTCCCGTTCGCGGACGCCAGCGCCCGCGACAGGCCGATGATCTCGGAGGCCGTGCAGCCGCACCGGGACTCCTGCCGGCGCAGGATCCGATCCTGCTCTTCCAGAAGTCGGCCGGCCTTCTTGAGATTGTCCGCCACGTCGGTGATGTGGCGTCGTCCGAGCGGCAGGCCGTCGAGCGCCGTCCCGACCTTCGTGCGCAGGACGTCGCGACGTTTGAGGGCTTTTTCGCGCTCTTTTGCCGGCGTCCGGCGCGTGCGTGCCAGCCGATCGGCCTTCTCCCGTTCGCTGCACTGACGTCGGAGCGGGCCCATCCGGGCGAGGAACCCCTTGATGCGCTTGTCTTCCTTGCCCGCGGCGTCGGGGTCGTCGTCTTCGTCGCCGAACACGAAGCGCGCTTCGGACTCGTCCTGCTTGAGGCGGTCGCCCAGTTCCAGGACGTACTGCGCGGCCAGCGGCGTGTCGAATACTTCTTCGCGGACCCGTTTTTCGCCGGCTTCGATCTCCTTGGCGATGGCGACCTCTTCCTCGCGGCTGAGCAGCGAGATGTTGCCCATCTCCTGCAGATACATCCGCACCGGGTCGGACGTGTCCCCGATGAGCGGATCGACGACCGGAGGCTGCTCTTCGCCGAACGTGTCGTCTTTTTTCGCGGTCGGGGGGGACGGGGCACCGTCTTCGATCTCGGCCCGAGAGTCCGGCTCCACCACGTCCCCGGTCTCGACGTCCGCGGCGCCGAGCAGCGAGATGACCGGATCCAGTTCGCCCTGCGCGTCGTCGGCCAACGCCTCGGAATCCGATGCCAGTCCGCCGGCCGCGGGCTGATCGGAACGGGGAACGGTCGGCTCTCTGGACTCGGCGGATTTCTTTTGCGGAACCCGCGGAACGAGCGTCAGCTTTTTCGGATGCTTTTTTTCCATGGATGCGTCTTCCCCTCCTGCGCACCGTGGACCGTACGGCCGGCGGGTTCCGACCCGTGTGACGACCGGGAACGGAACGTGCCGTTGTTGGCGGGACAGGTTTCGCGGCGTTGGTTCAAAGGAACGTACCGGCGGGCTGGGACTTCCCCGAGACTGAGAACCGGCTCATGCTATGGGCAGTCCGATGGGAAGTCAAGCAAACCGCCCTGCGGTCAGGCCGTCTCGCGCCGGTACACTCGCAGCCCGCGTTTCCGATCGGGTGGGTAGGATCGCCATTTGGACGCCGGGACGTCGCGCTCGGTGACGCGCCGGAATTCCAGCCGCTCGAACAGCCGCCCGGCCGCGGCCTGATTGGTACAGGCAAATATGTACGCCAGCCCGCGCGTGCGCGCCTCGTCCAGCGCCTTGAGGACGAGCCGGCTGCCGATGCCGCCGCCGTGGAAGCGCAGACGGGTGTACAGCCCAGCGATTTCCGCGGCCGTGTCGTCGGGAAAGGGGAGCAACGCACAGAGTCCGACGATCTCGCGTTCCGTGCCGAGCCGCGCCCCATAGCCGTGCAGCAGCAGCCGACTCACTTCCGCGGGACTGCGTTCCCGGAGATAACCGGCGTGTTCCCCGCGGTGGAGGAGCCGCTCCGCTTCGGGGAAATCGTCCACGGCCAAGCGTTCGACTCGGCAGTAGTCGGTGGGCGTGAACAGCGTCCCGCAGCCCTCGTAGGTGAACAGTTCGGCGGCCAGGGCAGCCGGGGCGCAGACCGATACCGATGCGACGCCCGCGGCCAGCGCCCGCTGGACGGTAGCAATCTGCCGGCTCCGGTCGTCCGGCGTCCGACCGCGGACCATGCGGGATCGGGTATCCGCGGAGAGCGGGCGGTTCACGAACGACAACGCGGCTCCATCGACCGTGAGCCCTCCGCGCCGATCGAGCAGCACGAGCTTGTACACTTTGAGGCGGGTCGCCAGCCCGAGTGCCGCGGGCAGCACCGAGCCGCGGCGCGAGGCCGGCCACAGCCCGATGAAAACCGGCGTGGCGCGCAGGGTTTCCCAGATACGCAGGCAACTTTCGTCCGCGTCCGGCGGCTGGAGGAGAAAGGCCGGGGCCGGGAGGTCGGGAAGCTCGGCGCGGAGACGTCCGTAGAGGGTGTCGGCCGCGTGTCGTTCGGCCGCGGATTCCGACGTCTCCACGACGACGATGCTCCGGGTATCGTTGGATGCCAACGCCTCCAACACGCGGGCGACTTCGAGATGCGGCGCAGGCGCGGCCAAGTCCGCGGCGCGCACCGCGAACAACAGGCTCTTGCCGCGAAATTCCCGCAGGTAGAAGACGCGTTCCGCGTCCGAGTCCACGGTCCGCGGAGTGTGTTCGTCCGGCATGGCGGTCGCACGCCCGCGGTCGGCGGACAGCGCAGCCCGACTTTCCCGCCCCTGTGCGGCCTAGGACGTGAACAGCACGACTTCCAAGACTTTATCGCTATAGCGGTGCTTGAAGCTCGAAATCGGCCGCCGCACGTCGATGCGCTTGGTGAAATCGGGCGGAAAGGCGGGCGAGACCGCGGCCAGCTTGCGGACGTCCGGGTCGTCGATGCGGCCCTTGACGAAGAAGCGGCCGTCCTGGAGCGAGAGCGTGTAGTCGTAGTCGGGCATGTCGTCGCCGATGCCCATCTCGCGCTTGGCCGCGGAGACCGGAATCCGTCGCGGCAGTTCCAGGCGCAGGACGTAGGCGTTGCCGTATTCCTCGACGGTGTAGCGTTCGCCGTAGCGGCGGGCGCGTTCGGCCTTTTCGTCGAATTCGGACGTGTAATACCCCTCGATGGGCTGGTCGCCCTTGTCCGCGGCCTGCTGCCGCCCCGCGGACAGGAACGGCGCCATGGCGGGAGCCAACGGCAGACCGTAGAACGTGCCGCGCAACGGCGCGTCCTCGGCCGCCATCCCCTGGAAGAAGGTCTCGCGCAGACGGATCAGGGTTTCACCGGAGGCCAGGAGAATCCCCAGAAAGATGTAGGAGTTGACGTTCTGGCTGAATATCTCGCCGCCCAAGACCGTGGCGTACACGGCTGCGAACACGGTGGGGTACAGCAACATGTTGAACAGGACGTTGAGGCTGGTGGCGGTGCCGACGTTGAAATAGCGCCGATCTCCGACCGCCTGTTCCAGGGCGCGTTTGGTCGATAACGGCAGCGCGCCGAGGAGCGGCTGGGCCGAGGCCAGCAGCGTGCCGACGATGGTCCTGTTCTGCCGGGCCTGCACGCGCGCCGAGGCCGCGGCATACGTTCCGCCGAGCTCGCCCTCGAATATCTTCTCCTCGACGACTTTCTTGGGCGGCACCGGTTTCGGCGTCGGTGCCGCGACCGCGGGCGCAGCGGGAACCGGAGCGGGCGGTGCGGCCGCGGCTGGCGTCGGCGCGGCGACCGGAGCCGGCTCGGCCGCACCGTTCGCCGCGGGAGCGGGAGTTGCAGGCGCGTCTTCCGTCTGGCCTTTGAAGCGCGACGGGAAATCGTCACCGAAGGTCTGTTCGGGGTGCAATTCTCTGGCGCGGGCGAGCAGGGCGTCCTCGGTCTCCACGATGTCGGGGTTGGGGATGCAACAATCGACCGGGCACACCGCGGCGCAGGCTTCCTGATCGAAAAAGCCGACGCACTCGGTACATTTTTCCGGCACGATGTAGAAGATGTCGTCGTCGATGGCCGGGTTCGTGGCCCCGTTCAGGTCCCATTCGACCCCGCCCTGATAAATGGCCGTATTCGGACATTCGGGTTCGCACGCCCCGCAGTTGATGCAGTCGTCCGTGATCATCGTAGCCATGCCGAACCGTTCTCCTTCTGCCTGCCTGTCGTGTTCCGACCGCCGGGGATCGGACAGCCTCATCTAACTTTTTTGCCCGGGCCGGTCAACGCGACCGCGGGCTGCAGCCGAGGTTCGGCGAGTGGAGGGGCGGGCACGCGCGACGGGGAACGTCGGGAGATGAGGTGAAGGCGAGATCAGGGCGAGAATATCCGGTTGCAAGTCCTAGACGGATTCTCCGCTGCGAACTCGACTCTACCTCCTGCCCCTTTTCGAAGATGAAGTTGACAAGTCGAGAGGGCTTTCCTATGAAACAGCCCAATTCGGCGATTCGTTCCATTCCACGTACTTGTCACACAACCCCCTCAGAGAAGAGAGAGTAAGGAGGAGACATGAGATTCGTTCGTCAATGGTTCTTGCCGGTCGGCTTTGCCGCGACCTGCCTGTTCGCCGCCCCGAGTTGGGCCGCGCATCACGAGGCGGGTGAGATGGCCGAAGCCGCAACGATGGAGATGGTCGATATCAACACGGCCGACGCGGCGATGCTGGAGATGCTGCCTGGCATCGGCGCGACCAAGGCCGCGGCCATCGTCGCGTATCGGGACGAAAACGGCCCATTCGCCTCAGTCGGAGACCTCGGCATGGTAAAAGGGATCGGCGATGCGACGATCGAGAAACTGAAAGACAAGATCACCGTCGGCGAAGCCGCGGCGGCGGACGCCTCCGCGGAGTGATGGCGACCGGCGCGAGGCTGGGGGGCTGAACCGTTCGTCCCCGCGAACCCGTAACGCTCCGCTGAATCGGACCGGATCTGACACGAAGAGCGGCCCCAGGGGCCGCTCTTCTGCTTTCATTCGAGGAAGCGCGTGGAACCCGCCGATACCCCAACAAAGGGGCTCGAAACCAAGCTGTCCACCCTGCCTACCGCTCCCGGTGTCTATAAATTCACGGACAAGAACGGGACGGTCATCTACATCGGAAAAGCGAAGAACCTTCGTGCCCGGGTGCGGCAGTACGCCCGCGGGGGAGACGGCCGTCCGCACGTCCGGTTTCTGCTCGCCCGGGTGCACGACGTGGAGGCGCTGGTCACCCGGAACGAAAAGGAGGCGCTGCTCCTCGAAGACACGCTGATCAAACAGTTCAAGCCCCGCTACAACATCCGCCTCAAGGACGACTCTTCGTACTGGCACGTCAAGCTGACGCAGGGGGATACGTGGCCGCGGCTGCTGCTGACGCGCAAGGTGGTCAAAGACGGCGCCAAATATCTCGGGCCGTTCCATTCGAGCGCCGCGGTTCAGGACACGCTGGAAACCATCCGCAAGGTCTTTCCGCTGCGGACGTGTTCGGACGGCGTCTTCCGCAACCGCACCCGGCCGTGTCTGGAGTATCAGATCAAGCGATGTCTGGGCCCGTGCACGCTGCCGGTCGATCCCGACGACTACCGCCACCAGATCAAGAACGCACTGCTGCTGCTCGAAGGCAAAAGCACCCAACTCGTCGATGAACTCGAAACGCGCATGGCCGCCGCGGCCGAGGCGCTGCGTTTCGAGACCGCGGCGCGGCTGCGCGACCAGATCCGGGCGGTGACCAAGACCGCGGAAAAGCAACAGGTCGCCACCCCGCTCGGCTCCGACCAGGACGTCTTCGGCCTGTACCGCGAGGGCGGGTTGATCGAAGTCCAGGTCCTGTTCGTGCGCGCCGGCAAGCTGGTCGGCAATCTGGGCTACGGCTTCGACGACAACGAATTTCCCGACGACGAGGTGCTCGCCGAACTGCTCAGCCAGTTCTATCAGGGCCGCCGCTTCGTTCCGGACGAAATCCTGCTGCCCTTTCCGCTCGAAGACGCCGCGGTGCGCGCCGAGGTGCTGTCCGAGCGCAAGGGAAAGAAGGTCGGCCTCAGCCGCCCCCAACGCGGGGACAAACTCCGCCTGGTGGAAATGGCGGAAGAAAACGCCCGCCACAGCTTCGTCGAAAAACGGCGCGGCGAGGAACACAAGGAAAAGACCCTGGACAGCCTGCGCCGCGCCCTGCGCCTGCGCAACGCGCCGAAACGTATCGAGTGTTTCGACATCTCGAACATCCAGGGCAATCTGGCGGTGGGCTCGATGGTCGCCTTCGACGAGTGCGAGCCGGACAAGAACCGCTACCGCCGCTTCCGCATCAAGACGGTCGAGGGAGCGGACGACTTCCGCATGATGTACGAGGTCCTCACCCGGCGCTACACGCGCGCCGTGGCCGAGCACGACCTGCCCGACCTGCTGGTCGTGGACGGCGGCAAGGGCCAACTCGGGGTCGCCGTCGAGGTGCTGCGCGAATTGGCCATCGACGAGGTGGACGTGATCGGCTTGGCGAAAATGCGGACCGAGCGCGATCCGTTTGCCGAGGAAGTGGCCCGCTCGTCGGAGCGCGTGTTCCTGCCCGGCCGCAAGAACCCGGTCGTCCTCAAACCCAACGCGACCGCGCTGTTCCTGCTGCAGCGCGTGCGCGACGAAGCCCACCGTTTTGCGATCACCTACCACCGGCAGTTGCGCGCCAAGGAACGGCTTGGCTCGCCGCTGGATACCATCCGCGGCGTCGGCCCCGCCAAACGCAGAGCCCTGCTGCGACATTTCGGAAGCCTGAAGCGCGTGCGGGCCGCGGGGCCGGACGAACTCGGCCGAGTCAGGGGGATCACGCCGGCGCTGGCGGATGAGATTCACCGCCACCTGCGGGCCGTCCCGCCGCCGGTGTGACCGATCCCCTTCCGTGCGCGCCGCGGCCATGTCCGAGTCCAGTCCCGGCGCCTGCCCATCGTCCTGACCTCGGTAGGCGTTCGGCTCGACACCCTGCTCCGGCAGGCGTTGCTCATTCTGCTGGCGGTCGCCTTTCTGGCCGGTCAACTCGGCTGGGAGTGGCCGGCCGCGGTCGTCTGGCCGTCGGTGACGGTGATGCTGGTCGGAACGGCCGTGCTGACGTGGCGGACGTCCGGCTGGCGGCCGGTCGTGCTGCTGTGCCTGCTGTGCGCCACGTTCGCCGCCGGCCGTGCCGCGGTGCAGCGGGTCCACGTCCCGGATTTTCCCGCCCACCACCTCCGGCAGCTCGCCTTGCCGAAAGAGACCGTCCTCGAAGGTTGGCTGTATCGGGAGCCGGAGCGGAGTCCGACGCGCGGACGGTTGCACTTGGAGGCCGAACGGGTGTGGCAGGACGGAAAGCCACGCCCCGCCGCGGGGAAGGTGCGCATTACGGTTCGGCACATGCAGGACGACTGGCGATACGGCGACCGGTTGCGCGTGACGCTGAAACTTCGCGTACCCCGGAATTTTCACACGCCGGGGAGTTTCGATCACATCGGCTATCTGGCCCGGCGGGGCATCTACGTCACGGCCTTTCTCTGGGACGACGAGGGCATCGAGCGCATCGGCAAGAGCGGGACGGGGCCGCGGCATCGGATCGAACGCGTCCGCCGGACGATCGGCGCCTTTTTCGACGCACAGCTTGCGCCCACTCCCGCCGCCGTGCTGCGCGCCCTCATCATCGGCGACAAGAGCCGTATCGACCCGGAAGTGCGGCAGGATTTTCAGAGCGTCGGGGCCGCCCACGTCCTGGCGATTTCAGGACTCCATGTCGGGACGGTCGCCTTTCTCGCCTATCAGGTGTGGTGGTGGCTGCTCGGCCGGAGTCGCTACCTGTTGATCGCCTGGTCCGTGCCCAAGTCGGCCGCAACCCTCACCGTGCCGGTCGTGCTCGTGTATGCCGTCTTGGCCGGCGGCAGCGTGTCGACGTGGCGCGCGGTGACGATGGCCTGCGTCTTTCTGGGGGCGATCCTGTTCGACCAGAAGGAAGAAGGGATGCGCAGCCTGGCGTTGGCCGCGCTGATTATCTGTTCCCTCTGGCCGGGTGCCGTCTTCGATGCGTCGTTTCAACTGTCGTTCGCCGCGGTCCTGGCCATCCTGCTCGGCCTGCACCGTTTTCGCGCCGGACGGGAGCCGGTCGAAGAAACCGAGGCATGGTGGCAGCAGGATTGGGCCAGAAGGCTCGTGCGCCCATTGAGCCTGTTCTGCGTCGTCTCGCTGAGCGCGATGGCAGGCAGTCTGCCTCTGGTTGCCGTGCATTTCCACATCGTGTCGTTCGTCGGTCTGCTCGCCAACCTGCTGGTCGTCCCGCTGCTGGGAAGCGGTGTGATCGTTCCGGGGTTGGTCGCGGCGGGAATAGTCTCGCTGCTTTCGAGACACAACGTCCGAAAGATCGTCGTCATTCTGGGCTTAGTCGCGGTCGCGTTGCTGACCGTGAACGTCGGGGCCGCGGCGGTGCTCGTGAAGCTGGCCGGCTGGATCGTTCAGGCAATGGTCTGGCTCGTGGAAACCCTTGCGGCGTTTCCGTATGCGGCGACGTACATCGTCACTCCCACACCCTTCGAAATCGCCCTGTTCTACGGCCTCTGCGTAACGCTGCTCTTCTTTTCGCGCATCACCCCGCCGGCGTTGCGAAAGATGCTGCTCGTCTGCCTCGTCGGCGCCGTTCTCATCGACGGCGGGTATTGGATCGCACAGCGGTATTTTCGGACCGGGTTGCGCGTCACGTTTCTGGACGTCGGGCAGGGGGACGCCACGGTGATCGAATTCCCCGGTTCGCACGTCATGGTCATCGACGGCGGGGGATTTCTCAGTCAGACGTTCGACTCGGGCGAAGCCATCCTGGCACCGTTCCTGTGGCAGAAGAAAATCGGGCGGGTCGATACGCTCGTGCTCACCCATCCTCACCTCGACCACTACGGCGGGTTGGAGTTCCTGGCCCGACACTTCGGCGTCGCGTCGTTCTGGTCCAACGGCAGGCAGTCGAAGGGGAGCCGACGCTTTACCGCACTCGGCGAGATTCTGACGGAACGCGACATCGAAAGGCACGTGCTCTGCCGCGGCGCCGATGTGCCGAGACCGGAGATCGGCGGCGTCCGCATCCAGGTGTTGCACCCGCCCTGCGGCCGGACCGGGCTGGATACGAACAATTCCTCCCTCGTCCTCCGCCTCAGCCACGGCGAGGTGGACGTCCTGCTGACCGGCGACGTCGAGGCGACCGCGGAGGCCATGTTGCTCTCCACACAGGGAACGCTCGACAGCGAGATTCTGAAAGTCCCGCACCACGGCAGCCGGACTTCGAGCAGCCCGCGGTTTCTCGAAGCGGTGTCCCCCGATGTCGCCGTCGCCTCCCTGGGCCATCTCAACCGCTTCGACTTCCCCTCCCCGGAAGTCGTTGAGCGGTACGAACGGCAGGACGTGGAGTTCTTACGGACGGACACCGCGGGCGCGGTGACGATCACGAGCGATGGCCGCGGCTATAGAGTGATGATTACCCGGCAGGAGGGAAGAAATGACAGATAGGGAACTGGTTGCCGAGCGGCTGAAGTTCGAGACGGAGGTACTGAAACTTCTCGTCCTGCTTTGGTTGGCTCTTGGTGGTGGGTCGTTGAGCCTCGTGGCCGGCGGCCTTACCGGTATGAAACTTCTCTTGGCAAGTCTGGGCTTATTCATTACGGTGGTGGTGATCCTTATGAGCATTCGGCAGTACATGAAGATTCGGTCCATCATCGAGCGGGCCGAAGGAGGCGACGTATGAGTCTCATGGATATTCTGAACATGACGCCTGCAGAATGGATTGCGGTAGGTATCGGCGGCTCGATTTTCGCCAGCGCTGGATTTTTCGCCTGGAAGATCGCCTCCTACCGCTAACCAAGCCGGGCGGGTGGGCCATGCCCTGCGTATTTTATTGCAGGGTAAATCCTTCGTACCCCCTGGCCGCGACCTCCGCGCACTTCTTGCGGTAGGCCGGCGATCCGCCGGTGTACATCAGGAACGATCTCTTCTTGCCCGGAATGTTGGCCCCGACGAACCAGTTGTCCACCGTGGACAGGAGCGAGCCTTCGGCCAACTCGTTGACGTGATCCGTCCACTCGTCCTCCGCCTCGGGGGTGGCCGCGATGCATGCGTAATCGTGCGCGCGCATGTAGCGGACACAGTCGGTCACCCACTCGACGTTCTGTTCGATGCAACGCGGCACGTTGCAGAACGTCGCGCCATTGTGCGGCCCCACCAGGGTGAACAGGTTCGGAAAGCCGGCGACTTGCAGGCCCAGATAGGTGCGCGGGCCGCCGGCCCATTTGTCCTTGAGCGCCTGCCCGCCCACCCCGCGGACGTCGATCCGGTCGAAGGCGCCGGTGACCGCGTCGAAGCCCGTCGCGTAGATCAGGACGTCGAACTCGTGCTCGGTAGCGCTGGTCCGGACACCCTTGGGCGTAATGCGTTCGAGCGGCGTCTCGTTGAGATCGACCAGCAGGACGTTGGACCGGTTGTAGGCTTCGTAATAGCCGCTCTCCAGCGGCACGCGCTTGGTGCCGAACGGGTGGTCCTTGGGCACCAGCTTTTCGGCGACCGCGGGGTCGTGAACGCGCTCGCGGATTTTATCGCGCACGAACTCGGTGAACGTGGCATTGGCGTCCAGGTCGGTCATGATGTCGCCGAAGTTGCCCAACCATTTCCCGAAGCCGGGCTGCGCCCATAACTCTTCGTAGCGTGCATTCCGTTCCTCGGGCGAGACCTCCAGCGCCGAGCGCTCGTCGAAGTCGTGCACGAAGCCGGCGAACGTCTCGCGGCATTTCTGGAAGATCTGCGAGTAGCTGGCTTTGATGCCCTGCTGCGTTTCGGGATCGATCGGGCCGTTGCGGAGCGGCGCGCAATAGTTCGGGGTGCGCTGAAAGACGGTCAGATGGCCGACGTTCTCGGCGATTTCCGTAATGAGCTGCACCGCGGTCGCGCCCGTGCCGATGACGCCGACCCGCTTGTCGGAGAAATCGATCGGCTCCTTCGGCCACTGGGAAGTATGGAACGAGACGCCGGCAAAACTGTCGCGTCCCGCGAAGTCGGGGACGAACGGGGCCGACAGGATTCCGATCGCCGTAATCAGAAACCGCGTTTGCACGGTTCGGCCGTCGTCGGTCTGGACCCGCCAGCAGTTCGCGGCCTCGTCGTAGGTCGCCGCGACTACCCGGGTATTGAATCGAATGTCCCCGCGCAGGTCGAACTTGTCCGCGACGTGGTTCAGGTACCGCTCGGTCTCCGGCTGGCCGGCAAAGTGTTCGCTCCAGTCCCACTCCTGCAGGAGTTCGTCCGAAAACGAATAGCCGTAGCTGTAGCTCTCGGAGTCGAAGCGTGCCCCCGGATAGCGGTTCCAATACCACGTGCCGCCGACGCCGCTGCCCGTCTCGAACACCCGGACCGACAAGCCGGCCTCGCGCAGCCGGTACAACTGATAGAGTCCGGCGATCCCGGCTCCGATGATGATGGCGTCGAATTGCCCGGCGGCGTCATCGGTCGTGAACGTCCCGACAGGCTCCGTGCGCTGTGCAGAAGTCTCCATATCGATTCCCTTCGTTATCGTGTCCGTAGTTGACGGTGCCCGGATAGCGTGTTCCGTGCGCCATGATATTAGGGGCTGCCTGTCGGAATCACAACGTCGAAGCAATGGCTGCCGCTGTGGAACAATGAGAGGTCATCCGAGTCCGTCATGCCCGAGCCGCTCGGACCCGGGCGCCGGGAACCTCGGAAAGAGTCTGCAACCGTGATCGAGCCGACGACGAACGTGTGCTTCGTCATCCCGACCTATAACGAGGCTCCCAACGTCACGCCGCTGCTGCGACGGTTGACCGAGTTGTACCCGGACCCCCACACCACGTTTCTGATCGTGGACGACGAAAGCCCGGATGGGACCGGCCGCCTGGTCCGGGAGTGCGCCGCCACGGACGGGCGCGTCCACCTGCTCGAAGGCAAGCGTTGCGGGTTCGGACAAGCGTACGTGCGCGGCATGCGCCACGCGCTACACTCTCTCGCCGCGGACGTGGTCGTGCAGATGGACGCCGACTTTTCCCACGATCCTGCGGACGCCGGCCGGCTCGTGGCCCGCATTCGGGACGGCGCGGACGTCGCCATCGGGAGCCGCTACGTCGCCGGCGGCGCGCTCGACGAGCGCTGGCCGACGCGGCGCCGAGTGCTATCCCGCTGGGGCAACCGCCTGACCCGTTGGGTCGCCGGCGTACGCGGGGTGCGCGACTGCACCGCGGGCTTCAGGGCGATCCGGGCATCCGCACTCAGGGTGGCGAAAGTGGAAGACATCGCCGCACGCAACCACGCTTTCCAGGTCGTGCTGCTGCATCGTCTGTTGCGGTCCGGTGCGCAGGTTGTCGAAGAACCGATCTACTTCCGTGAGCGCGAACGCGGGGAAGCCAAGCTCGACACCGGCAATGTGCTGGAACTGTTCTGGAACCTCTGGCGCCTGCGACTGGCGGAACATCGGACCTTTCTCAAATTCGCGCTGACGGGCCTCAGCGGCGTGCTGGTCAACCTCGGATCGTTCCACCTGTTGCTCGAACTCGGCCTGCATAAATTCCTCGCTTCGCCGGTCGCCATCGAACTGTCGATCGTATGGAACTTCCTGCTGCATAACTATTGGACCTTCGCCGACCGTGTGATGCACGGCCACAAGCGCATTCGGGGCTTGCGCTACAACCTCGTTTCGCTGCTGACGCTGTCGCTGAGTTACGCCACCTTCGTCGGACTCTCTATGCTGTTCACGGAGGCTCCGCCCGTGCTGCTGCAAGGCTGCGGGATTGTTCCCGCGATCTTTCTCAACTATACGGTGAACTCCGCGTGGACATTCCGCGGAACGGACCATGCGAGGTAGCCGATTTCGCCCCCTTCCCTCAATTTCCCAGCTCATGATTATTCCGGTCGTTCTCTGCGGCGGTTCGGGCACACGGCTCTGGCCGCTGTCACGCAAGAGTTGCCCGAAACAGTTCGTCTCCCTGATCGACGACAAAAGCCTGTTGCAGTTGACGCTGGAGCGCGTCCGTGACCTGCACGGTCAGGTCATCACGGTCGCCGCGGAAGATCACCGTTTTCTGGTGATCGACGCGCTCCAACGTGCCGGGACGACCGGTCCCATCCTGCTCGAACCCGCCGGTCGCAACACCGCCCCGGCAATGGGCTTGGCCGCGCAGTATGCCCTCTGCGAGTTGCCGGCCGACGCCGTGCTGCTGTTCTGTCCCGCGGACCACCACATTCCCGACCGGGAGGCATTCGTTACGACGGTACGGCGCGGTGTGTCGGCGGCCCAGGCAGGGGCGGTCGTCACCTTCGGCGTCCCGCCGGCCTCTCCAGCCACGGCCTACGGCTACGTCGTGCCCGGGCCGCGACGCGACGCTCACAGCTTCACGGTCGAGCAATTCGTCGAAAAACCGGACCCGACCCGTGCGCAGGAATTGGTGCTGAAAGATACCGTCTTTTGGAACACCGGCATTTTCCTCACCCGTGCGGACACGTTGCTCCGCGCACTTGCCTGTCACGCGCGGGACATTCTGACCTCGGTCGAAACGGCGATGGAAGCTGCGCAACGCGAAACGCTGCCCAACGGGTTCGAGTTCATCCGCCCCGACCCAACGGCCTTCACCGCCTGTCGCTCGCAGAGTATCGACTACGCCGTCATGGAGCACCACGACGACGTGGCCGTCGTCCCCTTTCCCGGTCAATGGAGCGACGTCGGCAGTTGGCAGGCCGTGGCCGATATGATGCCACCCGACACCGCCCGCAACCGCCTGGACGGGAAGGGAGTTGTCCATCGAGCCGAGAACACGTTCATCCACGCACCGCACCGTCCGGTCGTGGCCGTCGGGACGCGGGACTTGATAATCGTCGACACGCCAGATGCGGTCTTGGTGGCGCACCCTGACGAGGTGGGAGAGATGAAGGCACTCGTCCCAAAGCTGGAAGCATTCCAGAATGGGAATGGTGCGACACACCGCAGGATTCCCCGTCCGTGGGGGTGGACCGACACCCTCGACACCGGCGACGGGTTTCAGGTCAAGCGGATCGGCGTCAAGCCGGGCGCGGCGCTCAGCCTGCAAAAGCACAGGCACCGCGCCGAGCATTGGGTGTCCGTCAAAGGTGTGGTTGAGATCACGCGCGGGGAAGACACGTTTCTGCTGCACGAAAACCAGTCCACCTACATTCCGGTCGGCGTCACCCACCGGCTCCGCAACATTGGAACGACGGAACTCATCATTATCGAGATCCAGACCGGCGACTACCTCGGCGAAGACGACATTCAGCGGCTGGAAGACCACTACGGCCGGACGACACACAATGACCCCAAGCGCCCCGATAGTAGCGGGTGACCAGCCGCGTATTCTGCGGGGACACACGCAGTGTACCGGAGTCATTATGGCTGCACGGTTGGGAACGGCTCTCCGGGGCGAGAGAGGCGTTAGGAACATGGGAAGGAAGAAGTAAGCAATTGCAGATCCTGTACACGGCGCTGCGCTCGGCGTCAGGGATCAGGTCGAAGAAGTAGAGCCATATAGGCTAGAGGACCGGACCTGAAACCATCGGGACGGCATCGGGCATGACCTGGAGCCGGGTAGGCGGCAATGGTCTGGTAACTCTCACCCGTCGTCGCTTCCGCACCACCGCGATTAGTTGCGATATAATCTCCAATACCCTCGTCGATCCTTCCTTTTCGAAGGGACCGACTCGACTCTTGTCAGAAGCCGCGCCGATGTGCGAGAGTTCTTCATTCGCACGGGCACGGTGAGGCTGCTCTATTCCTTCCCCCTTCGATCTTTCGAGAGGGTTCGACCCTTCGACAAGCATAGAGACCACTGGGGGGGCTAGCGAAAGAGTCCGAACCACCGCATCGAAACCAGATTCGAGGGACACATCGCGCAACAGTAAGGAGGGAGCGTCCATGCACATCATGTCTTTTTCGGAACGGGAGTACGTCGACGTCTCGGAGGACGCCATCATCGAGAACGGGAGTAGTTATTTCGGGCTCCCCAACACCATGTTCGACGCGGACCGCGGCGGCCAGCTCATGAACGAGTATCTGGACGAGCGCGTGTACGCCGAGGAACTCGGCTTCGACGGGGTGATGCTCAACGAGCACCATCAGACTCCGTTCTGCGGCGGCGGCGTCATGGATGTCGAGGCCGCGATTCTGGCGCGCATCACCAAGCGCGTGAAGATCGTTCTGCTCGGCAACCCGCTGCCGGTCGGCGACCCGCTCCGCCTAGCCGAGGAACTGGCGACCATCGACATGATCTCCGGCGGGCGGCTGGTGCCGGGTTGGGTTCGTGGTGCCGGCACCGAGCAACTCGCCAACAACATCAACCCGGCCTACAACCGCGAGCGCTTCAACGAGGCGCACGACTTCATCCAGCAGGCATGGATCAAGCCGGGGCCTTGGCGCTACGAGGGCAAACACTACCACTACCGGAACGTGAACCCGTGGCAGCTGCCGGTTCAGAAGCCGGTGCCGCAACAGTGGATCCCGGGCCTCATCAGCCCGGAGACCGTGGTCTGGAGCGCCAAGCACCGCTATCCCTACGTGGCATTGGGCACCAACATCGACGCCACGGTCGAGATGGTGAATCTGTACGCGGACGTGGCCGAACAGGAAGGCTATCAGGCCGGGCCGGAGAACTTCGGCTATCTGCAGAACGTGTGCGTGGCCGAGACCGAAGAAAAGGCGCACGAGCTGGCGCGCGGCTTCGTGTTCGGCGGCGGATTCGGGTCGTTCGCGCGCCCGGAGTGGATGTTCCCCCCGGGCTACAATTCCAAGGCGGCGACGAAACGCCTTGCCCAAGCCCTGACCGATCCGCGGACCGGCGCGGAGATCATCAAGCACACCCAGGGCGAGATCGACGTCGAGGAAATCAAGCGGAGCATCGCGGAGGGCTTCCAGTCGTCGCTCGACAGCGACCTGATCATGGCCGGTACGCCGGAGTCGGTGATGAAGAAGCTGCGCAACATGTGCGAACGCCTGCGGCCCGGCATCATGGGCATCTGGTATCACCACGGCCCGATGAGCTTCGAGCAGCGCAAGACCTGCCTGCGTCTCTTGGGTGAGGAAGTGCTGCCGGCCATGCGCGAAATGGCCAAGGAACTCGACCTGCCTGGGCCGTTCGAGGTGCTGCCAGGCTCGCGGCCGCTGCCGGCGTCCGGCAAGCGCGATGCGGTGATCCCGGAGAACGTGGCCGCGTAGCGGGCGGCGCCCACGCACGACGAACAAAAGGGGCAGCTCCTGATGGGAGCCGCCCCTTTGTTTTTGTTTGTAGTGGGGGAAGGAGGGGGCGAAAAGTTTTTCGCCCCTACGCTGTGGTCGGGAAGGCTGGATATTGCCGGTGCTCCCGACGCCCTCTTCCCCGGATCAAGTCCGGGGCAAGCTCTAACCTTCTCCCGGAGGGAGAAGGGACCGGAGGGGAAGGTGGTTGGGATCGTACGGCTTCGGTGCTTACGCGGCGAAGGCGGCCTTGAGGCCCGCGGCCGCCTCGGCCAGGGCTTTCTTCTGGGCGTCGAACTGGAAGAAGCTGAAGAAGCCGTGGATCGTGCTGTCGTAACGCGAGATTTTGACGTCCGCGCCCGCTTTCTGGAGGCGTTTGCCGTACGCTTCGCCCTCGTCGCGTAGCGGGTCGAATTCCGCGGTGATGACCAATCCGGGCGGCGGGCTGTTCAGGTATTTCGCCTGGAGCGGGGACGCATACGGATTCTGTCCGTCCTCGGATTCGGCGAGATAGTGATCCCAGAACCACGTCATGGAGTCCTTGGTCAGCAGATAGCCGTCCCCGTTCTGCCGGTACGATTCGGTGTCATAGGCGTGGTTGGTGACCGGATAGATCAGGAGTTGGTAGCATAACGCCGGGGCGCCGCGGTCGCCGGCCATGAGCGCCACGGCCGCGGCTAGGTTGCCGCCGGCACTGTCGCCGCCGACCGCGACCCGCTGCGGGTCGCCGCCGACCGCGGCCGCGTTCAGGACCGCCCACTTGGTGGCTTCGTAGCAATCGTCGGCCGCGGCCGGGAATTTGTGTTCGGGCGCGAGGCGGTAATCGACCGAGATGGTGAGGCAGCCGGCAGCGTTCGTCAGGGCTTGGCAGGTCGCGTCATGGCTGTCGAGATTGCCCACGACCCAGCCGCCGCCGTGAAAGAAGACCAGCACCGGATGGGGGCCGTCGCCCGCGGGAGTGTAGATGCGCAGCGGCAGATCGCCGGCCATTGTCGGAATGCTGCGGTCCTCGATTGAGGCGACCGGTTCCGGGTCGTCGATGACGAACAACTGCAACATGGTTTGGCGCGCTTCCTCGACCGACATTTCGTTGAAACCCTTGCCGCCCGCGGCGACGAGGGCGTCGATGAATTCCCGTTCCTGCTGACCGAGTGGCATGCTGTCCTCCTTAATTCGTGTGTTCCGCCCCTGGTGTCGTGGGAGCGGGCTGACCAGACTGAAACTTCTCTGTAGGGAGTGGAGTGTCGAGACGGCCCGGGGACCCGTTTCGACAAGCTCAACGGGCTGGCTCCGGGGTCTGTCGGATGGGGTTCGGAGTGGAGGGGCATGATGGGGGTCTGGAAAAATTTTTCGGGTCGTTTTGTCCAGAATTCCCTATCTGCGGTCGGGCCGTGTCGGTTCACGGCGCGGCGCTGGCCTGCGGCTGGCCGTTGACCCAGCGGGCGAATTTGTCGGTCTCGCTGCGCGCCCGCTGCCACAACAACGTGACCGCGTGGTCCGGGTTCCAGCGGCCGGGCTGTTCCACGAAGTCGAACCCCAGTTTGGTTGGCGTGTCTGTGATGCTCGGGCGCAGGAACGGGTATCTGTCCATCCAGGCCGTCACCGGCGAGTCGTAGAAAAACGGCACGCTGGCGGACGCATAGCTCTCCGCCCGGCCCCGACGCACGTCCTTGCGCTCGGTGCCGACGTAGTCGTGTTTGTACTGGCGGATGGCACGCGCCGTCTCGTAGTAGCCGAACACGACCCGCGCCCCGGCCATGACGCGCTTTTCCACGTCGTCGCGGCTCTGGCGCTGCAGGGCACGGAGGCGCCGCTGCGCGTCACGCAATCCGCGCTCGTACATGGGGAGCGGCCGGGCCGCATCGACCAGCGTCTCCAGGGTACGCAACGCGGCCAGAGCCTGCTCGCCGATGGCCGCGCTGTCGCCGCGCTCCGCGGCCGGCAGCGGCGCCTCTAGGACCTTGGTCAGGCTGGCGACGGCCTGTTTCTCCTCTTTGCGTTCGTCCACGCGCTGCCAGATTTCGGGCTCGAAGAAGATCGGCCGGCGTTTGCCGTTGCGCGAGATCAGGACCAGCACGGCTTTCTGCTTCTGCCGGGCGTCGCGCACCGCCCTGCCGTAATTCTCGCAGTCCCGAATCGGCCAACTGTTGACTTGCTCCAGGACGTCGCCGGGGCGCAGCCCGACCTTCGAGCCGGCGGTGAGTTGGGCGATTTCGGCAATGGGCAGGCCGGGTCCGTCGTGTTGGTTGGTCGGTACGAGGGAGAGGCCGAGATATTCCTGCCCCGCCCGACACGGGTCGTCGGCCGCGGCCGCGGGGCAGGCGCACCAAACGGCGAGGAACAGGCCAGGAAGAAATGCAACAGGTTTCATGCGGATGGGAGTCTTTCTCTCAGGCTGTATGCCGGGCTCGTTATACGGACGCGGGTTGCGGGCCGTCAAGGCACGGTGAGGGAAGGGACCGGTTGGGGGCTTGTCCTGCCTTCGGGTTGCAGCGGGGGACTCTCTCCCGGTGGTTCCTGAGCCCGTCGAAGGGTATCGAAAGGTCGGGGTGAGGTGCGAAGGCCGAGGTGACTCCGGGGTTCGTTTCGATGTTTCGACAGGCTCAACACATTGCAGGCTCAACGAACTGAGAGACGGGAAGACCCTTGAGCTTGCGGTGTCGTGAGCCTGCGGCCTCCTGAGTTTGTCGAAGGGGGGAGAAAAATTGGAGTGTCGAAGCAGCAGGGGATTTCGGATCGATATGCGCCCTTCGGGCATAGGGGTGAAAATTTTTTCGCCCTTACACGTGGAGACCACCTCTGGCTGCCCGCCGCAGACCGCTGCTCAGCGTTCTCCCCAGCGCAGCTTGTCGCGTAGTACGTCGAAGAACGTGCGGTTCGGCGAGACGATCAGCGGGACGGTGACGGCCGAGCGCCGGACGCAGACGCGGTCGCCGTTTTTGAGCGCGTGGCCTTCCTGGCCGTCCAGCGTGAGGGTCACGTCCTCGTCCGGAGTGCGCACCACGACGCTGACGTCGGCCCGGTCGGGCAGGATGAGGGGCCGGTTGGTCAACGTGTGCGGACAGATCGGGGTCAGCACGACGACGCCGACCGTGGCGTCGACGATCGGGCCGCCCGCGGCCAGCGAATAGGCGGTGGAGCCGGTCGGGGTCGCCACGATCAAGCCGTCGGCCTTGTACGTGCATAAATGCTGGCCGTCGAGCCAGGTTTCCAGGTCGATTATGCGGGCCAGCGCCCCCTTGTTCATTACCACGTCGTTCAGGGCCTGAAACGGGCCGGCCGTTTCGCCGTCGCGCACCAGACGGGTTTCGAGCAGGCTGCGGTGCTCGACCGCGTAGTCGCCGGCCAGAATCCGTTCGAGCTGGCCCAGCAGTTCCGCCGTCGTGGTCTCGGTCAGGAACCCCAGCCCGCCCAGGTTGACGCCGAGAATGGGGACTTCGCGTGCGGTCGCCCGCCGCGCCACGCTCAACAGCGTACCGTCGCCGCCCAGCACGACGACCAGGTCGGCGTGCTCCATGATCTCGACCTTGCGCCAGCCGCGGCCCAGGCCGAGTTCCGCGCTGGTGCGGTCCTCCGGCAGAATGGTCTTGCCGCGCGCCTGGAGCCAGGCGACGAGGTCGCGGCCCTGGGCGACCGCGGCCGGCGTATTGACCTTGATGACCAAGCCGATGGACTGCATGGCGTGTCCGCACCCGGGCGCGCGGCTCCCTTTTACGCGCGGCTGGGGTATAATGCCGCGCCTATGGCCTCCCGCCCCCCCGATCCGACGAGCCAGGACCAATTGTTCGTCCATACTGCCGCAAAGGTGCGGGCCGAGAAAGTCCCGCTCGCCGAGCGGATGCGCCCGCGTACCCTCGACGCATACGTCGGGCAGGAGCATCTGTTGGGCCCGGGCCGCCTGCTGCGGGAAATGGTGGACGGGCAGGCCGTGTCGTCGCTGGTGCTGTGGGGGCCGCCGGGCAGCGGAAAGACCACGCTGGCGCACCTCGTGGCCGAGGCCGCGGGACTGCCGTTCGTGTCGTTTTCCGCGGTGCTGTCCGGGGTGAAGGAACTCCGTGCCACGCTGGCCGATGCGCGCACTTATCGACAGCGGACCGGCCAGCCTACGGTGCTGTTCGTGGACGAGATCCACCGCTTCAACAAAGCCCAGCAGGACGCCTTTCTGCCCCACGTCGAGCAGGGGCTCATCATCCTCATCGGCGCAACGACCGAGAACCCGTCCTTCGAGGTGATCGGCCCGCTGCTGTCGCGCGCTAAAGTCTTGACGCTGGAAGCGCTCCGGCCCGAGCATCTCGTCGCGATTCTGCGGCGCGCGTTGGGCGACGAGGACGCGGGTCTGGGCCCGCTCCGGATCGAGGCCGACGATGCCGTCCTCGGCGCCATTGCCGCATACGCACAGGGCGACGCGCGTATCGCCCTGAATACCCTGGAGGTCGCCGCCACGCTGGCCGCGCACAGGAAGGCGCCGCGGCTCGACGCCCCGCTCGTGCAGGAAGCCGCGCAGCACAAGGCGATTCTGTACGACAAGGCCGGCGAGGAGCACTACAACGTCATTTCCGCGTTCATCAAAAGTCTGCGCGGCAGCGACCCGGACGCCGCGCTGTACTGGATGCTGCGCATGGTGGAAGGCGGGGAGGATATTCTGTTCATCGCCCGCCGGATGGTCATCTTCGCCGCGGAAGACGTCGGCAACGCCGACCCGCAGGCCCTGTCGCTGGCGGTCGCGGCCAAGGAGGCGGTCCATTTCGTCGGCCTGCCCGAGGCGCGCATTCCGCTGGCTCAGGCCGCGACCTATCTGGCGACCGCGCCCAAATCCAACGCGTCGTATGCGGCGATGAAAGCCGCGCGTGAAGACGTGCAGCGGCACGGACCGCTGCCGGTGCCGCTGCATCTGCGCAACGCACCGACCAGGCTGATGAAAGATCTCGGCTACGGCTCGGGCTACGAATACGCCCACGACGACCCCGACACGTTAGTGAGCCACGCGCATTTGCCCGACGCGCTGGCCGGACGGCGGTACTACGCGCCGAGCGACCGCGGGCACGAAGCGGAGATCGCCCGGCGGATGCAGGAACGCGGCGTCAAGAAACCCGACCGGGCGGACTGAGCCGCGGTCTAACGGGCGGCCCAGCTCCCCCAGCCGGCCGCGGAGGAAGCAGCATGGAACATACCCGGCCCGAACCGTTCACGATTCACGTCCCGGATACGGTGCTCGACGACCTGCGGAATCGGCTGCGCCTGGCGCGTTGGCCGGGCACGATCCCGGATTCTGGCTGGGACTACGGGGCCGATCTGGCCTCCATCGAGCAGCTCGTCGCGTACTGGCAAAACGCCTACGACTGGCGCGCCCAGGAACGTGCGCTGAACCGCTGGACACATTGCAAGGCCACGGTCGATGGCCACGCGATCCACTTCATCCATGAACGCGGCAAGGGGCCGCGCCCGCTGCCGCTGCTGATCTCGCACGGCTGGCCCGGCTCGTTCTTCGAGTTCATGGACGTGATCGGGCCGCTGACCGATCCGGCCGCGCACGGCGGCGACCCGGCCGATGCGTTCGACGTGGTCGTGCCGTCGTTGCCGGGCTACGCCTTTTCGGACCCGCCGCGACGCCGCGGGGTGAACGTCGCGTGCATGGCCGACTGGTTCGCGGTGTTGATGCGCGACGTGCTGGGCTACGGGCGGTACGGCGCGCAGGGCGGCGACTGGGGTTCGATGATCGCCTCGCGGCTGGGCTACGCCTGTCCGGACGCGGTGGTCGGCGTGCATCTCAACATGGTCGGGATTGCGCCTCATCCGGCCAACCGCCAGAACCTGAGCCCCGCGGAAGAGGCGTTCCTCGTCAACATGCGCGCCTGGCAACGCGAGGAGCGCGGCTATCAGGAAATTCAGGGTACCAAGCCGCAGACCCTCGGCTTCGCGCTGAACGACTCGCCGGTCGGCTTATGCGCATGGATCGTCGAAAAATTCCGCACGTGGAGCGACTGCGGCGGGAATCCGGAGAACGTGTACAGCAAGGACCAGTTGCTCACGAACGTCATGCTCTACTGGGTGACGCAGACCTTCCACTCGGCGTCGCGCATCTACTACGAGGAGCGGCACCACCCCTGGCGGCTGGGCAAGGATGAGAAAGTCGGCGCGCCGACCGGGATTGCCGCGTTTCCGAAAGAGATTGCCCAGGCCCCGCGCGAGTGGGCCGAACGGGCGTACAACGTGCAGCACTGGACCGACATGCCGGCCGGCGGCCACTTCGCGGCTATGGAGCAGCCGGCGTTGCTGGTCGAGGACGTCCGCGCGTTCTTCCGCGGGCTGCGCTGAGCCCGATGGCGGCCCGCATCGTCCTGTACGGCTCGCGCCGTTCGCCGTTCGTGGAGAAAGTCTATCGCGGGTTGATGCTCAAGCGGCTGCCGTTCGAGCTGCACGAACCGCGCTCGGCCCTGGACGTCTGGCGGGCCAATCCGGTCACGCGCAAGATGCCGGCGCTGGACCTCGACGGACGCCGGCTGTTCGATTCCACGTTGATTCTGCGCGCCCTCGACGCCCACCAGCCCGAGCCGGCGCTGATCTCGGCCGATGGGCTGATCGCCGCGCAGCAACGCCTGATCGAAGACTGGGCCGACGAGTCGCTCTACTGGTACGGCATGGCGCTGCGCTGGACGGTTCCGGCGAACGCACGGCGGGCGGTTCGTGCGTTCGTTGCCGCGGCGCCGGCCAGCCGCTGGCGGCCCATCCTGCGCCCACTGCTTGCCGCGTTCATGCCGCGGCTGCTGCGCTCCCAGATCCGCGCCCAGGGGACGGGCCGTTTACCGCCCGACACCTTGGTACGCGAACTCGACCGCCACCTGACGGACTTGAGCAAGATGCTCGGCCGCGGGCCCTTTCTGTTCGGGTTGGATCGTCCCAGCGTGGCCGACTTGGCGGTATATGGCCAATTGGCGTTCCTGCACGACGAGATCGCTCCCGGAGCGCGGGATGTGGTCGAGCGACATGCGGCGCTGATCGAGATGTGCGTGCGTATGGACGCGCTGACCGATTGACGCGACCCGGCGCGGGGATTACGTGCCGTCCGCATCGGGAGTGATCTCGACCGCGAATGCCTCCCGATACCAGCCGAACCAGCGCATGACGCGGGCGAGGAAATACTTGCGGAAGAAGCGCGGGAAAATCTCGCCGCGCACTCGCGCGCCTTCGAGATAGGCAGCCGTCCCCCGCAACCGGGTGACACCGACGCGGCAACTGACCGCAGGGGTGTGTCGCACGTTCTTGATCCACTGCGAGCCCGCACCGCGGCCGGAGGTGACGTACAGCCGGTCGGCGGTCGCCACGAACCACACGGTGACCGTTCTCGGCCGGCCGGTCCGACGCCCGGTGACCGTGAGTTCGAGCAGCGACGCGCGGTCGAGGGCGGCCAAGTCGGGAGCGGCGGAACCGGACGTCGGCATGTGCGGTCACCTGTCAATCGCGCGGAACGAATCGGCCGTCGGCGCTGGCCAGCCCCGCGGGGCGCAACGTGATCGTCCGCTGCGGTGACGCGACCGTCGTGCCCATGCGCCACGCAGTTATGTCGTGCTGCGCGGCGATGTCCAGCACGCGCCCGACGTCCGGCTCTGCCACGACGACACAAAACCCCACGCCCATGTTGAACACCCGATACATTTCTGCGTCACTCAGCCGGCCGCGCGCTTGCAGGACGGCAAAGATCGGCGGCGGCGGGGGCAGGGTGTCGATGTCGTAGCCGACCGCGGCCTTGGTGCGCGCGAGGTTGAGAAAACCGTCGCCCGTCACGTGGATGAGCGCCTTCAGGTCGATGCCGGCCGCGAACATGGCCATGATCTCCGGCACGTACACGCGCGTCGGCTCCAGCAACTCCTCCCCCAGGTTGCGTCCGAGTTCCGGCACGTGACTGTCCACGTTCAGCCCCGCTTCTTGAAACAGCACGTGGCGCGCCAGAGTCAGGCCGTTGCTGTGGATGCCGCTGCTCGCCAGCCCGATCAACACGTCCCCGGGCCGGACGTGCTCCCCGACGATCACACGGTCGAGGGCCACACTGCCGACCGCGGTACCGGCCAAGTCGAGCCCGCCGCCGGGCCGCGCCCCGCACACCATGTCTTTCAGCTGAGCGATCTCGCCACCCGCGATGTTGATCCGCGCCAGTTCAGCCCCGCGGTGCAGCCCCCGACCCACGGCGTCGAGCACCTCGGGCCGCATGGTCTCGACCGCGACGTAATCGACGAACGACAACGGCGTGGCGCCCACGCACAACAAGTCGTTGACGTTCATGGCGATGCAGTCGATGCCGACCGTGTCGTATTTGCCCAGCAGTTCGGCGATCAGCAGTTTGCTGCCGACGCCGTCCGTGGTGATCGCGATCCCCAGATTCAGGTCGTGCAGCCGGATGACGTTGGCGAAATACCCGAGCGGCAGCACGGGCCGGGCGTTCGGCTGCAAGTCGAACGTCCGTTCGACCCAGGTCCGCAGCCGCGCCAAGCCGGCGTCGGCCTGGGCGCTGTCCACGCCCGCGGCGGCATAGCTGGGGTCGCGCGTCCCCTTCATGCAACTGTCTCGCGCTGCGGTATTCGGGGATTACGAAGCCGAGGATTTCTTGGTCTTGGCCGCGGCCTTGAGTTCCTTGATGCGACGTTTGAGCGCCTTTTCACGGCGTTTGCGGCGGCGGCGAATTTCCTGGTCCCGCTCTCTATGCATAGTGGCGGTTCTCCTTTTGCTAGGGTGTTCCTGCCGCGTGGTTATATCAGCCGCACGCGCCGGAGAAACAGGGGCCACGCTTTGCAGTACGCTGACGCTGCGCCGTTTGAATGATGCACGGAAAACCGATGTACTTCCCATGCGTGAAGAGTATCTCGGTTCGAGGTCCCCGAGTCGATTCATTGCTGCGGCGGACCCTCTCCCGGAGGGAGAGGAAATCGGAAGGGAACAGAAGGCAAAGGGATGGATACCTGCGCAAGCAGGTGTGACAGTGGGGAATCTGACTTGAGGACCGATTTACAAATAATTCTCCTTTGCATCGGGAATGACATACAAGGCGATCCTGGAGCTTTCCCTGGCTTACACGCTATGCTCCCCGGCCCAAAACCCTTCGACCTTACAATCCTTCGACAAGCTCGTGAGTTTTCCTAATCCCTAAGTTCGTTGAGCCTGCGACGTGTTGAGCTTGTCGAAACATCGAAACGAACCCCGATGTCATCTCGACCTTCGCATCCCATCCTTGCCCCTTCGACAATCTCAAGGGATCGCAGGCTCAGAGACTAGGGAGAGACGTCCTCCGCAGCATCGAATCGACTCTGGGATTTCAGACGGGGACACTCCCAACTGACGCCGTATTTGTATGGGGAACGTTTTTTTGTTATACGAAATGCTTGTGGACAGCCGACAGTCGTCGGACGTTCATAAACGTGAGGGTGGAGGTGGTTGTGTCTCAGCGGGGAACACCGCTGTTGTCGATCAAAGGGCGGCGGGGCGGCCCGACCTTTTTCCTGGACGATCATGCCCCGTTCAGCGACATCACGGCCGCGGTTCAGGAGGAGTTGGCGCGTGCCAACGGCTTCTTCCGCGATACTTCCGTCGTGCTGCATTTGGGCGCGCGTGCCATGCACCGCAACGATTGGCGCGCGTTGCAGGATGCCCTGCATCGTGAGGGCCTGTTGCTCCACTATGCCGTGGCCGAGGACGCGGCCAGCCGTGATCTGCTCGATCATGAGGGCGTCGCGGTGCGGGACGCCCTGCTGCCGCCTTCCGCGGTCGGGCGTCCGACAGCGGAGCCCGAGCAGAACGGGGCGGGCGGGGCGTTGTATCTGCGCCAGGGGCTGCGGGGCGGGCAGAAACAGGTCTTCGGCGGCGACGTCATTCTGGCCGGGGACGTGAATCAGGGCGCGGAGGTCGTCGCGGGCGGCGACGTGGTGGTCGTCGGCACCCTGCGCGGCGTAGTGCATGCCGGCTATCCCGATAATGCGAAGGCCCAGGTAATCGGGCTGAAGCTGATGCCGTTGCAGCTCCGCATCGGGCCGGTCATTGCCATTCCAGAAGAAGGCGCGCCGTCCTCGGAGGCCATCTGCCCCGAGGTGGCGCGTGTAGTGGAAGAACGGATCGTGATCGAACCCTATAGCCGAAGATGATGGGAGGGGGTGTCATGAGCGGACGGGCGATAGTCGTCACCTCGGGCAAAGGTGGCGTGGGCAAGACGACGGTGACCGCGAACCTGGGTCTCGGGCTGGCCGGCCAGGGGAACAAGGTGGTCCTCATCGACGGGGACATCGGGTTGCGCAACCTGGACCTGATCCTGGGGGTCGAGAACCGGGTCGTGTACAACGTCGTCGACGTAATCAACGGCCGGTGCCAGCTTCGGCAGGCGCTGGTCAAGGATAAACGCAATCCCGACCTGTGCCTGATTCCGGCGTCGCAGGTGGATTACAAGGAATCGATCAGTGCGGACCAGATGCGCGCGTTGTCGGACCAGCTGAAGCAGGATTTCGACTTCGTGTTGATCGACTGTCCGGCCGGTATTGAGCAGGGCTTTCGCAACGCGGTGGCCGCGGCCGACGAGGCGATCGTCGTGACTACACCGGACGTTTCGCCGGTGCGCGACGCCGACCGCGTGATCGGCCTGTTGCAAAGCGAACTGGGCGACCCGCGCTTGATCATCAACCGCATGGACGCCGGCATGGTGCGGCGGGGCGAGATGCTCGACCGTCAGGACGTACTGGACATCCTCGCGGTCGGCCTGCTGGGGATCGTGCCCGAAGACGACGCGGTCGTGATTGCAGGCAACAAGGGGATGCCGGTGGTGCTGAACGGTTCGCGGTCCGGCGCGGCCTTTCAACGCATCACGCGCCGGCTGCTCGGGGAGGAGATTCCGATCCCCGACCTGAACGGCCACGGCGGCTTCGTCAGCAAGCTCGGGAAAGCCATCTTCGGGAGATAAGCCATGACGCTGAAGGAACGGTTCCAACACTTGTTCAATGCCAATGGGAGCAAGGGCGCGGCCAAAGATCGGCTGCTCAGCGTGTTGGTGGACGACCGGCTGGGGCTGACCGCGGAGAAGAAGGCCGCGCTCAAGAAAGACATCCTGGCCGTCATCCGCAAGCACGTGGATATCGACCCGGACGGCTTCACGCTGGAGTTCATTCCGGCATCGCCACAGAGCGAGCTTCAGGTGTCGGCACCCGTCCGGCTCAACGGGCGCGCGACCGCCAGCGCTGCGAAGTAATTCTTCCTTTCGCCGGCGCCCTGCTCGGGCGCCGGTGTCGTCCGCCGGATTGTGTCTCAGGCTTCCCTTGCTCCCCTCGGACCACCCTATTGCATCGGCCCGGAGGCTGGAAACTGAGGGGAATTACATACAAGAGGATCCTGATGGTCAAAGGACCGAGGGGTAGGATGCAAGGCTGGGGCGACATCGGGGTACGTTCTGGCCCTTCGACAAGCTCAGGGACCACAGGCTCAACGAACTGAGGGGGAGGCGGAGAAGGTCCTTGAGCCTGTCGAAAGGCCGGGGGCGGGGGCAGCGTGTGAGCGAGGGAGTCCCCCCCTAGGTACGTTTCGATCCTTCGACCTTTCGACATGGTTCGACGGGCTCACCAACAGAGCTCAGGACATCGCAGGCTCAACGAGTTGTCTGTAATCTCCAAACTGAGACACTCCCGCCCGTCACATCTGGCGAGTGGGATGCACTACAGAATGTACCTGGACAGGTCCTGGTCCTTGACGATGGCGTCGAGCTTGTCACGTACGTAGGCGGCGTCGATCGACAGTTCGCGCCCGCTCATCTCGGGCGCGTCGAAGGACAGGTCTTCGACGAGACGTTCGACCACAGTGTGCAGACGCCGCGCCCCGATGTTCTCGGTCCGCTCGTTGACGGTCGCGGCGATCTCGGCGATCTGCTCGACCGCGTCCGAGGCGAACGAGAGCGCGACGTTCTCGGTGTCCAGCAGGGCGACGTATTGGGTCAGCAGAGCGTTCTTGGGCTCGGTCAGAATGCGGACGAAGTCCGCGTGGGTGAGCGATTCCAGTTCGACCCGGATCGGAAAACGGCCCTGGAATTCGGGAATCAGGTCGGACGGCTTGGCGGTGTGGAACGCGCCGGATGCGACGAACAGGACGTGGTCCGTGTGGACCATGCCGTATTTGGTGTGGACCGTGCAGCCCTCGACCAGCGGCAGCAGGTCGCGCTGTACGCCCTGACGCGATACGTCGGCACCGTGGACGGCTTCGCGCCCGGCGATCTTGTCGATCTCGTCGATGAAGATGATGCCGGTCTGCTCGACCCGCTGCACGGCGTCGTGGACCACGGCTTCCATATCGACCAGCTTGTCGGCCTCCTCGACCGCCAGCAGGTCCAGCGCCTCCGGGACCTTGACGCGGCGTTTCTTGCTCTGCTTGGGCATCATGTTGGAGAACATTTCCTTGAGCTGGTTCTCCATTTCCTCCATGCCCTGCGGCGCCATGACTTCGACGAACGGCGCGGACGAGCGCGTCACCTCCAACTCGACTTCGCGATCGTCGAGCGTGCCTTTGTGCAGCATGGCGCGCATTTTCTCGCGCGTGCTGGGCCGGTCGGGGTCCTGGTCGCTCGCGTCGCCCTCCGCTGCGGTCGCTGATTGCGCGTCCGCGGCGGACGGCGTCGGAGGCAGCAACAGGTCGAGCAAACGATCCTCTGCCTGGGCTTCGGCTTTGACCTGAATCCGCTCCTTCGCTTCCTGTTTCACCAAGCCGACGGCCAACTCGGTCAGGTCGCGGACCATGGATTCGACGTCCCGGCCGACGTAGCCCACCTCGGTGAATTTGGACGCCTCGACCTTGATGAACGGGGCTTGTGCCAAGCGGGCCAGCCGGCGGGCGATTTCGGTCTTGCCTACGCCCGTCGGGCCGATCATCAGAATATTCTTGGGCGCGATTTCGTCGCGCAGCTCGGGCGCGACCTGCTGGCGTCGCCAACGGTTGCGCAGGGCGATCGCCACCGCGCGCTTGGCCTTCGTCTGGCCGATGATGTAGCGGTCCAGCTCGGAGACGATTTCGCGCGGGGTCATGACGTGGGTCTGCGTCGCTTCGACCTGAGCGGGGGCCTTGCGGGCGGCATCCGACATCTTACAGTTCCTCCACGACGATCCGATCGTTGGTATAGACGCAGATCGTGCCCGCGATCTGCATGGCGTGCCGAGTGATGCTGACCGCGTCCAAGGCCGTATGCGCGATAAGGGCGCGCGCCGCGGCCATCGCGTAGTTGCCGCCCGAGCCGATCGCGACCATCCCGTCGTCCGGTTCCAGTACGTCCCCGCTGCCGGAGATGAGCAGCGAGGACTCGCGGTCCACCACGGCCATCAGCGCCTCGAGCCGGCGCAAGACCCGGTCGGCGCGCCAGTCGCGGGCCAGTTCGACCGCGGCGCGGCGCAGGTTGCCGTTGTATTCTTCCAGCTTGCCTTCGAATTTCTCACACAAGGTGATGGCGTCCGCCGTCCCCCCCGCGAAGCCGGCCAGAATCCGATCCTTGTACAGCCGGCGTACCTTGACCGCGGCGTGCTTGACGACCGTATCGCCCAGGCTGACCTGACCGTCGCCCGCCATGGCGACCTTGCCGTCGCGGCGGACGCTCAGGATCGTGGTGCCGTGCATCGTGGGAGTCACGGTAGAACCTTCGCTGGATCGTGCACGACGCCGCGTGCGGTCAGGGCGCGACACGTGGGAATCATCGCGATTGGATACGAACGGATCCGCTGCCCACCCGGCTCAAGCGTGCGGATGCGCCTGGTCATACACCTGCGTGAGGCGGTCCAGATTGACGTGGGTGTATTTCTGGGTGGTGGACAGGCTGGCGTGGCCGAGCAGTTCCTGAATGGCGCGCAGGTCGGCCCCGGCGTCGAGCAGGTGGGTCGCGAAACTGTGCCGCAGTGCGTGCGGGCTGATGCGGTCGGCGAGCCCGCATTGCTTGGCATAGCTCTCGATCAGGCGCGCCACGCTGCGCGTCGTCAGCCGGCCGCCGCGGCGATTCAGAAAAACCGCGTCCGAAGCCGGCCGCCGCGGCGTTGCGCTCGGGTCCGGATTCAGCAAGGCCGGGATTGCGCTCCGGTAGCGATGCAGCGCGTCGAGCGCGGTACGGCCGATGGGCACCATGCGTTCCTTGCGGCCCTTGCCCTCCACGCGCAGGACGGACAAATCGGCGTCCACGTCAGACCGGTCCAGACCGGCCAACTCGCTGACGCGCAGCCCGCCGGAATACAACACCTCCAGGATCGCACGGTCGCGCAACCCGGTCGGGGTGTCCGCTTCCGGCGCGCTCAACAGCCGGAACATGTCGTCCACGGACAGATAGGTCGGCAGCGGACGGTCCTGTTTGGGGGCGCTGATCTGCCCGGTCGGGTCGTCGGAGATGACCGCCTCGCGCACCAGGAAACGGAAGAAACTTTTCAGGGCCGACAACTTGCGCGCAATCGAACTCCGGGAATGCTCGCGGTGCAATCGCGCCAGAAACGCCCGGATGACGTGGTGGGTGATCCGCTCGACCGCGACTGGCCGGGCCTCGTCGCCGTCGGTCGGTCGGGCGACGAACTCGAAGAACTGCTCCAGATCGCTCCGGTAGTTGCGCAGCGTATGCACGGATGCGCGCTGCTCGATCTCGAGGTACGTGCTGTAGCGGTCCAGCAACTCGCGGGGGTGAGTAGGCATGAAAGGTTCGACAATTTCAATCCGGCTAGTCGAATGGTATCAACAAGTCTGACTTGACGGAAGTGAGCCCGGCCCTTCCCGGACATGAACGTCCTTACGCCGTTTCCCATGCCGACCTGCCATCAGTGTCAGACTTCGTTCGATATCGAGGAGCCGGTCGGACGACGCGACGCCTGCCCCCACTGCGGCGCGGATGCTCGCTGTTGTCTGCATTGCGCTTTCCACGAAGTCCACGCCGCGGACGCCTGCCGCGAACCCAACGCCGAACCCGTCCAACACAAGGACGCGGCCAACTTCTGCGAGTTCTTCGCTTTGGCCCGGAGCGCAGCGCGTCCCGCACAACCCGCGGCGTCCGACGCACGGGCGCGGCTGGACGCTTTGTTCAAAACCAAGTCGTAACGGGAGCGTTCGGACCGTGGGGTGGTTGCGCACAGCGCCGGTCGTCGTTTGTCTAGTCGGGCTGGTGTCCGCGTGTCAGCCGGACCCGGCGACTGCGCGCGGGACGGCCGAGCGTTTCCTCGACGCACATTACGTGCGCATCGACCTACCCGCGGCGCGTGCCTACTGCACGGGCTTTGCCCTGAGCCGCATCGAGGAGGAAATCCGACTCACGCAGGGCCAACCGATCGACGCAGCGACCCGCCCGCCGCGGGTGTATTACAACTTGAAAGAAACGACGCCGCGCGGCGAGTCGCGCACCTCGTTCGTGTATGAGTTGGACTTTGTGGTGGAGGGTGCCGGACGGTTTACCAAGAACGTCGTGCTGACCTTGCAGCAGCGGGCCGAGGGGTGGCGGGTCGTCAACTATCTGGAGTACGACTGACCCGAGGGGCGGTTGACAGGCGCCGGGCGAGGGGAAAAGGATAGCCGCGCAGCGACGGAACGGACGGCGGGACGACTGCGCTCGGAAAGGGGGCTCACATGCAGGACAAAACCTACGTCATTACCGAAATTGTCGGAACCTCGGGGGAATCCGTCTCGGCCGCGGTGCACAACGCCGTCGAGCGGGCCAACAAAACGCTCAAGGCGCTCGACTGGTTCGAGGTCAAGGCGGTGCGCGGCACGGTGGTGGACGGGCACGTCGGCCAATATCAAGTCACGCTCGACGTCGGGTTCCGGTATTTGAGCGACGAGGAGATGAAAGCCTGGGCGGAAGGGTAGGCGCCGCCGCATTCCTCGAAGGACAACGGGCGCGCAAACGAACAAACGAATAAGGAGGGGTCATGGAGGAGAAAACCTACAAACTCATCGAACTGGTCGGCGTGTCGGAAAGCTCGATCGAGGAAGCTATCCAGAACGCGATTTCGCGGGCCAACCAGACGCTCAAGAATCTGGACTGGTTCGAGGTCGTCGAAGCCCGCGGCATGATCCAGGACGGGCGCGTGAACCAGTTCCAGGTGAAGCTCAAGGTCGGCTTCCGGCTGAATACCTAGTCCTGGCTCGGAAGCCGAGGAATCGGCAACGAACGCGGGCCCAGTCGTACGGCGGGCCCGCTTGTGAACAACCACCCAACACGACGGGAGTGAGTCATGGCGTTATACATCGGCGAGGAGGCTCCGAATTTCACCGCGGAGACCACGGAAGGGACCATCAATTTCCACGACTGGATCGGCGACGGCTGGGCGATCCTCTTTTCGCATCCCAAGGACTTCACGCCGGTCTGCACCACGGAACTCGGCTACATGGCCGGCCTGCAACCCGAATTCGCCAAGCGCAACTGCAAGATCATCGGGTTGAGCATCGATCCGGTGACGGACCACACGGAGTGGGTCAAGGACATCGAAGAGACGCAGGGCCACGCCGTTGCCTATCCGCTCATCGGCGACACGGACCTGGCGGTCGCCAAGCTGTACGACATGATCCACCCCGCGGCGAGCGGCACGGCCAAGGGGCGCAGCGCGGCCGACAACGCCACGGTGCGCTCGGTGTTCGTCATCGGGCCGGACAAGAAGATCAAGCTGATGATCACCTACCCGATGAGCACCGGCCGCAACTTCGACGAGGTGCTGCGCGTGCTGGACTCGTGCCAACTGACTGCGCAACACAAGGTCGCCACGCCGGTCAACTGGAAGCAGGGCGAGGATGTCATCATCGTCCCCTCGGTGTCCGACGACGAGGCCAAGCAGCGGTACCCCCGCGGCTGGAAAGCCCCCAAGCCCTACCTCCGCATCGTGCCGCAGCCCGAATAGGGGTTGCGACAGGGGGCTCGGCTCATTGCCCGGCCCCCATCCTAGTCCCCCACACTCGCTCCGAACGTCTCTATAAGTACGGGGTGCGGGATTCTCCCCATGAGACGTTTGCTGCCGGGTATGCTCCGCCTCTCCTGGCCGCTGCAGGGACTGCTGCTATGTGCACTATTCCTGGTGGTGGGGCTCGCCGTGGTGGATGACTACGGCGCCGGGTGGGACGGTCAAGCAGGAAGGGGTTTATCCGAAGCAAATCTTGCCTTCATCAGGGGAGACGCAGCCACCATCCTCCCCACCGACCCCTTCAGGTTTCACGGGGTCGCGTTCGAACTGCCGCTGTTCCTGCTCGAACGGGGGTTGGGACTGGAGGATTCGCACCGGATCTATCTGCTGCGCCATCTGCTGACGCATCTGTTCTTTCTGGCCGGGGGCTGGTGCGCGTCGCTGTTGGCGTATCGGCTGTTCCAGAGCCGGGGCGTGGCACTGCTGGTGCTGGTGCTGTTCGTGCTGCAGCCGCGGCTGTACGCGCATTCGTTCTTCAACAGCAAGGACCTGCCGTTTCTGAGCATGTTCATGGTCAGCTTGTACGCGACGCACCGGGCCTTCCGCAAAGAGACGGTGGGGGCGTTTCTGCTGTGCGGGGTGTGTGTGGGGCTGCTGACCAATCTGCGCATCATGGGCGTCATGTTGTTGCCAGCGGTGCTGGGCTTGCGGGGGCTGGACGTGCTCTACGGAAGTCGGGCGCAACGCACCCAGGGGTGGGTGACGGGGGCGGTGTTCGTCGGGGGGTGTCTGGGGACGCTGTACGGCCTGTCGCCGTATCTGTGGGCGAACCCCTTCGAGTGGGGCACGGCGGTCCGAACCCTAGCCCATTACCCCATTGTTTGCCGAGAGTTATTTCAAGGTAGCGTATTCCCAGCAGACCAATTTCCACCGCATTTCCTCCCGACGTGGCTGGCGATCTCGACCCCACCGGTCACGCTGCTGCTGGGGATACTCGGCGCCACGTGGGTAGGCGGACGCAGCGTGCGGCGAGCCGGGGAGGCGCTGCGGAACACGGACCTGCGCTTCGGACTGTTGCTGCTTGCCTGTTTGACGCTGCCCGTGGTGGCGGTCGTCGTTCTCGGGTCCCACCTCTGTGATGCCTGGCGCCAGATGTTCTTCCTCCATGCGCCGTTGTGCGTCCTCGGGGGGTGGGGGCTGCGGTGGATTGGGGAGAGGAGGCCCGGCGTGGCGGTTGGGGGATATGCCCTGGTCGGGATCGGGGTCCTGGTGACGGGCGGGGAAATGGTCCGCCTGCATCCGCATCAGCAAGTCTATTTCAATTGGCTGGTGGATCGGACAACACCCGAATATCTTCGTACCCAATACGAGATGGATCCGCGGATGGACGCGTGCCGCGAAGGGCTGGAATTCCTGCGCCGGCGCTATCCCGACACGACCGTCTCTGTGCGGGACGATTGGCCTGCAAGAAAAGCTTGGTTTACACTTCCTAGGGTGGACCGATTTCGGTTGGCTCTGGTCCCGAATGGGTCCGATTTTCGCATCTTCTGTGGAAAAATGCTCTATCAAAAAGAAAAGGATGCATTCAAGAACATGGTCCATATTTACAAGTTGTATAACAACACTCTCGTTACAGTCGGGGCACGGCCACGGTCACGGTGCCGGAGCGAGAGTGGAGGCTTGCGGGTTGGGCCGAGCCGTATCGGGGCATCAGGGCGGGCAAGTTGGTGAGCCGTGCGGTGTTCGACATCTATGCGGACCCTGCCCGCCGGGCGCTGGGGTACGTCAAGGAGGGCTGCACCGCCCTGGATCGGATGACGAAATTCTTCGTGCACGTCCATCCGGTCGACGTGGGCGACGTGGGCGCGGCCCGCCGCCGGTATGGGTTCGACAACCTGAATTTTGTTTTTCTGAAGAAGGGCGCCTGGACCGACACGAGGTGTTGGACGAAGATCGAGTTGCCCGCCTATCCGATCGCACGGGTGCACACCGGCCAATTCTACAAGACGGGCCCGGACCAATACGTCCAACTCTGGGAAAGTGTATCTGTTCAGCCGTTCAACGATACTCTCAATACATTGCCAAAAACCGGCAATCAGAACTGAGCGCTGCGGCCAGGATTCGAGACGTCCTGCACCGCGGGGCCGGCACCGCTCGCCCTGAAGGCACGTCCGGGATAGGGAGAGACGCCGGAGACCCTTCCATGTCACGTTGCCCGCCCTCTTTGTCCCGCCTGCCCTTTGCGGGGCACGGGCTGCTGATGTGCATCGCGTTGCTGGCCGTGGGACTCGCCGTGGCGGATGACTACAGTGCCATGGGAGATGCGACAGGACAACGGCACATCGCCGAAATGAACTGGGACTTCATCACCGGCAAAACCGCTGCGCTCCCTTACGACCACGACAGGTTTTACGGGGTCGCGTTCGAACTGCCGCTGTTCCTGCTCGAACGGGGGCTGGGGCTGGAGGATTCGCACCGGATCTATCTGCTGCGCCATCTGCTGACGCATCTGTTCTTTCTGGCCGGGGGCTGGTGCGCGTCGCTGTTGGCGTATCGGCTGTTCCAGAGCCGGGGCGTGGCGCTGCTGGTGCTGGTGCTGTTCGTGCTGCAGCCGCGGCTGTACGCGCATTCGTTCTTCAACAGCAAAGACCTGCCGTTCCTGAGCATGTTCATGGTCAGCTTGTATGTGACGCACCGGGCGTTTCGGACCGAGACGGTGGGGGCGTTTCTGCTGTGCGGGGTGTGTGTGGGGCTGCTGACCAATCTGCGCATCATGGGCGTCATGTTGTTGCCAGCGGTGCTGGGCTTGCGGGGGCTGGATGTGCTCTACGGACATCCGGCACAGCGCCCACAGGTGTGGGTGACGGGGGCGGTCTTCGCCGGGGGGTGCCTGGGGACGCTGTACGGCCTGTCGCCGTATCTGTGGGCGGACCCCTTCGAGTGGGGCACGGCGGTCCGAACCCTGGCCCGCCATCCTACGGTTGTCAGGGAATTGTTTCAGGGGGAGATGATCTGGACGGATCGCCTGCCGCCGCATTTCCTCCCGACGTGGCTGGCGATCTCGACTCCCTCGGTCACGCTGCTGTTGGGCGGGCTCGGCGCCACGCGGGTGGGCGGACGCAGCGTGCGGCGGGCCGGGGAGGCGCTGCGGAACACGGACCTGCGCTTCGGGCTGTTGCTGCTCGCCTGTTTGACGCTGCCCGTGGTGGCGGTCGTCGTTCTCGGGTCCCACCCCCAGGGGGCTTGGCGCCACATGTTCTTCCTCCATGCGCCGTTGTGCGTCCTGGGGGGGTGGGGGCTGCGGTGGATCGGGAGCAGGCGGCCCGGCGTGGCGGCGGGGGGGTATGCCCTGGTGGGGATCGGAGTCCTGGTGACGGGCGGGGAAATGGTCCGCCTGCATCCGCATCAGCAAGTCTACTTCAATTGGCTGGTGGACCGGACCGCCCCCGGCTATCTTTCTGCGAACTACGTGCTGGACCCGTGGCACCACACGTGCCGCGAAGGGTTGGACTTCCTGCGCCGGCGCTATCCCGACACGACCGTGGCTGTGCGGGACGATTGGTCTATAAGCAGAAACTGGCTCAGTCTGCCAGCGGCGGATCGCGCGCGGGTGATCTTGGTCCGCAAAGGAGCCGACTTCGAGATCGCCTGTGGCAAAGGGTTGCAGTGGATGTGGCGAAGGAGCAGGAACGGAGCGGTGGCGGTGGATGACGCGCTGTATGTTCACGAGGTGTACAATGCGCCCCTGGTCAGCGTCACGGCCACGGTCACGGTGCCGGAGCGAGAGCGGAGGCTTGCGGGTTGGGCCGAGCCGTATCGGGGCATCAGGGCGGGCAAGTTGGTGAGCCGTGCGGTGTTCGACATCTATGCGGACCCTGCCCGCCGGGCGCTGGGGTACGTCAAGGAGGGCTGCACCGCCCTGGATCGGATGACGAAATTCTTCGTGCACGTCTATCCGGTCGACGTGGACGACGTGGGCGCGGCCCGCCGCCGGTATGGGTTCGACAACCTGAATTTTGTTTTTCTGATGAAGGGCGCCTGGACCGACACGAGGTGTTGGACGAAGATCGAGTTGCCCGCCTATCCGATCGCACGGGTGCACACCGGCCAATTCTACAAGACGGGCCCGGACCAATACGCCCAACTCTGGGAAAGGACGTTGGTTCGGCCGGTGCCGTGACGCCCTGCGCGGTGGGACCGGCATCGCTCGCCCTGAAGGCACGTCCGGGATAGGGAGAGACGCCGGAGACCCTTCCATGTCACGTTGCCCGCCCTCTTTGTCCCGCCTGCCCTTTGCGGGGCACGGGCTGCTGATGTGCATCGCGTTGCTGGCCGTGGGACTCGCCGTGGCGGACGACTACAGTGCCACGGTGGACGGGACAGGATACCGGCACGTCGCCGAAATGAACTGGGACTTCATCACCGGCAAGACCGCTGCGCTCCCTTACGACCTCACCAAGTTTTACGGGGTCGCGTTCGAACTGCCGCTGTTCCTGCTCGAACGGGGGCTGGGGCTGGAGGATTCGCACCGGATCTATCTGCTGCGCCATCTGCTGACGCATCTGTTCTTTCTGGCCGGGGGCTGGTGCGCGTCGCTGTTGGCGTATCGGCTGTTCCAGAGCCGGGGCGTGGCGCTGCTGGTGCTGGTGCTGTTCGTGCTGCAGCCGCGGCTGTACGCGCATTCGTTCTTCAACAGCAGGGACCTGCCGTTCCTGAGCATGTTCATGGTCAGCTTGTATGTGACGCACCGGGCGTTTCGGACCGAGACGGTGGGGGCGTTTCTGCTGTGCGGGGTGTGTGTGGGGCTGCTGACCAATCTGCGCATCATGGGCGTCATGTTGTTGCCAGCGGTGCTGGGCTTGCGGGGGCTGGATGTGCTCTACGGACATCCGGCACAGCGCCCACAGGTGTGGGTGACGGGAGCGGTCTTCGCCGGGGGGTGCCTGGGGACGCTGTACGGCCTGTCGCCGTATCTGTGGGCGGACCCCTTCGAGTGGGGCACGGCGGTCCGAACCCTGGCCCGCCAGCCTGTGGTTGTCAGGGAATTGTTTCAGGGGGAGATGATCTGGACGGATCGCTTGCCGCCGCATTTCCTCCCGACGTGGCTGGCGATCTCGACTCCCTCGGTCACGCTGCTGTTGGGCGGGCTCGGCGCCACGCGGGTGGGCGGACGCAGCGTGCGGCGGGCCGGGGAGGCGCTGCGGAACACGGACCTGCGCTTCGGGCTGTTGCTGCTCGCCTGTTTGACGCTGCCCGTGGTGGCGGTCGTCGTTCTCGGGTCCCACCACCAGGATGCTTGGCGCCACATGTTCTTCCTCCATGCGCCGTTGTGCGTCCTGGGGGGGTGGGGGCTGCGGTGGATCGGGAGCAGGCGGCCCGGCGTGGCGGCGGGGGGGTATGCCCTGGTGGGGATCGGAGTCCTGGTGACGGGCGGGGAAATGGTCCGCCTGCATCCGCATCAGCAAGTCTACTTCAATTGGCTGGTGGACCGGACCGCCCCCGGCTATCTTTCTGCGAACTACGTGCTGGACCCGTGGCACCACACGTGCCGCGAAGGGTTGGACTTCCTGCGCCGGCGCTATCCCGACACGACCGTGGCTGTGCGGGACGATTGGTCTATAAGCAGAAACTGGCTCAGTCTGCCAGCGGCGGATCGCGCGCGGGTGATCTTGGTCCGCAAAGGAGCCGACTTCGAGATCGCCTGTGGCAAAGGGTTGCAGTGGATGTGGCGAAGGAGCAGGAACGGAGCGGTGGCGGTGGATGACGCGCTGTATGTTCACGAGGTGTACAATGCGCCCCTGGTCAGCGTCACGGCCACGGTCACGGTGCCGGAGCGAGAGCGGAGGCTTGCGGGTTGGGCCGAGCCGTATCGGGGCATCAGGGCGGGCAAGTTGGTGAGCCGTGCGGTGTTCGACATCTATGCGGACCCTGCCCGCCGGGCGCTGGGGTACGTCAAGGAGGGCTGCACCGCCCTGGATCGGATGACGAAATTCTTCGTGCACGTCTATCCGGTCGACGTGGACGACGTGGGCGCGGCCCGCCGCCGGTATGGGTTCGACAACCTGAATTTTGTTTTTCTGAAGAAGGGCGCCTGGACCGACACGAGGTGTTGGACGAAGATCGAGTTGCCCGCCTATCCGATCGCACGGGTGCACACCGGCCAATTCTACAAGACGGGCCCGGACCAATACGCCCAACTCTGGGAAAGTGTATCTGTTCAGCCGTTCAACGATACTCTCAATACATTGCCAAAAACCGGCAATCAGAACTGAGCGCTGCGGCCAGGATTCGAGACGTCCTGCACCGCGGGGCCGGCACCGCTCGCCCTGAAGGCACGTCCGGGATAGGGAGAGACGCCGGAGACCCTTCCATGTCACGTTGCCCGCCCTCTTTGTCCCGCCTGCCCTTTGCGGGGCACGGGCTGCTGATGTGCATCGCGTTGCTGGCCGTGGGACTCGCCGTGGCGGATGACTACAGTGCCATGGGAGATGCGACAGCACGACGGCACAGTGCCGAAATCAACTGGGACTTCATCACCGGCAAGACCGCTGCGCTCCCTTACGGCCACGACAGGTTTTACGGGGTCGCGTTCGAACTGCCGCTGTTCCTGCTCGAACGGGGGCTGGGGCTGGAGGATTCGCACCGGATCTATCTGCTGCGCCATCTGCTGACGCATCTGTTCTTTCTGGCCGGGGGCTGGTGCGCGTCGCTGTTGGCGTATCGGCTGTTCCAGAGCCGGGGCGTGGCGCTGCTGGTGCTGGTGCTGTTCGTGCTGCAGCCGCGGCTGTACGCGCATTCGTTCTTCAACAGCAAAGACCTGCCGTTCCTGAGCATGTTCATGGTCAGCTTGTATGTGACGCACCGGGCGTTTCGGACCGAGACGGTGGGGGCGTTTCTGCTGTGCGGGGTGTGTGTGGGGCTGCTGACCAATCTGCGCATCATGGGCGTCATGTTGTTGCCAGCGGTGCTGGGCTTGCGGGGGCTGGATGTGCTCTACGGACATCCGGCACAGCGCCCACAGGTGTGGGTGACGGGGGCGGTCTTCGCCGGGGGGTGCCTGGGGACGCTGTACGGCCTGTCGCCGTATCTGTGGGCGGACCCCTTCGAGTGGGGCACGGCGGTCCGAACCCTGGCCCGCCAGCCTGTGGTTGTCAGGGAATTGTTTCAGGGGGAGATGATCTGGACGGATCGCTTGCCGCCGCATTTCCTCCCGACGTGGCTGGCGATCTCGACTCCCTCGGTCACGCTGCTGTTGGGCGGGCTCGGCGCCACGCGGGTGGGCGGACGCAGCGTGCGGCGGGCCGGGGAGGCGCTGCGGAACACGGACCTGCGCTTCGGGCTGTTGCTGCTCGCCTGTTTGACGCTGCCCGTGGTGGCGGTCGTCGTTCTCGGGTCCCACCACCAGGATGCTTGGCGCCACATGTTCTTCCTCCATGCGCCGTTGTGCGTCCTGGGGGGGTGGGGGCTGCGGTGGATCGGGAGCAGGCGGCCCGGCGTGGCGGCGGGGGGGTATGCCCTGGTGGGGATCGGAGTCCTGGTGACGGGCGGGGAAATGGTCCGCCTGCATCCGCATCAGCAAGTCTACTTCAATTGGCTGGTGGACCGGACCGCCCCCGGCTATCTTTCTGCGAACTACGTGCTGGACCCGTGGCACCACACGTGCCGCGAAGGGTTGGACTTCCTGCGCCGGCGCTATCCCGACACGACCGTGGCTGTGCGGGACGATTGGTCTATAAGCAGAAACTGGCTCAGTCTGCCAGCGGCGGATCGCGCGCGGGTGATCTTGGTCCGCAAAGGAGCCGACTTCGAGATCGCCTGTGGCAAAGGGTTGCAGTGGATGTGGCGAAGGAGCAGGAACGGAGCGGTGGCGGTGGATGACGCGCTGTATGTTCACGAGGTGTACAATGCGCCCCTGGTCAGCGTCACGGCCACGGTCACGGTGCCGGAGCGAGAGCGGAGGCTTGCGGGTTGGGCCGAGCCGTATCGGGGCATCAGGGCGGGCAAGTTGGTGAGCCGTGCGGTGTTCGACATCTATGCGGACCCTGCCCGCCGGGCGCTGGGGTACGTCAAGGAGGGCTGCACCGCCCTGGATCGGATGACGAAATTCTTCGTGCACGTCTATCCGGTCGACGTGGACGACGTGGGCGCGGCCCGCCGCCGGTATGGGTTCGACAACCTGAATTTTGTTTTTCTGATGAAGGGCGCCTGGACCGACACGAGGTGTTGGACGAAGATCGAGTTGCCCGCCTATCCGATCGCACGGGTGCACACCGGCCAATTCTACAAGACGGGCCCGGACCAATACGCCCAACTCTGGGAAAGTGTATCTGTTCAGCCGTTCAACGATACTCTCAATACATTGCCAAAAACCGGCAATCAGAACTGAGCGCTGCGGCCAGGATTCGAGACGTATCGGGAGGTCGGGTTGAACAAGCTGCTGGCCCGAGACGTTTTCGACCTTTACGCCGACCCCGACCTTCGGGTGCTCGGCTATGCCAGGGACAGGTGCACCGCGCTGATTCGGATGTTTGAATTCTTCTTGTACGTTTGCCCGATCGACGTGCGGGATTTGCCCGAAGCCCACCGCCAGCATGGGTTTGACAACCTGGACTTTTATTTTCCGATGAGGGGAGGAGTGGTCGACGAGAAGGGCTGGGCCGAGGTCAAGCCACCAGACTATCCAGCTTTTCACATTCAGACCGGCCAATTCAACGAGTAGGGAACTCTCTAGGAAACTGACTTGTTCCGCCTGTCCAGTAGCCGTACTACCGACAACGAGCAATCAGACTGATCCGGAGACGAAAATCCGCGGCAGACATGGGCTCGATTCTGTCCACACCAATCACTCCTTGATCCACCGCAATAGACCGCCCGATGGGACGACCTGCTATCCCCAAAGTGGAGCCTGCCGGTCAGCCCGATCAAGACGTTATTCGACTAGAGAGCGGAGGAGAGGTCTGGCATTTCGTCGTCCGACGACTCAGGAACCGTATCCCGGGGAATCCCGTGAAGCGGACTCCCCGGGTGATCTTGAAGAGAGAGGGAGTTCTCTTTCGAAAGGTCAATACGTCTTCAGGATCGTGCCGTTGGGCAGGTGGGCGTTGAAGAAGCCGTAACGACATTGCACGACCTGCTCGACCGCAAGTTGATGCCACGGGTCGGCCTCGGTCGGTGTATTGTACACCAGCGAGCCAGATCCGCTCCACACTTCAGCAATGCCATCGGTCCCGACCTTGGGCGTTACCGCAAAGTTGCACGACACGAGTTGAGCTAACGCAGGCTCTTCGCTTTCTTCGGCGTGTGGAATCACCTTGAGCGAGACGATCGGGGGAAACCTGAAGCTGTCGGGCGTCACGTTGCGCACCGCGCGCATGACAGCGGTCGCCAGCCGGTTGCCCTTCGGCCGCTCGATGATGCCCATGAACTCTTCGTGCTCCTGAGTCACGTCCACGTGGGCCAGCTTCTTGGGATACCCCCAGATCTCGCGGCCCGCGATCAGCGGCGCCTCCTGGGTCACGAACAAGTTGGGCAGATACGTCATCGGCTCGCCGTTCCATTTGCAGGCCACGCCCAAAATCGCCTCGTTGTACGGGCCGAAGGTCGAGAAGTGGTACTTGGCGATGATGATGCTCGCCGTTGCCGGCTCGCTCAATTCCAAGCCCTCGGGCAGCAATTGCAGCGCACCCTCCCCGTCGGTCTCGTAGTCGACGATGATCATCTCCATGTTGCGGTAGTAGAACGGCGGAGCCTGTACCGCAGGCGCGTTGACCGGCATCGAAGGGCCGAACCGGCTCTTCGTGAGTTGTCCATATTTCGCCATGTCGTCCTCCTTTGTCTCTGCGCGGAAGTCCTTCGGCAGCATGGGGCTTCAGGCGTCCATGCCGTAGCAGCGCAGCACGTTCTTGCCCAGAATACCCTCACGGGCCGACGCGGACATGAGGTTCGTCAACTCGATCAGGTTGGGCACGTACTCGGGCGGATGGTCGGCATGCGGAAAATCGCTGGCCCAGAAGAAGCGGTCCTCGCCCACGAACGGCATCACGCCGGCCAGCGCGCGTTCGTCCGGGTCGCCCGAAATCCAGCACTGGCGGCGGAAATACTCCGACGGCTTGTGCTTGAGTGGCACACTCTGGCCGAGCGGCGAGTCGTAGACCGCGTCCATGCGTTCCAGCCAGTAACCGATCCAGCCGGCGCCCACTTCGAGTACGATCACCTTGAGCTTGGGGAATTTGTCGAACACGCCGTACTGGAACAGCGAGACGAATCCGCCGCGGATCGCGTCCCCGCCTGCGATGTTCTGGAAGAACGAGGTGGAAAAACTGGTCATGCGGCCGAAGCGGGTCGGCGCGGCCCAGTGTGGCTCGAACGAAGGATGGATGCCGAATGGCAAGCTCAGTTCCTCGGCCGCGGCGAATACGCGGTCGTGATCGGGGTGGCCGTGTGCCCTGCGGCTCCAGATGTACGGTGCGACGAAAAAGCCCTTCATCCCGTCCGCAGCCGCACGACGCAACTCCTGCTCCGCCAACTCCGGGATGCCGATCGGAATGTGCGCGATCGGGATCAGTCTGCCACCCGAGTCCGCACAAAAGTCGACCAGCCAGCGGTTGTAGGCCCGCGCATAGGCTACCGACAGTTCCAGGTCTTCGCACTCCGGTTCCCACAACAGACCCAGCGTGGGGTACAGAAACACCTTCTCGATATTCTCGATGTCCAGCCGCCTGAGCCGCTCCCGCGGGTCCATTGATCCGAACGAAGCGTTGTCCACGTAGCCCGAGCCGGTCGGTTCGCGCGGGTACTCGATGCCTGCCAGCTTGTCCATCACGCCCAACCCGGACGGCGCGCCCTTGCGCGTCATCTTGGCCGGCTTGCCGTTGACTTCCAAATACTCGAGACCTTCATCATCCTTGCGAACGCGCACCGCCCGATTGCGGTATTTGGCCTCCAGATACTGCTCCCACAGGTCGGGGGCTTCGAGGATGTGCCCATCGGCGTCGATCACGCCGGACATGGGCAAACTGGGCAGGGCCTCGGGACCGGGCATCAGCTTCCTCCTTTTCTATCTCGTGGAACGCTCGGCCGGCTCGAAACGGTCGGTTTTGGGAATTTTTCGACGGGCTGACACTCAAAGCATACCACCGTCCCAGGGCCGTGCAACACTGCGATGTGGGAGGGGGCTAGAAGAAAAGAACGTGCGAATAAGGTCGATAAGTGCTAGAGCAGAACCGGGCCGATATAATTAGTTTGGATGACTCGTTCTGCCGTAGCAGAGGTCCGCCAGCTTTCCGCTTGGCTGCCCAGCACCCGACAACGCATACTGTTATGTCATGCGAAGGGTCGAGTTTATCAAGGAGCGATAAGTCGTTACCGTCCTGACGCACATCGCAGGGACATCCACTCATGGCAACGCCGGTAAAGACACGGATGTCTCGTGCTTCCCGTTCGAGCGGTGCCGGTCCCGGGCTGCGAGTTGCGGCGTGTAGCCTCTGTGTCCGCCAGCCCTCGTGAGTGGCCCACGCGGTCCTATCCGCCCTCTCAGTTATCTTCAAGAAAGCGAAACTCCTTCATCCAAACGTGCCGGGACTCGTTCGCTCCCCGCCTCTCGAATTGGCCCGTGTGGATGGACGCGATGGGGTAAGAGGGCAGTTCCTTCACGGCTACGCAGCACCGGGCTACCCCTAATGACATTACCGGCGAGAGATCGAAATCGAGGTTGGCGAATCTGTATTGCCTGCGCTGGAGAGGGAGGTCCGCCACATCCTTCGGCGTCACGTGTAGGAAGAATCTTCGCTGGTCGCCTCCGCAGCGGGCTTTGACGTAGAGCAGCCGGTTGCCGTCCAGGAAGACGTCGAAACCGTCGCGGGGCGGCCACCGGGCATTCCTCAGCTGCGCTTCGCAGCAGCGATGCGCTTCTGCGTTAAAGACAAACTGTTCGAAGCGCGTGGCCACCCAGTCGAGACTGAGAGCGTCAAAGGGCATCCACAGGTCTGGGCCGACCGACACGGCGTAGAGCGCGCGGCCCAAGGCTTCTTCCCTGCTGGCCGCGGCAGGATGAACGGAGAAATTCACTCCCCGGGCCGTCAGATAGCCGGGCGGCGGCTGTCGATCGTGTGCTATACGCCGCTGACTGTCGGGACGCGTGACCGGATTGCGCGCAATGGTCGCATCGGTCAGGCCCCAAGTGTCTATAACCCTCAGGTCCGGGAGGAAGTACGAAACGATTCCGGCAGCGTCAGTGACCGCCAGCGCGTCGTCGGGGATGATCCCTCGCGCCATGTTCGAATACGGACCCCATCTCCGTACTAATCTCTTGCTGACCGTATTCTGACTATACGTCACACTACCCCAGCCTGCACTGACTTTTTTCCGCAGATCCTGGGACAGGGAATATAGCGTTGGCATTCCAGGTGCCATCCACAGCCAGACGAAGTCCTTCCTTTTGTGCGTGGCATTAGCAAGGAGCGTAGGTTGGATGGCTCCGCAGTAGAACACCACGGGCAGGAACAAAACCAGCGTGTATATCCAGATTCTTGCGGCCGAGCGCCACGCCGTGCCCGGGCACAGCCACCCACTCGCTGCCGCCAGTCCCGTGCCGAGGTGCACGATGCTCACGGCTGCCGGCACTGCCAATAGCGGCCAATAGACATCCAGCGGGCGATACTCGAAATGGTCACCACCGATACGGGCGACATGCGTCATGTGCAGCCCGATACACAGCAGAGGCAGAGCATAGGTCAGGTCCCGGCGTGCCCACCACTCTCGACCCAGCGCCAGAACCGTCAACGGCAACAGTAGATACAGTCCGGTCTCTACCACCGCCGCCGCCAAGTAGCGAATGCCCATGTCGTACCACGGGTGCATGTACTTGGCATAGTACGTGTTGGGTAGCCACTCGCCATAGTAGCAGTACCGAAACAGATAATGGCTCGCTACCAGTACCCCGAATGGGACTACCAGCACCACCGCTGCCCGCCAGTCCGGGAACCAGCGCCCGGTGGCGGCCCGCCGCTGCACGGTGTACCAACTGAAACAACACACAGCGAATAACGGCCCCTCTGGCCGCGTCAGCGAGGCCGCCACTAAGCTCAGCGACACGCCCAGCAACGACCGACGATTCTCCGGGTACAAGGTCAGCCCGACCACCGCCAACACGACGAAGAGAGTGAACTGCCGGGTCTCCAGCCCTCCGGCCGAGGTCCACATCGCGAAGGTTGCACTGCTGCACACCAAGCCTAACGCCATCCATCCGACCAATCCCCGATGGGGCAGTCCTGGCAAACGCGCTACCCACCACAGCATCGCGGCGAGCGTACCTACCGTACAGGCGACCGACAGCCAGGGGGCGGTCAGTTCGGGCCGCAGGCCGAAAGTGCCCCACAACGCAGCCAGTTCCAGGACCCACAGGAAGTTGGAGTAGCCTTCGACGTACTCGCCGGGGTTGAAGACCAGCCCATGGCCTTCCAGCAGATTGCGGGCGTAGCGAAAGCTGATGAAGGCGTCATCGCATAGAAACCATGCCATGTGGGTCAGATAGCCGAGGACGGCCAGCCACGGCAGGCTCAGCAGGAGGTAAAATCGCACAGAACCCTCGCTAGGCGGCGGAGGTTCCTTCCTAGGGGGAGGCATGATTCAAATTAGTCCCAATCAAGAACGGTTGCTGAAACTTTTCCATCGTGGTCCCGGAGTACGACACCAGAGCCCGGAGACATACTTGAACGTCTCATTGATGATTTCTCCGCAGCATGGAGCCACACGATCACCTCATACAACAGAAGTTCCGACTCTGTCCAGAAATTGTCGAGCTCAATCAAACACTGTTTTTCTTCGAGGGTGACATTTCCGCCCGAATGGTCGAAGTCGTTATGATCGCCTTTCCATTCCTGCCGAGAAAGTTGACTCGCGATGTCGTTTGTCCTGGTATTCCTATGGGGACACTAAACGTTACCGATTGAAGACGATGCGCGATAGAGAAAGCAGACGACAGATGAATGGCGTGTACGACGCGGGTCCCGGATGGAGGCTGATATGCGATCGACTGAAGTGTTCGTTCGTCCAAGATCGAGCGGATGTAGAAATACAAGTGAGGGTGTTCACAAAAGAATAAGCCGATGGGCAGTTTATTGGGAAGGGAAAGCGGCAGCAAACGGGGGTTCTGAATGCTATCTGCACGGGCATAATCCTCTTTACCATATATCTTCACGGGATGTGTTCGATTATGGGACGACTCCTGGACGAAAACACTCGAAGCAACGCTATTTTCTATACGTATCCTCGTCACGATATGATTGAATAATATGTCGACGTGCACATTCTGCGGTATCCAATTCTCAAACAGAGAATTGAAGCGTGCTACTGGGTCGCTGGAATAGTATTGAGTTTGCGGGCAGCGTGGCCGGTGTTTGATTCGCCTCCGCTTTCCACTATCAGTACGTTCCTGGTCGTCAGGTCGCCGTATTTGTGGACTAGAGTCAATCCGGCAGGACCTGAGCCTATGCCAGTCAAATCGTATGATTCCCGTAAGCTGTTGCGTTCCACTTTCATGCGTTTATGCCCTCGGCGAAAAATCCGGCCACCTCTCACAGGGCGAGCCGCCGCGAGAGAGCGGAGGCGAACTTGGGCTCAGGACCGACCGTGTCAGTCCGAATGGTACTGAAAGCGGCGTAGCCGGGATAGCCCTGTCGCACCCGCTCCGGCGTGCTGCAGGCGTCCTTGGCGAGATAGACGCGCCCGCCGTGCCGGTGGACGGTCTCGTCGAGCGCGGCGAGCAGGGCCGGCATGCCGGTGCGTATCGGGAAATCGAGCGCCAGCGTGTAGCCTTCCATCGGAAACGACAGCAGTCCCTCGCCGACCGGGCCGAATATCTTGAGGACGGCGAGAAACGGAGCCTGTCGGGTCGCGGAGACTTGGTTAAGCAATGCCCGAATGCCGGTCGAACCTTCCCCCTTCGGCAGCACGCATTGATACTGCACGAATCCCCGCCGCCCGTAGAGACGGTTCCTCCCCAACAATCGGTCGAGCGGAAAGAAGAACCGATCGAAGTGGACCGGATGTGTGCCAGACAACGTAGCGCCGCAGTGATAGTATAGTGCGTTGAAGACCTTGATCGGGAGACGGTTGAGCAGAACCGCCGGTGTATTGACCGGAACGCTCAATACACTGGCGGTTGCCGGCCGGAGGGGGTCACGTGCGAGCCGCGGCGGCAACGCACTGCGTTCCAAATATCTCCCGCGCATCAGTAACGAACGGCCTTGTTTCGTCCCCGGCGCCAGGCAATCAATCCACGCCACGTTGTACGGCCAATTTGCGGATGCCTCGAATAAGGCCATCGTTTCGTCAAGGTCGCGTGTGACCACCGTCTTCTGCATGAAGAAGGCCGTCTCGATCGGCTTGAGTCGAAAACTCGCGGACAGGATGACGCCCGTCAGTCCCATCCCGCCGAGGGTGGCACGAAAGAGAGCGACATTTTTCGTGCGGCTACACTCGCGCATTCGGCCGTCAGCGGTCGCCAGCATCAGCGACTCTACGTGCACGCCGAAGGTGCCATCTCCGGGGTGGTTTTTGCCGTGCACGTCGGCCGCGATCATGCCACCGACCGTGACGAACTTGGTGCCCGGCATCACCGGAGGGAGCCAGCCGCGTGGTACGAACACATCCAAGATGTCGGCGAGCAGCACACCAGCCTCACAGGTGAGCAGCCCCGTCTTTTCGTCGAATGACCGCATCCGGTTCATCTTCAACATCGAAAGCGTCAGGTCCGGATTGAGCGCTGCGTCGCCGTAGGAATGACCGTTGCCGCGGGCGATCAGTGTGTCAGACCGGGCAAATAGATCGGGGAGACCTTCGCTCCCGCGCAGGTGCTCCAGCTGGCAGTCAAGCACCGGATACCGGCCCCACCCGGAGAGCTTCATGTCGTCTGTCCTAGGAAGCCGAGAGGTTGGTCGCGGCGGTATTGAGAGATCGTCGCCATGCAACCATCAAACCGCGGCAGCAAAGACGGTCAGGACGCCGAGGCCGGTCACCCAACTCACCCGATCTCGCATCGCGAACACCACCGGATCGTCGGCAATGGCTCCGCGATTGGCGAGCAGCGTTATGCGTCCCATCCAGTAAAGCAGGAGGGGATACATCGCCCACAGGAATGCCGGGCGGCTGTACAGTTCATGAATAGCGGAGCTTTGGATGTAGAGGGAGAACACCACGACGGCTGCTAAACCGCTTCCCGCGGCAAGTGCCGTCATCGCGCCGAGATCGTCGGCCGCATACGCCCGCCCTGCAGCATTGGTCCCGCCAGACTGGTGGAGCGTGCGCAGTTCATGCTGGCGCTTGACGACGGCAAGCGTGAGAAAGACAAACAGGAAAAAGGCGAGGAACCAGGGGGACAGGGGGGTGGAAGCCGTTACCGCTCCGGCAAAGACGCGCAGCGCGTAAAGGAGGGCAAGCGTGACGATGTCGAGAAAAATCTGTCGCTTGATCAGTAGTGAGTAGGTCAAGCTGACGATCAGGTAACCAAGCACGCACAGCCCCACCCGAAGAGACAGCGAGAAAGCCAAGCCGAGACCGCCCGTTACCAGAACCGCGCCCAGGCCCATCATCGGCAGCAATGGCACCTTCCCCGCCGCCATCGGACGCTGGCGTTTGCTCGTATGCTGACGGTCGTAGGGGAGGTCCAGTAGATCGTTGAGCAGGTATGTCCCGGACGCACAGGCTGACAGGGCTACGAAGACTGCTGCCGTTACCGCGTATAACCAGGGCTGGGTCTCGTGCGCGGCGATGAGCGGGAGGAACACGAGTACGTTTTTGACCCATTGGTGCGGGCGTAACGCTCGGACATAGTCTCGCGGCCCGCCGCCGAGCCCGGGCAGAAACCGGGCAGCTTCGTCCAAAGCCCGTACTTGTCCGACAAGAGATGCGGACAGATTGACCCCGATCGCGTGCCGCGCATGTTTCCAGACGGCCAGATCTCGCCGTTCGTTGCCGATATAATCGAATCCGCCCTCACCGAACCGTTCGACCAGGACCGCGGCCTTGGCTTGACCGGCCAGATTCGTGCATCCGTCCGAGGCGAGACAACCCGCGGCGCCCACGGCCTCGGCAAGCGGAGCGACCGATATCTCGTCCGACGCGGAGGCCAGCCAGACTTCGCGCCCCATAGCCCTGGCAGCGTCGATCTCGTCAAGTACGGCCGGATTCAGCACCAGCGTCGCCGGTGGCAAGGAGACCGTCCGGGCAATCCGACGTTTCAGGGTTGCCCGGCCACGGGCCAGCCAGAACGGCAGGGCGAGCAGACGGAGCGGGGAGGCGGCGAGGAAGCGGGCGAGCCCCTCGATCAGCAGGTCGCCGCTGACCAGCGTGCCGTCCACGTCGACGACCAGCGGCACTCGGACGTCATTGCCAGTCTCCTTGTTGGACTGAGATGACATTCTGATTTGCAAACGGTGTTCAGAACAGGCGTGCAACGTCCCATTGGATTACGATTCCGACGGCCGCCACTTGGCGATCAATTCGCGCGCTTCTTCGATCTGCTCCATCTCCATGAGTTCGGCGATGTAGCCTTGCACCGTTTGTGCCTGCACCTTTGTTGCGTCGGCGGAACCGGTCGCGGCCAAGTCGATCCACAAATACGCCTGAACGTAATCCAGCGGCGTGCCCTGACCGCGGGCGTAGCGCAACGCGAGATTGTATTGCGCCTGGGCGACGCCCTGTTTGGCGGCGCGGCGATACCAGTTGGCCGCCTGCGTGTCGTTCTGCTCGACACCGGTGCCGTTCGCGTACAGGAAGCCGAGATTGAACTGCGCCTGGGCGTGGCCCTGCTCGGCGGCCTTGGTGTACCACTCCGCGGCCTGCGCGAGATCCTGCGCTACGCCCTGCCCGGTGTGGAACAGCACGCCGAGGTTCCACTGTGCGTTGACGTGCCCCTGCTCGGCTGCCTTGGTGTACCATGCCCCGGCTTGTGCGGCGTCCCGTTCGACCCCGCGCCCTTCGTAGTAGTGCAGACCCAGATAGTATTGGGCGTCCGCGTTCCCCTGTTCCGCGGCTTGGCGGTGCCAGCGGACGGCCTCGGCGTCGTCCTGCGTTACGGTTCGGCCCAGGCCGTACAGTACGCCCAGCCGGGCCTGTGCTAACACCACGCCCTGCTCCGCGGCGGTGGTCAACTGCGCGGGCGACATGCGGGCGATCAGGTTGTCGCGCGCGCCCGCGTATTTTCCCGCAATCGCTTTGGCCGCGTTGAACGAGTCGCGGTCGCCTTTGTACACGGCCAGACTCGCTGCCGTGTCCGCGGCCCGGTTGATCCACGTCAGCGCCCGAGCGTCATCGCGCTCCACCCCTTTGCCCGACGAATACGCGATCCCCAGATCGTACTGCGCTGCGGCGTTGTTCTGTTCGGCCGCCTTGCGATACCACTCCACCGCGGCTTCCAGGTCCTCGGCCATGCCCAACCCGTTGGCGTACATGACGCCCAGGTTCCACTGCGCCAAGGCGTGACCCTGTTCCGCGGCCTTGCGATACCAGTGGCTGGATGTCGCATAGTCCTGTTTCACGCCGTACCCGTTGTCGTACAGAAAGGCCAAGTCGTACTGCGCGTCGACGTCGCCGGCCTCGGCCCGCGCGCGCAATTCCTCGGTCCGGTCGGCTCGGACCGGGTCGGCCGCGGCGCTCACGACGAAGACACCGACCATGAGACTGAAAAGTAGGTTTCTCATACCGCGCTTCTTACCGCACTCATCCCGGAATGAGAAGAACGGCTTTGCTTCAAAGCAGGATTCGACGGGGCACGCAGCCGCGGGGCGAGTGGACCCGCATCGGGGGACGGGTTAGGGTTCGGGTATGCGTACCATCGGCTTTTCCCCGATCGCCTGCGACCCGGACGACGGCTTCGACGACGATGACGCCGACGAGCGGCACAAGACGTCTTGTCCGTGCTCGGTCCCCATCCGTTGGCCGCGACCGGAGTGGATCGCGCGCCTCGAATCGCGCCGAACCCGCTGACGGACGAGATATGAAAGGGGGAGGAGACAGACGAAACTTCCGAGTCAACCCGCAAATTGCAAACCGAGATTCTACTGCGCAGGACAACGGCTTGCCCTTCTCTGGGGGAGTCTCTATAGCAACGGGCGACACCTCGAAAGCGCAGCCGCGCGCGTGTTCCAACGTGCCGCGTCGTTTCGAAGTTCCGCGTTCGTGAAGGAGGGATGGCATGACGGCGTTCGACGTTCACATCAAGGGAGGCACCGTCGTCGATGGGACGCGCGTCCCGCGTTTCCGGGCCGACGTCTGGATCAAGGACGGAAAGATCGCGCAGATCGGCGGACGTGCGGCCGGAGCCGCGGACACGGTCATCGACGCCGACGGGCTGATCGTCGCGCCCGGCTTCGTCGATCTGCACACCCACTACGACGCCCAGATCCGCTGGGATCCGTGGTGCACCATCTCCGGCTGGCACGGCGTCACGTCGGTCGTGCTCGGCAACTGTGGCTTCGGGTTCGCGCCGGTCAAGCCCGATTTCCGCGAGCGTTCGATGCTGACCATGACGCGAACCGAGGCCATTCCCTACGACTCCATGAAAACCGGCATGGAGTGGGATTGGGAGACGGTCCCCGAATACCTCGACTCGCTGGACCGGACGGCCAAGGGCGTGAACTGCATCCAGTACATGCCGACCGCCTCGCTGATGACGTACGTCATGGGTCTCGACGCGGCCAAGACGCGCGCCGCCACGCCCGCGGAGCGGCGGGAGATGCAACGCCTGCTGCACGAGGGCATGGACGCCGGGCTGTGCGGCTTCTCGATCCAGCGGCTCGGCCCGGACTCGACCCAGGCCGATTACGACGGTTCCCCGATGGTCACCGACGTCATGGCCGACGCGGACATTCTGAGTCTGGCCGAGGTGCTGCGCCAGCGCGACGAGGGCTTCATCCAGATCACGCAATCGACCGGCCACATCAAGGCCGATTTGGCTTTTCTGGAAAAACTGGCCGACACCGCGCGCCGGCCCGTGCTGCACAACGTCATCGTCGCGGCGCGCAAGGACCCCAAGGTACATCGCCGCAGTCTCGACTGGCTGGAACGCTGCCGCACCGCGGACCTGCCGATCTACGGCCAGACCGGCACCCATCGCACCGGCTTCGCGTTCACGCTCGAACACTGGAACCTGTACGACGCGAGTCCGGCGTGGCGCGAACTCACGACCGGCAGCACGCGCGACAAGCTGGCGAAGATGAAGAACCCCGCCCTGCGCGAGGCCGTCAAACACGAGACCGAGGAAGCCGACCGCAAGCTGCAGGTCATCCAGGCCGGCGTGGGCGGCCCGATCCCCAAGTTGATCGTGCAGACCACCGGCGGCCATGACGAACTGGAAGCCTACGTCGGCAAATCGCTGGGCCAGATCGCCGAAGAAGAAGGCAAGCACCCCATCGACGCGATGTTGGACCTGTCGATCGCCGGCGACCTGAACGTCGAGTTCCTGGGACCGGACCGTGGCTTCAACGCACAGCACACCGCGGAGATGATTACCGATTCGGCCTTCACGTTTCCGGGCGCGTCGGACGGCGGCGCGCACACGAAATTCTTCACCGGCGGCGCGTTCACGACCGACTTTCTGCGCTGGCTGGTGCGCGACGAACGATTGATCGGCCTGGAGGAGGCCCACTACCGGCTGTCCGCGCTGCCGGCCCACGCCGCGGGCTTCCGCGACCGAGGCGTATTGCGCGAGGGCGCCGCGGCCGACGTCGTGGTGTACGACCTGGACGGGTTGGACATCGAACCGAACTGGATCGGCGAAGTCGTGCACGACTTTCCGGGCAACGAGTGGCGCCGCATCCAGCGCGCCAAGGGCTATCGCGCGATCTTCGTCAACGGCGTCCAGACGTTCGCGGACGGCGATTGCACCGGGCGGACCCCCGGTCGCCTGCTGCGCAACGGGCGGGGCTGAGCCGGTCGGGACCGCTTTGCGGTGTTGACCATGTGAGACGTGTCGACCGCGCCGTGCGGGTTGCGCACGGGCGGTCGGGCAGGTGGTGGTGAGGACGATGCGGAGAGGAGGAACCTGCCATGCGGCGGTTTTTTACGGAAGTGGCGAGTGGTCAGGGGCGAGTGGCGAGACCCACTCCACGTCGTGCGGACGGTCCCCCGGTCGTTGAGCGGGGGCACGCGGTCTGTCCGGCCTGTTTCTGGGTGGGCCGCCCGCGGCCGGTCGCGCGCGGCAGCGCGATCGCCGAAAGCCTGCTGTGGGCGGCAGGCGTCGGTTCGGCGGCGGGGTTTCTCTTTGGAGTGACGTTGCCCGCCCTGTTCCCTCTTTTGTTGGCCGGACCGGGCTACTCGGTCTGGCGGCATTCCCGACGTACTCCGGCCTGCCGGCAGTGCGGCACACATACCTTGATCCCCGAAGACGTGGCCTGCCCGCCGGCGCCGGCGCATTTCCTGTTCAGTACGCAGCCGGCCCGCGGGGGCGCCCGTCCGGCGTTGTCGGCCGCAGAGAAGTAACTCCCGGTGCGGCTGTATTCCTCGAATCGGGTCGAGACGCTCGCCGCGGAACTCGCGCGTCTCATGCGCGCCGACCCGGGCGAGCCGTTCGCGCCCGAGCGGGTCGTCGTGCCGCATCCCTCGCTGAGAAGTTGGCTTGCGCTCGCACTCGCGCGCGGTCTCGGCGTAACGGCCAACGTCCGCTTCGAGCAGCCTGCCACGTTCGCCTGGTCGGTCATGCGCGCCGCGGTCCCCGCCTTGTCCAGAGACCAGCCGTTCACCCCGGCCCGGTTGCGCTGGCGCCTCTACGACGTGCTGCCCGCATTCGTGGCGGAACGCGAGGCGCCGGCCGTGCACGGCTATCTGGCGGACGGAGACCCCCGTAAGCGATTCGAACTCGCCGACCGTCTCGCCCGCGTCTTCGACCGGTGCCTGCTCTACCGCCCGGACTGGATTCGAGAGTGGGAGCGAGGCGAGGCGCCGCACTGGCAGGCGCGGCTGTGGCAGCGCCTGGTCGGCGACGAACGGCCGGCCGGCCATTGGGTGGCGGCCATCGACGCGTTCAAAGCCACACGTACAGCCGATCCACGGGCCGACCGGCCGGCGGACTGGCCGCGGCGCGCGAGCTTTTTCGCGGTGCCCGCGCTCTCGCCCTCCTATCTCGACTTGCTCTCCACCATCGACCGGGAGATCGACGTCCACCTGTTCATGCTCAATCCGTGCCGGGAGTACTGGGGCGACATCTTTTCGCGGCACGAGATCGACCGCCGGTCCGCGGGCGCCGACCCGGAGGAACGATATTTCACGGAGGGGAACGAGCTGCTCGCGGCGTGGGGACAGGCCGGCCGCGACACGTTCGACGCCTTCGTCGACGTCGCGGATGCGCAGGAGCATTTCGAGCCGCCCGAGGGCGCCCATCGGCTGGCCGCGGTCCAACGTGACGTTCTCGACCTGCATTTGGCGCGCGAAGGCGCGGAAGCGGACCCTCCGACCCTTCGACACGCTCAGGGACCTGCCGACGATTCCATCCAGATCCACGTCTGCCACTCGCCCATACGCGAGGCCGAGGTGCTGCACGACCGTTTGCTCGGGCTGTTCGACGCCCATCCCGACCTGCAACCCGCGGATGTCCTGGTGCTCACGCCGAACCCGGAGGTGTACGGCCCGGCCATCGACGCGGTCTTCGGCGCCGCGGACCGCATACCGTTCAGTGGTGCGCGTCCGCGGCCGGCCGGCTCGCGCAGTCTGCGCGCCTTTCTCGACCTGCTCGATCTGGCGGATTCGCGGTTCGGCGCCGAAGCCGTCCTCGCCCCGCTCGACGCGCCCGCGGTCCGCGCCCGGTTCGGGTTGGACGAAGCCGACCTCCCCATTCTGCGCGCCCGGGTGCGCGACGCCGGCATCCGGTGGGGCGCGGACGAAGCCCAGCGGCAAGCGGAAGGATTGCCGGCCACGGCCGACCACACGTGGCGGCAGGGGATACGCCGCCTCCTGTTCGGTTATGCCGTGTCGGACACGGATGCGATCATCGACGGGTTGGTTCCCTGTCCGGCCGACGCAGCGGGATTCGGCAGCGGCACCGCGGACGATGAAGCGTTGGGGCGGTTTCTGACGTATTGCGATGACGTCTTCGGGCTGCGCACCCGGCTGGCCGGCGCGCGCAGCCCGAAGGCATGGGCGGGCGCGCTCCGCAGCGAAATCGACCGCTTCTTCATCGACGGTTCGGCGGGCCCTTCGCCCCTTCGACAGGCGCAGGGTGTCGCCAATCTCGGGGACCATCGTACGATCGTGGACGAAACCGACGCGGTCCGCGGCCTCATCCGCGAATTCCAGCGAGAGGCGCAAGCCGGCACGTCCCCCATCCCGTTTGCGCTCGCGCGCGACGTGCTGCGTGCACACGCCCGCGAGGCCGTGCACCGGCCCGCGCAGCTTGCCGACGGCGTGACGGTCGCGCGCCTGGTCGCGGGCTGCATCTTTCCGGCGCAGGTCGTCTGCGTCGTCGGCCTGAACGACGGCACGTTCCCCCGGTCGGAGCCGGCGCCGTCGTTCGACGTGGTGGCGGCCGGCCCGGCCCGCCGCGGCGACCGCGACGTCCGCCACGAAGACCGTTTCGCCTTCCTGGAATCGCTGCTCGCGGCGCGGCGCAGCTTCATCCTGACCTACACCGGCCGCGGCTTGCGCGACGACACGCCGATTCCGCCGGCCGTGCCGGTGGACGAATTCAAGGAGTATCTCGTCCGCCGCTTCCCTACGTCTCCGGCCGTGGCGGTCGAAACGCGCCACCCGCTCCAGCCGTTCAGCCCGCGCTATTTCGCGGTCCCCGATCCCGGCGATGCCCTGGTCTCACCAAGAGGCGGAAGAGAAACATCCGCCGCGGACGCGGACCTGTTCAGCTATGCCCAGGGCATGTGCGCCGCGGCCAAAGCCCTCCACACGATCCCTGAGCCAAGCGATGCCCCGCGCCGGCGGCACCTCGAGCTTGTCGAAAGGTCACAGGATAGAACGGCAGAACCGGCGGGAGCGGAACCGCGGACACGCCTGACTGCCGCGGCACTGCCGGAACCGGACGCATCCCGGCGCGTTGTGACCCTCGCCGAACTGATCGAGTTCTTCGCCAACCCGGCCCGCTTCTTTCTCCGCGAGCAGCTCGGCATACGGCTCGAACTCGACGACGTCGCCCTGCACGAAGACGAGCCCTTCGCTCCCGACGACCTCGACAAATACCAGCTTCGCTCGGACGTCTGGGACCGGACGCAGTCCGGTTTGGACGCCGACCGCGTGGGGGCCTTGCTGCACGGCAGCGGACGATTGCCCCATGCCGCACTCGGGCGCGTCGTTCACGAGGGCGTCCATGACGAGGTGGAACAACTCACCACCCGATTGGCGCCGCACCAAGAGGCGCTCGACGCCCCGCCCCGCGACGTCGACTTCACGCTGGACGGATTCCGGGTCACGGGCACGGTCGAGCACGTCGGACCGGACGGGCTGGTCTGGTGGCGGATCGGCAGTCTCCGTGCCAGAGACCGCATCGAGATCTGGCTCCGGCAACTCGCCTGGGCCGCTGCGGGTTACGATCCGACAGGCGCGGTCGGCATCGGACGGGAGAAAGGGGAGTGGAAGACGGTCCGGCTTCAGCCGCCCGATCGTGCAGGCGAGCAGCTTGCGTGCTGGCTACGCGCCTGGTGGCGGGGCCTTACGACGCCGCTTCCGTTCTTTCCCGAAACCTCGTTCGCGTACGCCAACAAGATCGTGAAGAACCGGAACGACGAGAGCACGGCGCTGTCCGATGCGCGCGAGAGATGGTCCGGAAACACGAACGTACGGGGCGAGCGGCTCGACCCCTATCTCGACCTCCTCTACGACCAGGACGCTCCGTTGACGGGTGCGTTCGCGGAACTGGCAACCGACTTACTCGCGCAGCTCGTCCTTGCCGGACCCAAACCGCGAGCGGGACGGAAGCGCGGATGAAGCCGTGACTCCGGCAGCCTTCATCGCCAAGTGGCGCGCTTCCACGCTGAAGGAGCGCTCCGCCTCGCAGGAGCATTTCCTCGATCTGTGCCGGCTGCTGGACGAGCCTACGCCCGCGGAGGCCGATCCGAACGGCGCGCACTACTGCTTCGAGCGCGGCGCCCGCAAAGATAGCGGCGGCGACGGCTGGGCCGACGTGTGGAAGCGGCACCACTTCGCCTGGGAGTACAAGGGCAAGCACGCCGACCTCGACGCCGCCTTCGCCCAACTCCGGCAATACGCACTGGCGCTGGAGAATCCGCCGCTGCTGATCGTCTCGGACATGGCGCGGTTCCGCATCCGCACCAATTGGACCAACAGCGTCAGCCGGACGTACGAGTTCACACTGGACGAGCTGGCGGACGCCGCCACGCGCGACATCCTCAAATGGGCAATGTCGGACCCGGAGCGGCTGCGGCCCGGGGAAAGCCGGCAGGCGCTGACCGAGCGGGCCGCGGCGACCTTCGCCGAGTTGGCGTTCGCCCTGCGGCAACGCGGCCACGACCCGCACACGGTCGCCCACTTCGTCAACCGGCTGGTGTTCTGCATGTTCGCCGAGGACGTGGGGCTGCTCCCCAACCACATGTTCACCCGCATGCTGGAACAGGCGCGCCAGCGGCCCGAGGAATTCGCCGCGCTGGCCGCGGCCGCCCTCGACTGGGCGGAGATCGACCCGTCGCTGCTCGGCACGCTGTTCGAGCGGGGGCTGGACCCGGCCAAGCGGGCGCAACTCGGCGCGCACTATACCGACCGCGACAAGATCATGCTGATCGTCGAGCCGGTCATCGTCCGCCCCTGGCTGGCGGAATGGGAGACCGCCAAGGCCGACATCGACGCGGCCCTGAAACGCACGGCCGCGGCCACGTCCAAAGCCGTGCGCACGCGCCAGCGCGGCCGGGCCGAACGGCTGCTGCGCGACTTCCTCGCCCGGCTGCGCGCATTCACCGTGTTGGACCCGGCCTGCGGGTCGGGCAATTTTCTGTATCTGGCCCTGCACGCGCTCAAGGACCTGGAACACCGCGTACAGATCGAGGCCGAGGCGCTCGGCTTTCCGCGCACCTTTCCGGTCGTCGGTTCGGCCAACGTCAAGGGCATCGAAGTCAACGCCTACGCCGCGGAACTGGCGCGCGTGTCGGTCTGGATCGGCGAAATCCAGTGGATGCGGCGCAACGGCTTCCCCGGCTCGCGCGATCCCATCCTGACTCCGCTCGACACCATCGAATGCCGCGACGCGATTCTCACGCCCGAAGGCGGAGAGCCCGACTGGCCGGAAGCCGACGTCGTCATCGGCAACCCGCCGTTTTTGGGTTATTCGCCCATGCGCGAAACCCTCGGCGACGAATACACCGCCGCTGTGCGTAAGCTCTACAAAAAGGCCGTTCCCGCGTTCGCCGATCTCGTCTGTTACTGGTTTCACAAGGCCGGAAAACTGGTGATGGACGGGAAGCTGACCCGTGCCGGCCTCGTTGCCACCAATTCGATCCGGGGCGGGCGCAACCGCACCGTGCTGGACCGGATTGTCGATACCGCCGCAATCTTCGATGCTTGGGCGGACGAGCCGTGGGTCGTGGATGGGGCCGCGGTGCGCGTTTCGCTGATCTGTTTCCGCGCCAAGAACGCCGAATCGGCCGGCCGCCTGGACGGTCGGGCCGTGCCGCGCATCAATGCCGACCTGACCGCGGGCGTGGACATTACGAAAGCGGCCAAGCTCGCCCGCAATCGCGGCGTAGCGTTCGTGGGCGGCATAAAGAAAGGGCGATTCGACATTTCCGGCGATCTTGCACGAGGTTGGCTGCGCCTTCCCGCCAATCCCAACGGGCAGACGAATGCGAACGTACTCAAGCCGTGGTTCAATGGAATGAACGTGACACGGCGTCCGCAGGGGAAATGGATAATCGACTTCGGGCATGAGACGACCGAGGCCGCCGCCGCGCTGTACGAAGCCCCGTTCGCCTACGTAGTCGAACACGTAAGGCCCGACCGAGACGGCAACCGCCGCGCCGACTTGCGGCAGAATTGGTGGCGACACGATAGATCTGGACAAACCATGTTCAAGCGGGTCGCCGCGCTGCCGCGATTCATCTCCACGCCACGAGTCGCCAAGCATAGGCTGTTCGTCTGGTCCGATTCCCGTGCCTATCCCGACTCAGCCGTCATCGCCATCGCCCGGGACGACGATACGACATTCGGTATCTTGCACAGTCGCTTCCACGAAGCATGGTCGCTACGACTCGGCACTTGGCTCGGCGTCGGCAACGACCCACGTTACACCCCGACCACCACCTTCAGGACCTTCCCGTTCCCCGCGGGGCTGACGCCGGACATCCCCGCCGCGGACTACGCCGAAGACCCGCGCGCCGCGGCCATTGCCGAAGCGGCCCAACGGCTCGTCACCCTCCGCAACCGCTGGCTCAACCCGCCCGAATAGGTGGAGTGGATCGACGAACCCGTTCCCGGCTACCCAAGCGCCCGGTGCCTCGAGACGACGCCGCGGCCAAACACCTCAAAGGCCGCACGCTGACCAACCTCTACAACGCCCGTCCGCAACGGCTGGCCGACGCGCACGCCGCCCTCGACGCCGCGGTTGCCGCGGCCTACGGCTGGCCCGCGGACATCACCGACGACGAGGCGTTGCGCGAGTTACTGGAACTGAATCTGAAAGATAGAGCTACGTAAGGTGTAGGGGCGACGCATGCGTCGCCCCTACGATCACGAGCGGGAGGCAACACGATGAGCGAATTTACCAGCCCTGCAATACAGGCAATGAATCTCATCAGCTACATTGGCGATGAAGTAGCGAGATCAGGTGCGGTGATTCGCCAACTCCCAGAGAACCTTCATGAAATCATTCATGCACCAAGCTATGAGCTTGCCTCCCAAATAGTGGAGGAATTGGAAGAGCAAGCGATTCTTAAAATTGGATATAAGATAGGAAAGCATCCTCGGGGGGCATATAGGGACGTTAATCTCACACTCGAAGGATGGGAGCGGTACGAAGCGGAGAAGCGGGGGCAATTCGAGGGGAATTACGGCTTCGTCGCCATGCAGTTCGGCGACCCTAATCTTGATCCCCTCGTTAACGACATTGTAAAACCAACGGGAGAAAAGGAAATTGGCTATAACCTCATTGATATGCGGGACGTCGCTCGTGCGGGAATCATAGACAACATCATGCGTACCCAGATTCGAGATGCCGCATTTGTGATTGCGGACCTGACGCATGACAACTCTGGAGCCTATTGGGAAGCAGGCTATGCGGAAGGCTTAGGGAAGCCTGTTATCTATATCTGTGAGAAAGACAAGTTCGACGGGCAGAAAACGCACTTCGACACAAATCATTGTACAACGATTCCGTGGTCGAGGGGGGACGAAGAGGCTTTTTGCCAGGAATTGATTGCCACGCTGCGTCGGTCGCTTGATCTCTGACCAGGAATCGATGCTTGCCAAGTCGGAGACCGTAGGTCGGATTAGCCGGAGGCGTAATCCGACATTCCGTCGCGGCGCCTTTGTCGGATTACGCTTCGCTAATCCGACCTACGGGACTAGAGCCTGCCCCGGACGTGATCCGGGGGAGAACGGGAAGGTGAACACCTAACCACTGGTTGGCGGTCGCCGGAATAGAAGTGTTACCGTCTGGATTCCAGCTTTCGCCGGAACGACGAAGATTAAAGGCACAGAAATGACGGAGAAAAGGCGTTTCGCCCAAGGAAATCTCAAACTGACGCGCCATCGCGGCGACCCGCCGGTCCCCCCTACGGTCGGAGCCGAACGATGAGTACGCAACCCGACACCTCCGCGTCCGCTCTCAATCTCCCGCTGGGGGACGCCCGCACCACGTTCATCGAGGCGAGTGCCGGCACCGGCAAGACGCATGCGCTCACCACCATCGTCGCCCGGCTCGTCGTGGAGGAAGCGTGGACGCTCGGCAGCATCCTCGTCGTCACGTTCACCCGCGCGGCGACCGCGGAACTCCGGGATCGGATCCGCCGCACCCTCGCGTCGATCCTCGCCGCGCTGAAGGCAGAGGAGCCGGCCGCCGCGGACGCACTCGCCTCCGACGAACAGGCTCGCGAACTGCTCGGCGCATGGGACGGCAAGCTCGATTTCGCCACCGCGGCGCGGCGGTTGGAAGTCGCCCTGCACGACATCGACCGGGCGCACGCCTATACGATCCACGGCTTCTGCCAACACGTGCTGGCCGATCTCGCGTTCGAGAGCGGCTTTCCGTTCGGGTTCGAGGTGAGCGGCGAGGACGGCGAGACGATCTCCGCCGCGGTGCGCGACGGCTGGCGCCGCCGCCTGTATCCGGCCTCCGTGCTCCTGATGCGTCACGCGTTCGAGAACGAGTTCCTGCCGGACGAACTCGCCAAATGGGTTCCGAAGTGGCGCGCGAAAACCGGCGTCGTCATTCAGGGTGGCGCCCCGCCGTCGGAACCCATCGAAACACACGAAGCCGCCTGGCGTGCCGTGTTCGAGGCGACACAGGGAGTCTGGCAACGGTACGGAGACGCGTTCCGAGAGGAGATGCTGACAGGGGAATGGCTGCACCGAGGCAGGTACAAGACAAACCGGATCAAGCAGGATTTGGCCGAGATCGCGACGTTGTTCGACAAGGCCGAGCCGCGACCTCCGAGAAAAGACTTGATCGGCCGCTACGGGCGGGATGCACTTTCTCAGCCTAAAATCTGCAAAAAGAACTCCGTCCTTCCCGAAAACCCTTTGTTCGACGCGTTCGACCGTTTGGAGCAAGCGTCAAACGCCTTGCGGGCGGCATATGACCAATGGTTGCACTGGACGCAGCGGGAAATCCTGACCGAGGTGCGCGCCACGGTGCGCCGCCGCGTCCGCGACGACCGCCGCCTCGGTTACGACGACCTGCTGATCGAACTCGAACACGCCTTGAACGGCGCGGACGGGGCACGCCTCGCAGACCGGGTGCGCCGCGAATTTCCCTGCGCGCTGATCGACGAATACCAGGACACCGATCCGGTCCAGACCCGCATCTTCCAGCGCATCTACGGCGGCCGCGGCTCCTCCGAAACCCGGCCCCCGACGGAAGCCGACGCCCAGCGGCGCGGTCCCTTCATCGTGGTGGGCGATCCCAAGCAGTCGATCTACCGGTTCCGGGGCGCGGACGTGTTCGCGTACATCGCGGCGCGACGTTCGGCCCCGCAGCCACTGTATCTCGGCCGCAACTGGCGCTCGGTGCCAGGTCTCGTGCGGGCGGTGAACATCCTGTTCGACGGGGCCGTGCCGTTCGTCACGCCCGAAATCGAGTACCGCCCGGTAGCCGCGGCGCGGGACGGCGACACCCCCCTTCGCATCGCGTCCGACGACGGCGCCCCAATGCAATTCCGGCTCCTCCCGCGCGTGCCGGACGGCGAAAAACTGCGCACGAAGAAGAGCGTCGCGCCCTTTGTCGCAGACGCGACCGCGGACGAAATCGTCCGTCTGTTGGAACGCGCCGGCCGCGGGGAAGCCATGCTCACCGAAAGGCCGCTCACCGGCGCGGACATGGCGGTGTTGGTGCGCGTCCATAAGCAGGGCCGACTGATCGCGGACGCGCTGCGCAGGCGCGGAGTCGGCTGCGTGGAGATGGATGACGGCAGCGTGTTCCACACGCGCGAGGCGGAGCAGGTCGAACGGTTCCTGCGGGCGTTGCTGGAACCCCGCGGGGAAGCGCGGGTGCGGGGCGCCCTCGCCGGTGACGTCTTCGGGCTCGACGCGGCCGAGATGTTCGCCCTCCAGGAAGACGAGGACGCCTGGAACGAGTGGACGACGCGGCTCGAGGAATGGCGCGCGGATTGGGAGGCGCGGGGCATCGGCCCGTTGCTGCTGCGGCTGCTCGAAGCGGAGGGCGGCGCGGCGCGGCTGCTCGCCCAGCCCGACGGAGTGCGCCGGCTGACGAACGTCCGCCACTTGGCCGACCTGTTGCAGGACGCGGAGGGGCGGCGCCGCGGCGCACCGGCGGAACTGGCCGCCTGGCTGAACCGGCGGCGGACCGAGACCGGACGCGCGGACGAGGAGACGCAGCTCCGGCTCGAAAGCGACGAGGATCTCGTCAAAATCCTGACCGTGCACGGGGCCAAGGGGCTCGAATTTCCGATCGTCTTCTGTCCCTTCGCCTGGGACGTTCCGGACCCGAAGCGGCGCACTGAAAAAAAGACGAAGACCGTAGCTTACCATCTGGACGAAACGCGGGACTACCGGGAAGTCCTCGACCTCGAGCCCGACGAACGCGCGAAGCAGCGTTCCGACCTCGAAGACTTCTCGGAATCCGTCCGGCTCCTGTACGTGGCGCTGACGCGCGCGCAAGAGCGCTGCGTGGTGACGTGGGGACAGATAACGGGGGCCGAGCGCGCGCCGCTGGCGTGGCTCCTGCACCGTGACCGCGGCAAGCCGGAAACCGGGACCGGCCCGGACGCGGACGTTGCCGCGGTCGAAGCGACCGCCCAGCGGTTCATGGATCTGGGGGCGGAGGAATGGCGCGGCGAAGTGGAGGCGTACGCGCGCCGGTGCCCGGACGCGGTCTCGGTTCGCGTACTCGATCCCGACAGGGGTACGGTCGGCACCTCCGTTCTTTCCGCCTCTCCGCGGCCGGCGCTTGCGGCCCGCGAACTGCGCCGCCCGCTGCGCCGTACCCGCCAGATAACCAGCTTTTCCGCGATGTCCGCGGGAATCGGCACCGCGGCTGGCGGGCGGTTCCCGGACGCCGCGGAGTTCGACCGGCCCGACCACGATCAGCACGAGGAGCCGGCCGAGACCGCCACGCCGGAGGGCGTCGCCGACCTCCGGGACGGGCGGACGGCCTTCACCTTTCCGCGCGGCCCGGTCGCCGGCCGCTGCCTGCACCGCATCTTCGAGCGGCTGGACGAGGAGGCTGGCGCGGGTGTTGCCGAGTCCGCGCGGCCCGACCTCGAAACGGTGTGCCGCGAGGCGCTCGAAGATTTCGGCATCGGCGCGGAATGGCAGCCCATAGCGCAGCGCATGATCGAACGCGCGCGCGCGCTGCGCCTCGAAGAATCCGGGGACGGGAGCGATGTGACCGCGGGCTTCCGTCTCGGCGACCCGCTTCCCCGACTCGTCGAGTTGGAGTTCCACTTTCCGGTGGCGGGGCTCGACCGCGAACGGCTCGGCGCCTGCCTTGCCGCCTACGGCTATCCCGACCCGTTCGCGGGGCGGGCGGAAAGCGGGAACGGGGCGGCGCCCCTTCGCCAGGGTACGACCGGGCGCCCCTCCCACGGGCAGGACGTCACAATCGACGGTTTTTTGCGCGGCTTCGTCGATCTGGCGATCGCACACGAAGGGCGCTGGTACGTCGTCGATTACAAGTCGAACTGGCTCGGTCCGGCGCCCGACGATTACGCGCGGCGCGCGCTGGACGCCGCCATGCGCGAGCGCGGCTACGCCCTCCAATACCTCATCTACCTCGTGGCGCTGCACCGCTATCTCGCGTTGCGGCTGCCAGACTACGACCCGGAGCGGCACGTCGGCGGAGCGTTCTACCTGTTTCTGCGCGGCATCGACCCCGCGGCCGGCATGACCCGCGGAGTGTATTTCGACCGGCCTTCCGCGGCGTGTCTGCACGCGCTGGACGCATGTTTCCGGGGAAACGAGGCGTGATGCCGCACCCCGCCGACGTGTTGAACCCCCTGTGCGAACGGGGCCATCTGGCCGACATCGACCGCCACTTCGGCCGGCTGGTCGCGGAACTCGACGGCCGCGACGGCCCGGAACTACCGCTGGCCGGGGCGCTCGCCAGTGCGTCGGCCCGCACGGGCCACGCCTGCCTCGTGTTGCCGGACGTGGCCGGTCGGGATTGGCCAGCCGAGGCCGGGACGCGGCTGCCGCCCCTCGCGTCCTGGATGGAAACGTTGGAAACGAGTCCGGTCGTGGCCCGGCCCGGGACCGAGGAGCCGCGCCCGCTGGTCCTCGACGCGCGGGGCCGGCTGTATCTGGCACGCTTCTGGACCGCGGAGCGGGCAGTTGCCGCGGGGTTGCGACGGCTCGCGGAGGCCGCGGAGCCGGCCGGACTCGACGCGGCGCTCGACCGCTGGTTTCCCGCTGCGACGCCCGACGACCGGCAGCGCGCCGCGGCCCGGACGGCGCTGTGTCGAAGGCTGTGCGTGGTGTCGGGCGGCCCCGGCACGGGAAAGACGCACACCGTGGCCGCGATCGTCGCCCTCCTGCTCGAACTCGGCCTCGTCCTCCCCAACCGGCTTGCGCTGGCCGCGCCGACCGGCAAGGCCGCGGCCCGCCTGCAGGAAGCGGTGCGCGCGCGGTTCCGCGAACGCGCAACCGCAGGGGGCGATGCACCGGCCGCCCCGGTGCCGGCCGTGGCGGAAGCCACGACGATCCATCGGCTCCTGTTCCGCCGCCACGGCCAGGAGCGGCTGCCGGTCGATGCGCTCATCCTGGATGAGGGGTCGATGGTGGACCTCGGCCTCATGGCGCGCGTGATGGACGCGCTGCCGAACGGCGTCCGGCTCGTCGTGTTGGGCGATGCGTCGCAGTTGGCGTCCGTGCAGCCCGGCTCGGTGTTCGCCGACCTGTGCCAAGCCGGCGCGGCGGCGCGGTCGCCGCTGGCGCAGTGTGTGGTCACGCTGACCCGCAACTTTCGCTTCGACGAGGCGGGAGGCATCGGCCGCCTCGCCGGCGCGGTCGTTCGCGGAGCCGCCGCGGACGCGATCGCGGCGCTCATCGACCCGTCCGACGCGATGACCGAACTACGCCCCCTCACCGACGCTCGGGCGTTCGAGCGGCTGGCGACCGAATTCACGGATGCGCATTTCGCGCCGCTGCTGCGCGCCGTGCAGGGCATGCGCGCGCCGGCCGCGGACGGGGCCGGGCTGCTCTCGCGGTTCCGCGTCCTGTGCGCCCACCGGACTGGCCCGTTCGGCGCCGAGCGGTTCAACCGATCCGTGGAGCGGCGGTTGCGCGCCCGCGGCTTGGCGCCGGCCCACGACGAGTTCTATCCCGGCCGGCCGATTCTCGTGACCCGCAACGACCGACGAACCGGACTGTCGAACGGCGATACCGGAGTCATTCTGCGCACCGCGGCCGGCCGGCTCCAGGTGTGGTTCCCGGAATTGCAGGACGCCGACGGCCGGCCGCGGCTGCTTGCGCCGGCGCGCCTGCCCCGACACGAAAGTTTCTACGCCATGACCGTCCACCGGGCGCAAGGTTCGGAGTACGAGGAAGTGGCCATCGTCCCCGGTCCCGCGGATTCGCGCGTCGTGACCCGCGAACTGCTCTACACCGCGGTGACGCGCGCGCGGCGTCGGGTCGTCGTGTACGCCGACGCGGCGGGCGTCACGGCCGCAGTCGAGAGCCCAAGCACGCGGTCGTCCGGCCTGTGCGAAGCTCTCACCTCTCCATGATCGGAGGAATCCCGGCGGTGCCTGACTTGCGGCGTCCTGAGTGCGCGGTCCCTGAGCCTGTCGAAGGGTGTCGAAAGGTCCAAGAGCGGTAGGGTGCGAAGGCTGAGGTGACCTCGATGTTCGTTTCGACAGGCTCAACGAACTTCGGGATGGGAAGGTCTCAGAGCCTGCGGTGCCGTGAGCTTGGTTGGTGAGCTTGTCGAACCATGTCGAAGGGGTGGAGGATCGAAGATCGGTCCTTGAGCATGGGGAATGTGCCAAATCGGAATTTCCGAGCCGATGCGGTGCTGCGGGGGGGAGAGGGTCCCCGGCAACATAGCATCAGCCCGAAAAACTCCACCTGATACACTCCTCCATCTCAGAAACCGCCCTTCGATCTTTCGACAAACTCAGGGACCACGCTTCGACATGGTTCAACAAGCTCACCAACCAAGCTCAAGGAACAGCCCGAAACAATGCCGCACTTCATCCGCCTGCACGGTACGCCCCGCCCATTGGACGGCGTGGCGTTCGACCTCGACAGTACGCTCACCCGCCCCTACCTGAATTTTGCGGTGCTCCGCGCCCGACTCGCGCCGCTCCAGGACGAACTCGAAGACCGTCCGGACGGCGACGTCGCCGGGGACCCCCGCGTCGATATTCTGGCCTGGGCCGGCGCGCTGCCGCCGCCCCAACGCGAACGCGCCTTTACACTCATCCACGCGTTCGAGCGCGACGGGGTGGAAAACGCCGCCTGGAATGACGGTGCCCGGGAGACCCTGCACGCGATGCAGCGCCGCGGGCTGCCGGTTGCGATCATCACGCGCAACAGCCGTGCGTCGCTGGCCGCGGTCTGCGCCCGGCTGGGCATAAGCGTGGACGCCCTGATCGCGCGCGAAGACGCGCCGCCCAAACCCGACCCGGCCTGCATCAGACTGGCTGGAACCCGCCTCGGCGTGCAGCCGGGCCGCCTCCTGATGGTTGGCGACTTCCGGCACGATACCGAGGCCGGCCGCGCCGCGGGTGCCATGACGGTACTGCTGACCAACGGCCGTACGCCGGCGTGGCCGGTCGAGGCCGACCTCGTGATTGCGCGCCTGCCCGAATTGCTGGCCCACCTGGATCTGGCGGACTAGGAATTGCGGAGTTTCGATTGCGACACGCTGCCCCGTTCCTCTCCCCCAGTTGGAGGGGCGCTATTACCTCTCAAGGATTACGGCTGCACGGGGGAAAATTCTCCCTGCCAGACACGTCTTCCATGTTCGAGTTGACCGGTGACGACGCGCTCGATGTCGTATTCCGGTAATCTCCGTAGCGCGGCGCAGCGTGCGCCCATCCAGAGCGCATAGATTCTGAGGTCGGCATACAGGAAACGGTCGAAACCGTGCCGCTGCCGATGCTGGGGAAGGTCGCGGGCATGCTTCGGCCACACGTCCACGAAGAACACCGGCTCCAGGTCTTCTTCCGTGCAGGGGGTCTTCGTGTAAAGCAGCAATTTCCGATTGCGGTACACGTCGAATGCGGAACGGATGACGGATTCCCATTGCCCATCAACGCTCCCGGTGTCTTCGTGCGCTTTCAACACGCCGCGGAGTACAGTCGGGACGTCGTCCGCGATATGCGAGGTCCAGGCCGGTCTCGGCGTGCTCGTCGCCATGGAGAAGAGCATGCGTTGGTATCGGAACACCTCGAAATTTTCGTAGGCCCGTGTCAGTTCGTGCAGCGGCGTGACGGCGCCGACGACCAGCAGTGCGACCGTCAGACAGGCGAGGGCGAGGCGGGAGCGGTTCCGCCGCGTTTCCGGGTCGAGCATGGAGGCGGGCTTCTTTTTCGCGGCGCGCCGCTTCCTCCGTTTCGGGCGGCTCCCCCGTTGCCGTCCGATCGGGCCGATCATCGGATTCGAGACGACGTCCGCACCATACCAGCAGAGAACCATCAATGCGGGCAACGACGCCCGCATCCCCAGGTCGTTGAAGTACCCGTACGTGTACACGGGCAAAATCAGCAGCGTCACGACACTGGCGATGAAGAAACGTTCCCCCCGCATCGGCGGGTGGAACCGCCACAGCACCAGACTCAGCACCACGAACTCCGTCAGATAGAAGACCGGCAACCATCGGACCAGTTCTCCCCACTCGGACTTGTGCCACAACCAGCCCCGGGCGATCTCCCCCGCATCGCTGGTCAGATACGCGGCCAGGAGGCCGGCCAACGGCCCGGCCAGGAGAAGATTCTGCCAGCGCAGGAACGGTCGCAGGCCGTTGTCGAGGAACAAGACGGCCACGAACGGCAACAGGCCGACGGCCACGAAGGGCGACCAGAACAGGCAGGTGGCAAGCAGAATGCCGCTGCTGGCCAGAAAGCGCGGCTGGCCGCGGAGTTGCAGAAGCAACATGGTGTACAGTCCGCTGGTCAGGAAATGTTGCGGGGCCCACATCAACGCCGCCATGTTGGACGAGTACAGGATCCGGTAGAGCAGGAAATCGTCGCTCTCGATGTGCGTGCTGTCGAACAGCGGCACCACGTCTCCGGACAGCAGCATGATGCGCAGGAAATCCATGCCGCTGAAAAACATCAGGACTACCGTGGCGACGACGGCCGTCCGGGTGCGACGGAAGCGGCGCGTGAACAGCAGCACGAGGAGCGCGACGCCCGCCCACGTCCAGAGCGGCACGGCCCAGTTCAACGCCGCCGGGCCGAACCAGCGACCGGCCAGCCCGGGGGTCATGTAGAAGCCGAGGTAGTAGCGCAGCAGGGCGTCCGGGCGGGTGCGCGCTTCGGGAGACAGGAAGGCCGCGAGCGGGTCCGACAGATGGACGGGCCAGGAATACCGCGCCAGATCGGTCAGGGTCGCCCGGTGTTTTACCCAGTCGGCATTGTTGACGTCGAAAACGCCGCCGGCCGCGGTCGTCATGACCCAGCCCAGGGCCATGAGCAGCAACACGAACGTCGCCGGCCGCGGCGAGACCCGCCAGGAGCCGCCCAGCGTCCTCCACAGCCCGGCCACTAACAACGCCGTTGCCGGGATGCCCAGCCACCAGCGGAACCATCCCACCAGCCAGATGGACATGGGCAGCATCAGGTACACGATGGTGAGCCGGTGCAGGACCGGGAGTTCCGTCGTCGGGCTCTGTCGGCTCATGAGAAAATCTCTCGGAAACGGGGACGGAAGGATACCGCACGCTGAGACTCTGCCCTATATTCCCGACTTTTTTGCTTGTACAGAACCTCGCGTCATGACGTTCGGTTTGGGAACTACATCCGAGAGGATCCTACGCCCGTTGCGACACCCTTCGGCATGGTTCGACCCTTCGACAAGCTCAGGGACCGCAGGCTCACCAACCGATCTCAGGGACGGAGATCAAGGCACCATAAGTTCAGGGACTTCCCCTTCAGTTCGTTGAACCTGCGCTGTCCTGAGCTTGCGATGCCTTGAGCCTGTTGGAAGGTCGAAAGGTCAAAGGATCGAACGCACCCCGGGGGGATTCCGCGCTCACACGTTTCCCCCGCCCCCGGCCTTTCGACAGGCTCAAGGACCTTCCCCGCCTCCCCCCGAGTTCGTTGAGCCTGTCGAAACGAACCCCGCTGTCACCTCGGCCTTCGCACCCCACACCTGGTCCTTTGACTATTAGGATCCTCTTGTATGTAATTCTCTTCGGTTTCCTATTCGCCGTGAGACTCCTCGATCCGGATGCGACCGACCCCGTGGTTGCGCGCCTGCCTGAACTGCTGGCACACATGGGGCCGCCGTCAGTCCCATAGGCGCACCGAACGCCGCCGCCCCGCATCGTCATGCCCAACAAAAAGAAAGCGAGGAGAAAACGCGGCCCCAAGTCGCCGTCCACGACCGCGCAGGCGAAGCCCTCGGCCAGAGAGCGCCAAGCCTCTGCCTCCGGCACGAAAGAATCCTCGGCGGGGACACTCCTCGCAAACAAACGGCCGGCAACGGGAGAACAGGAGGGGCGTGCCCCTCGCACGGGGACATTCGGCGCGGCACAAGGGACCGTGCCGAGCGCGTTGATGCTGATCCTGCTGGTCGTCGTGAGCTATCTGCCGGCGATGCTGTGGGGCGGCTTCGTCTGGGACGACGTGGATCACATTCCGGGAGAGCCTGCCCTCCGGGACTGGGCCGGCCTGTGGCGGATATGGTTCGTGCCGAGCGAGGTGCAGGAGCCCCACTACCGACCGCTGACCTACACCAGCTTCTGGCTGGAACACAAACTGTGGGGATCCGAGCCGACCGGCTACCACGTGGTCAACGTGCTGCTGCACGCGGCCAACACCGTGCTGCTGTGGCGGGTGCTGCTCCGGCTGGCGGTGCCCAGCGCCTGGCTCGTCGCCGCGGTTTTCGCCGTCCATCCGTTGCACGTCGAATCCGTCGCGTGGACGATCGAGCGCAAAGACGTGCTCTCCGGCCTGTTCTATCTGGCCTGCATCCTGACGTGGCTCCGATTCTCGGAAGGTGATTCGACCAGGCTCACCGGCCACGCTCAGGGCACCGTCAAGCTCGGGAACCGAACGCCGGGGACGCCGCTTGGCGGACGCGGGCGAGACGCCCACGTTCCCAGGGGGAACAGGCACGCTCGGGGACCGCATGGTCGGGACGCCGCGGATTCAGAGACTCCGTCAACCGGGTGGACGGGAGAACGCGCGTGGCGGTACTGCTTGGCGCTGACGCTGCTCGCCGCCGGAATGTTGGCCAAGAACATGGTGGTCACGCTGCCGGCGACGTTGGTGATTCTCCACTGGTGGCGGCACGGTCGCATGACCGTGCGAGCCCTGCTGCGGCTCGTGCCGTTCTTCGGTGTGGCGCTGAGCCTCGTCGCCGTGGACCTGTGGATGGTCACCGCGGCCACGCCGGCGGCGTTCGGCTATTCCCTGGTCGAGCGGACCCTGATCGCGTCGCGCGCCGTCTGGTTCTACGTCGGCAAGCTGGCGTGGCCCGCGGATCTGGCCGTCGTCTATCCGCATTGGGACGTCCACGTCGGGGACCCGCTCGCATGGGCGGGTCTGGGCGCCGCGGCGGCGCTGGTCGGGACGCTGTGGTTCTTCCGGGACCGCATCGGTCGGGAGCCGCTGGCCGGCGTGGCGTTCTTCGCGGTGACGCTCTCTCCGACGCTCGGCTTCGTGGACCACACCTACATGCTCTTTTCGTTCGTGGCGGACCGATATCAATATCTGGCCGGTATCGGGGTGATGGCCGTCGTCATCGGCGCCGCGGCCTCCGCGGTCGGCCGGTTGCCCGCGGCGTGGCGCATGGGCGCAATGGGCGGCGCCGCGGTCGTGCTGGCGCTGCTCGGCGCGCTGACGTGGCGGCAGGCGGGCATCTACAGCGATGAAGTGACGTTCTTCCGCCACGTGATCGCGCACAATCCGACTGCCGCGGGGGCGCACCTCAATCTCGCCAAGGCACTGATTGCGTTGGACCAGGCGGAAGAGGCGGTCACCGCGGCCCGCATCGCCGTGGCGCAACGGCCGGATTCCCATGACGCTCACGTCAACCTGGGTATCGCGCTCAGCCACCTGGAACGCTTCGACGAGGCCGAAGACCATTTCCGCCGGGCGGTCGAAATCGCTCCCGGCGAAAGCAGCCCGCTCGCCAATCTGGGCGTCCTGCTCTCGCGGCAAAATCGGCTGGACGAGGCGGAAACGCATCTACGCCGCGCGCTGGAAATAGCCCCGCGGGACCTGAGCGTGCTCGGCAATCTGGCCAAGCTGCTCGACATCCGGCAGCAACCCGAAGCATCGCTCGCCCTGTACGACCGCCTGATCGCACGCGGCGCCGCGGACGCCGCCACGTACACCACCAAGGGCGACCTCCTGTATCGGCTCCAACGCTACGACGAAGCCGCGGTAGCTTGGCAGCGGGCGTTGGCCTTCGATCCGGGGCCGACCGCGGCGTTCTCCCTGCACCTGTCGCTGGGTCGGGCCGCGTGGGTAGGGGACCGATCCGCGGACGCCGCCGCGCCACACTACGAACGCGCCCTGCGGATCGATCCTGGTAATCTCGGTGTGTTGGCCGATCTGGCCTCGCTGCGGATCGCGCAAGAACGATACGAAGACGCGCTGCATCTGTTTCGGACCGCGGTGGAAACGGCGCCCGAGACGGCGAAGTTCCACGCCGGGATGGGCTATGCGTTGTACCGCCTGGGCCGAGCCGACGCCGCGGTAGAGCGCCTGGAGCGGGCGTTGGCCCTGGACCCGACGCTGGACGAGGCACGGTCTCATCTCGCGTTGGCGCGCCAGAGCCTGGAGTGAGGCCGGAGTGATCCCGACGCGGAGCGTATCGCTCGGGTCGTTGCTCCCCCTCACCCTTCGACAAGCTCAGGGACCGCGGGCTTACCAACCAAGCTCAAGGCACCGTTCGCGCCGTTTCTCCTCCCTCTCGGACCCTCTCCCCCCGGACTCGATCTGGGGGAGAGGGTCCTCCGACGGCGCTTCAGCCCTCGAATTGCAACCGATACCAAACCAGACAGCCCCCGGCTTGCGGTGTCCTGATCTTGTCTAAGGATCGAAGGGCGTTCCGTCCTTGTGACGACGCGCCCGCCTGCGGTATGGGGATGCTCTCCGTCGGGGCCGCCTCCCGATCCCGCGGGGCCCCGAGCGTGTCGAAGGAGGACGCCACATGCAGTTCGCCATCGCCTATCCGGCCAAGCCCGACGCGTGGAAGGACCTGGTCGTTGCCGAGCAGAACGGGTTCACGCACGCGTGGCTGTTCGACTCGCAGATGCTCTACAGCGACGTGTACGCCTGCTTGGCCCTGGCCGCGGAGCACACCACGTCGATCGTTCTCGGCACCGGCGTGGCGATTCCGAGCAGCCGCATCGCGCCCGTCACCGCCCACTCCATCGCCACCATCAACCAAATGGCCCCCGGCCGCGTCATCCTGGGACTCGGCACCGGCTTCACCGGACGCAATACGATGGGGATGCCGCCGGTCCCGCTCGCGTCCGTGCGCCGCTACATCGAGCAGTGCCGGGCGCTGCTGCGCGGGGACGAGACGCTCTTCCACGATACCGAGGGCGACGGCGCGCGCGCCCGCTGGATTCGCTTCCTGCATCCGGACCGCGGCTACGTCAATCTCGCCGACCCGATCCCGATCCACTTCGCCGCCAACGGCCCCAAGGCCCTGGAACTGACTGGCGAACTGGCCGACGGCTGGATCACGACTCTGTCGTCGCCCGACACGCTGCGCCGCAACCTCGACACGATCGAAACCGGCGCGGCCCGGGCCGGCCGCTCGGCGCGCGACCTGCCCAACGTGGCCGTGACCACGTCCTGCGTGCTGCGCCCGGGCGAATCGGCCACGGCGCCGCGGGTACTGGACCGCGTCGGGCCGTACGCGATCATCGCCCTGCACGCGCTGTGGGAGCGATCCGCGGTCGCAGCCGATCCGCCGCCCGCGCTGCGGCAACTCTACGAAGACTACCGCGACGACTACGTCGCGCATCTCCAGACGCCCGAGGACCGCCGCTACCTCGAAGTCCACGAAGGCCACCTGATCTACCTCAAGCCCGGAGAGGAGCGGTATTGCACCGAAGACCTGATCCGCGGCATGACGCTGACCGGCAGCGGCGAGGAGATCGTCGCGCGCCTCAAGGCCCTGGAAGCCGCGGGCCTCAAACAGGTCGCGGTGCAGGTGGTGAACGACGGCCCCGCGCTGATCGAAGAGTTCAGCCGCGAGGTCATCGCCAAGTACTGAGCCGCGCATGGGCAGGGAAACCGCTGCGGAAGGCGGACGGGACGCGCTGCGCACGCCGGTGTGCGAGCGGCTCGACGTCCGCTACCCGATCTTCTCGGTCGGCATGGGCGGCGGCATGGCCGGCCCGGCACTGGCCGCGGCGGTCAGCGAGGCGGGCGGCTGCGGCGTATTGGGCATGGGCGGCATGCCCGCGCCCGTCGTTCGCGAACAGATCCGTGCGTTGCGGAGCCTGACCGGCCGGCCGTTCGGGGTGAACGTCATTCTGCCGCTGCTTCAGGAAGGCCAGATCGAGGCGTGTCTGGCCGAGCGCGTACCGCTGCTCGTGCTCTTCTGGGGCGACGCCGCGCCGTACGTCGCCGACGCGCACCGTTGCGGGACCGCGGTGTTCCTGCAGGTCGGAAGCGTGGACGAGGCCGTGGCCGCCGCGGATGCCGGCGTCGATGGGATCATCGCCCAGGGGGTGGAGGCCGGCGGCCACGTGAAGAGCACGACCGCGCTGTCCACCATCGTGCCGGCCGCGGTCGAAGCGGTGGCTCCCGTGCCCGTGATCGCCGCGGGCGGCATTGCCGACGGCCGGGGCGTGGCAGCGGCCCTGGCGCTCGGGGCCCAAGCAGTGTCGATGGGGACGCGCTTCGTCGCGAGCGAAGAAGCGCAGGTCGTCGCGGCCTACAAACGGCGCATCGTGGACGGCCGCGCGGAAGACACGCTGTACACCACCCTGTTCGACGTGGGCTGGCCGGACGCCGCGCATCGCGTGCTGCGTACCGCGGCGGTGGACGAATGGGAGGCAGCGGGCCGCCCCGCTCCCGGCGCGCGGCCGGGCGAAGGCAGCCGGGTCGGCTGCATGCCGTTCGCCGGCCAATCCATGGACGTGCCGAAGTACGGCATTTTCCCGCCGCTGCCCGGTTTCGAGGGCGACATCGAACAGACGCCGTTGTACGCCGGCGAATCCTGCCGGCTCGTGCACGACGTCAAGCCCGCGGGCGCCATCGTGCGCGACGTCGTGGCCGAGACCCAGGCCATTCTGTGGCGTCTCGAATCCGCGGTCCATGCACCCGACGGTGCCCGGAGCGGGGGCGGTGAATCCGGTCGCTCCGCGCCGAAAGGGCGAAGGGCCGAAGGGACGCGACCGCATTGATCGGAGTCCCATGTCGGCGACGCGTCCCCCACACCGCGGCCAGCAAGGCGCACCGGAGGCGGCATGAAGGAGTCGTTCGTCCTGCTGCTGTGGTGGCTGCTGTTCGGCGGCTCGCATACCCTTCTGTCGTCCGCGGGCTGGCGGCCGAAGCTGGTCGCCACACTCGGCGCACGCGGGTTTCAGACCGTGTATTCCGTGGTCGCCCTCGCCACGCTCGTGCCGCTGTGCGTTTATTACGCGGCGCATAAACACGCCGGTCCGCAGTTGTGGCTCACGCTGGTTCCGTACCTGCCGGCGCGCGACCTGAACGTGGCGCTCATGCTGCTGGCGTTCGTCCTGTTCGTGGGCGGCGTGGTGGCGCGTCCGCCGAGCTCGCTGCTGGCGCGCGGTACGCCCCGGGCGTACGGCGTGACGCGCATCACCCGGCATCCGGTGTTCGCGTCGTTCTTCCTGCTGGGCGTGGCCCACTGCCTGTTGAACGGCGCGCTCAGCGACGTGGTCTTCTTCGGCGGGCTGGCCGCGTACGCCCGGCTCGGAGCGTGGCATCAGGACGTGCGTAAAGCGGGAGAGGTCGCGGGATACGAGGAGTTCCGGCTGTCCACCTCGTTCCTGCCGTTCGCGGCGATTGCCGGCCGGCGGCAGCCGTTTCCGTTCGGCGAGTTGCGCTGGGGGTTGATCGTCCTCGGGCTGCTCGCGTTCTACGTGGTGCGCGCGTTTCACCCGGCCCTGTTCGGCGGGGTCCTGATGACGTTGTAGGGGAGCGAGGTTCATTCCTTCCTGCTCGACAGGGAGAGCGGAGGTGGGAACACGATGATCCCGGACATGTTGTTCGAGGCGTGGGAATGGCTGCTGGGTCTGTCCAAGGCGCAGCTCGTGATGCTGGGCGGCGGGGTGGCCCTGCTCGTAGCGGTGAGCAGAATCCTGCGTTACCTGTTCCTGCTCGTCGTCCTGCTGCTGTTCCTGTTCGTATTGGTGAGCGAAGTCGTCACGCCGTCGGGCGACATTGCGCTGCCGCGCGCGTTAGAGGACATGCTGCCGTCCGGCCGCTGATGACCTGGGCCTGTCATAGGGGATGACCTGACGACGTCTCACATCCTGTAGGTCGGATTAGCGAAGCGTAATCCGACAACCGCAACCTCCGTAGGACAAACGTCGGATTACGCCAGCGGCTAATTCCGACCTACGAAACCGTACAACCCCCGAATCGGATCCCGCGACCATAGAGAAAGGACACGCCATGCACGCCGAACGCAAACTCGAAGCTCTCGGGCTCAGCCTGCCGCCGATTCCCCAGCCGGTCGCCAACTACGTGCCGCTGGTGCGCACCGGCAATCTGCTGTTCGTGTCCGGGCACGGCCCGGGCATCATCACGGACGGCAAGCTGTCGTTCATCCAGGGCAAGCTGGGCAAGGACCTGGACGTGGAACAGGGCTACACCGCGGCCCGGCAGGTCATGCTCAACATCCTGCAATCCATGAAGCAGGAACTCGGCGACCTGGACAAGGTGAAGCGCGTCGTCAAACTGCTCGGCTTCGTCAACTGCACACCCGACTTTCCCGACCAACCCAAGGTCATCAACGGAGCCTCCGACCTGCTCGTCGAGCTATTCGGCGAGCGCGGCCGCCACGCCCGTTCGGCTGTGGGGATGCAGCAACTCCCGTTCGGGGTCGCGGTCGAAATCGAAATAGTCGTCGAGGTAGAAGACTAGGCCGCTGCCCTCCGCCCTTGGTTAATAAGCCTACAGTCTCTGCGCCCGGTCGGTGAGCCTGCGGACCCTGAGCTTGTCGAAGGGTCGCGGGGGCGTCGCTTATCCCCTCTCCCCCTTCGCAAGCTCAGGGACCACCGGGAGAGGGTCTTCCTCAAACCAATCCCCCCACAAGACCCTTGAACTTGGTTGGGAAGCCTGTGGAGGGGTCCAAAGGGCGCAGGTCACAGCGCAGCGAACTCCGCGACCAGCGCCGCGTTCGACTCCGCCTTCTCGAACGCGGCGAGGACCGCCTGTGTAGCCCCGACCGTCGGCAACTGAGCCGCTTGGCGGCGTAACAGGCGCGCCATCTTGAGCGTGTCCGCGTCCAGCAGTTGCTCTTCCTTGCGCGTGCCCGAGGACGCGATGTCGATCGCCGGAAACAACCGCCGGTCGGCCAGCCGCCGGTCGAGCAGCAGTTCCATGTTGCCGGTGCCCTTGAATTCCTGGGCGATCACCTCGTCCATGCGGCTGCCCGTGTCGATCAGGCAGGTCGCGATGATCGTCAGCGAGCCGCCGCCCTCGATCTGGCGGGCCGCGCCGAACAGTCGTTTCGGAACCTCCAACGCGCCCGCGTCGATGCCGCCGCTCATGGTCCGGCCGGTCGCGGTGTTCAGATTGTGGGCACGGCCCAGGCGGGTCAGCGAATCCAGAACCATCACTACGTCGCGGTCCTGCAAGGCTTCGCCCACCGCGCGTTCCAGGCACGCTTCGGCCGTCTCCAGATGTTCTTCCAGCGAGCGGTCGTTGGACGAGGCGAACACCTCCGCCGGCACCGCACGCCGGAAATCGGTCACCTCCTCGGGCCGTTCGTCGATCAGCAAGGCATACAACACCGCCTGCGGCGCCCCGGCCGCTATCGCGGCGCACAAGTCTTTGAGGATCGTAGTTTTGCCGGTCCGGGGCGGCGCGAGAATGATCGCGCGCTGCCCGAATCCGATGGGGCAGAAGACGTCCAGGATGCGGACCGTGAGCGGCCCGTCCGGCCCGACCAGATCGATCTTGCGATACGGCGCGACCGCGACGCGGTCCTGAAACGCGCGCAACGTCGCGGAGGCTCCGCGCGTGGCCTTGCGCCGCGGCCGGCCGGTCCGCCCGCGCATGTTCCGTTTCCTTTGCCGATACCTGTTCATGGCAACGCGCGCTTCCACAGCGTCTCTTTCCCTCCCGTTACGGGAGAATCTTTATCGTTTCCACGGGAGAGGAAGCGGGAGGAGGGAGTTCAACGTTCACTCCGGGGGAGTATCCTCAGTCCGCCTTGCACATCGCCGCTCAGATATTTTCGTGAGGATTTCTGTTGTCTGTGGGTCGTTCGGCTAGGGACAAATCTCTGAAAATCCGAGAACAGCGAGGAAGGAAGCGACCACCGGAATTACCGTGGCGACTGTCAATCGTCCGCGACCGGGTCCTCGCCAGCGGCGCGGGCGGACCTGCGCCTTTGCATCAAACGCTTGACCGGATACCAGACGAAGCCGACGACCATAAGCACCGCCGCACCAATCAGCGATAGCAGCGCGCCGACGGCACCAAGGCCGGCGCCTGGACCTATGTATAAGAAGATCATAGCCCAAGTGGGCATCTCTGCGCCTATGGATGCGAGGATGACTGGGAAGTTCATAATGATTCGTCGTCTCCTTTCACTTCGGAGATGTACTCTATACCGTATAGCTTGAACACGGCGGCCTTGGTCTCTCGCTGCGTGGGGAATTGATGGAGATCGGACACGTCGTTCAAGGAAGTGAAGACGTTCAGAACTTCGCCGTCGGGGAGGCTGATCTCTACGGCCACGCCCTCTCCGGTGAATGCCGCAATCGCCCGGCGTCGGTCGGACGAAACGTCTAAGCGTCCTTTTGTGCGAGAGAATAGGTTTCTCAGGTATTCGGGCGTGCCGTCGTTCGGGAAGATGGTCGTTTCCCCTCCGTCCGCGAGGTCTATCATGAGAATTCGGGATGGGCCATATACACCGTCGCCGCCCATGTTGTCGAACATCAGAAACCTGGACTCCTCGAAATGTTGGACGCTGTGCTGATGGAAGAAACTGCCGCGGACCACGCGTTTGACCCTGCCGGACTCGCTGTCGAGTATGGCGAAAGCGCTCAGGTTCCGCAGAGACACTACGATGTCTCCCGGATCCATGCCCCAGCTTCCCCCGGCGTCGTCTCCGAGCCTGTGAACGAAGTTCAGATGAATGATGTCGCACATTTTCTGCCGTCCGTCATGTGGTCGGGTGGCATATTGCAGTACGGCCGCGAACGGCGAATTGAGCAGCGATTCCATGATGTTGAGGCTCTTGAAGAGGTGCCCATGCTCGTCGATGAAAATTATCATCGAATCGTATTGTTTCTGGGGAGGGGGACACTCCAGGACAACGGGATTTCCCGCGAAATCCAAGGAGACGGGCTCGTTACGAAGCGACATGGCGGGGAGCATGGCGTTGCCGTCGTCGTCTATATGCCCCCAGTGGTGGCTGTAGTCGCGACGGAACCATATAGGGTGCCCCTCGCGATCTACACGGGCGACGCCTCCCGCGTACGGAAATGTATGGAACAACACGAATACTATCAGTAGGTCACCGTTCGGGTATCGGTGAATTCCTAATGGATCAAGATGCCGCGTAGAGGAAAGTGCGGGGGAGAACTCGAAAGGGAATTCGTCAGAAGCTCCGGCGAGCCATGCCTGTTCGAGTTCGGCAGGTCGGTAGGGATAAGCGTGCGCGAGGTCGCCTTCGGCGGTGTATTCCACCGCGATGCAGCCCCAGTTTGGACAATAGTCGAGGAACTGAAAGCGCCCACCGGACCAAAGCACGGAACTGCCGAGCGAACCGTCGTTCAGGAATTTGATGCGGTTCACCGCCACATCTTCGGGATGCACGGCGGCGAATCTTGCGAAGTTGCCGATGTCCTGAACAGCCGCAGCGTCAAGAGCCGTTCGAAAGGTCTTCACGCCGGAGGAGATGATGGCGTGGGGGAACAACTTGTACCTGCCTACGAGCCCCCCGTAGGCGAACGAGGCCATGGCAATGGCAATTAGGAACAGGGGAATATGGGGCGAAAGCCCGCGCGCATGGCCCAGGATGACGCTTAGAATCTGTTTAGTCATCGGTAATTATCTCCTACACGCTATGAAAAACAATGGGAAGCCGGTCGAGTTATACTCGGATCTCCGCCTAGAACTTCAGTTGGCCGAGAACGGTCAGCGGGCGGATGCCGCCGTTTCCCGAGGAGGAAAATTCGACCCGGCACCCACCTACGCCGCGGCCATGCAGCGGCAACCGGTATGTGTGCGCCGCGGTATCGTGAAAGAGACGGGGCCGCTCGTCGCGCGAAAAATTCTGCACGATGCGCTTGAACGCGTTCCACAGTACCGCGTACGAGCATGACGCCTTGTCGACCGGGAAATTGCTCTCGAACATGCGGCGTTCCACCCGTATTGTTCGATGCAGTGCAAGACAGCACGGTGCCAGCGCCGCGACAATCCGGACCGAGGACGGCGGCGCCTCCTCTGTGCCAGCCGAAGCCGGACATCGGCACGGCCCTTCCGCCGATCTTCACCACCACGTTGGGGCAGGTTGTCAGTTCCGCAATGCCCGCGCTGTCACTCGGCGAATACGTCATCGCGTTTCCCGCGGTACGGCCCGAGGCCGAGCGGTCCAACGGCGTGATCCAGAACATCAGCGAAGCATACATCAACGCCACCCGGCGGCACGCCGCACAGGTCCGCCTCGGGGACGACGGCGAGTTGCACGGTTACATCGCCGGCCAACCCTTTCCCGTGCTCGACCCCGCGGACCGCGAGTTCGGAAACTATGAGGTGTTAGCCCAGGGCATCTACCGGCCTCGCCCCAAGGCCAACCGGTGGGGACAGGACGGGGTCCTGCAAAAGGAATTCTTCCACATCCTGCCCCTGTTCGACCTGAAGAACACCATGAGCCTCAAGCACCGCCACGCCAGAGATGCAGACCGATGGATACCTGCTTGAGCAGGTATGAGGGGGAGAAACGGACTTCAGAATCGTGTTGTCTGTAATTCCCTTTCAATAAAGATGGGGTAGGGGCGAAAAATCTTTCGCCCCTACATTTCGAGAGCGCAATATATACACGACGGCCCCGGCGCCCGCTCCTGCTTGCACCTTGCGTGGGCTTTGCCATTCTGTCCTCTTTCCCTCCGGGAGAGAGCGATGGGGAGGAAACGCCTCGATCGGAGAGATTTCAAACCGACACCCTCCCGACCGGAGAGACAGGAAACCGAATGAAGCGTGTTCCCTCCCTCGCCATGCCTGCCCGCGGCCTATTGGCCGGACGGGCGTTCCTCGCCTGTCTGCCGTACGCCCACGCGCAGTACACCGTCAAGCCATGGTCCTTCTCTGGCAACGTCCAGACCCGGCAAATATTCCGGCACCCTGCGTCGGACACGTGGGCCATCGTCCAGCAGCGCAACACCGTCCGGCTGCGGCTGGAATACGATTGAATTCGAGACGGCAGGCTCTTCGGTCGGCTGCCCGCAGCATGGGCGAAATCCGCGCACTTCGTCGGCTTCGACCGGGCGACCTAGATTCGCAGTCTGAACCGGCGTTCGACCTTCTTTCTGACCGGCCAGGTATTCTGGCAGTACGTTCCCGCGAGCACCTCCCGATTCCAGGGCCAAGTGTCGGCGCGGGACAAGGTCCGCAACTGGGAAATGGTGGACACGATTGCAACGAGCATGCTGTACCTGCGCGGCAAGCTGCTGCCGACCGCCTTCTAAATGCTCGACCCGATCAACCGCTACAGTTCTCAATTCGGCTAGCCGGTGGATTACGCTGTTGGGATGGCTTGAAGCAACCGGGGGCCAAGACTTCCGGCGCAGATCCAATGGGGAGAAGGATGATTGGCAGCCGCTGGGCCAGAGTATCTTCTGGGTGCGTCACGTACCGCCCGGCGAACTGGTCCCCGTAGCGTTGCCGATGTTTGACGCTTGCCTTGACTGCCATCCGGTCGTCCAATGCCACTTCCCCGGACCCTTCCACGTTGATCCGATAGCGGTCGCCGACGGTCACGCCGACGTGGCCGCGGGTCTCGCCGGTCGGTTTGGCCGTCACGACGTTGATGGCCCGGCAGATCGTATTCTTGCCGAACAACGTCCCCTGCGGGCCGCGTAAGACTTCGACGCGGTCGGTCTCCAGCAAGTCTAACGCGGCCCCCGCGTGGCGGCCGACGTACATCCCATCAACAGACAGGCCAACGCCTGTCGGTCATCGGCCTATCTGATACCATGCAGGAAAATGCTGCCGTTCTCGGCGCTGTCCATGCCGTACGATGTAAACGTCATGCCCAGGATGCACTTCCCGATGTCGCGCAGGTCCGCTTCTCCAACATGTCTTGAGAGAAAACGATGACGGAAATCGGCGTCTCTTGGGGCGACTCCTTGCGCTTCCGCGCCGTCACGGTGACCTCGGGCAGGCTCACGGTTTCCACAGCGGAGCCGAGTGCCGCGGCGCCCGATTGCGCTAAAACGGGAAGGGCGAGTGTGCCAGCCGCGGCGACGATCGCGAGGAGCAGACCACGAGCGGGGCGCGTCAACGTCGAGAAATCGACGAATCGGAGGCGCCCGCGCATGTTACGCCGTGTCCGCAGGAAAGGGTGCGGGGTCTTGTGCGTCGTCCCTAGACTCCGGCTTCGGGAATGCCGCCCCGTACCGATTGAGCCACGTCACTTCCTCGACCGGCCGGCGGCTGACCAGTCTGAACCGACCGTATGGATAGACGATCGGAATCAGCGCGTGGGTGGAGATGAAGTTCGGCCAGCCCAGGATGTCGTGCATCTCGGTCTCGAATAGGGAGGTGATCGTGGTCAGCGACGCGCCCAATCCCAAGGCGCGGCAGGCCAGTAGCACGTTCTGTACCGCGGGATAGATGCTGCCGCCGAGGATGCACAAGAAGGTTTCGCGGTCGGGTCCAGCAAGGCGCGAGGCGCGCCCGCAGGCACGGAGTCAGCGGCACTGGGGCCTCGACCAAGTGCGCAGCCAGATAGGCCGCGGCCAGCACGTTCTTGTTATTCTCCGGGGTGAGACCGGCCTCCGCGTAATTGCTCTCGGCCGTGTACCAGCCGCGACGATAGACTTCGGTGACCCGCTCCTTCAGCGGCCGTTCCGTCATCACCAAGAAGCGTCAGACCCCACCGCCGCTCGACCCCTACGTGCCCGCCTTGATGACTTTGTATAGGAGCGGCAAACGGGACTGGCTAGGACGCACGCTCCGGCAGGAATACATCACGGCGAACAGAGCAGTCTCGGACATGGTATCCCTGGCTCTTTATCTCTGAGGAGTTACATGCAAAATAACCCTAATCGAGAACCCTTCAAAGGATCCAACCCGATGAGCTTGTCGAAATGGCTATAGGGCATCTTGTATGTCATTCCCTTATAAAAGCAAATATGGAATAGCAACGCTTCCTCTCTCATGGAGAGGAAACATACAGGAGCGACCATGCAGATGCCATCGTCACGCTGGAAGCAAAGGGCTCTCCTGAGCCTGGCGCCCCCGCTCGTAGCGGCACCGGCCAAACCCCCAACTGCCAACAGAAGTCGTGTTCGAACAAACACAAACTAAAGAGGAATGGGCGAACCGCGTCGAAGTCGTCCCCCCCTCCTTCCCTCCGCAGGTGGCCGGGCCGCTCCGCCGCGGACGTGATCGACTCTGAAAGTTTCAAGAGTTGCGGCATCCGCGATATGAATACCCCCTGGCGGCAGCCGTCCCGTCCTACAACATCAGCCCGCACGCTACTGGCGACCAGAATGCGCTTGTCCGCCCGGCCAAGCTGCGCGGCTTACTCTCGGATTCCACCCACATGCCGATCAACGGTAAATGGAGACACAAATCGCCGCGATTACGACCTGGAGTTGAGACTTGACCCGCGGGGCGCATAGCCCCGACATCGCCTCGATTCCCTCCATCCCCCTCAAACGGGTGGAGGTGTTGCGTGACGACGCCGCGGCCCAGTATGGCTCCGACGCCGTGGCCGGTGTGCTCAACTTCGTGTTGCGCGACGCCCTTAACGGCGGCGCCATTGAAACCCAGCTGGGCCAGTAATACACATGGCAACGGCGACTTGGCGAACGTGGCGGCCAACGTTGGCCTGCCGCTGACCGACGCCGGCTATGCCAACCTCAGCTTCGAATTCACCAATTCCGACTCGACGAACCACAGTGTGCAACGCGACGACGCGCGCTGCATGATCGCCACGGCAACCCACATCCGTAAGTCGCTGGTACAGGCGTCGGGTGCCCCGGACGTGAAGTACCACTATAAATTCTTCTGCAACTACGCGGCGCACGAGATCGAGGACTCGTAATACGGACGCAACCCCGGCCAGTTTCGGCCAAGAGTTCGTCGACCCTGCCGCATCTTCTCGGCTTCTCGTCGGCGATCTGACGCCCGAAGGAATGTCCGGCAATTGTCCCACCACTCCTATGATCGACTATGGACAGAATGGGCCGACTGCCCTAGTCCTACTGCAAGGCAACGACAATTCTTTGTACCGGCCCGACGATTTCCCGGCGGCGGTACCCCGCGCTACCGGGGTAAAGTGAACGATTGGAGTATCGCCTTCGGCCTGCGCCGCACCCTGCGTAGCAACTATGTGCTGTTGGACGGCTGGAAATACGACATGAATGGCGTGTTTGGCAAGCGCAATACGGAAGCCTTTGTGAGAAACAACGTCAACTCGAACCTGCTCCACATGAAAGCCGCGATTCCGACTGAGTACAAAGTCCGCGAGTACGAAGAGCGCGACAAGACGTTCAGCCTGGATATTTCCCCACCGTTCGACATTTGCATCTTCAATTCTCAACGAAATGTCGCCTTCGGACTGGAGTACCGCGAGGAGGAATACGAAATCTTCACCGGCGAGCCGAACTCCTACTTTCCGGGACGACCCACATCGCCAATCAAGGATTCCTGATCGGGGTCTCCGGGCAACAGGGGGTGCCTCCCCAAGACGCGACGGAAGCCAACCGGGCCAGCTTCGGGGCGTATCTCGACCTAGATGCCAACATCATGCAGCAGGTGTTGTTGAACGCCGCTGGGCACTTCGAGCACCACCGAGTGTCGGCGAATCCCTGGAGGGCTAGCTGGCAGTGCGTTGGGATCTTATATCAGGACTTACTTGCGCTGCGAGGCTCGATCGGCACCGGCTTTGGCGCCCCGACCGTTGGACAGGCCAGCTTTCGCACAACAACCAACGTTGACAGTGTAGGAAACCTTGCCGAAGAATCTACCCTGTCGCCCGACAACCTGATCACCCAACGAGTCGGGACCAAGCCGCTCAGCCCCGAACACTGGACCAGCTTCAGCGTAGGCCCTGTGCTCATCCTTGGCGATTTATCGGTAACCGTCGACTACATACAACATTGAGGTCAGAAGCCGGATTGCACCGAGCCCGAATTTCAGCCTCAACGACCTTGGTTCCGACGGCCTCACGCATCGGGCGGCGCTAATGGCCGCCGGCATTGACGTTATTGGCGTTGGCCGGGTGAGCTATTTCACCAACGATTTCAGTATTCCTACCCAGGGAGCCGGTATCGTAGCAACTTACCCTCGGGAGTGGTTCAGCGGCAAAGCCGGCCGGACCCAGTTTACGGGCATCGTCAACTGGAACAACTCCAAGATCTATTCCCGCGGTTCGACCATCACCGAGGTCTGGAAAGTGCGAATCGAGGAGCAGGGCCGGAATTTCGATTTTCCTTGACCGCGAACCACACCTAATCGTGCCTGGTGACTTCTCAGCCCCCTCCATTATTATGACGGTTCCAACTATGCCAGTCTCAACGCCTACCGTCTGTATGCCTATGCCTGGGCGCTGCTTGAGCTGGAATTCCTGTTCGAGACTCCCTACCAGAAACCCACATGCGGGCCGCCTACGACGAGAAATACCCGTCATTTCGTCGTACGGCTTCAGCGGCGGCTTCTATTATTTCAGGGCCGACTTCGAGTGGTTACACATCCGTCCGAGAAAGAACGAGGAGGACTTTTTCGTTTCTTCGGGTAGGGGTGACCAGCCGATCTCTCCTACGTCTTTTAACGTACTGTGCTTCCGAACGCCGTTGATCGGCTCTGACGTCAGAACAACCGCGGCGAGGCTTCGCGGGATACCGGCTCCGTGTCCGGCTGACACAAACTGCACGGTGTAAAGCCGATTTCCTTTGCTCGACCGTTCGACGCAACGAGTAGGTGGTCCGCGGCTGGGCGGTCAGCGGCGACGCGGCAGCCAGGCAGGCAGAACTCTCGGCTCGCTCTGTCTGCAACGTACAGCCGCTGCCGCGGCACGCGGAAGCCAGTCTTCGCCTCTACGACCGGGATGCCCTCGATCGCCAGGATGTCGCGTTTGAGTGTGACTCTGTCGCCTCCGTAGCCGGTCAGGTCGCCGTTGCTGCCGATGATCCGGTGACACGGAATCTGAATCGGAACCGGATTGTAGCGCAACGCCTGGGCGACCGCGCGAACCGCGCTGGGCTGGCCGATGTTGTGGGCAATGCCCAGATACGTGGCGAGCGTCCCGTACGGAATTTGGCTGGTCGCGTGCAGGACACGACGTTGGAACTCGCTTCTCATCAATGCCTCGTCAACGGTCCAGCCTAGGCTTTCCCTCCCACCTGACAAATAGGCGTTCAACCCGTCCATCAGGGCCGACATTTCGGCTCGGCCAGCGTCGTCCGGCCCCGCGGTATCTACCGAGAACAGGCGTTGAAGTCGGACATCGGGCTCAGGATCGTCCACCCCTTGGTCGGATACGAATTCGATCAGGGCGACCCCGGCGTCGGTCCGACCGATGCGGAGCGGACCGAGTGGCGTCTCCCATATGCCGACGACCAGCCGCGGCCGGGGACTCCGTGCCAACCGGGCGTCGAGCTTCCGCCGGGCCGCAATCAACCCCGCGTCGGAGGCTGGTAGCGACCGGAGCCCGTCCAAGAGTTGGCGGTAATCTTCGAGGCGTTGGGCGCAGTCGGGACATGCGCGGACATGCGTCCGTACTGTTCGCCGTACAACAGCGGAAGACGCGTCGCCGACCGCCGCGGCGATCAAGGAGTCTTCGTCGAACCTGCATGTCGGTACGTTACGCTTTCTGCTGGGCATGGCGCTTCCTTTCGTCGCCCGCGGCCTGCCAGCCGGCGCGCAGCTTGCGCAACCCCTGATAGACGTGCGCTCGGGCGGTTTGTTCGGAACAGTTCAGATTTCCAGCGATCTCGCGGTAAGTCAGTCCTTCGATCTGCCACTGGATGATGGCCGTGCGCTGGCGGAAGGACAGCCGATCAAGCAGACCTTGCAGCACGTGGGCGGTCTGTCGGGAGTGCAGCAGGTGTTCGGGCGTGACCGACTGCCGCGCGGGCGGTGCGGGTTCGCAGCCGGAGACGAAGACGTTGTTGCGCCGACGCCGCCCACGGACATGGTTCTTGGCCAGATTCGTGGCGATCCGAAACAGCCACGCCCGATGACCGGTATCGCCGGAGAACGCGGCATAAGCGCGGTGCGCGCGCAAGAACGTCTCCTGGAACAGGTCCTGGGCATCGTCCTCGTTGCCGGTACAGCGGACGAGGTAGCGGTACACGGCGCGCTGGTGGGTGTCGATCAGCGTGACGAACGGTGGTCCGCTCCGGGCCGGGGAGTCCTTACGAGTCGGCATGACAAAGGTTTCAACACCGGATCGCTACGCATGTGAAAAATTGCCGTCCGATTGTCCGGCGGGGAACCGGCTCGTATAGTTCCGGCGTCATGCTCAAGACGCTCGTTGCCGTGCTGCTCGTCGGCGGTCTTACCATGGCGCTGACCCGGCCGGACATGTCCTCAGCCGGGCACTTCTTCCCTCTGGCGCTGCATAACACCTGGACGCACGAGGTGAAATTCTCCGGTGGGGACTACCACTATTTCATGACCGAGACCGTGACCCGCGACGACTTCGCGCTGGCGCAGGCGGTCTCCTACGTCGTCGAGGAAGAATACGAACCGCTGACCGACCGGGCGCCGCGCGCCCGCAGCACGGTCGCCTATTTTCGCAAGGACGGATTTCTGCACCGTTACCCGTGGCTCGATTCCGAGGATGGCCACGTTTGGGATACGGCCCTGGGCGAGGGGGTGGAGCGGCTGTTGCCCAGCCCGTTCACCGGCGCGGTCGCATGGCAGGTCGCTACGCGAACCCATGCCTGGCCGATGGACGGCGGCCAACGGATGCACGCCGCGGCGACCGCCCGGCTCGACCCGACAGAGGTGCACGTCCCCGCCGGCCGGTTCCGCAACTGCCTGCGCGTGGAAACGACCGTCATCAATTCGTTTCTCGACCCTGCGGGCGAGGCCGTGGATTTCACCCTGTTCTACGTGGAGTGGTACGCTCGCGGCGTCGGCCTCGTCAAAGCCACGAGCAGCGGCGGCAAAGGCACGCCGATCAAGAGTGTGACCGAGTTGGTGTCGTATGAAGTGCGCCCGCCGACTTGAACATCCTGAAAAAATCGACTAGTCTTTCAGACCGGTCTAGGAGGTGTATTCATGCAAAACATCGGCGCGTACGAGGCGAAAACCCACTTGCCGCGATTTCTCGATCGGGTTGCTCGGGGCGAGAGCTTGACTATCACGCGGCATGGGCATCCGGTGGCCCGGCTGGTGCCCGCGGAGGACGACGACCGTAAACGCGCGGAACAGGCGGCTCGACGCATTGCTGCCCGCCGCCGTCGTCTCAAGCGGACGTCGGTTGCCGAGTTGATCGGCACCATCCATGAAGGGCACCGGTTCTGACTCGGATTGTCCTCGATAATTCCATCGTTCTGGCGTGGTGTCTGGCCGACGAACAGTATCCGGTTGCGGACCGGGCGATGCGGCTGGTCACGGCACAGGGTGCCGTCGTGCCGGGCATCTGGTGGTACGAGTTGCGCAACGCGTTGATCGTCAACGAACGGCGCGGTCGATTACGTGCAGCGGACACGCGGGCAACGCTCGCCGACATTGGGGATTTGTCCGTTTCGGTGGACCGCGATCATGACGAATCCGCGCTACTCGACCTGGCCCGCCAGTACAAACTCTCGGTCTATGACGCCGCGTATCTCGAAGTTGCCGCTCGGCGCGAACTGCCGTTGGCGTCTCTGGACGGGCGACTTTGCCGAGCGGCCGGCGCCGCCCACATCGCCTTGATCGAAGAAGAGGGGAAGTAACGAGATCACCGTTTTTTCGTTGACTTTCCGCCGCGGCTCGTTACGCCCCAAACAGGGGTCGGATTACGGACCAGGGCTCGCGGCGCTCCGCATCAACGGTCATGGATATCCGGAGGACACCATGCGTAACGCATATACGGTCGTAATAGAGAAAGACGAAGACGGATACTACGTGGGAAGCGTCCCTACGTTGCCTGGCTGTCACACACAGGCCGCCTCGATGGACCAGCTATTGGAACGCATGCGAGAAGCGATTGAGCTCTGGGTCGAGGTTGAGAGCGTGGACGTCCCGAAACCGTTGGATCTGGTGGGCGTTCAGAGAATCACCGTATGACGAAAATACCGCGACTGACCGGGGAGGGCGTGGTGCGACGACTGAGAAGAGAAGGGTTCGAGGTCGCGCGGCGCAGAGGGAGTCACGTGTTTTTGAAGCATCCGGATGGACGGAAGACGGTAGTTCCGGTTCATCGCGGAGAAACCATTCGCGTCGGCCTGATGTCGAAAATTCAGAAGGACGTAAAGATGAGTCGGGAGAAATTCGTTCGAATACTGACGGAGTCCTGATGTGATCCGGTGCCGGTTTCGATAGGGAATGGCATCCAGGATGACCCCTCGCCCGTTTCCTTGACTTCCCGCCGCGGTCTGTTAGGCAGCGGCGAGGGGGAAGGGCATGTATCCCACCGTCATCGAGAACTACTTCGCACCGACCGAAGTAGAAGAGGCGCTGCGGCTGCTGGACGCATACGGGCCGGACGCGAAACTCCTGGCCGGCGGCCAGAGCCTGATGCCGCTGCTCAAGTTACGCTTGGCCGAGCCGCGCACGATCATCGACCTCAACCGCGTCGCCGGTCTGGCCGCCATTGTCGAAGAGAAAGGCGGCTTGTCGGTGGGCGCGCTGGCGCGGCACGCCGAGGTGGCGACGCATTCGCGCGTGAACGTCGCGTGGCCGTTACTGGCGGACGCGGCGAGGGCCATCGGCGACCCGCAGATTCGGAACCGCGGCACGCTGGCCGGCAGCCTCGTCCATGCCGACCCGTCGGCCGATTATCCGCCCGCGGTCATGGCGCTGCACGGCCGTCTCGTCCTGGCCAAGGCAGGCGGGGACACGCGGACCGTATCGATAGACGACTTTCTGGCCGGCCCGCTGATGAGCACCATCGATGAGGACGAACTCGTGACCCGCGTCGAGTTTCCCGCCCCGCCCCGGAACTCGGGCGGGGCGTACGCCAAACACAGCCAGGTGGCAGGCGATTTTGCGATCATCAGCGTGGCGGCCCAGGTCTCGCTCGACGCAAACGGCCGGTGCGCGGAAGCGGAGGTCGTCGTGGGCGGGGTGATGCCCAAGCCGTGTCGAGCCACGGCCGCGGCTGATCTGCTTCGCGGCCAAGCCCTCGACGACGCCCTGCTGCGCCGAGCCGGGGAAGCCGCGGCCGACGAGGTGGAGACCGACGACGACGTGCGCGCCTCGGCCGCCTATCGCAGCCAACTCATCCGCGTGACGGTGCCCGACCTGCTCGCCCGCGCCGCGACACGCGCACGGAAGGGGGCGGCATGAAGCGCGACGTCACCATCACGATCAACGGCGAAACGTACACGGAGTCGGTCGATCACCGGCTGCTGCTTGTGGATTTCATCCGTGAGGTCGCCGGGCTGACGGGCACGCACGTCGGTTGCGCGGTCGAGGGCCGCTGCGGCGCGTGTACGGTGATCCTGGACGGGAAGGCGGTCAAGTCGTGCCTCATGCTGGCGGTGCAGGCCGACGGCAGTCGGGCACTGACCATCGAGGGGCTTGCCAAGGGCGACCGTCTGCACCCGATTCAGGACGGGTTCTGGGAGAAGCACGGCTTGCAGTGCGGGTTCTGCACCCCGGGCCTGCTGATGACCCTGTACGAGTTTCTGCAGCACCCCAAGCACGCGGACGAAGACATCCGGGCGGCCATGTCCGGCGTGCTGTGCCGCTGTACCGGCTACGTCCACATCGTCGAGGCGGTCAAACACGCCATTGCGACCGTGGAAGCCCTGCCGCCGGAGGAGCGCAAGGACTGGTTTCCGGTCTAGCGCCGCAGATTCGGACGTATGGGAACGAGAGGGCGGACCATGACTACGGCCAACGGCGGGACGAAGACCGACGCGAATACGTGGGTCGGCAAGTCCATCAAACGCAAGGAGGACCGTCGGTTGCTGGTCGGGAACGGACAGTACCTGCCCGACCTCGTCCTGCCGCGCATGGTGATGCTGGGATTCGTGCGCAGCATCCACGCGCACGCCCGAATCACCGGGATCGACACGGATAAGGCGACCGCGCTGCCCGGCGTGGTGTCCGCGGTGACCGGTAAGGACGTCGAACATCTGGGGCCGGTGCTGTCCGAGATGAGCACCCCGAACCTGCCGGGCGAGACCAAGCCGCCTATCTTCTGGCCGTTGTCCATCGACGAAGTGAAATACGTCGGCGATCCGCTGGCCGCGGTCGTAGCGCGCGACAAATATACGCTGGAAGACGCGATGGAGTCGGTCGAGGTCGATTACGAGCCGCTCGACGTGGTGATCGACCCCGAACGGGCGTTGCGCGACGACGCCCCGCGGCTCTACCCCGACTGGGGCGACAACGTCCTCTACCACCAGCACATCCCGGCCGGGCATACCGACGCCGCGTTCGCCGAAGCCGACCACGTGGTCAGAGAGCGTTTCCGCTGCCACCGCACCGGCGGCACGCCGATGGAGACCCGCAGTTGTCTGGCGACGTACAGTCCGGGCGAGGGCTTGACCCTGTGGCTGACCACCCAGCGGCCGCACATCAAACGCCACCTGCTGGCCGAGTATCTGAACATTCCGCACAGCCAGGTGCGCGTCATCATGCCCAAGGACATGGGCGGCGCGTTCGGCACCAAGGCGCCGCTGTACCGCGAAGAACTCGTGGCCTGCCATCTCGCCATGACGCTGCGCCGGCCGGTCAAGTGGGTCGAGAACCGGCAGGAAAGCCTGATGAACGTCGGCCAGGGCCGCGACCAGATCCACGACATCGAACTCGCCCTCAAGCGGGACGGCACGATCATCGGGGTCCGCGACCGGATTCTGGCCGACTGCGGCGACGCGCGAACCGCCATCTACGTCGGCTTCGCCATGCCGTTTCTGGGCGCCATGTATCTCATCAACGGCTACGACGTTCCCAACGTGGACATCGACCTGACGTGCGTGGTCACCAACAAGGCGTGTCTGACGCCGAGCCGCGCGTTCGGCTCGTTCGCCGGCCGGTTCGCCATCGACCGTGCGGTCGAACTCGCCGCACGCGCCCTGGACATGGACCCGGTCGAGATCCGGTTGAAGAACGCCATCCGCAGCTTTCCGCACGTCTCAGCGGTCGGCGTGCACGTCGATTCGGGCGACTTTCCCGGCTCGTTCGCCAAGGCGTGCGCCGCGCTGGAGTACGACACCTTCCGCGCCCGCCAAGTCGAGGCGTGGCAGGCCGGTCGGTATCTCGGTGTCGGCTTCAGCATGGGCGTCGAGATTTCGGGCGTCCCGTCCGAGGTGTTGGTACCGATGGAGCGCCAGCCGGGATTCGGGGTCGCCACGGTCCAGTTCGACGCGCACGGCAAGGTGCAGGTCGCCGAGGGCGATTCGCCCCACGGGCAGGGCCACGAAACGACTATCGCGCAGGTGGTGGCCGGGGAACTCGGGCTGTCGCCCGAAGACGTCTACGTCACCTACGGCGATACGCATTCCGGCCCGTTCGCGGCAGGCACGATCGGCTCGCGCGGCGCCTCGTACACGCTGAGCGCCGCGGTGCTGGCCGCCCGCGCACTACGGCCGAAAATGGCCGCCATCGCCGCCCACCTGCTCAACGTCGAAGCCGCGGCCGACGAGTTCGTCTTCCAGGACGGACATGCCGTGCTGCGCCGAGACGAGAGTCAGCGCGTGCCGATTGCCAAAATCGCCGAGGTCGCCCTGCTGTCGCCCACCGCGCTGCCGCCCGGCATGGAAGCCGGTCTGGAGCACACCTCGCACTTCGAGGCGCAGACCGCGGGCATGCACAGTTGCAACGTCCACGCCGCACAGGTCGAGGTATTTCCCGACACGGGTGCGTACAAGATCGTGCGCTACGTGGCGGTGGACGATTCCGGCCAGCCGATCAATCCGATGGTGGTACGCGGCCAGATTCACGGCGGCGTCGCGATGGGCATCGGCAACGCCTGCATGGAAGAGTTCCTCTACGACGAAAACGGCCAACAACTCACCACCACGCTACTCGACTACCACATCCCGTCGTCGCTCGACCTGCCACACATCGAGACCATCGAGCACAACGTACCCTCGCCCCACACGCCGCTCGGCTCCAAGGGTAAAGGCGAGGGCACGCCCGGCATGGTGCCGGCCGCGGTCGCCAACGCCATCGACGACGCGCTGCGACCGTTCGGGGTCACCGTCACCGAGTTGCCGCTCACGCCCGAACGCATCTGGAAGCTGATCCGCTCGGCTTCATCCTCTCCGGCTCCACCGGCCGCCTGACGGGTCGCCTCCCGTCCTGGTTGCCGCGGGACGGAACGGCTATGCTCCGCGGCAGCCGTGCAAGTCAAAACGACGAAAGGAATGGAGAGGGGGCCCCATGCCCGACGTGTTCGACGTGATGTATTCCTGCCGGAGCATGCGCAGGCTCAAGCCCGACCCGGTTCCGTTGCCGCTCATATACAAGGTCATCGAGGCGGGGACGCAAGGGCCGAGCGGCGGCGGGGTCCAGGCGTGGCGATTCGTGGTGGTGACCGAACGGTCGCTGAAGGAACGTATTGCCGAAGTCTATCTTCGCGGCTGGCGCACGGCCGAGGCGAGCTACGCGAAGGCCGGTCTCACCCCGGAGAATAATAAGAACGTGCGGGCCGCGGCCTATCTGGCCGCGCATTTGGCCGAGGCGCCGGTGCTGCTGATTCCGTGCCTGCGGGCGCGCAAGAGTCACGCCGCGCGCCTCGCCGGACCCGACCGCGAAACCTTCCTGCGCATTCTCGGCGGCAGCATCTACCCCGCGGTACAGAACGTGCTGCTGGCCTGCCGGACGTTGGGATTGGGCGCGTCGCTGACTACGATCACCACCCTGTTCGAGGCCGAGATGCACGACATCCTGGGCTTGCCGGACTTCCTCACCACCTACGCACTGATTCCTATCGGGTATCCGCAAGGCCGTTTCGGGCCGGTCCGCCGTCGGCCGGTCGAGGAAGTGACGTGGCTCAATCGGTACGGGACGGCATTTCCGAAATCGGAGTCCGCGGACGACGCGCAGGACCCAGCGACCCTTCCTGCGGACGGGGCGTAACATGCGCGCGGGCATCCGATTCGTCGATTTCCAGACATCGGCGCGATCCGCTCGTGACCTGCTCGTTGCGGTCGTCGCCGTGGCCGGCGCATTCATCCTGCCGTCTCCGGTTTGGGCACAATCGGACGCCGCGGTGCTCGGCTCCGCTGCGGAAACCGTGAGCCTTCCCGACGTCACGGTCACGGCGCGGAAGCGCGAGGAGTCGCTGCAAGAGACGCCGATTTCCGTCACCGTCTTCTCTCGAGAGACGCTGGAAGAAGCGAACATGCGCGACCTGCGCGACATCGGGAAGTACACGCCGGGCATGACGTTCACGTCGTACGGCATGGGCAGCGCCGAGAACGGCAGCATTTTCCTGCGCGGCATCGGACAGGCCGACCACATGGTGACGACGGACCCCGGCGTCGGCCTGTACGTTGACGGGGTGTACATCGGCCGCCACATGGGAGCCGCACTGGACCTGCTGGAAATCGAACGCGTCGAAGTCCTGCGCGGCCCGCAGGGAACGTTGTTCGGCAAGAATACGATCGGCGGGGCCATCAACGTCGTGACCGCCAAACCGACCGGGGAGATCCGCGGCCATGTCGGCGTGACTGTCGGCGACCGCTATCGGATCAACGTGGAAGGGTCCGGGGAAGTGGCGCTGGGCGACCGGCTGGCGGTCAAGGCGAGCGTCCTGAGCCTGATGCGGGACGGTGTGAGCCGGCAGGTCTTCACCGACGACGACCTCGGGGACGAGAACAGCTTCAGCGGGCGCGGCCAACTCTCCTGGATGGGGGATGCGTCCAGCCTGTACGTCGTGGTGGACGGTCAACGCGCCCGACAACATTCGGCCCCTCATAGTTTCTATGCCCACGGCGGCCCACTGGCCGACTTGGCGCCATGCTACCGGCGGGGCGGCCCGCAAGACGCGGAGCCATTCGTTCCCTGCCCTACCGGGACCGACGTCGATCCGTTCAGCAATTACTCGTTGGACAATCACGACAGCACGCTCGACGTGTACGGCGTGTCCGGGACCTGGACGTGGGAATTCACCGAACGGGCGCGCCTCAAAACGATCAGCGCCTACCGCAACATGGAATACCTGGGCAATCTGGATTTCGATGGCGCCCCGCAGGCTCTCTTACACTACCGCGAGACGGGCGCCTCCGACCAGTTCTCCCAGGAAGTGCAACTCAGCGGCGACACTGCGGCCGGCACCCTCAACTGGATCGCCGGTTTCTACTACTTTACGGAAGACGGCTACAACCTGCAGGACGACGATCCGTTCATCGACAATGCGTTCGGCGGGCTTGACCAACGCAAATCCGAGGTCGAAACGCACAGCTACGCTGGATTCGGCCAAGCCACGTTCGACGTCACGCGCCGCCTCGGCCTGACCGGCGGCGTCCGCTACACGCGGGAAGAGAAGGACTATGACGTCGTGTACCGCGAACTCGACAATCACGGCCGGCAAGCCACAGATGCGCAAGGACAGCCCGTGTACAAAATTCCACCCACCGCGCTCGACGACAGTTGGGGCGAAGTGTCCGGGACCGCCAGCGCACGCTACCGGCTCGGCGACGACCTGATGGTATATGCAACCTATGCCCGCGGGTTCCGCAGCGGCGGGTTTGCCGCCCGGCCGACGAGCACTTTCAGCGTCGGCAGCTACGACCCGGAGTTCGTGGACATGTACGAGGTCGGCCTCAAGGCGCAGGCGGCAGACGACCGGCTGCGTGTCAACCTGGCCTTCTACTTCAACGATTACCAGGACTACCAAGCCAGCGTGAACGCATTGAACACGGCGACGAACTCCTTCGACTCGCGGACCCTGAACGCCGCGGCAGCCGAAATCCTGGGCGTGGAATTGGAGGGCGCGGCGCTCCTGCCGCCGTATTTCCGTCTGGACGGGACCTTCGCCTACACCGACGCCGAGATCACCGAAGTCGATCTTGCCCCGTCCCTGCGTGCCAATTTCAGGAAAGGCTCGAGGCTGCCCTTCGTCAGCAAATATACCTTCAGCCTCTCGCCGAAGGTATCCGTCCCCCTGCCGTGGTGGGACACGAGTGTCATGCTACGGGCCGACTACGCCTACCGCAGCGCGTCGTACGGGCAGATCTCCAACGAATCCCTGGAACGGGAGGACGGCTACGGAGTGCTCAACGCGAGACTCGAATGGTGGGGCGCCGCGGAGCAGTGGAAGGTCGCGCTATACGGAATCAACTTGGCCGACGAAGAATACACCCGGGTGCGGAACTACTTTCCGGGGTTCCTCGGATTCGCGCTATGGAACACCGACCGCCGCGAGGTCGGGGTCAAGGTCCGCTATTATTTCTAAACCCGGTTCGTGTGGCAAACAGAGGATGTTCTCCGATGGAATGGTTTCGTCTCTCTATTCGCAGGAGATTTCAAGCTAAATCTTCATCCAGTCTCAACTTCGCTGCTAGGGAGAGTGCGGCACATCCTCCCCGCTTCTCGTCTATAGGCGAGGCTGCCTGGTTCGCCCCGACGTTGACAGCAATCTATGCGCTGGTGCTGTCCTTCGCCCTGTTTCATCACGAAATGTGGCGCGACGAGATTAATCCATGGTTATTCGCACGTGACAGTGCGGGGATCTTCGATCTCTTTCGCAACCTGGAATACGAAGGCCACCCAGGGCTCTGGTATCTACTGCTGATGCCGGTGACACGGTTGACGAATTCTCCGGTCGGAATGCAGATCCTTCATCTGCTGATCGCCTCCACCACGATTTTCATTGTTGCGAAGTACGCACCATTCAGCACACTGCAAAAGAGTTTGTTCCCCTTCGGGTACTTCCCGCTCTACGAGTACGGGGTGAAATCTCGCAGCTACGCGCTCGGGCTGCTGTTCGTCGTGGTGACGTGCGTGCTGTTGCGGCAGCGCTGGCGACATCCCCTCTGGCTGGCGCTGGTATTGTGTCTGATGAGCAATACCAACGTGCATACATTCATCATTGCGATCAGCATCACGTTCGGCTTGGCACTGGACTATTGGCTCAACTGCCGGACGCTGGCAGCAGACGACACGGTGGACGTACGGAGGGTGTACACAGCGTTCGTAATCGTTCTCGGTGCGATGCTGCTTGCCGTGCTGCAACTGTCTCCCCCGGCGGACGCGTATCAGGCGCTGGGGTATCGAGAGGACAACATCAGGCGGATTCTAACATTTCTACAAACAGCCTTCTTCTCTCCTCACGTCTTCTTCATCATACGAACCTGGCTGGAAGTTTGGGTATCTTCATGGGCGGGGCTGGAAGCATCGGAAGCACAGCAAGTAATGGGGAATCTGCGAGATCTGTTCGGCGTATACGTCTGTGTCTTCCTGGCAACCATCGCCGTTTACTGCCGGCGCCAGCCTATCGCTCAGGTCGTCTTTCTCTGCTGCGGAGCAGGGCTCTTGCATTTCTTCACCCTGATACATGGAGGGAGAGTGCGTCATTACGGTTTTTTCATGATCGCTCTTATCTTGCTGCTTTGGGGTGGAAGGCACCTGACTGCCTGGTCCCGCGGCATAGAGAAAGGCCCTCCGATGCGGGAGGCCGGAGCGTCTTTCGGAGGCATGCTGCTGACCGGTCTCTTGGTGCTCCACGCACTGAGCGGATTGCACGCCGTTGCCGCGGATATCAAACATCCCTTTTCGCTCGGGAAACGGGCAGCCGAGTACATCCGGGCAGAAAATCTCGACTCCCTTCCGATGATCGGTCACCAGGACTTCGCTGTCACTACTGTGGTCGGATATCTACAGCGACAACGGAAAGTACACTATGTCCGGAGGAATCGGGAGGGTTCTTTCGTATTTTATGACGAGAAGCCACAGAGGTATGTCGACGACAGCGTCTTCCTGTTGCAAATCCGAACCTTGGCCGACCGAACCGGGGGCAAGGTTCTGATGATTCTCAATCTTCCCTTATCCATCGATCTCGCCGCCCAATATGGAATCCGGTCGCTTGCGTCCTTCACAGGCGCCATGTGTCGCCAGGAGAATTTCTACCTGTATCTCTACGAAGGGGAATTCCCTACCAGGCATCCAGGGACCCGTTCCGACACCCTTTGGCACAAACTCAGGAAGCCGAGAGCAACGGATTCATCCCTGAGCCCATCAAAGGGCTTTTCTCCACACAAACTCTGTGAAGACTGAGGAAGGTTTTCGGATGCTACGGCATATAATTCCCCCACCAAGCACCTATGAGTAGTAATCTCCTATACAGTTCATTCGTTCAGGAGGTGCCCATTTGACTATGCTCGACACCTCTCGGTTGGTAAACTAGGCCGAGCGTTATTGACCGGACACCGTCTCGACAAGATCGGGGAACGATATGTGTCCCAAAAATCTCCCGATCGTTTGATAGGGTGCCTCCATTCGTTGGCGCGCGCTTTTTCAACCATTTGCTCCGTCCCAAATTCATTTCTCATGGCAGAAACGTTACTCTGCTGGTGTCGCAAAGGCACTCAGACGCCAGTCGCTCCGAACACCAAGCGGCGGCAAACGGGCATGCGGAACGAGGAAAGAGATCGATGAGAGCGGGAGCAGGGGCGACGCTGATACTGGCCCTCGGAATCTGGGCGAGCGCCACGGACGCCAGCGAGACGATCTGGGAAGGCGTGGTGCGCGTGGTCGATGCGACGACCCTCGCCGGGTTGCCGGACGGTCCGGTGCTGCCGCTCGGCGGAATCGATCCTCCGCCGCCGGACGCCCGGTGCGGACCAACGGAGAAGAGCCTCGCGTGCAGGGAGCTTGCCGCGCAGGCGTTGCGGGACGTGACCGCCGGACAGAAGCTCGTATGCGAACGGAACGAAGCCGAGGTCGCCTGCTATGCCGGTGGTATCGACGTTGCCGAGTGGTTGGTGAGGATGGGCTGGGCGACCGCGACCGACGAGAGGCTGCGCGCGGCAGAGAGACGAGCATGGGCAGCAAGAGAAGGGGTGTGGTACGAGCGGGAACGTTTCGCGCAGACGTACGAAGCGCCGCCAAGCCCGTACATCCCCCCGCCCCTACCCGGCGAAGCCGCCGTCCAGGCATGCGCGACAGCGCGAGAAAACGCTTTTGCACAGCGGGAGTACGGCAACTTGATGGCGATCGAAGCCGTCGAATGGCTCATCAAGGAGACGAGACTGCGGTCAGAGCGCCGGAACGCGGCGGATGGAGACCGCGAGGTGACAGCGGTAGACGCGAAGACCCGTGAGACCCTGAACACTGCACAGAAACTCTGTGGCATCCTCGGGAAGGCGTCCGAAGGGAATGGCGAACAGGGAACCACCTTCGGGGAAGAGATCGAAGTCCTGGAAAGAAAGGTGGAGCATCTTGCAGACAGCGCGCGCGAAACCTGTTGGAAGGCTGCGGCAGGAGCGGCCCGGACGAGCCGGGTCGAGGATGTCATGAATATGCGGCAAATTGCGCGCCACACGCTGCTGCGAACGGAATGGCTGGGCGAGCGCCTGTGGCAGGCGAAAGAACAGGGAGACGACGAAGATGCACGTCGGATACTGGAACGGGCCCGCGCGGTGTTCGAGAGCGCAGAGCGGCAATGCAACGCGCTGGTCAAGAGTGAGAGGAATTGCAGAGAAATCCCCAAGGCCGAGAGCCGGGGAGAATTCGGGAGGAACGCAGATGAAAGACTCCGCCTACGGACAGGTGGGGACGGTGGTACTGACCTTGGTCGTCGGTGCGCTGAGTGGTGGGGGGTGCGAGGATCCCGGAATCGACTGCTGGACCCGAGTGCGGTATCAGGCCGCGGCGCGAAGCCAGACCGGTCCGATTCGGGAGATCCGGGCAGGCACGTACCGAGGCGAGGTCGCAAGGGAGGATCCGGACAACTGGTGGACAGGCGTCCGGTTCACGGGCAAGCCATGCAAGATAACGGCCGAGCATCGGCCCGACGGAACGTACATCCACACGCACTTCATGGATGAAGCGGTGAGGCTGCGTGCCTGGGCGGGTCCGGACAGCTCGTTCTTCTCCGGAGAGACGACGGAGGGGAAGGCGGTGGTGCTACAACACCATTTGGGCCGTCCCATCTCGCTGACCTTGATGGATTACCAGGCCGACGGGACACTGAGCTACGGAGCCTGCGGAAAGCGGGGAGCACCATTCCTGGAATGTCACGGTGGCCGCGAATAAAGCCCGACGCTATCCTGGACCGACCCAGCTAACAAATAGGAATGACATACACGACGATCCCGAAGCCGGTTTTTCCTCGTCATACTACTCGGCTGATAGCCCACCGCCCTGCCTATACACCTCCACCTTGACGCAGGTGCCCAGCCCGCGAGAATTTTCGAATGGAGGCGCCTTCCCCCACCCGGCGGTGCCGAGTGCCGTTGGCTGTGTGGGGGGGAGGAAGAAAGCGGGTGACCGGAGTCGAACCGGCGACCTTGTGCTTGGCAAGCACACGCTCTAGCCAGCTGAGCTACACCCGCATCGGAGCAATAAAACATCTCTACCACACCCGGAAGTCGAGTCAACCGCGGACGTCTCTGGGTGGGCAACATCCCGTGACCCGCCGAAGCTCTGCCGCGTGTACTGGAAGCATGCCGCTCGCACGGCCCGTGTTACCTGAACGCGCGTTGCAACCCCAACACACAAACGCCGACCGGTGCGGCTAACGCGACCCAGGACAGCGCGTCCCACACGCCGTCGGCGACCAGCGCCGAGAGCAGGCCAACCGCACTCGCGATCCAGAACGCGGCCGGGGACAGCCATATCCGCGCCCTGCCGCGTCCGGCGCTCATACTGGGCCTTTCCACTCGGTGGCGCTGGCCGGCGCGCCGATTCCCAGAGTATGCGCAAGGTCCTCGACCACGGTCTTGCGCCGTTTGCCCCACAGATACAGGCCGCTGACGAGCACGAGGATCGTGACGACGTCCAGCACGGCCCAGAGGATCTTGAGCGGCAGGCCGCCGTAGTCGCCGAAGTGGAGCGGTTGCGACACCAACAGCGCGGTGACGTACCAGGGCAAGGCGTGGGCGGCGGTCAGGGTGCCGGTCTGCGCGTCGATCAGCACCGGCTTGACGAGCCGCGCGGTCAGCGGCGTGTCCCCGCGCATGAGCACCGCGTAGTGGTGCCGGCCGGCGAATAGCGTGCCCGGAAAAGCGATGGAGCCTAGTGCCATGTCGGGCTCGACGGCGCGTGCCGTCTCGGCCACCGCCTGCACCGAAACCAGGGACGTCGGTGGCGGCCTCCCGCGGTACGTCCCGGTCAGGGCGACCAGTTCGGTCCGTTGCCAATAATCGAGCACCAGCGCCGCCAGCGCGAGGGCCGCCCCGATGATACCGACCACCAATGCCCAAACCAAGGTGACGATACCGAGCAGGTTATGCAGGTCCAGCCACCGGAGGCGGGCCGCCCGTTCCCGACGCACCGTACCGAACGGCAGCTTGCGCATGAACGGCCCATATACTGCCGCGCCCGAGACCAGCGCCGCGACGAACAGCAACCCCATGCCGCCGAGGAACACCGTCCCCGGCAGACCGGCCAGCAGGCTGGCATGCAGCCGCAACATCAGGGCCGTGAATCCCGTCTCGAGATCGGGCTCCTCACGGAGCACGGCCCCGGTTCGTGCGTCGAATTTGACCGAGGCCGTGGCGACATCGGGGTCCGTGGCCTTCCCCATGACGATCTGCACGACGTGCGGCTCGTCCGGAGGCCAATAGACGACCTGCACGACGTCGCGCGGTCGCTGTGTTCTGGCCACGACCACCAGTGTATCGAGGTCGACCGAAACGGCCGGCGCCGTCGATTCGGCCGGTTTCCCCACGCCCCGGTCGATTTCGTCGTCGAAGATCAGCAAATCGCCCCGTCAAGTTTCCGTCGTTCGCCGTTCGGTCGCGTTGATCCTGGCCGGGTGCCTGCCGACCGGCGGCACGACGTCGGCGCAGTCCGGCTCGTTGGCGGTGACCCGGCTGCCGGAAATCACGGTGTACGGTGCGCGTACGACGCAAACCCTGGACGACGTCACGGCAAGCGTCGGCATCGTCACGGACGACGAGATCGAACGGCGCGCCTTGCGCGGTTTTCGGGATTCGTTCCGCCTGCTGGGCAACGTCCGCGACGCGGATTGGACGGACGCCGGCTTCGTCCTGCGCGGCATCAGCTCCGAAGGGCTCACCCCCGGCGGCACCCCGCTCGCCAGTTACTACGTCGATGGCATCCAGCAGACGATTCAGGTGACCCGACGGGGGTCGCGCGGTCTGTGGGATACCGAGCAAGTCGAGGTGTATCGGGGACCGCAGTCCACGCTGGCCGGCGCGATCTACGTCAAGACTAAGGACCGGTCTTTCGCTTCGAGACCGCGGCACGGGGCATGGGAGGCGAAGACGAACTGTCCACGGGCGCGGGCATGGTGAACGTGCCGCTGATCGAAGAGCAGGTCGCGCTCCGCGTGGCCGGGGAATACCAGCGGAGCGAGAGCGCGCTCGACTATCCGACGTACGAACGTTTCGACCATTTCGGCGATTTCAAGGAGGATGAGTTCCTCTCGGTCCGCAGCAAGCTGCGCGTGCGGCCGAAGGCCCTGCCGCGGACCCGCGTGCTCCTGCTCTACTCGTATGCCGAAGACGCGCCCGACGTCTCCGATATCGGAGGGCCGGTGCTCGGCTTCGCGTTCGACGACGACCGGGGCGACTTCAACACGCCCATTTTCAGCGAGGTCAGGCGGACGACCGTCCACAGCGGGGGCCTGGATGTCGTTCAGGAGGCGACCTCCGCGCTGTTGTTGACCGCGCAGTCGGGCTCTCCCGGTCGGATACCGAGCGGCCGTCGGTCAACGCCGGCACGGCCGGGGAAACGAACGTCCTCACCGGCGACTTCGTCCAGCATCTGTTCACTTAGGAATTCCGCCTGAATTAATTCGGAGAGCGGACCGACGCGACGGTGGGCATCTACGGCGCCTGGGAAGACGAGGACGCCGGATTTCGGCGGCCGGATTTCTTCGGCTTCGCGTCGGACGTCAGCAAGACCGACAGGGACGAATGGAACCTCGCCAGCTTCGGAGAAGTGAGCTACGAGTTCCTGCCGGGCTGGGCGGACGCGTCGATCATACCGACCAGGAAGGAGCCAGCTTCTTCTCGCGGAACGGCACCGCGCGCACCGATTTCTCCTATGCCCTGTCCGACACGGTCGTTCTGCCCAAGGCCGGCTTCCGCAAGGAGCTCGGGCCGCACCACACCGTCGGGTTCACCTTCCAACGTGGCTTCCACACCGGCGGAGCCGGGGTGCAGCGTTCGACCGGGCGTGTCTTCGATTTCGACCCGGAATACGCCTGGAACTACGAACTGTCCTACACCGGGCGGTTGTTCGACAACCGGCTCGCGTTCTCGACCAACGTCTTCTACCTCGACCTGGAAGACCAGCAGATCGAAACCCTGGCCGACCCGCTGGACCCGGCGTCGGCCTTTACCGACAACGCCGCGGAGTCGCACGCCGTGGGCTTCGAGTTGGAGGGCCGCGGCAGGCTCCCCTTCGGCCTGTCCGGCTTCTTTTCCGTCGGCTTCGTGGATACCGAATTCGACACGTTCAATCTGGCCGGCCGCGACCTGTCGGGCGAAGCCTTTCCCGAGGCGCCGCGCTGGAACGTCGCCGCCGGTGCGTTCTATCAGCACCCGTCGGGCGTGTTCCTCGGCGTCGATTTCGAGTACACGGACGATTTCCGCGCCCGGATCGCCCAAGCCCCGACGGACACGCTGGACGATTTCTTCCTGACCAACGTCCAGGCGGGCTATCGGTCTTCCTGGTTCGTCCTCAAGCTCTTCATCGACAACGTTGCCGACCGCCGCTACTTCCTAATTCGCAGACAACGATGTGGCCTCGACCCTCGGGGACGAACGGTTGATCGGCGTCTCGCTCGACGTCTTCTACGACAGCCCGGCGTAATGGGTGCGGCTCGGGCGGTTCTCGCCCTATCGCTGCTCGTGCCGGGCGGCGGCTTCGCCCGGGCCGCGGGCATCAAGACCGTGCACCGCGACATCGGGGGCGCCTACGTGCTCATAGCGGACGGCGCACTCGCGACCATCGGAACCTTCGGGCATGCCGCCGCCTGCCGCACCACGCCGGTGACGCCGGACACGCTGTTCCGCGTCGGATCGATCTCGAAGACCGTCACCTCGCTCCTCGCCCTGGCGCTGGTGGAGGACGGACGCTTCGATTTGACGACGCCGGTGTCCGCACTGCTTCCCGCTGCTGCACGCCTCCACGGCTGGCCGGACGATCTGCGGCTCGTCCATCTGCTGGAGCATGCCGGTCGCCTGCCGGGATCCAGCTTCTACGAATATGCTCGGACCGGCCCAAACGTTTCGCCCGCGGACTATCTGGCGGGCATGTGGGGACGCTTGCGGTTACGCTAGCCGTCCGGCCTCTACTACTCGTACGCTAATGCAGGCCATACGATCGCCTCGCGTATGGTAGAGGCGGTGATGCGGAAGCGCGTGGCCGCCGCGCTGGTTCCCCTCCCGCCGGCGTCACCGCGGCGCCCGGCCAACGTCCCGCCGAGCGCAGTGTTCTCGGGCACCTACCTGCCGTTCATCCACGATATGGCGCTACGCAGTAGGCTCTTCTCTCTCTTCCGTGGCGTAGTGGTAGAGCGTAGCGACACCGGGTTCCGGGTCCGCCCGCTGCTGCCGACCGGCGCGGCGGCCGCCCTCGTCCCCATGACGACCCGGTTCCATCGTACGCCGGCCTCTCCGGTCGCAACCCATCTCTTTCTGGAGGACGCGGGCCGCATGGTCCTGTTCGGGGAGCATCAGGACACCTACCGCCGACTCACACACGCGGAAGCCTTGGGACTGAGCGTCGGTTTGGCGGCCGGGGCCGGTGTCCTTGTTCTGAGCGTGCTGGCCGCGCTCGCCGTCGGTGTCGGCTGGCTGTTCGGTCGAGCCTGGGTGGGACCGGCGGCCCCGCTGCTCTCCTTCGGCGCCGCGGGAATCTTGCTGTCCGCGCTGCTCGCCGGGTTCTTCGTGCTGGGCGTTACGGCCCCGCTCGCCCGTCTCCTCCTGCTTGGCCGTCCCGGCCCGCTCTCGCTGTCGCTGCTGCTGGGCAGCCTGCTCTGGCCGTCGTTCGCCGTGCTGGGGAGCCTCCATCTCGCCCGCGGCTGGCGCGGCTGTCCACGATACGTCCGCGCAGGCGGACTGGTCGCCGCGGCCGTCTATCTGGCAATCGCGGGCTTCCTGGCGTGGGTCGGCTGGCTCCCGCTTCTGACGTGGCACGCGTAACGACCGCGGCGCACCACTCGAGCCGGAGCCACGCAGGTCGAACCTGCCCTTTGACAAATCTAGCGGCCCGTCTATTTTTTGAATGAGAATGAATTTCGATATCGACTAGAGGGCCGTAAGAGACAAATACCGGCCCAGACGCCAACTTCCGAGGCCCGAGGTTCGCAAACCCAGAGCCCGCAGGGAATGGTTTCCACCGTTTCGTGCGGGCTTTTTCGTGGCCGCGAGTTGGCGCTTGGAGTCACCGGTCGGACGTTGAACCGCCCCTTGCTGCACACCGAGATTCGGGTGCCCGCTCGCGTACCGTAGAACTATCCCCTCCTATGTCTGTCGAGTCTGCCGTCATGATCGAGCCGGCGAAATTCCTGGGCGTCGGCAGGTTGCTGGTGTGGCTGCTGGCCTGCCTGTCGGTGGGCGCGCTGACCGTCATCCTTGCAAAGCTGTGGCAATGGTGGCGGCACCGGCCGCGGCCGCACGACGTCGCAGAACGGGCGCTCGCCCTGTTGGCAGGGGGCGAACGCACACAGGCGATGCTGTTGGTTCGGGGTCGGCACAACCACTGCGCCCGACTCATCGGCGAAACTCTGCGCCTGCTCGAAGCCGGAACGCTCTCCGTAGAGGACGTCCGCACCGAATCCCTGCGGCTGGCCCGGGGGGCGGTCGCGGCGCTCGACGGTCATCTGCGCATCCTGGAAGTGGTCGCGTCGCTGGCGCCCCTGCTCGGCCTGTTCGGCACCGTGCTCGGCATGATCGACGCCTTCCAGGCCCTGGAAGCCGCCGGCAGACAGGTGAACCCCGCCCTCCTGTCCGGCGGCATCTGGAAGGCGCTGCTCACGACCGCGGCCGGGCTGGCCGTCGCCATTCCGGTCTCGATGGCCAACAGTTGGTTCGAACGCCGGGTCGAGGTCGAATCCGCGGCCATGCTGGACGCGCTGGAGCGGATATTCACCTGCGAGGCAGAACGGCGCGCCCCCTCCGCTACGGTACCGGGTCGGCTCGACCGTCGAGAGAGGCACGCCGGATGAGCGGCGCTCCGCTGTACCGCTCGCGGCGGAAAGGCATCAGCCTCACACCGCTGATCGACGTGGTGTTCATCCTGCTGATGTTCTTCATGCTGACGTCCACGTTCACGCGCTGGAAGGCGGTCGACCTCCGGTTTCCCATTGCCGACTCCGGCGTCGACGACCCGAAGAACCCGCAGGCCGTGATTCTCCATACGGACGGCTCGCTGTCGCTACGCGGCCGGCCGTTGTTCTTGCCGGATGCCGGCGCCCTTGCGGCGGACGGAATCCCGGCCCTCGACCCGGCCCGGTCGCTGGTCGTGTTTCCCGAAGCCGATACCCGCGTTCAGACGATGCTGACCGCCTTCGAGCGACTCGCGGCGCGCGGCGTCACCGGCGCCTCGTTGGGCGAAGCTCTGGACCGGAAAACGGAACGATGAACGGACCGGGAACCGATCTGCGCGCCACGCCCGTCCTTCCGCGGCACGGCCGGCGTGGGGACACGGGCATGATCCCGCTCATCAACATCGCCCTGCTGTTGCTGATCTTCTTTCTGCTCGCCGGCCGGATCGACGACGGACAGGACCTGCAGGAAATCCGCCCGCCGACATCCGCTAGCGAGAAATCCCTCCCCCATCCATCCGTCATCGTGTCCCTCGATACAAAGGGCCGGCTTACGCTGAACGGGGGGGGACGTCTCGTTCGAGACGGTCGGTCCCGCGTTGGAATTCGCGCTGGCCCGGCGACGGGTGGCTCGTGGTGCTGAAAGTCGACCGGGACGTCACTGCGGACACGCTCGACAGGTTGCTGGACGTCGTGCGGGAGCAGGGCATCGCGACCGTGACGCTCTACAGCGTGCACGCGGAGGCAGCATGAGGACGAGCGGCCACGCCCACTGGACCGCGGCGTTCGGTGCGGCGCTCGGGCTGCACCTCGCGTGCGCGTATGCCTACGTCGGCTGGGCCCCCCAACGGGTTCACCCCGCGGGCGCCCTCGACCCAGGCGAAGGCGGCGTCGAAATCGGCGTAAGCAGAGCGGGTTCGTATGCCGACGTGGCCGAGCGCAACGCTGCGTCGCAAGAGCCGGACGGGACCGTACGGAAGGGCGAGCCGGAGGCGAAGGACCGCCCGCCTGCCGCGGAGAACGCCGCGGCAACGGCTCCGAACCGGAAAGTCTCGCGCGTGGCATCGGCAGACGGCGGTCCCGTCGTCATGGAAACGCCCGACCGGTCCGCGGTCTCGGCCGAAAAGCCCGATCCCGTCCAACACGGCCGTGCCGCGAACCCGTCCGACCCGCAACCCGCTGCCCGGGCCGCGCCCGCCGCAGCGGAGCAACCGGTCCCGCAACCTGACGGCGCATCCGACGGTTCAGCCCGTCCGGCGGAATCGAACCACGCAGTGCCGGAGCACGGGGCGCGCGGTTGCCGCGCTCCGCGCGGACGGCAAGCGGCATGCCCGACGCAGGGGCGGACGGGCCGGCGACCCGCAAAACTATTTCAGCCGATTCGTGGCGTGGCTCGACCGTTACAAGGATTACCCGCCCGAGGTGAAGAAACGGAAGCAACAGGGCACGGTCGTGCTGGCGTTCTCGATCGACCGCGCCGGCGAGGTGCTCGCCGCCCGTATTCAGACCAGCTCCGGCTACCCTCTCCTGGACCTGGCCGCGCTCGCCATGCTGGACCTGGCCGCGCCGCGGCCTCCCATGCCGGACTCCATGCCGCGCGAACGCCTGCATCTCGCGGTGCCCGTCGAATACTCGCTGATTACGGAATGACCCCCAACCCCCACCACGAGGAAGGAGACCGAATGCAGCAGGTGAAGCAACGGATGACGAAGGAAAGGAAGGCTGCGGCTCCGCGGCGGTCGGCCCCGTCCACGGTGACCGGCAACGCGGTCGCGCTGAGTATTTCCGCGATGATGCTCGCGAGTACGTCCGCGGCCCAGGAAGCCGCGGACGAAGAGCAGGTCGAGCTGGATACGGTCCGGATTCAGGACCGTACGATCGACACCAACCCCTATGCCGAGCCCGGCGTGCCGTACAAGGCGCGCATTTCGGGCGACCCGCGGCGCCTCAAGGAGATCGCCGACACGCCGACGACCATGAGCGTGCTGACCCAGACGCAGATAGAGGATTCCGGCAAGTCGGACCTGCGCGAGGTCCTCGCCGCCCAGCCGGGCATCACCCTGGGCACCGGCGAGGGCGGCAACGCGTTCGGCGACCGCTACATCATCCGCGGCCACGAAGCCCGCAGCGACGTGTTCGTGGACGGCCTGCGCGACCCGGGCATGACCATCCGCGAGAGTTTCGCCCTGGAGCAGGTCGAAATCACCAAGGGGCCGAGTTCGACGTTCGCCGGCCGCGGCTCGACCGGCGGGGCCATCAACGGCATCACCAAGCAGGCCAGCAGCGAGTACGACTTCGTGAAGTTCCAGGGCGGGCCGGGTACGGACGAGTACTACCGCGTGCATCTCGACGTGAACAAACGCCTGGGCGACGCGCTGGCCGTGCGCGGCAATCTGCTGTACGCCGATGAAGAAGTGCCGGATCGCGCGCCCGCAGAACGCCTGCGCCGCGGCGCGGCGCGGCCTTGTCCGCCACGTACAATCCCGAGGACAACAAGCTGTACCTGTCCTTCGATTACTATTTTCTGGACGCCAAGGACGACCCGGACCTCGGCACCCAGATCGTGCGCTTCGGGGATCCCATAGAAGACGTGCCGGCCTATTTGCAGGAGGGCCGCGACTTCCTCGAATCCGAGGTCCACACGTTCACGTTTCGCGGCGGCTACGAGTTCAGCGACCGGTTCCGGGTGGAGAGCGCCACGCGCTACGGGTTTACGGACAACGGCTACGTCATGACGGGCGCGCGGCAGTTCACCCCCGTCGGCCGTCGGGGACCGACGTTGTTGTTGAGTACGCACCAGGGCTGGCAGGAAGTGGATTACGTCGCCACGCAACTCAACGCGTATCTGGACACCGACATCGGGTTCACCCGTCACGGCGTGGTGTTGGGCGTCGAGTACGCGGAACACCACGTGCTGAACGGGACGTACGACGTGGACAATCGGGGGGACCCGAACTGCAGCTTCCGGCTGCGCGGCCAACTGCGCGACAGCTACTGCATCTACGACGAGAACGGCGCCGTGGTCGGCGGCCTGAACGCCATCATGGGCCGCCACGTCACGCGGGGCGATTTCGATTCCGATTACGGGATCGACACCACCTCGGTCTATCTGATGGACACGGTAGACCTGCCGTGGGGCTTTTCCACCTTTCTGGGAGTGCGGGCCGACTATTTCGACTATGCGAATACGGTCGTCAGTCGGAGCGGCGTCACGACCGACTACACCTACTCCGACCTGTTGTGGAACGGCCACGCCGGGCTGGTGTACGCCTTCACGGACTGGGGCAACGCGTATTTCTCCTGGTCCACGTCGAGCAACATCAACGGCGGCGAGTCGGACCTGGGCGGCAACTGCGGCTACGGCGGCATCTGCGGGACGCCGCGCCAAGTCCGCGACAGCAAACCGGAGATGAGCGAAAACCTGGAACTCGGCACCAAATGGAGCCTGTTGAACGACAAGCTGTTACTGACGGCCGCGGCCTTTCAGGTCACGAAAGACGACGTGATGGAGAACGTGGGCGACGATTACGAGACGCTCGGTACGCTCAACACGGGCAAGAACCGCGTCAGAGGACTCGAATTCTCTGTGGTCGGCAACGTGACCGACGACCTGAGCTTCGTCGTCGCCGCGGCGATCATGGAGTCGGAGGTCCGCGACTCGGTGAACCGCACCAACGTCGGCAAGCGCCTGAGTAATTTTGCGAACGAGGGCGTCTTCGCGCTGGTCGTGACGGTGGATGCACCGATCCACGGGGTGCGCAACCGCGCCCGACGCGCGGGCTTCACCCTTCCGAAACACGTCCGCGCCGTGAATCTGCAGGGAATGTCTCCACCTGCGGCGTCGCGGCTGACGCCGGAACAGAGCGGCGTGTTCCAGGGGCTGATGGCCCACGCGCCGACCTGGGCGGACCTCGCGTGGCTGCGGGGGGAAACCCCGCTGCCCGTCTTGGTCAAGGGCATTCTCCACCCGGACGACGCGCTGCGGACGGTCGATCTCGGGCTGGCCGGGATGATCGTCTCGAACCACGGCGGCCGGACCCTGGACGGGCTGCCGGCGAGCATCGCCGCGTTGCCGCGCGTGCGGACCGCGGTCGGGGCCGACGTGCCGGTGCTGCTGGACGGCGGCATCCGCCGCGGGACCGACGTCTTCAAGGCGCTCGCGTTGGGCGCCGACGCCGTGTTGGTCGGCCGGCCGTAGGTCTATGCGTTGGCCGTAGCCGGAGCCCTGGGCGTCGCCCACGTCCTGCGCCTCCTGCGGGAAGAATTGGAAGTGACGATGGCGCTCACCGGATGTCCGACGCTGGACAGCATCGACGGCTCCACGATCCGGGTGAGCCTGGACGGATCCCCGGAGGAAGCCGGGCCGGCGCGATGCTGACGCTCATAGACGGCCTACTGCCCAAGGACCTGGTCCGCCGGTTTCGGAAAACCTTGCGTTCCGCGTTATGGCTCGACGGGAGCGAGACCGCCGGCACGCAGGCGAGGGGCGTCAAATCGAACCAGCAACTCGACGACCGCTCCGAGCCCGCGACCGGGCTGCGCCGGCAACTGCTGGCCTGTCTCGGGCGACACCAGCGGTTTCTCTCCGCGGCCCTGCCCCACAAAATCCTGCCCCCGACGTTCAGTCGGTATGCCGCCGGGCACCGTTACGGGCCGCACATGGACAATCCGATCATGCCGATGGACGGGACGGACCGGTTGCTGCGCACCGACCTGTCCGCGACGGTCTTCCTCAGCGAACCCGACGAGTACGACGGCGGCGTCCTCACCATCGAAACCGCGTACGGTCCCCACGCGGTCAAGCAGAATGCCGGCGACCTGATCCTCTACCCGTCCGGCAGCCTGCATCACGTCACGCCGGTGACGCGCGGCACGCGGTTGTGCGCGCTGCTCTGGATTCAGAGCATGGTGCGCGACACCCAGCGGCGGACGCTGCTGTTCGACCTGGACCGGAGCGTGCAGGCACTGACGCGCGAGCGGGGCACGACCGACGCGGAGGTGCACCGCCTGACCGGGGTGTACCACACCCTCGTCCGCCTGTGGGCCGACGTGTGATTCATGTGTTGGCAACGCCCCGACGCGTGTCCTTCGGCTCGACATCCGAACCCGTATCGGTGTGGCCGAACCCGCCCCGCCGCGCCGTAGCGTCGAGCGTGTCCGTTTCGGCCCAACGCACGTGTGCGACCGGCGCGACGACGAGTTGCGCGATCCGCTCGCCGCGCGTGACCGTCACGGGCTCGGCGCCCAGGTTGACGACCAGCACTTTGACTTCGTCGCGATAGTCGGCGTCGATGGTGCCGGGCGTGTTGAGCAGGCTGAGGCCGCTGCGCAGGGCGAGGCCGCTGCGTGGGCGGAGTTGGGCTTCGTATCCGCGGGGGATCGCCAGCGCGAAGCCGGTCGGAATCAGGGCGCGGCCCAAGGGTTCGAGCACTACGTCGCGGTCGAGGTCGGCGGCGACATCCATGCCGGCCGACCCGGGCGTCATGTAGCGCGGCAAGGGAAGCGGGGGGTCGCTCCGGCGCAGCCGCGTGATCGGAATGACGACTTCTTGATCCACCTGTTGCGGAGCCGCAGACTGCCGTCCGACTGTCCGATCTGCGAGGCGGTCTGACGCGGGCGAATCGGGAAGGTCCCGCGGACGGGGCAGGAACCGCGGGATCAAGCGTTCCCGCGGCTCGCCTCCTGCAGGGCTTCGCGGCGGCTGAGACGGATTTTTCCCTGGCGGTCGATATCCAGGACCTTGACCGGAATCTCGTCGCCTTCGTGCACGACGTCCGTGACCTGCCGCACCCGCTCGGGGGCGAGTTGGGAGATGTGGACGAGCCCATCCTTGCCGGGCAGGATTTCGACGAACGCGCCGAAGTCGACCACCTTCTTGACCGTGCCGGTGTAGATCTTGCCGATCTCGGCGTCGGCCGTCACCGCGTCGATGCGGTCGACCGCACGATCCATGGCCTCGCCGTCGGACGACGCGACCAGCACGGTGCCGTCGTCTTCGACGTCGATCTTCACCCCGGTCTCCTCGACGATCGAACGGATCATCTTGCCGCCCGGGCCGATCAGGTCGCGGATTTTGTCGGGATTGATCTTGATGGTCAGAATGCGCGGGGCGTGTTGCGGGACTTCTTCGCGCGGCGCCTCGAGCGACTCGGCCATCTTGCCCAGTATGTGTAGCCGCCCCTCGCGTGCCTGATACAGAGCGTCGCGCATGATCTCGCGCGTCACACCGGCGATCTTGATGTCCATCTGCAGCGCGGTGATCCCGTCCGCGGTACCGGCGACCTTGAAGTCCATGTCGCCCAAATGGTCCTCGTCTCCGAGGATGTCGCTCAGAATGCGGACCTCGTCGCCCTCCTTGATGAGCCCCATCGCGATGCCGGCGACCGGCGCGGAGATCGGGACGCCGGCGTCCATCAGCGACAGCGCGCCGCTGCACACCGTAGCCATGGACGACGACCCGTTGGATTCGAGGATCTCCGACACGACGCGCACCGTGTAGGGAAAGTCCGCGTCCCGCGGCAGTACCGCGGCCAGCGCGCGTTCGGCCAGCGCGCCGTGGCCGATTTCGCGGCGGCCGGGATTGCGCATCGGCCGCGCCTCACCCACGCTGAACGGCGGGAAGTTGTAGTGCAGCATGAATTTCTTGTACTGCTCGCCGGTCAGCGCATCGACCCGCTGCTCGTCGGCCGCGGTGCCCAGCGTGGCGATGGCCAGCGCCTGCGTCTCGCCGCGCGTGAACAGCGCCGAGCCGTGGGTGCGCGGCAGCATGCCGACCTCGCAACCGATCGGCCGCACGTCGGTCAGTCCGCGGCCGTCGACGCGGCGCCGCTCCGCCACGATCATCTCGCGCATGGTACTGCCGGTCAGGCTTTCCAGGGCCTCGGCGACCTCCGCGTCCCGATCCGGGTAGGCGTCGGCCAACCGCTCGGCCGCGGCCCGTTTGGCGGTCTTGATGGCGTCCGCGCGCTCCAGTTTGGCGGCCACGTTCAGGGCCGCGGTCACGTCCGTGGCGGCGACCTCGCGCACGCGGTCGTGCAGGGCGGCGTCGACCGTCTGCGCGGCGACCTCGCGTTTGGCTTTCCCGGCGACCCGAACCATCTCGTCCTGCATATCGAGCACCGGCCCCGCGGCGTCCTGTGCCAGGAAGAGCGCCTCCAGCATGTCTTCTTCGGACACGACGCGCGCGCCGCCCTCGACCATCACGATGGCGTCCCGGCCGGCGGCCACGAACAGGTTGATGTCGCTGTCCTGGAATTGGTTCTGGAGCGGGTTGACGACCAGCGCGCCGTTCAGCCGGCCGATGCGGACGCCGGCGATCGGCCCGCGGAAGGGTACGTCCGAGACTTGCAGCGCGGCTGACGCGCCGATCAGAGCCAGGGCGTCGGCGTCGTTTTCACAGTCCACGGAAAGGACCGTCGCCACGATCTGCGTCTCGCAGGCGAAGCCTTTAGGAAACAGCGGGCGAATGGCGCGGTCCACGATGCGCGAGGTCAGAATTTCGCGCTCCGCGGGCCTGCCTTCCCGCTTGAAGAACCCGCCGGGAATTTTTCCGGCCGCGTACGTGCGCTCCTGGTAGTCGACGGTGAGCGGGAAGAAGTCCACGCCTTCGCGGACCGAAGTCGCGGCCACGGCCGTCACCAGGACGACGGTTTCGCCGTATTGGACGAGCGCGGCGCCGCTGGTCTGCTTGGCCAAGCGTCCGGTCTCGATGGATAGCGGACGCCCGTAGTATTCCATCTCGATTTTCTTGTACATGTCGTCTTTCTGTTCCGCACGGCAGCGAAATGCCCGTGCTGTTGCGTACGTCCCGCGGCGAGAAGGCGGGGACGCCGGCCTAGCGACGCAGGCCGAGTCTCTTGATGACGGTCCGATACCGCTGCACGTCGCGGCGGCGCAGATAGTCCAGCAGCCGCCGCCGGCGCCCGACCATCTTCAGCAGACCACGCCGTGAGAGGTGGTCTTTCTTGTGGGTCTTGAAGTGCTCGGTGAGCAGATTGATGCGGCTGGTGAGGATGGCGATTTGGACCTCGGACGATCCGGTGTCCGTATCGTGAACCCGGTATTGCTGGATGGTTTCGCTCTTGTTGAGCGCCGCGGACATGACGTTTCCTTCTTCTTCCCTTGGGTTGCGCGCGTTTCTACCACGCTGTTTGCGGGGTGTAAAGTTGGGGTCGGGGATGGTGGTGCGCGGGGGTTGAACTTTTCAGGCGGATTCGTGGCTATGGTCGGACCCTCTCCCTAACCCCCTCCCAGGGGGAGAGGGGATAGAAGAAGAATTACAGACGAGACGATCCTAGAACTCTCTCCTGAGTTGCACCCTGTATCTCTTGGTTGAAAATCCTTCGACAAGCTCAGGGGCCAGCCCGTTGAGCTTGTCGAAACGGGCGAAGGATCGTCTTGTATGTAATTCTCGAAGAAAGGACTCTGACGTGGTGATTCTTACCGTATCCCTTCTCCTTTCCAAACTATAGAATCTCTGCTCACGTGGTGCGGAGCGCGCGTCGCAGTACCTTGCCTACGTTCGTCTTCGGCAGTTCGTCGCGGAACTCGACGTGGCGCGGGACCTTGTAGCCGGTCAGATGCTTCCGGCAGTGTGCGACGATCTGCTCGGCGCTCAGGTCGGCGTCCTTTCGCACCACGACGATTTTCGGCACCTCGCCGGCGCGATCGTCCGGGACGCCGACAGCGCCGACTTCCAGTACGCCCGGGTGCAGGGCGACGACCTCCTCGATCTCGTTCGGGTACACGTTGAACCCGGACACGATGATCATGTCCTTCTTGCGGTCCACGATCCGGAGGTAGCCGTCCGCGTCGATGGCTGCCATGTCGCCGGTGCGTAGCCAGCCGTCCTCGGAGAGCACCTCCGCGGTCGCCTCCGGGCGGCCCCAATAGCCCTGCATCACCTGCGGGCCGCGAAGGCACAACTCGCCCGGGGTGTCGATCCCGACCTCGGTGCCGTCGTCGTCCCGGATGGACACCTCGGTCGAAGGCAGCGGCAGCCCGATCGAGCCGGTGAACTCCCGCTGATCCAGCCGGTTCACGACGGCCCCGGGCGACGTTTCGGTGAGTCCATACGCCTCGATGACGGGAACGCCGGTGGCGGCATGCCAGCGCTCCGCCCCTCCCCGCTGCATCGCCATGCCTCCCGCGATTGCGAGCTTGAGCTTCGAGAAATCGACCGCCTCGAAGCCCGGCGTATTCAACAGGCCGTTGTAGAGGGTGTTGACGCCGGTCATCACGGTGAAGCCGAGCTTGGCGATAGTCTTTACGAAGGCCGGTATGTCGCGCGGATTGGTGATGAGCACGTTGAGCGCGCCGTACTTCATCCCGGTGAGACAATTCGCGACGAGCGAAAAGATATGGTAGAGCGGCAGCGCGGTGACGAGGACTTCCCGGCCCGGCTCGAACTGTCCGCCGATCCAGGCCGAAGTCTGCTGGAGATTGGCGACCACGTTACCGTGGCTCAGCATGGCGCCTTTGGCGACGCCGGTCGTGCCGCCGGTGTACTGCAAGAACGCGAGGTCCCCGCGGCCGGGCGTGGCGGTCCGCAAGGTTCTCCCTACCCCTTCCTTGAGGGCGCGCGCGAACGGGACCGCGCCCGGCAGATGGAATGGAGGCACCAGCTTCTTCACCCGCCGCACCACGAAATTGACCAGCGCCGATTTCGGGAAGCCGAGCCCATCTCCCATGCGGACGAGGATCACGTGCTCGACCTTGGTGCGTCCGATGACCTCGGTGAGTGTGTGCGCGAAGTTCTCGAGGATAACGATGGCCCGCGCGCCCGAGTCGCTGAGTTGGTGTTCGAGTTCGCGCGCGGTGTAGAGCGGGTTGGTGTTGACCACGGTGAGGCCGGCGAGCAGCACGCCGAAGATCGAGATCGGGTTGGAGAGCAGATTCGGCATCATGATCGCGACGCGGTCGCCCGGGTCAAGGCCGAGCCCCTGCAGGTAAGCGGCGAGTGCCCGCGCCCGCTCGTCCATCTCGCGGTACGTGATGGTGACGTCGAAGTTCACGTAGGCCGGCCGGTCGGCGAAGCGCCGCACGCTCTCCTCGTACAGCGCCACGATCGATTCGTAGGCGTCGACGTCCGCCTCGGCCGGCACTCCCGGTGGATAACTCTTGAGCCAAATCTTTTCCATCGGCTGCCTCCGGTTGTATCTCAGCTCAGGGACCTTCCCATCCCCAAGTTCGTTGAGCCTGCGATGTCCTGAGTTTGTCGAAAGATCGAAACGAACCCCGAGGTCGCCTCGCCCCCGGCCTTTTTGGCCCTTCGACAAGCTCTGGGACCCAGGGAGAGAGGATCCGGGGATGAAGAAGGGGAGTGGCATCAAAGACGATCCCGCGCCCGTTTCGACAAGCTCAACGGGCTGCCCTCTGAGCTTGCCGGCGGATGAGAGAAGGCGAAAAAATTTTCCGAACCGAGAGACGCGCGCGTCTTCAGATGCAGTTCCTCCTGGGCGCCGGCCAGACGCGCGCGAGCTTCCAGCCGGCCCGGTCTCCGGTGAGCAGGGCGACGAGCCGGCCATCCCGGTCGAGAATCCGCGCGGTCTCCTCATCTTCGCGGGCCGCGGGCAGTACGGACAGCCCAGCCTGCTGCCCGCGGCGGAGATGGGCCGCGGTCTCCGCGGAGACCGTAAACGTCCGGTACGCCCGGGTGGCGTCCTCGACCGACAACAGCGGCAGCGTTGCGCCCGGCTCGCACGCGGCGTCGAGCGGCACGGCCCGGTCGAGCGTGAACGGGCCGACCGCGGTGCGCCGCAAGCTGGCGAGATGCCCAACGCTGTGCAGGGCCGCGCCCACGTCCGCGGCCAAGACACGGACGTAGGTCCCCTTCGAGCAGGACACGGAAAAGCGCAAGCGGTCCGGCCCGTCCGCTTCCAAGGTCAAGGAAAATATCTCAATGCACCGCGGGGCGCGTTCCACCTGCACGCCCCGGCGGGCGAGTTCGTACAGCGGCACGCCATTGCGTTTCAGCGCTGAATACATCGGCGGGGTCTGCCACACCTCGCCGGTGTACCGCCGCTCGACGTCATCGAGCGCCGCGGCATCAACGGGCGGCACCGGCAGTCGGCGCGTCACCGTGCCGGTCCGGTCGAGCGTGTCCGTCTCCACGCCGAGTCGGATGGTCCCTTCGTACGTTTTCCGCTCGGTCATCAGGAACGCGGACAACTTCGTGCCCGCGCCGATGCAGACCGGCAGCACGCCGCTCGCCAACGGGTCGAGCGTGCCGAGGTGGCCGATCTTCTCCGCCCGCAGCGCCCGTTTCAGCACGCGGACGACGTGCGCCGACGTGGGTCCCTCCGGCTTGTCGATGAGCAGGATACCGTCGAGTCCGGTCATGCGCGTTCGTCCCGTTTCAGCTTGTGGAACAGGGATTCCAGATGGTTGACCTCGTCGAGAACGCGATCGTAGGCGAACTCGATCGTCGGGGTGTAGCGCAGGCGCAGGCGGGCGGCGACTTGGCGCCGGACGTAGCCGGTCGCGCTGCGCAGGCCGGTCAGGGCCTCCGCGCGGGTCTCGTCCGTATCGTTCCGCAGCGTGCGCACGAAGATCCGCGCGCTGCGCAAATCCGGGCTCAGCTTCGCACCGGTGACGGTGACGCCGCTGACGCGCGGGTCTTTCACCTCGCGCAGCAGAATGTCGGCCACGGCCTCCTGCAACAGGCCGCTGACGCGTTCGGGGCGACGGGAGGGCATGGGTTCGACGACGGAATCTGCTCGGGCGAGGGACGTTGTGCCGTACCGGGACCGCTTGACGCGCACGGCTGCGACGGGTGGCGAGTGCAGAGGGGTGCGCGAAGGTTACGTGTGCGCAGGATCGGTTCTAATAGTGGACGATATCGACCCGGGTTTCGCCCAACTCGGCGACGTGCAGGCGTTCGATGAAATCCGTGACGGCTTGCAGGCCGCCCTCCACGTAGCCGTGTTCGGAGCCGACTTGGCAGACCCCCAGCACGATGGTCTGCCAGACGTCCTGAGCGGCGCACTCGGCAATGGAAACGTTGAACTCGTTGCGGACGCGGCTTTTGATCCTGCGGACCACGCCGCGTTTCTCCTTCAGGGAGTGGCTGTCCGCAAGGTACAGGGTGACGCGCAGGACGCCGACGACCATGACCAAGCCTCTGCCGTGGAGTGGCGAATGGTTGCGGAACCCGGTCCGGCACGCCCACCGCGGGTCGGGAGGAGCGGTGTCCGCCGGCTCAGGCGCCGGGCTCCAGCCGCCGGGCGACTTCTTCGAGTTCGTACGCCTCCAGCACGTCGCCGACCTTGACGTCCTGGAAATGTTCCAGGCTCGCGCCGCACTCGGTCCCGGTCGCGACCTCGCGCACGTCGTCCTTGAACCGGCGCAGCGTCGCCAACCGTCCGTCGTGGACGACGGCGTGGTCGCGCACCACCCGCACCCGCACCCCGCGGGCCACGGTGCCTTCGACCACCATGCAGCCGGCGACCTGTCCGATCTTCGACACCGCGAAGACCTCGCGGACCTCGGCGCGCCCGAGCGCGTTCTCCTTGTACGTCGGGGCCAACAGTCCTTCCATGGCGGCGCGGACGTCGGCGATCACATCGTAGATGATCGTGTAGAGCCGCACGTCGATGCCTTCCCGGTCGGCCAGCCGCGCGGCTTTGCCTTCGGGCCGGATGTTGAACCCGATGATGATCCCCTGCGAGGCGGACGCGAGCAGCACGTCGGACTCCGACACGCCGCCGACCGACGCGTGCAGTACCGTGAGTTTGACCTCGTCGGTGGACAGCCGCGTCAGCGCGTCCTGCACGGCCTCGGCCGAGCCCTGTACGTCCGCCTTGATGATGACGCGGAGTTCTTTCGTGTCGCCGGTCTGCTGCTGGTAGAAGTCTTCCAGCGAGGTGCGGCTGCTCTTGGTCAGTTCGGTCTCGCGCCGCTTCTCCTTGCGGTGTTCGGCGACCTTGCGCGCCTTGGCCTCGTCGCTCAGCGCCGTGAACGGGTCGCCGGCCTCGGGCACCCCGGTCAGCCCCAGAATCTCGACCGGCATCGAAGGCGTGGCCGCGTCCACCTTGCGGTTGCGGCTGTCGACCATGGCGCGAATACGCCCGTATTCCGTGCCGCAGACGAACGGGTCGCCGACCTTGAGTTCGCCCTCCTGCACGAGCACCGTGGCGACCGCACCGCGGCCGCGGTCGAGCTGGGCTTCGACGATCACCCCGCGCGCGAACTTGTCCGCGTTGGCGCGCAACTCCATGATGTCGGCCTGCAGAATGAGCATCTCCAACAAGTGCGCGATGCCGTCGCCGGTCACGGCCGACACGGGCGCGAAAATCGTCTCCCCGCCCATGTCCTCGGCAATCAGGCCGTGCGTCATCAGATCGCGCTTGACGCGGTCGAGGTCGGCGCCGACCTTGTCCATCTTGTTGACCGCGACGATGATGGGCACCTCGGCCGCCCGGGCGTGATTGATGGCCTCGACCGTCTGCGGCATGACCCCGTCGTCGGCCGCCACGACCAGGGTGACGATGTCCGTAGCCTTGGCGCCGCGCGCACGCATGGACGTGAACGCCTCGTGGCCGGGCGTGTCGAGAAACGTCACGCTGCGGCCGTCGACCGGCACGTTGTACGCCCCGATGTGCTGGGTGATGCCGCCCGCCTCGTGATCGGTCACGTTGGTCTGCCGGATCTTGTCCAGCAGCGACGTCTTGCCGTGGTCGACGTGGCCCATGATCGTCACGACCGGCGGCCGCGGGGCGAGCGTGCCGCGGTCTTCGACCGCCTCGAGCGCGTCCTCCAGGACCGACTCGGCATCGAAGGCGACGTTCTCCACGGTGTACTCGAAATCCGCGGCGACCAGCGATGCGGTGTCGTGGTCGAGCGTCTGGTTGATGGTCGCCATGATGCCCAGGTCCATCAACTTCTTGATGACCTCGCCGGACTTGACACCCAGGCTCCGGGCAAGGTCGCCGACGCTGACGACCTCGGAAATCCGCACGACGCGCTTGCTGGCCTTGGGCACCGTGATGGCCGTCTGGCGCTGCTCCTTGCCCGGCAGGATGCGTTTCTTCTTCGGGCTGCGGGGGACGTGCACTTCGCGGTCCCGCAATTCCGCGGCGTCCGCGTTGAAGATGACCTTCCGCTTCTTGCCGCGTTTGCGTCCGCCCGGCGCGGCTGCGGACCCCCCGGGCTCGCGACTCCCCGGCCCGGGCTGAGGCGCGCCCGCGGGCGACCGGCCGAGCCCGGCGCGTCGCCCGACCGCAGGCGGGGCCAGCTTGTCCAGGTCGATACGGCCCAGCACTCGTCCCGACGGCGGAGCGTCCGGCGCGGATGATGGGGCGGTTCTGCCCGTGTCGGCCCGCGGCGCGGGAGTTCTGTCGGCCCGGCGTTCAGGGGTGAACGCAGGTTCAGCGCGAACCTCCCGAGTCGGAAGGGGAGAAACGTCCGTTTTGGCGTCGGACGATTGCCTGGCCTCCAGCACAGGAACGGCGCCATTCTCTTCCGGCGGAGTCGGCAGGGCCGCTTCGGCCGCCGGCAGTTCGGGTAGCATCGGTTCCGGCTCGGGTTCGGGAATGGGAGGCGGTTCGGGAATAAAGACGGGCTCCGGCGGCGGAAGGTCGAACGCCGGCGCGGTGAACGTCGGCGGCGGGTCGTCAACGGCCGGTGCGGCGAACGCGGATGGGACGGCTTCGGCGGCGTCAACCGCGGGATCGGGGTCGGACAGGACTTCGACGCGCTTGCGGCGGCGGATGACGTTGGGGCGAATGCGGTTCTCGCGCACCTCTTCGCGGGCGGCGACGACGTGATCTTTCTGTTGGTCGAGTTCGGTCACCACGCGCGCGGCGACCACCTTTTCTTCGCCGAGGGCCAGCGCGGGCGTCGGAGACAATCCGAGAGCCTGCCGCACCTCGTCGGCTTCCTGCTCCGAGAGCGTGCTTTGGGATTTCTTGCCGCGGACGTTCATCGCCGTGAGCGCGGCGATGATCTGTCGCGATTCGACTTCCCATTCCTTGGCGAATTCGTGGATGCGCTTCCGTGCCATAGAACCTCGTCCCCGTCTCCTCACGACGACAGCCTGGGCTCGAGTAGGGCGGCCAACTCGGTGCGGCCGGCGCGAGACGGCCCGGGGCGTCTTCCGCCGAACGACCGGAAGCGGGTGCGAACCCGCTTCGGCTTGGCGTTCGCAAAAGCCTTAACACACTCACGGCGCAAATGCAGATACCTGCCGCGGCCCGCCCGCGCCTCCAGAGAAACACCGCCCGCGGGGGTCACGACGAACCGCAGCAGGCGCTGTTTTTCGTCGCGCCGGCCACAGCCCAGACAGGTTCGGATCGGGTGGCTCGTGGTTCAGCCCTCCTCGGTCGGCGCCGGGTCGCCCTCACCCGCGGGACGGCTCTGGCCGGCGGCCTGCTCGTCGCCGGCCGCCGCGTCCGGTGCCGGGGCGGCCGGTGCGGACTCCGCGGCCGCGGCTTCCGCCTGTTCCGCTTCGAGGGCCGCGGTCAACGCGTCGGCCTGTTCCTTGGCGGCCTGCCAGATCGCGCCGGCGCGCTCCGTGCTGATGCCTTCGATTTCCAGCAGCGCGTCGCTCTCCGCGGCGGCGATGTCGTGGGACGACTTGAAGCCGTGCTGATACAGGAGTTCCGCGGTGATGTCGGCCTTGGCCTCGCCGATACCCGGAATCGCGTTCAGCGCGGCCAGAGCCTGGACGCGCTCCAACTCGACCTCCGACTCGGAACGGACCTTGAGTTCCCATTCGGTCAGCCGCGAGGCCAGCCGGACGTTCTGCCCTTTCTTGCCGATCGCCAGCGAAAGCTGGTCGTCCGGCACGATCACTTCCAGCGTGTTGTCCCCCACTTCGGTAATCCGCGCCACTTCGGCCGGCTTGATCGCGCGGCGCACGTACTCCGCCTGGTCGGGCGTCCACGGCACGATGTCGATCCGTTCGCCGCGCAGTTCCTGCACCACCGACTGGACGCGCGTGCCCTTCATCCCGATGCACGCCCCGGCCGCGTCCACGTCCGGGTCGGTCGAGTGGACGCCGATCTTCGCCCTGCTGCCCGGCTCGCGCGCCGCGCCCTTGATCTCGACGATGCCCTCGTACACCTCGGGCACTTCCTGTTCGAAGAGCTTGATCAGAAAGCCGGGGTGGCTACGCGACAGCACGATCTGCGGCCCCTTCTGGGCCAGGTTCACGTCGTAGATGTAGGCCCGGACGCGGTCGCCCTGCCGATACCGCTCCCAGGGAATCTGTTCCTTTTCCGGCAGCACCGCGTCGGTACGGCCCAGGTTCACGATGATGTTGCGCCGCTCCACGCGCTGCACGATGCCGGAACAGATTTCGTTGATGCGGGGTTTGAACTCGTTGTAGATCAGGTCGCGCTCCAGTTCGCGGACTTTCTGGATGACGCTCTGCTTGGCGACCTGCGCGGCGATGCGGCCCAGGGATTCGGACGGGAGCTTGCGGAGCAGCTCGTCGCCGAGTTGTGCTTCGGGGTCCAGCGTGGCGCGGGCGTCGCCCAATGTGATCTCGGTGTCTGCGTCCGTCACGGTCTCGACCACGTTCTTGATCTCGAACAGTTCGACCTCGCCGATGTCCTGGTTGAACTTGGCCTCGATCTGCTTGGGGCCGAACGTCCGCCGCGCGGCCGACAACATGGCGCTCTCCAGCGCCTCGATGATGTCGCCGCGCTCCATGCCTTTTTCTTTGCTGACCTGTTCGATGACGCGGTTGAGGTCCGATTGCATGGCTATGTCCTTCTCTGTCGGCGGCGCTTGCGGTGCGACGCGTCTTTCCCCGGGACGGGCGGGGGCGGATCGAGGTGGGCACGCGCCACGTCGTCCCAGGCGATGCTGACGGTTCCCGTCACGTCATCGACCAAACCGACCGCGTGGTCTTCCACGCGACACAGCGGGCCGGTGAACGTCCGTTTGCCGTCTACCGCCGTTTTCGTCTGCAGGCGCACCGGCTGTCCCAGATAGCGCCGGTAGTGGCTCGGCCGGAGCAGCGGGCGGCGCAGACCCGGCGAGGACACCTCCAACGTATAGCGCCACGGGATGGGGTCGTGCACGTCGAGCAGGTCGCTCAGCTGGCGGTGCACCCGGGTGCAGTCGTCCAACGTCGGGCCGCGTTCGCTGTCGAGCAGAATTCGTAACACCCAACGACCGTCCTCGCTCAGCAAATCGACGCCCCACAACTCGAAGCCCTCGTCCGCGGCCAGCGGGGCACTCAATTCCTCGACCTGCCGAACAATCTCCCGAACCGAGGGTTGCATACCGAAGTAGGGTAAAAAAAAAGTGGGCGACCGCCCACTTTCCTCGCCCCTACCGCCCTCACTTAGACCATCCGCGGACATCCCGCAAGGGGCGTCACGCGCCGCTGTTTTCACTACCGTCGCCGAGGTCGTGCAGGGTTGCGAGATCGATGATGGTGTACGACTGCCGGCCGCGCGGCGTGACGACATCGACCTCGTCGTCGAGGGCCTTATGCATCAGCGCCTGGCCGAGTGGCGAGTGCAGCGAGATGCGGCCCGCGGCCGGATCGACTTCTTCGGGAAAGACGATCTGGTACTCGGTCACCTCGCCCGAATCGACGTCCTCCAGCTTCACGTGACTGCCGTACGCGATCGAATCTCTGGGAATGCTCGACAGATCGTACAGCGAGAGTTGCGCGACGCGTTCGGTCAGTTGGGCGACCCGGGCCTGCACGTAATCCTGGCGGGCACGTGCCGCGTCGTATTCCGCGTTCTCGCTCAGGTCGCCGTGGGCCGCGGCCTCCTGCAGATCTTTCGGAATACTGACGTTGAGCTCGTAGTGGAGCTCGTCGAGTTCTTTCTTCAGCTTCTTGACGATCGGAAGTTCCATCGCGTGCTCTCGGCGTCCGGTGGGTGTTCTCGACAGTCGTAGAAACAGGGCAGGGGTTGGTTACCGTACGGCACCAACCCCTGCAAAGGCCGGGCGTGGCCGGTCGCCCCTAGGCCGTCAGGATGTGGATGGTACACGCCGAGCCGAGCCCGATCACGTGTGCCAAGCCGACCTTGGCACCCTCGACCTGCCGGGGGCCGGCTTGGCCGCGCAGTTGGGTCACGACCTCATGGATGTTCGCGACACCGGTCGCGCCTAGGGGGTGCCCCTTGGAGAGCAGGCCGCCGCTCGCGTTGACCGGCAGGTCGCCGCCGATTTCTGTCCGCCCCTCGTCGATCATCCGACCGGCCTCGCCCTCGGCGCACAAGCCCAGATTTTCGTAGTGTAGCAGCTCCGCGGTGGCGAAACAGTCGTGGAGTTCCACCAAACTCAGGTCCTCCGGGCCGATGCCGGATGTTTCGTACGCCTGTTTCGCGGCGTTGCGGGTCAGCGTGTTGACGTCCGGCATGGTCAGGTCCCGGTCGGTGTACGGGTCCGAGGTGAGGACCGACGCGGCGACCTTGACCGGCGTGGCCGTGAACTGCCGCATCTTCTCTTCGGACATGAGGACCGCGGCCGCGGCGCCGTCCCCGGTCGGGCAGCACATGTACAACGTGTTGGGATAGGCGACCATGCGCGCGTGCATCACGTCGTCCAGCGTCACCTCAACGCGATACTGCGAGAGCGGATTATGGACCGAGTGTTTGTGGTTCTTCACCGACACCTTGGCGAAATGCTCGGCCGTGGTGCCATGCTTGCGCATGTGTTCGACGCCGGCCTGCCCGAACACCGCGGGCATCAGCCCGCTGCCCAGCACGCCCTCGACGCTCTCGCCGCCGCTGCGCGCCCCGCCGCCCAGCAGGCCCATCTTCCCCATCTGCTCCACCCCGACGGCCATGGTCACGTCGTACATGCCGGACGCGACGCCGACGTAGGCTTCCCGAAACGCCGTCGATCCGGTCGCGCACGCGTTGGAGACGTTCAGGGCCGGAATGCCGGTCTGGCCGATCTGCTGCAGAATCTTCTGTGCGTTCATGGCGCTGGCCTGGAACAGGTTGCCGCACACCAGCAACTCGATGTCGTTGATGGTCGTGCCCGCGTCCTTGAGCGCGGCGACCGCGGCTTCGGCGCCCATCTGCGACACGTCCTTGTCGGGATACCGTCCGAACTTGATCATACCCACACCGAGCACGTACACGTCTCTCATGGCTCTACCCCCTTTACTCGCTCGCCGCGTCTCCGTCGTCCCGGCCGGGGCGGAAGAAGAATGCGATGATGTCGATGGCTTCTTCCACGCCGTCGGCGTTTTTCTCTTTCCGCTCCCGAACCTTGCGAGTCACCATTTCGACCGGCATTCCGAACCGGAGCGTATCGGGATCCGGCTCGACGTCCACCAGATTGCAGCGGACGCTCACGCCGTCGGGCAGGTCAACGATGGCCGACACGTACGGCACTGGAATGCCCGGCCCGGACTGGTGCACGATGGAATACACGTACAGGGTACCGCGGTCGCTCAGCCGTACTTCGGTCAAGTCGCCGACGTACGTACATTTACTGCACCCGACGCGATTCTGCCCGATGAAGGTGGCGCCGCACTCGGGACACCGGTACCCGACCAGATACGGCCTTTCCCCGGGCTCGGTCGGAAGGCGCAACATCGGCGCGATAGCGCGTTGCGTATGCGGCATGGAGATTCCTGGGCTGTGGGCCGCCTCCGAGGAACTGTACGGGGCAGCGACGTCACCCTTATCCGAGCCCCCCGGGCAACACAAGTCCTTGAAATATACGGCTTCTGTTTCAGATAGAGGCGGTAGCTGCCCTCAATGACGCCCCCGCCATCCTACAGATGAACCGCTCGACGAATCGTTTGCAGAACTGGACCGGCCGCATACGCGCCGGGTTGGCCGCAGTGTGCGGCTTGTTGTACCCGCGGCGTTGTGTCAGCTGTCAGACACCGCTGGCTACGGATTCCTCCTCCAACGCAGGCAACCGACCGGTCTTTTGTCCGGGCTGCCGACGCATGATTCATGCTGTGCGGCCGCCCCAATGCCTTTGCTGCGGCCTGCCGTTTGCCGCACCCCACGGCCCCGACTCCCTCTGCCAGGGGTGCCGCGAACGCTCGCCGGTCTTTCGGAAAGCGCGTGCCTGGGCGACGTACCGCACGCAAGGCGATGCGCCGCAGCCGTTACGCGACAGCCTGTTGCGGTTCAAGTATGCGCGCGACCTGCGGGTGGGCAAGGCTCTGGCCGCGCTGGCAGTGCAGCACTTTCCGCTGGCCGACGAGCAATACGATTGCCTCATTCCAGTCCCGCTGCACATCCGGCGGCTGCGCTGGCGCGGGTTCAACCAATCCCTCCTGCTCGCGCGTGTGGTCGCCCGGCGGACCGACACCCCACTCGCCCCGTGGCTGCTGCACCGCACACGGCCGACCGCGACCCAGACCAAACTGACCCGCGCCGAGCGCCGCGCCAACGTGCACGGCGCGTTCCGGGCCGAGGCAACCGCGGCGCTCAAGGATCGCCGCATATTGTTGGTGGACGACGTGTACACCTCGGGCGCCACGGTTGATGAGTGCGCCCGCACGCTGTACCAGAGCGGGGCGCGTAGGGTTGACGTCTTCACCCTGGCGCGCGTCATTCAAGCGTAGGAGTCCAGTCGCGCATGCCCGCACCGCTCGCCCTGGGCGTCTTGATCTCCGGTGGCGGAACCAACCTGCAGGCCATCATCGACGCCATCGAGTGGAGCGAATTGCCCGCCTGCATCCGGCTGGTCATCAGCAACCGCGCCGATGCGTATGGCTTGGTCCGCGCCCGCAATCACAAGCTGCCCACCGTAGTCATTCCGCACACCGATTTTCCGTCGCGCGAAGACTTCGACCGTCGGATGCTGGAGTTGCTGAAGCAGCGCGGCGTCGAACTGGTCGTCCTGGCCGGGTTCATGCGCCTGCTTTCGTCCGTCTTCGTACGGGCATTTCGGCACCGCATCCTGAACATCCATCCCGCGCTGCTGCCCGCCTTTCCCGGCCTGCACGCCCCACGCCAAGCGATTGAACACGGTGTGCGGATTGCCGGCGCCACGGTGCATCTCGTGGACGAAGAAATAGATCACGGCCCGATCGTCATGCAGGCTGCGGTGCCGGTGCACGCCGACGATACCGAAACCCGTCTGCGCGCGCGCATCCTCGCCCAGGAACATCGCATCTACCCCGCGGCCATAAAACTGTTCGCCGAAGGCCGGGTCCAGGTAGATGGCCGGACGGTTCGCCTGCGCGACGAGGCCCAGTCGGAACAGGCATCGCTCCAGTCCCCCGACGTTGGGTGACGACGGTGGTCGCAATATCCAACGGGCCGCGCTTGTCCAGCCCAGGTTTTTGTTCTATGCCAGCCGCCATGCCGCATGCCGCAGCCTCGGAGTTCGCCCGCCTCGTCGAGATCATCGCCCGGCTGCGGGCCCCAGGCGGGTGTCCGTGGGATCGGGCCCAGACGCCGCAGACCTTGCGACCGTACCTGGTCGAGGAAACGTACGAGGTCCTCGACGCGCTGGACGCCGAGGACTGGACGGAACTGCAAGAGGAGTTGGGTGACGTGCTGCTGCAGGTCGTCCTGCACGCGCAACTCATGGCCGAGGCCGGCCGGTTCGGCATCGCCGACGTGGTCGAGACTATCGCCGAGAAGATGGTCCGCCGCCACCCGCACGTGTTCGGCGACGCCACGGCCGACAGCGCCGAAGAGGTGAGCCGCACCTGGGCCAGAATCAAGGCCGCGGAGAAACGGGCCAAGGCCGGGACCGGCACGGACGACGCGCAACGGTCGGTGCTGGATGGCGTACCCACGAGCGCGCCGGCGCTCATCCAGGCGCAGCGGTTGGGCGAGAAAGCCGCGAAGGTGGGCTTCGATTGGCCGTCGGTCGCCGAGGTGTTCGACAAGGTGGCGGAGGAGTCGCGGGAGTTGCTGGCCGAGATCGATCACGCCGACGCCGGGAATCGGAAGCAGGCGATGGAGCACGAGTTGGGCGATTTGTTGTTCACGCTGACCAGCCTGGCTCGTCACCTCGACCTGGACGCCGAATCCGCGCTGCGCAAAGCGAACGCGCGCTTCGGCCGGCGCTTCCGGTTCGTGGAAGCGCAACTCGCCCGCGAGGGCGAGGACGTGTATGCCACGTCAGCGCCCCGGCTGGAAGCGTTGTGGCAGGCGGCGAAGCAGCGCGTCGGGTAACGCGCCCGCCGCGGTGCGGACGTCCTGTTTCGCGCCCGGCCAGACCAGCACCGCGAAGCTGAACAGGCCGAGCACCACCGCGCCGGCCAGCACGGTCATCTGCCCGAGCGTGGAACCGAGGACGGTGCCCTCCCCGGCGGCGAACCAAGCTGCAGGTTCCCGCCAGCCGAGACCGGCGAGCGTCCGGTCCAGCACGAGAAACATCCCCAGGCTGGCCGCGGCGCTCCACGCCAACGACGCGGCCCACGTCCGCCACGCGGAACCGGCCACGCGCCGCGACAGGCGGACGGCCTGAAAAAAGAAATTGGCGAGCGCGGCCAGCGAACCCGCCAGCGCCAGACCGACGATGCCCCAGCTTTGCCACGTCAGCCAGCCGCCGGCCGTTGCCAGACCACCGGCCAGCCGGCCGGCGTCGGCTTCGAGCCGAACGCCGCCCATTAGCGCGAGGCTGGCGATCACGTTCACGGCCAGAGACAAGACCCCGCCCCAGACCGGCGTGCGCGTGTCGCCCAGCGCGTACAAACACGCGGTGATCTGGCGCGTGGCTGCCACGGCCCACAACCCCGGCGCCATCCCTTGCAACGCTGTGGCGGTCGCCAGCGCGTCCGCGGCGGAAAACGCGCCGCGGTGGAACAGTACCGTCGTGACCGGTACGGCGAGCGCGGCGAGACCGACGGCCGCGGGCAGCATGACCACGTTGACCAGCCGCAGCGCGAACCCCAGGCTGTCGCGCAGGCCGGCCGAGTCGCGCCGGTGCGCCTGCTCGGCCAAACTCGGCAGCACCGAGGTGCCGAGCGCGGCCACGAACACGCCGACCGGAAACTCGAACAGCCGGCTGGCGTACCACAGCCGGGCGACGCTCCCTTCGGCCAGCAGGGACGCCAGCTGCGTGCCGACGACCAGGTTGAGTTGATAAATCCCCGCCCCGAAGACGAGCGGGAGCAACAGCACGCCCATACGCCGCAGGGCTGGATGGCCCGGTTGCCAGCGCAGGCGCAGCGAGACGCCGCGGCGGACCAGCGCGGGCACCTGCCAGAGCAGTTGACACGCCCCGCCGATCACCACGCCCCAGGCCAGACTCATGACCGGCTCGGCCAGCCGTCCGGCCAACGTCAGGGCGCACGCGATCACCGCCACGTTGAACAGCACCGGGGCGAATGCCGGCGCGGTGAAGTGGCGCAGCGCATGCAGGATGCCCATCGCCAGAGCCACGCCGCCCACGAAGAACAGATAGACGAACGTCGCCCGTGTCAGGCGGACGGTGAGCGCAAGCTTGTCGCCGGCGTAGCCGGGGGCGAACAGCCCCGCAATCGGTTCGGCCAGCAGCATGCCGATGCCGGTCACTACGAGCAGCACGCCCAGACCGGTGCCGAGATACGCACGCAGCATGCGGTCGGCCCGTGCGGGCGGACGTGTGGCGAGATACCCGGCGATGACGGGCACGAAGGCCGCCGCGGCCGCGCCCTCGCCGACCAGGCGGCGGAACAGGTTGGGGATCCGAAACGCCACGAAGAAGGCGTCGGCCGCGGCGCCGGCGCCGAACACGGAGCCGATGACCATGTCGCGCACGAGGCCGAGCACGCGGCTCAGCAGGGTCAGGCTTCCGATCTGTCCGGTTGCGCGGACGATCTCGGCCTGCACGGTCTCGGGCTGGCGTTCCGTTCCACCGGCAGGCGGGACGGTGGGCCGGTCGTGTTGCGACATTGATCCGTCTTTCGGCGCGTGGTAGGAACGGCGGCTCGGAACGGGAATTTTCCGTCAGGGGACCGGACAGGAGGAAGCGACGTGGCATCCGGAGAAAAGAAACGACACCGCCAGAGTGTGGACCGCAAGCAACGCAATCACGCCGCCAAATCGCGCGTGCGCACGCTGATGAAGAACGTCGAGGCCGCGGTCCAAGGTGCGGACGCCGAGGCGGTCGAGCAGAGTCTGCGCCGCGCGGTCAGCGCCCTGCACAAAGCCGGCCGGAAACGCATCATCCCCAAGAACACCGCGGCCCGCCACGTCGGCCAGCTTTCCAAGCTGGTCCACGAACACAAGACCTCGGCCTGACCTTCCGTCCCGACTCCTCCGGCACCCCGGTCGCCCACAGGCGGGAGGAGTCCCTGCCCTACAAGTCGAAAAGGGATCATATACCAGACGATCCCGAAGACGGTTTTTCCTCGTCATCCCCCTTCGTCATTCCGGCGAAAGCCGGAATCCAGAGGACACCTTTCTCCTAGACCCCGGCTTTCGCCGGGGCGACGAGTAGAGGGGCCGGGGCGACGAGGGGGGCGGCCCCGGCGGAAGCTGATATCCATCCTCTGGATTCCTGCTTTCGCGGGAATGACGGCCGGGTGGGATATTCAAGTATGGAATTCTCAATCGAAAATACGTCCCGGATGACCCTCCGCCCGTTTCGACAGGCTCAACGGGCTGGACCTCGAGCCTGTCGAAAGGTCGAACTTGTCGGAGGGTCCTGGTCCGGGGCACCTCGTATGCAAGTCGGGAAGAATTTCAGGACCGTCCAGTCCGTCGCTCCTCTAGAAATCGTCGCCCAGACGGAGCACCACTTCGCGCGCGGCCGCGGCGAACAGGCGTTCGCGCGCCAGCCGGCGTTGCGTCTCCGAGAACTGGACGTCGGTGAAGCCGGCGATGTCCCCGGCGTCGAGCCGACCTTGCAGGAATTCGGGCGAAGTGGTGACGAGCACCTGTGGAACGGCGCTATAGTACTCGGTCACCCGGATGCCGTTCGCCTGCCACAACACCTTGTCGCTCCCGCGTTCGGTGAGGCGGACGTCGAGTTCGAGCACGAGTTCGTGTTCGAGCGCCTGACTGCGCCGGTCGCGTGACGCCGGCCGCGATTCCAGCAGCCGGAGCGTGGCGGAGACGATCCCCCGCCCGGCCTCGCTGACGCGAATCCCGCCGCGGGTGCGGAACTCGCGTTCGAACGCCCACTGGAGTTCCTTTTCCCGTCCAGTCTCGGGCGTGTGGTTGGCGAACGCGGCGAAATCGATGCTCCGAATTCCCTCCGGCAGCGTCGTCCTGCCCGCGAACCGGTACCCACACGCGCTGCCCAACGCCGCGCACGCCAGTACGCCGGCCAGCAGCGGACGAAGCGAACGGACGGAAAGCCCGGAAGCCGGCATGGGTCTGGAAGAACGGGGTGGAAACCGCGGCCGCTCACGAGACGACGAAATTGACCAGCCGGCCGGGGACCACGATCTCGCGACGGACCGTCTTTCCGGCCAGATAGCCGGCGATCTTGTCGTGGCCGCGCGCCGTGGCGAGGACCGCGTCCTTGTCCGCGTCAGCGGCCAACTCGATGGTGGCGCGCAGCTTGCCGTTGACCTGCACCGCGACGGTCATCGTTTCGTCCGTGTCCATCGCGGGATCGTAGGTCGGCCAGGGTTCGGAGGCCAGCGTCCGTGCGTGGCCCAGGCGGTGCCACAGTTCTTCGCCGAGGTGCGGGGCGAACGGGGACAGCAGCAGCACGAATCCTTCTGCCATGGACCGCGGCAAGGTCGCGGCCTTCTGTGCCTCGTTGACGAACACCATCAGCGCGCTGAGCGCAGTGTGGAACCGCATGCCCTCGATGTCCTCGGTCACCTTCTTGACCGTTCGGTGATACACGCGGGCTAACGCCGGGCCGGCGTCCGCGTCCGCGATGCGCGAACTCGGGCCGCCGCGTTCGTCGACGAACAACGCCCACGCCCGATGCAGGAAGCGGAACACCCCGGCAACCGAGCGCGTATTCCACGGTTTGACCTGTTCCAGCGGACCCATGAACATTTCGTAGCAGCGCAGCGCATCGGCACCGTATTCCTTGATGACCGCGTCCGGGTTCACGACGTTGCCGCGCGACTTCGACATCTTGTCGGTCTGCGGCTCCAATTCCAGGTCGAGGTCGTCGGGATGGTACGGCGTGTCGTCGCGCCAGACGACCGTGTCGACCGGCACGTACTCCGGCGTGACGATCCGATCCGGGTCCGCGCGCAGGACGAACCCCTGTTCGTCGCCGGCGCCCCGGCGCACCGCGGCCGCGGGGTAGCGCGTGCCCGCGGCGTCTCGGTAGCAGCGGTAGCTGAAGCCCAGGATCATGCCCTGGTTGACTAGGCGCTGGAACGGCTCCGGGGTGGAGACCAGGCCGCAGTCGTACAGCACGTGGTGCCAGAACCGGGCGTAGAGCAGGTGCAGTACCGCATGCTCCACCCCGCCGACGTACAGATCGACCGGCATCCAGTAGCGTTCCGCGGCCACGTCCCAGGCGCGTTCGGCGTTCCGCGGGTCCAGAAAGCGGAGGAAGTACCAGCAGCTGCCGGCCCACTGCGGCATGGTGTTGGTTTCGCGCTGCGCGGCTTTGCCGCTGGCCGGATCTTCGGTCTCGACCCAGTCGCGGGCCGCGGCCAGCGGCGGCTCGCCGGTGCCGGTCGGGCGGAAGCTCTCGACGTCGGGCAGCAGTACCGGCAGATCGTCGGGATCGACGGGCCGCGGCTCTCCATCCACGTGCAGGATGGGGAACGGCTCGCCCCAATAACGCTGGCGGCTGAACAGCCAGTCGCGCAGCTTGTAGTTGACCGTGCCTTCGCCGTGGCCGTGCTCCTCCAGCCACGCCGTCATGCGCCGCTTGGCCTCGGCGACGTTCAGGCCGTCGAGGAAGCCGGAGTTCACGTGCGGCCCGTCGCCGACGTACGCCTCCTTCGTCGCGTCCCCGCCCTGCACCACCTCGACGATGGGCAGGTCGAAGCGGCAGGCGAACTCCCAGTCGCGCTGGTCGCCGCTCGGCACGGCCATAATCGCGCCGGTGCCGTAACTGCCCAGCACGTAGTCGGCCACCCAGATCGGAATGGCCTGCCCATTGGCCGGATTGCGCGCGTAGCCGCCCGTCGCCATGCCGGTCTTGGCCTTGTCCAGATCGGTGCGCGCCAGGTCGGACTTGCGCAGCGCTTCGCGGGTGTACGCCTCGACCGCGGCGCGCTGCGCGTCGGTGGTGACGCGGGCCACGAGCGGATGCTCGGGCGCCAGCACGCAATAGGTCGCGCCGAACAGCGTATCGGGCCGCGTGGTAAACACGTCGAAAAAGGCGTCGCCGCCGGGCAGCGGGCTGGCGTCGGCCCGGCACAGCGCAAAGCGGACCCGGGCGCCCTCGCTGCGACCGATCCAGTTGCGCTGCATCTCCTTCACGCTGTCCGGCCAGTCGAGCCGGTCGAGCCCCGCCAACAGCCGCTCGGCATACGCGGTGATGCGCAGCATCCACTGCCGCATGGGCTTGCGGACCACCGCGTGGCCGCCCCGCTCGCTCTTGCCGTCGATCACCTCCTCGTTGGCCAGCACCGTGCCCAGCGCCGGGCACCAGTTGACCGGCACTTCGGCCATGTAGGCCAGCCCGCGCTCATAGAGCTTGAGGAAGATCCACTGCGTCCAGCGATAATAGTCCGGATCGCAGGACGCGATCTCGCGGTCCCAGTCGTACGAAAAGCCCAGCGCCCGGATCTGGCGGCGGAACGTCTCGATGTTGCGCGCGGTGGTGTCGCGCGGGTGCGTGCCGGTCTCGATCGCGTACTGCTCGGCCGGCAGGCCGAACGCGTCCCAGCCCATCGGATGCAGGACGTTGAAGCCGCGCATCCGCTTGTAGCGGGCCAGAATGTCCGTCGCGGTATAGCCTTCCGGATGCCCCACGTGCAGCCCGGCTGCACTGGGGTAGGGAAACATGTCGAGGATGTAGTATTTGGGCTTGGTGTGGTCGATCTCGGCCCGGAAGGTCTTGTGCTCCAGCCAGTACCGCTGCCACTTGGGCTCGATGTCCCCGGGCCGGTAGCGCGCCCGCGCGGTCCCCGGGTCGGCGGCGGCTGCGGGTGAATTATGTGCCCGGCTCATGCGGCTCTCCCTCTTCTTTTCCCGCTTCCGATTCGGCCGGTCCGCCTTTCTTCCCCACCACTGCGGCGATGCGGTCCAGCACGCCGTTGACGAAGGTGGGTGCGTCGTCGCTGCAATAGCGGCGGGCGATCTCGATCGCTTCGTTGATGGTCACCCCCGCGGACAACTCCGGGTAGGCCGACAGCTCGTACGCGGCCAGGCGCAGCAGGTTGAGATCGACCTTGGGCAGCCGCCCCAGGCGCCAGTGCTCCGCGGTGTCGGCTATCAGGCGGTCGAGTGCGCGCCGGTCGCGTCGCGTGCCGGTCACCAAGTCCGCGGTGAACCCGCGCACCGCGTCCGCGGAGGCGAAACACTGGCCGAACAGCGCCAGCGCCCGGTCGGGCGCCGCCCCGCTCACGTCGATCTGGTACAGAATCTGGAGGGCCCATTCGCGCGCCTGGCGTCGCGTCGGCCGCCGCGGCGCCGGACTAGGCAAGGTGCTGCAACTCCCGCAGCGCGTTGACCATCTCGATGGCCGACAGCGCCGCCTCCCAACCCTTGTTGCCGAGTTTGGCCCCGGCGCGGTCGAGCGCCTGCTCCACCGAGTCGGTGGTCAGCACGCCGAAGGTGACCGGTACGCCGGTGGCGAGCGAGATTTCCTTGATGCCCTGCGTCATGGCTGCGGAAATGTAGTCGAAGTGCGGGGTCTCGCCCTTGATGACCGCGCCCAGGCAGATCACCGCCTGGTAGCGCCCGCTCGCCGCCAGCTGCTTGGCGAACAGCGGAATGTCGAAAGCACCGGGCACCAGCACCACGTCGAGGTCGTCGTCGCGGGCGCCGTGGCGGCACAAGGCGTCGACCGCGCCGGCCTGCAGCCGTTCGGTGATCAGGCCGTTGAACTGCGCGACGACGATCCCGAACCGCATCCCCGTCGCGTCGTGCTTGCCGGTCACGATCCGGGCCATGATGTCCCCTTTCCGATCCGAGTGAGCGGTGCAGGCGTGCCGCCTGGAATCGGCTACAGCAGCGGCTTGAGCTCGGAGAACAGATGACCGAGCTTTTCCTTCTTCACCCGCAGATAGTGGATGTTGTCCTTGTGCGGCGGCGCCTCGATGGGCCGGCGCTCGACCACGTTGACGCCGTACGCTTCGAGCCCGCTGATCTTCTGGGGATTGTTCGTCAGCAGCCGGACCTGCGGCACGCGCAGATCGCGCAGGATCTGCGCCCCGATGCCGTAGTCGCGCAGGTCTTCCGCGAGCCCGAGGTGCAGATTGGCTTCGACCGTGTCCATCCCGCTGTCCTGCAGGGCGTAGGCGCGGATCTTGTTCGCCAACCCGATGCCGCGGCCCTCCTGCTGCAGATAGATCACCACGCCGCGGCCTTCCTCGGCAATCGCGTCCATCGCCTGCACGAGCTGGTCGCCGCAGTCGCAGCGTACCGACCCGAACACGTCGCCGGTCAGACATGACGAATGCATGCGCACGGTGACCGGCGCCTGGGTGTCGATACGCCCCTTGACCAGCGCGACGTGTTCGTGCTGATCGACTTCGGTCCGATACACGATCGCCTGGAACCTGCCGCCGAACGGGCTGGTGATCTCCCCCTCGCCGACGCGGTGGATGACGGACTCGGTCCGCAGGCGGTACGTCTGCAGGCCGGCGATGCTCACGACCGGCAGGTCGAAGGTCTGCGCGAAGGTGGCGACCGCCTCGCCCCGCACGAGGCCGCCGTCGTCGTCCAGCATCGTGCACAACGTGGCCGCGGGGCTCAGGCCGGCCAGCCGCGCGAGATCGATCCCGGCCTCGGACAGCCCGCGGCGCGCCAACACCCCGCCGCGGCGGGCCAACAGCGGAAACACGTGGCCCGGCATGACCAGGTCGCCCGGCCCCGCCCCGGGCTGTACGGCGGTGGTGATCGTCACCGCGCGGTCCTGGGCCGAGATGCCGGTCGTGACGCGCCGGCGGGCTTCGATCGACGCGCCGAACGCGCGTTGGCGGTTCGCGTCCAGGCCGTGGCCGAGCATCGGAATGCCGAGTTCGCGGATTTTCTCGTCGGTCAGCGCCAGGCAGATCAGCCCGCGGCAGTGCGTCGCCATGAAGTTCACGCCGTCCGGGGTCGTCATGTCCGCGGCCAGACACACGTCGGCCTCGCCGTCGGCGAGGTCGTCCTCGACCAGGATCACCATCTTGCCCCGACCGAATTGCTGCATCGCGTCTTCGACCGGGGACAGCGAGATCGACATGTCGGCTCCTTAGTGCGCCTGCAGATACCCGGACACCAGCACGTCGCGTCCGATGCGTTCGAGCTGCATTGTATGGAGTTTGCGCCCGTCGGCAACCCGCCCGACCGCCAGCGCGCCCAGCATCGCGCGCCCGTCGCCGCCCAGCAGGAGCGGGGCGTAGAAGAACAGGACCTTGTCGACGACGTCCTCGCGCAGCGCGGCCGCGGCGGTCTGCCCGCCGCCCTCGATCAGGACGTGGTTGACCCCGCGGCCGGCCAGAGTTTCGAGGACCTCCCGCAGCGCGATCCGCCCGCGCCGGCCGGGGAACGCCAACACTTCGACGCCCGCCCGCTCGTAGGCCGCGCCGCGGGCGCGCGCCGCGGTCCGGCCGGTCGCGATCAACGTCCCCGGGGGAGTCGCGAGCCGACACACTCGGGCCGAAGGGCTGATGCCGAGCCGCCCGTCGAGCACGACGCGCAGCGGGTCGCGTCCGCCGCGGATGCGGCACGTCAGCCGCGGGTCGTCCGCGGTGACGGTCTGCGCGCCGACGAGCACCGCGTCCACCTGATTGCGCAGGACGTGGACGCGCCGGCGCGACGCCGCGCTGCTGATCCAGCGGGCGTCGCCCCCCGCGGTCGCAATGCGTCCGTCGAGCGCCGCCGCCAGTTTCAGGGTCACGAACGGCCGGCCCGTCCGCACCCGGACCACGAAAGCTTCGTTGACGCGCCGGCACGCATCGCGCAACACGCCGGTCGTCACCGCCACGCCGGCCCGCCGCAAGTGCCGGATGCCGCGGCCGCGCACGCGCGGATCCGGGTCCGTCATCCCGACGACCACGCGCCCGACGCCGGCCTCGATCAGCGCGTCGGCGCACGGCGGGGTGCGGCCGTGGTGGGCGCAGGGTTCCAGATTGACGTACATCGTCGCGCCGCGCGCCGGCGCGGCCGCGGTGCGCAGCGCCTCGACCTCGGCATGCGGCCGGCCCGCCCGCCGGTGATAGCCCTCGCCGATCACGCGGCCCCCGCGCACGAGCACCGCGCCGACCAAGGGGTTCGGGCTCGTGCGCCCACGCGCCCGGACGGCCAGATCGAGCGCGCGGCGCATGAACGCTTCGTCGCGGCTCATGGCGCGGATTTCTTGGCCGCGGGTTTCCGCGCCGACTTTTTCGCCGCGGTGGCGGGGTCCCGGCTGCTGCGTTCCCGGATCAGGTCCTTGAGTTCGGACATGAATTCGTCCAGGTCCTGAAACGACCGGTACACCGAGGAGAACCGGACGTAGGCCACCTTGTCCAATTCGTACAGGCGGTGCATGACCTCTTCGCCGATGACCGCGCCCGAAATCTCTTTTTCGCTGCGCGCCTGCAACGCCCGCTCGATGCCGTCCGCCACGTCTTCGATCGTCTCGATGCCGATCGGCCGCTTCTCGCAGGCTTTCTTGAGGCCGGTGACGATCTTCGCGCGGTCGTACGCCTCGCGCCGGCCGTCCTTCTTGACCACGAGCGGCAGGATTTCCTCCACGCGTTCGTAGGTGGTGAACCGCCGTTCGCAGGCTTCGCATTCGCGCCGCCGGCGGGTGACGTCGCCCTCGCGGCCGAGCCGCGAGTCGATGACGCGGCTTTCGAGGTGGGAACAGAACGGACACTTCATACGGCGGCCGTTTTCCCGCGGCGGGCCGGACGGTCCGGGTCACGCCGTCTGCGCCACCCGTCGCGGATAGACCGGGAACTCGCGGCACAGGGCGCGGACTTCGTCACCGACGGCCGCCAGGCCGCGGGCGTCGCCGACGTGTGCCAGTGCCCGCGCGATCAACTCGGCGATGCGGTCCATTTCCGCCTCGCCCATCCCGCGGCTCGTCACCGCCGGCGTCCCGATGCGGACCCCGCTCGTCACGAACGGCGAGCGCGGGTCGAACGGAATGGCGTTCTTGTTGACCGTGATCCGGGCCTGGTCCAGCGTCTCCTGGGCGACCTTGCCCGTGAGTTCGGTTGCGCGCAGGTCGAGCAGCAACAAATGGTTGTCGGTGCCGCCGGAGACGAGCGTGAACCCGCGGCGCAGCAGGCCCGCGGCCAGGGCCTTGGCGTTGGCGACGATGCGGCGCTGGTAGTCCTTGAACGCGGGCGTGGCCGCCTCCTTGAGGGCGACCGCCTTGGCGGCGATGACGTGCATCAGCGGCCCGCCCTGGTGGCCCGGAAACACCGAGGAATCCACGCTTTTGGCGAACGCCGCACGGCACAGGATCATGCCGCCGCGCGGTCCGCGCAGCGTCTTGTGCGTGGTGGTCGTGACCAGGTCGGCGTACGGAACCGGCGACGGGTGCAGGTCCGCGGCCACCAGCCCGGCGTAGTGGGCCATATCGACCATCAGCACCGCGCCGACCTCGTCCGCGATCTCCCGAAACGGCGCGGCGTCGATCTGTCGCGGATAGGCGCTGTGCCCGGCCACGATCAGCTTGGGCCGGTGCCGGCGCGCCAAGTCGGCGATCTCGGCGTAGTCCAGGCGCTGGTCGTCCTCGCGCACGCCGTACGGCACGACCTGGAAGAATTTGCCGGAGAAATTCACGGGGCTGCCGTGCGTCAGGTGGCCGCCGTGCGTCAGGTTCATACTGAGAATGGCGTCGCCCGGCCCGAGCTGGGAAAAGTACGCGGCCATGTTGGCCTGCGCGCCGGAGTGCGGCTGGACGTTGGCGTGTTCGGCGCCGAAGACGGCCTTGGCGCGGTCGATGGCGAGCCGTTCGACCACGTCCACGTGCTCGCAGCCGCCGTAATAGCGTTTGCCGGGATAACCCTCGGCGTATTTGTTGGTGAGCACCGAGCCCTGCGCCTCCAGCACCGCCTCGCTCACCACGTTCTCCGACGCGATGAGTTCCAGGTTGTCCTCCTGGCGCTGGGCTTCGTGCTGAATGGCGGCGAAGACCTGCGGGTCGCAGCGGGCCAACTCGCTCTGCATAGCGGCGTTCCTCTCGATTGTGGCGGTGCGTCCGGGGAGCGGTCTCGAATCCGGATGTCCGACACCGCGGCGCGTCCGGTCCGACGGGGGCGGGGTGTCGCAGGGCGGATGCAGAAGAATCGCAGGGTCCAAGGGGGAAACCGCTGCGATTCTTCGGAATGACGGCGATGGCGCGCCCGGGCCGGTCGTCAGGATGCTTTGTGGCTGTCGATGTAGTCGATCACGTCGCGGACGGTGCGGATCTTCTCGGCCTGCTCGTCGGAGATTTCCGTTCCGTATTCTTCTTCCAACGCCATGACGAGTTCGACGATGTCCAGCGAGTCGGCGCCCAGGTCTTCGATGAAGGACGAGTCCGGATTCACCTCGTCGGCGCTGACCCCGAGCTGCTCGCAAATGATGTCCTTGACGCGCGCCTCGGTTGAAGCTTCTGCCATGACCGAAACCTCCTCTGCTGATCTTCGCTTCGCCCCACGACGGCCCCGCCGCGGCGACTCGGGTTACATGTACATGCCACCGTTGACGTGGATCACCTGTCCGGTGATGTAGCCGGCGCGGGGCCTTGCCAGAAAGGCCACGGCGTCGGCGACTTCGTCCGGGGTTCCCAACCGGCCGACCGGAATCCGGCTCAGATATCCTGTTTTCGTTTCGTCTGGCAAGGACCTGGTCATGTCCGTGTCGATGAACCCCGGGGCCACGGCGTTGACCGTGACCGAGCGCGACGCCAGTTCCCGGGCCATCGTCTTGGTGAAGCCGACGATGCCCGACTTCGACGCCGCGTACGCGGCCTGGCCGGTGTTGCCGGTCTGGCCGACGACCGACGTGAGGTTGACGATGCGCCCGAAGCGCTGCTTCATCATCGCGCGCGTCACCGCCTTGGTACAGTGGAACACCCCGCTCAGATTGGTGTCGATCACGCGCGTCCAGTCGTCGGCAGACAGCCGCACGAGCAAACCATCGACGGACATCCCGGCGTTGTTGACCAGCACGTCGATGCGGCCCTCGCGGTCCAGGACGTCGCGCACCGCGGCGGTCACCGCGGCGCCGTCGGCCACGTCGAACCGGCACGTCTCCGCCCGGCCGCCCGCGGCCCGAATCTCGGCCACGACCGTGTCGGCCGCGGCCCGGTCGCGCACGTAGTTCACGACCACCGCGGCCCCCTCCGCGGCCAGCCGCAGGGCCACGGCCCGCCCGATGCCGCGCGAGGCGCCGGTCACCAGCGCCACTCGGTCCGCCAAATCCGGGGGGGCGACGCTCATCCGGTCACCGTTTCCAGCCCGCGCGCGAGGCTGGCCGGATCGCCGATGGAGACGCACGGAAACGTGCGGTCGATGCGTTTCAGCAGGCCGGCCAGCACCCGCCCGGCGCCCAACTCGACCGCCTGGTCGCAGCCGAGCGCGCGCAAGCGTTGCATGCTCTCTTCCCAACGGACCGGCGCGGTGACTTGGCGTACGAGGAGATTCTTGACGTCTTCCGCGGCGCGATTCACGTCCGCGGTGACGTTGGCGATCACCTCCACTTCGGGCGTCCGGACGGTGACCTCTTCCAAGACGCGGGCCAACCCGTCCGCGGCCGGCGCCATCAGCGCACAATGGAACGGCGCGCTGACGGTCAGCTCCACCGCCCGCTTGGCGCCACGTTCCTGCGCGAGCGCCACGGCCCGCCCGACCGCGCCCGCGTGTCCGGCGATGACGATCTGCCCGCCTCCGTTGAGGTTGGCCTGCGACACGACCTCGCCCTGTGCCGCGGCCGCGCACACCTCGTCCACCGCGGCCGGCGGCAGGCCGAACAGCGCGGCCATGGCCCCGACGCCCCGCGGCACCGCGGCCTGCATCAGCCGCCCCCGCTCGCGCACGACGCGCAGCGCGTCCGCAAAGTCCAGCGCGCCCGCGGCGACCAGCGCCGCGTATTCGCCCAGACTGTGCCCGGCGACCCACGCCGGCCGCAGGTCGCGCTCCTGCGTCAGCGCCCGCCACGCCGCCACACTCGTGGCCAGTATCGCGGGCTGGGTGTTGTGGGTCAGGGTCAATTCGTCTTCGGGCCCCTCGAAACACAGCTTCGACAGTCCGAAACCGAGCGCGGCGTCGGCCTCGGCGAACGTCTCGGCCGCAACGGAGAACCGCTCGGCCAACGCGCGGCCCATTCCGACGGTCTGCGAGCCCTGGCCCGGAAAGAGGAACGCGAGGCGGCTCATGTGCGTGGCTCCGGCAACTTCTTCGGCTCCGGCCCGTCGCCCGGATCGGGACTGTCGGACGGACTGCCCTTCGCCGGCCGGAACCGGTCGCGCAGGTGCGCCCACAGCTTGCGCCCGCGGCCGTCGTCGGCCAGCGCCTTCAGGTCGGGGACCTGTTGGATGCCCTCCAGGATGTGGCGGTTGACGCCGCGCTGCAGGGATTCGTCGGCCACGCGGATGGCGTTCTTGATCGCCTTGGACGACGACGACCCGTGGGCGATGATCGTCACGCCGTCAGTGCCGAGCAGCGGCGCGCCGCCGACTTCGTCGTAGTCGATACGCGCCCGCATGTCCGCCAGCGGTCGCTTGAGTAACAGGAACGCCGCCTTCCCGCGCCAACTCGACGCGAACAGGCGCCGCAACTGGCCCTGCGTGAAATCGAAGAAGCCTTCCATGGTCTTGAGCGCCACGTTGCCGGTGAACCCGTCTGTGACCGCCACGTCGACCGTGCCGCGGTTGATGTCCCGGCCTTCCACGTAGCCCACGTAATGGAACCGCGCCTGCCGCTTCTTGATTTCGGTGAGCGCGGCATGCGCGGCGCGCGTGACGTCCGTGCCTTTCGAATCCTCCTCGCCGTTGCTGAGCAGGCCGACGCTCGGGCGCTCGATGCCGCGCACGACGCGGGCGTACGCCTCGCCCATCACCGCGAACTGCACCAGGTGGAGCGGCCGGCACTCCACGTTGGCGCCGGCATCGACCAGGCACGTCCGACCGGTCAGGGCCGGCACGACCGTCACGATGGCCGGCCGGTCCACCTCCGGCAGATTGCCCAGCAGCGTAACGGCCAAACCCAGGACGGCGCCCGAATTTCCGGCGCTGACCACGGCGCCGGCGTCCCCGTCCTTGACGTGCTGGAAGGCGACGCGCAGGGACGAATCCCGTTTGCGGCGCAGCGCGGCCACGGGCGTTTCTCCCATTTCGATGACTTCGCTGGCGTGCTGCACGGCAATGCGAGACGACTCGGCCTGCCCGATCCGGGCCAGTTCCTGACGGATCCGCTCCCGGTCGCCGACCAGCAGAACCGACACGCCGTACTCCTGCGTCGCCTGGACGGCGCCGGCCACCACGGCCTGGGGGGCGTGGTCTCCCCCCATCGCGTCCACGGCAATCTGAGTGCTGGGCACGGGACGGCCGTTCCAGGTGGGGCGTTGGCGCGCGCTTCGGACGGCGCGCGAGGGTGGAAGCTATGCGTCTTCGTCGATCGCGATGACCTGCCGGCCGCGGTAATATCCACACGTCCGACACACGCGGTGGGGCAGCACCGGGTCGCCGCACTGCGCGCATTCCGACCACTGCGGCGCGGCCAGGGCGTGATGGGAGCGGCGCTGGTTGCGTTTCGACTTCGAGGTTCGTCGTTTGGGGACGGCCATGTCTGCTTCCTCCGACTGGGAATCGGCGTGGTCCTCCGATGGTATGCTCCCGGAAGCCCCGGCGCTAGGGGGCTTTTTCTGGGGCCGATTCGGCCGTCCGACCGCGACCCGGTCGCAGCCCGGACAACGCGGCCAGCCGCGGATCACTCCAGCCGGGGCGACAGTCGCACGTTGCGGCGTTCAGATTCCCGCCGCACTGCGCGCACAGCCCCTTGCACGTTGCGCGGCACAGCGGCGGACTCGGCAGCGCCAGCAACACCTCCTCGCGGACCAGCGCGGACACGTCCACCGTGTCGCCGCTGTAGAAGCTGGTCGCCAAGTCCTCCGGTTTCAGTTCGGTTTCCCGGCCGCCCACCGCCGCGGCCGCCGGCAGCAGCGTGCAGGAAAACGGGCGGTGCAGTGTCCAGTGGAACTCGTCGAGACACCGCGCGCACCGACCGGCCAGGGCGCCCGACAGCGTCCCGTCGAACAGCAGGGCGTCGCCCGATCGCATATACTGCACCGCGACGCGCAGTGGCCCGCTCAGCCGGCACTCGCCACCCAGCAGCCGATGCATCGGTCTGGCGTCCACCTCGAACTGCACCTCGGTCGGAGACGCGTCAATATCGTTGATGAGAAGGCGCACGAGAGACCTGATCGAGCACTGTCCCGGGGCGGGAGCTTTCAGGCGAAACCTATAGTATGAACGCGGCACGAATGCAACGGAAACCGGCTCCTGAAAGTTACAGCTTACACCTTCCTTCTGCCTGTGCCCACGAGATACCTCAGGCCCTAACCGTATCAGAAAAGGGGAAACTATCATCGAAAGGGCACTGCCTCACGTAGTCGACGCCGGTACCGGCGAAACGTTTCCCAATAGGTGGAAGACTTATTACCGGACGGGGAGAGCAGACTGAGCGTCCGCATATCCACGACAAGATCAGTCGGCGACGGGTTGAGAGGGGCATCTGCAGGGCCAGCTGTGACCGGTAGGCGAGCCTTTTCCTCCCCTCCCTCGCGAATGAGTAGAAGGGCCATATCGCGAGCAGTTACGGTATCGGATGAAGATGGCAGCCCAAATTCATACCTTTGGAGAGGAGCAAGCGTATTCCCCTTCTTGGAGCCAATCACGTAAATGCCGTCTACCTGAGAAAGTGGCTTTCGCATCAACTCGTCACGCATGACGGCCAATTCCTGAGATTGCGGCACCACGAAATAGGTGTGAACGTGATACGCGGCTAATATGGCACCGCCAACCGTAACACATCCGCCGATCATATTGAGGCAACCGGGAAAAAGGCGGCATCTGAGGCAGCGAACATACCCCCTCAAGGCGAGACACATCAACACAACGAGAACGGAGGTGAGACTGGATAAGGATCGATACGTTGCCCAGTTTTCCGCAACTACCAAATTCGGGGTATAACTGAAGAGTAAGAGAACCAAAGCGATACCGCACTTCCACAGTCGGTCTTTGCGTGTGCCGTGGAAGTACAACACGAGACCTCGAACGATAATGAGAAAGATGATCCACGCAAGACAAATATCCATAATCCTATATGAAAACGTAAGTGGATCGTTCCCTTCCGATAAGAGCCAACGGGCGGGGGAAAGGAAGGAGAAAAGCAGGGCATTTGGGAGAGCTTCGATGAAAAACCATGCGGTCTTGAGGGGGAGATTGTGGACAAGGCCGGCCCGCAGAATCAAGTCCGGATCCAGGACGGAATTCAATTGATATATCACAAATCCTAAGAGTAAGCCGACCGAAGCAATCATGCTATACCATCCAAAACGGCGGAGCATGTCGTGCAAAGGCGTCTGCGGTTTCAGTAGCACTACGGCGGCGAAGACCCAAAAAAACATCGCCGCAGGTTGAAAACTCGTGAGCGCCAGTAGGAGAAGCAGGATTGCTCCTGCCGTAAGCAGCAATTTCAGATGGCGCCTAGGCGCCTGGAACGCCCGATCACTCAAGAGAAGGGCACCTCCCGAGGCTAACGCGGCGAAGGGTTGATTCGCAATTGTCCCCCATGCCGCGTAAACTTGAAATGGGAGGGTCGTACACATGAACACGCCTACACACACAGACGGGAATCGCTTCCAGCCTTCTCGTACGAGGAGATAAAATACACTCCATGCCAACAGCGAGATACCCAGAATACCTGCGAATCGTGCACAGCGCAGATCCTCGATCTCTTTCGCCGTCTGTAAATAGAGATACAGACCCAGTGCCTGGAGCGGACGCCCCTCCCTCATACTCCTTCTTGTTGGGTGCCCCTGCGGTCCCTCGACAAGCGCTTGATAATCATCAAGGAACGCATAATCGGTAGTCAATACGGAAGAATACAGAGATGAGAAAAATATCAGGAATAAGCTCAGAATGAACCACCTTGAGAAGAATGAAATCTTCTCGTTGGAAGTCATGGACGTTGTCCCATTCGAATGCGGGACCGTCAAAGTCGACGGTTTGGAATGCTGTTGCAGTGCAGACATGAGAGGCGGACTTCTTCGCTAGCTGGGTTGAGGATCACAAGTTCGCTCGGTCGGTATGATTTCTTGAGGCGAGACAGCAGATTTTCCTTTGTCTACGCTTCGAAATCCGAGACGAATACGCACGCGCGATGCCTTGCTGAGCGGAGAGGAAAGGAGATGGTTGAAGTTGCCGGACCGATTCAACGGAATTGCCTGGCCAACTAGGACATCGGCAGACTAACGGAATGAAAGAGGGGAACATGTATAGGTATGGAACTGACCGAAGCTCGATACAGACGCTTTGTGTGACCCCTACCGAGGCCACCAGGCGATGGGCACGGCTCGAACCACTGAGGGGCTCGACGCGCTTGTCTGTCGCCGGGCAAGGCGGCAAATGTCCTGGATTCCCGACTCAGTTCGGCCGCGGCCTCCCTTCTCCATCCGGATGAACCGCCGGTCGAAGAACGGAGTCCTCAATCAGGTGTTCGATCCCCTCCCAAACGAATGCTTCCAGGGGGAGGCGGGCCGTCCCATTGGGAAGTTCATTCCGCTTGGGCTGGGGCGAAAAAATCCAGGCCACCGAGCGTCGGCACGTCTCATGGTAGCGAGCCCTCTGAGATGCACCTAGGTGCCGCAGAGGCGCGAAACGTCGGGACATGTGGGCGTTTGCTTGGCCAAGGCCCTGCTGCGTCCCAAGGCCGCCAACTGCTCCGTCGGTTGGGTCGCCCGCAGGTGACCCGGCCCGTGGTGCTGGACCGGGCGTATGCGGCCAACAGCCGCGCCAACTGGCGCTAGAGGGAGGATTCGCGCCGGTGGGTTCTCCGCGCAACCCCTGTCTCGCCCCTTGGGAATAGACCCGCGCGATGGCCACGGGCCGGAACGCCGTCAAACGCCTGTTCCGACGACTGACGGGGGGGCGCCGCATCCTCTCGCGCGTTGTCAAGCGCGCCGTGATCTTCCTCAGCTCGCTCGGGTTCGCTCTCATCTTTCACCGGTTGCGCTCGTGTGAGTACCCCTCAGTATGAATGCGGTACGAATGCAACGGAATCCGGCTGCTGGCGAATGCAGCGTTTGCGCTTCCCCTACCCGACAGGCTGCTGTAAAGGGACTTTCCGATTCTCGGAACTTGGTTGGTAAACTTGTAGAACCGTGCCGAAGGGTGGGAGAGAGTCAGGGACATGTCCCCGCCTCAATCCGAGAATACCGAACCGAGTCGAGTATAAAGTTCGCATTCCAGAAGCTTCTCATATTAGGCTGACTTCGGCTAGGCATCTATGCTTTGAATCCTCGTATTGAGCGGGCAAGCCACACTGTGCTGCTAGGCTTGGCAGTTGCATACAGCCAAGGCAACATGGATCTCGCGCTGACAAGCGTATGCCATACGCGCACTGGAGCCCGCGGCCAGGGGCTGAGTGGGGGTGTCCGGCGCAGGCTGGGGCGACCGGCCCTCGGAGACGAAGCGAGGAAAGTGAAGACGACCCTGGATTTGTTGACGGCGGTGGTCGGCGCAAGGCCGGTGCTTATTGGCGAACCAGAAATCGGCGTTCGACGAATGGGGGCGAGTCTGACGCTGACGGTAGACCAGGGGAAAACGGGGGGGTGGCTGGCGGTGGCGTTGATATGAGGGGCGGAAGCGAGTTAGGTGGAACAGATGTGGGCCAGTACGGATGTGCGGCAGGCTACCACCGAAACGAACACCATGCCGGGGCTCTCACCGACACAGGGGGAGTTTTATGTAGGCTACGGGCTGTGACGCACGAGGGGACGGGGTTGCTTACGACCTGCGGCGGCCTGTCCCTGGCAGGGCCGGTGAGTCGTGGCTACCGTTTGGGTGGACGGACCGAATTAGGCGAATGAGTGGACCTGAGTGTGGAGGGCGAACGCACGCCGCGGGGCAGCGCTGCCAAGCACCAGGTCGCCCCCACGGCCACCTCGGCTGGTAGTTCTGCCTCCTCCATTTTAGTAGGGGCGAAAGATTTTTCGCCCCTACGTCCCCCTTCAACACGTTGATTCCCGGACCTTCCTCCTCCAGAGCACGTCTGGGTCAGGCTCTCGTTCTCTCTGATCCCTGAGCTTACGGCGCTTTGATCTCTATTAGTGAGCCTGCCGAGCCATGCCGAAGGGTCGAAGGAGAACTCATTGACGCGTGATTTATTCAGGCCGCTGCCCAGGATCATGTCCGAGGCAGCGATGATATGTCCCCTTTAGAAAGATGTGCGTGATCCTCGCAAGTATTGCGGGACCACACCGTCAGACCGCCATGTCGGGCAACATCGCGGACACTGCGGGTTCGACCCGCGTGCCGGCGAAGAAGTCGGGGTTCGAACCGGCCCATAACGTGGCAGGGTTGGTGAAGACGAAGTCCCGGAAGTCGGTCTCGCTCAGGAGGTCGCGCTCGACCAACTCGAAGGCTTCGTTCACCACGGTTCGCATGTCGGGCACGTCCCAATGGCCGATGTCCGAACTGAAGATCGCCTTGAGCCGCGCGCCGAACGGGTTCTGCCGGGCGTTGAACGCACTGGCGTTGATTGGGTCGTCCGCCTCGCAGCCGAAGTAGAAGCGGGGGACGAACAGCGCTGCGATGTCTTCGGCTGTTTCGATGCCGCACCGTTCCCAGTCGTCCAGCCGGTCTTCGCGCGTGCCGCCCAGCAGGCTCGGCCCATGTGCCAGCCGTTCGAGATGCGGCTCCACCCACGCCCCGCCGTAGCGCCGATACATATCCAGGAGTTGCGCTCGGTCGCACGCAGCCGGGTCGTAGCGGCAGATGCGGGCGACGTTGCGCTTCTCCCAGTGGCCGATCATGTCGGCGTACAGGCTACACGCCCAGCCCACGCCGCTTTCCAGAAATCCGAATTTGAGCGTCGGAAAGCGCCGCGTCACCCCGCCCATGAACAGGGCTTTGCACAACGCGTCGCCGGCCGCGGCGAAGTGGCCGAGGTGGTTGTACATGTAACTCGAGACCGACGTGCGGCTGCCCCAGCCCATGGCCGGCGAGTGGAACGTAGGCGCGAGCTTCAATGTCACACATTTGGCCCAGACCGGATCGTAGTCATAGGCGCTGTCCAGACAGAAGGTGTCGAGCCATCGTGCGTGTGAAGCCAGCTCGGGCGCGGTGCGTGCCACGACCGGAATCGGGCGTTCGACGTGCCCGGCCAGCATGACCGCCTTCAGGCCGAGGCGGGTGACGGCGTGATCCAGTTCTTCGACCGCCTCGTCCGGTGTGTGCATCGGAATGACCGCGGCCGGCGTCATTCGGTCCTCGTGCGCGGCATAGTATTCGGCGTGGAACGCGTTGAGCGCCCGGCAACAGGCGCGCCGCAGGTCCTCGCTCTCGATGTGCGGGAACAGCAGTCCCAGCGAGGGATACAGAACGGTGAAGTCGAGGCCGAAGTCGTCCATGCGCTCGGCCAGCAGTCGCGGCAGCGAAGCCGTCGCGCGGTCCAGGGTGTTTTCCGACGGCAACGCCCACCACGGCGCGCGCGTGGCGCGTTGGTCCAGGCGTTCTTCGGGCGACAGTGCGTACCAGCCGAACAGCCGTCCCCAACTGCCCGTGTTGCGCTCCGCGGACAGAAACCGTGCGACCATGGACCTGCCGGCTTCGCGTTCCAGAACGTCGAGAAAGCCCGGCTCGAATTCGATCACGTGGCCGTCCGAATCGATGACCGGATGGTCGAGTCGGGCACGAATCGCGGCAGACTTCGACTCGGGGCGGGTCGGCATCACTCACTCCTCTTCGTGTGCTGCGCGTCGGACTCGGGGCGACGACTGCATGAAAACCGGGATTTATCGCGCGTTTTCCGTCGCCATAGCAGTTCGCAGACGCAGGGACAAAGCGACGTCAGTCGTAGGTTTCATGCCTTCCCCCTCTCCCTAGCCCTCTCCCACCCAGGGGAGAGGGGATGGAAACGAAGCGGGGAAGGCAATAGCGGGCCGAGACACTCTCCGAAGGCGGACGGCTTGAGGATGTGGCCCGAACGACTTAGGCTCATCTGCCCGCGCTTTGCCGCGGGATACCGCACAGTAGAGAAAGGAGGGGCACATGGCGCAACGGCAGGCCCAAGCGACCGTGCTGATCGAGAACGACCGCGTACGCGTGACCGAGTGGCGGTTCGCGCCGGGTGCGGCGACCGGCTGGCACCGCCACGAGTACGATTACGTGGTCGTGCCGCTGACCAGCGGGCGGCTGCTCCTCGAGACGCCGGACGGCGAGCAGTATGCCGAGTTGACGTGCGGGGTGCCCTACTTTCGCACCGTCGGGGTCGAACACGACGTAATCAACGCCAACGACGGCGAGTTCGTCTTCGTGGAAACCGAACTCAAGTAACCGGCGTCAGCCGCGGAAGTGCGGCATCACCTCTTTGGCGAACAGTTCCATCGAGCCGCGCGCCTTGTGCGGGTCGAGGCCGGCCATCTGCATCCACATGACCAGGTGGGTCACGCGCGTCGCTCGGCGGTAGCGTTCGATCTCCCGAACGGCGTCGTCCGGGGTGCCGACGATGAGCGGGGCCTGGAAGAAGGACAGATCCTTGACGTGGCGCAGTTCGCCGGGCGGCGGCACGGTCGGCGTGGACATGACCGCATCGCTCCACGGCAGGTCGCCCGATTCCTTGAAGCGCCGGTCATAGGAACTCATCATGTAGTGCAGGTGGTGTTCGACGTCGTCCCACGCCCGTTCGCGCGTTTCCGCCACGTACACCGCGCGCAATTGCGCAACGTGATAGTCGTCGGTGCTGCGCCCGTGTTCGGCGAGCCCGGCGTCGTACATCTGCTGCAGATCCACCCCGCCGCTGCCGCCCAGGTGATAGCCGAGCCGGGCTACGCGCGCCACGGACTTTTCGGCCATGGCGGCGATCCAGATCGGCGGATGGGGCCGTTGGACCGGCTTGGGCGCCAGCACGACCTCGCGCAGATCGTAGTAGCGGCCGGCGAACGAAAAGCTGTCTTCGGTAAAGCAGCGCCGGATGATCTCGGTCTCTTCTTCGAGGCGCGCGGCGCGTTCCTTGCGGGGAATGCCGAAGCTGGCGAATTCGCTCAGCCAATAGCCCTGCCCCAGCCCGAGGTCGAGCCGGCCGTTGGACAGGATATCGACCGTGGCCGCGTCTTCGGCCACGCGCACCGGATGATGCAGCGGCAGAATGATGATGTAGGTGCCGAGCCGGATGCGGCTGGTGCGCATGGCCATCGCCGACAGGATGGGCAGCAGCGACGGCGACCAGGCGTCCTCGGCGAAATGGTGCTCGGTCGTCCAGACGTGATCGTAGCCGAGGTCCTCGGCCAGCACCGCCTGATCGATGTGCGCTTCGTACAGTTGCGGAAACGGCACCTGCCACTGCTTCGGATTCCGAAACGGCAGGAGTAACCCGAAATCCATACGTCCCCCTTCGTTCGCGTTGGTTTCGATTTGAATTTGCCCGGTTGGTACGCTCCCCCTTCGTCGTTCCTGTGAAAACAGGAATCCGGGCGGAGACGGTCCCAACCCCGGCAGAGTATTGGATTGATGGAGTGCCTCTCACCTTCCCCATCTCCCCCGGATCAGGCCCGGGGCAGGCTCTAACCCTCTCCCACCAGGGGAGAGGGGATTGGGAAGCGACTTTCTTCGTGTCCTGAAACAAAGTCGTTCGCCGGACCGAGCCCGGCGGTCAGAAGGTTTCCTTGTAAGGCCGCAGATCGATCTCCTGCGCCCAGGCCGTCTTGTGCTGGGTATAGAGATGCCAATAGGTGTCGGCGATGGCGTCCACGCCGAGCAGGCCGTCCTCGCCGCGCTGTTCCTTGAACTGCGGGTAGCGCGTATTGAGCACGTCGCCGTTGATGCCGCCGTCGATGATGACGTGGGCGACGTGAATCCCTTGCGGCCCCCAGTCGCGCGCCATGGTCTGCGCCAGCGAGCGCAGCGCGGCCTTGGCCGAGGCGAACGACCCGAACGGCGGGCGGCCTTTGATCGAGGCCGTTGCGCCGGTGAAGATGAGCGTGCCGCGGCCGCGCGGGATCATACGCCGGCCGGCTTCGCGCCCGACCAGGAAGCCGCCCAGACACCCCACCCGCCAGACCATCTCGAAGAACTCGGCTTCGGTTTCCAGCAGCGGCTTCGGGAAATTGTTGCCAGCGTTGTACACGACCAGATCGAGCGCGCCGCCGCCCTCGCCCTCCGCGGTCTCGAACAGGCGCACCACGTCCGCCTCGCGCGTGGTGTCGGTCACCGCCGCGGTCGCCGCGCCGCCGCGGGCGCGAATACCCGCGGCCACGGTGTCGAGCTTGGCCTGCGTGCGCCCGGCTACGAACACGTGCAGCCCCTCGCGTGCCAAGCGATGACACACGGCGCCGCCGACCCCGACCTCGGCGCCGACGCCCACCACGATGGCTTTCGTTTTTTCCGGCATTCCAACGTCTCCTCTCGTCCCGTGCAGGTCGGCCGCTGCTGCTATGGGTGCCGCCGATCCTCACCCCCCGAGCGAACCGGCCGGATGCGGCTCACCACGAAATTGCGCGCGGTCTCGTAATACAGGCCGGTCAATCGCAGCACGCGCTTGCCCGGCTCTTCGGTGCGGAGCATGTCCACGTAGCGCGCCGGCCCCTTGATGGACAGGCCGGGCGTGCGGCTCCGCGTGTCGGACAGAAACCGCAGCATGGAAAAGAAGCGGTCGCGCGTCTGCACGTCGTCCACCCGGAAGCGGATCGTCTCGCCACCCACGTCGAGCCCCACTACCCGACCACCCGGAACGACCTCGACCATCCCGTAGATCTCCATGACGACCCCACCCATCTGTGCTCCGACCGGCGCGACCGGCCCGGCCACCAGCAACAGCGTCAGGAAAGCCGCCAGTCCCGACCGTCGAAAGAGAGCAGCCATACCCCGCCGGCATCGTCACGCTAAGGTTATACCGTCGCGTCGGCACCCGATCCCCAATCGAAAATCCACAATCCGCAATCCACAATTCCTCTCCCCTCACGTCAGCACCCCGTCCGCCCGCAACCGCTCGACTTCCTCCTCGGCATACCCCAGCACGCGCTGCAGCACGTCCTCCGTATGCTGGCCGATACACGGTGCCGGCCGCTGCACCGCGCAGGGCGTCTCCGAAAACTTCCACGGCACGCCGGCGTGTTGCCGGACGCCGACTTCGGGGTGTTCGCGTTCGGCAAAGAAGCCGCGCTCGCGCATGTGCGCGTCTTCGGCCAACTCGCGGTTCGTCACCGCGGGAAACGCGGCGATCCCGACCGCTTGGAGTTTGTCGGTCACCGCTTCCGCGGACAGGTGTTCGGTCCACGCGCCGACCACGGCATCGAGATCGTCCTCGTGACGTTTGCGGGCGTCCAGCGTGGCGAACCGCACCTCGCTGCCCAGGTCGGGCCGCTCCATGACGTCGCACAACTGCCGCCATTCGGCGTCGGACACCACGACGATGCTGACCCAGCGGTCGTCGCCCGCGCAGCGGAACAGGCCGTGCGGGGCCATGTGCGGATCGCGGTTGGCCATGCGCGGCGGCGGGCTGCCGTTCATGGCCTGCGCCATCAGCCCCTCGCCGACCAGCGCGACCGAGGTTTCCCATTGCGACAGGTCGATGCGCTGCCCCTCGCCGGTGCGCGCCCGGTGCATGAGCGCCGCAACGACCGCGAACGCGCCGTGCAAGCCGCCGTTCGGGTCGCCGTACGAAAAGCCCACGCTCATCGGCCGCGAGTCCGGGAACCCGGTCAGCGAGGCCAAGCCGCTCATCGGCACCTGTGCCGGGCCGTACGACACGTACGCGCTCTCCGGGCCGGTCGCGCCATAGCCGGACAGCGAAATCGTGATGATGTCGGGCTTGATCGCCTTCAGGCTGTCGTAGCCCAGCCCGAGTTTGTCCATTACGCCCGCGGCGAAATTGTCGGCGACCACGTCGCTCGCCGCAACCAGCTTTTTGGCGACGTCCAGGCCGGCCGGCTGTTTCAGATCCAGACAAATCGAATACTTGCCCTGATTGTACTGGTTGAAATAGCCGCAGCGATTCTCGCCGGCCTCGCCGTCCGCGAACGGCGGGATGCGGCGCGTGACGCACAGCCGGTTGGCGGACTCGACCCGAATCACCTCGGCGCCCAAGTGGGCGAGTTGCAGCGTGCAGAACGGGCCGGCCCACACCCAGGTGAAGTCCGCGACGCGGACGCCTTCGAGGGGAAGTCGCGTGTTCATATTGTGGCCTCGGTATTCAGATGACGTGCGCCTTCTGCAGGTCGGCGATTTCCTCGGACGCCAGCCCCAGCAGGTCGCCGTACACGTCCCGATTATGCTGGCCCAGACACGGCGCCGGACCCAGCAGCGGCTCCGGCGACGCGGAGAACTTGTACGGCGTGCCCGCGTACGGCAGCGTGCCCGCTTCGGGATGGGTGATGTGCGCGAAGAACCCGCGCGCATTCAGATGCTCGGACTTGAGCAGGTCGCCCATCGTGGACACGGGCGCGAACGGCACCCGCCGCCGTTGTGCGCCGTGATAGACCTCGTGCACAGACTTGTCCTGCAGCCAGTCCTCGACCAGCGACTTGAGTGCGTCCCAGTTGACCGACCGCGCCACGAAATCCTGGAACAACTCGGTCTGCGCCCAGTCCGGGCTGCCCATCAGCTCGACCGCGCCCTGCCACTGATGCTCTTCCACGGCCAGCACGTAGATATAGCCGTCGCGGCACTGCAACACGTCTTGCGGAATCAGCCGGAACCCGAGCCGCGATGGCGTGCTCCCATCGTACGGCCACGCCACGTAGTTGTTCTCCATGATCGCGACCAGACATTCCTGAACCGAAATGTCGATGAGTTGCCCGCGGCCGCTGGACAGGCGGCTGAACAGCGCGCCCAGACACGCCAAGCCGGCGTTGACCCCGGCCTGGAAGCCGGCCTGCTGGCCCGCGGCCTTGAGCGGCGGCAGGTCGGGCCGGCCGCCGGCCCCGCCCAGAAAGACGATGCCGCCCGCGGTCCACATGGTCAGGTCGTGCGCGGTGTACGCACGGTGCGGCCCGGTCTGCCCGAACGGCGAGATGGCCGTCACGACCAGCCGCGGATTGACGCGCACCAGCGCGTCGTACTCCAGGCCGAGCGCGGCCAGCCGCGTCGGATGGTGGTTGTGCACCAGCGCGTCCGCGTTTTCGACCAGTCGATACAGCAGGGCTTGGCCCTCGGGCGTTTCCAGGTCGAGCGTCACCCCGCGCTTGTTGGTGTTGAGATATAGAAACAGCCCGCTCTTTTCGGGATGCGGCGTCCCGCCGGGATAGGGTCCGCGCTGGCGCGCGACGTCTCCGCCCGGCTCTTCGACCTTGATGACATCGGCGCCCAGATCGGCCATCAGCTTGCCCGCGTACGCCGCGGCGACCATGTGGCCGCACTCGATGACACGGGTTCCCTGCAACGGTCCACTCTTCATACGCTCCTCGCTCTTTTCTCCGGGGCGGATACCAAACTTTCCCCCGAGACTCAAATACGATCTTCCCGTCACGGGAGAGCAGAGTCCTTCCTTTCCATCTCCTCCCTTCATCTTTGTCCCCTCTCCCTCCGGGAGAGGGCTAGGGAGAGGGTCCGACACACACGTCACCATTCAAAACCGACACATGCCCCGCCATAACCTCGTTTTGACTCCCCCGCGCCCCGTCTGATACGAGAACCCGTTCACATCCGACATCACACAAGGAGGCACACATGGCGGATTCTGAACGGTATCGAAAAGGCGCGGCCAAGATGAAGGAACTCTTCGGGGCCGAACCCCGTCCGGGCATGATGCACGACGACTTCCTGAACATCACGGTCGAAAACCTGTTCGGCGACATCTGGGGCCGCGACGGTCTCGCCATTCAGGAACGTTCGATGATTACGATGGCCGCGCTGACCGTGCTGGGCCGCGACCCGGAACTCAAGACGCACATCCGTGGGGCGCTGAACATCGGCATCAGCCGCGAGAAGATCAACGAGATCATGATCCACTTGGCGCACTACGGCGGCTGGCCGGTCGGGGTGAACGGCCTGCGCATCGCCAAGCAGGTCTTCGACGGCCTCGACAAGAAAAACGACGGCGCGTAGCACTGCGGGTAAACGTTCTACTCCTCCAAGTTTTCATCTGGAAATTACACACAAGACGATCCGGGGACCGTTTCGACCCCGTTCGATTCGTCATTCCTGCGGAAGCAGGAATCCATGCCCCGCCCGCTTCGGTCGACGCTCTCTGTTACAGGGGACCCCCCTCTCCCTAACCCTCTCCCGCGAGGGGAGAGGGGACAGGAGGCGTGGCGGAGAGGGTGTCACTATTTCCCCTTGCCGGGGATCAGCCGGAGTTTGTGATGGAACAACTCTTCCACGAATTTGTTCCACCCCGCCTTGGTATGCACTACATCGTAAAGATCGAAGTCAATGATTTTCATTTCATTCAATTCGGCTCGCATGGCATGCGTCACCACACCAAGTGTCGTTGGAGTAAATCCGGGTGGGCAACACCATTTTAGGTTCGACGTCCAACCCGAGGACGCAGGTCCATGCCTCGCTGGAGATAGCGAGTTCTTCCAACCCCTGTCCAAGATAGTCGAGCTCTCCGACAAAGTCCTCGACTATCGTACGAATCCGAACGTCGTCTCGGCGCTTGAGAGCTTTCGACAAAATCAAAGCCCGTGCCCGGGCGTTACTTTGTTTCGCTTCATCCATCGGTTTTGACCCAGTGATAGACGCACTTCCTGATCTCGCGGCGCCCGAATCTTCCCATCTGCTGGCTGGAGTTGCCCTTGCCCCGCTGCAACGTCCAGATCGCGGCACAACGGACGCCGGACTGTTCGGCAAAGTCGGACAGGATCAGATCGACCGGCGCTTCCTCGCCGTGATAGCGCACGTTGTCGTTGACCATAAAGACGTGGCCGCCCGGCCTGACCACGCGCCCCAATTCGCGGATCACGACCGCCATTTCCATACAATAATTCTCCAGAAGCGGAATGACGTTCCGGTTGCTCAGTTCCGCGGCGCGGTCGCGCAGAACGCCGAGGACCTCCTGTAACGCGGCCTGTTCGTCCACCATGCGAAAAGTCTGCACCAAGTCGGGCGCCTCCCGATAGGCGTCGCGGAGCAGCGCGCGTTTCGGGCGGTTCTCCACCGTGGCGGACAACAGCGATTGGCGGAGTGCCTTGATCTGCGCTTCGGTGTAGCCCAGATACACGAGTTCGAGCGCGTACGTCCGGGTGTAGTCGTAGCGATTCGCATACGGGGGCGACGTGACGACACAATCGAACCGGCCCGCGGGCAGCTTCCGCAACTCGGTCAGACTCGACCCCGTGATGAAGGTCGGGACCGGGCCGGCCGCCTCCTTTTTCAGGCGAGCGCAGTCCTCCGCCATCTGCTCGAGCCGGCCCCTCAACGCCGCGGAAAAGGACGGCAGGCGCCCTTTGTCCAGCTTCGTGGACACGTCGCGGCCGGAACGTGGGTCCCAGCGCAGGAACTGCCCATCCTTGCGCGTGTAACTGACGTCTTCCAACACGCTGAGACAGGCGAGGGTCAACATCGTCGCCAAGCCGGCGTCGTCCATCCGGGCGATGTACTTGCGGGCCTTCGCAATCTCGCGGTCGGTGCGGGGCGGGAAGGCACCGTGCGTGATCGGGACGTGGGCGAGCGCATAGTCGGCGTCGTACTTCCGGCGAGCAACCGCGTCCAGCAAGGCGCGCGCAGCCTCACGAAACGCGCGGACCGACAGCCCGTTGGCAGCGTGCGCAATAGCCTGGGCCGCCACGTTCCCCACGGGTAGCATCTCGATGCCGGTTCCCTGCGCACCCATACTCATAGCCGTCAGCACCGTCGTACCCGCGCCCGAAAACGGGTCGAGCACCTGCGTCCCGTTGCCGAGTTCGACGAGTTGCCGGACGAGCGCCGTAGAAAACCCTTCCTTGTATTTCATCCAGCGGAACCCGACCGCCGCCTTGTTGCCCTGGTACGAGACGAGTTTACGGGTGAGCGCCGGGCTGACCTGCATCCGACCTGCGAACCGCCGATGCAATGCGGTGCGGGCACGGACCGGCCCGCCGTTCGGAGAATGCGGCACGGACCCGGCGTTGCCGAACAGGGCCGGCTGGACGTTCAGGCCGTCTCGTAACACGGTGCAGCGCCGTTGCGCGCGAGGGTGAGCCATGTTTCGGCTGCCTACGTAAACCGCCTCAACTCGATCGGCGAGGCAAAGGGCTCCTGCGACCGGTTCTCCCCATCCGCTAGCGGCAGCGAATAGGAAGCTTCCCACAGGAGGCGGGAAGACGAATCGAAAGGACCCTGACCGACTTGCCCGATAACGATTTTGGTGATCTCATAAGTCGGCAGCGAAGCCAAGACGTAACATTTCCCGTCCCGCTGCCAGCCCCGATCCTTCTCGAAGGACCTCTTTACGAATCCATACCGCCTGCCGGAGGAGAGCAGGTTATCCATATTGGATGGGTATATATGCAGGAAAAGCCGGGAAGGATTGGGGTTCGTACATTCCGCGCCTTCGCCAATGTACAGCAGAGCGTTCCTTATGTGGTAGGCATCCTGGGTGGACTCTATGATGGGCCGCTGCGTTTGCGCAAGACGTTCATAGGACAGACGGACTGCATCCACGGCCGCGGGGCGATAGAGAAATACATGTTGGTTCTCGGGCGTCAGGGAATCAATACCTTCAAGCCGAGGCGCGACGACAAAATCTGCGAACTCTACATTCCCCAAGAAGGTGCCGTTGCCAGTCAGAAAGTATCTCAGTCGGTGTTCCCAGATATTCCAGGGAAACCAGTGGCCAAGGACGGAGACCACCTTGTTCTTCACTAAGGGGCGGATGGCGTGCATATCGGCTGCCAGAGCCCTTGCCATCTCCACATCCTGGCCTTCCGCTTTGTCCTGCTCTACGCTCCAACCGGAAATCGCGAAGACCATCAACGCCACCGCTACCCAACCTGTGGCTAGGCGGGCGGCCCATGCCCGCCGCCTTCTCGATCCATGCACGAGCGAGGGTTTCGGATCGTCAACGCGGCTCGCGCACGCTTTCAGGCGCAACGAAGCCAGTGAGAAGAACACCAGCGGGACGCCGAGGTAGAACATGCCAAAGAAAAAATGGTTGCGAACCGCATCGGACACAAGCAGCGCCCAACAGAAACCGGACAGCGCGAGTGCCGCCCAGTGGAGGCGGTAGGGCGTGGACCGCAGGCAAACAAGTAAGGCTATGGACAAGGACACCGCCACGCCTAGCACGGCCGAGAAGAGCCTCCCGGGAAGGGACATGTGCAGCAGCGCGGGCACCGACGCCGCGCCGACGCGGCGAAACTGCTCCTCCAGCGCGGGGACGGTCCAACCCCAGGTCCACTCCCCGCCGGAGACGAATTCGGCGATGCCGGTGCGCCGCAGCATGGAACGCATGGATGGCAGGTCGGTCAGAGACGTCTCGCCGCCCAACGCGAAATACTCTCTGGCGAAGTTAGCCCCCAATATCGTTACCCCAAATACCAGGGCGACGGCGCCAAGTATCAGATGGCGGCGGACAGATGCCCAATCGACCCGTCCTTCCCATCCGCGGAAGAACGCGCTCGCCAGCCCCAGCATCACGAACGGCAGCAACAACGCGTAAACGTGCCACCCCAGCAGCAACGCCCCACAGGTTTTCGCCAGCAACTGGCCGAAACCCGGCCCTGCCCGTCCTCCGACCGGGGGGGGGCCGAGAACACCACGATGCCGTGGAACACGAGCAGCATCCCGAACAGGTCTATGATCCCCTCGGTCGCTACCATGTCGCGGTAGGACAGGACCGGGGAGGAGGCGAAGGCCAGCAGGGTGGCCCCGAGCGCGGCCCGGCGGCTGGCGGTCAGCCGGCTCAGGGAAAGATACGCCAGCATCATTGTGCCAGCGAAGAACGCCCACATCAGCAGTCGGGCGGCACGTAATGCGGCTGCCAAGTCGTCGGAGAACGGCAGGGTGACGAGCTTGATCAGGATATGTCCGCCCACTGGAAAACGGTTGTACGGATTATAGATACGCTCTCCATCCTCTGTCAGCATCTGCTGATAGAAACCTAGAAAGTTATGCTCGAGAGCGAGATTGGTGGCTACCTTCATGTGGTTCATTGTGATGAAATCATGACCATGATGTCTCTTGACCAGAGTAGACAATCGCGGAGATCCCGCTGAGAGCTCGGTCACGTAGAAGAAGCGCCGGTCCGGGCCGGACAGGAACGTCGCACCTAGCACCAACAGCAACACGAATGCCGGACCGTAGCGCCCCACCGGTCCCCCTAGTACGAGCAAGCGATGCATTGTGTAAAAAGCTTCGTCCGTTCTCTGGCCGGCGCGTTCGGAAGGCGGTCTATTATTGGGATGATTCCGATAAGCAACGAGAATTAAAGGGGCACTGCGTATTCAGGCGGCGTCCGCGGCGCGCCGCTCGGCCAATTGCAGCACCCCGCGAAACGCCGAGAGCGGGTCGCTGTTTTCACCGTCCAGCGAGGACACGTTGACGAAGATCACCTCGTCCACGATCCCCTCGTAGTCGGCCAAACGGCGCCTGCACTCTTCGGGCGTGCCGGCAATCGTGACCGTATCGACGACCTCGTCGGTCATGGCCTCCGCGGCGCGGCGGAGTTTGCCTTCAGGCATGTACCGCTGGGCGGCATCCGCGGCCGCGGCAAAGCCCTGTTCGCGGAGCAGATAATCGTAATACGGGTGCGGCAACGGCGCGAACAGCCGGCAGATCGCCTCGCGTGCGGCACGGCGCGCAACCTCGCGGTCGTCGTGCACCGACACGAACGCCCCCATGAGAAAGCCGAGCGCCGCCGGGTCACGGCCCGCCGCTTCCGCGGCCGTACGCGCCGCGGGCTGGATCACGTCCCTCGCATAGGCCGCGGACAAGACGGCGCCGAGCGCCAGGCCGTCCGCGACGCGGCCCGCCACGCGGACCATGCGCGGGAAGATGGCGGACAGGTAGATGGGGACGCTCTTGCGCACGGGCGTGACCGCGGGCGTCCAGTCCATGCGGTGAATCTCGCCGGTATAAGACACACGTCCGCCCGCAGGCGTGGCAAGGATCTGTTTCAGGTTTTCCACGTACTCGGTCATCTTGCGGTAGGGCTGCTCGTGCGGAACGCCTTGCCAGTCGGCGTTGATGTGGCGGTTGCCGCTGCCCACGCCCAGCAGCAGGCGGCCGCCGGACAGTTCGTCGAGGTCCACGGCGCTCATGCCGGCGATGAACGGGCTGCGGCCATAGGCGTTCAGCACGTAGGACCCGATGCGGACGCGCTCGGTCGCCAGCGCCAGCGCGGTCAGCGGGACGAAGGCGCTCCGCCACGCTTCCGTCACGTACAGGGAATCGAAACCGGCCGCCTCGGCTTGCCGGGCAACGGCCAGCATGTCGCGCTGCGCCATGCCGCCGCCGGGGAAGATCAGCCCGCGTTGCATCGTCCGCCTCCGTTCGTCCGTGCGTTCACCGGGGAACCGGCCTGCCCGCTCATTCCGACAACGTGACCAGACCGTCCCGTACCGCGGGCTTGCCGTCCGGGGTCAACACTTCGAAGCGGACCGAATCGCCCTGTCCGTCCGATGCACGCGCCAGAATGCGGACCTTCACCTCGGACGGCATGAAGACCATCGCACCGAAGCGGCCGGCCACCCGTTTGACGCGCGCAGGCTGCCCCGCGGCCTCGGCCGCCACCACTCGAGAAATGGCGTGGGCGAGCGTGGCCGTCCCGTGCAGAATCAGGCCGGGCAGGCCGAATTTTTCGGCTATCGCGGGATCGGTGTGAATCGGATTCCAGATACGCGCACACTCGGTGTACACGTGGGCCGCGCCGGTCGAGATCGACACCGGAATTTCGGCACGCATGGAGACGGCCTCCTGCGCGGCGTCGATCGGCGCTGCCGTGGGGGGCATATCGTGCGCCGGTCGGTCGTCGCCGACGACATCAACCCCACGAAACAGTGTGCCGTACCACGTCGAACAGACCGACTCCCCGTGAGCGTCGCACGTATCGTAGCGCACGACTTGGTAAGCCCCGGGTGCGCGCCGTTCCACGCCGACGACGGTGCCCTGTGTAGTCAGCACGTCGTCCGGGCGGATGGGGCGGTGAATCACCAAATCGTGGGTGGCATGTACGCCACGTAGCGCTTCGTCGCGTTGCAGTGCCGCATCGCGCATGGCGACCATCACCGGCCACTCCAGGCACACCGGGAACAGCGGGTGCGCCTGCATGGCGTCGGGGCGGTTCGTATCCAGGTAGCACGGAAGATGATCGGCGAGGCCCGCGGCATAGGACATCACCCACCGCGCATCGACTACGTGCTCGAAACGTTCACCCACGGTACCGACGGTTGCCGAGTTCAATGCCATGTGACGCCTCCTTCTTTTCGTACATGCTTGTCGAAGGACATGCCCAGCTCGGAATGCTGAGACTTCTACCCGGATAGCGTAAACGCGCCCGGCCTGCCACCAGCGTTTGTCCTCTCTAATCCGTAACGGAGAGCGGGATGAGCCGTCCCTAGAGTTGCGTCCCCGCGGAGCGCACGATCTGCCGCTCGCGGATGCTCACGACGGCGCGCCCGTTGGCATCGGTAATGCGCGTCTCGCGGACGATGATGTTCATGGGGCCGCTGCGTCCGGTCTTTTCGTACACATCGGCCACGCGGGCGGACAACCTGTACGTCCGGCCCGCCACGATCTCGCCGTGGAACTCGATCTCCTGGCCGGCGTGCAGACTCATCAGTCCCGGTGGCAGCGGCACTTCGGGCAGCATCTTGCCGCCACGTAGTCGCATGCAGAACATGGGCGGCGCGATGACGTCGGGATACCCCGCGGCGCACGCCGCTCGTCGGTCAAGATACAGCGGATTGAGATCGCCCAACGCTTGGGCGAAGTCGCGGATGTCCTCCGCGGTGACGGTCGCCGGGGCCAATCGTACGTGTCGTTCGACGCTAGGGTCGATGGTCAGTAGCATCCGTTTGCCGATTTCTCCGCGGCCGAGAGTATCCGCTTCCCCGGCTTTCAATCCAGTAAACCCACGGCACGCGCCCCACCCAACGCGATCAGCCCGACACCGACGCTGCGGCCGAAGCGGACCCCGGACGGCAGACTCTTCTCGAGAAAGATCACGATGGCCAGCAGCCCCATCCATACCAGATTCATGCTGCCCATGACGAACATGACCATCATCAGGCTCCAACAGCAGGCCAGGCAGTACCCTCCGTGCCTCAGTCCCATCCGAAAGGCGCCGGCGTACCCGTCACGCCAGGACGCCATCAGAAATCCGAACGGGGAGCGGCAGTGGTCCAGGCAGCGGTTCTTGAGCGGCGTCAATTGGTACGCGCCGGCCGTGATCAGCAGCCCGCCGCCGATCTGCGCGGCGTGAGTTTGCAACACGGGAAAGCGGCCGGGCAGACGCTGTACTCCCAAATCCGCAGCGTACCCCACGCCCCCGGTCAGCGTCCACAACACCGCGTATCCCGACACGAAGACCCACACCGGCGCGATTTTCCGACGCCGTCCGGTTCTTTGCCGTGTCAGCCCCGCGAACAGCCCGGCCACGGGCGCGACCGCGGGAAACATCATGGCGACCATCATCACGCCCCACATCCCGACGTACGCCGCCAAGTTCGTCACCGAGAACGGCCGCCCCATCGTCATGTTTCCTGTCACCCAGCCGAATCCCATGCCGCCCATCTGCCGCACGGTCACGACCCAAGCCACGATCGACAGCGCGATCAAGATGCCCAGGATCAGACGGTATTCTCGAGTCATGTTTATACGATTCGAGAGAGCATTAGGCGAATGGCTTCGTGGCTCTTGGGCACCTTACACATCACACATCAGAAACGTCTCCCCGGACGCCATTCCTTTTCATCTTGTCAGACGCCAGAATTCCCAACGAGATGCTACCCATTCTAGCTCATCATACTAGGTCTTCTCCTTCAGTTGAACTCTATTATGCGACCGAGTAAACCTGTCTGGACAAGATAGGTGTATATCATCTCAGCGAGTATCTTATTTCCTTCCTCACTCAAGTGGATGCCATCTCTGTAGAAGCTCCTGTCTAGATCTTGCTGGGGTAGCCGATTAAACGCAGCGTAGAGATCTATAAGAGGCGCTTGGTGTTGAGCAGCAATGTCTCGAACGGCTTGGACGTACTGCTGATGCAACGGGATCAAATCGGAGAGATCGTTCAACCACCGCTCGGTCAAGCGGCGCGGCTCTTTCCCCTTTCTGTGAGACGATGGGGCAGTGAGCAGGATAGGAATAATATCATTGTCTTGAGCAATATGGACCATTTGGCGAAGGTTGGCAGAAAAGTCGAAAAGCGAAACTCTCACCGAATCTCTATTGTGTTGTCTAGCAATCGGGTATCTGAACGTAAAGATGATATGGTTGACTAAATTCGCCATTCGTATCCTAGAAGACAACTCCAAAAGCAGGGGAGGGTGCTTCCGATAAATTTCCCCAATTATCTTGTCTTCGAGACCGTAATTTATCCAATGGTCGTTCCAGCCGTAGTAGATAGTCACGGCCCGTGGTCTCATCGGTACAACATCCCGTTCGAGTTGCCGCAAACCCTGATAAGAACTCCATCCTCCGACGCCGACTGTCACAGAAGTAAATTCCCTCTCGGCACTGTGCCCCCTCATAATCGACGCCAGGAACTCAGGATATTCCCCATATTGCGTACATGAGTCGCCCATGAAAACGATCATAGGCTGCCGGCCTTTCCAAGCCGCGACCAAGGCATCATATCTCTTGGGTACCCAGAGCAGCTGACGATCAACGGTGAATAGAGCGGGGAGGCGAACAGGAGTCGGCCACCCGAATTGAATCTGCGTCGGATACATCGCGAACTCTCTACCAGCCAACCGCAGCCCGATTTCTCCCAGGATCAACACAAACACGATACCAATGATGTTCCAGCCGACCAAGCGCAACACTCGATGTCTGCGGGGGGGGGGGGGGGGGGGGGGGGGGGGGCTTGCGTTTTAGTATTCACCATTAGATGTACACCTCATTTTCCAACAGTCGTGACTAGTCGTTCTCGCCCATCGTTCCGTCTTCATGACCGTTACTCGTCAATCCAGATCGAATGAATCCACATAATCACGCCTGAGCGCCGGATCCTGATCTTCCTTCCGCAGGAAATAATTGCCGACGGCGAGGCAGTCGATGTCGGTGCCCATGAAGCAGCGGAAGGCGTCCGCAGGCGTGCAGACGATGGGTTCGCCACGCACGTTGAAGCTGGTGTTCACGATGACGGGGCTCCTCGTTCTAGCTTTGAAGGCTTGCAGAAGCGCGTGGTAGCGGGGGTTCGTCTCACGGTGGACGGTCTGGACGCGGGCAGAATAGTCCACGTGGGTCACCGCGGGGATATCCGAGCGCGGCACGTTCAACAGATCGATGCCGAATAACATCTTCTGCTTCTCGGTTGCCGACTTGCGCCGCGCCGGCTTCACGTCTGCTACGAGCAGCATATACGGGCTGTCGCGGTCGAGATCGAACCAGGCCGCAACGTCACTGCGCAGGACGCTCGGCGCGAACGGACGGAAGGACTCGCGGTGTTTGACCTTGAGGTTGAGCGTCTTCTGCATGATGGGCGAACGAGCATCCGCCAGAATCGACCGATTGCCCAGGGCCCGCGGGCCGAACTCCATCCGGCCCTGGAACCAACCCACCGCCTTGCCCGCGGCCAGGGCGTCCGCCGTGGTCTCGATCAGCACGTCGTCGGTAAGCGTCTCGTAGTGCGCCCCGGCCGCATCGAGCGCGGCGCGAATCTCGTCCGAGTCGAATGCAGGACCGAGCAAGGCGCCGTTCATGGCGTCTGTTGTTCCACACGTTACAGAAGACACGGATAGATTTTCGCTTGTACGGGACTGACGAGGGGGGGTATCTTCTCTCATACAAGGAGACGAAATAGAGAGGCGCGGCTCGCCGAATAGACGGTGACTCGCTGCCAGCGCCGCGCCCAGCGCACCGCCGGCATCGCCCGCCGCGGGTTGAATCCAGAGGTCGTCGAACCGGTCGTCGCGCAGTACCTTGCCGTTGGCGACGCAATTGAGCGCCACGCCGCCCGCGAGACACAAGTACGGAGTGCCGGTCTCCTGGCGCAGCGAGCGGGTCAACCGCAGCACGACGTCCTCGATGACCGCCTGTATCGAGGCGGCCAAGTCCATGTGCCGTTGCGTCAGCGGTTCATCCGGTGTGCGCGCCGGGCCGCCGAACAGGGCATCGAACCGGCCGTTGGTCATCGTCAGGCCGGTGCAATAATCGAAATAGTCGAGGGCGAGGCGGAACGAGCCATCCGCCTTCAGATCGATCAGGTTGTCGAGAATGGGGCGGACGTATTTAGGCTCGCCGTACGGCGCCAAACCCATGATCTTGTACTCGCCGGAGTTCACCTTGAAGCCGGTGTAATACGTAAAGGCCGAATAGAGCAGCCCCAAGGAATGCGGGAAGTGGATTTCCCGCGTCATCTCCAGATCGTTGCCGTGGCCGATCGCGACCGACGTGGTGGCCCACTCGCCGACCCCATCCATGGTCAGGACGACCGCATCGCGGAAGGGCGAAGGATAGAACGCGCTCGCCGCGTGCGACTGATGGTGCTCGGCGAACAGCAGTTTGGCGTCCCAATCCACCTCCGGGGCAAGGGTCCGCAACTTCCGGCGCAGCAGATCCTTCTGGAACAGTTTCTCCTTGATCCAGACCGGGATGGCCATGCGGAACGAACGGAAGCCGCGCGGCGCGAACGCGACGTAGGTTTCGAGTAGCCGCTCGAACTTGAGGAACGGCTTGTCGTAGAAAGCGACCCGGTCGACGTCGTCGATCATGACGCCGGCCTCGTCAAGGCAATAGGCGACGGCGTGGTGCGGATAGCCGGCGTCGTGTTTCTTGCGCGTAAAGCGTTCTTCCTGCGCCGCGGCGACGATCCGTCCTTCCTCGACGAGCACCGCGGCGCTGTCGTGATAGAACGCCGAAAGGCCGAGAATGCGCACGGCTCAGAAGATGGTGTAGATCATCGGCGCGACCGCGCTGGTCTGGGTCAGCGCGATCAGCCCGCCCAGCACGAGCATCATGACGATGACCGGCAGCAGCCAGTATTTCTTGCGGACGCGGAGAAAAGCCCAGAATTCGCGGAGAAAAGCCATTTCTGCCTCCTCGATAACTCAAAACTGGTTCTTCATCGATTCCGGTTCCGGCCCCGGCGGGTCGCGGGGAATCCAGTAAGTCGTGGCATCCGGGTCGAACCGCAGACGCAGCGGGTCCTTGCCCAGGGCGCGCATGATGAGCCCCGTCGGCGTCACCACGGCGAAGTAGATCACCGCCAGGACGATCGGGTGGATCACGCGCTGCAGGAGCAGACCGAATCGGAACCAGAGCGTGTTGAGCGGCGCCAGCCATGCCGGCTTGACGAGCGTGACCGCCAGAAACGCCCCGGCAACGGCGAGTGACCAACCGCGGGGCGGTTCACCGCGGATCAGCGGGAACAGGCCGATGGCCGTAAAGACGACGGCGAAGACGATGCCGAAGCCCCGGTCGGACCCGATCGCGACCGTCTCGTCTTGGGCCAGCCGCTCGTGCGTGTCCATACAGGATGCGACGTTAGTAGATTTTTTCGTAGAATTCGAGTACCGGCGCGCCGTCGAGAATCGCACGCAGGTCCACGCCGAGTTCGCCGAGATGCTTGCGGTGTGCGTCGAACGCCGCCTGGTCTGTGTATTCTTCGTAGAACACGAACAGGCGCGGGTTCTCTTTCGACCGGTTCATGATGTAGGCGTTGTTGCCCGGCTCCTCGCGCACGGCCGGCACCACGTCTTTCATGGCGTCGATGAAATCCTGCTCCTTGCCTTCCTGGACCGTCAGCTTGGCCACCAGCGACATCATAGTCGTGTCTCCTTTTCGGGTGAATAAGGTTGTAAACAATGGCCTCCTGTATCTGCCTGAGCCGGTTCCTTTTCGCAACGGCGGCACCTTGACGGTCCCGCCCCAGCCGCTTTCTGGACACCCGTCCGCAAGCCGTCTATCATCCGCGCGGCTCCGGCACGGATCGTCGGATGCAGCCATACGAACAGGAGGGATCACGTCCATGAAAGCCGCTGTCTTGTACGAGCCGAATACGCCCCTCGTGATCGAGGATCTGGACATCGACTCGCCCAAAGCCGGGGAGGTCAAGGTCAAAGTGGCCGCCAACGGCGCCTGCCACAGCGACCTGCACGTCATGACCGGCGACATGCGCATGCCGCTGCCGATCGTGTTGGGCCACGAGGGCGCCGGCGTCGTGGCGGAGGTCGGCGCGGGCGTCACTTCGGTCGAGGAGGGCGACCACGTGGTGCTGTCGTTCAATCCGGTCTGCGGCACCTGCCACTACTGCACTCTGGGCCAGCCCCATCTGTGCGAAACCCGGCCGCGTGCCATGGGAACGCTCCTGGACGGAACGACACGCCTTCGCAAGAAGAACGAGGACATCTTCCACTTCGCCTACACTGCGTCGTTCGCCGAGGAGGCGATCGTCCATGAGAGTTGCGCGATCAAAATCCGCGAGGACGTGCCGCTCGACCGCGCCTGCTTCGTCGGTTGCGGCACCATGACCGGCGTCGGCGCCGCGGTGAACACGGCCAACGTCCAGCCGGGTTCGTCCTGCGTGGTGATCGGTTGCGGCGGCGTGGGGCTGAACGTCATTCAGGGCTGCGCGCTGGCCGGGGCGCGGCAGATCATCGCGGTCGATCTATTGGACTCCAAGCTGGAGTTCGCCCAGACGTTCGGCGCCACGCATACCGTCAACCCCGGGCAGGACGACGCTTTCAAGGCAGTCATGGAACTCACCGCCGGCCGCGGGGCCGATTACGCGTTCGAGGTCATCAGCACGGCCAAGACCATCGAGTTGGCATTCAAGATGACCGGCCGCGGGGGCGTCTGCACCGTAGTCGGCGTGTCGCCCGAGGGCGCGCGCATTTCCCTCAACCCCAACATCTTCTGTCTGATGGAGAAGCGGATTCAGGGCTCGTACTACGGTTCGACCCGCCCGCGCGTGGACATGCCGCGGCTGGTCGACATGTACATGGACAAGAAGATCAAGATCGACGAACTGGTCTCCAAGACGTTCCCGCTCGAAGGCGTCAACGAAGCCTACGACCTACTGAAGGACGGTGGCGGCGTGGCCCGCAGCGTCATCAAGTTCTTCTGAGTCCGTTTCTCGGTCAGGCAGGTTGGTTCGTATGGGAGTCTGCGAGAACGCTGCGCAGGCTCCCCACCGACCCCCGATTCGATAGACACTTCTGGACTCTCCAAGGTTTCGTGAACCTAAACCGCGGGGCGGCTGGTGACGTCGCCAGCGACGTGACGCGCCAGCCAGCGGCCGTCGGTCGAATGCCCGAGCAGCTTGCCGTTCTCGACGATGACCTTGCCGCGCAGCATCGTCAGCGTCGGGTAGCCTCGGCAGGTGTACCCTTCCCAGATGCTGTAGTCCGAGTCGGCGTGCAGGTCGCCCAGCCCCAGCGTCTTGGTCAGCCCCGGGTCGAGCAGGACGAGGTCGGCATCGCTGCCCGGCTGGATGACGCCTTTTTGCGGGTAGAGCCCTAAAATCCTGGCCGCGTTCGTCGCAACGACGTCGGCGAAGCGCGGCAACGGCATGCCCCGCTCGACCACGCATTTGGTGAAGGCGACCGGAATCCGTGTCTCCACGCCGTTGTGTCCGCCGCAGATCGACTCGATGCGATCGCTGAACAGTTTCGGTCCTTTATAGGTCGTGTACTCGTCGGTCGCCGTCGTACATAAACGACCGTCCAACAATCCGTCGATCAGCGCGTCGCGGTCGTCGGCGAATTTGAGCGCCGGATAGGTGTGCACGGCCATACCTTCGGGCCGGGCATAATCTTCGCATGTAAAATGCAGATAGTGGTGCAGGGCTTCGCCGTACACCGGCAGTCCACGCTGCCGCGCGTCGGCAATCGCGGCCACGCCTTCCTTGGCCGTGGTATGCACGAAATACACCCCGGCGCCGGTATGCTCGGCCAAACGGATGACGTTGCGGAACGCCAGGTCCTCGGACAGATTGTTGTGCGCGAGATGGATGTTGTGGGGCTGGTCGCGGCCCTCGCGTTTCAGTTTTTCGAGCATGTAGCGCACGACCTCGTCTTCTTCGGCGTGCACGGCCATGATGCCGCCGTGTTTGGCGACCTCGCCGAAGACCTCCCACAGATGGCCGGTCGGAATGCGCACCTCCATCGTGGTGAACACCTTGAAGCTCCCGGCCCCCTCCTGTAGTGCCTCGGCGATTTCACCGACCGCCTGATGTCCGCACGTCCCCGCCAGAATGTAGTGAAACGCGTAGTCCGTGTAACAGTGGTCGCGGAAGACGGCCCGCCGACGCTCCAGCACGTCCAAGAGCGGACGGCGGCGTTCTCCCCGTAGCGCTTTGCGCGACAGGTCGCCCGCGAAATCGATGATGGTGGTCACGCCGCCGAACGCCGCGGCACGGCTGGCCGCCTCGGGCGGCTGGGTCATCACGTCGGGCTGCCCGGTCCAGTCCGGCGGCACCGGAATCCCGATGTGCGCGTGTGGCTCGATGCCTCCCGGCAGCACGATTTTGCCTTGCGCGTCGATCTCGCGGCCGGCCTCGGCGTGCAGCGTGCCGGGTTGTCCGACCGCGACGATCCGCTCGCCAACGATACCCACGTCCATGACCTCGGCCGTGTGCGGCGTAACCACGGTTCCACCCTTGATGAGAACGTCCAGCATCGTCTATCCCCTTTCTGAACGTCTTCCTCGTACGTACTCTGCCCTTATTCTTGCGCACCGCCTGCTGGATGTCTTGTTCTGCACTGCGCTGCGACCGTGCAAGATGTTGGAACTACCTTGGTAGGGCTTACTGGCGGTGACTCTCGCACAGGGTAGAACCACTCCGCCCGACCCAGGTGTCGTGCTGGCTGTAGGTGTCCGGCACCACATGATGCGAGCCGGGTCCGCCCACGCCGAGCTCGTATCGCTCTAGCGGAGCCGTCCTAGCGGTCGTCTCTGTTAGACGCACGGCATGAAGCGTCGAATGCCCCGATCCGGCCCCTACAAACAAGAGATGGGGGGAACATTTCAATCATTCGGTGGCTGAAGTTTCGACCTAAGTCGAGAAGCTGAAACCATCAGTCGACACCACTTGCTTTCCATCGCAGGCTGCACGCAATGGCTTCATTACTCCGCCGCCTCCATACCCCCATTGCACCTGCTAACCCTGCCTTCACTCTCCCACATTTCCACCCCCTTACCGTCCATCTCTCTCGTCCGAATCTTGATATCCTCCGCGCTTTACACGATTAATGCTTTCGAACAGGATATCTGCAACAAAAAGATCCTTTCCGGGATTGACCTGACGACGGCGAGAAGCTGCCGCTCCAAATACGTGGACTAGCCAGGCGCATTTCCGACTGCAGAAACTGGCCGGTACTGATTTTGGCGATTTCGTATTTCGGCAGCCCTCGCACTTGGTAGCATTTGCCGTTCTTTTGCCAGGATACGTCTCCAAAGAAGTTCAAACTGTCATAGCCGTAGCGTCTTCGGGACCGGGGAAGATCCTTCGCATCGAGGGGGATTACGTGTACGAAAAATTTTTTCTTCCTATTGATCTCGCATCCCTTCTGGTCAACGTACAGGAGTTCATTGCCAGTGAAGTAGACGTCATAGTAGTTGGTTGCGATAATGGGATCATGGTCTTGTGGGTACTGCTCGTATGGGAGCCGGGCAGCAGCAACGGCCGCATCGTACGCCGCTGGGCGGTACAGAAAAAGCCATTGGTTGTCGGGGGTGATCGATGAGATGTCCCCAATACGTGGAGCGACGACGAAGTCGGCAAATTTCTTGTTGTCCGCTTCCACGAGAACCCGGCCGTTTAGATACCACACCCTAGAGTCGTACCAACGGTTCTGGTCGACTGTCGCCACTGGAACATAGATCGTTTTTCCCGTTGTTAGGTTACGGATGGCGCGGAGATCGGCCGACAAGTCTGCTTCGTTTTTGGCATCCTTGGAATCGTGATTGAACTGAGCTACGAGAAAACTCGAAAGGGCGAACGCCGGTAGGGCGGTGACCACCACGCTTTGAACGAGCCGGCCACCGAACGCTTTACGCAGACGCCTCAGCGCCAGAGCAAAGAGGACCAACGGGATACCAATATGGAACAGCCCATAGAATTCATGACTGTAAGTGCCGGATCGCAAACATAACGCCCAGCAAAAGCCTGACGACACGAGCGACATCAGCGGCACACGATGACGTGTGGAACGCAAACAGACTAGACGGACGGTGAGCGTCGTCACGGCGACGCCCAGCGACGCCCATAGCACCAGACTCCAAAGGTTACGTATGCCTCGGTCTATAATGAGGATATCGAATTGGCAGGTGAGGACATAAGGCAGCGACGCCAAGCCGGCACGTGAGAACTGCTGTGCCAGCAAGTAGCTCCAGCTCGGCCTGTCAAAGCTCCAGAGTGGTAGGTCGAAGAGCTGCGATATGCCGATCCGTATCAGCATAGACCGAACCGACGGCAATTCCGTCAGCGTCTTCTCGCCGCTGAACGCGAGGTACTCTCTGGCGAAATTGAAGGTCAGCACGGCCAAACCGAACAGCACAGCGACGACGACGAGCGTCAGTGCCCGGCGAATGACCTCCCACGCCTGGTTCCGGAGTGCGGCATATAGACTCAGGGCTACGAACGGCAACAGAAGCGCATAGACGTACCAGCCTAGGAGCAATGCCGTGCAGGTCTTCACCAACAGCTGCACGAAGCGGTCCGGGGGTTTTGGTTGCATGGCAGGCCAAGCCTGCATGTCGGAGAGACATTCGCTTGGTCTCCCGCTCCGAACTCGGAAGGTCACCATGCCGTGAAACACCAGCATCATCCCGAACAGGTCTATCATCCCTTCCGTGGCCACCATGTCGCCATAGTACAAAACAGGGAAGGAAGAGAATGCCAGCAGTGTCGCTGCCAACGCGACCCAGCGGCAGGATGTCATCAGGTTCAGCGCCAGGTAAGCCAGAACCGCCGCACCGATGAAGAAGGCCAACATCAGCATCTGGGCGGCATAGACCTGTGCCGGCAGGTCGTCAGGAAAGGGAAGTATGACCAGCTTGATAAGTACGTGCCCCAGTAAGGGGAAACGATTATACGGTTTGTATGTGAGGTCGCCGTTAGCATTCACCGTTCGAGCATAGAAGCCCAGAAAAGAGTGCTCGGCGGACAGGTTTGCGGCGACCGTAAGATGGTTTCTTCCTACAGCCAGCTTATGGTCTCCGCCCCAACCGTCCAACATCCGAGAGATATGTCCCCGGCCGTCGTCGAAAACGAACACGACGACCAGCCCGAGCAGCAAGAGGAAGATGGACGGTAAGGGGCTTTTTCGCGAGAACGCCTTGAGCCCTTGTCCCCACGCTTCAGTCATGTTGTCAGCCTACCCCCCACCCCCGCCAACCGCTGCCTTTGAATCTTTGTCGCGTCCGGAGACCTTTGATTGAGACGATTTGTAACAAAGCCGGGACAACATCTCGAACCCACGCCCATTGTGATGACAGCCTGCATCTCTATACAAGGCAGGCGAACGTGGACCCGGTGCTATATTCCCCCCCCTCCCCCCGCTTCGTTCATACGCACTTCCTCGTCAGAAAATACATCCTTAGGCCTGTCGGTGTTGTTCGGAACGTGCTCTTACGCAGCGACCGTATATCAACTCCCACAATCACAGCCTCGAAACCATGGGCATTTCTTCGGCTTCGGCAACATCCTCTTTCCTCAGTCCACCCCCTTGCAACAAGTCTTATGTGGCGAAAGAATACGGTGGACCGGAAGACGTCAAATGCTGTTCCGCACACACGTAAGCGGTAGCGCGCGCCGATCTCGCGCCGCTGATTTTTGGAAACGTCAATGAAGTCATCGGGGCATCCCCCTCAGAACGTCTTCTTCCGGTAACATGGGGAGCACCTGCGACACCGGTCTACAACCTCTTCCGGTGTGCGTCTGGGTCTGGATACAGGAAATGATGTGCACTCCGTTCAAATGTCCCTTCCCCGCCTTCTCACATACCGATCTGTTGCACATCGCCTGTCGGACATCCGTTGGCGCACCGCAATAGCCCCCCCCCTCAGTAACGACCACGCATCTTTTACGCTGTGGACATCCTGTATCCAGTCGCGCAATTTGTCCCATTCACTGGGTCGTCCACCGTCCGTATCGACGCGATCCGATTCATGACCTGGCCTGGACACCTTGATCTGCAATCTCCAGGCAGACGACGTTCGCACTTCACCGAAGTCTGCGACGCAGCCCCCTGTGCGTTGCGCCCGATGAAGTGCCCACGTTCGGGCGATCGACACCGTGGAGCCGTCGGGAAGGGCCGACACTACGGCGACGGCATCGCCTAGTTTGACGCGCAAACGATGTATCAAGTTCTTGGTTGAGACGCCTGCAGATAGTCGGACATGGAACGAGGCCGTAGGAAACTCGTCAAGGGCAGAGGTAGGAGGGCCGACGCGCACCCGCTGGTCGGGACCGAACTCCTCTTGGAGCCGTACCAGTCGTTTGTTGTCGTCATCCGGTTGCGTTTCGATCCTTATCACAAGATCGTGCACCCGGTCGTCGAGAATATTCATGACGGTTCCGATGACCTGATGAACTGGGAGGTGTCCAGCATCGACGACGGTTACCACATACTGGGGCACGGTAAAAATGCGACCGGGCCGGCCGCTACGGAACTGGCGATGGGCGATGAGGTGCGCCGCTTTCTGCCGTTGGATGTGAAGAGACCGATTCTTGATGTCTCTGTCCTCTGCCCAGCGGCCCTGGTGCCACGTGAGGGCCTCCCGGATCGGTACCAGCAGCCCGCCACGGGTATATGCTCGGTAGCCGAGCTCGACATCCTCCATGCCCCACCGCGTGAACGACTCGTCGCTCCCGCCTATTCCCCGGTAAAAGCGCTTGCCAATCCCGAAGTTTCCCCCTCCTACCACCCTGAATATATCGTCGGCCTTCGACGTCAAATCACGAGTTCTCGCCAAATGAGCTTCTATCCAGGGCGGGTCCGTCTGCCGACCAGAAAACAGTTCTGTGAGAGTCCCTGTCCGGGACCCGATCATTTCCGCGTCGACGCCATCCATTGCTACATAATGGCGGAATCCTACAGTCAGAGCGTCGGAGACGGCATGGTGCCAGCGAGCATGCATCTCGACCCAGTCTGCCTCCGCCAACGTGTCGCTGTCGAGAAAGAGGAGGATACCGCCTGCGGCCGCTCGCGCACCGGTGTTCCGCGCACGGGCAAGCCCGAATCCACGGCGCTCCTGACGCACGACCTTGACAGCCATCGGGGTCACTCCGGGTCGTTCCAATGGAGGTTCCGACCCGTCATCGACAATGACCACCTCGAACAAATCACGCGGATAAGTCTGATTTTCAAGTGCCGACAGGGTCCTCGCCAGCATCTCGGGCGGCGTTTGGTAGGACGGGATGATTACACTGACGGGCAGTGTGGGAGTAAACGCCTTTCGGACCGGCACCTCAACCTGACGCCAGTCGTTATATTGAACACGGGTCGGTTCTGGACCCCGCTCGCCATGTTCGCATTGATTTGTCATCGCGTTGCGCTCAGATCCGGAGGTGGCCAGGTCGGTTCCTCGATGCCGGCCGTCTCCGGTTTCCACCCGCGACAAATGCGATCTGCCTCTACGAGAAACTGGAGATCGGGCACCTTATAAGTATGTCGATTGCCGTGCCGAATTACCATATAGCCGAGGCCATGGGTTCGGTAAATACGCTGGCGGGCATGGACGAACTCTTCAATTAGGGCTGAGTCAACGCCCCGCGGTGTCCTCCGCCAGCCACCTACCCGGTCGAGACCGCTACGAGAGATGAGCATGGCGCCTCCGGTTAGGTTCCCCTGATAGTCCTCGTTGCACCCCCTGCTGCGATGAACCGTCTGATCCGACGCCGCCAGGTAGACGAACTCACTCCATTTGCCTACCAACGGTGCACCGGAGTATGTGTGGGCGAGTACCAAGTCCCAGATGTGGTCACCATCATACAGGTCATCGTCATCCATCTTTGCCAGGAGGGTTCCGCTTGCCGCTGCGACGGCGGCGTTGAGTACAGTACCGAGCGGCTCGCGCGCGGGCACTTGCACGATCTTTACAGGATGCTGCAATTTGGTAGCATTGGCCCTGACGTCAACAAAGGGGCCGCCGTGCAGAGCTAGCACTAGCTCCAGATTAGGATAGGTTTGTCTCGCTACCGCGTCGAGGATCCAGGAAAGGAACCGGGGACGCTTGGTTGCAAACAGGATTGAAACTGGGGGAGGGCTCCAGCCGTCACGCAGCAAATGGTCTCGGAGCACCGTGCGCCGCATCCGGACGCTGAGTAACTCGCGCTCCCAGATATCGATGCCACTTACGTCGGCAGTCATCAATCGATAGAGGTCGGCACCGACCAAGGCTCTGAGCCGATTCCCAGTAAGGGGCTCCTCTAACGGTCCCACTGTCGATGATCCGTTCTCGTGATGGGTGCGCCTTGCAGGCTTCTCCGTCAAGGGCGACTCTTGATGGCCCTCCGCCAGATGTACGACCACGCCGGCGGCGACTAGGCGGATAAGTGCGCGGGCCCGCGAGACAACGTCGGGGTGGAACGCCTGTATATCCTCCGCGTGATGTGCACAACGCAACCGGAGCACGTCGTCCGGCGATATGACACGGTGCGCTTCGACGCCGGGCGGCAACAGCCCCAATGGCCCCAGCGCAGCCACCTCGTTCCCGACGTCGCGTACCCATCCGATCGGATTCCAGAGGCATGGGTTGAAGACTTTCGCCGTATTTCGTAGCGCCGCTCGCCGAATGGCTAACCGAGTCTCACTGTCCGTTCGGTTCGACCCTTTGCACATTGATCGCGGGCGGCCCACCCCACACGAGAAAGACGCCCATAGCAAGCGCCGCAGATGTAACATCGCTCCCAGCCGCTTGTTCATCACTCCCCATCGAATCAGGCGGACCGTCCACCTGAGAAACGACCACGCCTCTCCGGCGTTACGGATGTCCAGTACCCCATCAAGCAGTTGCGGCCACGTCCCAGGCCGATGAACAGCCTGTGTCGATGTGATTCTGATCGCGTTCCTCGCCGGATCAACGGCTCTGAGCTTCAGCGTCGACGCCGGTATCCGACGTACCTTGCCGAAGCGCACGCCGTCGGCTTCAGAGCGGCGCACACGAAGGAGCGCCCACCCCCGGGCGATCAATATTTTCGCTCCATCGGGAAGGAATGACTCCGCGGTTACCGCATCTCCGAGCTTGGTGCGCAGAGTATGCACGAAGTCCTGAAAAACCTTGACGCTGGCGGGAAGCATGACGTGGAATGTCGCGTCAGGGAATTCGTCGAGGGCAGAACAGGGGGGAACGATGCGCACCCGGTGGGTCTCCACCGAGTGCGTTCCGGAGCCGCGCCATCCGATCATCTTCACACGTACGCAGCTCCATTCGTACTACAAGATCGTACCCTCGGTCCGCCAGAATCTTCGCGACGGTCTCGATGACGTGCTGGACCGGCGAATGTCCTGCATCGATAATTGTCACCACGTACGAGGGCATGACGAAGATGTTACCAAGCTAGTGGTGGGGATGCCCGATCCCGATTTTTTCTTCAGCCACGATACCCGAAGCGGTCATCGACCTTGGACGTCAGATCGTTGGCTCTCACCGGTCCAGCCGTCGAACGTCGTGGACATTTCGGAGGGTCACAAGAGGAGACGATTGCGTGACACCCCAACGCCGAGTTGCTGACGAATCAGCAGATAGATGTTATAGTCACATCGTGGCCTTGGAAACGGGGGAGGGCTTGAAATCATATAGAGGCGACACGGTAGGCCGCCCGCTCGGCTTGTTGAATAGACGACCACGTCGGGAGACTGGTTCAGTACGCGATTGTCATTTTCGCAAGACTCGCGTGGCAGATCCATCACGTCGTCGAGTGCGGCTGGTTATTCTAGGCGAGGGGCCGCGCAGGCTGACCTCGAGGCGTTCGCCCGGCGGAGATTCCGGCGGGGGCGCACGAACGGCTTGTGCCGGGCGGCGACACACTCCGCCGTGCGCCAAGAGCGTAGTCCGGCCCCAGGGCTACAACTATCGGACCTATGACATCGCCTCTTCCAGAGCCTTTCTCGCCGAGACGGGCGGCCCGCCGCATGATCGCTACCTTCGAGTCCCGCTTCTATAACCCCCTTACAGATTGAAAGGGGGTTCACTTGGACAATGTAGGGGTAACTGTCACGGACCGCAAGACCGGCGGCTTTCCGAGGCTGGCCGTCATCGGCTGCGGCGCGGCCGCGGCCTATGTCCACTTGCCGGCACTCGGTCGTCTTGGATGGCGGCCGGAGGTGTTGATAGACCCGTGCATCGGACGGGCAGAAAGGCTGGCCCGGCGATGGAAAGTGTCCCGGGTGGTTGAGGACGTTTCGGGTCTCGCCATGAGCCAGATCGAGGCGGCGATCATCGCCGCTCCCCCCAGCTTGCATGCGCGGATCGGCCTGCCATTGCTTGATGCGGGCGTTCACCTCCTCGTGGAGAAGCCCTTCACGACCAGTGTAGCGGACGCCAGGGAGATGGTCGAGACCGCGGCCAGGACAGGCGCATGCCTGGCGGTCGGCCACATCTGCCGGTTCATGTTTGTCAACCGCTGGATCAAGACGGTCATAGACGCCGATATGTTGGGCAACATAGAGCGTGTCGAAATCCGCGAAGGAGTGAACTATCACTCCCTTCGACAGGACGCCGGCATCAAGGGCGCTGGGTGGAACTCCCCCGACTATTGGGACCCGACGCTCTCCGGTGGAGGCGTGCTGATGGACGCCGGTCCTCACGTGCTCGACACACTGCTCTGGTGGCTCGGCCCGGTGGACGATGTAGCGTACCGCGACGACTTGCTAGGCGGCGTGGAGGCTGATGCACGACTTGATCTGACGTTCGCCTGCGGCACGACGGGAACCGTCGAGTTGAGCCGCATTCGCACGCTTCCCAACACTGTCATCATCGTTGGGAGTCGGGGACGGATCGAAGCAGCTGGGCATCGCAGCACGTCTCCGCATCGCAACACGCTGCTTCGCGTCGAGCCCGCGGCGTTGCGCCGCTTCAAGCTCGACGGTTGCCGCGGGACCACGATGTGGAACCGTGAAATATGGGATCCAAATCTGCCAGGAAAACGGGAACTGAACGACTGGCTCCAGGCGATACACTCCGGACGCCCCGCATTGGCGTCCGGGGCATCGGCGGTGCCGGTCGTGGAACTCATCGAGCGTTGCTACATGAATCGTAAGCCCCTGACGACGCCGTGGCGCGCTCCCGGGGTGGAGAAGGACGGTGTCGCTGATCCGAAAGGTTCTGCGGAGCTATTGCAGGCGAGATTTCGCTTTGGGACGGCGGTTTCAGATGGAAAAAAAGCGGATATTCAACCATTGCGGAGCCTGAATTCGGATCCGGATATAGAGCGCCTGAGCGGGAAAACCGTGCTGGTCACCGGCGGTACCGGTTTCATTGGTGGGCGGCTGGTCGAAAGGCTGGTGGAGGAGAGGGTGGCTGTCCGGGTAGCGGTGCGCGGGTTTCGGAACGCCGCGCGGCTGGCCCGCTTCGCCCCGAAGGCAGTCCAACTAAGGGCATTCGAAATGGGCCAAGAGGGCACGGCCGACTCAGTAAACGCGCTCGTTGCGGGGTGCGACACGGTGTTCCATCTGGCGGTCGACTCCACCTCGCCTCAGGTCAACGTCCAAGGCATACGTCTGCTCGGCGCGGCCTGTCTGAAACACGCCGTCCGCCGTCTGGTGTTCACGAGCTCGGTGTCGGTCTATTGGCCGTGGCCCGATGGACCTCTGGACGAAACGCACCGGATTATCGGACGACCCGGGGACCCCAACGTCCCATGCCAACGAGAGGTGAGGCGGATGATCTGCGAGGACGGTCTCCGGGCGACCGTGCTCCAGCCGACACACGTGTACGGGCCGTTCGGTGGTGATTGGACCGAGCGTCAGGTCAAGATGCTCCTGAGAGGCCCGGTAGTGTTGCCCGCACCCGACGATGGTATCTGCAACCCAGTCTATGTCGATGACGTCGTTCGTGCACTCATCCTTGCTGCCGTGCGCGATGAAGCGGTCGGGGAAACGTTTCTCATCTCCGGTGCCGAACCCACGACCTGGTCCGAATTCTACGGCTATTATGCGCGGGTGGTGGGGCGCACGGACGGCATCCGCTTGCGCTCACGCAAGGAAATCAAGGTGCGCGAGATGACGAGCCCCCAGGGGCTGATTAAAGTGCTGCAACGTTATGCAGTACGGCGCCCTCGCCTGTTGTCGCTGCTTGGGTCGCTCAAGCGTCTGGCGCTCGGAAGTCTGCGTGCGATCAAGTCCCTCATGCGCCCGGGGGTGAAGATCGCGCGGCGGTGGCGCGCTGCGAGAGACTTCGGAAGGCGCTACGGCGTACAGGAAATCCTACCGAGCGATGCCGACCGCGACCTGTTCGCCTCGCAGTGCTCGGTACGGATCGCCAAGGCCCGGCGCCTGCTCGGTTACGAGCCGGTGTTCAGCCTCGAGCGCGGCATGGAACTGACGACCGCCTACATTCGGTGGGCGTACGGCCACCGGTGTTCCAGCCCGGCCGAGAGCCAGCGGACCGAAGCGGAACGTCCGCAGAAATAATGTTGTGGCGGGCATCGCTGATGTTCAGATTTTGACGATCTGGAGCGGAACCCGAAGGCGGGCCCGGCGAAAGGCAAATGGCTGCCTCCTGCATAGGGATCAGGTCCAAGCCGAGATATCTGTGCCTCGGCCCAGAACAGTTGTAGAGGTCCGCCCGACCCGCGTTCCTCGTCATCATCGATCGGAGAAGTCCGGACCGCGGAGATTGCGGGCGATGAAGAGGTCCGTTAGAGGTACAGCATGTGCGGCATAGCCGGTTTTCTTGACGGTAGGCGTTTCCCTCCCGAAGAAGCGGCGGCAATTATCCGAAGGATGGCGGACACGGTGGCGCATCGAGGCCCCGATGACGGCGGGGTTTGGCTCGACAGCAACCTCGGGATTGCCCTGGCACATCGCCGCTTGGCCGTTATCGACCCGTCTCCGGCAGGTCGCCAGCCGATGCAGTCCATGTCCGGACGTCATGTCATCGTTTTCAATGGCGAAATCTACAATTACCGGGATCTCAGGCACCGACTCGAAATCCAGTGGCCGAAAACTTGTTCTTGGAGGGGGCATTCCGATACGGAAATACTGTTGGCCGCCATCGACTGCTGGGGATTGGAGAAGGCGTTGCAAGCCGCGATCGGCATGTTCGCATTTGCACTTTGGGACCGAGCGGACCGCACACTCTATCTTGTCCGCGACCGGCTGGGCGAAAAGCCGCTTTATTACGGATGGCAAAACGGCGTCTTCCTGTTCGGGTCCGAGATCAAGGCACTCGCGGCGCATCCTGCATTCGGGGGAGATATTGATAGGGACGCGATCCATTTGCTTCTGCGGAACGGTTACATTCCGTCCCCCTGGTCGATTTACGAAGGGGTACGGAAGCTGCCAGCAGGCACGTACGTCGAGGTTCCCGCCGGCGGTCTGCAGGAGCGCATCGGCGAGATCCCGGAACCGCAACGGTACTGGTCGCTGCAGACGGTGGTTGCGACAGGTCGAGCGCGGCCGTTCGAGGGCACTCCCCAAGACGCGGTGGATACGCTGCATGGCGTACTATTCAAGGCGGTCGGCCAGCAGATGTTCTCGGACGTGCCGCTTGGCGCGTTCCTTTCCGGCGGAATCGATTCATCGATCATCGTCGCGTTGATGCAGGCGCAATCGGATCGTCCGGTACGGACCTTTACGATAGGCTTCGATGAGCCCGGTTACAATGAGGCGGAGTACGCCAGGGCGGTGGCCGATCATCTTGGTACAGAGCATACTGAGATGTACGTGTCGGGGAGGGATGCCTTGGACCTTCTTCCTCGTTTACCTACCCTTTTCGATGAGCCTTTTGCCGATCCCTCGCAGATACCGACTTTCTTTGTTGCCTCCCTAGGGCGGACGTGCGTCACTGTCGCCCTGTCCGGAGATGGCGGCGACGAGTTGTTCGGCGGCTACGCACAATACCTCAGGACGGTTCGGCTCTGGCATGTCCTGTCGCGGATCCCATCGACTCTTCGCCGACTCAGTGTGTCTGCCATCGGACACCTCTGCTTTCTCGGACCGGATCGATTGCTGGGGGATAGATGGTTTCCGGCGAAAGCCAAGGTGAGCAAGCTGAGGCGGTTGATGGATTGCCGCACGCTGGAAGAGGTCCATTCCTGCTTAATCTCTCGTTGGCCAAGTCCTTCGCTCGTCGGACGTGGGGGCTGCGAACCGGCCGCCCTAGTGAGCGAATCTGCAAGTTGGCCCATTGCGACCGAACCCATGAACCGATTGATGGCTCTCGACATGCTGGGCTTTCTTCCAGACGATATTCTGGTCAAGGTGGACCGTGCGGCGATGGGAGTAAGTCTCGAAACACGCCTGCCCTTTCTAGATCATCGGGTGGTGAAATTCGCCTGGCGGTTGCCGATGTCGGTCAAGCTGAGGCATGGCCAACAAAAGTGGGTCTTACGGCAAGTGCTTTCTCAATATCTACCGAAACCACTCTTCGAAAGACCGAAAACAGGATTCCTTCCCCCGCTCACTTCATGGCTACTCGGTCCGCTCCGGGATTGGGCAGAAGCCTTGCTGGACGAGTCACGACTGCAAGCGGAAGGCTTTTTCGACCCGCAGCTTGTCCGGCGGGAATGGAAGATGATTCTGGAGACGGGTGGAACATGGAGTGCACGTATTTGGATAATTCTGATGTTCCAGGCGTGGCTCGACAACAGTCGACAGGCCGGTTAGACAGCCCCGGCGCATTCGCGAGGAACAATTTCGGATGGAAGATACTGACCGTATCTTGGCCCTAGGCTAGCACTTTGCTTAGGGCACCATTCTTCCCCGTACATGGGCTCGACCGAGAACGTTTAATGAGCCGGATATCTGCTTCCCATCATTGGGCGGGCCGGCCCCGCCGCAGAAACCATCTCAGAGATCGTCAGACCGGCTATGGTCTCGGTCCGTGGGTTTGGAGCGAGCCCTACATCACCATAACCGTCGACGTTGTCCCCTGTTGTAGAATCGCCGATTCGAGTGTGGTAAAGATGGGGAATGTATATGAGGAGGAGCTTTCAAGAATCTGGAACAATAATGCTTACCGGCATCTGCGACGGAGGATAGCGAATGACGACATTCCGCATTTCTGTCGTAGATGCTACGGGATGACCCTGGAATGAGCCTCGTCCATTCGGCGAGAGAGGTTGGAATGTTTCGCTACACCCAGCCGAGTCGGCTGCGCATCGAAGCGAGCTCGGCGTGCAACCTACGCTGCCCGGCCTGTCCGACGACGACCGGCCACATCCCCCCTGCGATTGGCACGGGCCTGCTGGCGCCCGGTGATTTTCGGCAGATCCTAACGGACAACCCCTGGATTGATGAAGTCGAACTGTCCATCTGTGGTGAGGTGTTTCTCGATCCCGCCCCTCGTCGAAATCCTGAGAACCGCCTACGAGCGCAGGGTGCGGATTACGCTCATGAACGGCGTTAATCTCAATCGCTGTACGGCCGAAGCGCTCGAAGCCATCGTGAAGTACGACGTCCAGGGGGTGACCTGTTCGATCGACGGGGCCAGCCAGGAGAGCTATCGAAGGTATCGCGTGAACGGGGATTTCGATCGGGTCATGGCGAATATCGACGTCATCAACGCGCACAAAAAGCGGCTGGGGAAGAGTACCCCGATCCTCTGGTGGCAGTTTATCGTCATGGGTCATAACGAGCAGGAAATCGACAAAGCACGACGTATGGCAGCGGAACGGGGGGTGCACTTCGGAGCGAAACTGACTTGGGACGACGATTTTTCCCCACTGCGCAATTTCGAAACCCTGCGCAAGGCCCTCGGCCACGCCCCGACGCGAGACTCCTGGGGCAAGGAGCAGGGCAAGATCTATGCGGAGGATACCTGCTTGCAGCTCTGGATGAAACCGCAGATCAACTGGGATGGTAAGCTGCTCGGCTGCTGCTTCAATTTCTGGGGGGATTTTGGTGGCAATGCGTTCGAGCAGGGGCTCGAACGCATTCTCGATTCTGAGAAGTTAGCGGACGCCAGACGGCTCCTGCAAGGGCACGGCCCTCACCCCCCCGGATACCAGCATTCCGTGTGCGACGTGCAGCATATACCACCAACGACGCAAGTCGGGTCGTTGGATCGGCAGGCGACGCCTAATGGGCGAGCGACTGAGACAGACGCGGGGGTTGAACCTCCTCCGAAGGACACGTCTGTGGCGCAGTGCGGTGCGTCCGATCCTGCGTTCGCTGCGGCGGTTCCCATGACCGACTTCCGACCTGGTGGAGAACGCCCGCGGCAAGTCCCTCACCGTGCGAGGCTGGCGGTGCACATCCCCGACTTGACGACAGGCGGGGTTCAGCGTGTCACGCTCAATTTGGCGGCGGCGCTGACTGCCCTGGGGTATCGGGTCGATCTGGTGCTCTGCAAGGCCACCGGACCGTTTCTGGCGCAGGTGCCGGAGGCCGTTACCGTCGTCGAGTTGCGCCGCAGCCCGCTGTTTCCCGCCTCCCTGTTCGCAGTCGCTCCCCGCTCTCTTCTCCCGCTGCTGGAATTATATGTGCAGCGTCCCCGCCCATCGCTTCCGAACCTGTTCTATCTCCAGGCGTTGACGCAGTATCTGAGGCGTGCCCGCCCACACGCCCTCCTGTCCGCCATGACGATGCCTAACCTCCTGGCGATATGGGCGGCACGGCTGGCCGATGTGTCGACACGGGTCGTGATTTCCGAGCACACCCCTTTGTCATTGGAGGTGCTGAACCACGGCTGGGGCCCGCTGGTGCCGACGCTTCGGCGGACGTACCCGCAGGCGGACATCAGGGTGGCATGCTCCGATGGAGTAGCCGACGACCTATCGCGCGTCATTCGTATTCCCCGCCGGGAGGTCGTAACCATTTACAACTCGATGGTCCCCGCAGGGCTGTCCGAACAGGCCAAGGCGGCGTTGGACCATGCCTGGTTCCACCCGGACGCGCCGCCGGTGATCCTCGGCGCAGGCCGCCTGACGCAGCAAAAAGACTTTCCCACCCTGCTCCGTGCGTTCGCCCGCGTCCGCCGACAGCGACCAGTGCGGTTGATCATCCTGGGCGAGGGGCCGCTGCGAGCCGACTTGGAGAATATAGTCCGAACGCTGGGCATAGTAACCGATGTGGCCCTGCCGGGATTCGTCGACAATCCCTTCGCCTACATGGCCCGCGCCGCCGTCTTCGCCTTGTCGTCGGCGTGGGAAGGGATTCCCTGCGTCGTGGTCGAAGCGCTGGCCGCGGGCTGTCCGGTGGTGAGTACGGACTGCCCCGGCGGTCAGGCGGAGATTCTGGCCGGGGGTGCCTACGGGCGGCGCGTGCCGGTCGGAGACAGTACCGCCCTCGCCGCCGCGCTCAGTGCCACCCTGGATGCCCCGCCGTCCCGGGACCGATTGCAGCGCCGGGCGCAGACATTCTCCGCAGACCGCCTAGTGGACCGGTATCTGGAGGTCTTGTTCCCGGAGCCGCCATGACCATCATCTCGCACCGCCACAAGTTCATCTTCATCAAGCCCCGTAAGGTCGCCGGGTCCAGTGTGCAGATCGCCCTGGCCCCGTGGTGTGGCGAAGATGATGTGCTCTCCGATGGGGGGCTGACGTTCCTCCCGGACGTGGACATGGAGGAATTTCGCGCCCCGCCGGTGCAGCACGCGGACGCGTCGGGCGTTTACGGCTATGTAGCACAGCACGCCCTGCCGGACGTCATACGCGCGAAAGTCGGCCCCCTGATGTGGAACGAGTACTTCAAGTTCACCATCGTCCGAAACCCGTGGGACCTGTTCGTGTCCATGTACCACCACGATCTCGCTGTCATTCTGCCGGAACTTCGGGCGTGGGTGAGGACGCGCTTGCGCGACGTGCTGTACCACCCCGGGCGGACGTTTCGAAGGTTGGGTTTGGTGCTCGGCCCGGAGCGAGGGCGAGTGTGGCGGACCGGGCGGTTGCACCGGCTACGAGTCTCGGTGCCCGAATTGTTCTGGTGTGCGCGGCTGAGGCGCGATTTGGCGGCGCGTCGACGAAAGGAGAGTGTCGAGTTCGCCTTGCGGCGGGGCTGCTTCGCCCGACACATCGCCGAGATTCCGCAGTTCTATGTCTGCGGTGGTCGCGCATACGCGGACTACGTCATGCGGTTCGAGACCTTGCAGCAAGACTTCGACGCAGTGTGCCGACGGTTGTCCCTTCCGAGCCACCCTCTGCCGCGCACCAAGAGCAGAGTCCGGCCCCCGGGCGACGACTACCGGACCTATTACAACGCCTATGCCAAAGCGCACATTGCCAAGAGGTGCGAACGGATGATCGAAACGTTCGGCTATCGTTTTAATGAAGATCACTCTTGCATCGCTACCCAATAGCGATACCATCTGTTGTACTGTCCCGTGGCGGAAAGACGCCAAGCCCATCGTTTCGACCTGTTGACTCCCATGGAGTTGCTTGGGGATAGCCCTCCGACGCATCGCTGGCGTCGGTCTTTACCGTTGGACGTTCTGGCCATCGCCCTCGTGGGAATGGTCCTGATACTGCTCCGTGAAATCAATTACGGCGTAGATGTTGGCGCTGATGGATCCGGATACCTGATCCGCGCACAACGAATGTTGGCGGGGCCCCTCTGGCTGGTCCATACGTCCGGCATGCAGCCACCGCTCTTTCCGTTGCTACTCGCGTTCGTCGGGATTTCCGGCATCGATCTGATCCATGTTGCCGGTTTCGTGAACGCAGTCGCATTCGGCTTGACGATCTTGTTTTCGGGCATATGGCTGAGAACCCGGCTCCATTCGCCTCTGATCGCGACCTGGGCCACGGTTGCCATCTGTCTGTCGATCCCACTTGCGTCTCTGTCGTCGCAAGCCTTAAGCGAGCCGGTGTTCATTCTGTTCACAGTGCTGGCTCTGATACAGGCGGAGGCCTTCTTAGCTCGTAACACGCCGGCTTCGCTGATTCGGGCGGCGTTGTTTTCTGCCCTGGCCTGCCTCACCCGTTATCCTGGATTTGCCATCGTTCCCGCCGTCGCGCTGCCGCTTCTGTGGCAGCAAAGGCGTGACATTCCGGAGAAATTCCGACAGATAGCAGTGTACTCGTTCATTGCCCTCGCGCCGTGCTGTTTGTTCCTGTTGAGAAACTGGGGGCTGACGGGCTCATTCTTCTGGTACCATCGCGGCTTCCAGGATTATAGCTCAGCATCAGACCCGCTGTTGGCACAACATCTGTACCAGGCACTGAAAGAGATCTCTGGATGGGTGTTACCAACTTCGTCAAATCTGCAGGTCGGGATGCAGGATGTTACCGATTGGCTGCCCGCCGTGTGCCTGCTCGTATGGATAACCGGCGTTGGATACATCTTCCTGCGATCGAGGCGCCATGTCCGATTGAACCTGCCCGGACTGTTCTGGTTGTTTGTGTTGATCTACTTTGTTCTGATTCTCGTGGCTACGATGCTTGACCCGCGGGATGTGTTCTTAAAGGAGGTGCAATTGAGGAAAAGATACCTTTCTCCCCTGTACATTCCGCTTGTATTCATCGTATCCGTGACGGTGGATGGATTCCTGAAAGGATGTCTTGTCCCCTTGCCCGTAGATGATTCCACGGACGAAACGAAGCAAAGAGGCTGGCGAGATCGTCCGGTCGGGATTGTCCTGATCGCCGCGATGTTCCTCTGGCTGCATTTCCCCGCGATGCGATACATCTCCGACGCGGCTATTCATCTGAATCGAGGATATGCATTCACGTCCGTGGACTGGCGGAATTCCGCCCTTGTACGATACCTTCAGGAACGCCCGGTGGACGACCCTGTGCATACCGTCAATATGCAAAATCCGCTGGAATTTCTCACGGGGCTCAGAACAACGCAATTGAGCACTCCGGAGCAACTGCGGGCAATGACGATAACTCCGTCCACACACATCGTATGGTTTCCTTTCAGTCGGGAAAGGTATTCGAAAAAGATGCGCTCGGCGATAGAGAGCCTGCCGGGCGTTGAAACGGTATTCGCGGAAGCCGAAGGGACGATCTATCGTCTTTCATTGCGCGGCAACCGCAGTCTGGGCGAGATCACCGGAAACACCGCACCCATAATCCGTTCCGGCGACTACGATGTTTACCTTGACGGAGATAGGTTGGTCTACGTCCGGAAGGTCGCGGCGGTACAGAATGGCGCCAACCGGCGATTCTTCCTGCACGTGGTTCCAGCCGAGCGGAAGAACTTGCACCGGACGAGAAAATGGATCGGACGCCGGCAATACGATTGGACCGAGGACTGTTCCTGGCGAAGCGCCGGAACGTGCGCGGCGGTAGTACGGCTTCCGAAGTACACCATCGCGTCGATCAGGACCGGCCAGTATCTGGCGGGATCAAACCGAACCTACGGCGACTTGAACTACCGACGAGCCGCGGAAGTCGTGTGGAATTTCATCACCACTGGCCGGTTCGTCCTTGAAGAGCACGTCTGGGAAGGAGAGTACCGTTTCCGCCCCTTGACAACGTCTGTGCTATGAGGAAGAGGGCCATCTGAGAACGCCGCGGCATATCCCGCTGCGGCGGCTCCGTGGCATACACCGTCTCGCCACGGGCGAGCCGATGTTACCCGTTCTGATGCGAAGATTCCTCGTCTCGACGCTAGATCGGTTCTGGTGTACAGAGCGACGGCCTTGTCGATCTACGCACAGCACCGGGACTAGAGATGGTGACAGGGGCGGCGTATGATACGGTATCCAAACGGAGCCGTTCGGCTGGACACAGCTAAGAGGTTGGCGGCGCGGGAAATTGGCTGTGTCGGCTCGTAACTGCCGTCGCAGTCTCGGGACGACTGAGTCAGGTAGGAGGCATGTCTGCGCCAACGACCTTGACGCGAATCAGGTATTATGGCCGAGTGGGGACGCGTAAGCTGATTCGACTCGTGCTCGTGGCAGCGTTGTCTATTCGTTCCTTCATAGAATTCGTGACTCTCCGTCCAAAGTCTGACAGCGGCCCTGAAAGGCACCACGGAACCGGACGGAGCATACAAGACGAGGAAGCCAAGCAGCGAAAGATCGCGCTGTTCATGCATACCCTCCGGGCGGGAGGCGGGGCCGCGTGCTTGTTGACGGTTGCGAAAGGCTTGGTTGCACGCGGATTCTCTCTCGACTTGCTCGTCCTGTACACCAGCCGGTCAGACCTGCATCTGGTGCCGAAGGGAGTGCGCCTGACCAACTTTCAGCGCCAGGATTCCATTGCGGCTCTCCCGCAACTGCTCCGATATCTGAAACGCGAACGGCCGGATGTGCTTCTCGTGAACAGTCCTTATCCTGGTGTGGCGGCGTTGATTGCAAAGGCGTTTTTCATACGAAGACTTTCGTTGGTGTTTCGGTATCCGAACACGTTTTCCCGGGAAACACCGACTCTGGACTCGAGACTGCTACAAGACTTTCTACCGTTCGCAGACGCAATCATCACTATCTCCCGCGGCGCGACGGAGGATTTCAAACGGTCGTTCCCGAATGTGTCCCATCTGGTCCAGTATGTGCCGAATGCCGCGATCACGCCCGACATCGCCGAGCAGTCCACATGGCCGGTGGCCCATCCTTGGTTCAACGATCCGACTAGGCCGGTTATCCTGTCCGTCGCCCGGCTGGCTCCGCAGAAAGACCTCGCAACGCTGCTGCGAGCTTTTGCCGAGGTTGTACGATCCCGGCCGGCACGCTTGGTCGTGCTAGGCGAAGGCGACGAGAGGGGCAGGCTCACGCTTCTAGCCCGGGAGTTGGGAATCTCACCGTTCGTTCAATTTCCGGGAGACATCCGTCCTGCGTTCCCCTATATGGCAAAGGCTCACGTCTTCGTACTCTCGTCCGCCTGGGAAGGGCTGTCGATGGCACTTCTGGAAGCCATGGCCTGCGGAACTCCCGTCGTCAGCACGGATTGTCCCTATGGGCCTGGGGAGATACTGGAAGGCGGCAAGTGGGGTCCTCTCGTGACGTCGGGTGATTGGCGGGCGCTGGCGTCAGCAATCCTGGAGACGCTGGACAATCCCGTCGCTTCGAATCTACTGATAGCCAGAGCAAGCCGATGGGACGCGGAATCGGGCATCGCCCGATACGTGCAGGTACTCGACGATGTATTGACCCATTCGGCGAAGCTGGCCCCAGACGAATAGGCCCTCGGTGGAGAAGCACGGGGGTGGGCCCTTCGCATTAGAGATCATCTATCCGATGCTCCTGCTCGTCAGGCCGATGCATTCTTCCTCACGGCCTTTTTGCCCTATACCCGTCGGAGTCTGCCGCAATATTCCAACAAGGTTTCCGCGGCCTGCCGATGATAGGTGAACCCTAATGTCAGTGATGAGACCCACGCACGTCTGATATCCGTCCTCCCGTACGTGTGAGGTAGTCGTAGTGATCGATGACAAAAATCCTCCACAATGCAGCCACGACGTTCATGCGGTTCTTGCCTCCGCAAGAGAGTCCCCGATCAGAACGACCCGTCCGGTTATGCTCCAGGCGTAAGGAAGCGTGGTCAAGAGAATCAAGCCTGTTGGGGCGCGAAACGATACAAAAGTCGATCCTATGCGTTCACTTTACCTCTACATCAGGGTTGGTCGGACTGCCTCCCCCAGTACGAAGACGGTGAGCCGGACACAAGGGGGGTACTCGCACGAGCGCAACCTGTGGAAGATGAGAGCGAACCTGAGCGAGCCGAGGAAGATCACGACGCGCTTGGCAATGCGAGAAAGGATGCGGCGGATCCCCGTCAGTCGCTGGAACAGGCGTTCAACTGCGTTCCGTCGCGTGGCCATCGCGTGGGCCTATTCCCAAGGGTGAGACGAGTTTTGTTCGGAGGAACACCGGCTCGAATCCTCCCCTCCGGCGCCCCAGCGGGCGTGGCTCTTGCCCACATATGCCCGGTTCAGCACCAAGAGCCAATTCGTCTGCCGGCGACCCAACCGACGGAGCAATGGGCGGCCTTCGGACGTAGCAATGCCTTGCTAAGGAAACGCATACATGTCTCGACGTTTCGCGCCTCCGCGACAACTTAGGTGCATCTCGGAGGGCCCGCTACCGCAAGACATTCCCACGCCCGGCGGCCTGGATTTTTTTCCCTAGTCCCAGCGGAATGAACCTACCCGATGGGATTGCCCATCAAAACCGCCTCCACCCGGAGGCGTTCGTTTGGGAGGGATTCGAACACCTGGCCGAGGGAGCCGTTCTTCGACCCGCGGTTCATCCAGGGGGAGAAGGGAGGCCGCCGACCGAACCGAACCGGAAATCCACGTCATTGGCAGCCACGCCTGGGCGACAGACACGAGCGCGTCGAGGTCCTGACGGGTTCGAGCCGCGCCCTTTGCCTGGCGGCCTCGGCAGGGATCACACAATGGGTTCGTATCGAGCTTCCGTCAGTTCCATAGATATCATGTTCCCCTCCTTATTGCGTTAGTCTGACTACGTCTTAGTTATGGATCGTCCGGTCAGGAAAATATATGCCTCCCTTGCAATCGTAGTCACGACTGGACCGGCGACAGATGATGCCTTGTTCCAGCAGACCACGCACAGGGCGTAGCTGATCGAGGAAACAAAAGCGGGATGGTTCATGATCGGCGATCACTCATACGCCATTCTGCACACTAACCAGGTTTCATGGGGCCGGCGGGGTACGATTCCAGAGCTTCAGGGCCCAGCGGATCAACAATAGACTATATAACGATTCAAACGTCCACATAGTAGCGGAGTAACGAAGATTGGCCGTAGCAAACACAGCAGTTACCAGGAAGTACCCGTGCACCATAACGGCGGCCATGGCGGCGGCAACGAGATCATCGTCTGGGCTTTTCATGTGAAAAACAGACTTCTTGCATTCTCCAGTAGGGAGCTCTTGAACGACTTTCCCAAGCCGCCGCCATACAGCGAACCCCACCACCAACACAGACGCAAGAAACGCAGCCACGGTCACCAGTCGGTTTAGAAACACTGTCATCTGTGGGAGTGGTCCTCTGGGAGGCAAAATGTGGAAGCCCGGTGGCATTCGAATCGGGGCAGTGACGCATCTCCCTTCAGTGGAGGTAACATAACGATGAATGAGATTCCTGCCATGAATTGAATGGTGGGCCCAGAGTCCCCTATAATGAAGCCAAGCGTTCGCGGTCCATTCCTCCGGAGCGGCGAGAAGCGCCGACCACCCTACATTTCTCAAAAGACGGTGGACGCTTGTTTCGCGTTGCTCAGCCAACTGTTTGACCCGGCGCCGAAACGAAGGGTTCCCTCGGCCGGCGACATGGTGCCCCGCAACCTGGAAATATCTCGTCAGGAATGTCTGCGTTTGCCAATCCGGAGCGCTCCTGACAAGCTCACGTCCGGGGTTCCACATCTGCCTGGCCTCGGCCACGAGATCCGCCAGTTGACCGTCCTGCACGAACGGCTCTGACTCCATCATCAGCATTGTGCCGAACAGATGATAATCGAGCCGGTGAGGTCGATCGGTCTGACCCCCACCGTGCACGTGATGCCAGATCGCGCTCTCCGCCACATAACAGAGAACCAAAGGAGCAGTTATGGCCGCTACCAGTTGCCAACGTCTACCGGCACATTGGCCCCAGATGAGCCATAGGAAGGGAGGCCAAAGCGCCAGCAGACCCAGCCCTGCCGGTTTCACGGTAATGGCCGAACCGCACATCAACGCGGCCACAGTCGCCAGACGAACCGTCGGATGCGCCACCAGCATGATCAGGCAACCCATCATTATGCACAGTAATGAGATGAACAATGCTTCCGCCAGGATGTAAGCGTGAAACTTGCTCACTGCAGATACGCCGAACAGGACCAGGACCAGAATCAGCGCGAAGCATGGCGCGGAGAAGGTCCGGTACACACTCCAGCCCAGGAATGAGACTGCCGCCGCCAGAAGAACGAGTTGAACTTTGGGAGCGGCCTGCACCGAGCCAAAAACAACTGTGACCAAATTTAGGAAGACGGGATAACCTGCAGTCCGATCCGGTCGGAAGTCAATGAACCCAGGGCTGTCATTATGCAGTATGTCTTGGCCAAGCGGCGACCAGACATCGTCGCCGATGGGATCGAACCAGAAACAGGCAACATAACATGCCGCCAACGCGACCAGGAGCCCCGGCATGAGCTTCCAACCGACAATAGTCATTTAACCAATTCCTATTTTGAGGAGATCAACGAACCAGTAACAGTTTGTATGGACAATTACAAACACGACGATCTCGTGTTTGTTTCGAAAAGCTCAACGGGTTTGACCCTAAGCGTGTCGAAAAATTTTGCTAGGCGGCACGGTATATGAGCCGGCAAAAGTTCTAGGGCTCTCCTACTGGTGGTTCCCAATCCGAAAGAAGGAAAGAGTAGTGGGGCTCCGTACGGATGAAGAAAATCAAGCAATACCTTTCCCCAAATGGAGCCATCGCGGGCCATGGACAACAACGCTAGAGATGGTGATTGGTGGTATCCAAGCGAAACTCGAACGCATAAAGCCCCGCGTCTACCGACTTGTGGCTTATTCTTTATCGTGTTTATACTGCTGTATCGTATGCTGCATCTGACGTGAGGGCACCCATAGTTGGCTCCAGCCCACAACAGATTGCGTTCGTCCCCCTCTGGAGTCATGTCAGTCGCCCACGTATTGCCGTCTCCGTCTTGTACTAGTCCTCGCGGATTACGATACCCCTTTGGTCAGGGTTGCGCTTTCTATGCGGACGATCTCTCCCAAGTGAGATTCAGTATCTCGACCGGCGATTGGCGGTTTTTCCCATGATTGGATGTTTAAGAGGTCGATTCTTGGCTTCGCGGTCCTTCCCCCCGACGATCCTGGGAACAGTGACTGCCTTCTGGGCTGGAACCGATGGGCCACTGTCAATATCCGTCCTGTGATAAGCCATCCGTCATCCAGGCCATACACATGTATAACGGTACTGCCATCGCCTGCCAAGCGGTGGCTCTGAAAACAGTTTTTTCAACTCTTGCAACGACCCAGCACGGTGCCGGGGCGTCTCCATGCTCGACGCCTCCCATCTCTACATAATAGCCTTCCATGTAGATTCCTACGTCCCCCGAGGAAAGGCGTTCAACTCCCATACTCCAATGGCGCCGTTCCCTTGACAGCCGCCGCCACTCTCCAATATAGGGAAGCGGCTCAGCCCACGCGGGTATTCTCAGTCATCGACGGTAAGGAGGTTCGGAATGGCGACACCACAACCATCGGTTCTCAACAGAAACATGGGCCAGCACCAGTGGTACGTGCACCTGAGTCGCATGGACGGCGCCGACATAGGCGCGATCAAGGCGGCGATTGCGCAGCTGCGGGCCGACTGTGCGGCCAAGAACATCAACCTCGTGGTCGGCTTCGGTCCCACCCTGCTGGCCGACTTGATCGACGACGTGCCGAGCGATTTCCAGCCGTACGAGACGTTCCAGTCCATTGACGGCAGCGGCAAGGAAGCCAAGGGGACACAGGAAGAACTGCTGTTCTGGCTGAACAGCGAGCGGAAGGACGAGGTCTGGAAAGCCCAGTGGGACGCCCGCGAGGCGCTCAAGGGCCACATGCGGGTCGCGCGCGAGACCATGACCTTCATCTACGGCGATTCGCTGGATTTGTCCGGCTTCATCGACGGCACGGGCAATCCCGATCCGGAACGCGACGTGGAAGTCGCCATCGTGCCGGCCGGCGAACCGGGCGCGGGCGGCAGCTTCATCATCGCCCAACGCTGGGTGCACGACCTGGAGGCGTTCAACCTGCTGCCGGTCGAGGAGCAGGAAAAGGTCTTCGGCCGCACCAAGGCCGACTCGACCCGCCTGAAGGTCCAACCGCCCACTTCACACCTGTCCCACGTCGAGCTCCGGGAAGGCAAGACCGGTGACGACACAACCCCGAAGCGGGACGAGATCTCCCGCCGGTCCACCCCGTATGCGTTCCACGATGGGACGGTCGGCCTGTACTTCATGGCGTTCTGCAAGAGTCAGGCGCCGCTGCGCGAGCGGATGCGGGCCATGTACGGCATGGACGGCCAAGTCCGCGACCGGCTCACGTCCTACAGCAACCCGGCCTCGGGTTCGTTCTATTTCGCGCCGTCGGTCGAAACGCTGGACGCCGCGCTGTCGTAAGAGGTTTCCTACAGTCTGCAACACAGGGGGTGGCCCGTTCGGGTCACCCCTTTTCATTTTCGGAGGAAGAGCGGCGGCCTTCGCCTTCGGGCTGAACCGGGACCGCCTCCGCCCCCTCCGGGCGCAAGACGCCGATGTACGGCAGGTTGCGGTAGCGGCCCGCGAAGTCGAGGCCATAGCCCACGATGAATACGTCCGCCACGTCGAAGCAGCAGAAGTCGGCTCGGCAGGCTACGACCCGCCGGCTCAGCTTGTCCAGCAACACGCACGTCTTGACCTCGTGCGCGCCGTGCGCGAGCAGCTTTTCGCGGAGCGCCGCGGCGGTGCGGCCGGTATCCAGAATGTCGTCCACCAGCAGAATTCGCCGGCCGCGGATTTCCGGTTCCGGCGGAAGGAACGTCAGCTTCAACGCACCGGACGTCGTGCCGTCGCGGTAACTCGACGCCGCGGCGAAACTCAGGCTGAGCGGCATGGAGAGCTTGCGAATCAGGTCCGCGGCAAACACGCAGCCCCCCTTGAGGACCGCCACCACGGTACACGGTTCCCCCCCGTAATACGCGGCCACCTCCCGCGCCACGTGGTCCACGCGGGCGCGGATGTCCGCTTCGGTGAACAGGATGCGTTCGACGACCGCGTCCACTGCCCCGTTCCTCGCCGGACTCCGTTCCCCGTCAACGGCTTTTGGCGTGTCGATTCTCCCCGACGAAGCCGTTTCCCGACGATGCGCAGGGAGGCGGCGGGCTACATGCCCAATTCTTTGAGCGGCGTGCGGTCCACGACCGGCAGGCGTTTGGCACCCGGCTGGAGTTTATTGGAGCCGGGATACCGATCGAACGGGCCGGCCAGCCCGAGGCTGTCGGCGTATGCTTTCACCGCGGGGACGACTTCCCGCCCGATCAGGCGGATGCTGGTCAGCCGATCCTCGTTGCCGACTTGGCCCTGGACGTTGAACACGGTGAAGATGCCGGGCCGCAGCACGTGGAGCAGGACTTTGATCTTCTCGATGACGGTCTCGGGCGAGCCGACGATCATGAGCAGATCCTTCTGCGCTTTGGTGTACGCCTTGAGCAGCTTCCGGCGCACCACGTCCAGATTCTTGTCGTCCCCCCCCTTTCCGGTTCGGGCCTGTCGAAGTCGTTCCTTGCTCACGCCCACCCAACCGCCTTCGGGCCGTTGGGCCAGCAGCCGAATGGCGTTCTTGGAATTGTAACCCGGCGGCAGGGTGTGTTCGGGCCGCGAGAACGCATTCGCCCCGCCGCCGAACACGAAGCCCTTGCCCAACTCCTGCGCCTTCTCGTCCGTCTCTGCCACGAACACCCCGATCAGATACCCGAAGTTCTCCGGCCCGGCCTGATAGCCGTTGTCGGCCGCGATGTCGGCGTACACGTCCCACAGGTCGCAGGTCGGGTTGAGCGCGGTGACCAAGCCGAGATACGGGTAGCCGTGCTCCGCACACCAGCGCACCGTCTCCGGGCTGAGCACGCCCGGAATCCACATCTGCGGGTGCGGCTTCTGGTACGGCAACGCCCACGGGTTCACGTGCCGATAATGATAATGCTTCCCCTCGTACCGCCACGGCCCCGGCTTCGTCCACGCCTGCACGATGAAATCGTGCGCCTCGTTGAACATCTCCCGGTTGTACGCCGGGTTCGCGTTGTTGAAGAATTGCTCGCTGCCCGCCCCGCGCACCCAGCCCGTCACCAGCCGCCCGCGCGAGATCAGGTCGATCTCCGCCAATTCCTCCGCCATGCGCAGCGGATGCTTCAATACCGGCAGCGGATTGCCGATCAGCACGATCTTGGCCCGCTGCGTGATCCGCGCCAGGATCGCCGCCTCGACGTTCATCACGCTGCCCATGCAGAACGGGTTCCCGTGATGCTCGTTCAACATCAGCGCGTCGAAGCCCATCTCCTCCGCGTAGCAATACTCGTCCAGGTAATAGTTGTAGTCGTCGGCTGCGCGTTCGCGGTCGAAATGCGTATTCGGGACCGCGAAGAAACCTCGATTCTTCAGCACTTCGTCTTCGTCGAGATAGCGGTATGGGCGTTCGGTGAAATATCCGAAGATCATGTGGGACTCCGTTCTCTGCCGACTGTCTGCGGTCCGACTATTCCAGCGACGGGTTCTGGGCGAGTTGCGCGATGTCGTCGTCCAGCGTGAGCCAGCCTTGCGCGCTGTCGCACCAGAACTGGGTGTCGGGCTTGAGCCAGGAGGTATCGTCCAGCGTGCCGGCCTTGAGAAACTCCATCGTGGGGTAGGCCGCGGCGTCGGTCATGATCGCCGAGCCGCACGCGCCGCAGAACCGCCGGACGACCGCCTGCCCGCTCGTCCCCATGTCGCGGTAAGCCGACAGTTCGCCCTCGATATCGAGCGCGCCCTTGGGCAGCGCCACGATCAACGAAAAGGCCGTACTGGTCTGTTTCTGGCAGTTCTTGCAGTGGCAGACCATGACCGAGAGTGGGTCCGCGGTGCCGGCATAGCGGACGTTTCCGCACAAACAGCCGCCGACGATGCGTGCCATGCGCCCTCCTTTCTACGTGCCGCCGTCGCCAGGTTCTGCTATCACGCTCCGCCCCGCGGATGAAATAGCAGGCTCGCGGTGTCGTAGTCTCAACCTTCTGCTCGGCACTCCTCCCTTCCGTCATTCCGGCGAAAGCCGGAATCCAGAGGAACGCGGGGTAGGGCGGCGGAAAAAAACACCGCGACCAGAAGTGATCCTCTGCACGGTTTCGTTGATCGGAGCCGAGAACCTAGGATTTCTCATCCATTGAGTGATGCAGGGCTCTCTACCGCCCCCTCTCCCCCGGATCAGGTCCAGGGCAGGCTCCAGTCCTCTCCCACAAGAGGAGAGGGAGTAGGAAAGGGAAGCGGGGAAGGGCCTTGGAGCGATATGATGAGGATCCGCGGTGTTGAGAGCATGCCTACCGACTTTCGGGCGGGTTGGGGAAGAAAAGCTGCCGCCCACCGAGGGTGTAGCCGGCAATCGCCGCCTGCCCTGCGGGTCCGGTCAGCCAGTCGACGAAGCGTCGGGCCGGATCGATCTTGACGTGCGGATGCTTGGCCGGATTGACGACGATCACGCCGTATTGGTTGAAGAGCCGCGGGTCGCCTTCTACCAGCACCGCGAAGCTCTGCTTGTTGCGAAAGCTGAGCCACGTCCCGCGGTCGGTCAGCGTATAGGCCGCCATACCGACCGCGATGTTCAGCGTGGCGCCCATGCCGGCGCCGGCCTCACGATACCACGTCCCGCTCTCCGTCTGCGGGTCGAGCCCGGCCGCCCGCCACAGCGACAGCTCTTTCTTGTGGGTACCGCTGTCGTCCCCGCGCGAGACGAACGGAGTACGACTCCGGGCCAGGGTAGCCAGCGCGGCCGCGGCGTCGGATCGGCCGCGGATGCCGGCCTCGTCCTCGATCGGGCCGACGATGACGAAGTCGTTGTACATCACGTCGATGCGTTCCAGCCCCCAGCCCGCGGCCACGAAGGCTTCTTCGTCCGGCTTGGAATGCACGAGCAGCACGTCGCCGTCGCCGTTACGGGCGTTGCGGATGGCTTGGCCGGTGCCCACCGCGACTACACGCACCGCAATGCCGGTCTCGGCCTCGAAGCGCGGCAGAATCGCGTCGTACAGCCCCGAGTTCTGCGTGGAGGTGGTGGACTGCAAGATGATGTGCTCGGCCCACGCCGGGCCGGCGAAGACCATGTAGGCAAACAGGCCGAAGAGAACGGCGGCCAGCCCGCTACGGGAGAATGGCGCGGAACGTACGAACGTGGCAGGCGGCATGACGAACCTCTTCTCGTCGAAACTCGCGTCTGAAGATGCAGTCTCCGCGGCCTCGTTCCGCGGTCCTACAGAACCAGCCGGCCCTCCAGATACGCCTGAGCCTGGGCGGAGTGCGGCTGCGTGAAGAACTCGGCCGCGGGTGTGTGTTCGACCAGCCGGCCCCGATGCAGGAAGATCACCTCGTCGGCCAGCCGTCGGGCTTGGCCGACGTCGTGGGTGACGAGGACGATTTTCGTCGCCCGGCCCTGCGCGGCCTCGATCAACGCTTCGATATCGCCGACCGCGGCCGGGTCCAGGCTGGCGGTCGGTTCGTCGAGGAGCAAGACTTCCGGCTCCAGGATCAACGCCCGCGCCAGTGCGAGGCGTTGTTGTTCGCCGCTGGACAGCGCCCGTGCGGGGCGATCCACCAGATCGGTCAGGCCGGCCAATGCCAGCACACGGTCGAGCCGTTGGGCCCGCTCTGTCCCCGGGCAACGGCGCAGCCGCAGGACGAAGCGCAGATTGGCACCGACCGTGCGGCGCAGCAGCACCGGCCGTTGGAACACGAGCGCCTGCCGCCGGCGCACCGCCTCGGTCGGAAGGGCGCTGCCCCAACGCACCTCGCCCGTGCTCGGGGTCAGCAACCCATGCAGCAGGCGCAGCAACAGACTCTTGCCCGCGCCGTTCGGCCCCATCACGACCGTCCGCGGCCCCTGCTCCAGGGTCAGGTCGATGCCGTCGATGAGCCGCCGACCGCGTACCGCGTACGTCAGCCCGACGGCCCGCAGCGGAAACAGCGCCGCGGCGTCCGGCCCGTCAGGCATATGCGCTGCGCGCCGCGGTCAGGCGCAACAGGGCGACCGCGGCATTCACTCCGAGAGCAATCAGAATCAGAATCACGCCGAGGGCGAGCGCCAGGGAGAGTTCGCCCTTGGAGGTTTCCAGCGCAATGGCCGTAGTCATTACCCGCGTGACGTGTTTGATGTTGCCGCCCACGATGATGACCGCGCCCACTTCGGCAACGGCGCGCCCGAAGCCGGCCAGGCCGACGGTGAGCAGGCTGTAGCGCGCGTCCCAGATCAGCGCGACGACCGCCGCGGCGCGCGGCACGCACAATGACAGGAACTGCTCGCGGTATTCGGCGTGCAGATCTTCGATGACTTGGCGGGAGAGGCCGGCGATGATCGGCGTGACCAGCACCATCTGGGCGATCATCATGGCCGTCGGCGTGTACAACAGGCGCAGCCAGCCGAGCGGGCCGGCGTTCGACAGCAGGGAATACACCAGCAGGCCGACCACCACCGGCGGCAGACCCATGAAGGCGTTCAACAGTACGACGGCCGCACCGCGGCCCGGAAACCGCAGAATGGCGAGCGTGGCCCCGAGTCCCAGCCCCAGCACGCCGGCCACGCCGACTGCGCTGAGGCTCACTTTGAGTGACAACAGGATGATCTCGGTCAGGTCGGCGTCGGCCGTGGCGATCAGCCCGATTGCCAGCGAAAAGACGTGTCCGAAGTCCTGCATCGCTCGGTCTGCGTCGGGAAGGGGCAGGCGAGGTCGGTCGCGGCGACGTGGAACAGGGGCCGCGCGCCCGAACGGCTCAGGCGGTCTGCTTGGGCCGCGAGACGCTCCCCATCGCCTGCCGGGCGGTGGTGCGGATGGGATATTGCGCGTGGTCGGCCTTGAGTTCCAGCGTGTGGCCGTCCGGGTCGGTGACGTACACCGAACTGCCGTAGCCCGTGGCGCCGTACAGTTCGACCGGCCCCATCACGATCGGCACGGCGTTGGCCTTGAGATAGTCCACCACCGCGTCGAAGTCGCCGTGCAGCATCAGGCAGACGTGATCCACGCCGCGCACGTCCTTGTCCGCCAGGGTCTTGTCTTCGGGCAGCACGCGCAGATCGACGATGCTGCGCCCGCAGCGGAGTTGGTAGATCTGCAAGTCCTCGATGATGCGTTCCAGCGACAGCCCCAGCACCTCGGTATAGAAGTGGAGCGAGCGGTCCTTGTCGCTGACTTGCAGCACGACGTGGTCGAGCCCCTCGAATCGGATCGGACAGTCGGGTTTCATGCGTGCTCCTTTAGTCTTTCGTCGAATTTGTCGTGACGCCTTAAGTTCCCATGGGGCGTCTCGATTTGCCATTCCACCTGGTCGTCATTCCCGCGGACCCCGGATCAGGTCCGGGGCAGGCCCCAGCCCTCTCCGGTGGTCCCTGAGCCTGCGGTGCCTTGAGCTTGTCGAGATGTCGAAGGGGGAGAGGGGATCAAAGGGGAATCTCTTCAGTCTTCGACCGGCCTGAAGCGCGCCACATCGAAGCCGTTGACGACGCCCGGAGCGTGGAACATTTCGACCGCGTTCGCCACTTCCATCAGCGACAGGCTCAGGTGGAACAGGCGCGCGGCCTCGGGCGGCAGGGCGTCGAGCGGAAAGCCGTCGAGGTGCGCCGCAACCGCCTCCAGCCGCGGAGACATGGCGTCATACAATGCCCGGATGTCGTCCATGCTGCTCGACAGGCGTTTGGCGGTGCGCTCGCGCTCCGTCGCCAACGCCCAGTCCAGATAGGGTTCGAGGTCGGCGAACCCCGCGGGAAGGTGACGGTCGGCCATGACTCAGGCCTCGGCGTAGAAGCGTTCGAGCACCGTATGGAAGTAGCGGATCTGCATTTCGTCGTCCTGGAAGTACAAATCCTTCTTCGCCCGCGAGGCCAACCCGATGTGGATCTGCTCGTGCGCGGTCGCGTCTTCCTGCAGGACGTCGCGCAGCAGGCATTTGAAGTATTCCTGCCCGATCCGCTGTCCCGCGTTTTCCGCAGGCCGGCAGTAGAGCTTGACGTCCCAATCCGTGCGGTCCACCGCACGCGGCCAGAAGTTGTAGGTCATGAAATAGTCGTGGGAGACGCCCTGGAACAGCAGCAGCGCGAAGTTCGGAAAGATGGTGTAGAAGTCGAAGGCGCCGATGCGCGGCAGGCGGAACTCGGTGTCCGCGGCGCTCAGCCGCGCGGCCAGTTTTTCCGTGGCCGGGCCGATTCGCCCGTCCGGCGGCTCCGACGCATACACGCTGTGGTGGTTGTACAGCCGCACGTCCAGCAGCCTCGCGTACTTGTCGTCTTTCATCACGCAGAACTGCGGAATCGTCCGCCGGTGCTGAAACGGCAGGTGGTACAACTCGTTCTGCGCGTCCAGAGCGATCTTCCAGTTGGCGCGCTCCTCCACCTGGTACTGCCCCATCAGTCGGAGGTCGGCAAAGCCCCCGCCATCCAATTGATCGGCCACGCCGCCGAGATACTCCCGCAGGGTCTCGTTGGGCTGCTCGGCCAGATTGATGAAGATGAAGCCCTCGAACACGTCGGTGTGAATCGGGGTCAGCCCCAGATCGCACTTGGGCAGGTCGAAGAAGTTCTCCTCGTCCGACACCCACGTCAGTTCGCCCTTGGTGTTGTAGGACCAAGCGTGAAAGCCGCACGTGATCGCGCCCTTGCAATGCCCCTTGGCGTCCCAGAGCAGTTTGTTGCCGCGGTGGGAACACACGTTGTGAAAGCCGCGCACCCGGTCGTCCTTGCCGCGGATGACGAGTACCGACGCGTTGCAGGCCGTCAGGTCCTTGGCGACGTAGTCGCCGGGATTCGGCACGTCGTCGAGCCGCCCGACGTTCAGCCAGGCCCGGCGGAACACCTTGTCTTTTTCCAGTGCGAAATGTTCGGCGGACACGAGCGGTTCGGCCGAGACCGGTCCCGTGCCGACATCGGGATATTTCTCGGCCCAGCGTTTATCCGCGACGACGGTGCGCATACGGCTCTCTCCTCATATCGGAAACGAAACGACAGATGAGAGGATTCTCCGACTTGTCCCGGCTTTCGTGGGAAATGCCACGCTTGCGCAGGCATGAAAACGAGAACCGGACGCCGGAATCGTCTCGTATGGAGTTCCCACCGGAAGCGGGAATAGTGGTGTCCTCCGGTTCCGACCTTGCCTGTTCCGGCGGTCTCGACGTCGATGAATCAGCGTCCACTCGCCGCGGCACGCATGTCGTCCGGGATCACGTCGCCGTCTTCGACGATCACCTCGTCGTCGAGATACAGCGTGCAGCCCTTCATGGGCAGGTCCAGGTGGCAGACCGTGTCGTTGCTGCCGCCCAATTCGACGTTGGGGCCGGTCGAGAACAGCACGTTGCCGTAGAACGCGCGACCGTCCATGCCGACCGTGGGCCGGCCCGTCGCCAGATAGTCCCAGCGCGCCTTGTCGTTCAGGCCCCAGCCGATGTGCGATACCGCGAACGCCCGCGGGTCGTGGTAGCCGTCCATGTAGTCCTTGACCAACATGGCGTCGAACCCGCCCCGGATGTCCACGATCATGCCGTCCCGGACCGTGAACTCGATCGGCTCCTGCACGTACTTGTTGAACGGAAACAGAATGTCGCCGCGGTCCATGACCACGCGGCCGTTGACGCCGCCCTCGCGCCCCTGCGTCGCCAGAAAGCCGCCCGGCCAGTGGTCCCAGCGGCCGGGCGTGTCCGTAAAGCCGTACTCCGTCAGCACCGGAAAGGCGCCCAGTTCGTAGCGGACGTCCGTACCGGCCGGGTTGGTGAAGCGCAGACGTTGCGCCTTGGCGAGCCGCGCTTCGCCGGCCTCGACCCGGTCGCGCAGCGCCTGATCGGGAAACAGCCGCGACAGCACCTCGAACGGTTCGACGACCAGGATGATGCGCGTGTCCGCGGCCTGAATCTCGAGCTGTTCCTTGGAGAACAACAGGAAGATGAGATCGACGACCAGGTCCGCCCGCTTCAGCGCGTCGATGGCCGGAGCGTTCCCGGCCAATGCGTTCTGCCCCACGTCGCCGGCCACGGCTTGCGCACCTCCGGCACCGCGCGCCGGCAGGTTGACGTTGAACACGTGGGCGCCCAATTCGCGCCCGGCGACCATGAACGCCGAGGCGTACTCGACGGCCTGCTCCGCTTCCGACAGCACGGCCACGGTCTCGCCGGGCTGAACCTTGCACAGTTCGAGTTCCTTGCGGAACAGGCTCACCATCGCATTGGTTTGACTGATCGAGAGCGCCACAGTCGGACTCCTTGTTCCGTGACCGGTCGGTCGCGGGCGACGCGGGCAGATTCCCTGCCGCTCACGGCCCCGCCTATACCGTTGCGCGCCGGCGTGTCAACCAAAACGAGCCGCTGTGGCGTATCCAGTCGACCGGGGGTTGCGCCCCGGACCCTCTCCCGGTGATCCCTGAGTTTGCGGTGCCTTGAGCTTGGTCCCTGAGCTTGTCGAAGGGTGTCGAAAGGTCGAACGGGAGAGGACGAAGGGGCCAAGTCTTTCTTTACTCCTAACCCTCTCTTTCCCTTTCGACAGGCTCAGGGACCAGGGAGAGGGTTGGAGCCTGCCCCGGACCTGATCCGGGGGAGAGGGGGAAGGTCAACCGCCCCCGAACCGCGACACTCCAGGCGCGACGTGGTAGCACGAAGCCGCGGGAAACCTGCCATGCGCGCCGACGGACAACACACGATGGGGTTCGGCCCCGGCCTGCTCGTCACCGCGGCCTTCATCGGCCCGGGGACGCTAACCACGGCCAGCGTTGCGGGCGCGCGCTTCGGGTTCGCGCTGCTGTGGGCGGTCGCGTTCTCCGTGCTGGCGACCCTCGTCCTGCAGGAAATGGCCGCGCGGCTGGGTGTGGCCGGGCGTTGCGGACTGGGCACGGCGTTGCGGACCGCGGTCCGCGCCCCGCTCGTGCGCGGCCCGCTGCTGACCCTGGTCGTCGTCGGCATCGGCGGCGGCAACGCCGCGTTCCAGACGGGCAACGTCCTGGGCGCGGCCGTTGCCGTGGCCGACCTGTCCGGCACGGCGCCCCCCGTTTGGGCGCCCGTCATCGGCGGACTGGCTTGCGCGCTGCTGTGGTCCGGCACGTATGCCGTCATCGAACGAGTGTTGATGCTCCTCGTCGCGGTCATGGGCGGTGTCTTCCTCGTAACCGCCGTGCTGGCCGGCCCGCCGCCGGCCGCGGTGCTGAGCGGGCTGCTCACCCCCGGCGTGCCGCCTGGTTCCCTGCTGACCATTCTGGCCCTCATCGGCACCACGGTCGTCCCCTACAACCTGTTTCTGCACGCCAGCGCGGCGCATACCAAGTGGCGGGACGCGACACCCGCGGGACGGGCGTTGCGCACGGCGCGGGCGGACACATGCGTGTCGGTCGGCCTGGGCGGCCTGTTCACGCTCGCCATTCTGGCAACCGCGGCGGCCACGTTCTTCCGGCACGGCGTACCGCTGGACAACGCCGCGGACATGGCCGCCCAACTCGAACCGCTGGCCGGGCGGCACGCACGGCTGCTTTTTGCGATCGGATTGCTCGCCGCGGGGCTGACCAGTGCCATCACCGCGCCGCTGGCCGCGGCGTATGCCGTTGCAGAAACGCTTGGCTGGCCCGCGGACACGCGCGCATGGAAGTTCCGGCTGGTGTGGGGCGCCGTCGTGCTGATCGGAACCGGGCTGGCATGGGCGGATCTGCGGCCGATCGCCGTCATCCTGGCCGCCCAGGCGGTCAACGCCTGCCTGCTGCCCGTGCTGGCCGGCTGCCTGCTCGCCGTCATGAATCGGCGCGACGTCATGGGGGCCGCCACGAACGGCCCGCTCGCCAATCTGGCCGGCGTCGCGGTCCTGCTCGTCGTCACCGGCTTGGGCGTTGTCCAATTTCTGCGTATTCTGGGCTGAAGCGCCCAACCCCCGCCGCGGAGTCATCCATGAGTCACCTGTTCGCTTACCTGTCCCGCATGAAATTCATCCGGCGCTGGAGCCTGATGCACGCCACCTATCCCGAGAACGTGCAGGAGCACAGCCTGCGCGTGGCCTTGGTCGCGCACATGCTGGCCGTGATCCGTAACCGCCGCTTCGGCGGCGACGTCAACCCGGAGCGCGTGGCCACGCTGGCCCTGTATCACGACGTGGGCGAAATCCTGACCGGTGACCTGCCAACGCCCGTCAAGCACGCCAACCCGGACATGCACACGGCCTACAGAGCGCTGGAAGACGCCGCGGTCCACCGGCTGTTCGCCATGCTGCCCGCGCAACTTCAGGACGACTACCGGGCCTTTTTCGCGCGCGACCCCGCGGACCGCGCCCACCACGAGTTGGTCGATGCCGCGGACAAGCTCTGCGCCTATATGAAGTGCCTGGAGGAGGTCAGCGCCGGCAACCGCGAATTCGCCCAGGCCGAACGCACGATCGAGGACACGGTTGCGCGCATCGCCCTGCCCGAAGTCCGCTATTTCGTCGACACCTTCATCCCCAGCTTCCGGCTCACCCTGGACGACCTGAACTGAGGCGGGCGGAGGCCGGGTACGCGCAAGGAGGTCCGTCCCATGCCGGAACGCACGCCCCAACCGGGCATTCTGCCCGAACCGAACGCCCACGCCCTTTTCCTCGTCGTGCACGTCAACGAGCCGAACGCCAACGGCCACACCGTCGCCCGCGCCGCCGCGGGCGTCCCCGCTCTGATCGAAACGGTCGCGCGCCACGACTCGAACGCCGGATTGGTCTGTACCGTCGGATTCGGCTCCGGTTTCTGGGACGTGATCCATCCCCGCGGGCGGCCCGGGAAGCTGCGCCCGTTCACTGCTATTAATGCTCGTGGGCTGAACGCCCCGAGTACCGGCGGCGACCTGCTGTTTCACCTGATCTCGGGCCGGCGTGACCTGAATTTCGAGTGCGCCAGACGACTCCGCAGCCGACTCGGCAACGCGGTGTCCGTCATGGACGAGGTCCACGGCTTCCGCTACCTCGACTCGCGCGACCTGACCGGTTTCATTGACGGCACGGAAAATCCGAGCGGGGACGACGACCGCGCAGCCGCGGCCCTGATCGGCGCGGAGGACCCGGACTTCGCCGGCGGCAGTTACGTCTTCACGCAGCGGTACGTTCACAAGCTGACGCAATGGGCCACGGTCCCGCAAGCCGAACAGGAACGCACCATTGGTCGCCGCAAGCCGGACAGCGAGGAACTGTCCGACGACGAGAAGCCGCTTACGGCCCACATCAGCCGCGTCGTCATCGAAGAAGACGGCGAAGAACTGGAAATCCTCCGTCACAGCTTCCCGTATGGCACGACATCCGAAGCCGGCCTGTTCTTCATCGCCTACACCAAGGACCTCGCCATTCCCGAAAAGATGCTGCGCCGCATGTTAGGCGCCGCGGGTGACGACCACCACGACCACCTGATGGACTACACACAGGCCGTGACCGGTGCCCACTTCTTTGCCCCGTCCCTGGAAATGTTAGCGTCGTTAGAAAACCCGTAAATCCGCAGGTCGGATTAGCGAAGCGTAATCCGACATCCCCAACGAATAATGCAAAGAGAATGAGCCCCCGAGAGCAGCAAGCAGCCCCCATTCGTAGGGGCGACGCATGCGTCGCCCTACACCGGTTGGAGGTCTGCCGGGCTCCATCGAGACGATTCCAAGTCATCTTATCTCTCCTTCCCCGAACCTTCACGACAGGACAACGTTATGAACTACGAAAATCTTGATCTCAGCAAAGACGACGATCTAAAGAAAGCGTGCAAGGCTGTCAGGGAGAACCGTCCCGACTGGAAGGCTGAAATCGTCGCCTTTCTCCGAGACGTGCAGAACTCAGACGAAGAGACCCGGAACAGCCTCGAATTTCAGAGAAAGCTATGGAACGGGAACCCTATTTCTCAGCCTGCCCGGCAGGGTCCCAAGGTCGATGGTGCGATCGAAGACGAAGAATTCCGAAGGTGGTTCGTCCAACGCCTAAAAGAACCGGAACCCTCAGCCGAAAATACGGAGGAGCGGCTGAATGCTTTGGCAACACTGGAACAAGACGTTCTTGACCGCATAACAAACAGTAAATACGGCATCGGCGAAAAACCACAGTTCAAAACAGCACGCGCCCTAGCGGCATTATATCCACGTGACTTCACGACAATGTTCACTCAAAAGGGAAGGAGGCAGATTGCGGCTAAACTTGGTATTTCTGGAAGCGGAACAAATTTTGAAGAGTACAAAAACATTCTGAAACGACTGGAAAAAGTATTAGGTCCGGCGGGAAACGATCTGGAATCAGTAGTTGAACGGATGTGCCTGCCGTGGATTCTCTACGAAAAATTCATCAACCCGAAAAATTCCGACGCTCCGAACTCCGATGAAGAAACCGAGCAGGCTGACACTGAGCAGGCTACTATGACCCGCGCCCCACTTGCCGACATCCAAGCCGCTATCCGCAAAGAGGGGTATTTCCCCGCCGAACGCATCGCGCAATTGGACGCCGGGCTGTGGGCCAACGAGCGGCGGCACTTCGCCGTGCTGACCGGGCTTTCGGGTGCAGGCAAAACGTTGCTCGCCCGAACCTACGGCCGCGCAATCGCCGGAGGAGACGAACGTCACGTATGCGTCGTTCCGGTGCAGCCCGCGTGGTACGACCCATCGCCGCTGCTGGGCTACGTCAACCCGTTGAAGCCCGACCGTTACGAAAAGACGGATTTCCTCCGCTTTCTGATGAAGGCCGCCGGCGATCCTGCCAACCCGTCCACCGCAGTGCTGGACGAAATGAACCTGTCGCGGCCCGAACAGTACATGGCGCCGCTGTTGTCCGCGATGGAGACGGGCGAAGACATCCCGCTGCACGGCGAAGGAAAAACGATTGACGGCGTACCCGAACGGCTACGCTATCCCCCCAATTTGGTCCTGATCGGCACCGTCAACATGGACGAGACCACGCACGCCCTGTCCGACAAGGTGCTCGACCGGGCATTCACTTTGGAGTTCTGGGACATCGACCTCGACGACTATCCGCGTTGGGGCGAACGCAATCTCGGCGACGCCGAGGCCGAAGCGCGGAAGGTGCTCGCCGAGATCATGGACGCCTTGCGACCGGAGCGACTGCATTTCGGCTGGCGCACCGTGGACGACGTGCTCGACTTTCTGGAAGTCGCGCTCGGCGAGTCTCACGGCATGGAAGTCGCAGCCGCGCTCGACGGCGTGATCTACGCCAAGGTGCTGCCCAAGTTGCGCGGCGACGACCGGCCCGAACTCCGGGATGCCCTGACTAAGTGCAGAGACGTGCTTTCCACTCACGGATTGACCCGGTGCCGCGACCGTGTCGATGAGTTGGTGAAAGACTTGGCCTCTACCGGCAGCGTCCGCTTCTGGCGGTGAATCCGTGCCGTTCGAGCTCGCCGCGCGCCCGGACGACGGTTCGGACGTCATCACGCTGACGTCGGGCAAGATCGTCACCGGCTTCAAGGAAAACCGGTGCTATACGATCGAGCTGCCGTCGTCCGGTCACACCTTGGTCATCGACGATCAGGAATTCCGTTCCGACGACGGCACGGTCCGATGGACCCCCGGGTTTTTTGCCGGAACCGTGGCCGCGGAATTGCTCGACTCGAGCGGCCGGACCGCGGGATCCTACACGCTGGACGTGAGCCCCGATCCGGGCAAACTCGGCTCGGAAGTTTTTCGGTCCATGCTCGAAGACCTCTGGCAGTTCGATCCGGCGCTCGTCATCGGCACGGAACCATCGACGAGAAACGTCGGGATCACGGGCGCATACGAATGGGACTGGCTGACGTACGCCCGGCTGCGACGGTACGCGGACGACTACCTCGCCGCACTCGCCCGCATCGCGGTCCATCCCCTGCGGGAACTGCGCATGCGCCGAGAGCATGTTCCGTTAACCAGAGTTCGCCGTGCCGACCGCCTGACCGGCCTTTCCATCCAACGCCAGCCGGTGCTGCTGGCCGCGGTGCAGGAGGAAGACGCTGGGGTTGGGGTGGGCATGGCCGCGCTGCGCCTCGACGTTCCTGTCAGCGAGGAGACGCTCGACAGCGCGGCGAACCGGCTGCTGGCGTGGCAGGCCCGCGCGATTGCCTGGCGTGTTGAACGGCTCATGGAGGATCTCGAACCGAAACCGCAAAGCGACTCCAAGAGCGAGACCCGCACCGCACTTGCGAACCGCTGGCCGCGGCGCCGCGCATTCCTGACGGGGATCAAAACCAAACTCGGTCGCTTACGGCGCCGCTCCATCCTCCGCGAGGTCACGCGCCCTGCCATGACCGTGGCCGGGCTCAACGCCGTATCCGCGGACCCGGCCTATGGTCGTGCGTGGCGGCTGGGCTGGTGCATCCTCAGACGCGGGATCGAGGGCGACCTTGCCGACGAGCGGCTGTGGATCAGCCCCACCTGGGAAATCTACGAACGCTGGTGTTTCGTCCGAGTCGCGCAATGGCTCACCGCCGCCCACGAAGTCAAATGGTCTGCACGGGGAGAAAAGACCGCCTCGGATTCGCGCATCCTGAAGGGCCACGACCGGGACGGGCGGCGGTTCGACCTCCGCCTGCAACCGACCTTCCTTGCCTGGGGCGATCGACCGGGACAATCCAGCCGCCGCTCCATATCCGGCCAACGAATCCCCGACATCCTGCTCCAAATCGACAACGGCTCCCGAAACGTCGTGCTGGATGCCAAATACCGCACGACTCGCGCCAACGTACTGGACGCCATGACCTCGGCCCACATCTACCGCGACGCGCTCCGCATCGCCGGCAATCGAATCGACTCGGCGTTGCTCCTGGTTCCGAGGAGCGAGTGCACGTCGTGGCTGAAAGACCCGGCCTTCATCCGCGAGCACTCGGTGGGCGTCGTCGAACTGTCGCCGGGCGCCGACAGCGGACTCATGTCTGCGATCGGCAACTTGGTGGCAGGCGTGTAGACAAGCCGGGGCTACCCCTGAAAGCTCACCTCGTAGCCGCCGAACTTGCGTACGTTCAACACGCCCGCATCCAGCAACAGATATTGGCCCTTGATGCCCAGAAGCTGGCCTTCCACCGTCGGCGTCTTGTCCAGATTGAGCGCCCGGACCTTGGCCGGATATTCCAGCACGGGATAGGTGAAGCAGTGCTCGTCCGCGGCGGTTGGTGGGCCGCACTCGTCCGCGTCCTCCAGAAGCGCGGCCAACTCGGGACCGCCCGCGGCGAACAGCGCCGCGCGGCGAGCCACCAAGTCCGCGGGTTCCGGTACTCCCTTGAGCATGCGTCTCCAGTCGGTCCGGTCCGATACGTGCCGTTTGAGAAGAACTTCCACCAGCCCGGCCCGATGGCGGCTGGGTACGTACGCAATGAGCAGCGCCTGCGTGGCGCCCTGATCCATCCAGCGCGTCGGGATCTGCGTCCGGCGCGTAATGCCGACCTTCACGCCCGACGAGTTCGCCAAATATACGTAGTGGGGCTGCATACAATGCGTCTCGCCCCATGCCGGCTCGCGGCACGTGCCCCGGTCGTAATGACACAACTCGGGCTTGACGATGCACAGGTCGCACTGCGCGAGCCCCTGGAAACACGGATAGCAATAGCCCCGGTTGAAACTCCGATTCGTCTGCCGGCCGCAGGCCACGCAGAAGATCCGTCCGCCGAAGTCGAGGCGGACCGTCTGGCCGAGCAGCAGGTTGAGATCGATCAGCACGTCGCCGACCGGCAGCACGTACTCCACGCACGGCCCGGCCCGCGTCCGCATCTTGCGCAGCGTGCCCTCCACGGGGTTCATGCGTCGTGCTCGGCGTGCGGGTCCACGGGATAATGGAGTCGCCGGTATTGCAGGTGTGCGCGGTCGATCCGGTGCCGGAAGTCGACGTGCAGTACGCCGTCCCTGCCGATCAGGCGATGGTCGTCCGCGATGCCTACACCGCCAATGTCCAGCAATACGCGACAATTCGGACACACGCAGAGCATGTTGTCAGGGGTGGCAGGCCCGTTGTGCGGCGCTTCGCGCGGGCGGAGATAGACGGTCTCGGCGTACGGGCCGGCCGCTCCGCGCAGCCGGGTGCCGCAGATCTGGCAGCGGAAGTGGTACAGCTCGTGCAGGTGTTTGGCGTGCGTCCGTTCGAGGACCACCGTGGCCTGCCGGCCCCAATCGTCGTCCATCTTGACCAGCCGAAAGCGCCAGATGAAGAACCCCGCCCGCCCGACTCCGCGCCAGTAATCCGCGACGCGGTACAGCCCATCATAGCGATAGCCGTAGTCTGGGGCGTACGCGGATCGGAATCCGGCGCCACGCATAACCCGCACCGGGAGCCCGTGCAATCGGCTCCGGGCCAGAGCCAGATTGCCGCGCGTGAGCGCTTGGCCGCGGACCTGCTGTCGCGCCTGCAAATCCCGTCCCCCATGTCCGGTGTACAGAATCAGGTCGCCGTAATCCTCCCCGTCGTCGTAGCCGCCTGCGAGCACGACCGAATCGGCCCCGGCCCGGCCGTTCCCCGAAATGCCGGCGATCCTTGGCCGATGCACCCCGGCCTTGGACATCTCGTCCCGATAGTCGAAACGACTCCCCACCGGATACCCGGGAATGTGACCGAAGCGGCGCTCGGACATACTGCCCGGCAGCCTAGCAGAGCCCCGGAGCGGCGCTATGCTTCCGATGCGAATCCTTTCCTCTCCCTCTCCCCAGCCCTCTCTCACCAGGGGAGAGGGGGCGGGCTCCATTACCTTGTAATATCAGTATGGGCTGGCCTCGAAGCGAGTAGCGGCGCCCCATCCAGTCGTCGCCCACCGGGCGCCGTTCGCGTCGAGCAGCAGGGCTTCCACCCCCTCCATCCCCTCAACCAACGCGAGACCCTCGACTTCGCCCAACACGACCAGCGCGGTGCTCAGCGCCTCGGCCTGCGCCGCGCTAGGGGCGACGACGCAAGCTAGCAGGTCGTGCTTGACCGGCCGGCCGGTGCGCGGGTCTATGACGTGGCCGTAACGTTTTCCGGCGATCCGCTGGTTCTGGCCGAGGCTGGCGGAGACCGACAACGCGCGGTCGGCGAGCGTCACGAAGCCGGCGATACCGCCGTCCGGCTGCCGTAGAGCCAGCCGCCAACCCTCCGCGTCGGTCGGACGTCCCAACGCCCACAAACTACTCTGGCCGAAGTTGAGGAGTGCGTCCGTCACGCCCTGCTCACGCAGGCGTTCGATCGTCCGATCGAGCGCATACCCTTTGCCGATGCCGCCCAAGTCGAGCGCCATGCCACGGTCGGGCAGCAAGACGAAGCCTGCTTCGGAGAACCCGATCTTGTGGCTGCCGACCAGACGCAATGCCGACGCCAGGGCGGCCGGCGATGGCGGCTCCCCCGTGGCCTCTGCATCCCGCCACACCCGCAGCAGCGGCCACACGGTCACGTCGAACGCCCCGTGGGTCAACGTGGCATATCGCTGCGCCAGCTTCAGGACGTCCGCTACTTCGTCCGGCGCGGGCTGCGCCCCTTGCCCGGCCCGCGCGTTCAGCTTGCTGACGGGGCTGTCGTCGGCATACGTCGTGAACAGCGCGTCGTAACGTCGCGCCAACGCGAACACGCCGTCCATCGGAGGCACGTTCCGTCCCGTGGCTTCCGTCTCGGTCGGGTCGCCGGGGCACAGGGTGACCTGCAACACCGTCCCCATGACGTAGGTGCCGTCGGTTTCGCAGCCAGGAGAGCCGGCCGCGGAGGCAATGCCGGATTGCGCCGCAAAACACACCGCTGAGCAGATGCCACGGAAGAGGACCCGTGGGAAGCGGTTCGTCAAGTCGGATCGCTCCACCCGGGGACCCTTCGACAAGCTCAGGGTCCGCATCATCGGTGCCTTGAGGTTTTGTTTCTTCGCCTGTCTAATGGTCGCCAGACCGGCGCAGAGTCATTCCGTCAAGTCACCCGCGGCACCCAAGCCGAGAGTGTCGTCGTCGGACGGGGACTCGCCCGGGGTCGGCTGACGGTAGTTGGCCGGGGAGCCGCGGAAGACGGCCCACAGGCTGATGACGACCAGCCCGGCCAAGCTGATCTCCAGGGCGAGGAAACCCACGATCTTGAGCCAAGCGAAGACCGGGTGCACGAAGCGCACCAGCCAGCCCGCGGCCTCGTTGACCGCCGCGGACAGGAACGGCACGACGATCAGCCAGACCTTGAGAGCGGAGGGTAGCGGCACGAACAGCATCAGATGGGTCAGCGTCAGCAGCAGCAACCCCATCGCGAACAGATGGAAGTGCAGGATTTCCAGCATCCCCTGATAGCTGCGCGGCTGGAGGAATCGCTCTTCGGAGCCGAGATAGTACTCGGTTACCGACAGGGGAGTGAGGCTCATCTTGTTGAAATAGAGCAGCGCGTTGGTCAGCCACAGGCCGGCCACGTAGAGGACGAAGATGACGATGATGAGTTGGAGCAGCCCGTTCTTGGACCACTCGCCGGTGATGACGAACCGCACGTCAGGGATGCTCCCGAATCAGAACCCGAAACAGCGCCAGCACCTTGCGGACCCCGCGCGTCACGGCCTGAGCAGTAAGTGTCGAGCCCATGATGCCGTGAATGTCCCGGCGCAGGCGCAGCGCAGGGTTCAGCGTCTGGTCGTCGAACTGCGCCAGCCAGCGGTCCGGCGGAAGATACTCGGGCGGCTCGTAGAAGGCCAGCACCAGGAGTTTTTCCACACGGCCGTCGGGCGACACGACGATCAGGAACGTCTCCGGGAACGTACGGACGATGTGCGTTTCGATGAACGCATGGCCCAGCACCGCGCCGCCTGCGTAACCGACGTGGAAGGTGACCAGCTTGGAATCCACCGGTGCCTTGGCGAGGTCCTGCACTGCGGCGGCCTGTTCTTCGGTCAGGTAGAAGGTTTGAGTCTCGACACGCTCAGCTTCGGGAAACGCAATCTGCAAGGCTTCCGACTTGGAGTGCAAGACCAGGGCGTGCGCGCCTGCGGCGTCGGACAGCAAGGCCGCGGCGCATAAGACGACCGCGACCGCTGCCCGACAGACGGCTGTTGCGGGAATGGTAAACACGGCGGACTATGGTGCCCCGGTCCGCCTTTATTCCCTTCCCCCGGTCTCCGAGCGTGTGGCGCATCGAGCCTGTCGAAAGGTCGGAGGGGGAGGGCCGGGGTGGGGAGTCCCGCGGGAACGTTCCGAACGACCCGGACTCGGTCCCGCGGGTATGGGAGACCGAAGGCGGGCTCCGGCCTCCCGATCGGCCTCAAAACACGAAGCCGAGACCAAAGTTCACCTCGTCTTCGCGCTCGTGATCGTTATCCAGGGTGTCGAAGTTGCGGTAATCCACCTTGAGCACGACGTTCGGATGCGGCTTGTAACTGATGCCCGTCGTCCAGATGCGGTGCTCGTAGCGGCCTTTGGCGTCCCAGTCGCCGGCCATCTTGGCGTGCTGGTCGATGTAGGAAAAGCGCAGGAAGGGCGACAACTGTTGTTCGGTGTCGCCCAGCACCCACGGCATGACGTCGTAGGCTGCCTCGGTGTAGAAGCCGTACATCTTCTTGGCAATCTTGCCCGCGCTGCTGCTTCCGATCTGCGTAGCGATGCGGTTGAGTTCATCCGAGTCCTGCAAGTGCGACATGGCGAACAGCGCGCGCAGGTCCAACCCCTGCCAACTATACATGGCGTGCAGGTCCCAGATGGTCAGCCTCGCTCCAGGGTAGTCGAACTGCTCGTCGTTCAACGCGTACTGCTGGTCGTGAGTGGTCTTGCCGGTGTACACCGAGGCGCCGAACTTGGCGTTCAGCATGGGCGAGTAGTCGATCCGCGCCGCAAGCGCGATGTCCTCGGCCAACGCTTCGCCGCCTTTCTGGCGCGTACTGCGGAGATGCTCCTTGAGTTTGAAGCTGTTTCCATCGACACCCTTCAGCGCGTTCATGGCATACACGCGGTACTCCAGGCCGGGCAGCAACTCACCGAACAGGCCGATGCCGTTCTCGCGCCACGTCGAGGGGATGATGCGCCGCTCCACTTCGGGCCGCTCCACGCCGTTGAAGAACACCGGCTCGTGCAGCTCGTTCACGATGCCCAGCGGCGCCAGCAACATGCCGGCGCGGAAATTGGCCCAGTCCCACATCAGGAAGTCGAGGTAGGCGAATTCGACCGACACCGAGCCGCCGGTGCTGGTCGAGGCGTGCTCGAACTCCAACTCGGCGTTCAGAATGATACGGTCGGTGAACTTGTAGCCGGTGTACAGCACGAAGCGCAGGTAGTCGGTCGTGTCGCGGTCGCTGCGGCTCTTGTCGCTCACGTCCTTGCGATAGAACGCCTCGCCGTAGCCGCCGATCGACAGCCCTTGCTCTACGCCGTAGATCTTCGACGCCGCGGGCCCCAGGCCGTACACGCTGTCCGCCATCGTCAGCGGCTCGAAGTCGGGCAGCGTCAGGCTGGTCCGCAGCTTGTCGACTTCCTCGGCCAGCACGTCCTGCTTGCGGGCCTGTTCCTCGCGTTCCGTCTGCTGTTGGTTGCGGAGCGATTGCAACTCGGTCTGCATGGCGGACATGGCGTCCTGCATGGCCGACAACTTTCGTTCGAGTTCCATCATCCGCGTTTCGTCCACCGCCTCCCCGCGGCCGGGCAGACCGAGGAGGACCACCAACGCGGCTATCGACGCGCCCAGCGCCAACCGAACGTTCCGAGACATATCACGCCTCCTTCCCGTGCATCGGGATGTATCGCTGGGCGCTGGGTGCCTGACATGCCGCTGGCCTCTCGTTGCCGTTCCTTCCATCCGTATGGGTGTCCCTCCGACCGTTCCGCCTTCCAACCGGCCGGATGGTGAAATTGAGAATCATTATCATTCTCATAAGTCAACCGGGGTTGTCCGCTCGGTCTGAAATGTGGCGACGGAAGCAGGTATCCATCCCCTGGATTCCGGCTTTCGCCGGAATGACGACCGGCTGGGATATTCAAGTATGTAATTCCCAAGAAATACGATGAAATCTCTGCGCGCGTCTGGCATTCGGGTGCGTTTTCGGCCAAGATTCGCCGGTATGCCGGGTCTGCGCCCGTCGCCGAAACCACGGCCCGGAAAGGAGTCTCCGCATGGCAACCGCAACCCAGATCGATCCCATCCCCCTCCCTGATATGCCGACGTCGGCCGAAACGACCGACGCGGCCTTCGACCCCATCACGTTCAGCGTCATTCGCAACCGCTTCGAGGCCATCGGCCGCGAAATGACCCTGGCCATGGAGCAGACCGCGTGGACGTCGGTCATCGCCCTGGCCCGCGACTATTCGTGCATGATCTACGACGCCCACCCCGACGGGCCACGCCAAGTCACCATGGCCGAGTGCCTGCCCATCCACTGCAACAGCATCCGCACCCTGCTGATGGAGATCGTGCGCGCCTTCGAGGGCGACATCCACGACGGCGACGTGTTCTTGTGCAACGACCCGTACAAGGGCAACACCCACATCCCCGATCTGGTGACGGCCATGCCCGTGTTCGTGGAGGGGAAGCACGTGTTCTGGACCGTGGCGCGCGGCCACCAACTCGACACCGGCGCGATCGAGGCGTCGAGCATCGTGCCCGCGGCGCGATCGGTCTTTCAGGAAGGCATCGTGATTCCGCCGCTGCGGCTGATCGACCGCGGGGTGGAGCGGCACGACGTGCTGGAACTGTATCTGTCCAACGTGCGCTACCGCGACGCGCTGCACGGCGACCTGCGCGCCCAGCTCGGCTGCGTCGGCGTGGCGCGCAAGGGCCTCATCGAACTCTGCGAGCAGTACGGCCGCGACGAGGTGGTGCGCTACAGCGACGGGCTGATGGACTATGCCGACCGGCGCGCGTCCGAAGAACTGCGCCGCATCCCCGACGGCGTGTACGAGGGGCTGACGTGGACCGATACCGACGGCAACGGCGCGACCGACATTCCGATTCGGGTCAGGATCACCAAGACCGGCGCGGACATCCACGTGGACTACCGCGGCAGCGGCGCGCCCTCGACCGGCTCGTTCAACGCGACCTATGCGGTGATGATGGCGACCGCCACGATCCCGTTCCTGTACTACATCGACGCCGACATTCCGCATAACCACGGCGTGCTCAAACACATCACCGCGACCGCGGAGCCGGGCACGATCTGCCTGGCCGAGTGGCCGTCGGCCGTGGGCGGGGCCACGCAGAACCCCGCGGACCCCATGCACGAGGTCATCAACATCGCCATGGCGCCGGCCATTCCCGACCGGGTGCCGGCCGGCGGGGCGCACACCTCGCATATTCCCAACTTCAACGGCGTGGATAGCCGCACGGGCAAGGAGTGGGGTTGCATGCTGTTCAACAGCGGCGGGGGGCAGGGCGCGGCCAAGGACGCGGACGGCTGGCCGCTGCTGTTCACCATCGCCGGCATGGGGGGGCTCAAGTCGGCCTCCATCGAACAGATCGAACTGCTGTACCCGCTGCGCGTGGAGCAGAACGAGATCGAGACCGACGCGATGGGCATGGGACAATGGGTCGGCGGCCCGGGGCTGCGCACGCGCTACCGGCCCATCGCCGGGGACATGGAATGCGTCACCTTCGGCGAGGGCTGCAAGAATCCGCCGCACGGCGTGAACGGCGGCACCATGAGCCCGGGCGGCGGCATCTACATCGAACACGCCGACGGCCGGCGCACCTTCATGTCCACCGCCGGCCAGACCCTGATCCGCGAGGGCGAGACCTGGAATGGCGTGTCGGTCGGCGGCGGCGGCTGGGGCAACCCGCTGGACCGCGACCCCGAACGGGTGCGGCGCGACCTGCGCGACGAGTGGATCGGCGAGGCGACGGCGCGCGACGTGTTCGGCGTGGTCGTGCGCGACGATCTGGAGCGCACGCTCGACGTCGAGGCGACCGCGGCGCGGCGGGCCGAGTTGCGCCGCGTCGCGCGCCCGCGGTTGGAGCCGACCGAGCCGGCCGCGGGCACGTGGACCAGGCGCACCATGCGGCCCGGCGACCGCTATCTGGAGGCGCCGACCGTGGCGCGCGACTTCAGCGGCACCGGAAAGGACGACTCGTGGGACACCGCATAGGCATCGACATCGGCGGCACGTTCACCGACGTGGTCGTGCTCGGGGACGACGGCACCTTCCACATCTACAAGGAAGACTCGACCCCGGACGAGCCCCTGCTGGCGATCACGCGCGGCCTGGCCGGCGTGGCTGCCGAAGCCGGCACCGACGTGGCCGACCTGCTGCGCGCGACCGAGTTCCTGGTGCACGGCCAGACGATGGCGACCAACGCGCTGATCCAGCGCCGCGGCCCGAAAGTCGGCCTGTTGTGCACGCAGGGTTTCCGCGACGTCACCTACCTGGGCTACGGCTGGAAGCCGGAACGCTTCAACATCCACCTGTCCAAACCCGAGGACTTCGTGCCGCGCTATCTGCGCCTCGGCATTCCGGAGCGCACCGCCGCGGACGGCAGCGAAGTCGCGCCGCTCGACGAAGACGCGGTCCGCGCCGCGGCCCGCCGGCTGGGCGCGCACGGCGTGCAGGCCGTGGCCGTCGCGTATCTGTGGTCCATCGTGGACGGCCGCCACGAGCGGCGCAGCGCGGAGATCGTGCGCGAGGAATTGCCCGGGGTGGCGGTGTTGTGCTCGTGCGACGTGCTGCCCGAAATCCGCGAGTGGGAACGCACCTCGGCGACGGTCTTGAGCGCCTTCATCGCGCCCATCATCGGCGACTATCTGCGCGCCTTCGAGAAGGCCATGCAGGACGGCGGCCTGCCGCGCGCGCCGCTCATCATGCAGGTGAACGGCGGTTGCGCGTCCGTCCCCGACATTCTGGCTCGGCCGGTCAACGCGGTCGCCTCCGGGCCGGCGGCCGGCCCCGCGGCCGGCGCCCACTATGCGGCGAACACGCAGACGCCCGACCGGCTGATCGTGGTGGACATGGGCGGCACCAGCTTCGACGTGTGCATGTTGCGCGACGGCGAGCCGGTCATGTCCACCGACATCCAGGTCGCCGACCAGCCCATCGGCGTCAACGGGGTGGAGGTGCTGTCGGTCGGCGCGGGCGGCGGCTCCATCGCTTGGCTCGATAGTGGCAACGCCCTGCGCGTCGGCCCGCACAGCGCCGGCTCGCAACCCGGGCCGGCGTGCTACGCGCGCGGCGGTGACAAACCCACGGTGACCGACGCCAACCTGACGGTCGGGCGCATGGCCGCGGGTGCGTTTCTGGGCGGGCGGCGCGCGCTGGATGCGGATTTGGCGCACGCGGCGATCGAGACGCACGTCGCCGTCCCGCTGAACCTGAGCGTGCGCGAAGCCGCGGCCGGCATCATTACCATCGTGAACTCGAACATGGCGTCTGCCATTCGCGCGGTGTCGATCGAGCGCGGCATCGACCCGCGCGACTACGTAATGGTGGCCGGCGGCGGCGCGGGTGGCCTGCACGCCGCGGAGTTGGCGCGCACGCTGGGCATCGGCGAGGTACTGATCCCGCGCTCGGCCGGCGGGCTGTGCGCGTTCGGCATGGCGGTCACGCCGGTGCGGCACGACTCGGTACGCCTGTACTACTGCCACACCAATCAGGACGGCGCCGCCGCGGCCATCCGCCAAGTGTTCGACGACCTGATCGCCCAGGGCCGCACCCACTTGGCCGCGGACGGTTTCGCGGAGAACGAAATGCGTTTTGCGCGTCATTTGGAGGGCCGCTATCCCGGACAGGTGCACAACCTGACCGTGCCGCTGCCCGACGGGCCGATCGACGACGCCCTGCTGCGCACGCTGGAGACGGCCTTTCACGCCGAACACGAAAAGCGGTTCACGTATGCCATGCGCGACCAGCCCATCGAGGCGCTGCACTGGCGGTTGGCCGCGACCGGCGTGCGCGCGGCGCCAGCCGGCCGCCTCCGGCAAACCGCAGCGCGACAATCCGAGCCCACGGATACGCGGCACGCCTATATGGCTGGTGTGAACGCCGAAGTCGAGACCGAGGTGTACCGCGGCGACGCGCTGCACCCGGGCGACCGGCTGGACGGGCCGGCCATCGTCGAGTTCGATACCACGACCGTGGTGGTGAATCCGGGTGACCGGCTGACGGTGCAGGGCGACGGGAGCGCGTTGCTGACGATCGGGGCGGGGTGAGAATTTCCGATTGGATCTGCGGACGATGAGAGCGCGCTGCGAGGGAGCCTGTTGTGTTGAAGCGGCCCCCTTACGTCAGCCCTTTCCCACTGTATGGACTTGAGACAAAGACAATGCGGTATAAAGGGAAACATAGTTATTCCATAGATTGTTTGAGAGTGAAGTCAGCCTTCAAAATCAAAATGTGATGGAGGGAAACGGCGAGGCTGTAGGAGTTAAGGTCAGATACAAGGTGACCGGAGGGACGGTGGAGGGTCTCTCCGACGCGGGAGCGCTGGACGCGACACCGCCGCGTTGGACCCGACATCCCCAGGCCGCAGGACCGTGCTCAATTGACTGGAAGGTCTCCGGGAAGGCTCGCGGACTTGGCTGTGAGTATTGATCCGGGATGTCTGACGTCAAGGCGTCATTGAAGACGGGCGAGGTTTAGATCTCTCGCCAGCGGATGAAGTGAGTCTGGCGGTCGGTCAAGTTTTGAAAGATCTCCCGCCCGGCTTCACCACCGTCGTCATCCCCCCAGCCGTAAGGTGAAGCTGATACCGTGTAGCACCGGGCGGGCCGCGGTCATGTTTTCGACTTGTACCACTCTCCTGGGCTGCGGCAGGGTGGTGCCGTGGTCCTCCATCGACGAGGTCCGTTGAACAAGCGCATTCAACCGAGCCCACGCCATGTACGCGGCCACGCAGCACCACCACGCTGAGGAGCCCGCCCCGGCACAGCCCAGACGCCACGTGCAGCGGAGCCGCCCGGGTGCGTCCGGCAGGAGGAACGGACATCATGCGGCGACCGTTCCTTTGGATGCAATCGCAACGAAGCGGGTGGGCCACCTTGGAAACAGCCCCGCCCACCGGATGGTTCACCCCAACAGCAGGTCCGCGGCAGTCAGGGTGAGCGATTCGTCCGGCGTCACCTGGAAGTCCACTCCCCCGTTCCCGTCCAGGCCCACCTGCACATACGTCTCGTCCTTATCCTGATCCTGCTCGTACCGCACTTGGCCCTTGACGCCCGTGAACGCGGCCCCTTCCGTCGCCAGAAAGCTCAGCCTCTCCCCGCCCCGGAACAAGGAATGCTCCTTCAACCCCCGAAAGTCCAACTTGTCGCCCTGGCTCTGCGTAAAGTCCTCCCCCGTATCGGTCTCGGCCTCTCGCTCCGCGTCCGTCGTCGGGTTCGGCACCACACTGTCCTGCCCGAAGACGAACGTGTCCACCCCGGTCCCGCCGTCCAGCACGTTGGCGGTCCCGTCCCCCGTCAGCGTGTCATCGCGTTCGCGCCCCCCACAGATTCTCGATGCTCACGAACGCGTCGTGTTTCGTTTCGTCGGCTGACTCCGCATCGCCCCCGCTTGCTTTCCCGATCCCCAAGTTCACTGTCAGTCCCTCCCGCGACCCATGGTATGACACCACATTGATCCCTGCCCCTCCATCGTACGCGTCCGCTCCCCTGGAAGAGGCTGTTCTTAGCGTCTCCGTCAGCGTATCGTCATGGTTGCTACCGATGATCTGGGTAACGCCACTTATCACATCTCCTTGCGCGCCCCCGCCATAGCCTCTCCCGGTCGCCAAATTCACCGCCACCCCAGCGTTCGACGTACTGTACATCACCTTACCGGGCCCGCCACCGACCAGGATGTCCGCATCCGGACCTCCGAATGCCTGACCAGGTCCTGTCATTAATCAACACGTCGTTGCCGCTCCCGCCGAAGAGCTTCCCCTGACCGATCAGTACGTCATTGCCATCGCCGCCAACACGTCGGCATGACGCAAGCCGTTCTCCGCGAAGCGTTGCGCTTCCGCCGCCTGCTCTGCCGCCAGCGAGTACGGCCCCCGCGACCGCGTCCCCGTCAAGACTCCCAACCCCAGCAACACCCCGGTACTCAGCAGGGCCAACACGCCCAGCCATGCATGCAACAGAAAGACCGCGCCCAGAAACACCGGCGCCCACGGCGCGTCGAAGAACGCCAGCGTCGAAGGGGTGTTCAGGAATTGCCGGACCGTGGTCAGGTCGCGCACCGGCTGCCCGCCGCTCTGCCGCGCCCGCCGCAGGCTCGCGTGGTAGCTGCCCGCCATGACCGCATCCACCGACCCGTCGTGCAGCGTCAGCGCCACGCACGTCATCAGCCGCTGCCGAATCCAGTCCAGCAGCCCGAAACAACTCAACAGGAAGACGGCGACCCCGGTCAGGGCGATCAGCGTCGCATGGCTCGTACTCGGCAGCACCCGGTCGTAGATCTGCGACATGGACATCGGCGCCACCAACAACAGGACGATCGCCACCGCGCTGAACCCCGCCACGCCTATGACTCCGCCCCGGCACCGCCGTAACGCCGCGTACAACGGAGGCGCCGGGGCGCGGCCAGCGCAGGGAGAGAGTGCCATGTGAACGGCGGCCGGTTCGATTTCGCCACCGAAGGCAAGAACAGCAGGCGGGGCCACCCAGAGGGTGGGGTATCCCAACAGCAGATCGGCGTCGGTCAGAGTGTAATGGGCTCTCTCCAACGTCACCCGGAAGTCCGCCTTCCCGTTCCCGTCCAGGTCTACCGTCACGTCCGTATAGAGCGTGTCGTTCGTCGTGTCCGTGTCCGTCGTGTCCCCTCGGTAGCTGTACCGCACCGACCCTGCTCCGCTGCGTGTTTGCGCACTCCCGCTGAACGCCGCAGTCCCGATGAAGGTCAGCTTCGACCCAGGAAAACTCGTGTGCCCCACCATCCCCCGCAGGTCCAATCGGTCGCCTTGGCTCTGCGAAAAGTCTTCCACCACATCTGTCTCCGCCGGCAATGCTTGAAAGGGTATCGGTTCGACCACGCGTCGGATCGCCCCCCGCGTAGCACCCTTCGGGCCGGCGCGGAGGAGGGTCAGGCAGCTTCGGCGTGACGTTTCGTACGGCGGGGTATCCCATCCTACTCCGGCTGACGATTCTCGGCACAGCCGTTCTTCGTGCACGACTCCCGCAGCGCTGTGGACGGCCGGCGAGCCGGTCTCAATCCGGCCCAGGCCCATGTCTGACAACGCCGCTCTTCGCTCTGCGAGCAGTGAGAGGATTGATATCGACACTCCAGAGGTTCACGTAATGTTCTACACCATTCTCCACCACTCTGACGAACTGGCCGGTGTGGATATGGCGGATGGGATAGCTGGGCAGACTCCGCTTCACCGCGCACCGTTGGCCGTCGATTGCCAGCCCGGACCGAGAGAAGTTTCTATTCTCGAAGCCGTCCCGCCGCCGGCCTTCGGGCAGGTCGGTTTCGTCGACCGGGAAGACGTGCAGGAAGAACCGGGCCGACAGGTCGGCCCGTCGGCAGCCCTCTTTGTGATAGACTAGGAACCCATCGCTCAGGGATACGCGGAAAGCGGCCCGGATGGTGGAGAGGTCCAGGGCCTGATATTTCTCCCGAATGTCGGCAGTCGGCGGCGCGAGAGACGGGCGGCGCGCTCCCTTGCCATCCTTCTCCCCGGCGTTCACGGGCATCCATCCCCCGAAGGCCGCATAATACCGCCGCAGCGTTGCCCGTAGCGTCTCCTCCGACAACGCCGGCAGCTGCATGTCCGCCTCCAGCACCCGATACAGACACTGCGCGGCCAATGAATTGCCCGCTTCATTCCAGTGCATGTCGCTTTTGAAGCGATACTTGGAGAGATACGAGGAGGAGTTCCACGTCTTCCTCCGAGAGCGGTCCTCCTCATAGGCGCCAAAACAGTCGTGGAGGCTGATCGTTTCGATGTCTTCCTCCTGTAGGAGGTCGGGAACGCGGGGAGAATCCGCAGGATTGTGATCCGGGAGCAGCACAACATAGAATTTGCCCCCGTTGTGTTCGACCCCCTGCTTCCACCGGCGTATCAAACGTCGAAAAATCGCGAGGCGTTCCCCGAGGTCTTCGTCATCTCCCGCTCCAGTCTGGAGTTGGCGCCAGGGTTCTACTTTCGTCCGCCTTTCTTTATATGCATCCAGCAGCCGTTCCCGCTTCCGCCTTTCGCGGCGGCCTCTTTTCTCCACATAGTTAGAGAGTCGGCCTGTTGCGTCGAGGATCAGATACGGGAGGTGCAACCGGCCCATCCGGGTAACCCACCAGGAAGACCGAGTCGCTTCGTGCTGCACTAAGCGTCCCGCTTCGTCCGGATGAAACAGGGCCGTTGCGACGAGGTTATCCAGATCGTTTTCGCAATACACGTACAAGACGTGGGCGAGGTCTTCGGCATAGCGGAAGTGCTCGTAGTGCAGCAACGATTGACCCGGCCCATAGCCGTCCACCCCGAAATTCAGGACGTTGAAGCGCCTGCCGCTTTGGTTCAGCAAGTAATCCAACGGTTCCGTCAAGGAGTACGGCGCGTCCATTCTGATGTTTTCGACGAAGGAATCGCCGAAGACGCCGACGTTGGTCGCGGCGGCGATCTCGGCGGTGCTGAAATTGCGGTGTTGCCGGAGGGCGAGATTGTTGTGATGCCAGGCGTGGATCGAGCCGGTATCCGGGTGGAGGTAAGTGGCTCGATTATTCGCGATGCGGGCCCGGAGCCGCAGCGTGTCGAAGCGCGCCCGGGCCTCGGCCAAGGGCGCATACTGCGGATAGAAGAGCCGCAAGGAGCCTTCGCACAGGACGAGACCCACCACACACGCCACCAGCAGCAGGCACAGGTTGCGGATCAAGGGCATCGCGTTGGACGTCATGGCCGGTTCCCACGGACTTCCCGTTCGCTCCATTGGCAGGCGGCTCTCCTCCTCATCGCAAAGGAAAGGTCGGGTATGCACCGAGGGCGCCTTCTAGCACAGAAGTTCGAACCCGATGAGAGTGGAAACTCTGAAACACCGTCCCGTCCGACCTCTCCAGATCGTGCGGGCCCTCTGTGACAGGAGGCCGCCTTCCGACCAGTTTCAGAAGCCCGCGGTGTTCATCACCCGAATTCGAGAGCGCGGGGCCGTTTCGCGCGGTACGGCATCTTCATGTACACGTCGCCGGCCGCCAACTCGTCGAGCATATGGCGGAGTCGACGCCACCTGGTTTCGTCGCGTTTGGCGCGGAGGATCCAGCCGAGGTAGTCGTTCTGCTGATAGGCGGGGCGCTGTGTGTAGGCGTCGGTCAAGCCACGTGCCGCCAACGCCCGCCGGACGTCGTCCGGCATCATGTGTTTCGGACGTTTCAAGTGGCTGAAATCCGTCATCGTCGTCTTCCGGCGGAAGTGTATCGGTCCGGCGGGGTCGTCGATCGGTTTGCCATTTCCGACTGATTCACCGCTGCCGGGGGACCCTCTCCCCCGGATCAAGTCCGGGGCAGACTCTAGCCCCCTGGTCCCTGAGCCTGCGGTGCCTCGAGTTTGGCCCCTGAGCCCGGTTGGTGAGCCTGTGGTCCCTGAGCTTGTCGAAGGGTCGAACCATGTCGAAGGGTGTCGAAAGGTCGAAGGGGAGGGAGAGGGGATGAAAAAAGGAGAGCCCCTATCCCTCCCTGGGAGGGAGTTGAGGTGAAGGGAGAATCTCGAACCGAGACGTTGCCCATTCCTCAGCCCTTGGCGGAGTCACTGTCCGCGGTGATAGGGTAACGATGCGGCTAGGTGAAGAAGTTAGGTCAATGCTAGGCTGCACTGGAGGTGTCGTATGTTCGTGACGCTGCTGCTCGTGACGTTGCTGATTGCGCTGACGACCAGTCTCGCCGTCGTCCGGCTGTTCAGTCGCGTGATTCAGAAGATCCTCGATCGGGTGGTGTCCGCAGAGCTGAGCGGTGCGTGGCAGCGCTATCTGAGTTTCGCGGTGGTCGTCGTCGGCGTCTCCGGCGGGGTGCGTATCTGGGAGTTGGAGAAGTACATCACCGCCCGCCCCGACGAGGCCGAGCCCATCGTCCTCAACGCCGACCGCTGGATTCTCGAAGGGTATCGTACGCTGATCGGTACCTTACAGAGCGCGGCGTGGCTCCTGCTGATCTTCTTCATCTTCGCCCTGCTGGCCTACGTCATTACGCGCGGCTTCGAGCTGCGGGGCCGCGGGGACGGATGAGACGGGGGTACACACCCATTGATGTTGGAATTCGTTTCGCTTCCACACCTTGCACGTGTTTGAAAAGAGAACTGCATACAGGACGATGCTCGGACCGTTTCGACAAGCTCGACGGGCTTGGGATCACCACGGGGCTCAGCGCCGGATGCGGCCCTCGATCGCGTGCAGGACGGTCCGGGCGGATTCCTCCACCGTCCGGCCGACCGTGCTCAGGCGCAGGGCCGGGTCGGCGGGCGGCTCGTACGCGGACGAGACGCCGGTGAACGCGGAAATCTCGCCGGCGCGGGCCTTGCGGTACAGGCCCTTGGCGTCGCGCTCTTCGCAGACCGCCAGCGGGGTATCGACGTACACCTCGAAGTAGCGTTCGGGGCCGATAACGGCAGCCGCGGCGGCCCGGTCCTGCGCGAACGGCGCGATGACCGGGACGAGGACGATCAGGCCGGCGTCGTTCAGGAGTCGGGCGACCTCGGCCACGCGGCGGATGTTCTCGCGCCGGTCGGCGTCGGAAAACGTCAGGTCGCGGTTGAGCCCCAGGCGCAGGTTGTCGCCGTCGAGCCGATAGACGTGGTAGCCCGCGGCGTGCAGGTCCCGTTCGAGTCGGGCGGCGACCGACGATTTGCCCGCGCCCGACAGGCCGGTCAGCCACACGGTCAGCCCGCGTTGGTGCAGCGCGGCTTCGCGTTGTGCGGCGGATACCAGCCCGGCCTCTTCCCGCACGTGATCGGGCGCCGTGGCGTCTCGCGGAGATGGGGGTTCTTCGTCGGGCCGGAACTCCGGCTCGGCGCGGCGGTCGATCATCATGCCGGCGCCGACCGTGTTGTTGGTCAGCCGGTCGATGACGATGAACGATCCGCAGGTGCGGTTCTTGGTATAGGGGTCGAAGGCGAGCGGCTTGTCGAGTGCGAACGTGCAGCGCCCGATCTCGTTGAGGGCCAAACCGTCGGCCTCCTCGCGGTGCAGCGTGTTCACGTTCATCCGATACCGCACGTCGGTCACCACGCCCAGAGCGCGGTTGGTGGTGTGCTTCACGACGTACGACGTGCCGGGGCGCAGCGGCTTCTCGGCCAGCCAGACCAGCATGGCGTCGAAGCGCGTGGCCAGCAGCGGCGCGTTGTTGGGATGGACCAGCATGTCGCCGCGGCTGACGTCGATCTCGTCTTCCAGAGTCAAGGTGACGGCCTGCGGGGGGACGGCCTGTTCCACCTCGCCCTCGAAAGTGTGAATGGCCCTGACGCGGCTGGCCTTGCGCGAGGGGAAGGCCACGATCTCGTCGCCGGGGCGGACGATGCCGGAGGCCACGCTGCCGCAGTAGCCGCGGAAGTCGGCGTGCGGGCGGTTCACGTATTGGACGGGGAACCGGAGGTCGATCAGGTTCACGTCGGACGCGATGTACGCGTGTTCCAACAGGTGCATCAGCGGGCTGCCGGTGTACCACGGCATGTGCGCGCTTTCGGTCACGACGTTGTCCCCGGGTAGCGCGGCAATGGGGAGAAAGCGCACATCGCCCAACTCCAGCCGCGCGGCGAATGCCGTATAGTCGGCGACGATGCGCTCGAAGACTTCTTGGCGGTAGTCGACCAGGTCCATCTTGTTCACGGCCACGATGACGTGCCGGATGCCCAGCAGCGCGGCGATGAAGCTGTGCCGCCGCGTCTGGGTCAGCACGCCGTGGCGCGCGTCGATCAGGATGATCGCCAAGTCGCAGGTGGACGCGCCGGTCGCCATGTTGCGCGTGTACTGCTCGTGGCCGGGGGTGTCCGCGATGATGAACTTGCGCGTGGCGGTCGAGAAATAGCGGTAGGCCACGTCGATGGTGATGCCCTGCTCGCGCTCGGCCTTGAGCCCGTCGGTCAGGAGGGCGGGGTCGAAACCGGTGCCGGTCGTGCCATGGCGAACCGAGTCCTTCTTCACCGCCTCGAGCTGGTCCTCGTAGATCAGCTTCGAGTCGTACAGCAGGCGGCCGATCAGCGTGCTCTTGCCGTCGTCCACGCTGCCGCAGGTCAGCAGGCGCAGCAGATCCTTGCGTTCGTGTCGGGCGAGGTAGGCTTCGATGTCGCCCGCGGCCGGGTCGGATTGATGGGACATGGTGTGAGCGGAAGCGGATACCTGGGGGAATACGAGGTCTCGTAGAGAAAATGACGTGCCCGATTATCAGGGGCCGCTTCAAACCCTTTCGATTGACTCAAGGTACCGCAGGCGCGGAAACCAGCCCGTCGAGCTTGTCGAAACGGGTTCCGGGTTCGTCCGGTCTATCATTCCTCTAGAAATACCCTTCGCGTTTCTTCTCTTCCATCGAGCCCGACTGGTCGAAGTCGATCACCCGGCCCTGACGCTCGGACTGGGTGGCGATCAGCATTTCCTGAATGATGCCCGGCAGGGTGTCGGCCTCGGACTCGATCGCCCCGGTCAGCGGGTAGCAGCCCAGGGTGCGGAAGCGGACGGTGCGGAGTTGCGGCCGTTCGCCGGGGTGGATCGGCAGCCGGTCGTCGTCGACCATGATGAGTACCCCGTCGCGCTCGACCACGGGCCGCGGCTTGGCGAAGTAGAGCGGCACGATCGGAATCCCTTCCAGGTACACGTATTGCCAGACGTCGAGCTCGGTCCAGTTCGAGAGCGGAAACACGCGGATGCTTTCGCCCTTGTCGATCGTGGCGTTGTAGAGATTCCACAGTTCGGGCCGCTGGTTCTTGGGGTCCCAGCGGTGGGTGCGGTCGCGGAAGGAGAAGACGCGTTCCTTGGCGCGCGACTTCTCCTCGTCGCGCCGGGCGCCGCCGAAAGCCGCGTCGAACCGATATTTGTCGAGCGCCTGTTTCAGCGCCTGGGTCTTCATCACGTCGGTGTGCTTCTTGGAACCGTGCGTGATCGGATTGATGCCGGCCTCGAGGCCGTCCGGGTTGGTGTACACGATCAGGTCGAGCCCGAGTTCCCGTTTGACGTAGCGGTCGCGGAAGTCGATCATCTCGCGGAACTTCCAGGTCGTGTCCACGTGCAGCAGGGGGAAGGGCGGCTTGGCCGGCGCGAACGCCTTGCGCGCCAAGTGCAGCATCACGGCCGAGTCCTTGCCGATGGAATACAGCATGACCGGCCGTTCGAACTCGGCCGCGACCTCCCGAATGATGAAGATGCTCTCGGCCTCCAGCCGCTTGAGGTGGGTGAGGGAGAACGCGGGGGGCGCGGGGTCGGAGCGTGGATGCGGGGCCGGCATGGGAATCGACTCCGGGGACGGGACGGAAGGGAGGGTGTGAGGTTCTGGTATCCGGCGGATGCGGGGGATTCAAGGGCGCGGGGGATTTTTTATTGTGGATTTTGGATTGTGGATCGTGGATTGCCGATCTTGGACTGTCGGAGGAGATGGGGACGCACAACAGATGCAAGCCGGGTTGCGGGTGACGGCTTCGTGCGTAAAACGCATATTGGTCACGTCACAAGTTGTCACGCATGGCTCGGAGTTCGCGTCCGCCCCGACGAGGATCTTGAGCGCTTCGGTCGTCTGCACGGCCCCCGTGAAGAACCCGGCCACGGTCGTTGCCGGAGATTGCCGGGTCTCTCCTGCAGGAACCCCGGTCGGAAAGGCGCAGCGCAGACACGGCCAGTCCGACCGGTCCCCGCGGCTGACGAACAGGCGGGAGACGCCGTTTACCGTTTCGGCCCAGACGAACGGCGTGCGGTGCGCATGGCAGGCGTCGTGCAGATGCGCGCTGCCGGCGATCATGACGTCGTATCCGCGGCAGAGCGCCGCGGGCGGCGCGTCGGTAGCGTGGACGACCGTGCAGTCGGGATTGAGGCGCCGGAGGGTATCCGCCAACGGCGATACGGCTTGGTCTTCCGCGGCCGCGCCCGGCGCGGTTGCCTCGGCTAGTTGGCCGAACAACGCGTCGGCCGTCCCGGTCACCCCGACCGTACCCACGCCCGCCGCGGCCAGGTACAGCAGGACCGCGGCTCGGGTCGGAACGGCTGCGGGGCCGGCGTCTGTCGAGGATGGGGCCGCGGGCGGCACGTCAACCAGGACGCGACTCGCGAGCAGCTTTTCCTGCCCCTTGCCGCCGACCTGCGGCAAGATGATCTGCCGGCTGTAACGTTCGATCAGGGCGTCGGCCAGCATGGCGAATCGCGGACGGGCCGCCGCTACGGGCGGGCGGCCCGTTTCCGGTAGTCCTTCCAGCCGCTCCACAGGTTGGTGGTCAGGTATTTGTCCCCGAAGTCCGGGAACAGGGTGACGACCACGCCGGTGTCGAGTTCGCGCGCCACGCGCAGCGCGGCCCACAGCGCGGCCCCCGACGACTGGCCGACCAGAAGGCCCACCTCGCGCCCGAGACGATAGACGGTATCGTACGCGTCTTCGGTGGATACGCCGATCTTGCGGTCGAGCCGTGCCTCGTCGTAGATGCCGGGCATGATCGAGCTGGCCATGTGCTTCAGCCCTTCCAGGCCGTGGAAAGCGTCGTCCGGCTCCACCCCGACGATCTGCACGTCGGGATTCCGTTCCTTCAGATACCGCCCGGTCCCCATCAGCGTGCCGCCGGTGCCCATGCCGGCGATGAAGTGGGTGATGGTGCCGCGCGTCTGCCACCACAGCTCGGGGCCGGTGGTCCGGTAATGGCCTAGGGGGTTCGCCTCGTTGAAGTACTGGTCCGGCTTGAAGTAGCGGTCCGGGTCCTTGCGCAGCATTGCCCGGCACAGTTCCAGGGCGCCGTCCGAGCCGTCCATCGCGTTGCTGAAGATCATGGTGGCGCCGTACGCCGAGATGATCTTCTTGCGTTCGATGCTGACGTTGGCGGGAATGCACAATTCGACCGGGTAGCCCAGCACCGCGCCGATCAGGGCCAGCGCAATGCCGGTATTGCCCGAGGTGGAGTCCAGAATGACCTTGCCCGACGTGAGCGCGCCCGACTCCAACCCCTGCCGGACCATGGACAGGGCTGGCCGGTCCTTCACCGAGCCGCCCGGATTGAAGCCCTCCAGCTTGGCGAACAGCTTCACGCCCGGCGCAGCGCCCGGGGCGAGCGCGGTGACGTCGAGCAGCGGGGTATTGCCGATGAGGTGCAGGACCGACGGCACGCGCCGCGGCCCGGCCGGCGGGGGCCCCTCGCGCACTTCGGGCAGCAGCGACACGGCTCAGCCTCCGGCAATGGCGGGCACGATCGCGACTTCGTCTCCTTCGCCGACCGGGGTGTCGAGGTCATTCAGGGACCGGATGTCGTCGCCGTTGACGAAGATGTTGACGAAGCGGCGGATCTGTCCGGCCTCGTCGCACAGCCGTTCCTTGATGCCGGGGTGGTTACGTTCCATGTCATCGACCACCGCTCCGACCGTGGCGCCTTCGACCGACACGGCGTCCGCGCCGCCGGTGTAGCGGCGCAGCGGAGTGGGGATGCGTACCTGAGCGCTCATGACCGATTCCCTCCTCATAGTGGTGTGCGTCCGGAATTCTGCGCCGTCTGCCGCGACGGGACCGCGGCGCTGCGAACGCGCCTACTGTGGCGGTTTTCCCGCCGGCTGACAATCACCCGGCGCGTCGGACAGGGCGATCCGATACGGAGGCCGGGGCGTCCAAACAGGTGATGCTGGGGTGCGCGCCGCACAACGGGCAGCGCGGGTTACGGCGGACCGGCACGGTGCGCCAGCGGCCGGACAGGGCGTCGCAGGTCGCCAGCCGGTCCCGCAGCAGCTCCCCCTGCCCGTACAGATATTTCACCGCCTCGGCCGCCTGCAGGCTGCCCAGCGTGCCGGCCAGACTGCCCAGGATGCCGGCCTGCTGACAGCTCGGGGTTTCGTCCGGGTCGGGCGCCACCGGAAACAGGCAGCGCAGGCACGTCGTTTCCCCGGGAATGACGGTCAACGCCTGCCCCTGAAACCCGACCACGCCGGCGTGCGACAGCGGCGTCCCCGTCAGTACCGCCCCGTCATTGATCAGAAATTTGGCGCCGACTCCATCGGTGCCGTCGATGACGAAGTCGTAACCTCGGAACAGTTCGAGCAGGTTGTCGGCTCGCACGTGAACGGGATGGGTCTCCACGCGCAGCCCGGCGTCGAGGGCGTGGAGCTTCCGTTGCGCGGACGCGACCTTGGGAACGCCGACGTCGGGGGTGAAATGCAGGATTTGGCGTTGCAGGTTCGACAGTTCGACTCGGTCGGCGTCGGCCAGCCCGATCGTACCGACTTCGGCCGCGGCCAATCCGAGGGCCGCGGGGCAGCCCAGGCCACCGACGCCGACGACCAGGACTTTTCCGTTCCGAACCCGCGCGGACACGCTCTGCGCGGCGGGCGGCTGCTCCGTCATGGCACGGCCCGATGCGGCCTAATCGTCCTCGAACTCGAAGTCGATGTCCTCGATCGCAATACCCAGAACGGTGTCTTCGGAGTCCGGCCCGTCCGCAACGACGGGTGCGACATCGGCCGCGGTGTCTTCGACGCGCGCGACCTCGCGGGGCTCGGCCGCCTCGGGACTCGCATCGTCGGGGGCCGAGAGGCTCGGGACGGCTTCATCCATCGCGGGCGTGCCGGGCTCGGCGGCCTCGACCAATGCGCGCTCCCCGATCCGCTCGGCCGGTTCGCCGGCAACGTCATCCGGGTCCAGCACGCCGGCCGCGGCCGCGTCTTCGAGTTCCCCTTCCTCGTCAAGGTCGAGCGTCAGGACGTCGGGTTCGTCCAATGCTTCGTCGGACAGCGTGTCGCCCGCCGCGGTTGTTTCCCCCGCTTCCAATTTCAGCGTGGATTCCAACTCCATGCTGTCGACGTCCGGGGCGAGGGCCGCGGTCCGGGCGCTTTCCCGCTCCCGTTCCAAGGCGGCCAAGTCCACCTCCCGGTAATCGTCCCCCACCTCGAACGAACGGGAGTCGTCGTCCAGCGTGTCGTCGGCCTCGCGCTCCTGACGTTCGGCTTCCTTTTCCGCGCTCAGGCGTTCGGCGTCGGCCTCGGTGCGCTCCAGGCGCTCGGCATCCTCCTGCTTCTTCAGTTCGGAGACGAGCAGCAGGAGGGGATCGACCCCGGCGACGAGCACCCCGTCGGCGTCAGAGGCGTCGGCGTCGGCTTCCATCGCGCCGGCCGCGGCATTCCGCCGCGCCGCCAGCGCCCGTGAAGCCAAGTCGGCCAGTTCGAGATTCCCCTCCTCGTTCAGAATCCGTGCCAGGCTGTCGAGCGCCTGGACCGTGGCGTCGGTCTCGGAATACTGCTCGATCAACCCGCGCAGGCGCGCCTTGGTCGCGGCGTCGTTGCCGCGCTTGCGGCTGAACTCCGCCACGTACAACTCATGCTGGGCCAGAATGTCACGCGCCGACCGGCTCTTGTCCTCGGCGTGCAGCACGAAGGCGCTTTCGGGATAGCGGTCGATGACGTCCTGAAAGAACGCGTCGGCCCGCCGCGTCACCGCCTGATCGCGGTCCAGCGACCGGATCTGCGTATAGTTGGCGATCCCCAGAAAATACTTGACGAACGGCATGTGCGGGCTCGTCGGATAGGCCCGCTCGAAATCCTTCAACAGGGCGATCGCCTCGACGTAATTCTCCTCCATGAAGTGGCCGTAGGCGTTCTTGAGCAGCGCTTCCTCGGCATAGGGGTTGAGCGGATACTGGTCGAGCAATTCCTGATACTGGTCCGACGCGTCGAGATACTTCCCCTCCTCGAACGACTCCGCGGCCTGCTGACGGTATTCTTTCGCGGACGGCCGCCGGAGCGTGGCCGAGCAGCCCGTGACGCCCAACAGGGCAAGACTCAGGCACACCGTGCCGACGTGTGCCATGCCCATACGATGAGACATGACCTCGAACGCTAGAGGATTCGGCCTGCGGATTCAATTCCCCGCCTGCTGTTCTATGACCCCAGCGGGTCGCTCCATGGAGAATTCTCCCTCCCAAAGAAGCAAGAAGCCTCCTTCGGCATCCTTTGCGAACTGACCGGTGCGGATGTGGCGGATGGCGTAGGGGGGGAGCAGCCGCCTCATGCTGCAGCCAGAGTCGTCGATCTTGAAGCCCCGATCATAAAAATCGAGGTTGTCGAATCCATATTGCACGCGATCCTGAGCCAGGGCGTCTTTGTCAACTGGTTTTAGGTGTAAAAAGAACTTCGCTTTCCGGTCAGACGGGCGACATTCCTCCTTGACGTAAACCAGATATCCGCCGTCAAGATATACTTCGAAGTCCGAAGCGATAATGCGCTTGCGTGCCGCCGGCACGAATTTTCCCCTCGCTTCACCGCTGTCATCCGGATCAATGGCGAATCCGCCTTCCCAAAGAGGCACAAACCCTTCGGCATCGAACACGAACTGGCCGGTCTGGACGTACCGGATGGGATAGGCGGGCAGCCGCATCCTGACGAGACAGCGGCCTTGGTCAACGACGGATTGTACTCCCTCTCGGTAGCGCGCATAACCGGAGTGGGCTCGGTATTTCGGAAGGTCGTTTTCGTCGACCGGCACCATGTCTATGAAGAATTCTCCTTGCAGGTCAATGGGGCTGCACGCTTCCTTGACGTAGGCTAATTGCCGGCCGTCGAGATAGACGTCGAAGTCGGAAGCGAGGACCCGCTTGCTCCGGGTTGTCACCAATTCTTTTATCTCCTCCCACATTGGATCCGCAGGGCCCAGCGCCTCATATTTCTCCCGAATACCGACTACCGCTGCGGAGAGAGATGGCTTCGGTGCCCCCCTGGCGTTCGTGGACATCGATCCCTCAAACGCCGCGTAGTACCCACGGAGGGCGGCCCGGAGATCCTCCTCCGACAGTGCCGGCGACTGGGTTTTCTCTTCAAGCACCCGATACAGGCAGACTGCCGCCAACCGATTCCCCGCTTCGTTCCAGTGCCCATCATGCTTGAATCGATATGGCGAGTGCCGCCATTCCCTAGTCTTGTGCGCGGGGTCGAGCGCGCCAAAGCACTCGTACAAATCAATCGCCTCGATCTCTTCTTCGGCGAGGAGCGCAGCAAAGGAAGGATCTATTGGAGCCTGTGGGAGGGTCATGACATAGAAGACGCTCCCATGACTCTCGACCATCTGCTTCCACCGGCGGAGCACCTGCCGGAAAATAGCCTGCCCATGCGTCTTCCTCTCCTGGTTCGAGCGGATATGTCTTCGCAGTTCCCGGCGTTGCTCCTCAAGGGCCTCGGACCTTTCCCGCGTGGCCGCGTACTCTCCTATAAGGGGAAATAAGCGCGCGCTGCCGTCGAGGAGCAGGTAGGAAAGATGCCACCGGGAAATCAAGCGGGCACATCCGGACGGCGGTCTCGGCGCGTGATCTACCAACCGGCCCGCGGCATCCAGATCGAACAATCCGTTGTCGTAGAGGTCCTGTATGTCGTTCCCAGCGTAATACGCGTACACGACGTAGTCGAGATCCTCGGCATAGCGGAAGTCCGCATAGTGCAGAAACGACTGCCCCGTCCCGTAAGCGTCCACCCCGAAGTTCAGGACGTTGAAACGCCGGCCGCTCTGATTCAACAGATAATCCAAGGGTTCCGTGAAGGAGTACGGTGCAGCCATCCTTCTATTCTCGACATAGGAATCGCCGAAGACGCCGACGTTGGCGGCGGAGGTCAGATCGGCCCGGGTGAAATCCCGATTCTGCCGCAACGCCAGATTGTTGTGATTGAGGGAGTGGGCGAAGCTGATATCCGGGTGGCCGTGCCAATTGCGCTCGTTCGGCCTATTGGCCCAGAGCCGTCTCGCGTCCTGGTGGACCCGGCGTTCGGCCAGGTCCCGATATTTCGGATAAAACAGCCGCAGCGAGATCTCGCACAGCAACAGCCCCGCGACACACGACACCAACAGCAGACACAAATTGACGAACAGGGTCCTCATGAAACGTATCCTCTCCACATGAGGTACTGCAGTTCAATCCCCGCCGCCCCCTTGATTCATGGAGAATTCGTCTTCCCAGAGATACCGCTTATTTCCTTGGGCGTCCTGGACGAACTGGCCGGTGCGGATGTGGCGGATGGGATAGGCGGGCAGCCGCTTTCTTATCCTACAGCCGAATTCGTCGATCCTGAAGCTGGAACGAGGAAAAAAGTCGAAGTTATCGAACCCACTGAAGGCCGCGTTCAGAAGGTCCTTCGGGTCGACCGGGGTCACGTGCAAGAAAAATTTCCCTTCACGGCCGGCTGGGCGGCAATCCTTATCGACATAGACGAGACGCTTGCCATCAAGGGACACATCGAGGTCGGGATGGTCGATGATCTCCTCACCTGTCGCCAGGACGAGTTCCGGCCTTCGTTTACGGTTGCTATCCGGATTGATGGAAAATTTACTTTCCCAGAGAGTCGAGTAGTCTCCCCAGGCATTCTTGGTGAACTGGCCGGTGCGGATGTGCCGGATGGGATAGGAAGGAAGCCGCCGCTCTATCGTGCAACCATTGAAGTCGAGGCTGTCGAACCCATATGGCACGCGGTCAGGGGGGAGGTCTCGGGCGTCGACCGGGGTCACGTGCACGAAGAACGAGGCCTCCCGGTCGGGCAGGCGGCACTCCTTTTTGACGAAGACGAGCCGCCTGCCGTCAAGATACACGTCGAAATCGGACGCGATGATGTGTCGGCCCGCCACCGGTACGAGTTGCCGGCGCCCTGTCCCGTCGGGATCCGGACCGATGGCAAATTCGCCCTCCCAGCGGACGCCTTCGGCCCGGTCGAATTGGCCCGTCCGGAGGTAGCGAATGGGCCAGCGTGGCAGCAATTTGGTGGCGGTGCAGATGTTTCGGTCAATCATGCTGATCATATTGGATGAGCTTTTCGTTAGGCGCACATAGCCGTGTCGGACTCGATGTGCCGGAAGATCATTTTCGTCAACCGGGATCACGTGCGAGAAGAAGGGTCTTTGCAGGTCGGCGGGGCGACACCCTTCCTTGACGTAGCCGAGCCGCCTGCCGTTAAGGTACACGTCGAAATCGGACGCGATGATGTGTCGGCCCGCCATCGCTGCTCTCAGGTTTTCCTTCGCTTCGTCGAGTTCCTTCATTCGTTTTTTGTAGAGGGAGGCGTCAGTCATCGCATATTTGGCGCGAATACGGGCTGCCGTCCGGGGAGATAGGCTGCCCCCCCCCCCTCCCAACGTTCATAGGCAGCCAGGCGTGGAACGCCGTATAGTAGTCGGATAATATCTTCTGAAACTCATCTTCCGGCAGCGGGGAAAGCCGAAGTTTCTCTTCGAGAAACCGATACAGGCAGATCACGGCTGCATGATTGCCCGCTTCGTTCCAGTGCCCATCGTTCCTGAACTTATAGAGGTGAAACCACGGTCCATCAGTATCGGTCGGTGTCAAGCTCCTAAAGCATTCGTATAAGTTGACGACCGGAACCTGTTCCTCCTCGAGCATGGTGGTGACGAGAGGAGATGGGCGGGGGTATGGGAGCAGGACGACAAAGAATTGCCCGCCGTTCTTTTCGACCAAGCGTTTCCAACGATCTATCAACTTTCGGAAAATATCCAGGCTCTCCTTCAGATATTCATTCCCCAGACTGTCTCCCGACGTGGCCGAGTGAATGCCCCGAGCTCTCGCATCCTGGTATCTCCCTTTCCACTCGCGCAGCAGTCTTTGGCTCACAAGCACTTTACCACTCACGTCGAGGATCAGATACGAAAGATGCAATCGAGAAATAAGGGGAGTCCACCATGAAGGTCGAGTAGCTTCATTTCTGACCAGTTGACCCGTGTCATCCAGCCGGAAAAGGCCCGTTTCGTATATATTCCTCAGATCGTTCTGACAGGACGTGAAAAATACATAGTCGAGATCCTTCGCATGGGGAAAACTCTGATAGTAGAGAAAGGACTGTCCTGGTCCGTAACCATCTACCCCGAAATTCAGGACGTTGAAGCGTTTTTTCCCCTGATTCAACAGATAATCAGGGGTTCGGTGAAGGAGTACGGTGCGGCCATCCGGACGTTCTCGACAAAAGAATCGCCGAAGACGCCGATGTTGGTGGCGGCAGCGAGGGCGGCCTCGCTGAAATCCCGGTGTTGTCTCAGGCCGAGATTGTTATGATGCAGAGAATGGTACGCGCCCGTATCCGGATGGCGGGCCTGACGCCGGGAGTTCGGGCTGGGACCCCATATCCGCTCAGCGTCTCGGCTGACGTGTGTTTCCACCAGGGGTGTATACTTTGGATAGAAGAGGCGCAGGGCACCCTCACATAAGGCAAGGCCACCCCCACACGACACCAACAGCAGACACAGATTGACGCGCATCTTTCTCATGAAGCACGGCCTTTCGTCGGAAGAGTCCCGCAGTTCAATCCCCGCCCCCCTCTCCCCCGGCGCCTTGCTCCATCACGAACTCTCCTTCCCATAAATGCACGTAGTTGCCCTCGTCATCCCTGACGAACTGGCCGGTGGCGAGGCGACGGATGGGGTAGGCAGGCAGACGCTGTAGCGCCGCGCACGTCATGTCGTCAATTTCGATGCCTGGAAAATAGAAATCCAGGTTGTCAAACCCTCCCTTTCTCTTCTGTACAGGAAGGGATTCTTCGTCAACCGGGGTAACGTGCAAGAAGAACTTCGGCTGTCTGTGTGCCGGAAGGCAACCCTCTTTGATATAGACGAGGGATCTCGCGTCAAGGTACACGTCGAAGACGGACCGGATGATCGGTTTGTTTGGCATCGCCACTATTTTCTGGATATCCTTCTTGAGAACGATCTCCCCATCCTGAAACGCCTGATATTTCTCCCGAATGTCGGTGGCCGTCTGTGGAGGGAATCTGTTTCTGCGCCCCTCTCCATCAACGAAATTCGTAGATGTCCGTCCATCAAAAACGGCATAATACTGGTGAAGATCCGTCCGCAGATCCGCCTCGGTTCGTGCCGGCAGCCGCATTTCCTCTTCGAGAACCTGATACAAGCAGACGGCGGCCAAGCGATTTCCCGCTTCATTCCAGTGTCCATCGTTCTTGAATCTCCATGGCGAGTGTTGCCATTGTCGTCGGGAAGGCACCGGGTCAAATTCGGTAAAGTAGTCGAACAGATCGATCACCTTAATCTCTTCTTCCAAGAAGATCGCAGCAGGGGAAGGGTCGATCGGGCCAGTTGGGATATTCACGACACGGAAGACGCCCCCATTACTCTCGACCAAGTGCTTCCAGCGGCGGAGCAATTTCTTGAAAATAGGCAAGCTCAGCCTCCAGTCCGTGTCGAACGGTTTTCTTCGGGCACGGACTTGACGCTCGTACTTTCGTCGCCGCTCTCGAATGTGAGAAGAGACCGCCCCTCGCACGTCGAGGATCAGATACGAAAGATGCAGTCTGGAAACGAACCGGACCCATCCGCGCGACGGTATCGGCGCGTTCTCTACCAAGTTGCCCGCGTCGTCTAAAGAAAACAGTCCATTCTTGGCAATGTTCCACAAATCGCCTTCACCGTACACGTACACGACGTAGTCGAGATCCTTGGCCCAGCGGAAATTCGCATAGTGCAGAAACGACTGCCCCGGCCCATACCCCCCGACCCCGAAATTCAGGACGTTGAAGCGCCGGCCGCTCCGATTCAACAGATAATCCAAAGGTTCCGTGAAGGAGTAGGGCGCATCTATGAGGACATTCTCGACAAAGGAGTCGCCGAAGACGCCGACGTTGGTCGCAGAAGCCAGATCGGCCTCACTGAAATTCCGATGTTGTCGAAGCGCGAGATTATTGTAATGGAGAGGATGAGACAACCCGGTGTCGGGGTGGTGTCCCAGGCTTCGAGCGTGCGGCGAGCGGGCCCAGAGCCGTCTCGCGTCCTCGCGAAATTGGGCTTCGGCCAAGTCCCGATATTTCGGATAAAACAACCGTAGGGAGACTTCGCACAGAGACAGGCCAACCAGGCACGACACCAGCAGCAGCCCCAGATTGACGCACATCTTCCTCATGAAACACGGCCTTTCCTCGGAAGGTTCCCACTGTTCAACCCCCGTCTCCCTCTCCCCCAGCCCCAGCGCCTTGCTCCATCACGAATTCTCCTTCCCAGAGATGCACGTAGTTGCCCTCGTCATCCCTGACGAACTGGCCGGTGGCGAGGCGACGGATGGGGTAGTCGGGGAGCCAACTCCTCACGGCGCACCGTTGGGCGTCGAGTGCCAGCCCTGCCCGAGAGAAGTTCTTACTCTCGAAACCATACTGCCGCCGGTCTTCGGGAAGGTCGCCGTCGTCGACCGGCGTCACGTGCACGAAGAACCGGGCCCGCGTGTCCGCCGTCGGCCGGCACCCTTCCTTGACGTAGATGAGTTGATTTCCGTCAAGGTACACGTCGAAGACGGACCGGATGATCCGCTTGGCCGGCTGCGCCGCCACTTTTCTGATCTCGTCCTTCAGGTCCTGAAAGAATTCGGGCAAATCAAGTGCCAGATATTTCTCCCGAATCGCGGCGGCGGCGGTCTCCGAAGCGTCCGGCCCTTCTGCCCTCCTCACCCCGGCCTGTGGGGGGATCTCGCCCCCGCAGGCCACATAATACTTGAAGAGGGCTTCCTGCAGCCGGTCCTCGGCCAGCCGGGGGAGGTCCAGTCTCTCTTCGAGCACCCGATACAGGCAGACCGCCGCCAACCGATTCCCCGCTTCGTTCCAGTGCTCATCCTTATTGAAGCGATAGGGGGACAGGGGCCATCGCTGCCGGGGATGGGTCGGGTCCACGGACCATAAACTCCTGCCACCCTTCGTACTTGAAGGCCATCGCCGTCGGGGATGGGTGGGGTCCGCGTCCGTGAAGCAGGCGTACAGATCGATGACCTCGACGGCTTCTGCGTTGAGCACGTCGACGACGGGCGGCCAGGCGGGAGCGACGGGGAGGAGCACGACGGAGAAGGTGCTTCCGTTGTACTCGGCCAGGTGCTTCCAGCGGCGGATCACCTGCCGGAAAATTTCCAGGCTGTTCTCATGAGAGTACTCGTCCCGTCTTTCCCCACGGAAGGCGCGCTTCATGGCCAGATGCCGCCGGTGCCGGAGGTCCTGTTCGCCACGCGGATATTCGCCGGTGCCCGCCGGTTCCGCAAGAAAGGAAGCCCATCTTCTGTCCGCGTCGAGGACCAGATAGGAAGTATGCAACCTGCTGATGAGAGACACCCACCAGGACGACCGACTCGCTTCACGCCGGACCAGGTGTCCCGTATCATCCAGATGAAATAGGCCCGTTGCATGGAGGTTCCAGAGATCGTTTTCACAATAGACGAAAAAGACATGGTCAAGGTCCGTAGCATAGCGGAAATGCTCGTAATGCAGCAACGACTGGCCCGGCCCGTAGCCATAGACCCCGAAATTCAGGACGTTGAAAGGCGTTCCACTCTGATTCAGCAAATAATCCAAGGGTTCCGTGAAGGAGTACGGTGCGGCCATCCTGATGTTCTCGACGAAAGAATCACCGAAGACGCCGACGTTGGTGGCAGAGACAAGCTCGGCCTCGGTGAAATTTCGATGTTGTCGAAGCGCGAGATTGTTGTGATGGAGGAAATGCAGCCTGAAGGTATCCGGGTGATACGCCCAGTCTCGGGAGTTCGGTGTGCGGGCCCAGATGCGCGCCGCATGATGTTGGAATTGCGCTTCCGCCAAGTCCCGATATTTTGGATGGAACAGCCGCAGCGAGACTTCGCACAGGGACAGGCCGACCACACACGACGCCAGCAGCAGACCCAGGTTGACGCATATCTTCCTCATAACATCCCTTCTATCTTGTAAGGTTTCCGCAGTCCTGTACTAGCCACTCGTCCCGTTCTCCCCAATCCACAATTCTCCGCCCCCTCCGTCCGAACCAAGCGAGAGTGCGATCCACCTCTCCGTGTCCACCACGCGGATACCGGTCGAGCCATTCCTGATCCTGGTCCGACGCATCGAGGACCTTGCCCTTCTCGAAGGACTCCACGTCCTGCTGACGGTATTCTTTCGCGGACGGCCGCCGGAGCGTGGCCGAGCACCCCACGCCCAGCAGAGCAAGACTCAGGCACACCACGCCGGCACGGGTCGCCCCGCCGGACGGTGAGACATGACCCCGAACGCTAGAGGAATCGGCCCCCGGATTCAATTCCCTGCCCGCTGTTTCACGACCCCAGCGACTTGATCCATGGAGAATTCTCCCTCCCAAAGATACACGAAGCCTCCTTCATCATCCCATACGTACTGTCCGGTGTGGATGTGACGGATGGTATAGTTGGGCAGCCGTACCAGTATTTCGCACGTTGCACCGTCACTCTTGGGTTTCAACACATGAGAGAAATTCAGATTGTCGAAGCCGTATGTTCTCCTCCGCGGGGGGAGGAGTTCTTCGTCAGCCGGGATAACGTGCAAGAAGAACCTCGGCTGCACCATTGTTGCCGGGCGGCAAACATTCTTGACGTACAGAAGCCACCGGCCTTCGAGAAATACATCGAAGTCGGACTGGATGATTCGCTTGTCCGGCTCGGACGCTAGCTTCTTTATGATCTTTTCTCTATTGACGGACGGGAATTCAGCAGGCGAAAGATATTTCTCCCGAATGCCGATTGTCGCCACGGTAGAGATGCCCCCCCCCCCCCCCCGGCGTTCATGGGCGTCCGTTCCCCGAAGGCCGCATAGTACCGGTGAAGGGCTGCCCGCAGGTCCTCCTCGGACAGGGCCGGAAGCTCCATTTCCTCCTCGAGGAACCTATGCAGACAGACCGCGGCCAACCGATTCCCCGCTTCATTCCAGTGGTTGTCGGTCTTGAAGCGATAGGGGGAGCGGCTCCATGGCGTCCGATAGTGTTCCGCATCATAGGCGCCGAAGCAGTCAGACAAGTCGAAGACCTTGATGTCTTCCTCAAGAAGGACGGCCGCGACGTCGGGATCTACCGGGGGAGCGGGAAGCCACACGACAGAGAAGGCCCCTCCATCGTTCTCGACCAACTCCTTCCAACGGCGCATGATCCGTTGAAAAATCGCCAAGCTGCTCTTGAATTCTTCATCGCCCATTTCTCCCATAGATAGGGACAAGGAATGCTGCACATGCTTTTCTCTCTCTTGATATTCATCAAGGAATTCTTTTGAGAGGATCTTTTTCCATCTCTCGAAAGATAATCGTCCGCTCGCGTCGAGAATCAGGTAGGAGATATGGAGCCGAGAAATCAAGCGGACCCACCAAGCAGAGCGAATTGCCTCGTGCCGGGCTAATCGTCCCGCTTCATCAAGACGAAACAGGCCCGTTTCATAGATATTACGTATGTCGTTTTCGCAATACACGAACAGGACATGGTCGAGGTCCACGGCATGGCGGAAATGCTCGTAATGCAGCAACGACTGGCCCGGCCCGTAGCCATCGACCCCGAAATTCAGGACGTTGAAAGGCATTCCACTCTGATTCAGCAAATAATCCAGGGGTTCCGTGAAGGAGTACTGTGCTGCTATCCTGCTGTTCTCGACGAAAGAATCGCCGAAGACGCCGACGTTGGTGGCAGCAGCCAGCTCGGCCTCGGTGAAATTCCGGTGTTGTCGAAGCGCGAGATTGTTGTGATGGAAGGAATGGAACAAGTGTGTATCCGGGCGGGCCATGTGATCTCGCTGGTTCGGCATGCGGGCCCAGATCCGCATGGCACTGGATGCGAACCGCACTTCGGCCAAATGCCGGTATTTCGGATAGAACAGCCGCAGCGAGACTTCGCACAGAGACAACCCAACCACACACGACGCCAGCAGCAGACCCAGGTTGGTGAACGGATTTCTCATCTAACATAACCTATCTTCGTGAGTTTCCCCCGGGGAATATCCTGTGCTCGTCCTGCCTTCCTCAATCCAAAATCCCCAATCAACAATCCACAATTCTCCGCTCCCTCCGTCTGACCCACGCGAGAGCGCGGCTCACACCTCCGTGTCCACCGCGTAGCGACCGTCGAGGTCTGGGTCGTCCTCGCCCGGCATCTGGGCACGGAATTGCGCGCGGGTCAGTTCGTACAGGCGGTGCTGCGAGCGAACCGGGGCGAGCGGGTCGGGCGTCACCCGCTCGGAACGGCCGTCGGGCAGGATGACGCGCGCCTTGACCGTGTCGGCCAACTGCACGTTCAGAATCTCCAGGAGTTGGGCCTGGATGGCGGGGTCGAGAATCGGAAACGCGACTTCGACGCGGCGGTCCAGATTGCGCGGCATCCAGTCGGCCGAGGCCAGCCAGTAAGCCGCGTCGCCATTATTGTGGAAGTAGAAGATACGCGCGTGTTCGAGATAGCGGTCGATGATGGAGATGACCCGGATGCGGTCGGACAGGCCGGGCACGCCGGGCTGCAGGCAGCAGATGCCGCGCACGATCAGGTCGATCTCCACGCCGGCTTGGCTGGCCGTGTACAATTCGTCGATCAACAGCGGATCGACCAGGCTGTTGAGCTTGGCGATCACCCGCGCCGGCCGGCCTTCCAGGGCGTGCTCGGCCTCGCGCCGGATGGACTCGACCAGCCCGTCGCGCAGGTTGGTGGGCGCGATCAGCAGGTGGTGGAAATGCTGCGGGCGAGTGTAGCCGGTCAGCAGATTGAACAGTTCGGTCAGGTCGTCGCCGAACGATTCGCGGCAGGTGAACAGCCCGAGGTCGCCGTAGATGCCGCTGGTGTTGACGTTGTAGTTGCCGGTCGCCAGGTGGCAGTAGCGGCGGATGCCGTCGCTCTCGCGCCGCACCACCAGACACGCCTTGCAGTGCGTCTTGTAGCCGACCAGCCCGTACACGACGTGCGCGCCGACTTCCTCCAGCGCACGCGCCCAGGTGATGTTCGCCTCCTCGTCGAAGCGCGCTTGCAGTTCGACCAGCACCGCCACTTCCTTGCCGGCCTCGGCCGCGCGCGTCAGCGATTGGGCGATCGGCGACGTCGGGCTGACGCGGTACAGCGTCATCTTGATGGCGAGGACGTTGGGGTCGCTGGCCGCCTCTTCGACGAAGCGCGTCACCACGTCGAAGGACTGGTAGGGGTGGTGGACGAGAATGTCGCCCTCGCGGATGGCCGTGAACATATTCGGGGCGCGTTCGCAGGCCGGGACCGGCAGAGGCGTCCACGGCTGATCGCGGTGTTGGGGTAGATCAACCGCGTTGTAGAGTTGGAACAGATCGGTGAAGGCGGTGAAGCCCTCGCCGGCGTACAGGTCGTCGGGCTGCAGGTCGAGCTCGTCGATGAACATGTCGAGCACGCTCTGGGGCAAGTCGGTGTCGTATTGCAGGCGCACCGCGGTGCCCATGCGGCGTTCGCGGACGCTCTCTTCGATGCTGGTCAGGAGGTCCTCGGCGCGCGCGACCGCCAGCGGGAAGTCGGCGTCGCGCGTGACGCGCACCGCGTGGCAGGACAACACTTCGTAGCCGTGGTAGGGCCGCGGCAGATACATGCGCACCACGTCTTCGAGCAGGATGAAGCCGTGTTTTCCCTCGGCCGCGGGCAGGGCGATGAAGCGCTGCACGACCTGGCTGGGAATGTGCACGACGGCCAGACTGGTCTGGGGCAGGCGCGAGTTGCCGGCCGAGCGCAGCGCGGCCACCAGACACAGCGAACGGTTGCCCAGATGGGGAAACGGGTGGCCGGGGTCGATAGCCAGCGGTGTGACGACCGGCAGCAGGGTGCGCCGGAAGAATTCTTCCAGAAAACGTTTCTGCTCGGTGTCCAACTCCTCGGGCCGCGCGATGTGGATGCCTTCGGCCTCGAGCCGGGGTCGGATGGTTTCCAGAAACCCGCGGTGCTGTTCCTCGGCCAACTCGTGGACGCTGGTGGAAATCGCGGCTAGGGTCTGGGCTGGGGTCATCCCGTCCGGCCCGCCCTCCAGGTCGCCTTGGGCGATACGCCGTTTCAGCCGCGCCACGCGGACCATGAAGAACTCGTCCATATTGGCGCTGAAGATGGCCAGGAATTTGACCCGCTCCAGCAGCGGCACGCTCTCGTCAAAGGCTTCTTCCAGCACCCGGCGGTTGAACTCCAACCAGGACAACTCGCGGTTGACGTACGGTTTGGCTTCCATTCGGTTTCCTCCGCCTCCGGGCCGGACGGCCCGCGGCCGGATCGGCGCAATGTATATCTTGGAGTCCCGCGGGCCGCAATTCGTTCGTCCGACACGCCCGCGGGTGCGTCCGGTAGAACGCGCGAACCACGCAGGCCGAACCGTTCGTGCAATGAAGAAAGGTTCGGTGGACTTCCCCCGGCTGTGGCTGGAACGTGGGGGAGGGGAGGCGCTGCCGGGGCAGACGGCTCTGGAGAGGGAAGCCGCCTGCACCGAACAGCGCCGGGGGTAGGGGTCACACCTGGCGGACACCTTAGCCTGACGGATGTGACGAGAATGTGACGTCGTCGTGAAAAACGGGTGAAACCTAGGCACTCGGGAGTCGGGTGGTTCCCGGTCAATAGGAATACTGCTACTCTCCGCGGATGAAGGCGGCCTGCGTAGGAATACAGGTATAGCAGGTGGAGGCCACAGATAAATTCGTAGGCTGGCATACTCCTGAACGCTGTGGGGTATGAAGTTGAACAGGTCAACATTCCATCGGTGGGTGAAGCTGGCCCGACGCGAGTTTCGAGACAAGAGGCGGAAGATCTATTGGCATTTCAGGCACGGGATAGCGATCAAAGTGGCCCCGGCATACTTCCCTCCGGAAAGATACTGTCCAATCTGCGGGAAGTTTTCGCTCTATTTTCTTCCGGAGAGCATAATTGGGAAACTTTTGTTCCATTATCTTCCGGATGGCAGATTTAAAGAGACGATCTGTCCTTACTGCTCCTCGGCCGCACGCCAACGTTTATTTTGGCACTACATCCACAAAAATTGGTGCCCCCCTCCCCGGAGAGTGTTGCATATCGGGCCAGGGGGCATTCTTCACCTCATATCGAAAATGAAATTTTTATTCGGTGATGGATACGTATCGGTGGATCTTCTTCATCCGGCGGCAATGGTCCAAATGGATATCTCTAACCTTGCGTTTCCCTCCGAAGTCTTTGATCTCGTTTATTGTAGCCACGTACTCGAACATGTAGAGGGGGACGACAGCAAAGCCATGCGGGAGTGCAGACGCGTACTACGATTCGGTGGCCGCGCGATATTTCAGGTCCCTCTCACTTCGCAGAATACATTTGAGGACTGGACCATCACGGATCCCTCAGAACGTCGTAAAGTTTTCGGGCGCAAGGATCATGTCCGCATATACGGTCCAGATTTCCATGATCGCCTCTCCGACTCCGGCTTTCAGGTAGAGACGTTCAGAGTAGGAGACGTGATGGAGAAGGGGGAAGCGAAGCGGATGGGACTGGCCGACCGAGCCGACGAAGAGATCCTGTTCGTCTGCCGCCGATAACGGTCCGGCGGAACCTTTCGCGCCTCATGTTCGGCGCAGAGCGGCTTCCGTGCAAAGGTTTGAGGGTATGAAGACTCGCAGACAATCGGAGTCCTAAAACGGTGGCTCGACACTGCTGAACTCGTCGTGGTCGAGGACGAGAGCGGTAGCAGTGCTGCCCTCGAGGAGCATGTCGATGTCGGGCGGACCGATCACCAGCGCGTCGCCCAGCGAGAGCGAACTGAGGACGCCGGAACTCTGCGTGCCGGTCGAATGCGCCGTATAGCCGGCGGGGGTGCGTGTCAGGCGGCAGCGCACGAACTCGGTCAGCCCGCCCGCCTTGGGGACGTCCTCGCCCAGCGTGACGGCGACGGTCGGGAAGAACAGCTTGGGATACCCGGCCAGCCGCCGCAACGCCGGCCACGTGTACAGATAGAAGCAGACCGTCGCCGAGACCGGGTTGCCGGGCAGCCCGAAGTAGGGCCGGCCGCGCAACAGGCCGTACGTGAGCGGCTTGCCCGGCTTCTGGGCGACGCGCCAGAATAATCGCTCGATACCGATCTCGTCCATGGCCGCCTTCACGAAGTCGAAATCCCCGACCGACACGCCGCCCGTGGACAGCACCACGTCGTGGCGGACCGCTTCCGCGAGTGCCGCGCGCGTTTCCTCCAGGGTGTCGCGCGCAATCGCGAGTGGCACGGGCTGGCCGCCGGCTTCGCGCACCGCTGCGGCCAGCGTGTAGGCGTTGGAGTTGACGATCTGACCCGGTTCGAGCGGGACGTCCACCTCGGCCAGTTCGTCGCCGGTACTGAGTACCGCGACCCGCGGGCGCTGGTGCACCAGCACGGAGCTGCGGCCCACGGACGCCAGCAGCCCGACGTCGGCCGGCCGTAACGCCCGCCCGCGGCGCAGAATCGTCTGGCCCGTGCGGATGTCCTCGCCGCTCAGGCGGACGTTGGCGCCCTTGCTCCCTGCGATACGAATCCGTACGTGGCCGTCGTCCTCGAACGTGTCTTCGACTTTGACGACGGTATCCGCACCCCGCGGCAGAACCGCGCCGGTCATGATCTTGCTGGCCGTGCCGGGCTCGACGGTTTTCACCGGCACCGCGCCGGCCTGGATGACCTCGGTGACGGACAGCGTGACCGGCGCGCCCGGGCCGGCCGACCGGACGTCGGCGTGGCGGACCGCATAGCCGTCCATGGCGGAATTGGTGAACGGCGGCACCGCGCGCACCGAGGTGACGTCCTCGGCCAACACGCGACCCGCGGTATCGAACAGGCTGACGCGCTCGCCCGCCAGCGGCGCCACCGTTTGCAGAACGCGCGTCAGCGCTTCGTGGACCGAGATCATCCATTCGCCTCGCGGTCGCCCGCCAACTCGACGTTCACAGTGCGCCGGCTTTGACGCGCTCCTGCACGCGGCGGTCCTTGTCGCGCGTCTTTTCGACCAACTCGGCCTTGAACGCCTGCAACCGCTCGCGCATCCCCGGGTCCGCGGTCGCCAGGATTTGTATGGCCAGCAGACCCGCGTTCCGCGCGCCGTCGATCGCGACGCAGGCCACCGGAACGCCGGCCGGCATCTGGACGATCGACAGCAGGGAGTCGTAGCCGTTCAAGGCCGCGCTCTTTATGGGCACGCCGATCACGGGCAGTGTGGTGTGGCCGGCGACCACCCCGGCCAGATGCGCCGCACCGCCGGCCCCGGCGATGATGACGCGCAGCCCCCGCGTTTCAGCCGAACCGGCGTATTCGGCCGCGTCGTGTGGCGTGCGGTGCGCCGACAGCACGCGCACCTCGCAGCCGACCCCGAACTCCTCGCACACCTTGGCCGCCTCGCGCATGGTGTCGAGGTCGGAGTCGCTGCCCATGATGATGCCGACTCGCGGTTCCATCGTTCCGTTCTCCTTCTTCTTGAATTCGATTCGTTTGCCTATCGTTGCGGGTCGCGACCGGCGTCAGTCCGCGGTCGTGCCGACGAGGGCGTCCACGATACGTTCCAGATGCACACCGCGCGACGCCTTGACCAGCATGAGTTGGCCTGCATGGCCGTCCGCCCCTCCGTCTTCCACGAGGGTGCAGACATGGGGCAATGCGGCATCGACGTCCGCGAATCCGTGCGCCATGATCCCCGCTTCGTCCGCGGCGCGGGTGAGCGCCGCGGCGAACTGTCCGATCGCGACGACCACGTCTGGGGCCGGGTCGAGGCCGGCGATCGTCGCGCCGAGTTCGGTATGGCGCCGTTGCGCGAGTCCGCCGAGTTCGAGCATGTCTCCTAGGACGAGTATCAACCGTTCCCCCGTCCGGCGCAGCGCCGCGGCGGTCTCCAGTGCCAGTTGCATCGACGCCGGATTCGCGTTGTAACAGTCGTCCAGAAGTGCCAGCCGGTGGGCAGGCACGGCGACCGGTGTCAGCCGGTGCGCCGCGCCGTGTACGTCTGCCAATGCCGTGCAGGCCGCGTCAAGGTCGAGTCCGCACTCCGCGGCGACCGCCAGTGCGGCCAGCGCCGCCAGCACGCTCTGCCGGCCCAACAGCGGCAGGCGCACGTCGAAAGTTCGACCCTCCAGTACCAGACGGAAGACGGTGCCGGTCCGCTCCAGCCTGACGTTTTCGGCGCGGACGTGGTTCGCGGCGCCTTCACCGAACGTGACGATCTTCCCGGCAGTCCGGCGGCGCACAGCCTCGGCCAGCCCGTCCGCATCGCCGTTCACCACCGCTACGCCCTCGGAAGGCAGCCCGGCCACGATCTCGGTTTCGGCCTCCAGCACCCCGGCCAAGTCGCCCAGCGTTTCAGTATGTTCCTCAGCCAAGCTCGTAATGACCGCCAGCCGCGGCTGTATGATACGGCACAACTTGATCAACTCGCCCGGGCTGCTGGTCCCCATTTCCAGGACCAGAAATTCATGGTCCGGGCCGGCGCGCAGCAGGCTGAGCGGCAGACCGATATGGTTGTTGAAATTGCCCTGTGTGGCGAGCGTGGGCCGCTGCGCGGCGAAGACCTGGGCCGTCAACTCTTTGGTCGTGGTTTTTCCGTTGCTGCCCGCCACGCCGATGACGGTCGCCGGGAGTCGCCCGGCGTGCCAGCCGGCAAGGTCTTGGAGTGCGGTCAGTGGATCGTCCACCGCGATGCCGGCTGCGCCCACGGGTGGCGCGAGCGTCTGTCGCCGGTCGAAGAAAAACCCCGTCGCACCGCTCGCTACCGCGTCCGGAATGTGGCAGTGGCCATCGGTCCGAGCGCCGGGCAGCGGTACGAACAGGGCATGCGGTTCGACGTGCCGCGAATCGATGCTCACCGAACGAAACGTGACGTCAGGCTGTCCCCAGCGCAGGGTTCCACCCGTGGCTGTACATACATCCCGGGCCGCAAACGACACTCCCGCCATTGATGCTCCCGCAGCTGCGCAACTCTACCGGGGCGCCGGGAGGGCCGCAAGCATCGGCCTTGCTCCGTTGCCTCGCCACGGGGGGCGTGCGACCATGCCGGCGTGTCCCAAACCGTATCATCTCCCGGTGAACGCACCGCCCGCACGGTCGTCGAGACGCTGCGCCGCCACGGTCATACCGCCTATTTCGCGGGCGGCTGCGTGCGCGACCGCCTGCTCGGCATCGTCGCCAAGGACTTCGACGTGGCGACCGACGCCCGCCCCGATGCAGTGCGGACCCTCTTTTCGCGTACGATTCCGGTCGGGGTGCAATTCGGCGTCTGCCTCGTCGTGGTGAATGGCCAGACGGTCGAGGTCGCCACGTTCCGCGCCGATGGGCGTTACCTCGACGGGAGGCGTCCCGCGACAGTGCGCTTCACCACCGCCCAGGAGGACGCCCGGCGGCGAGACTTTACGATCAACGGCATGTTCTACGACCCGCTCGCCGACCGCGTCATCGACTACGTGAACGGTCAGGCCGACTTGGCCAGCGGCGTGGTACGTGCCATCGGTGACCCTGCGGCTCGGTTTGCCGAGGACCGCCTGCGCCTGCTGCGCGCCGTGCGCTTTGCCGCCCGGCTCGGCTTCGCGATTGCGCCGTCCACGCGAGCCGCGATTACCGAGTTCGCCACGGCAGTCACGTCGGTCGCCCGGGAACGGATCGGCGACGAGGTGGTCAAGCTGCTGACCGAGGGCGGCGCGTCTCGCGGATTCGAACTGCTGGCAGAGACCGGACTGCTGGATCGGATTCTGCCTGAATTAGCCGGTCCATCCGCGGAGTTCTCACACACACTGTCGATGCTGAACCAAGTGGACCAGTATCCCCCCCCTGGCGAGCGAGTTGCTTTGGCAGCCCTGCTGCTCGATACCGCGCGGCGAGTCTCGCACGGTTCGGACCCGCGTCCGACCGAGTTCGCCGCAGAAGTCTGCCGGCGGCTCAAACGTTCGCGTGCGACGTGGGAACGGGTCGCCTTTCTGGTTGCTAACCATGCCCGCCTCTTGGACGCTCCGCAATTGCCGATCCCGGCGCTCAAGCGCCTGCTACGACACGAGGGTATCCGCGAGTTGTTGGATCTCGCCTGTCTATACGTTGCGGCTACGGGCTGCGTCCCTACCGCGATCGATTTCTGCCGAGGAAAACTCGACGCCTACAGCCCGGAGGATCTGCACCCACCGCGGCTGGTGGACGGCCATGAGTTGCTCCGGCTCGGATTCGCCAGAGGGCCTCAACTGGCGAGGATTCTCCGCGAAGTGGAAGACGCCCAACTCGCGGATCGGCTGAAGAACCAGGCCGAAGCCCTAGCCTGGGTCATCCGCCGCTGGGGGCCCCGGCCTACTCCCCCGCTCCCGTCAGAATAGGATCGTCTGCGGGGGAAGATGCCTAGAGCCTACCCTGAGCGGGACCCGACCTAAGCTCCATCCATTATGCGTCTTTTCCAAAAAATCCGAAAGAATTGCCGCCCCAAAACACCAATGAAGATCAACAAGACGACCGCCAGCCAAGATAAGGGAAGGATGATCGCGCCCCCGGCTAAGAATCTTACGTAAGTGACGAGTGACGTCAGGCCTACGACAATCGGAGCGTACCAGTAGCGCGGCCAGTAGAAGGCAAAGATAATGGCGATCACGTCAGCCGGGAAAAAATACCGATCGTGCATCTTGGGCAGGACGTAGGGCGTGAGGAGAACAGAGAGAAAAGCGAGGAAAATCAGACGATCAGTGGTAATTTTCATTTGGCTTTTATATATAATTATAGCGATAACCGAAGCAATCCCCGCGGTGAGAGCTATCCCTGCTGGATAGAAACTATAATAATCGTCCGAGATCCATTGATAGAGATTGGGGGCCGATTCGCTCAGAGAGGAATACACGAAACTTTGATTAATATAGACTGAGAGCAGCTCGCCGAAGGGTCTGCCGATGAGCCAAGCGGGCAAGAGGAGAGCGAACCAGCAGAGAAGAGCTAAAAGAAAATACCGGATCCTGACTTTCTTCTTCACAGACAACCACAAAAAGAACGGGGCCAGAAAGACGGCCTGCAACTTGAAGGAAAACGCCAATCCAAAAGCGATGAATGCCGCTGCCTGGCGCCGAATAAGCAGGAAATAGATACATGCGACCAGGAAGGTGGTATAAATCGAATCCCACTGCCCCCACATTGCACCGTTGAGCACTACCGTAGGGGTGAGAAGTGCCGCCAGTGCGGCCAGAGTCGCTTTTCTCCGATCGCATTTGAAGGAGACGCATTTATAGACGAAGAAGGCAAGAGCGAAATCGAAAACGATGGAGATTCCTTTGAGGATCAAGATTTTGGAAGATTCAGGGAACAGGACTGAACAGGTTGTCATCAAATACAATAGAGGAATATTGTAGTTCGCAAAACCGTATTTCAGTGCAGAAAAATTTCCGTTTTCAACGATGAAATCGTACCATTTCCCAAAGTGGACTATGTAATCCCCCGACTCGAAAGGCAGCAACAGGTAACGAAGCAGAATCGCCAGGAGAACGCCGGCAGTTAGAAGTATGACATTCTGATGGTCCGAACCAAGATCTTCCTCCGCGGCCCCTGTCCCTGGGGGAGGCTGGAGCATCTTATCGGAGGGCATTTCTTTGCTTTTCATGATTTCTTTGATCCCTCCCCTTTGAGAATGTACTGTTCATCTGACGGCAGTTTAATCTTTAGGGGATAAAAATCTAGCGCCCGCTACTATCACAGGATTGTATTTTCAAGCCAACTTTACTTGGCTGGCGCACCCCAAACGTGCCGAGGGACATCCACGGGCAGAACGACGCGGACGGTCGTGCCGTGCGTGACTCGGCTCTCGATGCGCAGCCCGCCGCCGTGGGCGAGGACGATGTGCTTGACGATGGCCAGTCCCAGGCCGGTGCCGCCCAGTTCGCGCGACCGGGCCTTGTCCACCCGGTAGAACCTTTGGGTGAGTCGCGGGATGTCCGCCTCGGGGATACCGTAGCCGGTGTCGGAAATCGCGACCTCCAGCCAGTTTCGCTCGGCGGCCGCTTCGACGACGGTGACGCCCGCCTCGTGGCCCGCCCACAACGACCGGAGACCCGCGCCGTTGTCGCCTCCGGCGTGCAACGCCGCGGAGACCCGGACTTGGCCCTGGGGCGGCGTGTATTTGACGGCGTTGTCGATCAGGTTGATCAGGACTTGGTGCAGACGGTCGCGGTCGCCGCTGAGCGGAGGCAGATCGGCCGGCAGGGATTGCGAGAGGCGGACCGCGCCACGCTGCGCCTTCTCGTGCACCATGTCGGTCGCTTCCTGGATCAGGTCGGCGACCTGCAACTCTTCGCGCTGTAGTTCGGTCCGGCCGAGTTCCAGATTGGAGAGCGTGAGCAGGTCGTCGATCAGCCGGCTCAGGCGCTCCGAGTGCCGGTCGATGATGGCAAGAAACCGTTGCCGCCGCTCGGGGTCTTGGGCCGCCCCGGCCAGCAGGGTTTCGGCGTAGCCCTTGATCGCGGTGAGTGGCGTGCGGAGTTCGTGGGAGACGTTCGCCACGAAGTCGGCGCGAACCGACTCGAGTTGTTTGATCGCGGTCAGGTCGTGGCAGGTCAACACCGAGCCGCTCGGGGCCGGTTGGGTGGACTGCCCCGCAGCGGATGCCAGCCGTAGCACGCTGACCGCCAACTGACGGGGTTCCGGGCCCTCGATTTCGATCTCGTGCGTCTTCACTTCGGGCGCGGCGGGCGGTGCTTCGGCGTCCTCCAGCAGTTGGAGCAGGGTCGGGTGACGGGACAGTTCGTGGAATGGACGACCGTGCCAGTCCTCGGCCGTCGGCCGGGTCTGAGCGTGGCCGAACAGACGCAGGGCCGCGGGATTGCAGCGCACGATGGTACCGTTCAGGTCGAGGACGACCACCCCATCGGCCAAGGTGTGGAGCAGCGCTTCCAACTCCTGTTTTTCGCTCTGTAACTGTTGCAGGTCGTGCCGGCCGGTGTCGAGAAGCCGGTAGAGGTGGTGTTTCAGGCGGCCGAACTCGTCGTCCTTCCGCACGGGCGGGCGGGCGGGCGGCGTGACGGCTAACAGTGTCGTCCGAGCCGCCGCGGCCAGAAAAGCGCTCAGTTCGTCCAGCCGCCCGCGCAGCCGGACGACGCGAACGGCCGCGGTCGCCAGTGCGAGCAGCCCGCCCGTAAGCAGGACGGCCCGCAGCCCGGGCGGGCCGCCGCCGTCCGAAACGGAGGCGATGGCGAGCAACAGCACCAGGGTCAGCAACCCCAGGCCGAGCGGGAACAGGACGTGGGAGATGATGCCGGGTTTCACGGGGGTGAGTGGCGAGAAGGACGAGGAAGGATAACGCGGGGGACGGCCGGCTCGGCTCTTATAGACGCGATGCCGGTCTTCGGAGAAGGGCCGTGCGTTTCACTCGTCCGGCGAGTCTTCGGCGTCGAGCGCTTCGGGCACGAATTTGTAGCCGACGCCGCGGACCGTCAGAATCATGGTCGGGTTGGCGTCGTCGCGCTCGATGCGCTGACGCAGGCGGCGAATGTGGACGTCGACGGTGCGCGGCTCGACATACACGTTGTGCCCCCATACCAAGTCGAGGATCTGCGTGCGGCTGAACACCCGGTTGGGCGACCGGACGAAGAATTTCAGCAACTCGAACTCGCGCAGGCCCAATCCGACCGGTGCGCCGGCCAGCGTCACTTCGTAGGTGTCGTAGTCGATGCGCAGCCGGCCGCGTTCGTACCGCTGCTGGGGTTGCGGCGTCGTCGGGCCATAGGCGCGCCGCAGAACCGCCTTGACGCGCGCTACGAGTTCGCGCGGGCTGAACGGCTTGGTGACGTAATCGTCCGCGCCCATCTCCAGGCCGAGCACCTTGTCCACCTCCGCGGCGCGCGCGGTCAGAATCAGGATCGGCACGCCGCGCGTCTCGTCGTTGGCGCGCAGCAGGCGGCAGACCTCCAGGCCCGACAGGCCCGGCAGCATGATGTCGAGAATGATGAGCGCGGGCCGTTCCCGTGTCGCCAAGTCCAGACTGACCTCGCCGTCGTCCGTCTCGACCACCGCGAATCCTTCGGTTTCCAGGTTGTAGCGGACGAGGTCGCGGATGTCCTTTTCGTCCTCGACGATCAGGATTTTCTGTCGGGTATCCGCACCGGATCGTTCCGCGCGCGATGTCGCCATCTCCTCGTCCCCTTGCTCCTGTGCGTCCGTGACTCGGACCGAACGCCGTGGCCGGTGATCGTTTACGAATTCCGCGCGCTGTCCAGATTTCAGCTTCTCAGACCGATTCCGGCAGGGGCGAGACGTGCCGAATGCTCTTCCCCTTCGCCAGATAGATGACCATCTCCGCGATGTTGGTCGCATGGTCGGCCACCCGTTCGAGGTATTTCGCGACGAACAGGATTCGCGTCGCGCGGCTGGCGTGCTCGGGTTGCTGTTGCATCTGCGAGAGCATCGCGTTGAAGATCTGGGTGGTCAGATCATCGATCCGGTCGTCCCGCTGACACACGCTGAGGGCGAGGTCGGGCGCATCGCGCGGGAGCGCGTCAAGGTTCTCTTCGGAGGTGGCGCGCATGTCGGGGGTCGCCGTGACGTCGGACGACGACTGCAGGAACGCGTCGAGACTGTCGCGTAACATGGCGCGCGCGCCCTCGGCCATGTCCGGGATCTCGGGCCGCGGGGTGAGCGGCGATTCCGTGTTGAGCTCGAGCGCCCGCTCGCAGATGTTCTCGGCAATGTCGCCGATGCGTTCCAGGTCGGTCGAGATGCGCAGGCTGGTCGTGATGAAGCGCAGGTCGCGCGCGGCCGGCTGGTGGAGCGCCAGCAACCGGACGCACGCCTCGTCGATCGCGACGTCGAGATAGTTGACCATGTGGTCGCGTTCGATGACCTCGCGGGCGAGCGTCGAATCGCGCGCGATGAGCGAGGTCACGGCGTCGCCGATCTGTTTTTCCACGAGTCCGCCCATTTCCAGGACTTTGGCCCGCAGATGCTGCAGTTCCTCTTCGTACTGGCTGTCGGTGTGGAGTGGCATGGCGTCCCCCCCGTGCTCGGGCGGCCCTAGCCGAACCGGCCCGTGACGTAGTCCTCGGTCGCCTGCTTTTCCGGGGTGGTGAAGAGTTTTTCGGTCGGGCCGAACTCTATCAACTCGCCCAGATACAGAAACGCGGTCGCGTCCGACACGCGCGCGGCCTGCTGCATGTTGTGGGTCACGATGACGATGGTGTACTGCTTCTTGAGTTCGTGGATCAGTTCTTCGATCTTGGCCGTGGCAATCGGATCGAGGGCCGAACAGGGCTCGTCCATCAGCACCACTTCGGGCTCGACGGCCAGCGTCCGGGCGATGCACAAGCGTTGGTGCTGGCCGCCCGACAGCCCCAGCGCGTTGTCGTGCAGGCGATCCTTCACTTCCTCCCACAACGCGGCGTCGCGCAGGCCCTGCTCCACGATCTCGTCGAGCCGCGGCTTGTGGTGCAGCCCCAGGATGCGCGGGCCGTACGCCACGTTCTCGTAGATGGTCTTGGGAAACGGGTTGGGCTTCTGGAAGACCATGCCGACCCGTTTGCGGAGTTCGGTGACGTCCAGCGTCGAGTCCAGGATTTCCAGCCCGCCGAGCTTGATGCTGCCGTGGATGGTGCAGCCGTCCACCAGGTCGTTGAGCCGGTTGAGGCAGCGCAGCAGCGTGGATTTGCCGCAGCCCGACGGGCCGATGAAAGCCGTCACCTCGCCCTTGGCGATGTCCAGGTCGATGTGCTTGAGCGTCAGCACGTCGTTGGCGTAGCTCAGACACAGGTCGCGGATCGCGACTTCGGTGGCCGGCGCGCTGCCGAGCGCGGTCGGGTCGCGGCCGTTGCCCGTCTCGGGTCGTGGCGGGCCGACCGTAGCGGGCGGCGGCTGCTCGTGCGGTTCCATGTCCATTCTCCTCGACCCGTCCGGGAGACGGGTTGCTAGAAGGCCCCGAAGCGCAGCCGGCTGCGCAGGCGGTTGCGGATCGCGATCGCGGTCAGGTTCAGGGCGATGACGATCAGGATCAACAGCAGCGTCGTCATGAAGACCATCGGCTTGGCCGCCTCCACGTTGGGCGACTGGAAGCCGACGTCGTAGATGTGGAAACCCAGGTGCATGAACTTGCGTTCGAGATGGAAGAACGGCCAATGGCCGTCCACGGGCAGGGTGGGCGCCAGCTTGACCACGCCGGTAATCATCAGCGGCGCCACTTCGCCGGCACCGCGCGCCATGGCCAGGATCGTGCCGGTCAGGATGCCGGGCAGCGCCCCGGGAATCACGATCTTGCGCAGCGTCTCCCACTTGGTCGCGCCCAGCGCCAGCGAGCCCTCGCGCCACTCGCCCGGAATCGAGGACAGCGACTCCTCGGTCGCCACGATCACCACCGGCACGGTCAGCAGGGCCAGCGTCAGCGACGCCCACAGAATGCCGCCCGTGCCGTACGTCGGCGTGGGCAGCGCGTCCTCGTAGAACAATTGGTCCAGCGTGCCGCCGATGACGTACACGAAGAAGCCCAGCCCGAAGACGCCGAACACGATGGACGGCACCCCGGCCAGGTTGTTGACCGCGATGCGCACCGCGCGCACCAGCGGCCCCTGTTTGGCGTACTCGCGCAGGTACAGCGCGGCCACCACGCCGAACGGCACGACGACGATGCTCATGATGATGACCATCATCACCGTGCCGAAAATGGCGGGAAAGACGCCGCCTTCGGTGTTGGCCTCGCGCGGATCCTCCCAGAAGAACTCCCAGAAGCGCGTCAGATACAGGCCCATGCGCTGTGCCCACGTCATGTCGTTGGGCAGGAAGCCGCGCACCACGCCGGCAATCGGCAGTGTCTTTTCCCGGCCTTCGACGTCCCGGACGACGACGTGGTAGCGCGCGTTCTCCGCGTACAGCGCGCCGAGTTCTTCGGCCTGGGCTTCGTACACGGCGTGCAGCGCGTCGATCTCGCGCTCCAGTGCGGCAAGCGTCTGCGCGGCGCGGGTCGGGTCGCGTTCGCGGCGTTCGGTGCGCTTGACCGCGATGCGCAGGCGCTCCAACTCGTAGTTGACGTCGCCGATGTCCCGTTTTTCGATCCGGTGGATCTCGTCCAGCGTCGCCTGCGTCTGGCGGTGCAGTTCCAGAAAGGTGGGCCACGCCGCGGCGAAGCCGTCGGCCACCACCGCGCCGTCCTGCCGCACGCTCCGCAGAAAGCCGAAGAAGGGGCCCCACTCGTAGCGTTCCAGATACACGGCGTCGGTCGGATACGTGCGGCCGGCCATGCGGTCGTCGTCCACCCAGCGGAAGTCCGCGCCGTACAGGTCGCGGTTGGCGACCTGGAACTGCGTCCGATATACGGCCGGCGCGTCGGCTGCGGCGTCCTCGGACGTCCCCCTGCGCGGAATCGCCTCCCGGGCGCGCACCGCGCCCAGCAGCCGCGTGCCGTCGTGCAACGCGACCGCCTGCAACCGATCCGGCCAGAAGAAACCCAGCGCGTTGGCGCCGACGATCCAGATCAGCGCGGCGATCATCAGCAGGCTGAAGGCCAGTGCGCCGCCCGTCAGCCAGATCATGGGGTCGCCGCTGCGCAGGAAGCCGGCGAACCGGCCGCGGCCGGCCCGCGGCACGGGGAGGCGGGCGGGCGTGTCAGATGCGTCCATAGCGGTCTCGCAAACGCTGGCGGACCACCTCCGCGGCGGTATTCACCAGAAAGGTCGAAACGAACAGCAGCAGCGCGGCCAGGAACAGGGTGCGGTACAGCGTGCCGCCGTGCGGCGCTTCCGGGATCTCCACCGCGATGTTGGCCGACAGCGCCCGGAAGCCGGTGAACGGGTCGAAATCCATGACCGGGGTGTTGCCGGTCGCCATCAGCACGATCATGGTTTCACCCACCGCGCGGCCGAAGCCGATCATGGTCGCGGAGAAGACGCCCGGGCTGGCCGTGGGCAGCACCACGCGCAGCGCGGTCTGCCAGCGCGTCGCGCCCAGCGCCAGCGATCCGGAAATCAGGTGTTGCGGGACGTTGGAGAAGGCATCCTCGCAGATCGTATAGATGATCGGGATGACGGCGAACCCCATCGCGAAGCCGACGATCAGCGAGTTGCGCGGATCGTAGCGCACGCCGGTCTCGTCGTACAGCCACTGCGGGAAATCGCCCGCGAACAGCGCGGCCTCCAGCGCGGGATTGACGGCCACGCAGGCGGCGATCGTCGCCATGATGAGCGGCGCCAGAAAGAACAATTCGGCGCCCGGCCGCAAGCGGCTGCGGAAGGCGAGCGGCAGTAGGCGCCAGCCGCACGCCCCGCCCAGAGTGACGAGCGGCAGGCAGACCACCATCAGAAAGACGGCCGGCACCATGTCGGCGACCAACGGCGCCAGCCACAGGCCGGCGAAGAAGCCGAGCACCACGCTGGGCAGCGCGGCCATGACCTCGACCGACGGCTTGACCACGTTGCGCAGCGCGGGGTGCATGAACTGCGAGGTGTAGATAGCACCGCACACGCTCAGCGGAATGGCCAGCAGCAGGGCGTAGAACGTGCCCTTGAGCGTGCCGTACGCGAGCGGCGACAGGCTGAACTTGGGCTCGAAATCGTCGGTGCCGCTGCTCGACTGCCACGTGTGGTCCGGGGCGTCGTAGCCTTCGTACCAGACCTCGCCGAACAGGGCGGCCAGGGTGATCTCGGGATGGGGGTTGTCCACCGCCCAGTCGTACAACAGTCCCTCGGCGTCGAGCGCCAGTACGCCGTTGGTGCGCGGGGCGTAGGCGACCCGGGTGATCGGGCTGCCCGCGGTCGTCCGGCGCAGCAGCGTCGTCTCGGTCGTAGCATACTGCAAGCGCACCTCGCCGCGGCGGTCCGCGGTCACGAAGCCCTTGTTGCGCGGCGCGGCGGAAATCGCAGTGATCGGTGCGGCGTGCGGTGCCATCACGTGGATGCGGCGGAACGGCAGCTTGGCCGGGTCGTCCCGGTCGCGGACCTGAAACCAGACGGCCACGCCGCCGGCGTCGTCGCCCATGACCAGCGACCGGTCGCCGATCAGCCACGTCATGGCGCGCACCGGCTTGCCGGCTGCGCTGCTGCCGGACAGGCGCGCGGCCAGTTTCGGCGTCACCGGGTCGCGGACGTCCCAGTGCAGCACCTCGCCGGTTGCGACCGCGGCGAAGAGATTCCGCTGCTCGGCGTCGAGCGCCAGCGCGGTCACGTCGGCGTCCAGGTCGGCCGACAGGTCGGCGCGGTGTTCCACGACCGCGGGCTCGCCCAGGAACGACTCCTCCTCGCTGCGCGAGACGAACAGCAGCGTGCGCGGCCCGACCATCCCGGCCGCGCTGATCCGCTCCCCGTCCTCGTCCAGGCGGGCGTACACCACGCGGTGCAGGGCGCGGCCGTCCGGGTCGAGAACGATCGCGTCGTGTTCGGCGACGTGCGGGGTCGAGATGCGGGTCGTGCCCTCGAAGGTGATCGGAAACGTAATGCGCAGCGGAATCACGCGGCCGTCGTCCGTACCCAGCGCCGCGGTATGCGTCAGGTTCCGATAGTGGACCGCGGTGGGCGGGCGACCGTGCAGCCCCGCGACGGAAATCCGCTCGATCGACCGGCGGTCGGCCAGCGAGACGAAATCGACGCTGCCCGCGGCGGTGACGGTGTAGGCGATTTCCCGGTACTCGTCGATGCCGAGCGCGAGCGCTTCCACCGCGGCCGCGCCGTCCGCTTCCCGTGCGCCGATCAGGTCGGCCAGCCGCGCCGGTGGGCCGACCAGTTCCGCGCTCGGCGCCTGCCACAGCGGCAGGGTCTCCACCACGATGACGAACAGGATCGCCAAGATGCTGAGGATCACGGCGAAGCCGCCGAACGTGATGGTAGCCGCGGCCGTCTTGTCCGCGATGTTCTTCCGCCGGATGCGGCGCCGATCCTCGGTCTTCGAAAGGCGCACCCGTCCCCCGACCGGAACCGGACGGCGGCCGGCCCGTTCATCGGGCGCGGGCGTCGCTTCCTGTACGTCGTGAACGTCCGGCATACGGGGCGTGACCTTCGTTTCGTCGTCTCTGCGGAGGCGCGACTTATCTCTCGCCGTTCCCCCGTTCGAGCCGGGGGCAGGCTTTGCGCAAGCAGGAGTCCAGCAGTTGGAGTCCCTCAGTTTGTCATTTCCGGGCCGATGCAGTGAGTGCCGTAGCCGGGTGTCCCTCTCCACCGGATCACGTCTAAGGCAAGCTCTAGCCCTCGTCTGGTGGCCCCTGAACTTGATTGGTGAGCGTTGCGATCCCTGATCTCGGTCGGTGAACCTGTGGTCCCTGAGCTTGCGATGCCTTGAGCTTGCGGTGTCCTGAGCTCGGTTGGTGAGCCTGCGGTGCCTTGAGCCTGTGGTCCCTGAGCTTGTCGAAGGGTCGAAAGGTCGAAGGGTCGAACCATGTCGAAGGATCGAACGGTCGAAGGGGGAAAGAGAATTATCGAGGAATCATAGCGGATGGGACGTTGTCGGATGAAGGGCGCAAGCGCATGAAAAAGGGCGGGGTGTCCCCCGCCCTCTCACGGTATCGGCCCGGCGTGGAGACCGTCGGTCTTACGGCCACGGGGTCCGCCAACGGTCCTTACCAACTCAACGCAACCGCGTAGGCCACTATCGCAGCGCCGTCCGGTCCTCGTTCACGAGCCCGGCGGACAGTGGATAGTAGCCGTCCTTGACCACGATCTCCTGGCCTTCCTTGCTCAGCACGAACTTGAGGAACTCGCTGGTCAGCGGGTCCAGCGCGGAGTTCGGCGCCTTGTTCACGTAGATGTACAGAAAACGGGCCAGGGGATATTTCCCGCTGGCGACGTTGTTGTAGTTCGGCTCGACGTAGTCGGTGCCCGACTCGGCCAGCGCCACCGCGCGCACACCCGACGTCGTATAGCCGATGCCGCTGTAGCCTGCACCGTTCGGGTCTTCGCTGACGCCCTGCACGACCGAGGCCGAACCCGGCTGTTCCTTCACCGTGTCCTTGTAGTCGCCCTTGCACAGCGCTTTCTTCTTGAAGAACCCGTACGTGCCCGAGGCCGAGTTGCGGCCGTACAGGCTGATCGGCGCGGTCGTCCAGGTACCGGTCAGGCCCGCGTCGCCCCACGTCGTGACGTCCGTGACCGCGCCGCACTTGCGGTTCTTGGAGAAGACGGCATCGACCTGCTCGATGTTCAGCCCCGCGACCGGGTTATCTTTGTTGACGAACACGGCCAGCGAGTCGAGCGAGGTGCGAACCGGCGTCGGCTTGTAGCCGAACTTCTTCTCGAACGCGTCCGTCTCCTTGCTCTTCATGGCGCGCGACATGGGGCCGAGTTGCGCCGTCGCCTCGATCAGCGCCGGCGGCGCGGTACTGGAGCCCTTGCCTTCGATCTGCACGTTGACGTTGGGATAGACCTTCTTGAAGCCTTCCGCCCACAGCGTCATGAGGTTGTTGAGCGTATCCGAGCCGATGCTGTTCAGGTTGCCCGAAATGCCGCTGACCTTTTCGTAGGCAGGCAGGTTTTCGTCCACCTGAATGGTCTGTGCCGCGGCGCCGGAGACGCCGAGCGTGGCGGAGAGCGCGACCGCTCCGCACCGTGCAAAGAGTTTCGTGAGCTTCATTGCGTAACCTCCGTAGGAAAGTGGTTCGTCCGGTGACGATCCCTAGAAATCCACCTGAAAACGCCCCTGGATGATGTCGGCATCACCGCAGTGCGAACCCATGCTGCCTTTGTAGTAGCAGTCGTCCTCGTCCAACATGGCCCGCACGTAGTTGAACATCAGGCGCACGTTGGGGTTGAGATACCAGTTGAAGCCGACGGTGACGTTCTGCATCTCGCCGCCGTTCATGTCTTCGTCGTTCAGGTCGATCACGGAGTACCGCGCGGCGAATTCCAGCGCGCCCCAGCCGCCCTTGCCGTCGAAGTCGTTCTTGGGTTTGACGCGGTCGAACGCGCCGCTCGACGTTTTATAGGGCCGGTGCTCGCCCGTCAGGAAGTAACTGGCGAACCCATAGAAGCCGTTGTAGTGCAGATCGTCGCCGCTCTCCCTGTTCACCAGCGCGCTCATCCACTCGAACTGGAGCGACGCCGGCCCATAGACCAAAGCGACCTCCGGGTTGATGTAATCGATTTCTTCGACGGCGAACCTCGGAGTTTCAACCAGCCGGGGGCCGAGATGTGCCTCGGGCCGCTGACGGAACCGGATCCGTTCCCCGTCGTCATGGAAGGCGTGGCTGTACGAAAAACCGGTATGGAGAAGCCGCCGGCCCTTCTCCTGATACCACGGCAGGAACGTAAAGCGCGTCGTCGCGTTATAGGTCCCACTGTTGCCGAACATGTCACCGTCGGCCGGATTGCCGTCACGGAAGAAGCCGAACGCTGCGGTCGCGCGTTTATCCATGAACGAGCGGTTGAACCGCGCCCCCATGTTACGGCCCTGGCTGAAGATGTTGGGCAACGAGCGTTCCATGAAAGTGATGTACTTGCTGCTGGTCAGCTCTTCCAGCGAGAACGGCTCCTTGAAGTGTCCGATAGTGAAGTTGCCGACCATCGGGAGCTTCTTGACCTGGATGTAGGCGTCCTTGAACGGGTCGGAGCTGGCGAAGTCGTACTGGAATTTGTACTTGATGTTGCCGTACACGCTGCCTTCCATGAACAGGCGCGCGCGCCGGAACTCCGTACCGTCGCCGATCCGGCCGAATCGGTCCCGCAGTTCCTCGTCCGTGCCGTAGATCGTCCAGTCGTTCTGCACCCGCCCGCCGATCTTCAGCTTGAACTTGCCGTCCGCGGAGTCGAGCCGCAGCCCGCTCTTCCAGTACGGGGCCAGGAAGTTCTTCTTGCCGACCTTCTTTTCGACGTCCGCGACCTTTTGCGGCAGTTCCGCGGCCGCGGCGTGCTGCTCCTCTTCGGCCATCGCCTTGATCATCAGGTCGCGGTACTGCTGTTCGCTGATCTGACCGTTGGCCTTCAGGATGTCCAGAATTTCCGCGGCCACGTTCTTCGCGTGTGCCGGCGGCGCCGTGCAGAGTCCCAAGGCGATGATGCCGGCGCCCAGCGCTGTTCCTATGCGTTTCGCTCTCATCTGCGTTCTTCCTCCTTCTGAGGGTGATTCTTGGTGCGAACGTCGAACGATGGATAGGTCTTGTTGCTCGGTTCTCGGTTGGGGTCACCTCCTCGGGAACGGCTGCTCGGGGCGGTCGAACGCCACAGAAGCTAAGTTCGTCATGTTACGAAATGATGACGTACCGGTTATCGGCACGTGACAATCCACGCCGCCCGTAAAGCCTTCCCCTCTGCGGAGAGGGGCCGGGAGAGCGCACGCAGTCGGGAACGCCCCCGAACCGCGGCGTTCTCACCGCCCTCGGGCGTCAGCCCGCCTCCCGTTCCGCTCCGCGGCAGGCGGCGAAGTGTGGACGTGGATCAAACGCGAAAGCTCTGCGACCGAGAACGGTTTCTCCAGACAGTCCTGTGCGCCCTGCCGTTTCAGTTCGGCCCGTTGCCGCGCAGAGCCCAGGGCGCTGACGACGATGACCGGCACCCGGGCCAGCCGCCGGTCCGCATGGCAGCGTAGGAAATGCAGCACCTGCCAGCCGCTGACGAGCGGCAGCAGCAGGTCCAGCGTGACCGCGTCCGGCGCGAACGTCTCGGCCTGCCGGCACGCCTCCCGACCGTCGGTCGCGGTCTGCACGCGGTAGCCTGCCTGTTCCAGATTGTAGGCGATCAGACCGGCGATACTCGCCTCGTCCTCCACCACCAGCACTTTCTTCAACGAGCGTCCCCCCACAATGTCGTCCGCGCCTCCGCCGCGCAGACGGATTGGGATATGATACGCTACGGGAATGACGTCCGCGTGACGTATCCGTGACGGCCGCCGGGAACGGCTTGGTGCGGAAGGGAGGAGGATCGGACCGGAGGAGAGAAATTGAGTTAGAAGAAAAATTTAGCGATCCCGATGGCGAGAGTTGCGGCAAGTGCCATTCCACCGAGTACGCCCGAGAGAACCCAGACCTTCACTTTTTGCATGTCTTCTTTGGTAGCGAAAAATTCAAGACGGCCCTTTATTTCTACAACATCCTCTTTCGTGGCGAGATATTCGACCCGAGTTTCCAGCGCCTTCAGACGGGCTTCTATTCCGCTTCCCCCACTCCCGTCGTCCGAACCTGCAGGCACGGAAGGGTTTACCTGCTCCGCGTCCACTGCTTGAAGGTGGGAGCGATTCATTCCTCTTCCTCTGCCTGTCCGAGCCATTCCCAAAGATCACGGCTACTGTACCCGGCGTACGCTCTGTTCAGCCTGAAAACGACCCCTTGAGCATCTTCAATACGATCATCGCCCTTTATCCCAACGGCGGCCGCGACTTTTCGCGCAAGAGCGTTACTCTGCACCAGAAAAAATGTATCGTTGAGTTGGTAGAAGTCGGGATAAGCATTCTCGATGCGTTCCACGACATCGGGATGTGCTTCGTTCAGGACCACGGCAAAAACGGACATAGGCGCGTCGTCCTCCTCTCTGATTCGACACGATTGTTGCCACAGCGGCACATCAAGTGCAACGGTGGATGTAACCCGTCCACGGTCCCGTAGGTCGGATTAGCCGTAGGCGTAATCCGACAACTCCCCGACTGGGCGTCAGTCGGCCGCGGGTGAGAACCAGCCGGCGCTGCGCTGGCAGACGCGGACCAGCAGCAGCATGACCGGCACCTCGATCAGCACGCCGACCACGGTGGCCAGCGCTGCGCCGGACGACAGGCCGAACAGCATGGTCGCGGTCGCGATGGCGACTTCGAAGTGGTTGGAGGCGCCGATCAGTGCGCTGGGCGCCGCGTCGCGGTACGACAGCCGCAGCACCCGGGCGAGCCCGTACGCCAAGGCGAACACCAGAACGGTCTGTACGAAGAGCGGAACGGCAATCCAGACGATCATCAGCGGCCGGGCCAGGATGATGTCGCCCTTGAGCGAGAACAGCAGAACCAGCGTGATGAGCAGCGCGCCGATGGTGACCGGCGTCAATAGATGCAGGAATCGCTCACGGAACCAGCGCTCGCCCTTGGTGCGCAGAATCCAGCGCCGCGACGCATAACCGGCAACGAGCGGCAGGGCCACGTACACGCCGATGGACAACAGCAGCGCCTGCCACGGCACGGGCAGCCGCCCGACGCCGAGCAGGAAGTCGCCCAGCACGCCGTACAAAACCAGCATGGTCAGCGCGTTGATGGCGACCATGACCAGCGTCAGCCCGTCGTTGCCTTTGGCCAGATACCCCCACACCAGCACCATGGCGGTGCACGGCGCGATGCCCAGCAGGATGCAGCCGGCCAGATAGCTGCGCCACAGCGGCACTTCGAGCATTTTGACCCCGCCGACTTCGACGACGGTTCCCGCACCGTGGGCGGCGCCGACCGGCAGGTCGAGGCCGAGCGGCAGCTTCACGTGGTCCACCGCGGTCGGACCGATCAGATCGAGGAAGACGCCGCCCAGAAAGAAGACCGCGATGCCGTACATGGTGAACGGCTTGATCGCCCAGTTGACGAACAGGGTGAGGCCGACCGGCCTGCCGGTTCGGCCGGCGCGGATCACCTCGGCGAAGTCGATCTTGACCATGATCGGGTACATCATGAAGAAGAGGCACACCGCAATCGGGATCGAGACGACCGGCGCGTCGTCCACGTATAGCGACAGGCCGTCCAGATAGCGGGCCATGCCCGGCACCGCGCTGCCGAGACCGATGCCGGCCGCAATGCACAGGAGCACCCACAACGTCAGATAACGCTCGAAGGGGCTCAACCCCTGCGCCGGCGCCAGCGGAGAGGGTTTCGTGGTCATGTGGACGGGAGCAGCCCGGGAGGAGGGGGCGAAAGATTTTTCGCCCCTACTGGGCCTGTTGTTCGAGGCGGCGGAGCGCCTGCTGAAAGTCTTCGACCGTGACGCGGAAACGAGCCATCAGGGAACGTGCGTCAATCAGGTCGTGCGGGCGCTGAGTCAAATGCTCGGTCAGACGTTCGGCGGGAGTCGGAGATTGCGGCTCTTGTGGTTCGGGTGCCATACAAGTCCTTTTGGGTGGGAAGTTCCGTGTCGTTCGGTGTTCTGGATCCGAGGGCGCGTGCGTCGGACGCGGACGATAGCCAACGCGCCTGCGCCGCTCAAGTATCGCTGGGGGCCGTTCTCCCCGTCCATAAACGTTGATTATCCTCCCGATTAGCACGAGTTGTGAAAAAGCCGGCGGCGGCTGCATCTGCGGTCTCTGACTTTCGGCCCCTCGGATGCGGAATGCGTTCGGAACCGGAAGGTTGGCCGATCATTTTCCGATTCTCGAAAATAATGGGGCGGGCAGAGGAACTCGCAGATGAGAATGTTACGAAAATGTTACAAGAATATGAATTATCCGTGACGCCGACCGGAGGCTCCAGGCGTTTCTGGAGGCATCGTCGGATCAAGGAGGAGCGTCGAGGGATGAGGGGAAAAAGAAGGGGCCCGTGGGAGAAAGGAGGGGAAACCCACGGGCCCCGATACACGCTGAGCCGGGGAGAACTCAGTCGTGTATGTCTTCGTCACGGGGGGATGTATAGCACTCCGCAACGATGTTTGGAAGATAAGATGGACTGAATTATTAGAAAATTATTTATTAGTTATACTAACTGTAGGAATCCTCGATGACTTCGGTACGCTTGGCCTCGTACTCCCGCGTGCCGAGATAGCCCTTGTCGTGCAATCGCTCCGGGTCCTGCAAACGTTCGTCGGGTGTACGCGGACCGGGTGCCGTAGCAGGGTTTCTCTTCGTCGGTGAGAAGCCGGCCGGCGAAATAGGCTTGGACGTGCTGACGGACCGGCTCCAGCAGAGCCCGCGGCAGCGCGCTGTCCTCCTCGTCGAACGTGTCGTCGTTTCCCGAGATCACAAAAAGTGCAGAAACAGAGTCAGAATCCCTAGGAACGACAGGAACCCGCAAATGTCGGTGCACGCCGTGACGAAGACGTTGGAGGCCACGGCCGGGTCCACGCCCAGCCGGCGCAGCGTCAGCGGCACGACGCTGCCGACCAGCGCCGCGACGATCAGGTTGGTCAGCAGGGCCAGGGCAAGCACGACGCCAAGTGTCGCGTCGCCCTTCCACCAGTAGGCGACCAGTCCGGCCGCCACGCCGAGGCTCACCCCGTTGCCCAGCGCGATCGTCAACTCCTTCACCAGCACGCGCCGCGTTTGGGTCAACGTGACGGCGCCGAGCGCGATGCCGCGTACGATCACGGTCAGCGTCTGGACGCCGGCATTGCCGCCCTGCGCGGCGACGATGGTCATGAATGCCGCGGCAATCGCGATCTGCCGGATCGTCCCCTCAAAGAAGGCGATGACCAGCGCGCTCAGCGTGGTGGTGACCAGATTGAGCGCCAGCCAGGGGAGGCGCAGGCGGATGGACTGCCAGGGCGAGTCCAACACCTCTTCCTCTTCGTCCAGGCCGGCCAGCTTGTAGATGTCCTCGGTGGCCTCCTCCTCCATCACGTCCACCACATCGTCCACCGTGATACGTCCCAGCAGCCGCCCGTCGCCGTTCACTACCGGAAGCGAAATCAGGTCATACTTCTTGAACATCGTCGCGACCCGTTCCTGGTCGAGGTCGGCGCGCACCGAAATGACCTGCGGGTCCATGACGGTTTCGACCAGGTCGTCCGGCTGTGCCAGAATGAATTTGCGCAGCGGCAGTACCCCGATCAGGTGGTGCAGAGCATTGACGATGAAGACCGTATGCAGATCCGGGACCTCGTCGCTGCGGCCGCGGATCATCTCGATGGCTTGGTCGATGCGCGTGCCCTGCGGCACGGCCACGTATTCGACCTGCATGATCCCGCCCGCGGTGTCTTCGGGATACCGCAGGAGTTGGGACACCTCGGCCGACACGTCGCGCGGCACCTCGTCGAGCACCGCGCGGGCCCGACGGGCCGACAGCGAGGCGAGCAGGTCGGTGGCGTCGTCCGAGTCGAGCGCCTCGACCAGGTCGCCGAGGCGGTCGTCCGACAGGCGCGCGACCAACTCGTCCTGGGTGTGCGGCGTGACCAGGCTCAGGACTTCGGCTGCCCGGTCCACGGCCAGAAAGCCGAACACCTTGTGCTTGAGCTCGGGTTCTTCGAGGACGTTCAGCAGTTCGGCCGTGTCGGCCGGGTGCAGCCGGGCAACGCTCGCGCGCACGACGGCGTCGTGGCCGAGCTCGGCCTGAATGACCAGATGCTCCAGGGAAGGCGCCTCGACCGCGGCCGGCGCCGCGGCGGCGACGTAGGGAGCCTGCGGTTCCATGCGTCCGCTGCCGCGGGCGGGAATGAACGCGGCGTTCCGCGCTGGCTGTGGCGAGTCGCCCCGGCTCGTCCCTGCCCGGGCGCGGCTACGCCTTGACGCCCGCCAGTTCGCGGGCGTAGGCGCTAGCCGCGGCGAAGTCGTACTCGCGGTAGGTTTGCAGCTTCTCGGCTTCGAGCGACCCTTCGGCATGCACGGCCAGCACTTCCTGATAGCCGCCGAAGTCGGACGCGGTCAGGTCGGAAATCAGATGCAGCAGGCGCAGCCGGTCCTCCGTGGACGTCCCTTTCTTGCCGCCGAGATACTTCTGCACGTACGGGCCGGTCGCTTCGCTCCGCCAGTCCTCGACGCTCGGGCCGGTCACCAGCAGGCCGCCGCTCACGTCCTGCACCATCTGGACCGCTTGGTGGTAGTTCGAGGCGAACTGGTACTTCGCCACGTTGGTCATCAGCGTGTTCGGCACCGCGACCCCCGGCGGCACGACCGTGTGTTGCTGGGCCGCGGCCACGATCAGCCCCTGCACCGTGGCGTGATAACTGGCGAGCTTGGTCAGTTTCTCGCGGATGTGGCCGGCCTTCTCGATCCCGTTGTACTCGGCGACCGCCTGCGACGCGCCGGCCAGCAGTTCGAGCAGCGGTAGCTTGTACGACACCGCTGTGAAGCGGTGGAACTTGACGAACGTCAGCGCCATGAGGCCCGCGGCCGCGGCCTCGCCGGCCAGAAACACGCGCTCCCACGGCACGAACACGTCCTCGAAGACGGTCAACGTCTCCATCATCTTGTGATTGGCGCTGATCGGGTGCTCGAACGAGTCCTTCTGAAAGCCGCCGTACGAACTCGCCAACAGCTTGACGCCCTTGGTATTCACGGGCACCGCGAACGCCACGGCGTAGTCTTCGTCGCCCTCGCGCATGGCGCGCGTCGGCAGCACGATGATCTCGTCGGTGTTGGTCGAAACCGAGGTATGCACTTTGGCCCCGCGCACGACGATGCCGTCGTCGCGCCGGTCCACGATCCGCACGTAATAGTCGGGATGTTCCTGCCCGCGCGGCCCCAGGCTACGGTCGCCTTTCACGTCGCTCTGCGCCACGGCGACCGCGTAGTCGTTATCGCGGCACAATGCGTAGTATCGGCGGACGCGCTCGCGGTACTGCTCCGCGCCGTGTTCGGCCATTTCTTCGGCCACGACGTGCAGCGCCAGCAGCGCGTCGGTTCCGATCTCCTTTATGAGCACCACCAGCGTGGCGCCCTCGCGCGTGCTGGCGGCGATGAGCCGACTGCGCTGCAAGAGATCCTCGGCGTTGCGCGGGATCTGATAGAAGCGCGAGTATTCCTTACCGGTCTGCGGGTCGGTGACCACGGCCAAGTCGCGGTAGCGCGGGTCTTCGGCCATCTGGAAGTCGATGCAGGCGTGCGTAACCGCTTTTCCGATGACCGGATGGGTGGTGACGTCGTCCACTCTTTCGCCCCGATAATACACCTCGCGGCCATCTTTCAGACTCTCTTTGTATTGCTCCGGCGTACGCAGACCCATGTTGTTCTCCTCGCTGTGAAAAGTCGGGCGAGTATAGCCGCGACCGCGCGCGCGTGTCCACGCTCTCCGCGCGTCTTGCTTCTGGACGATCGGTATGAACCGGTCGCCGCGATAAAGATTTCAATCATCCGGGCCGAGGGCAGCGAGGAGGCGGAGCAGGTCGATGCGGGCGATGGCTAACCGGAGGCGGGCGTCGAGCACGTCGTGTTCGGCGCGCACTACCGCTTGCCGGGCGTCCACCTCGGCCACGACCGTCGCCCGGCCCGCCGCCAGTTTGTCTTGGATCAACCCCGCCGCTGATTGTGCTTCGCCGACCGCCTGCCTGAAGTCTTCGACCGCCAATGCCTGACTGGCGAGCATCTCCCACTGCGTCCGCGTCTCGGTCTCGACCCGCTCCTGCTCCGCCGCCAACTCCCACCGTGCCGTAGAAACGGCCGCCCGCGCGGTCTGCACCTGCGCCCGCAGTAAGCCGCCCTCGTACAACGGCACGTCCACGATCAGCCCGCTGCCTACGTTGAAGATCGCGATGTCGCTCACCTGTCCCGTGCGCGCCTGCACCTCCAGGCTCAGCGTCGGCCACAACTCCGCCCGGCGCACCGCCAACTCCCCCTCCGCCGCCGCCAACCGCGCCCGGGCCTGCACCAGCACCGGCGCGTGCTGCCGAGCCTGGGCCAACGCCGCGGCCAGACTCGTCGGCATCGTCGCCGGCAACGTCTCCAGCGCCGCAACCGTGACAGGCGCCGGCGCGGTCCCCGTCAGCCGTGTCAAGCGGGTCGTGGCCGTCCGATACCGCGCCCCCGCCTCCACGCGCGCTGCCGTGGCCCGATGCCGGCGCCGCGCCAACTCGTGCACTTCCGTCCGATCTCCGGCACTCAGCGTCAGCCGTGTCCGCGCGCTGGCTTCCAACGCAGCAGTCAACTCCGCGAACGTCTGCTGCAGCGCGAACATCCGACCCTGATATACCGTCTCCGCATACCGCTGCGTCACCTCCGCCAGCACCGTCTGCCGCAGCTCCGCCGCCGCAGCTTCCGCGCCGGCGAGTTCTGCTTCCGCCTGGGCCGTCCGCCCGGTGAGCCGCCCGAAGGTGTACAGCGGCTGACTGAGATACAACGTCCCCCGCGCCGACCGCCCGGCGTACACCACCGCCCGCCGCGCCTCGTTGCGGTTGTACACGTGGCCCAGTTGCCCCGTCGCACTCACACTCGGCCGCCGCTCGCTCGCCACTTCGCCCACCCGCGCCCGCGCCTGCGCGACCTGCCCCGCCGCTACCTGTAACCGCGCGTCACGGGCCAGCGCATCTCGCCACGCCTGCGCCAAGGGGTAGCTCCCGACCGCCCCCTCGGCGCCTGCCCAAGCCGGGAGACTCCCCAGACTGACGCCGAAGAGCCCCACCAACCCGACCACGCCGCCCCGCACCCCTGTCATTATTCTTCCACCCATGCCTTCTCCACGATGTCCACCAGCGGCGCCGTCAGATATTGCCACGCCGTCCGTTGCTCCCCCTCCACCAATACGTCCACCGGCATCCCCGGCTCCAGCTTCACCTCCCCCAGCTTCGCCACCTCCGCCTCCGGGACCGTGATCCGCGCGGCGTAGTACGCTTCCCGCGTCGCCTCGTCCTGGAAGGCGTCCGGTGACACCCGTTCCACCCGTCCCTGTACCGTCGGCGTCGTGCGGGCACTGAACGCCGAGAACCGCAACCGCGCCGTTTGGCCCGCCTGCACCCGATCGATGTCCGTCGGGCGGATGCGCCCCTCTACGATCAACGGCGTGTCCGCCGGCACCAGATGGAGAATCGCCTCTCCCGGCGTTATCACCCCGCCCACCGTGTGCGCCGTCAACCCGATCACCTTCCCTGCCTGCGGCGCTACGATCTGCGTCCGGTGCACGATGTCCTCCACCGCCACGAGGCGTTCGCGGACGGCGTACCACTCCTGTTGCGCTGCACTCAGCCGGTCCGCCACTTCCATGTGCCGCGTATGCTCCACTTGCAGCATCTCCTGCCGCGTCTCCCCGATGGCGACCCGCGCCGCGGCGATCTCGGCGGCCAGGCTCCCGATCCGGCCCGCGGTCTGTTCGGCTTCCCGCTGCCGGGCGATCAGCGTCCCTTCGTCCGCCAACTGCCGCGCGTGCAAGCCCCGCAGAATATCGACGTCCCGCGCGATCAGCACATGTTCGCGCTCATGCGCCGCCCGGCTGGCGGCCAACCCCCGGATGCGTTCCTCGTACTGCTCGATCCGATGCTGCAACAATTCGATCTGGCCCCGGTATTCCCGCCGCCGGACCCCGAACAGGTCCCGCTGCATTGCTAATAGGGCCGTCACTTCCGGCTCATCCCGTCGGTTCTGCAACTCCGCGGCAAACGTAATCTCATCCTGTTCCCCTCGTTCCGCCTGCAAGCGGTCGAGTTCCGCCCGCAAGCCCACCGCGCGCGTGTCCAACCGTTCCCGCTCGGCCCGGGCTTGGGTGTCTTCTAAGTCCACCAACACCTCGCCCGCCTGCACCTCGCTGCCCTCATGCACATGCACCGTCTCCACGATCCCGCCTTCCAGATGTTGAATCGTCTGGTGTTCGCGCTCCACCGCGACCGTACCGACGGCGACTACGCCCTCGGTCAGCGGCACCAGCCCCGCCCACGCTCCGAACCCGCCCAACGCCACGGCGACTACGACCGCCCCGATCCGCACGTCGCGTAACGGCCGCCGCAGGGCTGCGGCCCCAGCGGCAGGCTCCGGGGGTGACCTCATCCGGCCCGCCGCTGCGCCGGGCGTACCAGCCGTTGCAACACCGCGTCCCGCGGGCCCGCCTCGGCCAGTACCCCGTCTTGCAAGACCAAGACCTGATCCACGCCCCGCACCAGCCGCGGGGTGTGCGTCACCAGCACCACCGTCGCCGGCCGCTGCTTCAACGTCTGGAGCGTCTTCAGCAACGCCACTTCCCCCGCCGCATCCAGGTTCGCGTCCGGTTCGTCCAACACCACGAAGACCGGATCGCCGTACACCGCCCGCGCCAGTCCCACCCGCTGCCGTTGCCCCGCCGACAGGTTCGCTCCGCCCTCGGCGACTGCGGTGTCGTAGTGCTCCGGCAGCCGCATCAAGACCGTGTGGCAGTGCGCCAACTGCGCCGCAGCGAGCACGGCGGCATCGTCCGGCGCGCCGAGCCGGGCAATGTTCTCGGCGAGGCTGCCCTCGAACAATTCCACTTCCTGCGGCAGGTAGCCGACGTGTTGGACCCGCCGTTCCGCCGGCCATTCGCCAATCGCGGCTCCGTCCAGACGCACTTGTCCGGCCTGCGCCGGCCACACGCCCACCAACACCCACGCCAGCGTGCTCTTCCCGCTCCCGCTCGGCCCGACCACCGCCGTCACCGTCCCCGGCCGAAGGGTGAAGCTGACACCGTGCAACACCGGCCGGTTGGCGCCCGGCGGGGCGGCGATGACGCCTTCGACCTGCACCACGCCTTGGGGTCGCGGCAAGGTGGTGCCGCGGGCGTCCAGCGGCGGGGTCCGCTGCATCAGCGTATTCAGCCGGTCCCACGCCGTGCGCGCGGTCACGCACCCCCGCCACGCCGCAATCCCCTGTTCGATCGGCGCCAACGCCCGGCTCAGAATGATCGACGCCGCGATCATCATCCCCGGCGTCAACTCCTGCGCCAAGACCAGCCACGCCCCCAGCCCCAACGTCCCCACCTGTACCGTCTGCCGGACCGTCTTCGTCGTCGCCAACAGCGCGCTCAGCCGCGCCCCGCCTTCCGCCGCGCTCCCGTCCTGCTTCCGGCGCCAGCGCTGCCGGAATGCGCCGTACATCCCCATCGCCGCCAACACGTCCGCGTGGCGGAGACCGTTCTCCGCGAAGCGTTGCGCTTCCGCCGCCTGCTCCGTTGCCCGCCGGTACGGCCCCCGCGACCGAGTCTCCGTCAACACGCCCAACCCCAGCAACACCCCGGTACTCAGCAGGGCCAACACGCCCAGCCACGGATGCAACAGAAAGACCGCGCCCAGAAAGACCGGCGCCCACGGCGCGTCGAAGAACGCCAGCGTCGAGGGCGTGTTCAGGAATTGGCGCACCGTGGTCAGGTCGCGCACCGGCTGTCCGCCGCTCTGCCGCGCCCGCCGCAGGCTCGCGTGGTAGCTGCCGGCCATGACCGCATCCACGGCGCCGTCGTGCAGCGTCAGCGCCACGCGCGTCATCAGCCGCTGCCGAATCCAGTCCAGCAGTCCGAAACAGATCAACAGGAAGACCGCGACCCCGGTCAGGGCGATCAGCGTGGCATGACTCGCACTCGGCAGCACCCGGTCGTAGATCTGCAACATGTACACTGGCGCCACCAACAGCAGCACGTTCGCCGCCGCACTGAACACCGCCACGCCGATGACTCCGCCCCGACACCGGGTCAACGCTGTTTGGAGAGGAGTCGCCGGGGCACGGCCGGCAGGGGGAACGGACACCATTCTTTGGTGGCAATCGCAACGAAGCGGGCGGGGCCACATCGAGGCCGGCCCCGCCCGGAAGGTGGGTTACGCCAACAGTAGATCCGCGTCGGTCAGGGTCAACTCATTCCCTGTCAACGTCACCTGGAAGTCCACATCTCCATCTCCGTTCAGGTCCACCGTGACGTGCGTATAGTCGTCCAGCTTGGTCTCCGTGTCTTTTCCAGTCTGCGTGTACCGCACTTGGCCCTTGACGTTCGACGTGAACTGATCAGTCCCGATGAAGTCCAACTTGTCCCCCGACTTGGTGCTTTCCTTGAACAGTGCGTGCTCTTTCAACTCCCGCAGGTCCAAGCGGTCGCCCTGCTCCTGCGAAAAGTCCGTTACCGTATCCGTCTCGGTCGACACCGTCCGCGTCTCGGTCGGCGCGCCCGTGTCGACGACACTCGCTGTGCCGAAGACGAACGTGTCCGCCCCGTCGCCCCCGGTCAGCGTATCGACGCCCGCCCCCCCGTCCAGGCGGTCGTCGCCCGCGCCACCTTCCAGACCGCCGATTCCACCACCGTCGCTGCCCAGCCCGCCATACAGCGAGTCGTTGCCGGTCCCACCTCGCAGGAGGTCACTGCCAGATCCCCCGTACAGCAGGTCGTGTCCGGCGTCTCCCTGCAGGTAGTCGTTGCCCGCGCCCCCGTCCAAGCGGTCGTCGTCCTCGCCGCCGTACAGGCCGCTGAGCGCCCCGGTGTCGTTGCCGGCGCCTCCGTATAGGGTGTCGTTGCCGGCGCCGCCCAACAGATAGTCAGTCCCAGCCCCACCATCCAGGTAGTCATCCCCGGCTCTCCCGAACAACCCCCTCCCAGGGCCCGATTCGTCGCCGGCACCCCCATACAGAGTGTCGTTGCCGGCGCCCCCGTCCAGGTAATCGGCGCCGGCGTTGCCGGCCAGGTAGTCATCCCCGGCTCTTCCGTACAGGCCCTTCCCAGGGCCCGATTCGTCGCCATCCCCGCCGTGCAAACGGTCGGTCCCCTCGCCGCCGTCCAGGTAGTCGTCGCCGTCGCCGCCCCTCAGGAGGTCGTGGCCGTTTTCGCCGTAAAGGCGGTCGTCGCCGTCCATCCCCTTCAAGTGATCGTGCCTGTCTCCTCCGTATAACTGGTCATTTCCACCACGCCCGAGGAGGAAGTCGTCCTGCCCGCCTCCGTGCAGAATATCGGCCTGATCACGCCCATGTAGTAGGTCGTGGCCCGAGTAGCCCCAAATTTCATTTGAAACGCCCTCAGTACCCCATATTACGTCGTGTATGCCGTGCCGTCCGTATGTTTTCTTAACTGTCGCCATCGTTGGCTCCTTTCCTTCGATACCGGCCCGCAGGTCGGGGCAATGGAGGGATGTTCCCTCCCGTTTACGTTTCCACCTCAAGTCGCCGACCGCTGCCGACGACACCTGCTTTCCTTCATTACATAGGCTGGTTTCGCACCGTCCTCCTTTCGGTTGATGTTGCTCGGTTCGTTCGGTTCCCTCGTGGCGGGCCTCCGGTCCCGTGGCATTGACCGGCTCATCCCGCCTCGCCCTGAATCGGAAGCGCAGGGCCTAGACGCGGCAACGTGTAACGTTAAGTACGGGTCGGACAGGACACGGGTCGCGTCGCCTTGGCAAACGGGCGGCCCTCCGCTCCCGTGCGCGCGAGCCGACTACCAACACAGGGAGGAACGCGTATGAGTGGCTAGATGACTATAGCCGCCAACACGTCGGCGTGGTGCAAGCCGTTCTCTGCGAAGCGTTGCGCTTCCGCCGCCTGTTCCGCCGCCACGCGGTACGGCCCCCGCGAGCGGGTCTCCGTCAAGACGCCCAACCCCAGCAACACCCCGGTACTCAAGATCGCCAACACGCCCAGCCCCGGATGCAGCAGAAGCACCGCACTCAAGAACACCGGCGTCCACGGCGCGTCGAAGAACGCCAGCGTCGAGGGCGTGTTCAGGAATTGGCGGACCGTGGTCAGGTCGCGCACCGGTTGCCCGCCGCTCTGCCGCGCCCGCCGCAGGCGGCGTGGTAGCTGCCCGCCAAGACCGCATCGACGGCGCCGTCATGCAGCGTCAGCGCCACGCGCGTCATCAACCGCTGCCGAATCCAGTCCAGCAGCCCGAAACAACTCAACAGGAAGACGGCGACCCCGGTCAGGGCGATCAGCGTGGCATGGCTCGCACTCGGCAGCACCCGGTCGTAGATCTGCAGCATGTACACCGGCACCACCAGCAACAGCACGTTCGCCGCCGCACTGAACACCGCCACGCCGAGCAGCCCGCCCCGACAGCGGCGCAACGCTCTTTGGAGAGGAGGCGCCAGGGCACGGCCAGCGTGAGAAGAGATTGCCATGCGAACGGCGGCCGGATCGGTTCGACACGAAAGAAAGATCAGCGGGCGGGGCCACATCAAGGGCCGGCCCCGCCCGTGGGCTGGGTTATCCCAACAGCAGGTCCGCGCCGGTCAGAGTGTAATGCTCTCCCTCCAACGTCACCTGGAAGTCCGCCGCCCCGTTCCCATCCAGGTCCACCGTCACGTCCGTGTACAGCGTGTCGTTCGTCGTGTCCGTGTCCGTCGTGTCCCCTCGGTAGTTGTACCGTACCGACCCTTCCCCGCTGCGTGTCTGCGCGGTCCCGCTGAACGCGGTGGTCCCGATGAAGGTCAGCTTCGACCCAGGGAAACTCGTGTGCTCCGTCAATATCCGCAGGTCCACCCGGTCGCCCTGGCTCTGCGAAAAGTCTTTCACCGTATCCGTCTCTGCATCTAGCGCTTCCTTCGTCGTCGGGTTCGGCACCACACTGTCCTGCCCGAAGACGAACGTGTCCGCCCCGCCGCCGCCATACAGGGTATCGCGGCCCGCTCCGCCGTCCAGGCGGTCGTCCCCGGCGTGTCCATACAGCGCGTCGTTGCCGGCGTCGCCTGCCAGGATGTCGTGGCCATCCCCTCCGGTCAGCGTGTCCGTCCCAGATCCCCCGGCCAGGGAATCGTTGCCCGGTCCCCCATACAGCGTGTCGGTGCCGCTGCCTCCATACAGCGCATCGTCATCCGCCCCGCCGTCTAGATAGTCGGTCCCATGGCCCCCGTACAGGGCGTCATTCCCGGCTCCGCCGTACAGTCCCTTCCCAGGTCCCGAGTCGTTTCCGCCTTGCCCGAACAGTTCGTCATTCCCGGTCCCACCGTCCAAATAGTCGGCGCCGGCACCCCCGTACAGGTTGTCGTTCCCTGAGGTCCCGCCATACAGGCGGTCATCGCCGTTCCCCCCGTACAAAATGTCGTTCCCGTCGCCGCCATCTACCAAGTCGTTACCCCCTTGGCCTTCCAGATAATCGTCTCCACCTCCTCCGTACAGGCGGTCGTCGCCGGCCTCCCCGAACAAACGATCATACGATCCACCCCCGTCCAGGTAGTCGCGACCGTTCCCTCCGTACAAGTTGTCGTTGTGCTCTCCCCCGTACAAACCCTTCCCCGGTCCCGAATCGTCGCCGTCTCCCCCATACAAATTGTCGTTGCCATCACCCCCCTCCAGGAGATCAACACCGGCCCCGCTCCATAGTATATCATCCCCATTTCCCCCGTTCAGGGTGTCGTTGCCGGCTCCTCCGTCTAAAGTGTCGTCGCCGTCTCCCCCGTCTAAAGTGTCGTTGCCGTCACCGCCCCAGAGACGGTCATGGCCCCACCCACTCCCGCCGTTCAGGGTGTCGTCGCCGGCTTCCCCATGCAGATAGTCATGCCCCGCACCACCGTCCAGGTCGTCGTCGCCGGCTCCTCCGTGCAGGGTGTCGTTGTGATCATCGCCGTGCAGTTCGTCGTCGTCATCCCCACCCCATAGTGTGTCGTAACCGCTTCCCCCATGCAGGATATCTTCCCCGTCGCTACCGACCATCTCGTCGTTCCCGCTCCCACCTTGTAAGGTGTCGTTGCCGGCGCCTCCGTTCAGATAGTCGTTCCAGTCCCAACCAACCAATAAATCGGCGTTGGGCGTTCCCCATAGGGCGTTTGTCTTGTTTCTTTCTCCTCGTATCGTCGCCATCGTTCGTTCCTTTCCTTCGATACCGGCCCGCAGGCCGGGGCAATAGAGGGGGTTCCCTCCCGGTTACGTTTTCACCTCAGTCGCCGACCTCGGTCTAAGCCCCTGCCGACGACCCCTGCTTTCCTTCACTTCGTAGGCTGATTTCGCACTGTCCTCCTTTCGGTTGATGTTGCCGGCTCCTTGGGTTCTTTCTGAGCTGCGCGCAGCCCCGTTCGCCGGCCGGATCGATGCCGGCGGACTGCTGCTGTTTGGGGTTCTGTTCCCTTCTTTCCCTCCCTCCGAGCCAGAAGTATGACCCGGGGGAGGGAAATTCCGCGGGGCGCGGGCAGCCGCACGAGACGAGACGCGGCCCCACCACACGGAGTCCTGTCTGGAACGGGCTTGAGAACCCGGCCCAGGCTTCCGAGATGGATGAGGCGGTGCCGCGCTATGAAACAGGAATGAAGGGAAATTCCGCGGGGGGGGGGGTGGCCGATGGTCTTCCGACCGTCACAGGAGTCGCGTCAAGCATCATGTCCGGTTCCCGCTTCCTTCCCGCACGCTGCATTGGAAGGCGGCCTCCTTTCACACCGCAAAGGAAAAGTCAAGCGTTGGGAATGCCTGCAGTGTATCGGTTCGTACATTCGTCCGATCGCCTGCCTCGGAGAACTCTGTAATCCGGGGTAGGAGTCTGACCGCGCCGTTCTTCGCTAGACGAGCAGCGAGAGGATCGATACAGACGATCTTTGGGGAATCTTACATCCTTGCCTGTCAGAAGCGGGGCGGGTCAATGGTGGCTTCCCAGAGGTGCACGGAAGATTCTACACCGTCTTCCACCACTCTGACGAACTGGCCGGTATAGATATGGCGGATGGCATAGCCGGGGAGTCTGGTCTTGACCGTGCAGGGATTCTCGCCGCCCTGAAAGCTCGACGCATTAAAATCCCGGTTGTCGAACCCAGAGCCAGCGCGGTCTTCGGGCAGGTCGGTTTTGTCGACCGGGGTGACGTGCACGAAGAACCGGGCCGATAGGTGGGCCGGTCGGCAGTTCTCTTTGTGATAGACCAGGAACCCATCGCTCAGGGATACGCGGAAAGCGGCCCGGATGGTGGAGAAAGCCAGGGCCTGATATTTCTCCCGAATGCCCGCGGCCGGCGGCGAGAGAGATGGGCGGGGTGCTCCCTTGCCATCCTCCTCCCCGGCGTTCACGGGCCTCCATCCCCCGAAGGCCGCATAATACCGCCGCAGCGTTGTCCGTAGCGTCTCCGCAGACAGCGCCGGCAGCCCCCTGTCCGCCTCCAGCACCCGATACAGACACTGCGCGGCCAGCCGATTGCCCGCTTCATTCCAGTGATCGTCGGTCTTGAAGCTATACTTGGAGCGATAAGAGATGTAGTTCCACGTCTTCCTCCCAGAGCGGTCCTCCTCATAGGCGCCAAAACAGTCGTAGAGGCTGATCGTTGCGATGTCTTCCTCCTGTAAGAGGTCGAGAACGCCGGGAAACGCTGCGGGATTGTGCTCCGGGAGTAGCACGACGTGGAATTGGCCCCCGTTGTGTTCGACCAACTGCTTCCACCGCCGCATCAAGCGGCGAAAAATCGCGAGGCGTTCCTCGAAGTCTTCGTCCTCTTCCGCTCCCGTCTGGCGTAGGCGCCAGGGTTCTACTTTCGTCACCCTTATCTTATATGCATCCAGCAGCCGTTCCCGCTTCCGCCTTTCGCGGCGGCCTCTTTCATTCACATAGTTAGAGAGGCGGCCTGTTGCGTCGAGGATCAGATACGGGAGGTGCAGCCTGCCCATCCGGGTAACCCACCAGGAAGTCCGAATCGCGTCGTGCCGTACCAAGCGTCCCGCTTCGTCCAGATCAAACAGGCCCGTCTCGGCGATGTTTTCCAGATCGTTTTCATAATACACGTAAAAGACATGGGCTAAGTCTTCGGCGTAGCGGAAGTGCTCGTAGTGCAGCAACGATTGGCCCGGCCCATAGCCATCCACCCCGAAATTCAGGACGTTGAAGCGCCGGCCAGTCTGGTTCAACAGGTAATCCAAGGGTTCCGTCAAGGAGTACGGCGCGTCCATTCTGACGTTCTCGGTGAAGGAATCGCCGAAGACGCCGATGTTGGTCGCGGCAGCGAGCGCGGCGGCGCTGAAATTGCGGTGTTGCCGGAGGCCGAGATTGTTGTGATGCAGGGCATGGGCCGAGCCGGTATCCGGGTGGGGGTGACTGGCTCGATTATTCGGGACGCGGGCCCAGAGCCGCAGCGTGTCGAAGCGCGCCCGGGCCTCGGCCAAAGGCGCATACTTCGGATAGAAGAGCCGCAAGGAGCCTTCGCACAGGACGAGTCCCACCAGACACGTTACCAGCAGCAGGCACAGGTTGCGGACCAAGGGCATCCTCGCGTTGGACGTCATGCCCGGTTCCTCCCGACTTCCCGTTCGCTGCACTGGCAGGCGGCTTCTTCCCACACCGCAAAGAAAAAGTCGAGCATGGGGAATGCCGGCAAAGGTATCGGTCCGCCCATTCGTCCGATCACCCGCCTCGGAGAACCCTTGATCCGGGGGAGGAGTCGTACCGCGCCGTTCTTCGCTGGACGAGCAGCGAGAGGATCGACACGGCCAATCTTTGGGAGATGTCATGTCCTCAATCCTGTCCGAAGCGGGGCGGGTTAATATGAGTTTTCCAAAGGGTCACGGAACTCGTTACGCCATTTTCCTCCACGTTGACGAACTGGCCGGTGCGGATATAACGGAAGACATAGTCGGGGAGTCTGGTCCTGACCGTGCAGGGATTCTCGTCGCCCTGGTAGCTCGACGCACGAAAATCCCGGTTGTCAAACCCAAAGCGAGCGCGACCTTCCGGCAGGTCGGCTTTATTGACCGGAGTGACGTGCACGAAGAACCGGGCCGACAGGTCGGCCGGGCGGCAGCCCTCTTTGTGATAGACCAGGAATCCATCGCTCAGGGACACGCGGAAAGCGGGCGCGCGGAAAGCGGGCGGGACGATGTTGGCTTTCCAGAGTTTCTCGGTACGTATCACACCATTTTCCACCCCTCTGACGAACTGGCCGGTATGGATATGACGGATGGCATAGTCGGGGAGTCTGATCTTGACCGTGCAGGGATTCTTGCCGCCCTGGAAGCTCGACGCACGAAAATCCCGCTTGTCGAACCCAGAGCGAGCGCGGTCTTCCGGCAGGTCGGCTGCGTTGACCGGGGTGACGTGCAGGAAAAACCGGGCCGACAGGTCCGCCGAGCGGCAACCCTCTTTGTGATAGACCAGGAATCCGTCGCTCAGGGACACGCGGAAAGTGGGGATGTCCAGGGCCTGATATTTCTCCCGAATGCCCGCGGTCGGCGACGAGAGAGACGGGCGAGGTGCTTCCTTGCCAGCCTCATCCGGGTGCACGAGCAGCCATCCCTCGAAGGCCGCATAATACCGGTAGAGGGTGGCCCGTAGCGTCTCCTCCGACACCGCCGGCAGTCCCATGTCCGCCTCCAGCACCCGATACAGACACTGCGCGGCCAGCCGATTGCCCGCTTCATTCCAGTGGGCGTCGGTCTTGAAGCGATAGGGAGAGTGGCTCCACGGCGTCCGATAGTGTTCCGCATCAGAGGCACCGAAACAGTCATAGAGGCTGATCGTTGCGATGTCTTCCTCCCGTAAGATGGCGGGAACGTGGGGAGAAGCTGCGGGATCGTGCTCCGGGAGCAGCACGACATGGAATGTGCCCCCGTTGTGTTCGACCAACTGCTTCCACCGCCGCATCAAGCCTCGAAATATAGCTCGGCGTTTCGCGGTGCGTTTCCAAAAGAGTTCGCTGTTCTGATTTCGATCTTCCTCCAGCCGTTCGCGCATCCGCTTGTCGTGGCGGGCTCTTTCCTCCACATACGAAGAGAGGCGGCCGCTGGCGTCGAGGATCAGATACGGGAGGTGTAATCTGCCCATCCGGGTCACCCACCAGGAAGACCGAAGGGCTTCGTGTTGCACTAAGCGTCCCGCTTCGTCCAGATGAAACAGGCCCGTATAGACGATGTCTCTCAGGTCGTTTTCTTCGCAATACACGTAAAAGACATGGGCGAGGTTTTCGGCGTAGCGGAAGTGTTCGTAGTGCAGCAACGATTGGCCCGGCCCATAGCCTTCCACCCCGAAATTCAGAACGTTGAAGCGCCGGCCAGTCTGGTTCAACAGGTAGTCCAAAGGTTCCGTCAGGGAGTACGGCGCATCCGTTCTGATGTTTTCGACGAAGGAATCGCCGAAGACGCCGATGTTGGTCGCGGCAGCGAGCTCGGCGGCGCTGAAGTTCCGGTGTTGCCGGAGGCCGAGATTGTTGTGATGAACGGCATGAGGCCGAGATTGTTGTGATGAACGGCATGCGGCAAGCCGGTATCCGGGTGGGCGCCGCTGTAGTCTCGATTATTTGCTGTACGGGCCCAGAGCCGCATCGTGTCGAAGCGCGCCTGAGCCTCGGCCAAGGGGGCATACTTCGGATAGAAAAGTCGCAAGGCGCCTTCGCACAGGACGAATCCCACCAGACACGTTACCAGCAGGAGGCTCAGATTGCGGATCATGTTCATCACGGGAGTCCGTAGCATCCCTGATATGTTTTTTGACGAAGGGCTGCCCGAGTGTCGGGGAGCACACTGAACGATGGAGTGTGATCCGGCCTTCTAAAGGTTGGCCCCCCCGGTTTCAATCCCCCGGCCGCCGTCGCTCCGCGCCCGATCCGTTACCGTCTCCGGCTCAGGGACCGAGCTCGACGGGCTGGTCCTTGAGTTAGCTGAAGGGTTTCCGACCAGGACGTACCGGATGCAAATTAGAAAAAATCTCCAGGAGCATCTAGTAGGTAATCCTCGCAGGAAGAAGCGCTCGAATCGATTCCCCCGACTTCGGGGCGATTGTTGACAAAGCGGCGTACGTTTATCAACGTGGGCGCTCGGAACCATCGTTTCTTCCCCGAGTCGTCCGAGGCGGATCGCGCCCCACCTTTGTATCTCACCGATATGACGAACCGTCACGCCCCCCGACCTGACGAGCCCCGCGGTGTGGCGGATTCGCTGCTGCGCCTGTTGGCCGGGGTGTCGCGCGAGGAACTCGGCGACCCGGATGCGGCTGCCGCCGCCATCCGTCGGACCGTCCGCATGATGGCCGCCTACACCGTCGTGGCCGGAGTGGCGGTCTTCTTCGTGTCGATTCCGAGTTTCATCGCTATCGACGGCGGCCTGCATACCGAGAATTTCGGCGCGTTTCTGTGGGTCGGCGGCCCACTGTTCGACTGCGCGGCGCTGCTCGTGCTGAGCCTCTACCTGGGCCGGTCCAGAAACCGGCTGGTCGGCCTGGGGCTCCTCGGCGTGGCCGGCGTACAGACCGCGGCGTATGCGCGCGGCGACGGCATGGCCGACGTGGTCATGCTGGTCGCCTGCCTGATGATCGTCCTGCACGCGCTGCAAGTGCTCGGCATCCTCGTGTTCGGACCCGCCGCGGTCCACGGCGCGGACTGAACGGCGGCACGCATGACGGTGTTCATCGCCGCGGTCCTCATTCTGATCCTCGTCCTGTGCGGGCTGGGCTGGTACGCCAAACGCTGGGTCCAGACCGACAGCGACTTTCTGGTGGCAGGCCGGCAGGTCAGCCTGATTCCGGGCGTGGCCGCGGTCTGCGGCATCGCGTTCGCCGGCAGCATGACCGCGATCGTGCCCGGGCTGACGATCCAGTACGGCTTTCTGGGCTGGATCTGGGGCGGCAGCCTGCCCCTGACGGTCGGCTACGTCCTGTTCGGCGTGTACGCCTGCCCGTACATCCGGCGCTGCGGCGCCTATACGATCCCGGAATGGCTGGAGATGCGCTTCGACACGCGCACCCGCGTGGTCGTCAGCCTCGCCACGCTGCTGGGCGTGGCCGGACTGGTCGCCATGAACGTGATCGCCATGGCGCTCATCATGCACGGCTTTCTGGGCACGCCCGTCTGGCTGATGATTACCCTCGTGCTGGCCGGTCACCTGACCTTCATCTTTTTGGGTGGCCTGTGGGCGTTGACGCTGACCGACGTGGTGCAGGTCGTGCTGGGCTTCGTCTTGCTCCCCGGCTTGGCCGTGTACTGCCTGGCGGCGTTCGGCGGCTGGGAGACGGTCGCCACGCGCTTCGTGACCGACACGCCGATGACGTCCGGCGTGCTCGGCGCGTTCCCCTTGCTGGATCTCGGCTATCCCAGCCTGCTCACCGTCACGCTGATCCTGTGTCTGTTCATCCAGTGGGGCGGCAATTACTACTGGCTGCGCGCGGCCGCGGCCCGCACCGAGCCGGTCGCGCGCTGGCAGTTCGTCATCGGCGGGGTGCTGGTGCTCGTCATCCACGGATCGATGGGTGTACTGGGGCTGTACGCCGGCAGCCTGCACCGCGACGCGTTTCTCGACCCGACCGATCCGGCCCATCCGATGGGCGCGTACGGCCTGCTCATGCGCGATCTGCCCGCGCTCGTCGCCCTGGGTGGCCTGGTCGCGGCGCTGGCGGCGACGATCTCGACGACCAGTAATGCGCACATGGGCATCACGTCGTCGCTCGCCCGCGACGTCTACCAGCGGTTCATCCGGCCGGACGCCACGCCCGCGGCCGTGCTGCGCGCCAGCCGGTTGTTGACCCTGCTGACGGGTGGCGCCATCTGGCTGCTGAGCTTCTACCCGGGCGGGCCGTATTTTCTGCTGGCGGTCAGTTGCGCCATGTTGGGGCCGGCGGCCATCGTGTTCGTGCTGGGCCACCGCTGGACGTACGTCACGCCGGCCGGGGCGTTCTGGGGCGCGTTGGCCGGGACGGCGTCGATGCTGGTGTACGAGGGTTGTGCGCTGGCGGGCGTGCCGCTGGCTGACGTGCACACCGTGGTGGTCGGCACGCTGACGACGCTGCCCGCCGTGCTGGTCATTTCCGCGCTGACGCAGCCCGCGGCCGCGGCGGTGGATCCGTCCCCGACACTCGCCCTCACCCCGGAGCACGAGCGGCTGTTGAGTCTGATTCGCTCCGGCTACACGACGCTGGCCGAACTGAGCGATTACACGTTGCTGCACGCCTTACGCTGTCAGGACTTGCTGGACGAACTCGTGCGCGCCGGACTCGCCGAACGTTGGGGCCGGACCGGGCTCGACGCCTACACGTTCGCGCTCACTGCCCGGGGCGACGGAGCCTTAGCTGCATTGCCTGACGCGCCCGCGGCCGGAACTGGCTGCGTCGGGGTAGACGCGCAGGGTCGGACCGTGCTGGCGGAATTGGAAGCCGGGGCCGCCAGCCTCGCCGACGTCGGGCGCACGACCGGCATCCCCGCGGCCCCGCTCTCCGTCGTCGTGCAGCGCCTCGAACAGCTCGGCTATCTGACCGGCTCCGGCATCTGGCAGCGGCAGGTGAGCCTGTCGGACAAGGGCCGGGCGTTGCTCGCAGGGGAGGATAGGGGCGAGTGACGAGTGGTTCGCTCCGAGATTTTTTCCTGCTAACCACTCGCCACCGATCACTTTCCCCCAAGGAGGCTCGTCATGCCGCCAGGCTCCATTCCGTGCGGAATCGCGGTTCCGCAGGTCTTTCTCGACACCCCGCCGGACGCGCCGATCGATCTCGACCTCGTGCGGACGTTCGTGCGGCGCGCCGAAGAACTCGACTTCGAGAGCCTGTGGGTGCAGGAGACCATCGTCAGCGACTTCGCGATTCTGGAGCCGGTCGGGCTGCTCAACTACGTCGCCGCGCTGACGTCCAAGGCGCGGCTGGGCACGTCCGTGCTGCTGACGGTGCTGCGCAACCCCGTGCAACTCGCCAAGAGCCTGTCCAGCCTGGACCACCTGAGTCGGGGCCGCCTCACCTTCGGCCTGGGCATCGGCGGCCACGTACCGGAACACGTCTTCGGCTACTCCGCGGAGTTGCGCGCGCGCCGCTTTGTCGAGGGTATCAACGTCGTCAAGGCGCTGTGGACCGAGCCGCGCGCCACGGTCCGTGGCACGTTCTGGAATTTCGAGAACGTCGCCATGCAACCGAAACCCGTCCAGCAACCCCACCCGCCGATCTGGTTCGGCGCCCGGCAGGAAGCGCCGCTGCGCCGCGCGGTGCGCCACGGCAACGGCTGGATGGGCGCCGGCTCGTCGTCCACCGCGGACTTCGTCCGCCAGTCCGCGCTGGTGCGCCGCTTTCTGGACGAGGCGGACCGCGACCCGGCCGACTTCACGCTCTCCAAACGGGTGTATGTTGCGGTCGATACCGACCGCGACCGCGCCGAACGCCGCCTGCGCGAGTGGTTCGGCGTCCGCTACAAGAACGCCGACATGGGATCGGAAGTGTCGGTCTGGGGTAGCCTGGACGAATGCCGCAACAAGCTGGGCGCAATCGTGGCCGCGGGCGCGCAACACCTGTTGCTCAACCCGGTCTTCGACGACCTGGACCATCTGGAACTCCTCGCCGCGGACATCGTCCCGGCCCTGTAACGTTCCGCCTCCTCCACTCACCACCGACCACTAGTCACATTATCCACTGGAGAACCCGCATGATTACCCTGAACGAACACTACCTCGAACTCCAGGCGTCGTACTTGTTTTCCGACATCGCCAAGCGGGTCAACGCCTACCAAGCCGCGCATCCCGAGCGCAGCATCATCCGGCTGGGCATCGGCGACGTGACGCGGGCGCTGCCCGCGGCCTGCGTCACGGCGTTTCGCGCCGCGGTCGACGAGATGGCGGACGACGCCACGTTCCGCGGCTACGGCCCGGAACTCGGCTACGAGTTTCTGCAAACCGCGATCGTCCGAGGCGATTTCGCGCCGCGCGGCGTCACGCTCGCTCCGGACGAGGTGTTCGTGAGCGACGGTGCCAAGTGCGATTCCGGCAATTTCCAGGAACTCTTCTCCCCCGACGTGCGCGTTGCGGTGCCCGACCCGGTCTATCCCGTGTACGTGGATACCAACGTCATGGCCGGCCGCAGCGCCGGCTGGCGGGACGACCGCTACGAAGGGATGGTGTATCTGGAATCCACCGCGGCCAACGCCTACGTGCCGGCGCTGCCCGACGAGCCGGTGGATCTCATCTACCTGTGTTTTCCCAACAATCCGACCGGCAGCATGATTACCAGGGATCAACTGCAGGGCTGGGTGGAGTACGCACACGAACACCGCGCGCTGATCCTGTACGACGCCGCGTACGTCGAATTCATTCGCGACGACGCCCTGCCGCACAGCATCTTCGAGATCGACGGCGCCGAGCAGGTCGCGGTCGAATTCCGCAGCCTGTCCAAGACGGCCGGCTTCACCGGTACGCGCTGCGCCTACACCGTGGTGCCCAAGGCGTGTCGCGTGTTCGACCGAGACGGCGGCGTCCACGCGCTGCACGCGCTGTGGGACCGGCGCCAATCGACCAAATTCAACAGCGTCTCCTACCCGGTGCAGCGCGCGGCCGAAGCCGCGTTCACGCCCGACGGACGGGCGCAGATCCGCGCGCTGAGCGACTCCTATTTGGCCAACGCCGCGCTGATCCGCACGGCCATGACCGACCTGGGCTACGCCTGCGTGGGCGGGCAGCACTCGCCGTACATCTGGATCGCGGTCGAGACCGACTCGTGGGCGTTCTTCGACCTGCTGCTCGACAAGGCTGGCGTGGTCTGCACGCCCGGCTCGGGCTTCGGCAAATGCGGCGAGGGCTACGTTCGGCTGTCCGCGTTCAACAGCCGCGAGAACGTCGAGACCGCGTTGCAGCGCATTGCGGACGCGCTGAAAACAGGGTGAAGCCGTCCCGGTATCGAAGGGGCGACGTTCAGGCCGCGAGGCCGACGGTCCTCGGCATCCGAAGCGTCACGCCACGCCGTGCTGCTTGAACCACGCCAGCAGGCGCTGCCAGCCGTCCTCGGCTTCCGTCTTGCGGAAGCTGGCACGATAGTCGGCGTGGAACCCGTGCGGGGTGTCGGGATACAGCACGATCTCGGACGGACTCTCCGCATCGTGCAGGGCCGCGCGCATCCGTTCCACCGTTGCGGTAGGAATCCCGCTGTCCGCGGCGCCGTACAACCCGAGCACCGGCGCGTGGAGCCGCTCCGCCACGTCGACCGGATGGCTGGGCGTAAGGTCGCTCGCCTCTCCGACCAGACGGCCGTACCAAGCGGCGCCGGCCTTGAGTCGCGGGTTGTGCGCGGCGTACATCCACACGATCCGTCCGCCCCAGCAGAACCCGGTGATACCGAGCCTTTCCACGTCGCCCCGGCCCGAGTCCGCTGCCCAAGCCACCGTTGCGTCCAGGTCAGCCATCACTTGCGCGTCCGGAACCTTGGCGACGACCGTCCGAATGATCTCGCCGATGTCCGAGAGTTCCGACACGTCGCCCTGCCGGACGTACAGTTCCGGCGCGACGGCCAAGTAGCCCTGCTTTGCGAAGCGCCGGCACACGTCGCGGATGTGCTCGTGCACCCCGAAAATCTCCTGCACGACCAGCACGACCGGAAACAGGCCGCCCGCACGCGGCGCCGCCGCGTAAGCCGGCAGGCTGACGTCACCGGTCGGAATCTCGACCGGCCCGGCTTCCAGGCCGTCCGTATCGGTATGTATCGTCTCGGCGGACACGGGCCGGACCGCCAGCGCAAAGCCGGCCGCCAGGCCGGACACCACGAATTCGCGTCGAGTCAACGTCATGGCACGGGAGCCTAGGCCACGCGCCGAAGCGGGTCAACGCTTGCTGAATACGGGGCGCCGGCCGGTCTCAACCCCGACGTGAGGAGGACAATCCGGTTGACTCGGACGGGCGAACGCCCCACTCTGGGCGCCCGTCCTTCGAGGCGGTTCGACCCCTCGGCGTAGTTCGACAAGCTCAGAGACCGGAGGCTCACCAAGCGCGATTGAAGAACCGCGGGGAGGATGAAGGATGCTCTTCATTCCGGAGGAATTCAGGTGAAGGCGAGGATGACGGTACTGCTGTGTCTCGGCGGACTGCTGATGGTCGCGGGGAGTGCGTTCGCCAATCCCGGCCATGAACTCTTGCTCGGCCAGACGCGGGCCGAGCGCGCGACGACGCTGGCCGGCATTCTGCACGCCAGCGGCAAGGCGTGCGACGAGGTGTCGCGGTCGTTCTATCAGGGGGAGGACGAGGACCGGGCGGCGTATTGGAACGCCGCCTGTTCGGGCGGCGAAGCGTACGTCATTCAGATTCCGCCCAGTAGTCAGACTCGCGTCATCGAGTGTCGGATCGTGGAACTGATCGGGGTCGCATGCTTCACCCGATTCGGGGATTGAGGTCCGCGCGTCCGTCCGAGCCGGAGACGTCGTAAGCCGCGTCAGCCCTCCACTTCCACGTGTCGCGTCAGTTCGACGCCGAACTGCTCCGCGGCGTTCTTCCCCAACATCCGCGCCATCAGCGGCGCTTCGACGCCGGCTTCCGTGAGTTGGGCGAGCGCGTCCCAGGCGCTCGTGGTGTCGTGGTGGGGGTAGCGCGAACCCCACACGATCTTGTCCGCGAAGTCGTGCGGCAGCTTCTGGATCATGCGTTCTTCGGCGTCGAAGCCGAGCATCACGCGGCCTTCCCTCCACACGACTTCAGGGTCGGTGCGGACCGGGTAGTAGTTGAGAAGGGGGATCGTCTTGGTCGAGGCTTCCATCTTTTCCAAAACTTCTTCCATCCACGACGCCTTGCCGTGCGCGACCACGAATTTCAGGTCGGGAAAGCGTTGCATCACGGTGAAGCCGATCAGCGTCGCCGCCACGAACATGTGGTTGTCGAGCCAGCCGGAGAGTATCGGCGCCACGGGGTGGCCGACGCCGGGCGAGGCGAAGAAGGCGAAGTTCGCCAAGCCGTTGCCGCCGCCCGCGGTCGGGCCGCCCCCGGCGTCGCTGAGCACCTCGTGGTGGTTGATCCGGGTCTTGATCTTTTCGACGAACGGGCCGTGCGAGGTCCACTCGGGGTTCCACAGCCCCGGGGTGGGATGGACGACCGCGGCCACGCCGGCGCGTTCGAGCTCCGCCCACAGCGGGTCGTAGTAGGGATGCGTGAAATAGCGGCCCTCGACGAACATGGGGCGCAGGAAGGCCCCGCGGACGTGCGGCAGCGCAGCGACGCGCTCCAATTCGCGCAGGGCGAAGTCCATGTTCTGGAGCGGCAGCATGGCCGCAGCGAACAGCCGCCCCGGGTCGGCGCCGCAGAAGTCCGTCATCCAGTCGTTGTAAGCGCGTGCCAGGGCGTCGGCCACATCCGGGTCTTCGACGAGCGGAAAGCCCTCGGCGAACCAGGTCGGGTACAGAAACGCCTGATCCACGCCCATGGCGTCCATGTCCGCGAGTCTGGCCCGCGGGTCGGACGCGCCCGGGCTGGGGGCGTGCGGAGTGCGCGGGTCGAGCGTGCCGACGTGGTCCCACGTCATGCCCGGCTTCCAGATGGCGTGGCGGGGAACGTTCGGATTCATCGTATCCCGGAACATCTTGCCGTTGACTTTGAGATACGCGCCGTACCGCCCTTCTTCCCGCCACAATGCGGTTTTGCCGAGCGCCCGAAATTCCGGCGCCAGATACTCCTCCCAGACCGCGGGCGGCTCGACCACATGGGTGTCGCCGTCGAAGACGGCAAACGCCTTGTGCCGCGTCATGCCCGACTCCCTTCCCGCGTCTGCCCGTTTACGCGGTGGGCGCCTTCGCCGTACGGACGCACGAGCGCGGCTTCGGGTTCGAGCGCGCGCCGGATCTCCTCCTCGGACGGCCACCAGTCGGGCCGCTCGATTGCGGTGACGCGCTCGCGGATGAACGTCGTGGGTGCGGCGATACGGTAGAGGGCGCGGGCGTTCTCGCCGAGGAATTTCCGCTGGGCGGATTCCGCCAGCCCGCAGTCCCGCATCGTTTCGAGTGCGCGCCACGCGTCGTCGCCGTCGTGATGATAGACGTCGGACGACCAGGCCAGGATGTCGCCGTAGAATTCCGGCAGCCGCGACGGAGGCGCCTCGTCCCCTTCGAAGCCGGTCACGCAGTGCGCGAAAAAGGTTTCGCTGGGGAGTCGTTCGAGCGGCGGCAACTCCCGCTCGTTGCGGTACAATCTGTACGCCTTGTCGCACTCGTCCAGCAGGAAGCTCAGCCACGTCGAAGACGCCTCGAACACCGCGGCGTTGAGTTTGGGGTGTCGCTCGAAGAAACCCGACATCAGCACCATCACCACCCACAGGGCCGCTTCGGACTGGAAGTTCTGGACGTTGGTCAGGAACTGGTGCGGCAACCCTGCGGTCGCGCGGTCCGCGCGATGAGTTCCGCACCCGAATACTGCGCGGTATAGCCCGGCGGCTTGAGCGCCCCGAAGGCGGGAAAGGGGTGCATGCCATAGACGACGCCCGTTTCCTCCATCGCCTGCCACACGGGTTCGTACTTGGGTTGCAGCGGGTAATTGCCCATCGCGTCGATGGGACGAATCAAGCCCACCCGGCAGCCTTTGTCCGCCACGCGATAAACTTCCTCCGCGGCAAAGACCGGGTCCTGCATGGGCAGCAGCGCGGCGAAGAAGAGGCGCGCGGGGTCTTCCCGGCAATAGCCGTGCGCCCATTCGTTGTACGCCTTGCACATCGCCTTGGCCCCGACCGCGTTCTGCAGCCACGGATAGGTGTCGATGTCCGTCGGAATGATCATCACCTGGTCGATGCCCTGCACGTCCATGTCGCGCAGCCGGGCCTTGGGTTCGTACGAGCCCTTATGGTCGAGATAATCGGCTTGTTCCTGGGAAATCGCGGTCTCGGGATGGAGGTTACGCACGTTCAGGGCGCGCTGGATGTCGTGCTTGAGCCCCGGCCCGGCCAACGACAGGATGTTGACGATGCCCGGGGTGCCGCCGATGCGCTGCGAGCCCAACCCGGCGCCGGCGTGGCCGTTGACGATGAGTTGCTTGGTGTCCTCGTCGAACCACATCGTAGTCTTGAGTGCGGCCAGTTCGTCCTTCGTCAGCCAGTCCGCGGCCTGCTCCCATATCCAGGGCGGTTCGGTGACGTGGGCGTCGCAGTCGAAGGTCGGAAAATCCTTGGTCATGGGCGTGAATTGCTGGGTCGGCATGGCGGTCCTCCCTTCCGGCGTGGTGCCGGCGCGTCGCTATCGGCGAGGGTACTCGTCTCCGCTGTCCGGTCGTTATGAGGCCGCGGCCAGAACCGGTGGGCTGCCGTCCGCGGGCTCGGGCCGGCCGGTCTCCGCCAGCACGCGGAGAATCACGGATTCGTCGTAGTGGAACGGAATGGCTGGTGAGTCCGGCACCGTCGCGGGCGCGACCGGAAACGGCAGCCGTTCGACCGCGGCGTTGTACACCGTGGCCAGCAGCGTCGGCAGGTGTACCACGTCTTCGAGGTTGTAGCGCAGCAGGGTGTCGAGTGCGCCCGGCTCGCCGCGCTGGGCGTATCGCCACAACAGCACCGCGCACCACCCGTCCAGCTTTGCGAGCAGGCCCCCGCGGTCGAGACCCAACCGGGTTTCGATCTTCTTGAGTCCGCCGGTGTAGCCCAGCGCGGCCAGCGGGTAGCGCAGGTCGATGTGGGCCTGATCGAGCGGCAGGCCGAGCTTGCCGCGCAGAAACGGCAGGTCGAACTGCGCGCCGTTGAACGTGACGAGCAGGGTGCAGTCCGCCACGTCGGCCGCGAAGCGGTCCAGATTGCGGCCCTGAACGTAAACGCGCGGCGTTCCGTTTCCGCCGTCGGCATCGACCGTGTAGAGCCCGACCACGGTGAGGCTCGATTCGGCGAACCCCAGCCCCGTGGTCTCGATGTCCAGATAGCCGACTCGCGCAGCGAACGCGGGATACAACCGCCAGCGCAGCGCATGGGGCAGGCGGGCGGTGAAGTAGCGCGCGTCACCCTGTTCCAGCGCCCGCCGCGAGCGTTCCACCTCGAACCGGGCTCTGTCTCGCAACGGGCGGCGCAACACGGGATGGGCCGGGTCGTCGAGCAGATGCTCCCAGGTCGTCACCCCGGCGCGCCACAGCCGCCGCTCGGTGCGTTCGCCGATCCCCGGGATATGGCGGAACGTGTGGTGCAGCATGGGCGTCGGGGCGTTGCCACGGCTTACTGCTCGAAGCTGCGCAGCACGCGGCCGGGATGGGCGCCGGTCGGCTCGCCGTCCCGCACCACGACGTGGCCGTTGACCACCGTGTATTCGTAGCCCTCCGCCCGGGCGATCAGGCGCGAGGCGTTGCCGGGAAAGTCCTGCACCATTTCCTTGGGTTTGGCCGCGACCGTATCCGGGTCGAACACCGTCAGGTCCGCGGCCATGCCGGGGCGCAGCAGGCCGCGGCGCGGGATGCCGAGGAGGCGGGCCGGGGTCGACGTCAGCCGGCTCACCGCCTGTTCCAGACTCAGCGCCTTCTTCTCTCTGACCCAGTGGCTGAGCAGAAAGCTGGGATAGGTGACTTGGCACAGAAACGACACGTGCGCCCCGCCGTCCGAACCACCGGTCACCACGTAGGGATTGGTCGCCAAGCTGCGCACCGCGTCCGGGTCGCCGTTCTGAAAGCCGGTGACCAGAAACTGCGTCTCGAGGTTTTCCGCAACCGCCAGGTCGAGCATGGCTTCCAGCGGCGTCTTGCCCTGTTCGCGGGCGAGAGTCACCACATCCTTGCCTTCCAGTGGACGGTGGGCCTCATCGCGGACACGGTCCACGCTGATGTCCTGCATCCGCTTGGAAAAAACTTTGGGCGTGGGATCGTCGAGGTCGCGCTGCATGGCCGCGCGGTGGGCCGGGTCGGACAGGTTGGCGACCTTCTGCGGCCGGCGGCCTTGAATCGCCGCCTTCCAGGCCGGCAGATCCTCGAACACCGCCCCACGCAGCGAAAAGGTGAGGTCGAAACGTTCGCACAGCGACAACGGATGCACCTGCGCGCCGTCGCGGAACACGTCCTCGGTCCAGTCGAGCACGCGCTGCCAGTGGTCGGGCGCCGCCCAGGTCTGCGACAACAGGTTCCACAGCACCGGCCGCCCGCTCTCGCGCGACAGGCGGGCCATGTAATCCATATCGTTCGGACCGACGGTGGGAATGCCGGGCGGAATCACGCACACCGTCCCGCGCCCGAACTGTTCGAGCGTACGGGCCAGGGCCACGGTTTCGTCTTCCTCGGCGAACCGGCTCGGCACGGGCAGCCCGTCCCCGTCGAAATGGACCGGCCCCGCGGACGACGAAAAGCCGAACGCCCCGGCGCGAACACAGTCCGCGACGACCGCCTGCATGGCCGCGATCTCGTCCGCACTGGCCGGCCGCTTGCGGGCGGCGTCGCCCATGACGTGGTAGCGGATGGTCGAATGCGGGGCGAGCGTCATGACGTTCACCCCCAGCCGGCGGTCGAGGGCGTCCAGATATTCGGCGAACGATTCCCAGGTCCAGGGCACGCCGGCGCCCAGGCTCGCCAGCGGCATGCCTTCGACCTTCGCCAGCATCCGCGTGATGTAGTCGCGGTCTTCGGGTCTGCACGGCGCCAGCCCGAAGCCGCAGTTGGTCATGAACACGCTGGTGAAGCCGTGCCAGACGCTCGGCGTCGCCAGCGGGTCCCAGAACAACTGGGCATCGTAATGAGTATGCACGTCGATGAAGCCGGGCGCCACGACCAGCCCCGCGGCGTCGATCGTCTCGGTCGCGCGACCGTCCACCGTGCCCATCTCGACGATCTCGCCTGCGGCAACCGCGACGTCCCCGGCGTACCCGGGCGCCCCGCTTCCATCGACCAGGAATCCGTTCTTGATGAGCAGATCGTATTGCATGGCGCCTCCTCGGCTCACACCGTCGGGCCGCTTCCTCCGTCCCGTGCAGATACGGTTCGCACGATGTCTCGAACCTCGATCAATGCAAGGTTCGAGACCGCGGCCCGAAGAATGGAGTATGGGCGGACTCTAGCCGCTTTGCCGCACGGCAACAAGAATTAACCCAGGCCGAAGTCAGCCCGGAGTCACGAGTTCACCCTCTCCCTGCGGGAGAGGGCTGGAGTGAGGGTCCGACGACGGCGTCATCAGCTAGGAATATCGAACCGAGCCATTCCTCCGATCCCGCGCCGTTTTCTTCGCGCCGGAAAGCCTGCTAGACTTGCCGCGGTGGAAGTTCGGCCCGGCGCACGCCCGGGCGGGGAGGTGACGCGGATGCGGATGTGGATTGGGGGGATGATCCTCGGGCTCGTAGTGCCTGCTTGTTCGGCTCAGCCCGAGTCGACGCCAACGCAGCATTTTGTGAACTGGAGCCAGGCGCCCGCGGCGCAAGCCAAACGGCTGTGCGTCCTGCCGTTCGACGAAACGGGCGAGGTCCGGGGTCTGGCCGAACGGGTCCGCCAAGCCGTGGCCGGCCAACTCAGCCTCAAGCGTTTTGCCGACACCGAGTTGCACGCCATCGACGACCGCTTGGCCGAAATGGCCGACTGGCGGACGCGGCCGCCGCAATCGGTCGGCCGCCTGCTCGAATGCGACGCTCTGGTGTACGGCCGGGTCGCGCCGTTGGAGCGCCTCTACCTAGTCCTCTACACACAGCTTGCACTCGAAGGGACGTTGCAGGTCGTGGACGCGGCCTCGGGCCACACGCTCGTGCACGAGGTCTATACCACCCGTTTTCACGACGGCGGGCTGCCGCTGGACCCGGTCTCGTTGGCGACGACCGCGGCCCGGAGTCTGGGGACGTACAGTGAGGTGCGGCTGAGCCGCGCCATCGACGACCTGGGCCGCAATCTGGCGGCGCTGGTCCCGGATCTGCCCGACGCCGCAGGATAATGGACGCCTTGGCGTCGGTTTCTTCCCGCCCCGAGATGGGGTAAGCGGGGGCGGTTTCGTCGCGGCCCGCTGCTGCACGACGTCGGTGGTATGCAATCCCCTGCGGAGATGACGGAGACCGGGTCGGTCTCGGACTTGCGCGCCCGCGTAGCCTATGCCGAGCAGGTCACGGCGGTCACGAACAAGATTCACGCCGCGGCGAATCTCGACGAATTGCTGGTCTCGCTCGGTCCGTCCATGCTGAGCTTGTTCGAAGCGCAACATCTGACGCTGTACGCCCTCGACCGCGCCAACGACGAACTCTACTCCCGCTTTCTCGACACCGACACGCTGCGTGAGATCCGCCTGCCGGTCGGCGACGGCAGCGTGGCCGGTTTCGTGGCGCAGACCAAACGGCTGGTGAACATCGCGGACGCGTACGACGCGGCCGAGTTGCGCAGGCTGAGCCCCGCGCTGTCGTTCGACCGTTCCTGGGACGTGAAGACCGGCCTGCGCACCCGCCAACTGCTGACCGCGCCGATCTGCGACACCGCGCGCACGCTGACCGGCGTGCTGCAACTCGTCAACAAACGCGGCGCCGCGCGCTTCACCCCCGAGGACGAGGAGAAGGCCGGAGAAATCGCCGCCACGCTCGGCATCGCGCTGCACAACCAATATCAACTCGCCACGCGCCAGACGAAGTTCGACGCCCTGCTCGCCTCCGGGCGGCTGACCGCGGCGCAACTCGAAGAGGCGACGGCCGCAGCCCGCACCGCGCGCCAGCCCGTCGAATCGGTGCTCATGGCCACGTTCGGCGTGACCAAACGCGAGTTGGGAGAAGCGCTGAGCTGGTTCTACCGCTGCCCGTTCTTCGAGCCCGGCGCCAACCCGACCGTTGCGCCGGAACTCCTCCGGGGCATCAATCCGAACTATCTGCGCGCCAATTGCTGGCTGCCGCTCCGCGCCGTGGACGGCGGCGTGGAAGTGCTGACCGACGACCCGCAGGATTTCCAGCGCCAGCAGGACGTGCGGCGGCTGTTTCCCGGCAAGACGATTTCCCACGTGGTCGGCCTGCGCGAGGACGTGCTCGGACTGGTCGCCGCGGTCAGTAGCGGCGTAGCGTCCGACGCGTCGCGGGTCGCCCTGCTCGACCAGTTGGCGGCCCAGGAAGCGCGGGATGACGCCGCCGAACCCGGCCCGTCCGCCGCGGGCCGCGCGGTGCTCGATACGGACGCGGACGAGCACGACAACGCCGTGGTCCGACTCGTCGACCGGATCGTCGCGGACGCCTATCGGGCCGGCGCCTCGGACATCCACATCGAACCCGGGGCTGCGCGCGGCGAAACCGTCGTGCGCTTCCGCGAGGACGGCCGCTGTTATCCCCACCTGCGCATCCCGGCGCGGAATCAGCGGGCCATTCCGTCGCGCATCAAAGTGCTCGCCCAACTCGACATCGCCGAGCGGCGCAAACCCCAGGACGGCAAGATCAAGCTGCGCGTGGACGAGCGCGACGTCGAGTTGCGCGTGGCGACCATCCCGACCGCGGGCGACCGCGAGGACGTGGTGCTGCGGCTGCTCACCGCGCACGAGCCGATTCCCTTCGACCGCCTCCGCATGTCCGCCGAAAATCGCGCCGCGTTCACGCGGCTGCTGCACCAGCCGTACGGCCTGCTGCTGTGCGTCGGGCCGACCGGCTCGGGCAAGACGACCACGCTGCACGCCGCACTGGCCGAACTCAACACGCCCGAGCGCAAGATCTGGACGGCCGAGGACCCGGTCGAAATCTCGCAGGACGGCCTGCGCCAGGTGCAGGTGAACCCCCGTATCGGCTTCGATTTCGCCGCAGCGCTGCGCTCCTTCCTGCGTGCCGACCCGGACGTCATCATGGTCGGCGAAATCCGCGACCGCGAGACCGCGGACATCGGCATTCAGGCGTCGCTGACCGGCCACCTCGTGCTCAGCACGCTGCATACCAACAGCGCGGTCGAGACGGTCACGCGCCTCCTGGAGATGCAGATCGACCCGTTCCATTTCGCCGACGCGCTGCTCGGGGTGCTCGCCCAGCGGTTGGCGCGCACGATCTGCGCCGACTGCAAGGAAAGCTACCATCCGGCCAAGGACGAGTACGACGCGCTGGCGCACGCCTACGGCGAAGCCGCGTTCGCCGAACTGGACGTCCGCTACACCGACGAGATGGAACTCCGCCGCGGGCGCGGCTGCCCGAACTGCCGCGGGACCGGGTACAAGGGCCGCGTCGGGCTCCACGAACTGTTGGTAGCGACCGACGAGATCAAACGCCTGATCCACGCCCGCGCACCGGTCGCCGAATTGCGCGCCACGGCCCGGGAGCAGAGGTTGGTCACGCTGGTGCAGGACGGCATCAAGAAATGTCTGCAAGGCGTGACCGACTACGCCCAGGTCCAGGCCGTTGCCGTGATGTAAGATCGTCACGCCCCGCTGCCGGCACATCGAAATGTAGGGATTCGAGTATTTTCTCCATCTCGGTTCGTTGAGCCGGTGGTCCCTGAGTCTGTGGAAGGGTCGAAACGAATCCCGATGTCACCTCGGCCTTTCGATCCTTCGACAAGCTCAGGGGCCACCGGGAGAAGGCGAGAGCCGGCCCCGGACCGATCCGGGGGTGAGGGGCCGGCTCGCCGCATTGTCTCGATCCGGCATTTTCACACCGACACCCCGCCCGGACATCCGCGTATGGAAATCGCCCTCGTCGCCGTCTGGCGCCTCGTCCGGCGGGCCGACGACCCCGCGGCGAGCCCCGCCGTCGTCGAGGCAATCACGCGCGAACGCGACCGACTGCGCGACGACGTGGCTCGGCGGAACGACGCGATGGCTCGTGCCGAGACGACGATTCAGGAACGCGACAAGCGCATCGCCGCGGTGGAAGAAGATCGCGTCCGCGAACGGCGGGAAGCCCGCGAGACCGCGGCACAGATCCAGACGCCACTCACGGAAGCCCGCGCCGAAGCCACGGGGCTCGAGGAAGCGCACGAAGCACGTACCCGGGAGTTGGAAACCATCCGCAAGACGCTGGAAGAACGCTTCAACGGTGTCGCATTGGCCGCGCTGAAGACCAGCAATGACGAGTTCCGTAAGCAGGCGGAGGCCCGCTTCCGGCAGGAACGCGCCCAGGCGGACGAGCGATTCCAACGCCAACGCGAACTCGCCGCCCAGGACCTCGAAGCGCGGCGGACCGCTGTGGACAACCTCGTCAAACCGCTCGGCGAGAACCTGACCAAGCTCGACCGGAAGGTCGCCGAACTCGAACGGGCGCGCGCCGGCGCGTACGAACGGGTCCACGAAGCCGTATCGCAGGCGCGGCGGGAGATCGTCCAGCTTCGCAGCGAAACCAGCCAACTGCACCGAGCGTTGCGATCCACCCGCGAACGCGGCGATTGGGGCGAACAGCAGTTGCGCCGCGTCGTCGAAGCCGCCGGCATGATGGAGCACGTCGAGTTCACGGAGCAGGCCGTGCTCGGCACCGACCGCCGCCGGCCGGACCTGATCGTCACGCTCCCCGGCGACAAGCGCATCGTCGTGGACGCCAAGACGCCGATGGACGCCTTCGAGACCGAGGACGTCCACCAGCAGCAGGCGCATTTCCGGCGCCACGCCGAGGCGCTGACGACGCGCGCGAAAGAACTGGCGCAGCGCGACTACACCGGCGGCGTGCCGGGCGCGTTCGATTTCGCGGTTATGTTCGTCCCGCACGACGCCATCCTTGACGCCGCGGAGCGCGCCAAGACGGGCGTATGGGACCAGGCATGGCGCCAGCACCGCGTGCTGATCGCCCTGCTGCGCACCATCGCAATCGGCTGGCAGCAGGCAAACGCCAAAGCCATTGCCGACGCCGCGTGTACAGCGAGCACATCGGCAGCGTGGGCAAGGCGCTGCATCGGGCGGTCGAATCCTACAACCGCAGTGTCGGTTCGCTCGAATCGCGCGTGTTGGTTCGGGCGCGCCGGCTCGAAGACCTCGGCGCGGCCGGCGGAGAACGGATCGCCGCTCTCGACCCGGTCGAATTGGACGTGCGGCCCGTGGCGTCGCCCGAACTCCCGCCCGGCGACGACGACCGGGGAGACACCTGACCCGGGCGGGACCTGTTCCGAGGCGGTCCGGTCAGCCGAGCAGCTTGACCAGTGCGACCGTCAGCCCGACGATGCCGGCCGCCATGAGCCACAACTGCCGATACAGCCGCACCTCCAAATCGCCGAATTCGGCCCGGATCAGACCGATGTCGGTCTTCAGTTCAGACCGGATGTTGGCGACCTCGGCCTGCCTCTCGATAATCTCGGCTCTGAGCGCAGCCCCGGCTTCGCAGAGTGCCTTCACGGCGCGGTGGGTGTCGAAGGCGAGCGAATCCATGGACCCCACTGTGTGGCGGGACGCGCCGATTCGTCAACAGCAGAAGGGAGTGGAGCAGTGAGGTTCGAGAGTGCGGTCGGTCGTTTCCCTCGCCCTCGGCCCCTCATCGTGGCCCACCTCATTATTCCACAGGCTCAGGGACTGGGGAGAGAGCTAGGAGAGGGCCGCCCACCAGCAGGAAGGACCTTGGAGGGGGGCATGGACGTTGGAAACAGGGTTGAAGTCAGGGAACTCTTCGATCCGATCCCCTACGGCAACTTGACATCTCCAGACGGCGCCGCTTTGAGCTTGTCCAATCTATAGGAAATTTTCCGCTATCGGTCAGTATTCTCCAACTGTATGGGTGGGACCAACGTCACCGTGATCCTCCGCAACCCTGCCGACCCGGTGTACAGTTGGGGCGGTCTGTTCCTGCTGGTGCACACCGGCGCGACGGACTCGCTGGTGGCGCGGTCCTGCATCGAGGAGGTCGGCCTGGAGCCCGAGGGCAGCAGGTGTCCGAAACCGCGGACGGCCGATTACGTTGGACTTTGCCCTTGCTCGCATCAGGTTCTTGAGCGACGAGACGGCGGGGCGCGTCATCATCTGCGTCGAGCCTCTGCTTAGGGGTCACGGCTCTGGAATCCACCGGCATCGAGCCGGACCAGATGGTCCAGCGATTGAAACGACCGCCGGCGTTGTGGCTGAAGCGTATGACGCGCGTTCCCATGCTGCTTCCTTTAGAGATGGTTTCGTCGGGAGATTCTACATAGAAACCAGCTTGATAGAATATAGTATCGAAAGAATAAAGCGGCAGTCCGCAACGGATGATTCATTCAAGCCGCCCCGTGTTGCAGCAGCGTTGTGTTCAGTGGCTGCCGGCTCTCGCTCTGCGGCAACCGCCCTTCGATGGGGTTCGCCCCTTCGACCTTTCCGCAGGCGCACCCACTGCGCCGGGGGACCGTTGACCCTTCCCCCTCGTCGGCAACTCCGGTACATGTACTCGCCATGCCCGCTCAGCCAGACGCTCCCGGCATCCTGTTCTTCATCGGTCAGGGCGGCAGCGTGATGTACGCCATCATTGCCCTGTCGGTCGTGGGGCTGACCATCGTGCTGGCGAAGTTCTGGAGTCTGACCCGCTTTCGCACGCGGCTCGACCAACTCTGCGACCGGCTGCATCTGCTGATGCAGGGGGTCGGCGATACGCCCGACGACACCGGCATGCTGCATTCCGCGGTCGGTATCTGCCGCGAGCAGCATTCGCCGCTGGGCCGCCTGTTCGAGACCGCCTTCGTGCACCGCGGCGAGCCGCGGGCCGACCTGACGCGCCGGCTGGAGCGCTGCGGCACCGAGGTCGTCGCCAGCCTGGAGGCGTACATGATCGCCCTGGCGAGCGTGGTCGGCGTGGCGCCCATGCTGGGGTTTCTGGGGACGATCATCGGGCTGGTCGAAGCCTTCATGAGTTGGGAGACGCTGGGCGACGACATCACCGTCGGCGTGCTGGCCGGCGGCATCTACAAAGCCATGTTGACCACCGCGGCCGGCCTCGGCGTCGCGATTCCCTACTATCTGCTGTACAACCACCTGACCTCGCGCGTGCAGCGCCTGACCCGCCTGACCGAAGAGCGCACCGAAACCTTGCTCGATGCGCTGGAGGCGGCCAAACGGGCTCCCGCGGCCCAACCGGTCCAGCTATCGTCCCAGGAGCCGACGCGCCATGCGGTTTAAGCAGGAGTCGAAAGCGCTGACGAGCATGGAGCCGCTGGCGCTGACCGACATCATCATCAACATGTTCATCTTCTTCTTCATCACGTTCAGCTTTCTCGCCACGTTCCAGAAGAATCGAGAGGGGCAGGTGGACGTGACCCTGCCGCAGGCAGCGTCGACCGCGCCGGCGGTGCAGAAGACCCGCCTGACCGTCAGCCTCAAGAAGGACGGACAAGTCTTTCTCGGCGATACCGCCACGACCGTCGCCGCCCTGGAACAGCGCTTCAAAGCCGAGAAGGCGCAAGGCGCGGACGTGACGCTCGTTCTGCGCGCCGACGGCGAGGTCGCCCACAGCCGCGTCGTCCAGATCATGGATTTGGCCCGCACCGAGGGGCTCACCCGCTTGGCGATCGCCACCCGACAGCGGGCGGGCTGACCCGGAGCCGCCAGCGTGCAGGGAAGGCCATGCCCGTCAGACACCGCCTGTACCTGCGCGTCGGCGACTTCGTCGTCCACCCGCGCTACGAGGAGTGGGGCGCGGGGAAGGTCGTGGAAGAGATGACGTCGGTCATCGACGGCGGGACGTGTCTGGTGCGCGTCGATTTCGAGGACGGCCAACAGCGCACGTTCGACAACAATCTCGACAGTCCGTCGTGTTGCTATTTCTTCGGGATCCGCCGGCACCAGCACCCGCTGTTCGACCCGCACGGCGACCCGGATTTCAGCATCGTCGGTCGTAATACGCCGAAACGCCGTAGCCGGCGTACTGCCAAACGGTTGTCGCGCGGCTAGGCGTCGTCCCCGGGTGCCGCTTCGGCGCGAGCGGAGTCGGGCTCCAGACGCTCGCCTTTCGGTCCGGTCCGCGGCACGTCGCGCTCCGCCAGCGTCCGGACCGTATCGGGATTCACCCACGGCAGGCCCGCGGCGCATGGCTTGGCCATACCTTCCTCTTCGACTTCTTCGTAGTGCGGAAAGCCGCGCTTGCCGAAGTGCACCATCATCCGTTTGCCCATGCGGGGGGTCCTCCTCGTTTTCGTGGCAGGCTGCTCATTCTTGGCCTCTCATGTCCGCGGGTCAAGCGGCTCGGTTCCTCGTCGGCTTTGTCCGGTCCCCGAGATTTCGGTGCTTTGCGCCTGTGATGTCCTGAGCGTGTCGAAGGTATCGAAAGGTCAAAGGGCCGTGGGTAGAGTGTGAAGGCTGAGGTGACGTCGGGGTTCGTTTCGACAGGCTCAACGAACTTGGGGGTGGGCGGGCATGAATGTCTGCCCCGACGAAGATGATTACAAGGTCGGCCCTAGTCAAATAGGGGTCCAGTCGGTAGCCTGACGCAGAAACACTCGAATAGACGAGGAAAGGCGGGGGCGTTCCCCTCGGACGAACGGCATGCAACCGGTTCCCGACGACGTGAAGCTGGTCGACGTCGAGCTCGACGTCCTGCGCACCTGGGACGAGCGGGGCATTTTTCAGAAGACGCTGGACAAGACCCGCGACCGGCCGCCGTTCATTTTCTACGACGGCCCGCCGTTCGCCACCGGCCTGCCGCACTACGGGCATCTGCTGCCCGGCACGATCAAGGACATCATTCCCCGCTTCTGGACCATGCGCGGCCGCTACGTGGACCGCCGCTTCGGCTGGGACTGCCACGGCCTGCCGGTCGAAATGGAGATCGAGCAGGCGCTGGGCGTGAGCGGAAAAGCCGCCATCGAGCGTTTCGGGATCGCCGAGTTCAACGACGAGTGCCGCAAGATCGTCCTGCGCTATACCCAGGAGTGGGAAAAGACCGTCAAGCGGACGGGCCGCTGGGTCGATTTCCGCAACGCCTACCGGACCATGGACGCCTCGTTCATGGAAACGGTCTGGTGGGTGTTCAAGCAGTTGTGGGATAAGGGCTTGGTTTACGAGGGCTACAAGGTGCTGCCGTTCTCCACGCGGCTCGGCACCGTGCTGTCCAATTTCGAAGCCAATCTGAACTATCAGGACGTGCAGGACCCCGCGATCACGGTCCGCTTCGCCGCGGATGGTGACGAGCGGCTCTACTTCCTCGCCTGGACCACCACGCCGTGGACGCTGCCGTCCAATCTGGCCCTGGCGGTCGGCCCGGATATCGCCTACGTCCAGGTCCGCGACCATGCGGACGGCGTACGCTACATCCTGGCCGAAGCCCGCGTCGCTCCGTATTTCCCCAAGCCCGACAGCTTTACGGTCGAGGCGCGCTACCGGGGCCGCGACCTGGCCGGCCGCGGCTTTGCGCCGCTGTTCGCGTACTTCGCCGACCGCAAGACGTCGGGCGCCTTTCGGGTCATCGAGTCGGCGCACGTGACGACCGACGAGGGCACCGGCATCGTGCACATGGCGCCCGCGTTCGGCGAAGAGGACTTTTCCGCCTGCCGACAGGCGGGCGTGCCGCTGGTCAACCCCGTCGATGACGACGGTCGCTTCACCGCGCAGGTGCCCGACTTCGCCGGCCAGCACGTCAAGGAGGCCGACCCGCAGATCGTCCGCCACCTCAAGCGCGCCGGCCACGTCGTGCACCAGGGCACCATCACCCACAGTTATCCCTACTGCTGGCGGAGCGACACGCCGCTCATCTACAAAGCCGTCACCACGTGGTTCGTGCGCGTCGAAGCGTTCCGCGACCGGCTGGTCCACAACAATGCGCTGACCGCCTGGGTGCCGGACCACCTGCGCGACGGCCGGTTCGGCAACTGGCTGGAAAACGCGCGCGACTGGGCGATCAGCCGCAACCGCTACTGGGGTACGCCGCTCCCGATCTGGAAGAACGCGGACGGCTCCGAGGTGGCGTGCGTCGGAAGCATCGACGAGTTGGCCGAACGCAGCGGCACGCGCGTGACCGATCTGCACCGCGAGTTCGTGGACGGCCTGACCTTCCCCGATGCGGCCGGGCAGGGCGTGCTGCGCCGCGTGCCGCTCGTGTTCGACTGCTGGTTCGAGAGCGGCTCCATGCCGTACGCCCAGGTCCACTACCCGTTCGAGCGGCGCGAGCGGTTCGGGGACGTGTTTCCCGCGGATTTCATCGCCGAAGGGCTCGACCAGACGCGCGGCTGGTTCTACACGCTGATGGTCGTCGCCTCCGGGCTGTTCGACCAGCCCGCGTTCAAGAACGTCGTCGTCAACGGGCTCGTCCTGGCCGAGGACGGCAAGAAGATGAGCAAGCGGCTCAAGAACTATCCCGAGCCCGACACCATTCTCGCCACGTACGGCGCCGACGCCCTGCGCTTGTACCTGATCAATTCGCCGCTGGTGCGCGCCGAGGACCTGCGCTTCAGCGAGGCGGGTGTGCGCGACACCGTCCGCCGCCTGCTGCTGCCGTGGTGGAACGCCTACAAATTCTTCGTGACGTACGCCCTGGTGGACGACTGGCGCCCGACCGCGGACGCCGGCACGCCGAACGTCCTGGACCGCTGGATCCGCTCGCGCACACAGACGCTGATCCGCCGCGTCAACGCCGAGATGGAGGCGTACCGGCTGTACAACGTCGTGCCGGCGCTGCTCGACTTTCTGAACGAATTGACCAACTGGTACGTGCGCCTCAACCGGCGGCGCTTCTGGAGCAGCGGGCGGAGCGACGACAAGCATGCCGCGTACGACAGCCTGTACGACGTGCTGCTGACCTGTGCGAAACTCATGGCCCCGTTCACGCCGTTTCTGGCGGACGCGATCTATACCAACCTCGCCACGCTGCTGGGCCGCGGGGCGCAGGAGAGCGTCCACCTGGAAACCTTCCCCACGTACGACGCCGGCCGAGTCGATGCCGGGCTCGAAGACGCGGTGGCACGGATGCAGCGCGTGATCCTGCTCGGCCGCAGCCTGCGCAACGAGCGCAAGGTCAAGGTCCGCATTCCGCTCGACACGCTGACGATCGTGCACCGCCGCCGAGACGTCCTCGACGAACTGCGCCCCCTGGAGGGTTACGTGCGTGAAGAGCTGAACGTCAAACACGTCGCCTACAGCACCGCGGAGGACGAAAGAGTCGTCCTGTCGGCCACGCCCAACGCACCCGTGCTGGGCCCGCGTTTCGGCAAGGCGTTCGGCGCAATCCGCAAACAGATCGCCGGGTTGCGCGTCGAGCAGATGTTGGCGATCGAGTCCGGCGAGTCGATCCGACTGGGCGAACACACGTTCGCGCCGGACGAGATTCGGATCCTGCGTCATGCCCGCGAGGGCCTGCCCGACGTGCGTTCGGACCGCTTCATCTCGATCGACTTTCCGTGCACGGTGAACGACGCCCTGTTGGCCGAAGGACTGGCCCGTGACGTCGTCCATCACGTCCAGCAACTGCGCAAGGAAGCCGGCTATCACGTCGAAGACCGCATCGCGGTGACTTATGCCGCGGACTCCCGCGCGGGCGAAGCCATTGCGCAGCACCGCGCCTACATCCGACAGGAAACGCTGGCCCGCGCCCTGATCGAAGCCGAGCCCGCCGGCGACGCGGTACGCACCTTGACGATCGACGGCGCGGCGTTGACCGTCGGCGTGCGGCGTGTCTGAGCCGCGGGCTGCCGTGAACCCCGGCCACGGGGCGCCGATGTTGACCCGACAGAGGGCGAAAATTACAGTACACCCAGCACGCGCGGCCTGGTCAGGGAGATCGCCGCGCGGATCAGCGATACCGGGAGGGACGAAATGCCGACGATGACTGCGAGACGGAAGAAACGGAACGTTCGCCGGATGGGAGGACTGCTGGCTGTGGCGCTGCTCCTGAGTGCCTGCTCGCAGCCGCTGACGACGCGCGAGAAGACGACGTTGGGCGGTGCCGGCTTGGGGGCGGCGACCGGGGCGATCATCGGCGCCGCGACGGGGAGTCCCGGCGTAGGGGCGGCGATCGGCGGGGCGCTGGGTGGGGTGACCGGCGCGGTGGTCGGCGACAAACTGCAGAGCCAGGATACGCAAGCCGCCGACCAGCAACGCCAACTCGAAGAACAGCGCCGCGAGATCGAACGGCAGCGCCGCGAACTCGAAGACCTCAAACAGCAGCAGGAATACTAGACGCAGGAGCGGCTGGGCGATGTACAAAACGGGAGTGGTGCTCCTGACCCTGGGAATCGTTGCGGCGGGTTGTTCGCAGCCGTTGACGACGCGCGAGAAAGGGGCCTTGGGCGGCGCCGGTCTAGGCGCGGCCGCGGGCGCGATCATCGGCCACGCGGTGGGCAGTCCGGGCGCGGGGGCGGCGATCGGTGGGGCGCTGGGCGGGGTGACCGGCGCGGTGGCCGGCGACCGGCTCCAGAAACGCGATACCGAAATGGCCGCCACCCAAACGCGAATCGAACGGCAGCGCGCGGAAATCGCCCGCAACCGCCAGTTGTTGGACGAACTCAAGCAGCGCAATCTGGAAGCGCGCGAGACCGAGCGCGGCGTGATCGTCAATCTGCCGGACGTGTTGTTCGAGTTCGGCCAATCGACACTGACCGACGGCGCCTCCGGCCGGGTTCAGGACATGGCCGACGTCTTGAATACTCAGGCCGCGGGGCGCCGCGTCTCGATCGAGGGCCATACGGACGCCATCGGCAGCGAGGACGCCAACCAGCGTTTGTCCGAAGCGCGCGCCCGCAGCGTGGCCGATGCCCTGTCGGGTTCCGGCGTCGAGGAAAGCCGCCTGTCCACCACCGGATACGGCGAGCACTACCCGGTCGCGCCGAACACCAACCCGGACGACTCGGACAACGCCGCGGGCCGCGCCCAGAACCGCCGCGTCGAAGTCGTGATCGAGAACTAGCCCGTCTGGGAAGTTCGGTTTTTTTCTTCCCCTCTTTCCCTTCGACCTTTCGACAGGCTCAAGGCACCGCAAGCTCAGGGACCTTTCCATCTCTCAGTTCGTTGAGCCTGCGGTGTTGAACTTGTCGAAACATCGAAACGAACCCCGAGGTCACCTCGGCTTTCGCGATCCGCCCCTAGCTTTTTGGCAAGCTCGGGGTCTAGCCCGTTGAGCTTTGTCCCTGAGCTTGTGGCGTTCTGAGTTTGTGGTGACCTGAGCTTATTAGAGGGCTTTTAGCCAGGGGAGCATAGCGTGTGAGCCAAGGAATGCCCTAGGATTGCATTGTATGTAATTCCCAACGGTAACTTGGCTCCGCTGGGTGAGTGTGGCGGTGACCTGTTTCATGCTTTTCTCCAATGGCTCCTGATAAGATAGTTTTCTCTCATCATACCTGCGAAAGCAGGTATCCATGCCCTGGATTCCCGCTTCCGCGAGAATGACGCCTAGGTGAGATCTTCAAGTATGGAATTCTCCCTTGAAAAGCTCTGGGAATCGCAGGTTTACTGCCCAGGTTCGAGATATTGCGTTGCATCGGAGGCGACCGGCCGGTCGCCCCTCCGACATCCGTTGCGGAGCGGAAGGGACATGTTTCCCCTGGATTCCCGTTTTCACGGGAATGACGAAAGAAAGGGACGGCCGGTGAGGAAGTTTCAAACTGGGCCTCTCCCTGGGGTTTCGTCTTGATTGGGTGATGGACTGGAGGGCAAACTTCGCTAGGTTCCGCCCGACCCCCCTCCCTAGTCCTCCCCCTCAAGGGGGGAGGGAATGAACCCTTCAGCTTACAAATCCTGTTCTTTGATCGATTCTTCCTGAAGAGATGTTGTTTCGTCTCCGGCCGTGGAGGATTCTGTGGTGTCGCTCTCGTCTTCCGGGGCTTCCCAGAAATCTTCCGGGCGTTTGTCGAAGCGCGCGAAGACGTATTCCCGCAGGCCGTACACCGTCGCGCCGCCGGCCTGCATGGCGAAGCGCCGTTCCGTGCCGTCCTGCGTCGCCTTGCCGAGCAGGACGGTCGCCAAGGTTTCGCCGTCTTCCTTCAGGGCAGCGAGGGTGAGGGCAGGCTCCTGCAACCCGTAGATGCTCAGGTCTTCCGGGCTGTCGGCGACGATCTCGAATCCGCGCAGGTCTGCCAAGTCGTCCACGAACTGTTGCAGGCTGGCGGTCTTGAGCGTCCCGTCCGCGGTGTGGTCGATCTCCCACGTGTCTTCCGGGCCGCGGGTGATGGTGAACCCGGCTTCGTCCATGCGGGTCACACGCACCGTGTGGACCGCGTCGGCCTCGATGTCGGCGACCGTCTTGTCCCGGAAATCGCGGACCGTCTTGGACAGGTCGTCCAGGACGCCGGCGCGTACCAGATACAACGTTTCGCCGTCGTGCCGCTTGACGTAGCGTTGCGCTCCGCCGTCGTTCGCTCCGCTGCGTTCCGTGCCGACGTGCAGCGTGTGCGTCTCGTCGTCGGAGAACCCCAGCCGGAGCGTCAGTTGAGCCGGGTCGAGGCCGAACTCCGCCATGTCGAGTAGTGGCTCTTCGATGAAGTCTTCGGCGCGGACCGCCTCTACCGTCGAGAGATACGTCCGCACCGTAGCGTCATCCACCTGGAAGGGAGGGGCCGCGGGCGCTTCTTCCGAATCGGCGCCGGCCGGCGCGGCGAACGTCCACTCGGCTTCATCTTCTTCGTCCGCATCGGTCTTGGACAGCACGACTTCGCCCGCTGGTGCGCTGATCGTAATCCGGTTCACTTGGTCGCGGTCGAACGGCAACACGCGCTTGTCCCGCAGTTCCTTGACTTCTTTGGTCAGCCCGAGGCGGAACGCCTGCCGGGTGAGATGGAGTTCCTCGTCGCCCGCTTTCTGGACGTACACCGAAAAGCCGACCGGCGTGTCCTTGCCGACCGATACGCGTGGCAGCGTCGTGCCGTCGGACAGCGTCACGTCCAGCAGCACCATCGGCGCGTCCAAGCCGTACAGGACCAAGCCCGACTCCTCGTCCGGCGTCAGGCTGCGGGTGACTTCTTCGGTCGTGACGGTGTTGACGAGGTTGTTGACCGTGGTGTCGTCGGCCTTGGTCTCGATCGGCGCAGTGATGTTCCACTCGCCGGCCGCGGTCTGTTGCAGGCGGATTTCCCGGTCGGGATAGGTCAGCGTGAGCGTGTCGATCTCGTCGGCTTCGAGCCGGAGCAGCGTCTTCGCCGCGGCGTCTTCGCGCGCCTTGGGCAACTCGACGAAATAGACGTACAGTCCCAAGCCCAGCAGCACGGCCAGCGTCACGACGATGCGAAGCCTGCCCATGTCTCCGGTCTCTACGCCGCGGTGCCTCGAGCCTGTCGAAAGGTTGAAGGATCGAAAGGCCGGAGGATCGAATCGTGCCGAAAGGAGTCCGAAGGTCCGAGACTGCCGAATCTAACGCCGGCGCCACCACGTCGCCAATCCGGCCAGCAACAGGAACTCGGGCAGAATCAGGACCGACAGATAAAAGACGGTCGTGCCCTGCTCGGGGGTCAACTGGACGCGGGAGGCGCGGACCGTGCGGGGCCGGATCGTAATCAGTTCGTCTTCCCCGACCAGCCAACCGACCGTGTTCAGCACCAAGTCGCGGTTGAAGTACTGGCCGATGAACTGATTGTTGGCGAACCCGGCGTTGCCGAACACCACGAGCCGGGCCGCCTTTTCAGCGGTGGCCTCGTCCGCCTCTTCGACATCCTCTTCTCCATCATCGGGTTCACCGAGGGTCGCAGTCACCGCGGTCGCCAGCGAGATCGGCCCCTGGCGGTCGTGGTCGTCGAGGCTGACGGTCTGTTTTTCGAAGACGTCGTCGAGGTCGGTTTCCGCCCAGGCGTTGGGGCTGGTCTGGACCAAGCTGGTCGGCGTCATCCCGTCCGGGGGTTCGGCGTGCGGCTCGACCGACCGCGACAGGCCATAGGCCGTCAGGGCCGCGGAGCCGCGGCGGCTCAGGTCGTTCGTGATCGGGTGCGTCCCGTACTGCTGCGCGAACGGGGACAACGTGAACGTCCGTCCGCGCAGGAGTTGGAGTTGTTCGTCGACCACCACGTCGTTGCCGACCTGCACGCCCCAGCCTTGCAGGTAGGCGGCCAGTTCTGGCGTCTTGCGCGGCGGCAGCAGGAACAGTACGGACCCGGCGTCGCGCAGGTAGGCGTCGATCCGTTCGATCTCGTGCGGCAGGAGCGATCGCTGCGCACCGGCTACGATAAGCAGATTGCTCTCTTCCGGCACGGCTTGGTCTGACGACAGGACGACCGTTTCCACGCCGTACCCCTCGTTCTCCAGCGCCGTCCGCAGCACGCCGTAGCCGCCCGCGTTCTCCATGTCCTCGACGTTCGGCTCGTCGTGGCCTGCCAGAAAATAGACCGTCTTCTTTTCGGACCGCGTGATTTTGATGATGCCGTTCGTCAGGTCTTCTTCGCTCGTGCGATTCACGAGATTGGTGCGGCCGGCGTAGCGCAACACCACACTCGGCAGCGTCGTCACCTGGAACCGCTCGGCCAAGTCGGGGCGCTGGTCGGGGTCCACCATGCGCCACGTCACCTTGTCGGATTCGTACGCGTAGCTGCTCAGCAACTCGCGGAGTTGCGGGTCGGAGCCGGCCTGCACGAACGCGTCGACATCGAGGTCGACGTCGAGTTGGCGCAGCACGTTCTGCGACTGTGGGGACAGGCTGTAGATGCCGGCCTCGGTCACGTCGATGCGGTAATGGTGCCGGGTGGAGAGATAGTTCACGAGCACCAGCACGCCGAGAAACAGCAGCGAGTAGAATGCGGCCCCGGCTCCGTACTTCGTGGAGCGCTGGCCCAAGAAGGTCGTGATCGAGCCCTGCGCCGAGGAGAGAGCGGCGATGATCGCCGCGATGCCGCCCAGCGTGTGCAGGATTACGTACACCGACGGCTGGCGCGTCAGATAGAAGGCGACTCCGGCGAACAGCAGGAGAATCGCCCCGATGACTCCGTAGAACGATCCCGGACGCGACATGACGGCTTATCTCCAGCGCAGCGACTCGACCGAGCGCTGGGTCAGGAACAGGGAGAGCAGGATGAGGCTGACGAAATACACCACGTCGCGGGTATCGATGAGCCCCTTGACCATTTCGGCGAAGTGCTCGGTAGCGGACAGATAGCGCAACACCGGGCCGAGCACGTCGCCGGCCGTGTCGGCCGGCCAGCCGATGATGTACAGCAACAGCGTGGCGACCAGGCCGCTGACTGCGGCGATGATCTGATTTTCAGTACACGACGACGTGAGCAGGCCGACCGCCACGAACGCCGTCGCCAGCATGAGCAGCCCAAGATACCCGGACAGGATGATGCCGATCTCCGGGTTGCCGAACGCGATCAGCACCGCGGGATACACGCCGGTCAGCCCCAGCATGATGCAGATGAACACGAACGAGGCCAGGAACTTCGCCAGCACGATTTCGCCGGTCCGCAGCGGCGAGGTGAGCAGGAGCTCGTGCGTGCCGCCTTTCTTCTCTTCCGCGTACGCGCGCATCGTGATCATCGGCACCAGAATGACCAGCACGATGGCCAGGTTGTGCATCAGCGGGGCGATGACGAAATCGTTGAGGTTCAACTCGTCCGCGGCGCCCTGTTGGAACTGCGTGTAGATGCTGAGCAACACGTTGAAGCGGGACAGCAGGTTGAAGAAGAACCAGCCGCCCAACAGCAGGAAGCCCGTCAGCACGACGTAGGCGACCGGCGAGACGAAATACGAGCGCAACTCCTTGCGCGTGATGGTCAGCACGTTTCTCACGCGGCGCCCTCCTCCGCGGCCTCGGCTGCGCGCGTTTCTTCTTCCTCCCGGTCGCCGGATGCCTCGTCTTCGTCCGTGGACGGCGCTTCCTGCGCAATGGCTTTCAGAAACACGTCTTCCAGGGTCCGACCGCGCGTCAACTGCTCCAGCGTGTCTTCGATCACCACGTGGCCCTCGTTGATGATGACGACTTTTTCGCACACCTGGGCGACCTCGGGCAGGATATGGGTGGACAGGACGACGGTGTGCTCGCCCGCCAACTCTTTGATGAGCCCCCGGATGCCGATGATCTGCCGCGGGTCGAGCCCGACCGTGGGCTCGTCGAGGATGAGGACGCTCGGGTTGTGGATGATGGCCTGCGCCAACCCCACCCGTTGCCGGAATCCCTTGGACAGATAGCCCGTGACCCGGCCGGCCACCTCCGTCAGGCCACAGCGTTCGAGCGCGCGGTCCAACGCAGAAGGAATCTCGGCGCGCCGCAAGCCCTTGATCCGTGCGACGAAACGCAGATAGGCGGTGACCGTCATGTCGTTGTAGAGCGGCGGCGATTCCGGCAGATACCCGATCCGTTTGCGTGCCGCGAACGACTCCTCGAAAATGTCGTATCCGGCGACTTTGACCGTCCCGGCCGTGGCCGGCATGAAGCCGGTGATGATCCGCATCGTCGTGGTCTTGCCCGAGCCGTTCGGGCCCAGAAAGCCGAGAATCTGGCCGGACTCGGCCCGAAACGATACGTCGCTGACCGCGGTCAGGTCGCCGTAGCGCTTCGTCAAGTGCTGAACGTCGATCATGTCGGCGGGTGGTCTCGGCGGGGAATCACAACAGGGGACAGAAGGGGCCGGCTGCGTTGGCACGAATGTTTAAGTCCGCGGGGGAGGCTTGTCAAGTTACTCGCGCCCCGGACGGCGGAACGGGTCTTCCTTCGCGGCTCGAACCTGCAGCGACCGGGGACACGGCGCCCGTTTTCCGGTATCCTGACGCCCGGCTCGACCGGACGGAACGACCGGCTTCCCGTGCCGCGGCCTGAATAGCATCAGCGCGTTGTCCGTCTCATTCGAAGGATGTCGAAACACGGTGGCTGCCAGCGACGGGGAACTGGTTCGACGCAGCAAGCAGGGCGACCGGCAGGCGTTCCGCGCACTCGTCGAACGGTATCAGCGCAAAGCAATCGCGATTGCGTTGGGCATGCTGCACGATCCGGAAGACGCCCGCGAGGTCGCCCAGGAAGCGTTCACCAAGGTCTATACCCGGCTGCACACGTTCAAGGAGGCCGCGAGTTTCTATACGTGGCTGTACCGCATCGTCGTCAATCTGGCGATCGACCGGCAGCGTCAACGCAGCAAACGGGCACTGATCGAACGGCACCAATCGGGCACGGACGACGAAGACGATTGGATCGAGAGCATCCCCGACGTGGATGGCCGGGACCCCGCGGAACAAGTGGAGAATCGAGAGATGGCGCAACGTGTCTGGAAAGCGATGAACGAGTTGACGCCCGTTCACAAAGCCGCCATAGTGTTACGGTCGCTCGAGGGGCTGTCGTACGATGAGATCAGTCAAGTACTGCAGTGCTCGCGGGGCACGGTGATGAGCCGTCTGCACTACGCGAGAAAAAAGCTGCAAGCGCGCTTGGAAGAAGACTCCTGACGAGTGCATATCCCGCCCCCCGCTCGAACTTCGATTCCGCCATGCCGCCGCCTTTTCATCTTTATCCCGCACGACCACCGGCGCGTTTCAGGCCGGCGGGGCGAACCGCACGCTAGGTTCGGAAAGCCGCGCGTATGGCGGGCTGTTCCCACTCCGACCGTCTCGTCTCGCTGTTGTACGACGGCGAGTTGGACGCCGCCCGACACCGCGACCTCGCGTTCGACCTTGCCGACTGCCCGGACTGTACCCGCCGCCGCGACGTGCTCGACCGCGCTCACGAGGCCGTGACGCAAACGCTCGATACCGCGACGTCGCGTCTCGACCTGTCCGACTTCTGGACCGGAATCGAACATCGCATCGCCGTGCAGACCGCGTCGCGTTCCCGCGGCTGGACCCGCCGTTTTCACCGGTGGCGTCTGCAGTGGCAGCCCGCACCGTTCTGGACCTGGTCGGTCGGAGCCGCAGCGGCTTTGCTCATCGTGGCCGGCGTCGTCACGAGCCACTGGCTGACCGGGCGGGACGCGGGTTTCGAGAGGGGCACCGCCGCGCCATCCCCTTTTTCCGGCTCTGACGGTCAAGCCCGCATCGACTCCTTGTCCGCTGCGGAGACCGTGCTGGTCTGGAACGAGCCGACGAGTAACTCCACCGTCATCTGGGTCAGCGACACACCGTGAGCGAACCGGTCATCCATCGCCGTCTCGCGTCCTGCCTGACGGCCGTTTTCGGACTACTGGCGCTGGCGAGCGCCGCCGGAGCCCAGGATCAACCGTCGAATCGGATGCCCGGCAGGGAACCCGCGGCCGTTCAATTGCGGGTTCAGACGGTGCTGGCCACCGATGCGTCTCAGGATTTCGATACCCGGCTGACGAGTATGCGCTCGCAACTTCAGGCGTTCCGGTACTCCGCCTACCGGCTGGTCCAGGAAGAGCGGCGACACGTCGGCTTCGGCAGTCAGGCGGACTTCTCCCTGCCCGGCGGCCGGTTTCTGCAGGTCGTGCCGCAGCAGTTCGTGGACGAACAGATCGCGTTGCGCGTCCTGCTGATGGAGGGGGGCACGCCGTCCCCGCTCATGAGTACGCTGTTGTCGCTTCCGAACCGCGGGACGCTGTTCGTCGCCGGCCGGAAACACCAGGGCGGCACGCTCATCATCCGTATCGGTGCCTCGACCGACACCCCCATCGCGGCTCAGGAATAGGCGGGGCGGTTCTCGCCCGCCGCGCGTTACCCTCCCAGGTACGTGGAGAGGATCGCCAAGCCGCCCAGCGGCCAGACGTACCACACGAATACGTGGAAGCGGTCGTGCCGGACCAGGCGGAGAATCCACGCGATGGCCACGTACCCGACCGCGCCGGCAACCAGCATACCCGCCAGATACGGCCCCGCTTGCGTCAACGGCTCGGCGGGCAGCTTGGCGACCTGGAGCAGGGCCGCCCCCAGAATGGCCGGTACGGAAATCAGCAGCGAGAATCGGGCGGCGACCTCCCGGTCCAGGCCGAGCAGGACGCCGGCGCTGATCGTGACGCCCGACCGCGAAAGCCCCGGGGCCGCGGCCGCACCCTGTAGCAGGCCGATCACCAGCGCGCCGACGACTCCGAGGTGCCGCGTCGGGCCATGCGTTCCGCGGCCCCACCACAACATCCCGCCGGTCAGCAGCAGCATCCCCCCGACTATGTCCGGGCGGGTCAGAAACGGCAGCGCGAAGGTGTCGATCCCCAGTCCGACCAGTGCGGTCGGAATCAGGGCGACCAGCATACAGCCGAGCGTGTGCCGTTCGCGGCCTGCAAACAGGCTGTGCGTCGCCCGATCCGCATGAAACAAACCGGTCCACAGCGCGGCCACGTCCTGACGAAAATAGATCAGCAGCGCGGCCGCAGTGCCGAGATGCACGGCCACGTTGTACGAGAGATCAAGCCGATCCGCGCCGCCGTACAGGGACTGCGCCAGCACGAGATGACCGGATGACGAGACGGGCAGAAACTCGGTCAGTCCTTGCAGAACGGCCAACACCACCGTGTCGACGTAGCCCATACGCTGTTCGCGCCGCGGATGCCGGACCGGACGTCGTCCTCCGGTCAGTCCGCGGGCACCGTCGCGGCGTCGTGTCCGTCCCGCAGGACGGCGGATCGGTCCGCGGCCGGAGTTCTCCGCCACGGCAGCCGACGTGCCATTTCTTCACGATACGTCGGGGGATTCAGGCGAAAAGCCGGCGGGGCGTCGTCGACGCCGGTGTAGTGACGGAGCAGGCGAACGTAGCGCGACACCAGCTCGGGCAGCAGGAAGTGCTGCCGCACGTGTTCGCGGCCCCGTTCGCCGAGTCGGGCAGCACGTTCCGGGTCGTCCAGAATGGCGGCCATCTTGCCGGCGAGCGCGTCCGCGTCCATCGGTTCGACGACATATCCGGTCTGGCCGTCGAGCACCTGGGTGACGATCCCGCCCACCCGCGAGCCGATCACCGGCGTGGCCTGCCAGAGGGCCTCCGACACCACGAGCCCGAACCCCTCGCGCGTGGATACGTGGACGAAGCCGCGCGCGAGGTGCATCAACGAGCCGACGACCTGGTCGTTGTTTTCCACGTTCACCCAGAAGCGGACGTCGGGGTCGTCCCCGGCCTGGGCTTGCAGTTGCGCCAGCATGGCGCCGCCCTCCGGGTCGTCGTCCGCGGTGTTGCCCAACAGGACGAGGTACGGGGCCGGGTCGTAGCGTTTCCGTTCGCGCAGGCGTTGGAACGCGGTCAGAATGGTGGCCTGATTCTTATGAATGTCGTAGCGCGAGATGGCGGCCAGAATCGGCCGCTCCGGGTCGATCGCGTGCCGTCGGAACAGCGGGTCGAGGATCTCCTTGGCCTGCAGATCGGTGTACTGGCGGTTCTTTTCCGCGTGCGGATCGATGCACGGCGTGACGTGGTAGTGCGGGACGTGCAGGCCGGGTCCGATGAACTCGGGCATGGTGAAGATCGCGCCCGCGTACTGGTTGAGATACGGCACCAGGAACCGCCACACCGTCGGGTCGGGGGTGGAGGTGTCGATATGGCAACGCCACAGCACGTTGCCCCACAGCTTGCCGCTCGTGATGAGCGCCGCGGGCTGCGGGTCGTGCACCACGATCAGGTCGGACTCGATCGGTTCGCGCGGCGCGTTGGCTTCCAGCGTGCCGAGGTAGGTGTCGAACAGGTCCGCAAGCGACAGCGGCTGGTCCACGCCCTGCAACGTGTTGTGGAACTTTTTGGTGACCTGGAAGAATTCGTCATGCCCGCGGATGGCCAGCCAGCGCGCGTGCACGCCCAACGAGCGGGCCAGCGGAAGAATGCTGCGCAGCATTTCGGCTACCCCGCCGCCGACGAAGGTGGAATTGACGTTCGTCCAGCTTCTACCCTCGACCGGAGCAGCCAAGCGTTGCAACGCTTCGACCCGCTCCCGACCGATATAAGGTTCGTAGTCGGCAATCGTCAGGGCGGCGTCCGGCTGATATTCGGCCAGTCGTGCGTGGGCGTTCTGCGTATCGGGCATGGTATTCGTCCGTTTCTCTTTCGCCTCTCTCGTCTCCCCACCCGGCGGGAGATGATGAGCATTTCCACCGGAAACGCGCCCCGCGCCGGGCGGAGCCGCCCTACAAACTATGAATCTCCGCGGCTTGTCAACGGGGGAGACCCCGCGGCGTCGGACACCCCGCGGTGCACGGGGTGCAACAGGTCCATGACCGTTTTGACCGGCTGGAAAGTGGCGGCCGGAATCTCTACGAACACCGTGTTCCACCCGGCCATACCGCCGTTCCACAGACCCGGCCACTCGAGGCCGCGGATCGTGCGCCCGGCGTACGACTTCTCCGAGATGAATCCTGTCGCCGGGTCGCGGAAGCGGTCCAGATCGAACGGCCGGCCCGTATAGTCGCGCAGCCCGCACACCATATCGACCGGGTTGAAGTGCGTCGCACGTGTCCAGCAGGCGCGCTGGTCCGCGTCGTCCATCTCGACCTGAGACGACTCCACCAATTGCCGCGAGGTCGTCCCGTCGGCCGCCCTCACCCAGAACGGCGCACCGCCCGGCAGCCCGGTATTCTTCACCACCCCGCACACCCGCAACGGCCGGTTCAGGCGGTCCATCAGCCCGGCGCACTGCGCTTCGTGCGAGAGGTCCGCAAAATCAGCCGGTACATGCAGGGAGAGCCGGTCCTGTACGAACGCGCGCGCCGCGGCGATCGCCGACGCGTTCCGGCGTTCGAGCTGCACAAGATGTGAGAACGCGGCCTGCTGCAATTCGATCAGATAGCCGCACAACAACTTCGTGGAGCGCGTGGCCGCGGGCCGCAGGCGGTCGGGCAGAACGTTGTCGATAGTCTTGATGCAGACGACGTCCGCGCCGAGATCGCCGAGGTTGTCGAGCAACGCGCCGTGCCCGCCGGGCCGAAACGCCAGCGCGCCGCGGGCGTCCCGGACCGGCGTGCCGGCGACGTCCACGGCCGGCGTGTCGGTCGCCGGTTTCTGGACGGAATACGTGATCTCGAATCGCACGCCGGAAGGCGCATAACCGGGGTTGGGCTGGTCGAGATGGGCGCGGACCGTTTTGCGGTGCTCGGCGGACACCGTGAAATGGACACGCGCCACCCCCTCGGCATCGCGGGCGTACTCCGCGGCTTCGACCAGATGTTCCTCGAACGCGCCGCGTGTGTGGTCGGCGTAGCGGTGGAACGGCACCAATCCTTTGGGCATTCCGGCATAGTTCAGACCCACGGATGTCAACAGGGAGCGGAGCAGAAGCGTGTAACGACCTGCGCCGATCAGTTGGTCGAGGCGGTATCCGTCCCGAGTCAAGCACGCGCGCAGATCGTCCGCAAACGCGAACCGGTCGAGTTCATCGACGAAGCGCAATGCCGTACGCGCGTCGTCGTCTCCGTTGGCGGCCTTCGCGGACAGGATCGGTTTGTCCGCCGGTTCCGCGGCAACCGTCAGCAACGCGCGGAACATCCGGCTCGCCGCACCCGAGGCCGGAACGAACTTCGTCACGCGCCCGGCCGCGGCAGCCTGGGCATGAAGCCGCAGGTAACGATCCGCGTCGTCCGGGAAGACACCGATCCCGTCGCCGAGCGTACACGGTCGATCCAGCCTGATCGGCGGAAACCCGCGCCCGAAGTGGGACAGAAGAGTAGAGAATTTTTCGGGCGTTAGCCCGCGTGCAGCGAGCGCAGCGCGGTCGTCAGCCGTCAACGTGAAAGACACGGCGCAACTCTACTTTGTGCGTTTATTGCCCGACATCCAACGTGTCGGCAACGAAGTCCGGCTATTGTTCCGTATCTGTACGTCGGGGGAAACCCGTTCTGTCTTCGCTACTAGGCACGCAAACCGCAATGTGGTTGCATACCCGGACTTCACATCATCTGCAGTCAGCCACGTCGATTGGATGGGTCTGGAAAGCAGAAACTGGACAGCCTGAAGGAGGCCGCTGTGGCGGTAGAGATTTCCGTCCTCACGCAACAATTGCAGAACTTTTGCGTCGCCCATTACGGCGCCGAAGCGCGCGTCGAGACGGTCGAGGCCATGCCCGGCCATGCGGGGCTGAGCTTCGGCTTTCGCGTTGCTTATCGGACCGACGGTCGGCCGGCCCAGGAATCGATGGTCGTCCGGCTCCCGCCCAAGGGCGTGCGTCAGAGCGGGAATACCGACGTGCTGCGCCAGGCGCCGCTGCTGCGCACGCTGAAAAACAACGGCATTCCCGTCCCGCCCGTACGTTGGGCTGGCGACGACCTGCAATGGTTCGAGGTCCCCTACCTGATGGTGGAGCGGCTGCCCGGCCGCACCTTCCACGTCTGGGAACCGGACGCCTCGTTCAGCCGTGCCGCGTCGGACGTTACTACGCTGTACCGGCAGGGAGTGAACGCGCTCGTCGAGGTACACAAACTCGACTGGCGGACCGAACTCGCCGGCTGGGAGGCGCCGCGTTCGCTCGACGCGGAGATCCGTTTCTGGGACCCGATTCTGGCCAAGGCGGCCGAGCCGGAATGGATCGTGTGGGGCGAAGAGGTGCGCGATCTGTTGCTCGCCCGGCAGCCCGCGGACCCGCCCATCGGCCTGTTCCACGGCGACTATCAAGGCACGAATCTGTTGTTCGACAAACGCGCGGACGGCGAAGCCCTCATCGCGTTGTTGGATTGGGAAATCTCCGGCATCAGCGGCCATCTGCTCGACCTCGGCTGGCTGCTGGTCTTCATCGACCCGGAAAGCTGGGACACGGCCCGCCGCCCGATCCCCACGATCCCGAGCATCGCCGAACTCGTGACGCTGTACGAAGACGGCATGCAACGCACGGTGCCGGACATCGCCTGGTATCGCGCGCTGGCCGGCTACCGTTTCGGCGTCATCACCTGTTTCAACGTCATGCTGCACCGCCGCGGCAAACGCTACGACCCGGAGTGGGAACTCATCGCCCCCTCGGTCAAGACTTTATTCGGTCGCGCGAAGGAATTGCTGCTCGGCTGAATGCAGCGGTTCGAGTGCTCCGCTGCCCGGAACTGCCGGAGACTATGACTCGACAGGCGGCGTCGATTCAGCGGGTTCGGCCTCGGGTGTCGCTATCGGCGGATACAAACTGATCCTGCCTTCGAGTCGGCTTATTCTTTGGGCAATCTCGACATAACCGTCTTCTATTCTGGTCAGCCTTGATCCGTGATCGTCGAGCCGCTTATTCATATCGTCAAATCGCGTGTTGATGTCGTCGAATCGTTTGTTCACATCGTCGAGCCGTTTGTTCACGTTGTCGAACCCTCTGTTCATGATGTTGAATAGCAGAACCAAGCCGGCAATCCCCATCGAAAGCATGCTGGCCAGCGTGATGATCGTGTCGGTGCTCATGGCCTTCCTCTCTTTTGGCGAATGCTACCCTCCATGGCAGACAGTTGCCGCCCGCTCATGAAGCAGGCTGAAACCGGAATCCTTCTCGTCGCAAATTGAGACCGTCCGTTTCAGCCTGCTCTGCTGTTGCCCGCGGCAATGAACGCACCTGCCGCGACCAGCTTCTTGTTACGCGCATCTACTTTCAGATTCAGGCCCTCCAGGGTCCGCGCGCCGAGTAACTGCAGGTCGCCTTTCTGTGCAAAGACGACTTCGTCGGTCGTGAGTTCCTTTCCGACGCGGATGATGGCGAACCCTATCGACCGGATAATGTGCTGCCCGTTCGCCATGACGAAATGTTTGTCCTTCTTTTCGGGTTCGAGGCCGATTTTTTCCAGATGCTTATGGTTGATCCAGGTGAGCTCGCTGCCGGTATCGACCATGACCCTGGAGACCCGAACCGACCGGGTCCGATCCTGCTGATTTTCGATCAGACACCCGACGCTGAAGAGTCCCATTTTCTTCCCGCCTTTCCCCATATCTCAGGTTGAAAAGGACTTTTCATACATCCCTTTCCTTGGCCCTTTGCAAAAGGAGAGGGGGTAAAAGGCTCTTGGTTAGACGACGCGTTTTTCGCGCAGCGCCGCGATGCGCTCCGCGCTCAGGCCGACGCCGCGCAACACCTCGTCGGTGTGCTCGCCGAGGGAAGGGGCGAAGGAGCGAATCGAGCCCGGAGTGTCGGACAGCTTGATGGCGACGCCGGCGTGGGTGACTTTGCCGGCCTGGGGGTGGTCGAGTTCGACCGCCATGTTGCGGTGTCTGACCTGCGGGTCCTCGAAGACTTCGGGCACGTCGTACACCTTGCCGACGCAAACGTCGGCCTCGGCGAAGAACGCGAACCATTCGTCGCGCGTTCTGGTGCGCAGGATTTCCTGCAACTCGTCTCGCACTTGGTGATGGCGTTCGGACGACGGCTGCGAGAAGTCCGTGGCTTTCATGCCGCAGTCCTTCCAGTCCGGCCGGTCCAGGGCGTCGCAGACGTTGTTCCATAGCCAGGGCTCGGTGCAGCCGATCGACAACAGCTTGCCGTCCTTGGTGGTATAGACGCTGTAGTAGGGATACCCGCCGCTGAACACACCCTGCGCGCGGGTCGGCAGCGTGCCGTGAGCGAAATAATCGCGCACGTTGGGGGTGGCGGCCAGGAGCGAGATGGTTGTGTCCAGGTAGGAGACGTCCACGAACTGGCCTTTGCCGGTTTGCGCGCGGGAGAAGAGGGCGAACATGATGCCGAGCGCGCCGTGCATCGAGGCACCGGCGTAGTCGGCCACGATGTTGAGAGGAATCGATGGCGGGCCTTCGGACGGGCCGATCAGGTTCAGCACGCCGCTCAGCGCCAGATAGTTGAGGTCGTGGGCCGGGTAGTCGCGGTACGGGCCGTCCTGGCCGAACCCGCTCAGCGCGCAATAGACGAGCCGCGGGTTGAGCGCCTTCAGCGTGTCGTAGTCGCCGCCCAGCCGTTGCATCACCCCGGGCCGAAAGCCCTCGACCAGCACGTCGTATTCTTTGGCCAGAGCGTGCAGCACGGCTTGGCCATCGGGATCCTTCAGGTTCAGGGTCAGGCTTTTCTTGTTGCGGTTCGTAAAGCTGGTGGCGATGGCACGCGCTCTGTCCGGCCGCGGAGAGGCGCCGGAACCGGCCAGTGTGCCGGTCGGCGGCGGTTCGATCTTGAGCACCTCGGCGCCCATGTCCGCCAACATCATGGTACAGAACGCGCCGGGCCCGACGCGGGTGAGTTCGAGAACTTTTATGCCTTCGAGAGCGAGAGTCATGGGGCCTCCTTACGCGGGGTTCGTGGACGGCCAAGCATAGACGCTTCCGTGGCTTGTGTGCCAGAGGAGGGGGGAATTGTGGATTTTTGATTGTGGATCGTGGATTGGGGACAGCGTGCGTTGCGATGACGACGATGTTGGCGAGTTGCCCGGCGCGTTCGAGTCTCGCCTCCCGTTCGGCGATCTGGTAGCGTCCGGCTTCGTGTGGACGCGAGTGAAACGTGGAAATGACCGCCCTGTACGGCGTGCGGAGATGTTCATGTCCGGTCGAGAGCCGATGGCCGTGTGGCGCGGGGTGTCGGGATGACGGCTCCCGCGGCGGAGACTCCGGGAGCACTGGCCGGCCTGCGGGTGCTCGACCTGACCGACATCAAGGGCGCGATGTGCGGAAAGCTCCTGGGCGATCTGGGCGCCGACGTCGTCAAGGTCGAGCCGCCGGATGGAGACGCGACGCGGCGGATCGGCCCTTTTCTGCACGGCACGCCACACCCCGAGCAGAGTTTGACGTTCTGGTTCTACAACACCAGTAAACGCGGCGTGACGCTCGACCTCGCCCAACGGGACGGTCGGGATTTGCTCGCGCGACTCGCCGCGCCCGCGGACGTGCTGATCGAGTCTGCGACCCCCGGAAGGCTCGCCAACCTCGGTCTCGGCTACGCCGACCTGAAACCGCACAACCCGCGGCTGGTCTATGTATCCATCAGCCCGTTCGGGCAGACGGGGCCGTATGCCGAGTACCGCACTTCCGATCTGGTCGCGCAGGCGGCCGGCGGCATGGTGTGGCCTAACGGCTTTCCAGGCCAGCCGCCCGTGCAGGGTATGGGGTTGCAGGCGTACCACAGCGCCGGGATGTTCGCCGCGATCGGCATGCTGTCGGCGCTGTGGGCGCGCGACGACCTCGGCGAGGGCCAGCACGTCGACGTCAGTATTCAAGAGGCCGTGGCCGGTGCGGTAGAACACGTCGCGCCGTTCTATCACCAGGGGTTAGGCATCGAGACGCGGCGCGGTAGTTTGCATTGGAGCCGTTATTTCCGGGTCGCGCGCTGCCGCGATGGCTACGTCATGCACTGTTCGTTGGGCGACTGGACTTCGCTCGTCGAGTGGGTCCAGTCGGATGCGAAAGACGCCCGGCCGATGCAGGAAGGAACGCCGGATCTGGACGATCCGCGCTGGGAAGATCTGACGTTCCGCAAAGACCAAGCCGAACCGCTGTTCGACCGGCTCGACGAGTGGGCCGAGGACTACAGCGTGGCCGAGTTGATGGACGGCGCGCAGGCGCGGCGAATTCCGTACGCCATGGTCCGCCCGCCCGAGGCGTTGACGGACGACCCGCAGTTGGGAGAGCGGGGGTTCTTCAGTGAGGTCGAGCACCCGGAACTGGGTCGGACGCTGCGGTATCCGGGCGGGCCGATCCGTTTCACCGCCACGCCGTGGCGAATCGCCCGCCGCCCACCCCTGCTCGGTGAGCACAACCGCGAGATATACACCGGCGATCTCGGGCTCGATGCCGAGCGGTTCGACGAACTTGTCCGCGCCGGCGTCGTGTAGCGTCCCATCTCGAAACCCGAGTGCTCGAAGGACATGATGGAATGCCGGTCTTGCTGGGTCTGATCCGGACCGTCGTGATCGTCGGCCTCTTGGTTGCGATGGTCGAGAATGCCGGCGGGACCGACGACGAATCACGACAACCCGAGGCGGACGCCACGCCCGCCGCAGCGTCCGACGTGTGGCAACGATTGTCCGACCTCTTTCCGCATGTCCCGGGCAGTCGCTGGGTGTACCGACTCTCCGGCAGTTGGTACGCCGAGCCTGCTGAACTCGCGCTGCAGGTCCGGGGCCGGGAGTACGTTCCGCGGCTGGGGCTCGAAGCAGTCGTGATCGACGAGACGCATCCGGGAGTCACGCCGACCGCGCCCAGAGACGTCCTGCCGGTGCTGTATTATCCGCGTGGCGCCTATCTGGTGCGCAACACCAACCACGTGTACAGCGACGACGAGCGCACCATGCTGATGCAGACGGGCACGCTGGGTGAAGCCGCGGCCCCGGTTCTGCCGCTCGACCCCGCGGCGCCGCGTACCGACTGGCACACCGTCCAGGCCGGCGAGTGGGGCGAGATGTCGCAACTCGATACCGAGTATCGATTCCGGTCCGAGCCCGATCCGGTGGTCGTCCCCGCGGGCACGTACCCCGGTTGTCTCCACGCCGAAACACGTATCCGGCGCGTCAGCGGACGCGGCTTTCTGTACGCCGAGTGGTACGCGCCGGGCGTGGGCCTGGTCCGCATGCGCACGACCGATCTGACCAGCGGCGAGGTCGTGGAGCAGAAGGACTTGGTGGAGTACTTGCCGGCGAACTGACGGAAGTGCCTCTGCCGGCCTGCGGGGCAGTAGAGAAGAACGCCGCGTCTGCTAGAATCCCGCCTTTCCGCAGTCCACGGCCTCATGCCGGAACGGTCGAACCACCAAGCATCAGCCCGAGAGACGAACCCATGAGTGAAACCATCGTCCTGAAAACCAGCGTCGAAGGCTTGCCCGCGCCGCGGCGGGGCAAGGTCCGCGACATCTACGAAACCGACGAGCATCTGGTCATCGTCGCCACCGACCGCGTCTCGGCGTTCGACGTGGTGCTGCCCAACGGCATTCCGAACAAGGGCCGTATCCTCACCCAGGTGTCGCGCTTCTGGTTCGAGCGGCTGGCCGACGTCATTCCCCACCACCTCATCTCGGTCGATATCGACCGTTTTCCGCCGGTCTTCCAGTCCGCGCGCGACAGTTTGGCCGGCCGCTCCATGCTGGTCAAAAAAGCCGCGCCGCTGCCCGTCGAGTGCATCGTGCGCGGGTATCTGGCCGGGTCCGGCTGGCAGGAATATCGCGCCACGCAGAGCGTGTGCGGCATTCCGCTGCCGGGCGGACTGGTCGAGAGCGCGCGGCTGCCCGAGCCGATCTTCACGCCATCGACCAAGGCGCCCGAGGGCGAGCACGACGAGAACATCGCCTTCGCCGAGGTCGAACGGCTGATCGGCAGCGACTTGGCCGCGCGCGTGCGTGACGTCAGCCTGGCCCTGTACGCCCGCGCCTCCGCGTATGCCGCGAGCCGCGGCTTTCTGCTGGCCGATACCAAGTTCGAGTTCGGCGAGTGCGACGGCGCACTGCTGTTGATCGACGAAGCCTTCACGCCCGACTCGTCGCGCTTCTGGCGGAAGGACGGCTACCGTCCCGGCGAGCCGCAGGACAGCTTCGACAAGCAGATCATACGCAACTACCTCATCTCGCTGGGCTGGGACCGCCGGCCACCCGCGCCGACCCTGCCCGACGAGATCGTGGCGCAGGCCGCGTCCCGCTACCAGGAAATCCACGACAACCTGACCCGCGCCTGAGCCACCGGCCACGTCCGGACGAACGCATGACCGCCAGCCTCGGCCTGTGGATCGCCTTCAGCGTGGGCGTGCTCGTCCTGCTGGCGGTGGACCTGGGTCTCGCCCAGCGCGCCAACCGCCCGGTGACGCGCACCGAGGCCGCGGTCTGGAGCACGGTCTGGATCGGCTTGGCGCTCGTCTTCAACGCCGGCATCTATTACACCAACGGACGCGAGTTGGCGCTGGAGTTCCTGGCCGGCTATCTGATCGAGAAGTCGCTCAGCGTCGACAACATCTTCGTCTTCCTGCTGATCTTCTCCTACTTCTCGGTGCCCCTGGCGTATCAGCGGCGCGTGCTGCTGTGGGGGATTCTGGGGGCGCTCGTCATGCGCGGCGTTTTCATCGCCGTGGGCGCCACGCTGCTCCACTACTTCCATTGGGTGATCTACGTCTTCGGCGCGTTCCTCGTCTTCACCGGCGTGCAGATGATCCGCGCCGGGGACGAGCAGACGGATCCCGAGCACAACCCGGTCGTCCGCCTCGTCCGCCGCATCCTGCCCGTGACCGACGGGTACGAGGAACAACACTTCTTCGTGCGGCGGCAGGGCAAGCTGTTCGCCACGCCGCTGCTGGTCGTGCTCCTGTCGGTCGAGAGTACCGACCTGATGTTCGCGGTCGATTCCATTCCCGCCATTTTCGCGGTGACCGACGACGTCTTCATCGTCTATACCTCGAACGTCTTCGCCATTCTGGGCCTGCGCGCGCTGTATTTTCTGATCGCCGACGTGCTCGACCTGTTCGTCTATCTGCGCTACGGCCTGGGCGTGGTGCTCGGCTTCGTGGGCGTCAAGATGCTGCTGGTCGATACGTATCCCATTCCGATCGGGATCTCACTCTCGGTGATCGCCGCGGTCCTGACGGTCGCCGTCGCCGCTTCGCTGCTGTTCCCGCCCGCCGCCAAATCTGCCGCGGACCCCGTCCGACCGAAAGAGGCGGTCTAGCCGGCGGCGTGGAGGAAGCGGCATGACGCGGCAGCCGCGCGGTCGGCGGGCGTTGGAAGGCGTGCGCATCCTCGACTTCACCTGGGTGGTGGCCGGGCCGGTGGCGACCCGGATTCTGGCCGACCAGGGCGCGGAGATCATCAAGATCGAACGGCGCGACACGCTCGACCTGGGCACGCGGCGGGGCGGGTTCAGCGGTAACCTTCACCGCGGCAAGCAGAGCACGGTCGTCAACATGGCCGACCCGCGCGGGATCGACCTCGCCAAGCGGCTCGCAGTCGTCTCCGACGTGGTGATCGACAATTTCAGCGCGCGCGTCATGCGCAACTGGGGGCTGGATTACGCCGGCCTCAAGCGACTCAAACCCGACATCATTGCCGTCTCCATGTCGGGCTTCGGCCACACCGGCCCACACAAGGACTACGTGAGTTACGGTCCCACCCTGCAAGCCCTGTCCGGCTATACGCTCCAGATGCGGCACCCTGGAGGCGAGCCCGCGGGCTGGGGATATTCCTACGCGGACATGACCGGCGGCTACAGCGGCGCGTTGGCGGTACTGGCCGCGCTGTGGCACCGCAAACGGACGGGGCAGGGGCAGTTCGTCGACCTGTCGCAGTTCGAGGCCATTTCCAGCCTCGTCGGCCCCGGGCTGCTCGACTTGCTGAACCGCGACACCGCCAGCGAGCCGGTCGGCAACCGGTCGCAGGAAGCGCCCGCGGCCCCGCACGGGGTCTATCGCTGTCGAGGCGAAGACCGGTGGTGCACCATCGCCGTCTTCTCGGACGAAGAATGGCGCAGCCTGTGTCGCGTCATGGGTAATCCGACGTGGGCCACGCAGCCGCGGTTCGCCTCCCTTGCTTCGCGCCTGCAACACCGGGAAGACCTGGACCGGTACGTCCAAGGATGGACCGGCGGGCACGCGCCAGAAGACGTCATGTCCCGCCTGCAAGCAACCGGCGTGGCCGCCAGCGTCGTGGCCAACGGCGAAGATCTGGACCGCGACCCGCAGCTTCGCGCGCGTGGATACTGGGCGCGGCTGCCCGCCAAACAGGAGAACGGTCGGACCGATGTCGTGCTCGACGGCCCGCCGTTCAAGTTGTCCTGCACCCCGGGTTACGTGGCGGCGCCCGGTCCGCTGCTCGGCGAGCAGACCGACGACGTGCTGCGCCGCGTGCTCGGCTTGTCCGCGCAACAGGTCGCCGACCTCAAGGCCGACCGTGTCGTCGCCTCCCACGCGGACATCGCCGCGGAACGTCAGTCCGGCAATTCCCAGTAGCGTTGCTGAACGGTCCGCACCTGTGGGAGCAGCCCGCGACGGGGATGTTCGGGCAGGGCGTCGTCCAGTCCGTCACCGCCCATCTCGTCCAGCACCGCGGTCGCCGACGAGGTGAGTCCCTCCAGGTCGTAGCCGCCTTCCAGGACCGCGGCGCAGCGCCCCGCGGCGTGGTCGCGCGCCACGCGCAGCAGAATCCGCGCGAGGCATGCGAATCCGGCTTCGGTCATGTTCAGGCCGCCCAACGGGTCACGCGCATGGGCGTCGAAGCCGGCCGAAATCAGTACGAACTCCGGCTCGAACTGCCGGCAGATGGGCGCGACCACGTCCTCGAACAGCGGCAGAAAATCGGTGTCCCCCCAGCCCGCCGTCATCGGCAGGTTGACGGTGAAGCCCGCTCCGCTGCCCCGCCCCGTATCTTCCGCGGCGCCCGTGCCCGGGTAGTAGGGATACTGGTGAGTCGAGACGTACAGCACGCCCGGGTCGTCGTAGAAACCGTGCTGCGTGCCGTTGCCGTGATGCAGGTCCCAATCCACGATCAGGATACGGCGCAGGCCGAACCGCGTGCGCAGATACTCCGCGCCCACGGCCACGCTGTTGAACAGGCAGAAGCCCATCGCGCGGTCGCGTTCGGCGTGGTGGCCGGGCGGGCGAACCAGGGCGAAGCCGTTGTCCACCTCGCCTTCCATGACCGCGTCCAGCACGCTCAGCAACCCGCCGCAGGCCAGCAACGCGGTCTCGTACGACCGCGCACAGACGCGCGTATCCGCATCGAACGCCGCGGCCGCCTGTCGGGCCGACGCCGCCACGCGCCCGATCAGGCCGGGGTCGTGAACCAGCGCGATTTCCTCATGGGTGGCGAGCCGGGGCGCGAGCCGCACGAGCCCCGCGCGCCGATACGTCTCCATGCGGCGCAGCAGGCTGCCGATCCGGTCCGCGCGTTCGGGATGCCCGGGGCCGGGGTCGTGCTCCTGATAGCGCGCGTCCAGGACGATGCCGGTTTTCAGCCCCGACTCGGTTTCAGGCACGAAGTCCTCTCCCGTGCGGACGGGAACACGGAAGCGATGCGCCTATGGCGGCACATCCCCGGGTCCGAACCAGGGACGTCAGAGTCCGACCGGAATCGGCCGCAAGGCGCTTCGTGTCTGCTAGAAGCTGATCGTCGAGCCGGACGGTGGTACGCATGGCGCGTCACTACGTCGGATATGTCGATATGTCAAACATCATGAACGTGCAGGCTTGTACGGATGAAGGGAGAGCGGACGCGTGACCGCGATCTGTGGAATCCTTTCCCGCGGCGACGTGGCAGCCCCCTTGGCCGCGATGCTGGAAGCGCTCGACGCCTACGGAACGCAGGGCGGGGCGTGGACGGGGGAAGGCGTCGGGCTCGGCGTGCGGCACCTGCCGAGCCCGGTCGGTGAGACGGCGGTGCGGTTCGACGGGGAAGCGGGGCTCGCACTCGTCGCGGATGTCCGGCTCGATGACCGGGAGACGCTGTGCGCCGCGCTCGGCGTTCCGTATCCCGACCGCGCCGACATCGCCGACGGTGCCCTCCTCCTGCGGGCCTACCGGCGGTGGGGAGAGGAATGCCCACACCACCTGCTCGGCGATTATGCCTTCGCCGTGTGGAACACCCGGACGCGCACCCTGTTCTGCGCCCGGGACCATATCGGCGCGCGGCCTTTCTACTATGCCCGGACGCCGGAGGGCTTCGTCTGCGCCAGCGCCGTCGAAGCCGTCCTGGCCGCGCCGTTCGTCTCCGACGCGCTGGACGAGACCACGGCCGCCACGTTTCTCACGCGCATCAGTCTGACCACGCCTATCCGCACGTTCTTCCAGGCGGTGCGCAAGCTGCCGCCGGGCCATACGCTCACCGTGGACGGCGGCGCCCGCGGCGAGGTGCGGTTGCAGCGGTACTGGCACCCCGAGCAGGCGCCGCGGGCGCGGCCCGCCTCGGACGACGCCTATGCGGAGGAGTTCCTGAACCTGTACGCGCACGCGGTGTCCGCACGCTTACGCGGAGCGGCCGACCCGGTGGGCGTGCATCTGAGCGGCGGGCTGGATTCGTCCAGCATCGCGGTGCTCGCCGCCCGCGCGTTGCGGCGTCAGGGCCGGCCGGCGCCCCTCGCCTTCAGTTGGCTGCCGGCCCTCGGCGCCGCGCCCCCGAGCCCGGCCCACGCGCCGGAATACGCCCTCATCGACGCGGTGTGCGAACGGGAGCGGATGCCGGTGTGCCACCGTTCGCCCGGCGTTGACGACGTGGTCGCCGTGCTGGCACGCGACGGGAGCTTCCCCGGCGTCCACGTGCATCTGAATGAAGAGGTGATCCAGCGGACCGCCGCGGAACGGGGCGTACGGGTGCTGCTGTCGGGCTGGGGCGGGGACGAGGGCATCTCCTTCAACGGCCGGGGGTATGACGCGCATCTGCTGCTGAGCGGCCGCTGGCGCACGCTGGCCGCGGCGAGCCGTGCCCGCGGCGAGAAGCCGGTCGAGTCCTGGGCGCGCGTCGTTCTGTCGCTGATCCATCCGCGCCTGCCGCGGACCGTCGGCCGGCTGCGGCGGGGGGAGGGGGTGCTCCGCCGGCGGTGGCTCATCGACCCGGCGTTCGCGCGGCGGGCGAACCCCGGCCCGGGGCGCCTTCCCCGTTTCGTCGGCGTACGGCGCACCCGAGTGTGGCTGCTGCAACACGGAGGTCTGAGCGCACGCATGGAAGGCTGGGCCGCCGGCGGGGCGCGCCGCGGTCTGGAGTACCGCTATCCGCTGTTGGACCGCCGGGTGCTGGAGTTCGCCCTCGGCCTGCCGGCCGAGCAGTTCCGACGCGGGCAGTGGACGCGCTGGCTGATGCGTTACGCGCTCCGCTCCGTGCTGCCGCCGGAGATCTGCTGGAACCCCCGCAAAGAGGACCCGGCCCGGTTGGAACCCTTACTCGACGCCTTTGCCGCGGCGCTGCCGGTAGTGCGACGGATGCTCGACGCCCGCGCAAAGCCGCCGTCGCGGGCGCGTTACGTCGATCTGCCGAGCCTGCGCGAACGGTTGGACGCGGACCGGTTCCGGGCGAACCCACGATTCGCCCCGCTCGCCAACGCCTTGCAGTTCCTGGACTTCTCATAAAAGTCCGGACAGAGGACTCTTGCCCCACGAACTTGAAGGAGGCGGAAGATCCCTGTGCCTGCGGTGCCCTGAGCCTGCGGTCCCTGAGCTTGTCGAAGGGTCGAACCATGTCGAAGGGTGCCGAAAGGCCGAAGGAGAGAAGGGTCATTCGAAACTGCGCCCCGTCACTCGCGGACCCGTCTTCCTGCGGGATGCTCCATGAGGTCGTAGCCGAAGAAGTCGAAAACTTCCCGGTGTGCCCGGAATATGCGGTTGAACGCGGCGACATCTTCGGCGGCGAGGTTGGCGATCTGACGGGCGTTCATGTCCGTGAGCATTTCGTCGTACTCCTTCACCGCGATGCGGCGGCGCAGGATCAGGTCGTCGAGTTCCGGGACGAGCGTCTCGATCTTCCGCTCCACCGTCACCGGCTCCGCACACATCTCCTCGTAGGTGAAGAAGACGCCGCGGTCCCGATACGCTTCGACGTTGCGGCGCTGCCACGCCAGACAGTTGACGACATGGGTCGCGGCCGCGGCCGGCAGGCTCCGACCCGGCACCACGAACTGGCGCTGGAAGCGCGCCCCGAGCCGGGTCCGGTAACGCCGGCAGATGCCCTCGCAGACGGCGTAGGGGTCACGCACCATGAACAGGAACCGGGCGTTGCGGAAGTGCCGGACGAGCTGCTCCACGTGCAGCACGTGCTGTGTGGACTTGGTGACGAACACCGAGGCATCCGGGGCATGGGCGCGGGCGTGGAAGTACCACGCCTTGCGCGTGCGCGGCCAATCGTAGTGGCGCGGGTCCGCGAAGAGGTCGCGCCAGCGCGGCTCGGACGCCCACAGCAGGCCGGGGAACCAGCGTTCGCGGCCCGTGGGCGTGATAGTCGTCGGCCCGGCGAAGCCACGGATCATCTGGCCTTCCCTCGGCAGGCGCCAAGCCGCCCGGCAGGTTTCCAGCGCGGCGGCGAGAAACGTCGAGCCGCTGTTGTTCGGACAGACGACGAACAGATGCGTCCCGATCAGGTCCGCCAAGTCGCGGCCGGCGCCGGGAACGTAGTTCATCCCCGGTTCCCGGCGAGCCGGTCTGCGGCGCTGCGCACGTGCGCCGCCGCCAGGGAGCTCAGGTAGGCGTCGTACCAGAGCCGGAAGGCATTCAGGGGCTTGTCTTTGGGGGCGCCCCGCGTCCAGCGGAGCATGGCCTCCGGCAGCCAGGGTTTGATCGGCCCGGCGAAGTGCAGGACCTTGGCGCTGCCGGCATCGACTCCCGCGCGCGTCCGAATCGCCTCGGCGAACGGGAGCACGAAGTCGTAGGTCGCCCCGACCAGCGTCTGCCGCCCGGCGAAATATCGATTCAGGACGAGTTGATCGGCATGCGTCGTGGCCGTCCCGCGCCAGGTCTCGGGCGTCACCAGGGACAGGAGGGCCGCATAGCAGTCTGCCGCGATCACCTGCTCGTCGATGAGCAGGAAGCCGGCGCCGAACGGGCGGTCGAGCGTGCCCGCTGCGCCGGGCGGTTGTCCGGCCGGCAGGGGCGCGAAGGTGGCGGCGTCGCGGCGCCCGCCGCGCAGGAACACGTCGTCGCCGCAGCACAGCAGAGGCTCGGGCGCAGCGAACAATTCATCCACCGATGCCCGAAACAGCACGTCGCTGTCGTAGAACAGCACCTTGCGGTAGCCGCGCAGGCGGAAGGCTTCGAGCGAATAGAACTGCCCCAGCCGGGCGGCGAACTCCGGACGGGCGGCCCGCAAGGCCACCAGCCGCTCGCGCAACTCCGGCGAGACCTGCTCGAAGCGCACCGCGCCGCACGCCTCGCGAAGATGGCGGCGTTGCGCCGCCGGCAACGCATCGTGGACGACGATGAGGTCGCCGTCGAAGGCGGGATGATGTTTCAGGAAGGAGGCGAGGGTGACGAGCGTGCCGGGGACGAAGCGTTCCGTGGTCGCCGTGACGAAGCAGGTCTTCGTTGCGGGGCCGGCAGGCATGACGGGAGCACGCCACGGAAGGAACGGTTCAGAGAAAGATGACGATTCGCTATGGAGGCTCTATTCCTTATGATGTCGGGTGGTAAGTTGCGTTTTCTACGGTCGGATCGGGATCCTGTCCACTTTTCGTCTCCAGGACGCCATCGGTTATCCGAAGAACGGTCGGTTTGCTCCAGGGCTTCTTCGATGGGGTGTCAGAAGCGGCGGCTTCCGCCTGCGGGGGGGGGGGGGGGGGGGCAGTCATTTCTTTCTCCTCTTTTTTTATGGGCTATGGACGGGGTGAGGGATTCGGCTTCGCTCCGACGCGGGTCAGGATACCCGGATTGCGACGAATGACAAGAGGCAGCTGCCGGGGAACGCGACTTCGGTCATGTGAGGGATGGATGTCGAAAGGTCGAAGGGTCGCAACGAACCCCGCTGTCACCCCGACCTTTGCACCCCCGGCCGTTGACCATTAGGATCCGTATGTAATTCTCGACACGTTCGACATGAATATACGGGCCGAAGGCGCGAACCGCGGCCCTGCCCATTTCATGGCCCCTCTGGTCGACTTTAACGTGGTCCATTGTTGTCCAACCTTGCTTTTCTGAACTGTTACTTTAGATTCGCAAGGATGATTCGACGCCGCGCACAGGAACTCGTGACCAAAGCCTTGCGACGCCAGGCCGCGGTCGCGTTGATCGGTCCACGCCAAGTCGGCAAGACGACGCTCGCACAGAACATCGCCGACCGCACGGGCGCGCTCTATTTGGACCTCGAGTCCAGTGCCGACCGAGGCAAGCTCGCGGACGCCCGTTTGTTCCTGGGCGAGTACGATCGCCGTCTCGTGGTGCTCGACGAGATTCACCGGGCGCCGGAACTGTTCCCGGAATTGCGCGGGTTGATCGATCGAGGCCGCCGGCGCGGCAGGCGAACCGGTCGGTTCCTTATCCTCGGCTCCGCATCCATGGACCTGCTCCGGCAGGCTGGTGAGACCCTGGCCGGCCGTATCGAGTACGTCCCGCTGCATCCGTTCGACGTGGACGACGTCCCGGCGAAGACCGCCACGACAATCCAACTGTGGGTACGCGGCGGCTTTCCCGACAGTCTCCTCGCGGCGAACGACGACGACAGTCTGGCCTTCCGGCGCAACCTGATTCACACCTATCTGGAACGCGACGTATCCGCGTTCACCGGGCGCCGCATTCCCGCGGAGACGCTGGAACGCCTGTGGACCATGCTGGCGCACGGGCAGGGCACCCTGCTCAATGCGTCGAAGCTGGCCGCCAGCTTGGCGCTCAGCGGCCCGACGGTGAGCGGGTACGTTGACGTCCTGGTGGATTTGCTGCTGTTGCGCCGCCTGCGACCGTTCCACGCCAACGTCCGCAAGCGGTTGGTCAAGTCTCCCAAGATCTACGTGCGCGACAGCGGCATGGTGCACGCCCTGCTCGGGATCGACAGCTACGACACCCTTGCCGGCCATCCGATAGCCGGCGCAAGCTGGGAAGGCTTCGTCATCGAAAATCTGTTGGCCGTCGCCCCGCCCGGCACCGCGGCGAGCTTCTACCGCACCCGCGCCGGGGCCGAAATCGACTTGCTGCTGACGTTGCCGGGCGGCAAGGGAACGTGGGCCGTCGAGGTGAAACTGGGGCTGTCGCCCCGCGCCGGCCGCGGTTTCCATCTTGCCTGCGAAGACGTCGCGCCGCGCCGGGCGTTCCTCGTCTCTGCCGGCGAGGGGCGGTATCCACTGTCCGCGGACGTGGAGGTCGTGGGGTTGCGGGAACTGGTGGGAATACTCGCTGCCGTTTGAGCTAGACTCCCTGTCGGGGCCGCAACTTGCGGGGCATTTTCGATTATACTACCGTGGCGCCGGAGACGGACATGTTTGGCATCGGTATGCCGGAACTGCTGGTGATCCTGGTCGTGGCGCTGATCGTGCTCGGCCCCAAACGCCTGCCCGAAGCCGCCCGCGGGTTGGGTCGCGCCCTCGCCGAGTTGCGGCGCACCACCAGCGGCATCGGCGAAGAACTCGGCAATGCCAACGTCCTGCTCGACGAAGAAGTCCGCGCCCGCAAGGCCGACGCCGCCCAGGGGAGCGGCTCGACCGGCAATACGGACGCTCCGCTCTCCCGCCAACCGGAACAGGGACCCGGAGGGGACCGTTAGGGCATGGGCCATGACGACCGGTCCATGCCGCTCACCGCTCATCTGGACGAGTTACGCACGCGCCTCATCCGGTCGTTGCTCGCCGTCGGCATCGTCTTTGCGCCGGCCTACTTCTTTGCGGACCGGCTGTTCGCGTTCCTCACCGCTCCCATCCTCGCCCTCACCGCGGACCCGCACGCGCTGATCGGCACCGGCCCGACCGAGGCGTTCTTCACCAAACTCAAGGTCGCGTTCATCGCGGCGTTGTTCGGCGCCAGCCCGGCCGTTTTCTACCAAGTCTGGCAGTTCGTCGCCCCGGGCCTGTATCCCCGGGAGCGCCGCTACGTGTGGCCGTTCGTGATCTTCTGTTCGGCGTTCTTCGTGCTGGGCGCGGGCTTCTGCTACGTCGTGGTGCTCCCGATCGTCTATACGTTCTTTTTGGGCGAGTTCGCCAGCATCGGCGTGAAGCCGACCCTCAGGATCAGCGAGTATCTGACCTTCACCGCGCGCATCCTGCTCGCCTTCGGCGTCACGTTCGAGTTGCCGGTGCTGGTGTTCTTCTTTTCCCGCGTCGGCCTGTTGACGCACCGCACGTTGATCGGCGCGTTTCGGTACGCCGCGGTGGGCGTCTTCGTGCTGTCCGCGATTCTGACCCCGCCGGACGCGGTTTCCCAACTGCTGCTGGCCGGCCCGCTGCTTCTGCTCTATGGCCTGAGCATCGGCGTGGCCTACGTTTTCGGCCGCGGCGACCGTCCCGACGAAGCGGACGACGAGTGAGGCGGGTCGGGTTTACGTCTCGGTCAGCCAGTCCGTATAGCCCGCCGGCCGCGGCACCTCCGTCCACTCGACGGATTCGCGCAGCCCGTCGAGGGCCGCCCGCGCCTGTTCGATGAAGTCCGGCACGATCAACAGCACGATCACCGCCTTCTTGCGATCGACGGTGCGCACGATGCCGAACTCTTCGTACGACTCGATGACGAATTTGATGAACGCGATGTCTTCGCGTTCCACGCGCAGGTAGATGTCGATCAAGTCCATCGCGTTCCCTGCAACTCCTGTCGCCACGCCTAAGCAAGATGGGCGCCGCGGTCAACCTTGACGGGGGAGAGGTGGCTTCCTAGATTCGGGTGTGCCCGCGGCGGGACGGTACGGGCGCACGTCGCCTACGCCCGAGGGGAAGGGAAGCTATGCCGGGTTCGCCGCCCGACGCCGTACCTGGGCCAGGATAGGGACGCGGTGCTAACCGAAATCGCGGGTCTGAGTCGAGACGAGGTCGCATCGCTGCGCGCGCGAGGGTGTTTACTGACGGCACTCCGTATTCGGGGCCGCCACGGCGGATACGAAAGGGAATTACAGACAAGACGATCCCGTACCTGTTGCGATACCCTTCGGCGGGCTCAAGGCACTGCACATTCAGGAACCTTCCCCACCCCTCAGTTCGTTGAGCCTGTCGAAACGAACCCCGATGTCATCTCAGCCTCGCATTTTACCCCTCGGTCCTTTGACCATTAGGGTCCTCTTGTATGTAATTCCCTTCCCTTACTGAGGGAACGCACAACGAGGCGGGAGGCGGCGTGCGATACGTCATCTATGGGGCAGGCGGAATCGGCGGGGTCATCGGCGCGCGGCTGTTGCAGCACGGCTGCGACGTGGGGCTCATCTGCCGCGGCGCACATCTGCGCGTCATCCAGAGCCGGGGACTGACGTTCAAGGCCCCCGGAGAGAGCGTGCGGCTGCCGATCCCCGCGGTCGGCCATCCGCGCGAGATCGATTTTCGTGACGATGACGTCATCCTGTTGACGATGAAGTCCCAGGACACCGAGGCGGCGTTGACCGCCCTTCGGGCCGCGGGCGGGGAACACCTGCCGGTGGTGTGCGCGCAGAACGGCGTGGACAACGAGCGTATGGCGCTGCGCCGTTTCGACCGGGTGTACGGCATGGTGGTCTGGGTGCCGGCGACGTATCTGGAGCCGGGCTTGGTGCTGAATCATGCCGCGCCGGTCGGCGGTATCCTCGACGCGGGCTGCTATCCGCGCGGCACCGACGACCTGATCGGCCGAGTCGCCGCGGACCTGACATCAGCGGGTTTCGTCGCCCGGGCCGACCCGGACGTCATGCGCTGGAAATATACCAAGCTCCTGAGCAACGTCCGCAATGCGTTTCAGGCCGCGTGCGGGGTGGATGCGCGGTCCAGGACGATCGTCCGTGCACTACGCGACGAGGCATTGGCCTGTTACGCCGCGGCCGGCATCGCCAGCGTGCCCGAAGACGAATTCAAGGCGCGCGTCAACGCCCACGTCACGCTGGGCGAAATCGAGGGCTATCCGCGCACCGGCGGCTCGTCGTGGCAGAGCCTCCGCCGCGGGCTGGGCAGCGTGGAAGCCGACCATCTGAACGGCGAAATCGTCCTGCTGGGTCGGCTATACGGCGTGCCGACGCCGTGCAACGCGCTGGTGCAGGAGGTCGCCAATCGACTCGCCCACACCGGACAGCCACCGGGCAGCGTCTCCGTCCAGGACTTGGAAGCGCGCCTGTCCGCTGCATCGACCAGCAGCACGACGCGGGGCTGACGGGCGTTCGGTCTCGGCCGAGAATCGGCTATACCTCGTTGTCATGCCGTTTGCGTTCGAGTCCCGTTTGCCCGACTGGATGACGTTCACGCCCGGACGGGCGCCGATCGTGCTGGTGGCGCCGCACGGCGGCCGGCGGCCGGCCCACGCCCCCATCCGCGACAGCATCAAGGTCAACGACCTGTACACCGCGCCGCTCACGCAGGATTTGGCCGCGCAGACCGGCGGCTATGCGCTCATCAATCATACGCACGACCGCAACGACCTGGACCTGAACCGCGTCAGTCAGGTCAAAACGCAGGCGACGTGGTTTCTGGACGCGCTGGTCGAGTTGCTGTCCGCCCTGACCGAGCGGCACGCGGCGCTGCGCGTCTTCTTCGTGCACGGCTGGAACGTCGTGCAGCCCGTGTGCGACGTCGGCATCGGACTGCGCCAGCGCAACGGCAGGCTGGTCAAGGCGGGCAAGGGCGAGCCCACTCTGGACGTGCCGTTCTTCTCCGAGGTCGTGCTTCCGTTCCGTGACGCGGCGCGGGCTTCCCGGATCGACGTGGCCATCGGTCGGCGCTACGCCGCGGCGGACCGGAACAACTTCTTGCAGGTGTTCAGCGCGCGCTACGTGGACGACGAGTCGCCGCGCGTGCGGCGGCTGGCCGAACTGGCGGTCACGGGGAAGCTCAACGCCGTCCAGTTGGAACTCGGGGTCGGGCTGCGCTGGCCGGGGGCGGAGCGGGACCGCTTCGTCGAGGTATTCCACCACACGCTGGGGAACTCTCTGCCCGCCGCCTCACCTACGACGTCCGCCCCGCAGGCCGGGAGTCCTCCGGTAGGACAAGGCGAGGCGGAGCAGGCCGCGCGCGATTTCTCGCGTTTCAGTTTCCCGCGGCCCGAGTCTGCCACCGCCGCGGCGGACTCTCCCTCGCTGCTGCCCTGGAATTGGGAAGACGGCGCGACCCGGCTGGCGCTCCACTTCCATGACGCGCACAGCGGGCTGGGCGTGATGGGCGGCGTGGAATTCGACCCCGCGGCGCCGGTCCACGCCGGCCGGCTGTTGCTGTCGCTCGGCGGCACGCAGATGGTCCTGTTCACCGGCGAAGACGCGCGCGGCGCGGACCCGGAGCGGGTGCGAATCGGCGCCTTCGAGTGGCGCCGCGAGCCACACGGGTTGTCCATTGCGTATCGCGGCACGCTGATGCGCTTCTCTCACCCCCAGGCGTTCATTCGGCTGGAGGACGGGCTGGCCGCTTCGTGGATCGAGCCGGCCGAGGTGGACCTGCGGCTGGAGTTCCCGCCGTTCCTTCAGGAACGGCCGACCCGCATTCTACCCTGCCGACTGCACGGCCGGGTCCGTTTTCCCGACCGGGACGACCATGTGGACGCTTGGGGGTTCGTCGACGCGCTGCAACCGCACGAGACCGACCGCCTGCTCCCGCGACGCCTGCTGTCGCTGCCCTTCGGCCCCGATCTGGGGGTATTCCTGGCCCGCGCCGAAACGCCGGAGGGGCCGCGCTCGTCCGGGATCGTCTATGACCGCGGCACGCCGCGCGTCCTGGCTCCGCAGGATTGGAAACTCGACTACGTGTTCGCGCACGGCCGGCCGACCAGCTTTTCGGTGTCGCTGCCGCGGCTGTCGCTCGACTGCCGGGGCGAGACGCTGACCGCGATTCCGATCGTGCGCCACACGCAGCAGGGGCCGGCGCTGGCGGTCACCTTCGGGCTGTCGCGTACGCGCTGGCAAGGCCGCACCGCGTACGGCATCTACGAATTCTCGGAATACCTGAAGGACGCCGAGGCGCGCGGCTAGGCGATCGCTTCGAGGGCGTGGTCCGTGGTGTCGGCGCCGGCCGGGCCGGACTGACCTTTCAGAAAGTCGATGAATTTCTGCGTGGCCGGCGTGAAGCGGCGGCCGCGTTTGGAGATGATTCCCAACGGGCGCATGAGCCCGTCGCCCGACAGGCGGATCATGCACAGCGTCTCGTTCTTCACTTCGAGTGATACGGACGGCTCCGGCACGATCGCCACCCCGGCGTCCACCTCGACCGCGCGTTTCATGGTTTCGACGTTGTCCATCTCCATCATGTAACGGACCTTGACGCCGTGGCGGCGGAACAGACGGTCCAGCGCCCGGCGGGTGGGGATGTCGCGTTCGAAGCCCACGAATTTCTCGCCGTCGAGTTTCTTGATCGACACCTGCTCCAACCCGGCGAACGCGTGCTGCGGGGCGCAGATCAGCACCAGCCGGTCTTCCCGGAACGGGGTCAGCCGGATCTGGGGGCGCTTGCTCGGGTAGGCCACGATCCCCAGGTCGACGTCCCCGCGGCTCACGTCCTCGTAGATCTTGTTGACGCGCGTATATTCCAGGTGGATGTTCACGTCGGGGAAATTCTGCAGATAGCGCTTGAGCGGAGACGACAGTTCGTACAGCCCCACGCTATAGACCGTCGCCACGCGCACCGTGCCGGCCACCGAATGCGACAGGCTCTGCAGGCTGTCTTCGATCTCGCGGTATTTGTGCACGATCTCCTTGCCGGCGTCGTACAGGACCTTGCCGGCCTGCGTGAGCCGGACGTTGCCCTTGGAGCGTTCGACCAGCTCGCGGTCGTACCGTTCCTCCAGGCCGCGGATCTGCTGGCTGACCGCGGACTGGGTGATGAAGTTCTTGGAGGCGGCCAGCGAAAAACTGCCGGTCTCGGCCAGATCGCAAAATACCTTGAGCGTTTCGATGTGCATGACGACTAATGTTGGGAAGAAGTTTATTTCACTTTACTTATACATGACGTTTCGGTAACGTTGTCGCTCCGTGACGCCCACCACATCCGCGACGCACCATCGTCCGCGTTGCGGCACGCACAGGAGGACTGGTCTCATGTTCGAACCCGACACCCTCTTGCCCGAGCAGTATTTCGCCCTACTCGGGCGCAAGCCCCTGCAAGGTGAGAAGCGCCTGTTGCTCGCCATGCTAGAAGATGCCGTCCATTGTTTCCAGACCTATCTGCTCGCCAAGAAGCCCCACGAGCGGCGCCTGTTCCAGGAAGCCGAAGAGTGGATCGATTCGACCGACGCGCTGTGGTTCTTCTCGTTCGAGAACATCTGCGACGTGATCGGAATCAACCCGGGCCGCATGCGCGAAGCCCTGAAAGCGTGGAAAGAGGAACAGACCCTGCGCTACGTCCGGCAGAGCGAGGCGCTCGTCGACGTCGCGCACGACGTCCAAATCCCGGTGCGCGTGGACATCTGAACGGTCCGACGCTTGCGTTGTCCAAGCGGGCCGGCCTCGGGGCCGGCCCGCTTTTTTTGGGGAATGATGTCCAAGACGATCCCGAAGACGGGTTTTCGTCGTCATACCCCTTCGTCCCCTCGCCTTCGTTTGTCCCCCTCCGTCATTCCGGCGAAAGCGGGAATCCAGAGGACACCTTTCCCCTAGGCCCCGGCTTTCGCCGGAGCGACGAGTGGGGATGCCGGAGCGACGAGTGGGGGCGCCCCGGCGGAGGCAGGTATCCATCCTCTGGGTTCCCGTTTTCGCGGGAATGACGATCGGGTGGGATCTTCAAGTATGTCGTTCCCCCTTTTTTGTGGCCGATGCCTAACCCGAGGCCGCCAGCAGTACGATGAGACACAGCGCCGCGGTCTCGACCAGCTCGCCGAGCCCGGCCACGCTGTGACCGTCCGCGCCCCCCAGCCGCCGGTTGCAATACAGCGAGCCGCCGATAATCAGCCCGCCCAGGGGAATCGCCAGCGCGATGCCGACCGCCTCGGCCAGCGTGAACAGCACCCCCAGTGCCACGAGACTGGCCAGTCCGAAATCGTTGAAGTGGACGTCGCGCACGAGTACGCGGGCGTCTCTGAAATCCCCTTCCTCTCCCCCCAAAACGGGGCGCGAACTGTAGGCCATGACCACGCAGGCCCACCGCCCGAGCATCGGGGCGAGCAGGAGGGCCACGTCGCGGGGGCCACCGTGCAGGACGGTCAGCGCCCACAGCTTGCCGGCCAACGCGACCGCCAGTACGGGAACGCCGCTGCGCCGCCACAGGGCGTCAGCAGTACTCCGTAAGCCGCACAACTGGCCCCCGCGACTCAGCGCGGCGAGCAAGCCGACCAGCACCACGCCCAGCACCGGACTCGGCAGCCGGTCGCGCAACAGCCGGTCAGCGGTCCACGCCAGCCCGCCGATGACCAAGCCGATGAGCGGAAAGAACGCGCCCGCGCGTCCGAGCGCGGTTCGGTCGGTCGGAACGGGTTCTCGAATCCCGACGAGCGTGAGGAAGCGCAGCGCGGCGAGAAAGGAAGAGAGGAGAGAACTCGGCCGCGGGGAGCGCATAGGTTCGAGATGTCTTTGGGCGGAACGCCGTTCCTCCGTCATTCCGGCGCAAGCCGGAATCCAGCGGAGACACTTCTACGCACAGCGAAATAGCGGCCAAGGCGAGGCTTTCACCTTCTCCCTCTCTTCCGCCAGGGGACAGGGGATCGAAAGCCCACGACGAGACGATTTCAAACCGATGCCCTACCCGACCGCGTCGTCCGCAGAGCCGCGGCCATGCGCCCGCCGGCCGTCAGCCCAACGACAGAAACGCCTCGCGGGCGAGCGACATGACCGCGGCGGGAAAGACGCCCAACAGCACGGTGCCGAGCGTGGCAATGAGCACGACGGCCAGCGTATAGCGGTAGGTGGAGTCGACCCCGGCCGGCTCGGTCGTCGCGCCGGAGTCCGCGGGGTCCTGCATGTACATCGTGACTACGACCCGCACGTAGTAGTAGGCCGATACGGCGCTGTTCAACACGCCGAGCACCGCCAGCCAGACGAAGCCGGCGTCCACCGCGGCGCTGAACACGTAGAACTTGCCGGTGAAGCCGACCAGCGGCGGAATGCCGGTCAGCGACAGCATGAACACGGTCATGGCCATGCCCAGGCCCGGGCGCCGAAAGCCGAGACCCGCGTATCCGTCGCGGTCATCGTCGCCCCCATGCGCGATCATGACCGCGAACGCGCCCAGGTTCGTCACCCCGTACGCGATCAGATAGTACAGCAGGGCCGCGCCCCCGAGCGGACTCCCGGCCACCAGGGCGACCAGCAGATAGCCGGCATGGGCGATGCTGGAATAGGCCAACATGCGTTTGAGGTTGCGCTGGACCAGAGCGGTGACGTTGCCGACGGTCATGGTCAGCACGGCGCCGGCCCACACCACCGCCTGCCAGTCCGCGGCCGCGGCGTCCAGCGCGTACAGGAACACGCGGACGAACGCGGCGAAGGCCGCGGCCTTGACGCCGACCGCCATGAACGCGGTGACCGTCGTCGGCGCCCCCTGATATACGTCCGGGGTCCAGGCGTGGAACGGCACCGCGGCGACCTTGAAACCGAAGCCGACCAGCAGCAGGGCGATGCCGATGAACAGCAGCGGGGACGAGCCGTGCGCGGCCACGTGGGCGGCGATCGGCTCCAGTCGCACGCTGCCCGTGGCGCCGTACGTCAACGCGATGCCGTACAGCAGGAAGCCGCTGGCGAACGCCCCGAGCAGAAAATACTTGAGCGCGGCTTCGTGCGAGGTCCGGTGCTGGCGCCACAGGCCGGCCAGCACGTACACCGCGATCGACATGGTTTCGAGCCCCAGGAAGATCAACACCAAGTCCGTGGCCGCGGCCATGACGACCATGCCGAACGTGGCGAACAGCAGCAGCGCGTAGTACTCGCCGTGCCGGATCCGTGCCGGCCCCAGGTACGACAGCGACATCAGCACGACCAGTCCGGCCACGCCGCACGACAGGACCGTGAAGAACAGGCCGTAGGCGTCGAGCGCGAACATCCCGCTGAACGCGGTCGTATCCGTCCGGCCCCACGACAGGCACGCGCACGCCCCGGCGATCACGCAGCCGATCAGGCTGAGCCAGCCGAGCAGCGGGCGCTCGTCGTCCTTCATCCAGAGGTCCCAGAACAGGGCCAGCATCCCCGTCCCGGACAGCACCAGCGCCGGCAGGACGGCGAGCCAGTTCACGACCGGAAAGCTGATGGGCATACTCACTTCTTGTTCCGATCGCCGTGCGCGGCCCGTTCGTCCGTGGGCTCATGCGGACGCTCCAGGCGTGGGGAACCGACGTCGGCCGCGACCGACTCCGCCGCGGCTGGTTCGGGAGGCACCGCCGGACCGCGCAAGGCTACCGTCTCGTGCACGACAGTGCGCCCGACCGCGTGGACGCGCGCCAGCGTCGCCTCGACCGCTGGTTCCATGCGGCTCAGGAACGGCTGCGGATACACGCCCATCAACAGCATCAGGCCGACCAGCGGCGCGAAGATGGTCACCTCGCGCCGCGACAGGTCGGGGAGCGTGGCGTTCGCCGGGTTGGTCAACGGGCCGAACATGACGCGCTGATACATGCGCAGCATGTACACGGCACCCAGCACGACGCCCGCCACCGCGACGCCGCCGGCCAGACGGTTGGCCTCGAACGCGCCGAGCAGGATCAGGAACTCGCCGACGAAGCCGTTCAGCCCGGGCAGGCCGATGGACGACAGCAGCGTCACCAGAAAGACCGCGGCGAACACCGGCGTCCGTTTCCACAGCCCGCCGTACTCGCTGATCAGGCGCGTGTGCCGGCGTTCGTACACCACGCCGACCAGCAGGAACAGCGCCCCCGTGGACAGGCCGTGGCCCAGCATCTGGTACAGGGCGCCTTCCGTGCCCTGCGTATTGAACGCGAACACGCCCAGCATGACGAAGCCGAGGTGGCTGACCGAGGAATAGGCGACCAGCTTCTTGAGGTCGGGCTGCACCATGGCGACCAGCGCCCCGTACACGATGCCGATCACCGACAGCGTCATGACCAGCGGCGCCGCGGCCAGCGCGGCGTCGGGAAACAGCGGCAGCGCGAAGCGCAGGAATCCGTAGGTGCCCATCTTGAGCAGGACCGCGGCCAGGATGACCGACCCGCCGGTCGGCGCTTCGACGTGGGCGTCGGGCAGCCAGGTGTGGAACGGAAACAGCGGCACCTTGATGGCGAACGACACGCCGAACGCGGCGAACAGCCAGAACTGGACGTCCGCCGGCACGTCCAGCGCGTACAGATGCAGCAGGTCGAACGACGGGCGGCCGAACTGCGCGTCGTGCAGCGCGGCCAGGTACAGCATGGCGACCAGCATCAGCAGGCTGCCGGCCAGCGTGTACAGCAGGAACTTGAGCGCGGCATAGACGCGCCGCCCGCCGCCCCACACGCCGATCAGGAAATACATCGGAATCAGCATGACTTCCCAGAAGACGTAGAACAGGAACAGATCGACCGCGACGAAGGCGCCGATCATGCCGGTCTCCAGGACGAGAAAGCAGATCAGGTATTCCTTGACCCGCTCGGTCACGCTGCTCCAGGTGGACAGCACCACCAACGGGGACAGCAGCGTGGTCAGCAGGACCAGAAACAGGCTGATGCCGTCCACGCCCACGTGATAGGCCACGCCGAAGTCGGGGATCCAGGCGTAGTGCTCGACGAACTGGAAGTCCGCGCGCGTGCCGTCGAACCCCGTCAGCAGGCCGAGCGAGACCACGAAGGTCAGCAGCGTGGTGCCGAGCGCGACGCGGCGCACCAGCGCATGATCGCGGGAGTCGAGCGCGAGCAGCCCGAGCCCACCCAGCAGCGGCAGCAGGACGACCGCGCTTACCACGGCGCCACCCCCAGCACGCGCCCGAGATAGTAGGCGAACAGGACGATCGCCCCGAAGCTGAGCGACAGCGCGTACGCCTGGACGTTACCGGTCTGCCAGAAGCGCAGGAACAGGCCGCCGGCCTGCACCATGCGCGCGGTGCCGTTGACCAGCCCGTCGATCACCAGCGTATCCCACACCCGCCACAGCCACTCCGCGGTGGCGAGCAGCGGACGGACGACGACCGCGTCGTACACCTCGTCCACGTAGTATTTGTTCAGCAGTACGCGGTGGACGACCGCGAAGCGCCGGCCGATCCATTCGGCCGCGGCCGGTTGCCGGACGTAGAGCCAGTACGCCACCCCGATCCCGGCCAGCGCCAGCAACGTCGGCAGATATTTGACGAGCGGCGGCACGTGGGGATGCGCGTGGCCGTACAGCGGGCCGAGCATCTCCGGCAGCGTGAAGTAACCGCCGACGACCGACAGCACGGCCAGCACCACCAGCGGGACGGTCATCGCGCGCGGCGACTCGTGGATCCGGCCGGCGACTTCCGGCGCGGCCCGCGTGTCGCCCCAGAAGGTCAGGAACAACAGGCGGAACATGTACAGCGCCGTCAGCCCGGCGCCCAGGCTGCCCACCAGCCACAGCCGGCCGGAACCGCCGGCGAACACGTGTTCCAGGATCAGGTCCTTACTGAAGAAACCGGACAGCAGCGGAAATCCGGCGATCGCCAGACAGCCCGCCGCGAACGTACCGTACGTGATGGGCATGGCGCGCCGCAGCCCGCCCATGCGGCGGATGTCCTGTTCCTCGTGCATGCCGTGGATGACGCTGCCGGCGCCCAGGAACAGCAGGGCCTTGAAGAAGGCGTGCGTCATGACGTGGAACACCGCGGCTGCGTACGCCCCCACCCCGAGGCCGAGAAACATGTAGCCGAGCTGGCTCACCGTGGAGTAGGCCAGCACTTTCTTGATGTCGGTCTGCACCAGCGCGATCGTGGCCGCGAACAGCGCGGTCGCCGCGCCGACGACGGCCACCACGCCCAGCGCGGTCGCCGACAGGGCGTACAGAAAGTGCAGGCGGGCGATCAGATAGATGCCGGCGGTGACCATCGTCGCGGCGTGGATCAACGCGCTGACCGGCGTGGGGCCGGCCATGGCGTCGGGCAGCCAGACGTAGAGCGGAATCTGCGCCGACTTGCCGGTCGCGGCGACGAAGAAGAGCAGACAGATGAGCGTCACCACGCCGGCCGGGAGCAGGCCGGCGTGCGCCTCGATCGTGCCGAACGACAGCGTCCACACGTCGTGCGCGGCCAAGCCCCAGAACAGGACGAACACCCCGAGCAGGAACCCGGCGTCGCCGATCCGGTTGACGATGAACGCCTTCTTGCCGGCGTCGGCCTTCTCCGGGTCGGTGTACCAGAACCCGATTAGCAGGTAGGAGCACAGGCCGACGCCTTCCCAGCCGACGAACAGCAGCAGCAGGTTGTCGCCCAGCACCAGCAGCAGCATCGCCGCGGTGAACAGGTTGAGGTACGCGAAATAGCGCGCCGCGTCCGGGTCCTCGGCCATGTAGCCGACCGAATACACGTGGATGAGAAACCCGACGCCGGTGATGACGACGATCATCGCCGCGGACAGCGGGTCCACGCGCAGCGCGACGTCGATGGACAGCGCGCCGGACTGCAGCCAGGGATAGACGCGGTCCACCAGCGCGCCGCCGTCCGGCAACTGCACCAGCGCGGCGAACGACAGACAGAAGGCCCCGAGGACGACGCCGGGCGACACCCAGTTGACCGCCCGCCGCCCACAGCGCGGGGCGAGGAACAGGTTGAACGCGACTCCCAACAGGGGCAGCAGCACGATGTAGCGGAGGTAGCAGACCGTCTGGACGGCCAGTTCGGCCGCGGGGGGATGTGCCATGAGTCCGGTCCGGGGGAAAGGCGCGGTTCAGGAACAAGCGACGAACGTCGGATTCCGGAGCGGATACGGAGGCGCCGGGTAGTCTGTAGCCGAGGACGACACGCGGCTCACCAGCGCATCAGGTTGAGTTCGTCCGCGTGCACGGTCTGTTTGCCGCGGAACACGAGCAGAATGATCGCCAGCCCGACCGCGACCTCGGCCGCGGCGACCGACATGACGAAGAAGACGATGATCTGTCCGTCCATGCCGCCGAAGTGACGCGCGAGCGCCACGAACGACAGGTTGACGGCGTTGAGCATGAGTTCGATCGCCATAAAGATGACGATGATGTTCCGGCGCAGCAGCACGCCGGTCACGCCGATCGTGAACAGGATGCCGCTCAGGATGAGATGATAGCTGGTCGGAACCATGCGCGTTCGCTGGGGCGGTTACCGCTTGGCCAGGACGACGGCGCCGATCACGGCGACCAGCAGCAGCAGGCCGGTCACCTCGAACGGCAAGACGTAGGTCGTGAACAACTCGCGGCTGAGGGCTTCCACGGTCCCGAAGCCCTCGGGTGGGGCGTCGGGGGCCGGGTCCGCGGTCGGGCGGGCCAGCAGCAGGCCCAACTCGGCCGCCAGCACCACGCCGCCGATCACCGCCACGCGGCCGAGCCCGCCGCGCTGGGCGCGCAGCGTCTCGCTCTGCAGGTTCAGCAGCATGATGACGAACAGGAACAACACCATGATGGCGCCGGCGTACACGATGATCTGCAGCGCGGCGACCACGTGCGCGTCGAGAAACAGGAAATACACGGCCAGCAGAAACAGGGTCAGCACCAGGAACAGCGCGCTGTACACCGGACTCGGGTGGGCGATCACCATGATCGCAACCGCGACCAGGGGAACGGCCAGGGCGAGAAACGTCACGAGGTCCATGCCGTCAGCCGTGCACTTTCTTCTTCCTAGCCTTCTCCCGCGAGCGGGGAAGGGAGGAACAGCAGAATGACCAGCGCGGTGAGCATGACGTTCGCCAGCGCCAGCGGCAGCAGGATCTTCCAGCCCAGGCCGATCAACTGGTCGTAGCGGAACCGCGGCAGCGTCCAGCGGATCATGATCTGCAGCCAGCAGAAGAACAGCACTTTCAGCGTGAACGCGCCGACCTGCAAAAGCGTGACCGCCAACCCGGGCAGTGCGAGGCTCGCGCCCCACGGAAAGTGGAACCCGTCGCGCAGCAGGTACGGCACCTGCCAGCCGCCGAAGAACAGCGTGGTAACCAGCGCCGCCACGATGATGACCTCGACGAAGTCCTCCAGCATGAACATCGCCTGCTTGGCGCCCGAATACTCCGTGAAATAGCCGGCGATCAGCTCGGACTCGGCCTCGGGCAGGTCGAACGGCGTGCGCTTGCTCTCGGCGATCCCCGCGGCCAGGAAGACCAGGCAGGCGACCGGCTGGTACAGGATGCCCCAGGCCGGGACCCAGCCGCCGATCAGTGCGCCCTGTGCGCGGGCGATTTCCTGCAAATCCAGCGAGCCGAACGTCAACACCACGCCGATCAGCGCCAGCCCGAGCGGAATCTCGTACGAGATCATCTGGGCCGAGCCGCGGATGCCGCCCAGCAGCGCCCAGCGGTTGTTCGACGCCCAGCCGCCGAGCACCACGCCGTACACGCTCAGCGAGACCATCGCCAGCACGTACAGGATGCCGACGTTGAGTTGCGCGGCCTGCAGCGTGATCTCGCGGCCGCCGACCACCAGCACGTCGCCGAACGGGATGACGATGAAGGTGACCAGCAGCGGGACCAGGCCGACCGCGGGCGCCAGCGTGTGCAGCAGTTTGTCGGCCCCGGGCGGAATGAAATCTTCCTTGGTGAACAGCTTGATCGGGTCGGCGACCAGGGTGTTCACGATGCCGAGGTTGAACGGCAGCTTGCCCAGAATGGCCGCGCGGTTGGCGCCGATGCGGTCCTGCAGCACCGCGCTGCCCTTGCGCTCGACCCACAGCAGCAGGCCGCCCAGGTTGAGCACCATCAGGATCATCAGCAGGGTCAGGCCGAAGGTGATGGAGAAGTCGAGCATGGCGGGGCTCGGACGATCCGGGAAGGGCGACTACTCCTGCGCTGCCAACCGGTCGATCAGGCGCACGACGCCGTCCGGGGTCTGGCGCTCATGATACTCCTCGTTGACCTGCACCACCGGCGCGGTTCCGCACGATCCCAGGCACTCCACCTCGCTCAGCGAAAACGCCCCGTCCTCGGTCGTCTGGCCGACGGGCACGCCCAGCCGGTCTTCGAGGCAACCGACGAGCGTCCGCGCCCCAACCAGCGTGCAGGACAGGTTCGTACACACCTGCACGTGGAACCGGCCCATCGGCTTGGTGGCGAACATGGTGTAGAACGTCACCACGCCCTGCACCGTCGCCGGCGACAGGTCGAGCAGGCCGGCGACGTACTCCACCGCCTCGGAACTCAGGTAGCCGAACTCCCCCTGCGCCAGCCACAGCGTGGGCAGGATCGCGGCCCGCTTCGTGGGGTAGCGGGCCAGCACCTCCTCGAACCGCCGGTAGGTATCTGGAGAGAACTGGACGGGCATGGCGTGCAGGCGGTTCCGGTGCGTATGACGGGCGGGGGTCTCAGCGGTCGCACTCGCCGCCGATCATGTTGACCATGCCGAAGGTGGTGATGATGTCCGAGATGACGTGGCCACGCAGCATGTCGCCGAGCGCCGCCATGCCGAAGAAACACGGCGGCCGCACGCGTACGCGATACGGCCGGCCACTGCCGTCGCTGACCAGATAGAAGCCGAGTTCGCCGTTGGCGCCCTCCACGCTGTGGAACGCCTCGCCCCGCGGAATCTTGACGCCCTCGATGACCAGCTTGAAGTGGTTCATCAAGCCTTCGATGTTGCCGTACACGTCCTTCTTGTCGGGCAGCGTGATACGCGGGTCGTCCACGCGGATCGGCCCGTCGGGCAGGTCGGCCAGCGCCTGCTCGATGATCCGCATACTCTGCCCGACCTCCTCGAAACGCACCGAGAAGCGGTCGTAGTTGTCGCCCTGGCTGCCGGTCGGCACGTCGAACGCGAACCGGTCGTAGCCCGAATACGGCTGCGCCTTGCGCACGTCGTACGGAATGCCGGTCGCGCGCAGCAGCGGCCCGGTCAGGCCGTACGAGACCGCGTCGTCGCGCGCGATCGCGCCCACGCCGGACATGCGCTCGATGAAGATGCGGTTCTTTGACAGCAGGGCGTCGCAGTCGGCCAGGATGCGGCGCAGATCGGTGAACGCCGCGGCGACCTGCGCGGCGAAGTCGCGCGGCAGGTCCTGGGTCACGCCGCCGACCCGGGCGTAACTGACGGTGAGGCGCGCGCCGGTCACCGCACAGACCAGGTCGTACAAAGTCTCGCGCGACTCCATCAGGTAGAAGCCGACCGAGATCGCGCCGGCCTCGGTCGCCGCCATGCCCAGACAGGTCAGGTGGTCGGTGATCCGCGAAATCTCGCTCATGATGACGCGGACGTACTGGCAGCGTTCCGGCACTTCGATGTCCAGCAGCCGCTCCGCGGTCAGCGCGAACGCCACGTTGTTGATGAGCGGCGACGCGTAATTCAGTCGGTCGGTATAGGGTACGCAGTGATTCCAGGTCCGCTGCTCGCACATCTTCTCGAAGCCGCGGTGCAGATAGCCGATCTCCACGTCGCAGTTGCGGATGGTCTCGCCGTCGAGCGTGAGCGTGAACTTGATCGTGCCGTGGGTCGCGGGATGGGACGGCCCCATCTGCAGCGACATGGTCTCCGCGGTCGGATCCTGCTCGACGGGAAGGGGCGAGGCCGGCTCGCTATGCTGGGCGGCTTCGGGCATGGGAGTCACGCTTTTTGCCACGGGCGGCTGAGCGGGTCGCGCTCTTCGACCAGGGGCTGACGCTTGTCGACGGGATAGTCCTTGCGCAGCGGGTGACCCCGGAATTCTTCGTACATCAGAATGCGGCGCAGGTCGGGATGGCCGGTGAAGCGGATGCCGAACATGTCCCACACTTCGCGTTCCAGCCAATCGGCCGCCTTCCAGACGCCGGCCGCCGAGGGCAGTTCCGCTGCGTCTTCCGTCAGGCGCACCTTGACCCGCAAACGGTGGTTATGACGCAGCGAATACAAGTGATAGACGACTTCGAAGCGCGGCTCACGACCGAAGAAGTCGACGCCGGTCAGGTCGGTCAGCATCGCGAAATCGAAGTCGGGATGCGTCTTGAGTTCGGCCAGCATCGCGGCCGCGTCCCCCCGGTCGAGCACGACCGTCACGTCCCCGTGCTCGGCGTGATGCTCCTGGATTTTGCCGGGAAACGTCGCCTCGAGGCGCGTCAGCATGTCGGCCTTGTCCGTATCGGCCATGGGGGCTGCGGGCTTTCTCCGACGTGCCGAAAGTTCCGTGGATTACGGAGGATATGGAAACGGCCGGTCAGGTCGCCTCCAGCCCGCCCTTCTTGACCTCGTAGATCAAGCCGACGACCAGCACGAGCACGAACAGCAGCATGGCCGTGAATCCGAACAGCCCCAACTCGCGGAAGACGACCGCCCACGGATACAGAAAGACGACCTCCACGTCGAACACGATGAACAGGATGGCCGCCATGTAGAATTTGACGGAGAACCGGCCCCAGGCCGACCCACTCGGCGGATTGCCGCACTCGAACGCCGCGTCCTTGACCGCAGAGTGGGTGCGGACGCCCAGCAGACTACTGGCGAACGTCATCACCAGGGCGACCACACCGCTGAGAATCAGCGCGATCAGAACGGGCACATATTGATCCATGAACGGTCCATAGCAATGGCAGGCGCGGTAAGGGCGGCCGCGGCGCAAGTCCGGCATAAGAACCAGAGGCATGGCCGGCTGTCAACGGCTGGAGACCATGAAGGCGTCTTCCTTTGAAATGGGAGTGACGTATAAGAGGGCCCCGCCTGTTGCGACCCCCTTCGACAAGCTCAGGGACCTAGCTCAAGACACCGCAAGTTCAGGGATCGCAGGCTCACCCACCGAGTTGAAGGATCTTCTGATCCCTAAGTTCGTTGAGCTTGTCGAAACGAACCCTGATATAACATCGGTCTTCGCATCCCATCCCCCGCCCGCTACATTGAATAAGCTCCGAAATCTCGAACCGCTGGACGCTCACCCCATCCCTTCGAGTGTCAGAGTCCGGGAATTGCGGCGGTCCGGGACTGGTGGTAAAGCTCGTGCTCGCCGGTGACCGACTCCCGAAGGCGAATGGGAGTGGCACGGGAGAGGTGCCAGAGCGGCCGATTGGGCACGACTGGAAATCGTGTGTACCCCTGATACGGGTACCGAGGGTTCGAATCCCTCCCTCTCCGTCGTCAGTGGTGATAGCTAGGTCCCGCGCAAGGGAAACCGGGAACCCCGTCAGGTCCGGAAGGAAGCAGCGGTACCGGCGCCTTCCCTGTGCCGCGGGGCAGCCTAGCTGTCACCACTGACGACCGACCCGGCCTACCGCCATGAGCTACCTCGTCCTGGCCCGAAAGTGGCGCCCGCAGACCTTCGACGAAGTCGTCGGGCAGGCGCACGTCACCCAGACCCTGCAGAACGCGATCCGCAGCGGGCGCGTCGCACACGCGTTCGTGTTCACCGGACCGCGCGGCGTGGGCAAGACGACCACCGCGCGCATCCTCGCCAAGGCGCTCAACTGCGAGCAGGGGCCCACGCCCGAGCCGTGCAACACGTGCAGCAATTGTACGGAAGTCACGAACGGCAGCGCGATCGACGTGCTGGAAATCGACGGCGCCTCGCACACCGGCGTGGATCACGTCCGGGACCTGACCGAAGGGCTGCAATACCGGCCCGCCAAGGGGCGCTTCCGGGTGGTCATCATCGACGAAGTCCACATGCTGTCCAAGCCGGCGTTCAACGCCCTGCTCAAGACGCTCGAAGAGCCGCCCGGGCACGTGAAATTCGTCTTCGCGACCACCGAATCCGACAAGATCCTGCCCACGATCCTGTCGCGCTGCCAGCGCCACGACTTCCGCCGCATCCCGCTGCGCGACCTGATGCAGCAGCTCGGCCGCCTCGCCCACGCCGAAGGGTTCGCTTCGGACGAGGCCGGCTTGGCTCTGGTTGCGCGCGAAGCCGACGGGAGCCTGCGCGATGCCGAAACCCTGCTCGATCAGGTCGTGGCCTGGAGCGACGGCCGCGTGGACGAAGCGTCGGTCAAGGATGCGCTGGGCGTTGCCGGCCGCCAGGCGTTGTTCGAGATCGTGGACATGCTGTTGGCCCAGGACCCGGCCGGGGTGTTGCGGCTGACCGGGGTGTTGCATCAGAGTGGATACGATCCGAGCCGCCTGTGTCACGACCTGCTCGAACATTTCCACCATCTGACGGTCTGTAGCGTCGGCGGTGACCCGGCCCTGCTGAGCGACCTGCCCGACCACGAACTGGAACTCGTCCAACGCCAAGCCGGGGGCCGCACCGGCGACGACCTGCGGCGGTATTTCTCGCTGCTGCTGCGCACCGAGGAGGAATTGCGCCGGTCCGAACATGCACAACTCGTGATCGAGATGGGCTTGGTACGGCTCGCCAGCCAGCCGCCGGTGCTGGCGATCGACGATGCGCTCGCCAAACTGGACGAACTGCAGCATCTCCTGTCTGGCAGAGATTCCGGCGTGTCGCCTCGGCTCTCGCCTCCTAACCCAAAGCCCGCCGCGGCCCCACGGCCCCGCACAACCGCCACGCCGCCCAACCGTGCGTCCGATCCCACGCTCCGACCCGCATCTTCCCCTGCGCCGCCGCCATCCGCCTCTGAAAGCCCGACCGCCCCGGTGGACTCTCCGTCGAGCGCGGATCATCTCGACCGAGACGCGCAATGGAACGGGTTCCTTGCTTCAGTCAAGAAGAGGAAGGTCACGCTGTTCTTCACGCTCCAGCCGGGCTCGCTGCTGGAACTGACTGACACGCATCTGCGCATCGGCGTGGACCACGAGCCGTACGTCAAGGAGTTGTCGCGCAAAGAGAGCCGCACCGCCCTGGAAGCGTCGGCGGAGGAGTGCTTCGGCCGCACGCTCACGGTGGAGATCGTCAAGACCGGCTCCGCGGCGTCCGCCAACGGGGCGGTGTCGTCGCCCACGCCGTACCGTCCCACGCCTGCCCCGGAATCCCGCGTTGCCGAAGGCCCCGGTCCGACAGATTCTCCACCGTCCGACCTACACCAGACCGAAGAAACCGCGGTGTCCGACGAACCGTCCCAGCCCTCCGCCTTGCAGTCCACGGAGGACGACCCCCTGGTCAAGACCGCCCTCGACGTCTTGGGCGGAGAGGTCTATCGGCGGCTGCCTCCGCGGGCCACGCCGCCGGGATGAGCGGCCTGAACGTCACGCACGGAGGCCCCGCATGGCAAATACGATGGGAGACATGCTGAAGCACGCGCAGAAGATTCAGGCCAAACTCGCGCAAGTACAGGAAGAAGCGGGCAAGAAGACGGTCGAAGCCTCGGCCGGCGGGAACATGGTCACCGCCACGGTCAACGGTAAGCTGGAACTCGTGACGTTGCGCATCGACCCCACGGTGACCGCGGCCGACGACGTCGATATGCTGCAAGACCTGATCGTCGCCGCGGTCAACGAGGGCATCCGCCAAGCTCAACAGATGATGTCCGCGGAAATGAGCAAGGTGACCGGCGGATTCAAGATTCCCGGCCTGACCGGCTGACCCCCCCTTTCCCTAAGAGGAGAACAGCAAAGCCCCTCTCTCTGGTCTCTGAGCCTGCGGTCCCTGAGCTTGTCGAAGGGTGTCGAAAGGTCGAAGGGGGAGAGGGTTGGGGAGAGAGATCGTTCGACTCGATCCACTGCCGTTCAGTCTCTGTAAGTCATGATTGAGAATGAAACGATAACGAAGGTGACATGGCGACGCTGACCCCCGCGCTGGCGCGCTTGGTCGAACAACTGAGCAGGCTGCCTGGCATCGGCGAGAAGACCGCCACGCGCCTAGCCATGTTCATCCTCGGTGCCGGCCGCGAATACGCCGAAAGCCTGGCCGAGGCGATCTGGGCGGTCAAAACCGAGACTACGCTCTGTCAAGTATGTTTCGCCCTGGCCGAGGGCGAACGGTGCACGGTGTGCACCGACCCGCGGCGTATCCCCGAATCGCTGTGCATCGTCGAAGACCCCGCGGACCTGCTCGCCATCGAACGCTCGCACGAATACACGGGCCGCTACCACGTGCTGCACGGCGTGCTGTCCCCGCTGGACGGCGTCGGCCCCGAAGACCTGAAGATCGCCCCGCTCGTGGAGCGGCTGCGCAACGGCGACGTCAAGGAAGTCATCATCGCCACCAACCCCAACGTCGAGGGCGAGGCGACCGCACTGTACCTGGCCAAGATCATCAAGCCGCTCGGCATCGGCGTGAGCCGCATCGCCCGCGGCATCCCAATGGGCGGCGACGTCGAATATACCGACGCGGTCACTCTCGGCCGCGCCATCGAAGGCCGCCGCGAGATGTAGGCCGCGCATCGCCTTGAAAGTTTCCTTTCGGTGCCGCGGCGGCCCCCCACCGGCTCGACTGCGGGCTTGACGCCCTTGTCTCACCGACTCCCCCTCAAGGGGGGAGTGATAGGAGGCCGCCCTGCGGGCGGCTCTGGAAGTTCGAAATCGCAACGCCCACTTTTGAAAGTCTCCTGGGTATGTCCCCCCTCAATCACTCCCCCCTTGAGGGGGAGTCGCAGCCGCCCCCGGCGGCTGCGGTGGGGGGTCCGCATAGGCACTGACGGTCTGACCTTTCCCACCAGTCGATTTTCCCGGTACCTCGGAGAAGGCTTCATTCCCTATCCGCTATCCCTTCTCGCCCCTTCGACAAGCTCAGGGACCGCAGGCTCAGGGACCAGGGGGAGGGTTAGAGCTTGCCCCGGGCATGATCCGGGGGAGAGGGAAACCGGGCAACCCGACCGCAACCGCAGGGCGCGCCGCTGCTTTACACCCGTAGGGGCATTTGGTACACGTTTCCCCCGCCGAGCGGCCCGTTTCGTCCGCTCCCGCTGATCCTCGGTAGCTCAATCGGCAGAGCAATCGGCTGTTAACCGATGGGTTGTTGGTTCGAGTCCAACCCGAGGAGCCATTCTTTCATCCTGCCGGCCTGAACGGCGGCACGACTGACGCAAGACCCCGAGGGGTAACCCCTCGGGGTCTTGTCGTATGCAGGCTGCTTTCCTGGGAACGCGGGCGTCTCGCCCGCCTCCGATACGGGCCGAAGACCCGCGATCCCAGGCGGGGCATCGGCGTTGACATTTCGGGCCGTATTCGCCAACCTTCCCACCGTCCACACTTGGCAAAGAACCCGACGAGTCGGGTCGCCTGCTGAATACCAGAACCACCACTGGCGAGGGAGTAGCTACCCTAGCTGTGGTGAATAGGCGGGACCTCACTCCATTCTTTGCTGTGATGTGGACACGGCCCGGTATTTCCATAGTCTGGTCAAGGATCAAAGGCTGGGGGAATACGACCATCCAGAACGAGATGAGACACGCGGGGCGCAAGCGCCGCGGCGATTTCCAGCAACGCTACTCACGAAAGGAACCGCCATGCGAATGAGAGATGCTTATGGGAGAGTGCTAGCCATGTGCCTCGGGATGTTCCTAGGAGTTACTCCTATCCAGGCCCAAGACGACGATCACGGGAACGATTGGGAACATACGACGAACGTAGGACTCAATAGCTCCACACCTGGAGAACTCAACTATCCCTCTGACCGTGACTTCTTTCGGATCAATGTCCCAGCTATAGGACGGATGACGGTTGAGATGAGGAACGCGACCGAACTCCGATATGAGAATCCCACAAACGCGGAGGGGGCCTTCATCCTCTTCAATCTGGAGGACATTATAGGCGAGCGCGAGTCGTGCTATGTGGGCAGGTCTGCAGCGAATCTTCCACCGTATAATGCCGAATCATTTGACGTCAAACCAGGGATCTGTATCATCTCGGTGTCGGCGTCCATCATAACTAATACTGGTCCCTTTCTCTCGCCGGCTACCTACACCTTGCACGTGAGGTTCACCGCGGAGCAGTCCCGACAACCTAACGACCCGGCGACCCCGGACGTCGCGGGACGTTGCGGGGACACTGACGTCGGGGATTCGCTGGCGACGGCCCATGATCTCGGGACGGTGCAGCGCTGGCCCAACGGGGAGGAAACCATCATTCAGGCCATTGAGTCCAGGTGCCCGGATGATGTGGACGTGTACAAGTTCACAGTGGAGTCCCCCGTCGCCGTTTCCATTGAGGAAGGGGATCTGGCTGGAGAAAGACGGATCCGGCGACCTACTTCTTTTAACGGAAACGACGGGGTGTCCTATGCGCTGTTTGATTCCCAGGGGACGCAGATCAGCACCCCCGCATTTTCCCCCTTGCGTCGTCTTCCCCCAGGGGAGTTCTACCTAGTGGTCTCTGTGGCAGAAAACCCCGCCGGACGGGGAGCAACGGGACGCTACCGGTTGGCTGTGCAGACGGAACCTTCGTTCCCGGAAATCCGGCCGACGACTGGGCGGACGCCCGGGACGGGACCGGTAGCTGTGCTTCTGAACCTGTCTCCGTGGCAAGCGTGGGTCCATCTCTATTGTCAGAAAGACCGGCCTGCCTCCGATGACGACCCTGTGGCCGCATGTACGGTGCGCTTCGAATGCAACGGCATGTCCGGGGATCCGGTCACATGGAGCGTGACCGTTACGCCGAAGACCATCTTCTCTTACTGGCCGAACAAGACCGCGGACGACGGCACGGCCGCCGACCTGGAAGCCACGCTGATAGCGCAGGGCAAGACGGAAGAGGAAGCCCGGCGCCGGACGACGTGCGAAGTGTTCAGTCCAGACCCGGTCGCCGTGCGGGGCTATACGCTGTTCGGAGGGCAACCGACGCTCATTCCCGTAGCGATCTACTGAGCAATCCGAGCCACTAGCCTTATGCCCGGAAGGAAACGTCCGGCAAGAGCAACGGCAGGATTCGCGTCTGAGGCAAAAAGTCTGTTCAGCCTGCCCTAGGGGCTCGATTCATCTGTCGTCGCGGAGCCCTCGGGCCGGCTGACATCAATGACACAAACTGAAATCTTGCGCGCCTGATCCGGCGAGAGCGTCGCTTCGAGTTTTTCTTTCATGTCCTTGGTGTCGGCTGGCCGGACGCCAGAAGGCGGTGGCGGGGTCTTTGTCTTGCCGAACCAGAATACCAGATAGATTCCGTATCCTCCCGTATCCGGGTCGCATGTGTATCGTTCGATCAGTTGGTTTTGTAGCGCGCTCCAGACATCTCTGTGCCAGTCTTTCTTGATTTCTACCGGCACATGGAAATTACGGCAAGCAATGCGGATGTCGGATCGTTTGTCGTTGGCGTATTGCCCCTCGGGTTGGGCGTCGACTTCATCGGGGAGCCGATGATGCAGATCGTCGAGCAGCGTATCTCGACAGTTGTTCTCTGGTCTCGGGTCTGTAGGGCGTCCATACGAATCCACGTTCCAATACTTCTTCCAACCGTCGGTATTGCCGTCTCGTATTTGAGCAGCGATCTCATGCAGCCGATCCACTACGAGGGCTGCCAAATCGCCAGGGTTGGCTGGAGTACCGCCGTTCAGCGTTTCGCAGACCAGTGCGATATCGGGATGATGATAATGAGCGTCACGGCGGATCACGAGTTGACTATTCAGCGACCAGGATAATTGGCTGCGCCAGAGGGAGAGCGACGGGTCGGCTAGAAGGCTGTTCAGGGCATCGCTCGCCGTGGCAGTAGGGGAAGTGGCAAGGCATCGTACCAGACGACGCACAAGGTCAGATGCTCGCATTCCAGACGTCACGAACCCCTCTTTCAACGCTTCATGGGGACCAGCATAGCTTCCGACAAGACGGATAAGCAGTTCCTGTATGGAAATCCTCAATTCGTCGAGTGAGAATCGCATTGGATCATCGTTAGACAAGAATGTCACCAAGTGGTGAATACGTCTCTCCTGTCCATGTACGAAGTTTCCTAGACGGTCTTGGTATATCTCGGGCGAAAGGATGGTGCCCGCGGCCAGCCAGTAGATACGCTGGGCATGATTCATACTCTTGCGAGACAGCTTCTTACCGATCAAGCCCTGAAGAAGCGCTCTATAGGCAGATTGGAGCGCGGCCCAAAGCAGGTTCTTGAGGGATTCGAGTTGTTCCGACTTGCAACGCGTCGGAAATGCACGCAGTAAGGGTAGGGTCGCTAGGCGGGCAACTTCAGCGTAAGCCCCATCATGTGCAAGCTGCCAGAGTTTGTAGATAGGATCCCGACCGCAACGGAATTCGGAAACGGCAAATTCTATCTGTATGTCAGCGACAAGAGCGGGGCGCGTGGCAAGTACCGTTGAGTACCAGTCGGGATTATAGCCACCGTGAGGGGTACAGTAGTAGAAGGTGATCGCTTTACGAATCTGATGCTCATCCAGTCGGTCCAACGCCTCCGGTGACGACCTTTCGAGTTCGGCTAGACCTGCGAGAAAAGGTAAACCGAGATAGTGCCTTTTGTCCTTCTCTTTAAGATCAAAAATTTCTTTGACGTCTGGGACGTCGTTTCGACTGACGACTCCCCGAAAACCTTGAAGGACTGCGGCGACTAGCTCCTTATCGCCGCCAAGCCGCTTGGCAAGAGCTTTCGGTCCGTCTTCGATGTTGAAATTGGTAAAACGTCCGAAGTACACTCGGGCCATCTGATACAGTAGAGAGGGGGCGGCCCGATTCTGGTTGAGTGCTTTTTTGTTCGAGCGCACGCAGTCCAGCCACGCTTCATGTTGGCGACTTTTTGCTTCCTGATAGCTCTGATCTCTACGTGTACGTTCTTGTTCTTTGTTTTTCACTTGATTGCGCTTCTTAATCTCCTTCGCAATCACGTTCTGCAAGCGTGGACTGCTTTGCGCCTGCTCCATTTGATTCTCCAAGGAGACTCCGGCTCGATTTCTCACCAAACCAACTTCAAGCCAGTCATACAGACGCTTCGGCTCCTGGAAGTCTCCCTGAGTTTGCAACCCGCGGGCGAGAAGTTTTTGCAGAAGTTCCTCTAAGTCGAAGAAATTCTCCAAAATAGGTCTTGGAATGGAGAACTGCCGATGCAAATTGTGGAGAAGCTCGGCCACGTCTCGGCCAGAAGATTTTTTCAGAATTCCATCACACCAGAAACGCCAGTACCTCCCAATGAGTTCCGTACCTCCTCTCTCCATGAGACAATGTAAGACCTCAGAAGGAGACAGGTCGGTCGGGTAAAGTTGATCCAGCAAGGTACCTAGGAGTTCATTGTCTGAGTCGATAATTCTGTCGGCCTGGACATCTCCCAACAATTTTTTCAGATGCCCTATTTTCTCCTGGCTGTCCGGACAATGGTGGATGAACGCATCAAGGGCCGAAGTTCTAACGCGGGGCCACATAGTCTTGTCTCGGACAATTTCAAGCAGCACATCCGCAAGGTTAGTCAGAGGCGTCCCGTGACACAGAACGTTCAACACGAAGTCAGAGAACAACTGGTCCTTGTCTTCTCGGCTTCGACCATTCAAAACCTCTTTCAGAACCGGCTCCATGTCAGGCGTTACGAGCGCCTCGAAGGCCGCCGCCATTTCCCAGATCGACTCCTCGGAATACAGCCGGTTCGATTCACGGCTTAAGGAATCCAGAAGCGCCCGTTTCTCGTCGTGTGAGAACCCGCGAATGTCACCGTACAGCCCAACACCTATCGGGTCTCGCTCAATGAGGGCGGATCGACCTTCCCGACAAAGGGCGGCAAGCCAGGCAGAGAGCCCCCGAATCTCCGTGACCACAATGCCATCCTCTCCCGTCATCAGAGAAACGACGCGCTGTGCGGGAAGTCGGTCTCGAATGAGTCCCGCGAGATGCCGGGCGCCGAGAAATTCGGCGATATGGCGGTGAACGGGAGCAAAGCGGTCCACTGGCCCGGCTGTAAACAACCTGGTCTCTACAGCCTGCCGGCACCACTCGTAGTCCTCGTACCCGCATCGGTCCAAGGCGGGGTACTTGGCGTCTTGTTCGTCTTGGCGGAGCGTGTAGCCCGCCGCGCCAGAAATCAGTTGGACGGCACAGAGCCGCCCGGCAGCGGCCAGCATTTCATCCACAGTGGGTTGCTGACCAGCATGGATATGTTCTTCATTACGTTCCAGAGCCATCTGACGGCAAGCTTTCTCGAACGTCTCCGAACGGCTTTCCGGCCACCTTCCGCTACCTGTGACCGCCTTGACAAGTAAATCCAGGCTTTGAGGATTCGTCAGGAGTCCGTCGATTCTCCGGTCCTCCGCCTTTGCGATGAACGCGTCGGCGTCATCGACGTTTCCGAGCCGGTCCGTCAGAATCTTCTCAACGTCCGAATTTGTCAGGGGATCGAGGCGTAGCGACGTGACATTGGAGTCTGGAGAGACCACCTTCAGCTTCGTCAGATCGTTCTTTCCGAGCCAGTCCGCCTGCCGGCAAGATAGGCGGAATCGGGGTTTCCCGAGCGTATCGAGGCGCCGCCGGATTTCATCGAACGGTGTGCGTGCGTCGGACGTTCCAGCCCGAACCTCGTCGAGTCCGTCAATGAACAGTGTCTTGTCACGCCACTCGGGATGAGCAGTCGCGTCGAAAGTGAGAAAATCACGGGCACTAATCAGATAACCGTTTTCCGTTGTCTCGGATTCGACCTCGAACACGGTCGTTTTGCCGGAACCCGGGTCGCCGAGCAGCACGTAGGCAGGCATGTCCCGGAAACGTGTCAGGGGTTGGGAAACCGAGTTTCTGCCCTGTTGGGCGTTCTCGTCGGCTATCTCCGTGCACGTGCGAGGGACGATGATGCTCATACTTCCTCGAACCATTGACGGGCAGGCGTAGTGAGAAATTCGTTGAGCGGGATGCCGTCGTCGCCGACAAGCAGCGAACTGCGGAGGCGGGAACGAAATTCCTGCGCGAATGCCTCCATGCCTCGCAACGGTCCCTTTCTCGGGCCGCTCTTCACTTCGACCGCGACGACCTGGGATCCCCGCTGCAACACGAAATCCACCTCCCGCGACTTCCGGTCCCGCCAGTAAGAGACGCGGATGTCGGACGGTGCCGTGTTGTACAGATGCGCGCCGACCGCGCTTTCGACGATGCGGCCACAGAACGTGCGGTCCGCCTGTGCCTCCTCGAAAGAGTACCCGGAGTCGGCCGTCATCAGCGCGGTGTTGAGCACGTTGAGCTTGGGGCTCGACGCCCTGCGTCGCCGGAGCTCGTTGGAGAATTTCGGCAAACCGACCAGCAAGCCGGCTTGGGCGAGCAAGTCGAGATAGCGCGCCAGGGTAGTCGTGTTGCCACTGTCCTGAAGCTGGCCGAGCATCTTGGTGTACGAGAGGATCTGGCCGGAATAAGCGGCGCCCAACTCGAGGAGTCGCTTGAGCAGGGCAGGCTTGTCCACGCGGGTCATCGCCACGATGTCGCGTTCGATGTTCGGTTCCACCAGTGCGCCGAGGATGTAGCCGCGCCAGCGGGGCGGCTCTCGAACGAAGCGGGCCGCGCCCGGGTAGCCGCCGAAATACAGGTACGACGGCAGGTCGAAATCGAACGCTGCGGCCATTTCGTCGAACGACCAGTGCGTGACGTGGAGCGGTTCGAAGCGGCCTGCGAGGCTCTCGTTCAGGCCCGACTGCATGAGCAGCGGCGCCGAGCCCAGGATGACCGCGTGCAACGGACAGCCGGTAGCACGGTCGGCGTCCCACAGTCCCTTGACGGTCTCCGACCACCGGTCGATCTTCTGAATCTCGTCGAACACCAGCACGAATCCCCGTCCGAACCGTTCCGCTTCGCGCCGGGCTGCCTCCCAATTATGTACCAACCACTCCGTGTCTCGCCTCGCCTGCGGCAAACGGAAGGTCGTCTCGGCCGTATCGGAGGGGATACGGCGTGCACCGAAGCGGAACTCATCGGTCTCCGGTTCGTCGACCGCCAAGTAGCTACTCTCCAGGTCGATCCGACCCAGAGCTTAGCGTACAATGCAATGGCAGTCTTTCCGGTTTGTCGCGGTCCGAAAACGGCAATGATCTGCTCGGGCCGCTCGGCGAGCCGGCGGCAAAGCGTAGCGACCAGCGCCCGTTGAAAACGTTCCATCCACCAGAAATTCCGCTACTGAGTAAAAATACTCAAGAGAGAAATTAAGAGAAGTCTGCCGATGAATCGGACGTTTCCGTCCTTCCGACTCAGGACGAGATAATGGGCGCCCTCCGAGCGGCCTATTGGGACAGGGGGTTTGTGAAGAGCCGGGCCAGCCGGCAATTGGGAGGAGGGAGGGTCGAAGAAGGCCGGGGGTCATGGAAGGCCCCCGGCCTTGGAGAAGGGCGCCGGCGGCTACCAGTTGCGGTCGTCGCGGCGCGGGCCGCGGGGGCGGTCGCGCTGCGGGCGGGCTTCGTTGACGGTCAACGGCCGGCCTTGCAGGTCGCTGCCGTTCAGGCGCTCGATGGCGGCCTGCGCCTCGTCCTGGTTGTCCATCTCGACGAAGCCGAAGCCCCGCGATTTGCCGGAAAACCGGTCGGTGATGATGCTGACCGAGGAAACCGCGCCCGATTCGCCGAACAGCTGCTCGAGTTCTTCCTGGGTCGTACTGAAGGGAAGGTTGCCGACAAAGAGTTTCATCGCGAAAGGACCTCCTGACACATGAATGCCCCGGGAACCACATGAGAGGTCCCCAGGGCATGAAATCTCGCGAACCCACTCACAACCAGCAGACCCGTTCCGGTCTGCAACGCTCTTGCCTACGCGCGGGACTGTATGGCTTTTTCGCGGAAAGCGCAAGCGCCGCCGGGTGAGGTCTCGGCTTCACACTTCTCCCTTGCCGAACCTTGGCCCCCGGTGTAGGGGCAACCCCCTCCGGCCTTGACACCCTTCGACCTTTCGACAGGCTCAAGACACCGCAGGCTCAGGGACCATAAGGGCCTGCTCCTCCACAATGAATGACAGCGGAGGGGCGAAAGATTTTTCGCCCCTCCGAGGATAACGTGGGGGCATCTTCTACACGCAACAGATGACGGCGTGAAACTCAGACCGGGACCCCGCCTCTCCGTGGCGCTTCCATCCGTTTCGTCCGTCTTCTACACTGCGCACCCGCGGCGCCCGAATCAGCGTCGGCCCACGAGGAGGAAACGCTATGTTCGTCGTGACTAACCGGATTCCGGTGGCGGAAGGCCACGAGGAAGCGTTCGAGGATCGGTTCCGCAACCGGGCGCATCTGATCGACCGCGCTCCGGGATTCGTCAAGAATCTGGTCATGCGACCGGTCCAGCGCCGGTTCGACCACCAGACCGGCGAGTGGGAGGAGAAGCCCGAGCAAGGCTTTTATCTCGTCCAGACGTACTGGGAGAGCGAGCAGGCGTTCTGGGATTGGACCAACAGCGAATCCTTCCGCATCGCGCACAGCAACCGTCCGCCCGCGGAGATGTTCGCCGGCTCCAACGTGCTGGAGATTCACCGCGTCATCCTGAGCACGGAAAAAGACGGCGGCGAAGCGATGGATTCCGTGGGCGAGCGGGCCGAGACTGCTGCCTGATGGAACCACCCCACGCGCAGATCGTTGCGCGGTTCCGGCGCGTGCAGCCGGCGGCCGATTTCTGGTCGCTACGCGTCGTGCACGAACGCTCGGAGTCGTTGTCGGTCCGGCAAAACGTGGCCGAGCCGGTCGGCAGCCACGACGACCTGGGCGCGATGGTGACGGTCGTCCACCGCGGCGGCCTCGGGTACGCGGGGACGAGTGACGTGACCGAGGCCGGGTTGCGGCAGGCGGGAGAATGCGCCACGGCGTGGGCACGGCGTACCGCGCGTCGGAGTCTGGTCGATTTTTCGCGGGTCGCGTTTCCGCATCCGCAGGGCGATTACGAAACGCCCGTCGCCGAGCCGTGGGACGCGCTGCCGCTGTCCGACAAGCTCGACCTGCTGCGCACCGAGAGCGCCCGGCTCAAGCGCGACGACCGGATCGTGGATTGGGAGGCGGCGCTCTGGCACACCTGTACGGAGACGCACTACGTCACCAACGCGGGCGGGGACGTCCGGCAGCACATCGCGTGCACGGTCCCGATATTGAGCGCCACGGCCAACGCCGGCACCGAGACGCAGACGCGCACCTTCGGCGGGCGCGGCTGTTGCCGGCAGGGCGGTTTGGAGGTGTTGGAACAGACCGGGTTCTTCGAGGCGGCGCCGCGGCTCAGCGCCGAGGCCGTGGAACTGTTGATCGCACCCGACTGCCCGACCGACCGCCGTGCCGTGCTGCTCGCGCCCGACCAGATGATCCTCCAGTTGCACGAGTCCGTCGGCCACCCGCTCGAACTCGACCGCATCCTGGGCGACGAACGCAACTACGCCGGCACCAGCTTCGTCACCCCGGACATGTTCGGTTCGTACCGCTACGGCTCGGCATTGTTGAACGTCACGTTCGACCCGTCGCGGCCCGAGCAGTACGCCAGCTATCGGTTCGACGACGAGGGCGCGTCCGCACGTAAAGAATATCTCATCCGCGACGGCCTGCTGCTGCGCGGTCTGGGCGGCACGCTGTCGCAGGCGCGGTCGGGGTTGTCCGGAGTGGCCGCGGCGCGTGCTGCGTCGTGGAACCGGCCGCCCATCGACCGCATGGCCAACCTCAATCTGGAGCCGGGCAGGTCCGACTTCGCGGCCCTGGTCGCCGGCATCGAGCGCGGCGTGTACCTGCGCACCAACTGCTCGTGGTCCATCGACGACGCGCGTAACAAATTCCAGTTCGGCTGCGAATGGGGCAGGCTCATCGAAGACGGCCGGCTCACCACGGTCGTGAAGAAGCCCAACTATCGCGGCGTCTCCGCCACGTTCTGGCGCAACCTGACGGGCGTCGGCACCGCGGACAGCCTCGAAGTCCTCGGCACTCCGTTCTGCGGCAAAGGCGAGCCCAACCAAGTCGCGCGCGTGGGCCACGCCGCGCCCGCGTGCGTGTTTGCGGACGTCGAAGTCTTCGGCGGAGAGTGAACGGTGCAGGAGTATTTCTCCCGGCTGGCCGATTGCGCTGTCGCCGCCCTGACCGGCCGCGAGGACCTGCTGTGCTCCTTCACGGCCGAGGATTCCGACTTCGTCCGTTTCAACCGCAGTGCGGTGCGCCAAGCCGGGTCGGTCGTGCAGAGAGACCTGGAATTGAAACTGATCGACGGACCGAGGCATGCCGCGGGCGACCTCACGCTGTGCGGCGATTTCGACGTGGACCGTACACGCGTCGCCAGCCTGCTCGACCGTTTGCGCAGCCGGATTTCACAACTCCCCGAAGACCCGTATCTGTCGTATGCCACCGACGTCCGTTCCAGCGAGCAACGCGGTCGCAACCGGCTGCCCGAGGAGCGCGGCGCCATCGTCGAGGCGGTTCTCGACGCCGGCCGCGGGCGCGACCTGGTCGGCGTGTACGCCGCGGGCGGAATTCACGCCGGGTTCGCCAACTCCTTCGGCCAGCGCAACTGGTTCTCCAGCCACACCTACCACGTGGACTGGAGCTTCTACGCCGCGGGCGACCGTGCGGTGAAAGCCACGCACGCCGGCTTCGTGTGGGACCTGCCGGCGTTTCAGCGCACGGTCGATACGGCAGCCCACCAACTCGCCGTCCTCGACAGGCCGGTCAAGACGATTGCGCCCGGCCGCTACCGCGCCTACCTGGCGCCCGCCGCGGTCGCAGACATCGTGGAGATGTTGAACTGGGGCGGCTTCAGCCTCAAGCAACAGCGCACCGCGCACACGCCGCTGATCAGAATGGTGCAGGAGGACGCGCGGCTGCATCCCGGCGTCACCTTCGTCGAAAACACGCGCGACGGCGTGGCCCCCGACTTTCAGGAAGACGGCTTCCGCAAGCCCGCCCGGGTGTGTCTGCTCGACTGCGGACGGCTGGCCGACCCGCTGGTGTCTCCACGTTCAGCTCGAGAGTACGGCGTGGAGACCAACGGCGCGGCGCGTTGGGAGGATGCGGAGTCCATCGACATGGCGCCGGGCGATCTGGACCGGGCCGACGTCCTGGCCCGACTCGGCACCGGCCTGTACGTCAACAACGTCTGGTATCTCAACTTTTCGGACCGCGCCGCCTGCCGTCTGACCGGCATGACGCGATTCGCCACGTTCTGGGTAGAGGATGGAGAGATCCGGGCACCGCTGTCGGCGATGCGTTTCGACGAATCGCTCTACCGCCTGCTCGGCACGAATCTGATCGGACTGACCGCGCAGCGTAACTACATCCTCGACTCGGACACCTACCACGGCCGCTCGACCGGCAGCCGCTGCCTGCCGGGCCTCCTCGTCGAAGACTTCACGCTGACGCTGTGACGCGCGCTACTGAAACGGCGCGTCGTTCTTTACGCCCAGGACGTATTTGCCCATCAGCTCGAAGACGCGGTCCGGGTGGGCGTTGATGTGCAGCGGCATGGCCTGGAAGTCGCGGTAGCGGCGCTCGAACGAACCGCCCTCGCGCAAGCCGTTGCCGCCCTGGACGCGCAGCAGCAGGCGCATGACCTCGTCGCACAGCCGGAGCGCGGTGGTGCTGTAGCCGAGTTGGCGCAGATAGTCCGCCTCGGTCGGAATGACATCCGCTTCGATGCGCGCGTCGGTCTCGGCGCAGCCTGCGCGGACCGCGGCGCGGGCGGACGCCAGCGACGCCGTGGCCTGCCCCAGGTGAAGTTGGACCGCGGGCCGCTCCGCAACCCTGACGCCGAAGATGGCCACGCGGTCGCGGAGTTGGGCGCACGCCTCGTCCAGCGCTGCAGACGCCACACCGACGGCCTGGGCGCCCAGCCACAGGTCGGACAACGCGGACCAGTCCTCGCGGTAACGGCCGGCGATCATCGGCCGCTCGGGGTCACGGAACCCCACGCGGAAATCGACCGGAAGCGTGCGGATCAACGACGCCGGGACGACTGCATCGTCGTAATGTACGTGGTCGGTCGCCGACGCGCGCAGGCTCATCGACAGCCACGTCGGATCGATGCTGACGCCCGGGGCATCGGTCCGCACCACGGTGAAACGGATCATCGGCGGCGCATCGGGCCGAGCGTCTTCCTGCTCCAGGGCGAACAGGCAGCAGGCCCAATCGCCGTAGCGCGCCCCGGACGCGAACGCGGCGCGGCCGTTCAGGATCACTCGGTCGCCGTCGAGCCTGCCGTGGACGGAGGTGCCGGCCCCGGCCGGGAAACTGACCCATTCGCGCTCCCGCACGACGTGTTCCAGCACGCTTCGCCCCGCGGGGCCGAGTTGTCCGCACATGAGGTGAAAGACGCACAGATGGTTCCACACGCACCACGCGGTCGAGGCACACGCGCCGGCAATGGCTTCGAGTTCGCGCGCCATCTGGCCGACGCTCGCCTCCACCCCGCCGATGTCGCGCGTGGCCGAGGCGCGGATCAGGTCGGTCTGCTTGATGGCGGCGATCACCTCGGGAGCGACGCTGCGCGTCCGGTCGGCCTCGGCCGCCTGCGCGGCGATTCGGGACAAGACCGGCGCGCACAACAGGTCGTCGTCCGGCTGAAGAAAATCGCGGACCGCGTTCATGGCGTTACTCCCCGAACTTCGGATGATCTCCGTAAGAAGTGAAGGCTACTTTTTTCTAATCGGAATTCCGTGCGAGATGATCCCGCGCCCGCTTCGACAAGCTCGACGGGCTGGCCCCCCTGAGCTTGTCGAAGGGTCGGAGAGGTCGGGGAAAATCTCGGATCATCTTGTGTGGAATCCCCTTGTTCATCTGAGGGTGCAAGCATACGCGTCTCTCCCCCTCTCCCCAACCCTCTCCCACGAGGGGAGAGGGCGTATGAAGGCGTTCCGGCAAATCATTCCCTTCCCCCTCTGTGGGGGAGGGCTAGGAAGAGGGGCTTACGGGCCGAGCCTCTCGTCGGACTCGACGCGGCCGTCGCGGAAGACGACGCGGCGCTCGGCGTGCCGGGCCAGTTCCGCTTCGTGGGTGACGAGCAGGATGGTCATGCCCCGCCCGTGCAACCGGCCGAACAAAGCCATGAGTTCGGCGCTGGCGACGCTGTCCAGGTTGCCGGTCGGCTCGTCGGCCAGAATGACGGTCGGACCGTTGACCAGCGCACGGGCGATCGCCACGCGCTGCTGCTGGCCGCCGGAGAGTTGGCTCGGATGATGCCGCTCGCGGCCGGCGAGGCCGACGGCGTGGAGGGCGGCCGCGGCGCGGCGCCGACGTTCCCTGGTCGGAACCGCGGCGTACACCAGGGGCAGTTCGACGTTTTCGATGGCGCTCGTGCGGGCCAGCAGGTTGAAGTTCTGGAAGACGAAGCCGAGATTCCGGTTACGCAACTCGGCACGCTGGTCCGGCGTCAGCGTGGCGACGTCCGCGCCGTCGAGCCGGTAGCGGCCGGAAGTCGGGCGGTCCAGACAGCCCATGATGTTGAGGAACGTGGATTTGCCCGACCCCGACGCACCCATGATCGCGACGAACTGCCCGCGCGCAACGGACAGGGACACGCCGCGCAGGGCGTGCACTTCGACCTCCCCGAGCCGATAGACCTTGGTGAGGCGCTCGACCGCCAACAGGGCGTCCACAAGCGGCTAGTTCTTCTTCGTCTGCGTGCGCCGCCAACGCATGCCGAAGCCTGGCAGCGTGGGGTTGGCCCCGTCCGCGGCGTCGCGCCGCACGCCGACCGCCACCCGCTCTCCCGCTTGCAGGGAGCCGTCCAGCACCGCGGCGACTTCGACGTCGATCTCGTCCGCAATCCCGATCCGAATCCGCACCGGTTCGAGGGTCGCCTGCCCGCGGGCGAGCCAGAGGCGAGCCTCGGCTTCGTCGGCATCGTCCGTGCCGGTTGCGGACGGAAGGGCCTCGCCGGGTGGTTGAAAACGCAGCGCCAGCAGCGGGACTTTCAGTACGTCGTCGCGCCGGGCACTGACGATGGAGACGTTGGCGGTCATGCCCGGCTTGAGAGCCAAATCCGCGTTCTCGACCGTGATGACGACGTCGTAGGTCACGACGTTCTGCAAAGTCTGGGGCGCGTTGCGGACTTGGCTGACCCGCCCCCGGAACTCGCGGCCCGCGTAAGCATCGACCGTGAACACCGCCGGCTGCCCCTCTTGCACCATACCGATGTCGGCCTCGCTGACCGCGGCGTTGACCTGCATCTTGGTCAGGTCCTGGGCGATCAGAAACAGGACCGGGGTCTGGAAGCTGGCGGCCACGGTCTGGCCGACGTTGACGTTGCGCGAGACCACGATGCCGTCGACCGGCGACACGATGTCGGTATAGCCGAGGTTGACGCGCGCCTCTTCGAGGGCCGCGCGCTGCTGTGCGAGCTTGGCGCGGTCCAGTTCGAGTTGGGCGCGCGCCTGAGCGTAATCGCGTTCCGCCGCCTCCACGTCCTGGGCGGCGATCAGGTCGCGCTCGAACAACTCCCTGGTCCGCTTGAGCACCGCTTCTGTGAACGTGGCGTCGGCTTGATCCTTTTCGACCCGGGCACGCGCGGTGCGCACGTCGGCCTCGCGCTGGCGAACCTTGACGGCGAACGTCCGCGGATCGATGCGGGCGACCGTCTGCCCGCGGCGGACGGGCGAATTGTAATCGACGAAGATCTCCTGGACCGGCCCGGACACGTACGTGCCGACTTCCACGCTCTCGACCGGGTTGACGGTCCCCGTGGCGCTGACCTGCTGCTCCAGCACCCCGCGTTCGACGGGTCGCGTGAAATAGTCCGGCCGCGACTCCCCGCGACCGGTATAGCCCCAGGCCGCAAGGGCCAGACCGCCGCCCACCAGCAGGAACAGCAGCGAACCGCGACGCAGGCGCATACGGCTTCCTGTTCCGAGCCGGGCGGCCTAATCGAGACGCGCGCCGATTGCGCGTTCCAGATCGGCCTGCGCGGTCTTCAGCGCGTAGCGCGCCTGTACCGTGCCGGCCCGTGCCGAAGTCAGCGACACTTGGGCATCGACCAGTTCCAGGACGGTGCCCACTCCCGCGGCGTAGCGGCCTTCGGCCAGTTCCAGATTCTCCGCCGCCTGCGTTTCGACCGCGCGACTCGCGTGCAATTGCTCCGCGGTCCGGCGAAGGTCCAGCACGCCGCGGCGCACCTCCAGCGCGACCTGCCGGCGCAGTTCCTCCAGGGCCGCCTCGCGCCGGCGCAGATCGGCCCGCGCCTCGCCGACTTCGGCATGGGTCCGAATACCGTCGAACAGCGGCACGCTCAGCGTCACCCCCAACACCCAGCCTGGCTGCAAGGGATGCGCCCGCCCGGTCCAGTCGTAGCGGGCGTCACCCGACACCGACGGCAGGTAGCGTTTGGTGAGCGCCGCCACGCGATAGGCTGCGGCCTGTCGTTGTGCCGCGGCGCTGCGCAATTCGGGCCGCGTGGTGTACGCGGTTTCCACGACCGCCGCGGCGTCCACCGTAGGAAGGTCGGACTCTGGGCCGTCGAGTGGGGCGTAGGCGAGCGGCTCGTCGAGTCCCAAGGCCGCGCGCAGGGTCTCGCGGGCGAGGGCGACGTTGTTGGCCGCGGTCAGCCGGTCGAGTTCGGCGTTGGCAAGCTGCACCCGGGATTGGGTGACGTCGAAGCGCGGCGCCAAGCCGATCTCGACGCGCGCCGCGGCCCGGTCCAGATGCTTTTGAAAACGTGCGTGCGTCTCGTCCGCGACGTGCAGCAGCCGCTGTGCGGACAGCAGACCGTAGAACGCGCGCTTGGCGTTGAACGTCACCTCGGCGCGCCGCGCGTCGAGATCGAAGCGGCTGGCCTGTGCCGCGGCGGACGCCGCACGAATGCCGTCCAGCGTACGCCCGAAGTCGAACAACAACTGGCGCAGCGACACGTTCGTGGCGTGGTAATCGAACGTGGAGGTCAGCGTGCGGCGTTGCTGGGCACCGCCCAGCGCCGCGCTGATCGACCGTTGCTGGTGCGTCAGCCGATAGGTGTAGCCGCCGCCCGGCAGATAGTCGGCGATGCGCTGCCGGACCCGATACTCCGCGGCGTCCACCTCGGCCCGCCCGACGCGCAACGCGGGGTGCCGTTCGAGCGCGATGGCGACTGCCTCGTCCACCGTCAGCGGCCGGGCTGCTGACGTTTCGTGCTCACCGTCTGCTTCGGCACGGCCCGCACCGTTCAGCGTAAGCCCTATGCCGAGGCCGACCAGCAGCCTCCATGGCCACGTTTTCCAGGCAGATCGATTCATCGGCGCCCGTTTCTTCCTCGTCGTTTCCCTCCCACAAGTTCGTTGAGCCTGTCGAAACGAACCCCGAGGCGACATCAACCTTCGCTTCTGTTCCCCACCCCTGCGACCTTTCGACCCTTCGACAAGCTCAGGGCACCGCAGGCTCAAGGTCCTCCCCCCTCCCACCCCAGGTTCGTCGGGCTTGTCTAAGGACCGAAACCAACCCCCAGGTCACCCGCAGCCACAGGCCCCGGGTTCAGGCCGCGGAATCCAGCGCCCGCAGAATCAGATCGACCGCGCCGGCGTCACCCCACCGGCTGGAGTCGATCACCAGGTTGTAGTGCGTCGGGTCGCGCCAGTCGTCGTGGTAGAAGGTCTGCACGTAATCGGCACGCAACTTGTCCATCCCCTCGATGCGTTGCCGGGCCGCGTCTCGATCCAACCCTTCGAGCTGCCGGACGCGCGCAATGCGAACCTCCAGCGGCGCCTGCACGAAGACGTGCAGACAGTCGGCGCGGCCTTCCAGGATGCGGTTCCCGCCGCGGCCCACGAAAATGGCGCGGCCCCGTTCGGCCACGTCTTCGACGATGGTCTTCGTCATGCGCACGAGTTGGGCGTCGTTCAGCCACAGCGGCGCCGGAATGTCGTACGCCGACTCGAAGCCGCCCAGGCCGAACAGCCCGACCATCCGCTCGATGAACGAGTCGACACGCTCGTCCTTGGCCTCGATGTATTCTTCCGACACTTGGTACTGCGACGCGATGCGCCGGACGATTTCCTTCTCCCAGACGGTCCACCCCAGCCGCTGGCCGAGGGCGCGGACGATCAGGCTGCCGCCGCTGCCGTACAGGTGCGAAAGGGTCAGGAGCGTCCTGGTCATGCGGGACTCCGGGGGGAGGAGAGTGGCGAGTGACGAGGGGTTAGTAGGTTGGAAGTTTATATACGGACTTCCAGCAGGGCGGATTCCAGGCGAATAGGAGGCGGATTGTAGGAAGCCGGAGCGCGGCTTGTCAATTCTGCGCCGCGGCGGCTTCTGTCCCCCGCCCCCGGCCTTTCGACCTTTCGACAAGCTCAAGGCACCGCAGGCTCAAGGTCCTTCCCCGCCTCCCCCCTAAGTTCGTTGAGCCTGTCGAAACGAACCCCGAGGGGACTCCCGCTCTCACGCTCTACCCCCGCCCCCCGACCTTCCGACCTTTCGACAAGCTCAAGGCACCGCAAGCTCAAGGACCTTCCCCGCCTCTCCCCTCAGTTCGTTGAGTCTACCGAAAGGTCGAGACGAACCTCGATGCTACCCCGACCTCCGCACCCCCGGCTCTTTGACCCCTAGGATCATCTTGTACGCAATTCCCCTCTGTAGCCCCCAGCCAGGACGTAAATCTCGGCCGAACCCTTGCGTGTGGCCTCGGGGCGTGTGGTTTGTACTTTCTCGAACGCCGCCCGCAGTTCGGCGACGAAGGCTTGCCGTTCGGCGTTCATGAACGTCTTGAGGAAGAGCGCACCGCCCGGTTCGAGCAGCCGCGCACAACTGTGCAGCGCCAGCCGACTCAGCTCGGCCGCCCGCGCCTCGTCCGTTTCACGCACGCCGCTCAGCTTGGGCGCCATGTCCGACAGCACCACGTCCGCGGGGCCGCCCAGCACGTTCAACATCTCCCGTTGACGGGAGGGGTCGTTCGCATCGCCGTGGATCAGGTGCACGTTGGCTTCGGGCAGCGGGTCCAGTCGGACCAAGTCGATGCCGACCACCCGGCCGCTCGGGCCGACCGCCGCGGACGCGACTTGCAGCCAGCCGCCGGGCCACGCCCCCAGGTCGATCACCCGGCCGCCGCGCCGCACGAAGCGCCACGCCCGGTTGCGTTCCAACAGCTTGTAGGCCGCGCGCGAACGATACCCCGCGGCCTTGGCTTTCTTGTAGAAGGCGTCCTTGCGCTGGTAGGCCACGGATTATTTGGGCGCCATACGAATCGCGCCGTCGAGCCGGATGGTCTCGCCGTTCAACATCGTGTTTTCCACGATCTGGCAGGCCAGCGCCGCATATTCCGCAGGCCGGCCCAGCCGCTGCGGAAAGGGGATGCTGGCGCCCAGCGCCTTGCGGGCCGGTTCGGGCAGGCCCATCAGCATCGGCGTCTCGAAGATGCCGGGCGCAATCGTGCAGCAACGGATGCCGTCGCGCGACAGGTCGCGCGCAATCGGCAGGGTCAGGCCGACGACGCCGCCCTTGGACGCGGCATACGCGGCCTGCCCGATCTGGCCGTCGAAGGCCGCCACGGACGCGGTGTTGACGATCACGCCGCGTTCGCCGTCCGCGGTCGGGGCGTTGCCGGCCATGCGCGCCGCGGCCAGCCGGATCACGTTGAACGTGCCGATCAGGTTGACCTCGATGGTCTTCCGAAACGGCCGCATGTCCAACGGCTGGCTGCCTTTGCCCAGCGTCCGGCCCGCGGTCGCGATGCCGGCGCAGTTGATGGCGACGTGGATCGCGCCGAACCGGTCGGCCGCCGCGGCGACTGCCGCGGCGAGTCGGTCGTCATCGGTCACGTCCGCCTCGAAGAAGCCGGCGTTGCCGCCCAGTTCTTCTGCCACGGCGGGGCCCGGGGACTTACTCAGGTCGAGTATGGCTACGTGCGCGCCTCTCGCCGACAGTTCCCGCGCGGTCGCTTCGCCGAGGCCGGAGCCTCCGCCGGTGACGAGGGCGACGCTGTTCCGAATCTGCATGTGGTCCTCCGTGGGTTCGGTGACGGGTGGCTGATAGCAATCTCGGGGATCATTTCCGTCGGGGGTCGTCCCTGAGCCCGCGTACCTTGAGATCGGTCCCTGAGCTTGCGGTGCCTTGATCTCGTCGAAAGGTCGAACGGTTGAAGGATCGAAACGAGCTCCGAGGGGATTACCGCTCTCACACTCTGCCCCCCGCCCCCGGCCTTTCGACAGGCTCAAGGACCTTCCCGCCTCCCCCCTCAGTTCGTTGAGCTTGTCGAAACGAACCCCGAAGTCACCTCACCCCCATGCCTTCACCCCTTCGACACGATTCGACCCTTGGTCCTCAATGCTTCGACCTTTCGACGAGATCAAGGCACCGCAAGCTCAACAAACTTGGGGTGGGTGAAACGAGTGCCGGATTATCGAAGCGCACCGGGTTTCTTCGCGTTCCTTTTCGGGGCGTCAGGTCTGCTGCCAGGGACGGATGGAGCGTTGATATACTTTCGGTAATTCCGTGGGAAGGGACGTCACGTCTTCCAGCACCAGGTAGCGGGACGGCGCACACATCTCGCGCAGATAGTCGTGGCCGGCCTTATCGACCGTCAGGCAGAAGGTCAGGATGCCCGCCCGGTCGGCTTCGCGCAGCGCCATCATCGTGTCCTGAATGCCGTACGTGGTGGAGCGGCGGTCGCTGCCGTAGTCGAGGTCCTGCGGAAAACCGTCGCTGAGCAGCACGAGCAGCTTGACGCGACAGGCCACGTCTTTCAGCTTTTCCAGCGCGTGGCGAATGGCCGGCCCCATGCGCGTGGACCGCTTGGGCTTGATGGCGCCGATGCGGCCCTGCACGGTCGGCGACAGCGGCTCGGTGAACGCCTTGACGTGGTAGAACTCGACGTTGTCGCGGCCCTGACCGGAAAAGCCGTACACCGCGTACGCGTCGCCGATCTCCTCCAACGCTTCGGCCATCAGGACGAGGGCTTCCTTGGTGACGTCGATGATGCGCCGCGGTGGAGGCTGCGGGACGGGGGGCAGCTTCGAGGCCGCGGGCCAGTCGTCCGCTTCGTCGTCGCGGGCCGGGGGGACGACCGGCTCCACCGGCTCGTCGGTCGAGGCGCTCATGTCCAACAGGAACAGCGCAGCGACGTCGCGCTCGGTCTGCCGGCGGGTCGTGTACAGCTTGGACGACGGCGGCACGCGCGCCCGCCGGTCACTCGCCGCGGTGACGACCGCATTGAGATCGAAATCCTCGCCGTCTTCCAGGCCGCGCACGCGGCGGTACTGCTCGGGCCGAATGCGCTGGAACTCGGCCTTGATGGCCGGCGTGAGCGTGGCGTAGTCGCCCAGCGTCCGGGCGAAGAACTCGCCCGCGTCGCCGCCCAGGGTGATTTCGTGCAGCCGGCACCAGCGCGTGCGATAGTCGGCGATCAGATAATCCCACTCGTCGTAGCAATACGTCACGGCTTCTCCGTTGGCACGGACACGCCGGGCGCTGACGACGGTATCCGGCGGCGGCGCGTCCGGATCGACTTGCGCGGCCACGCCGACCGGCAACTTGCCGTCGAGGTCGGTGACGTACAGCCCTTGCGGGGACGGCGTGTCGGACGTGCCCTGCCGAAGGTGCAGATCGACGCCGGCTTCGATCAGCGCCTCGAGTTCCTCGGGCGACAGCGGGGCGCCGCCGGCGTCTTCGCCCTCCTCCTGCTCCAATTCCAGGGCAGGCAGGTCGGGCGCCGGAGACGGCGGTTCGGTGTCGTCATCGGGCGCGGGATCGAGCAGGGCGTCGCCCGTCATTTTCTCGAACAGGGCCGCCTCGAACGCGGACGGGTCCTGCTCTTCCGGTCGGACCCGGACCAGCGCGGACAGGATGCGCGCGTAGGTTTCGGCCGCCCAACAAGCCGAGTCGTACACCGAATCCCCGTTCGCCTCCCGGCCCGGGGCGCGGGTTCCGTTGGGCGGCACGATACCCGCGAACACGCGGCGCAGGGCTTCGGGCAGCAGCGAGGGCAGCGTCAGGCCGTCCAGCCAGTCCAGATCGCGGCGCAGTCCGGGATACGCGCCGCGCAGTCGGTGGGCGACGCGGCGCGTCTCGGCCAAGAGGAACAGCGCTTCGACCGCCTCGGGATGCGCGAAGCACGTGAAGAAGGCGGGCAGGCCGTGAGCCGGTGCCGGCGGCGCGTCCACGAGCCGCTGCACCGTGGGAGAAAGCCGCGGCCAGACGGTGCCGGCGCGAAACGCATACGTGCCGAATTCGCGCCGGCCGGCCTGTAACACGGCGAGCACGCGCAACAGCCGAAAGTTGTCTTCATAGGTCGGACACAGATCGATGCGTGCCGGCAAGGGCACGGCGTCGCCCGCGGGCGCGCCGTCCGCGGATGCCTCCAGACTCGGCGGATAGGAAAAGAACTCCTGGCGCTGAATGCCGGCCGCCGCGCCCGACACCATGTGAATGTACTTGCGCAACACCTGTTCGACGGCTTCCAGGTCCACGCCCGTGCCGTCGCGGTGCAGCACGCGCAAGCTGGTGCGCGACTCCAGGGCGAAATACGCCACGCCGGCGTCCCGGTTGGCCCGGCCGATGTCGCGGCCCGTCGCGATCCAGTCGCGCAGGTGCGCTTCGCCCGCGTCCTCGAACGCGCGCGGCAGACTGCGCAGCGCCGGCGGCACGCCCGGGGCGAAATCCTGTGCCAAGCGGACGAGCGCCTCGCGCAACGCGGGCCGCCGGTCGATCCCGACCGCGCGCAGACACGGCCCGATGAGTGGACACAAGCCGGGCAACGTTGCCGGGTCGGTCCGAACGACCGGTTCCAGGAGCGAGAAGACGAACGCCCGCAACGCCGAGTCCAGCCCGGCCAACACGCCCGGCAGGCTGCGGAACACGGCTTCCGCGGCCGCGGGCGCGTCGTGAGCCGCGATGCGGCAGGCGCCCAGCAAGCTCCGGCGCAGGTCGGTGTCCAGGTCGGCATAGCCGTCGGGCAGGCGGGCGTAGAACTCCCAGCGTCCGCCGCGGCCCGCGGCGTTCTGCACCAGCACGCCCAGCGCCGCCCAGGCCGCCATTTCGTCCGCGCTCAACACGGGCAGGGCCGCGGGGGCCGCGGCGAAATACGCGACCGCCAGAAACTCGCCCTTCCAGCCTTCCCTGGACAGCAGGCCGCGGCCGTGCTCCGCCCAGGCGTGCAGCCGCGGCACCAGCGGCTCGGGCAGCCGTGCCAGCAGTGGGGCCGAGGTGGCGAGGAACTGTGAGCCGAGCCGGCGCGACACGCCCGATAGTTCACGGCCGATTTCCCCCCACGCCGCGGCGTCGTCGAGTCCGACCCGCGCCACTTCCTCGGGAGGAACGGCGAAATACGCCGCGGCCCCGTCGCGTGAAACCGGCTCCTGCACGGCAAGTCGCTCGCCCACCGCGACCCAGCGCGCGAAATCGCGGGCGCCGAACGCGTGCCACGCCGCGGGCGCGCTCCGGCAATATCCTTGCGCCAGCGTCAGCGAGACGCCGGCCAAGCGGTCACCCGCGGCCAGAATCGTCTCGCGCGCGACCGCGGGCAGGGCGTCGAGTGCGGCCGGGACGGACGGGGAATCGGCTCCGTACCGTTCCTTCCCCGTCCCGCGGAGGAGATGACGGGGTTCGAACCACAGGCTGCGAAGCGATGACATGGAGCCGGGCGGCACGGCGGGGTTACGGGAGAACGGCGGGCCAGCCGTCGGGTCTGTCGGCCCGAACCCGCGTGGAGCGCGCCCCGGCGTTCGTGTCGGGCCGACCCGCGGCTACACGTAGGTCAGCCAGTCCCGATGCTTGGGGTCGGTGCCTTTGATGACGGCGTCGAAGCGCGCTTTGAGTTGGCGGGTCAGCGGGCCGGGGGTCTCGCCCCGGATTTTGCGGTCGTCCACCTCGCGGATGGGCGTGACCTCCGCGGCCGTACCGGTAAAGAAAACCTCGTCCGCCAGATACACCTCGTCGCGCGTGATCCGTTCCTCGACCAGGGGCGCGTCCATCTCGCGCAGCAGGGTCAGCGCGGTATCGCGCGTGATGCCCGGCAGTAGCGACGACGACACCGGCGGCGTTTTGACCGTCCCGCGGCGCACCACGAAGATGTTCTCGCCCGGGCCTTCGGCCACGTAGCCGTCGGTATCCAGCAGCAGCGCCTCGTCGTAGCCGAGCGCCCAGACTTCCTGACCGGCCAGAATCGAGTTGAGATAGGTGCCGACCGCCTTGGCCTTGGTCATCAGCGTGTTGACGTGGAAACGCTGGAACGACGAGGTCCTGACCCGGATGCCTTTGAGCAGCCCTTCTTCTCCGAGATACGCGCCCCACGCCCAGGCCGCGATCGACACGCGGATCGGATTGGTACGCGCATGCAGCCCGCGGTCGCCCTCGCCCACGAAGACGAGCGGCCGGATGTAGCATTCCTCGAGGTCGTTGGCGCGCACCGCCTCCAGGCAGGCGCTTACGATGTCGTCGTGCGAAAACGGAATCTCGAGCCCCAGGATATGGGCCGAGTCGAACAGCCGCTCGACATGCTCGGGCAATCGGAACACCGCGGATCGGCCCTCGGCGTCGGCATAACAGCGGATGCCTTCGAAGGTGCCCACGCCATAATGGAGCGTATGAGTGAGCACGTGGACGGTCGCCTCGTTCCACGGCACGAGTTTCCCGTCCATCCAGATTTGCGCCTCTGCCACGCCGACCTCCTCGCAACGACAAGCATCCCTGCAATCAGAAGCCCTATCCAAAGTCAACGCCCGCCCCCCGCCCCCGGCCTTTCGACCCTTCGACATGGTTCGACAGGCTCACCAACCAAGCTCAGGGCACCGCAAGCTCAAGGACCTTCCCCGTCCTCCCCCCAAGTTCGTTGAGCCTGCGATGTGTTGAGCTTGTCGAAACATCGAAACGCACCCCGAAGTCACCCCCACCCCCGGCCCTTCGACAAGCTCAGGGACCTTCCTCCCCCCTCTTTCCCGGCACCCGATACATCCGAATGGGATGCGCCGTGCGCTGAAACTCCGGCATGGTGCGCCACGGCCGGCCCGCGGTGATGCCGCCGTCCACGGCCAACGCCTGCCCCGTGACGAAACTCGCGTCGTCGCTCGCCAGCCACAGGGCCGCGCGTGCGATTTCCTCCGGCTCGCCGACGCGGCCCAGGGCGTGCATGTCCGCGGCCCCGCGCCGCAGCCCCTCCACCTGTTTCTCGGTCGGAGCCGGCCGGCCCACCGCCAGCGGCGTCACGATGGCGCCCGGGCAGATGCAATTCACCCGGATGCCGTACTCGCCGAGTTCCAAAGCGACCGACTTGGTCAGATGGATCACCCCGGCCTTGGCCACGCTGTACAGATGCGGCCCCACCCCGGCCTCCACCCCCGCCACGCTGGCGGTGCTGAGGATGCTGCCGGAACGCTGCCGTTTCATGACCGGCGCCGCGTGCTTGATGCCCAGGAAAACCCCCTTGAGCAGCACGTCGAACGTCATGTCGTATTCTTCCACGCTGGTGCTCTCGATCGGCCCCAGTGCCCCGCCGAAGCCCGCGTTATTGAAGACGCAGTCCAGCCGCCCCCAGCGAGCCACGGCCGTCTCGACCGCAGCCTCGACCTCGGCCTCCAGCGTCACGTTGACGTACGCGAACGCGCCGTCCGCGCCCAGTTCGCGCGCAAGCTCCTGCCCCTTGTCGTCCTGCATGTCCGCGATCACGACCCGCGCACCCTCCGCGGCGAACAGGCGAACCGTGGCCGCGCCGATCCCGCTGGCCCCGCCGGTCACGAGCGCCACTTTGCCGTCCAGTTTCCCCATTACGTCCCTCCGTTTTCTCGTTGTCGTGTCGGCGTCCCGGCAACTGTATCTGTGGGGAAGGGGCGGGGGGAAGGACCTTGAGCCTGCGGTGCCCTGAGCTTGGTTGGTGAGCCCGTCGAACCATGTCTAAGGGTCGAAAGGTCAAAAGGTGGGGGGAGAGCGTGCCGGCGGCGGTGTCTTCGGGGTACATTTCGACAGGCTCAATGTACTTGGGGGGAGGCGGGAGAGGACCTTGAGCTTGCGGTGCCCTGAGCTTGGTTGGTGAGCCTGTCAAACCATGTCGAAGGGTCGAAAGGTCAATGGACGGGGATAGAGCGTGAGGGCGGTGTTGGCCTCGGGGTACATTTCGACAAGCTCAATGTACTTAGGGGGAAGGCGGGAGAGGACCTTGAGCTTGTCGAAAGGTCAGGGGGCGGGGGGCGACGGTGAGGGTGGCGCTCTAGGTGTTCGTTTCTACTGTTCGGGGCGCCGCTTCGGTAACGACTGGCTCTTCGAGAGCCGCGGCAACGTGCCGTATCGGCCCCGAATCAAGGCTTCCTTCTTCTGCCGGCTCCATCCCTGCACCTGCTTTTCTCTCGCAAATGCTTCCTCGATTCCCGCAAATTCCTCGGCGTAAACGAGTTCGACGGGCCGATGTCTCCGCGTGAAGTTCGCGGCTTCCCCCTGATGGTGTTGGGCGAGGCGTTTCGCCAAGTCGGTGGTGCTGCCCGTGTAGTATTGCCCGTTGGCGCACCGCAAGATGTAGAGATAGCCTTTTTTCATGTGGGGGATTCGGAACATCGGGGCAGCCCTCGTTCTATAGATGGACGCGGAAGCGGCGTCCATGCCTGGCGCCGTGGGGGGCGGGGAGGACCTTGAGCCTGCGGTGCCCTGAGCCTGTCGAAGGGTCGAAAGGTCGGAGGATGGGGGAGAGCGTGACGGCGGGGGTGATCTCGGGGTACATTTCGACAGGCTCAATGTACTTGGGGGGAAGCAGGGAAGGACCCTGAGCTTGCGGTGCCCTGAGCTTGTCGAAGGGTCGAAAGGTGTAGGGGCGGGGTGGCTTCGGGGTACGTTTCGACCCTTCGACATGGTTCGACAGGCTCACCAACCGGGCTCAGGGCATCGCAAGCTCAACGTACTTGGGGTGGGCTCCGGGGCGTGGTAGGGTCCGGCGCAGAGTGAGCACCGATACCCACTCCCAACTCGCGACCTTCATCTGGAGCATCTGCAACCTGCTCCGCGGCCCCTACAAGCGCAACGAGTATCGCAAGGTCATCCTCCCGCTGACGGTGCTGCGGCGCTTCGATTGCCTGCTCGCCCGCACCAAGCCGCAGGTCCTCGCCGCACACGCCACGCTGAAGGGCAAACCGTCCGCGGTCGTCCAACTCCGCCTGCACCGGATCACCGGACGCCCGTTCTACAACCTGTCCAAGCTCGACCTGCCGACCTTGCTGGACGACCCAAACCACGTCGCGCCCAACCTGAACGCCTACGTCGCCGGCTTCTCGCCCAACGTGCGCGACGTCATGGAGCGGTTCGCCTTCGACGCGCAGATCGCGCGCATGGCCGAGAAGAACCTGCTCTACGAGGTGGTCAAACGCTTCGCCGCGGTCGATCTGTCCCCGGAGCGCGTGGACAACGTGCAGATGGGCTACGTCTTCGAGGAACTCATCCGCGTCGGCGCCGAACAGTCCAACGAGGAGGCCGGCGAGCACTTCACCCCGCGCGAGGTCATCAAGCTCATGGTCGATCTGCTGCTGGCCCCGGAACGCGACCTGCGCAAGAGCCACGTCGTCAAGACCATCTACGACCCGGCCTGCGGCACCGGCGGCATGCTGTCCGTGGCCGAACAGTACATCCGCGCCCTCAACGCCGACGCCCAGCCCCTCGTGTTCGGCCAGGACTGGAACGACGAAGCCTGGGCCGTCTGCAAGTCCGACATGCTCATCAAGGGCGAGGACGCGGACAATGTCCACCTCGGCGACACCTTCGCCGCGGACGCCTTCCGGTCCGACGACGCGGGCCGGCCGTGGACCTTCGACTATATGCTGGCCAACCCGCCCTTCGGCGTGGAGTGGAAGCAGCAGCGCAAGGCGATTCGGGACGAGGCCGAGTCCCTCGGCTATGCCGGCCGGTTCGGTGCGGGGCTGCCGCGCATCAACGACGGCGCGTTGCTGTTCCTGCAACACATGCTGTCGAAAATGCGCGCGCCCGAGGCCGGCGGCAGCCGCCTCGCCATCGTGTTCAACGGCTCGCCCCTGTTCACGGGCGACGCCGGCAGCGGCGAGAGCAACATCCGGCGCTGGATCATCGAGAACGACTGGCTGGAGGCCGTCGTCGCCCTGCCCGACCAGTTGTTCTACAACACCGGCATCGCGACCTATCTCTGGGTGCTGACCAACCGCAAGGAACCGCGGCGCAAGGGCAAGGTCCAACTCATCGACGCGCGGCGCTTCTTCGTCAAGATGCCCAAGAGCCTGGGCAACAAGCGCCACAAGCTGGGCGACCCCGCGGACCGGGCGGACGAGCCCGACCACATCGGCGACGTGACGCGCATCTTCGGCGCCTTCCGCGACGGCGAGACGCGCCCGTTCCGCGAGGACGATCCGATCGCCGGGCAGCCGGTCGAACGGGAGCGGGTGGTCGGCAAGGTGTTCGACAACGCGGACTTCGGCTTCCGCAAGATCACGGTGGAGCGGCCCTTGCGCCTGAACTTCGCGGCGACCCCGGAACGTATCGCCCGGTTGGAGGCCGAGCGTGCCTTCGCCAATCTCGCCACCAGCACCCGCAAGAACGAAAAGGCGCGCCGTGCGGAGGTCGCGGACGGCGAACGCCGGCAGGCCGCGGTCCGCGCGCTATTGGCCGCCTTCGTCGCCGAGCACGGGACGCGGACGTATCGGGATCGCGCGGCGTTTCTGGCCGACCTGCGCGCCATCGACCGGGCGCACGGGGTGCGGCTGACCGCCGCGGAACTGAAGGCCGTGTCGAGCGCATTGGGCGAACGTGACGAGACCGCGGACATCTGCCGCGACCGGCATGGGAAGCCGGAGCCCGACCCGGAGTTGCGAGACACCGAGACCGTGCCGCTGAAGGAAAGCGTGGATGAGTACGTCCGCCGCGAGGTGCTCCCGCACGCCCCCGACGTGTGGATCGACGAAAGCAAGACCAAGGTGGGGTACGAGATTCCGCTGAACCGGCATTTCCACGTTTACGAGCCGCCGCGGCCGCTGGACACGATCGAGGCGGACATCAAACAACTCGAAGCCGAGATCGTGACGCTGCTGGGCGAGGTGACATCATGAGGCTGGCGCCGTATCCGAAGTACAAGCCGAGCGGCGTGGAATGGCTGGGGGACGTGCCGGCGCATTGGGAAGTTTTTCATCTCAAGCGTCATTATATCGTAGTAAATGGCGGAACGCCGTTAAGTACGGAAGATTCATACTGGGATGGAGGTATTCACTGGATTACACCTGAAGACCTAGGGAAAAACCGTTCAAAATACATCGGAGGAACACGACGAACACTTTCAATCGAAGGATTGACAAAATGTGGGGCGGAACTGGTTCCAATCAATTCAATTGTCCTATCGACCCGTGCGCCTATAGGATACGCCGCGGTCACTCAGCAAGAGTCCTGTACAAACCAGGGATGCCGCACATTAGTGCCGGAAGGAAATCGAGCCTACTCCGATTACTTGTACTATGTCCTTGTTGCTTCACGTCCGCTGCTTGAAGCGGTGGGAAAAGGGACGACTTTTATGGAGCTATCGGCCGACCTCCTCGGGTTACACATAGTTCCGTTTCCACCAAATAGCGAACAACGCGCCATTGCGGACTTCCTAGACCGCGAAGCAGCGAAGATCGACACGCTTATAGATAAGAAGCAAACGTTGATCGAGCGGCTGCAGGAGAAGCGGGCGGCGTTGATTACCCGCACGGTGACGCGGGGGCTGCCGCCGAATGCGGCGCGGGCGACCGGCTTGGAGTCGGAGCCGAAGATGAAGGCGTCCGGCGTGGAGTGGCTCCAGGAGATTCCCGGCCATTGGGAATATAAAGGCATTTCTCTCCTGGCTCGTCGCGGTGCCAAGATGTTTACCGATGGTGACTGGGTAGAGCTACCTTACATTACTACTGACGGTATTCGCCTGTTGCAGACGGGCAACATCGGTGTCGGTCAATACCGCGAACAGGGGTTTCGGTACATAGATGAGTCGTCTTTTACCGAGTTGCGGTGTACTGAAGTCCAGCCGGCAGACGTTTTGATTTGCCGATTGGCAGATCCCGTCGGCCGAGCGTGTCTTGCCCCAGACCTTGGGTGTCGCATGATTACGTCGGTTGACGTCTGTATTCTGAAGCCAGCCGACTTTATGGACGCTAGGTACATCGTGTATTTGCTCAGTTCCAAGGGCTATCTGGATTTCGTTGAATCTATCTGTCGTGGTGGAACACGAGATCGGATCAGTCGATCCATGTTGGGAGCTATTCGCGTGCCTGTACCTTCCCGTCTTGAACAACGCGCCATCGCCGACTTCCTCGACCGCGAGACGGCAAAGATCGACGGACTGGTCGCCAAGGTGGAAACGGCCATCGCGCGGCTGCGAGAATACCGGGCGGCGCTCATCACCGCCGCGGTGACGGGGCAGGTGGACGTGCGGGGGGAAGGTCCCTGAGCCTGTCGAAGGGCCGGGGGCGGGTGTGGCGGTGACCTCGGGGTACGTTTCGACAAGCTCAACGTACTTGAGGGTGGAGGCGGGGAGGACCTTGAGCCTGCGGTGCCCTGAGCCTGTCGAAGGGTCGAAAGGTCGCCGGGGCGGAGGCGGCGGTGCCTTCAGGGTACGTTTCGACAAGCTCAACGTACTGAGGGGGACTCCAGTGACCTCGGGACGATTGGACTGGAGACACTCCCATGTCTGCATGTGTCTTGGTAAGTGCAGACCGGTTCCGCTAGGCTAACGTGATCTTGCGCGGAGGCCGGATGAAAACGATTCGATACACGGCGACGCTGTACTCCTACGACGGCCCCCAGGTATTCGAAGCCCGTGACCCTATCGGCGGGCACTATCTGGCGTTGGCCGTTGATTCGCAGAATGCGGCGGACCGGTATCTGGTGGTGGGCGTCCCTCCCGAGCGGTTGCGTCAGTTCCGCGCCGGCACCCTAGATTTACGGGAGATGATCGTCGAAGCCGGACAGGACGACTGGTATCTCACCACCGCACCGGACGGACTGGATCACCCGTTAGAGATCGAACGGCAAGCGACGCCGATCGTGGAAAGCGGCCTCCTGCCGGACGCGGGCTTCGTGCTGCATGACCGACCCGCGGAAGAATCCATCCTCGAAGAAGCGCGGAAGCGCCAAAACCTTGTACTTGAAGTTGCGATTGAACCACCCGAGGCCGCGGGTGAGCACCGTATTCGAGTGAATACACTGGCGGGATTGCTGCTTCATGTCCAAACTTTAGTCAAACATGCTCATAGGGCAGCGTGGAAATCGCTTTCTCCCAAAAGCCGAGGGTCGATTGACTTGACGAACGCCTCCTTGATGGACGTAGTGATCCCTGCATCATCTGGTTCGTTTCGGTTTGTAATGGAGGCCGTTCAGGCACCGGACATGTTCGGCCATAGTGAATTAACCCGGGCACTGGAGCGAGTCGATATGCTTTTCGAAGGAGCGACGAGCCCCCAAGACGCGCTGATAACACTCAAGGAACAGCGCGGGCATTTGGCGGGCGCATATCTGAAATTTTTGCGTTTTCTTATGGCCCATAAAACGGGTGTCCGGTATTCGTGGGCCGAGCCAATATTCACGAAGTCAAGCAGTCATGCGGTATCGGAAGCCGAAGTCGGGCCGTTGGTGGACGTGCTTTCGAGTGTCACGAATCTCGGCAGAGAATCGATAACTTTGATAGGGAAATTCCAGAAATTCAATCGTGGCACCGGCACGTGGGGACTGTTGACCGAGGAGGGAACGTCTTCCGGGCAAGTCAGAGAAGGTGGACCAAGTCTCGATGGTTTACAGGTAGGAGGTCATTGCCGATTTTTCTGTGAGGAGGAAATAGAAGAGATTGAAGGAACGGGGCATGAACGGCGCAAACTCTACTTGAATGAGTACGCCCCCGTCTGAACTCAATGAAGAAGAACAAGGGGCGAAGGGTGCAAAAACGGTCCCCAGATCAGCTTGTCTCCCCCCTAAATTCTTTGCCTTTCACAAGACGCGGGAAGCTCAGCCCAATCCGGCTCCTTTCCTCCCCTCCCCCCTCGTGGGGAAGGGTTAGGGAGAGGGGGAAGTTGCAGTTGTCTGTAACGGAAAACGCCACCGATAAGGGAAGTCACCTTTACATGGATTCCTGCTTCCGCAGGAATGACGAAGGGGGCGGAATGACCACCGGGGCCGGACGGGGGCGGGGGGACGAAGAGGTGTGACGAGGAAAAACCGTCTTCGGGACCGTCTTGTATGTAATTCCCATTTGAAGACAATTTCATTGTTGCATATCGTATGATAGAGAAACGATATGCAACAATCTTTGGCCAGACTCGGACCGCTGGAAGCGGCTGTCGAGGGGCTCTCCGAGGTGCCGGCCGTGGCCCTGTTGGGGGCGCGGCAGGTCGGGAAGACGACGCTGGCCGCACAGGTGGCCTCAGCATGGAACGGCCCGTCCACGGTCTTCGACCTGGAAGTGACCGCTACACGGGAGGCGCTGTCCGCAACGCCCGAACGCGTGCTGCGCGAGTGCGAAGGCTTGGTCGTGCTCGACGAGGTGCAGCGCATGCCGGCCTGTTCGAGGTGCTGCGCCCGATCTGTGACGCCCCCAACCGGAAGGCCGTCTTCCTCCTGTTGGGGAGCGCGTCCTGGGACCTGATCAAGGGGATTTCCGAAACGCTGGCGGGACGGATTCTGTTCGTGGACGTCGGCGGCTTTTCGCTCGCCGAGGTGGGGCCGGAGGAGCAGGACCGGCTGTGGATGCGGGGCGGGTTTCCGCGGGCATATCTGGCGCGGTCGTCCGCGGCCTGGACGCGCTGGATGGGATCGTTCACGCGCACGGTCCTGGAAAGGGACGTGCCGGGGCTGGGCTCGAAGGTGTCGCCCGCGGCGCTGGGCCGCTTCTGGCGGATGTTGGCGCATTACCACGGGCAGACGTGGAATGCCGCGGAACTGGCCCGTTCGATGGACGTCAGCGTCACCGCGGTGAACCACTACCGCGACCTGCTGGCAGGGACGTTCGTGATCCGTGTCCTGTCACCGTGGTTCGAGAATCTGGGCAAACGGATCGTCAAATCTCCCAAGGTCTTTCTGCGCGACAGCGGCGTTCTGCATTTCCTGTTGGGGCTCGAAGACCGGCGCGACCTGCCGCTCCACCCACGCTACGGCGCAAGCTGGGAGGGCTTCGCCCTGGAGCAGACGCTGCTGGCGCACGGTGAGCGCGACGCGTTCTTCTACGCCACCCAACGCGGCGCGGAACTGGACCTGCTGCTCCTGCGGCATGGACGGCGCTGGGGTTTTGCGTTCAAATGCACGGACGCGCCGCGCACGACGAAATCCATGCACGTCGTGACGAAGGACCTGGGTCTGGAGCACCTCTGGGTCCTGTATCCCGGGGACCAGGAATATCCGCTCGCCGACGCCATGACCGCCCTGCCGCTCAAGAACATCCACACGCTGCAATTGAGACCGGCGCCATGAACGAACGGAAATGGGTAGCGGTGCGCGTGTGGAAATAGGGACATGAACCGCGTCGAAGTCGAACCGGCACTGCTGCGCTGGGCGCGCGAGCGGGCGGGCCTGAGCACAGAGGCGCTGACCGCACGTTTCCCGCGGATCGTCGCCTGGGAGCGCGGGGAGACCCGCCCGACGCTCAAGCAGATCGAGCGCTTCGCCAAAGCTACCTGCACACCGGTCGGGTTTCTGTTTCTTCCGGAACCGCCGGTCGAGCGTGTCCCGATTCGGGACTTTCGTACAATTGCGGATACGAATCTGAAACGGCCGAGCCCCAACTTGCTCGATACTATCTATCTGTGTCAGCAACGACAGAACTGGTACCACGACTTTGCGCGCTCCACGGGAGAAGAACCGCTCGATTTCGTCGGCGCGGCCCGTCTCGGTGACGCTATCACCAAGACCGCGACCGGGATTCGGCGGACCCTCGGATTCGATGTTGAGGAACGCCGACGCCTCCCGACCTGGACCGACGCACTGCGACAGTTCGCCAAACAGGCGGATACCATCGGGGTTCTCGTCATGGTCAGCGGAGTCGTGAGCAGTAACACGCGACGCCGGCTCAACCCGAAAGAGTTCCGCGGCTTCGCACTGGTCGATCGGTTGGCCCCGCTGGTCTTCGTCAACGGCGCTGATACCAAGGCCGCACAGATGTTCACGTTGGCCCACGAGTTGGCGCACGTCTGGTTGGGCCAGTCGGGCGTTTCCGACGCGCAGGCCGCGGCTGTCCCCGACCAGGCAATCGAACGATGGTGTAACAGGGTCGCGGCCGAGGTGCTGGTTCCACTCGACCTGCTGCGAGCCGAATATGACCGGCACGCCGAATTACACTCCGAGATCGGCCGCTTGGCGCGACGCTTCAAGGTCAGCACCTTAGTCGTGTTGCGGCGCGTCCATGACGCGGGCGGGCTGACGCGAGCGGAACTCCGCTCGGCCTATGTGGAGGAACTGTCCCGCTTCCAATCAACGCCTGCAGGGAGCGGCGGAAATTTCTATCTGACCGTCGGAGCACGGGTCGGACGACGATTCGCTCGCGCGGTCATCGCCAGAACGCTGGAAGGCCAGACCTCGTTTCCCGAATCCTTCCGGCTGCTCGGGTGCCGGAAGATGAAGACGTTCAACGAGTTGGCGGACAACCTGAACATAGGCTTTTGAATGGCCTACCTTCTTGATTCCGACGTCTTCATCCGGGCAAAGAACCTGCACTATGGATTCGACTTTTGTCCGGCGTTCTGGGACTGGCTCATTGCGCAAAACGACTCGGGCAAAGTCTTCAGCATCGAGAAGGTTGGCGACGAACTGGTGGCCGTCGATGACGAACTCTCGGAGTGGGCAAAGGCACGGGGAGACGGGTTCTTTCTCCAGCCTGACGCTTCGGTCCTTCCGGCACTACAAGACGTGGGCGTCTGGGCCGACGGGAAGGAATACACGCCTTCGGCGGTGAGTACCTTTCTGCAGGTCGCGGACTATTATCTTGTTGCCCAGGCGTTGGCCGGCAAGCATACGGTCGTCACGCATGAAACGCCTTCGACATCTACGCGGAAGATCAAGATTCCGGATGCGTGCATCGGAATCGGTCTCAAGTGCATGACTCCGTACCAAATGCTGCGCCGCGAACGGGCGCAATTCATTTTGGATACCTCTCCATGAACAGCCAAGCGACCGAGCGCGCCTTCGAGACGTACGTCGAGGCGACACTGCTCGAACGGGGCGGCTGGCAGCACGGTACGATCGCGGAGTGGGACGTGGAGCGTGCGCTGTTTCCGGCGCGGGTCTGCGCGTTCCTGGAAGCGACGCAGCCGGAATTGTGGGCGGAGATGCGCGCACTGCACGCCGCGGGGCTCGAGGATCTGGTGATCGAGGCGCTGGTCAGGGAACTCGCGGTGAAGGGCACGCTGCACGTGCTGCGCCACGGCTTCAAGTGCTACGGCAAGACGTTCAGGCTGGCTTTCTTCAGACCCGCCCACGCGCGGAACGACGCGGCGCTGGCGCTCTCCGAACGGAACGTACTGACGGTCACGCGGCAGGTCCCGTGTCACCCCGGCAGACGCGACACCGTGGATCTGCTGTTGGCGATGAACGGGCTGCCCGTGGCGACCTGCGAACTCAAGAACCCCGCCACCGGCCAGACGTGGCGGCACGCGGTGCGCCAGTATCGGGAGGACCGCGACCCGCGCGCGCCGCTGTTCGGGTTCAAGACGCGGGCGCTGGTGCACTTCGCCGCGGACCCGGACGAGGTGCACATGAGCACCCGCCTGGCCGGGGACGCGACGCGCTTCCTGCCCTTCAACCGCGGCGGCCGGCCCGGGGACGTCCAGTGCGGGGCCGGGAATCCGCGCCACGCCTCGGGGCACCGGACCGGCTATTTCTGGGAAGACGTGTTGCACCGCGACAGCGTGCTCGACATCCTCGGCCACTTCATGTTCGTCGAAACGCGTGAGGAGAACCGCGGCGGAGCGGACGGGACGCCGCGGCGTGCCGAAACCCTGATCTTTCCCCGCTATCACCAGCTCGATGCGGTGCGGAAACTGACCGCCGCGGCGCGCGACGAGGGGCCGGGCCGGAACTATCTGATCCAGCACTCGGCCGGCAGCGGCAAGACCAACAGCATCGCGTGGCTGTCGCACCGGCTGGCGAGTCTGCACGACGCCGAGGACGCCAAGGTCTTCGACTGCGTCGTCGTCATCACCGACCGCCGCGTGCTGGACCGGCAGCTGCAGGACGCGATCTACCAGATCGAACACGCGCAGGGCGTGGTCACGACGATCGACCGGGACAGCCGGCAGCTCGCCGCGGCGCTGATCGACGGCACCAAGATCGTCGTCACCACGTTGCAGAAGTTTCCCTTCGTGCTGCGCGGGCTGCTGCACGCCGCGGGCGCGGTATCGCAGGAGGATGCGACGGCCGGCGAGACCGCGCGGGCGAAAGCCTGGCAGGCGGAGATCGCCACGCGCCGCTATGCCGTGATCGTGGACGAGGCGCACTCCAGCCAGACCGGCGAGACCGCGCGCGAACTCAAGGCCATGCTGGGTGCGAATGCAGGGGAGCCCGATGACGACGGGCAGGATTGGGAGGACCGCCTCAACCAAGTGATGGCGTCGCGTGGACGGCAGCCGAATCTGTCGTTCTTCGCCTTCACCGCCACGCCGAAGGCCAAGACCCTGGAGGTCTTCGGCCGGCCCGGAACGAGCGGCGCCCCGCAGGCGTTCCACCTGTACAGTATGCGGCAGGCGGTCGAAGAGGGCTTCATCCTCGACGTGCTGGCGCACTACACGACGTATGCCACGTATTACGGCCTGCTCAAGAACGTCGCGGACGACCCGCACCTGCCCAGGAAGAAAGCCGCGCGGGCGCTGGCGAAGTTCATGAGCCTGCACCCGCACAACATCGAGCAGAAGACGGAGGTGATCGTCGAACACTTCCGCGGCAAGGTGCGGCCCCGGCTCGGGGGCCGGGCCAAGGCGATGGTGGTGACGCCGTCCCGCCTGCACGCGGTACGCTACAAGCGGTCCTTCGATCGCTATCTGGCCGAGCACGGCTATACGGACATCCGGCCCTTGGTGGCGTTCAGCGGTACGGTGCGCGACCCCGACACCGGCCTCGACTACACGGAGCCGGGGATGAACGCGGACGTCGTGACCGGCGCGCCGATTGCCGAGGGGGCACTGCCGGGGCGCTTCGGCTCCGCGGATTACCAGGTGTTGCTGGTGGCGAACAAATACCAGACCGGCTTCGACCAGCCACTGCTGTGCGCGATGTACGTGGACAAACGGCTCGACGGGGTGCAGGCCGTCCAGACGCTCTCGCGCCTGAACCGCACGCTGCCGGGCAAGGACGCGCCGTTCGTGCTGGACTTCGTCAACACCGCGGAAGACGTCTTCCGCGCCTTCAAGCCCTATTACGACCGGACGGAGACGGACGGCGTTTCCGACCCCATGAAGCTGGAAGCCCTGAAGCACGTTCTCGACCGCGAGCAGGTCTATCACTGGAGCGAGGTCGAGGCGTTCGCCCGGGTGTTCTACAAACCCGCCGACCGTCAGGGGGCCGCGGACCACGCCGACATGCAGCGGCATCTGCATCCCGCGGTGGACCGCTTCGGACGGATCGAGAACGAAGACCGGCGCGAGAAATTTCGGGAACGGCTGTCCGCGTTCGTGAAGACGTACGCCTACCTGAGCCAGATCGTTCCCTACACCGACCCCGAACTGGAGATGCTGTACGGCTTCGGGCGCCTGCTGCTGCCACACCTGCCGACCGGCCGCGACGGCACGGTCGTCAAGGCCGGCGACGACGTGGCGTTGCAATACTACCGCCTGGAGCGGGTGTCCTCCGGCCCCATCGCTATCGGGGAGGGCGAGGCGCAGCCGCTCAAACCCCCGAGCGACGTCGGGACCCGCACCGCCCAGGATGAACAGGCCCCGCTGTCGGAGATCATCGAGGTACTGAACGAGCGGTTCGGGACCCAGTTCGTGGAAGAAGACCGGCTCTTCTTCGAACAGATCAAGGCGCGTGCCTGTCGCAACGACCGGGTGGTCCGCGCCGCGGGCGCCAACCCGTTCGACAAGTTCGCACTCGGCATCCGCGGCCTGATCGAGGAACTGATGATCGAGCGGATGGGCGAGAACGACCGGATCGTGACGCGCTACGTCTCGGACGAAGCCTTCCGGGGCTCGGCGTTTCCCATCCTGGCGCGCGCCATTTTCGACGCGGTCCACACGCGGCCGGCGGTCGGGACGCCGGGCGACGCGCCGGAAGCCGTCAGTCGGTGACCCATGCCCGCATCAGGTTCTTGATCTGGGTCTGGTAGGGGACGCCGTGCAGGCGGGCCTTGGTCCTGAACGCCGCCAGCAGGGGTTCGGGCACCTTGAGGCTGATGAGCCGCGAGCGGGTGTTCGCCGCGGCGTGCAACTTTCTGAAATCGTCGAGAAACCGCACGATGTCTTCGGGCGACAGGGTGCGGCAGTGTTCGAGGTACTCGTCCGAGAAACGTTGGACCGGGCGGGGCGGCCGTTCGCGGCTCATCGCAGCTTCTCCAACGCCCGGACGTCTTCCAGGTCCTGCGGTCGGCCGCTCCGGCGTTTCATGGCGATCAGGTCCGTGACCGACAGGACGCGCACCGGGCCGGTCGGGAGCGCGACCGCTTTCGTCCGTTTTCCGGCCAAGTCGTCGGTAATGATGATATCGACCTGTTCCAGCGGATCGTCCGGGTTGTAGAAATTCCAGGCCGTGAGATTTCGGTTCCGGACGTATTCATCCCGAAAGTCGTACACCTCACGCGCGGTCACCGGCAGGCGCGACACCAAGCCGATGGCGTTGAGTGCGGCTTCCGCACGAACCAGGGTCGCCCGCGTCCACCGTACCACCACGTCGATATCGAGCGTCCCGCGCACGACGCCGTGAAGGGCGACCGCATGGCCGCCGACGATCGCGTAACGCACCCCCGCATCCCGCAACGCCCCACAGATTTTTTCCAGCGTGGTCACTTTCGAAGGATATACCAATATATGCTGAATAATCCAAGAAGAATGGTGTGGAAGATGCTCCTCCCGACCTCCTTGAAAGAGCAGTGTAGTGTGCTCAGGGGCGAGGCGACATCGGGGTTTGCCTCGATTCTTCGACAGGCTCACCAACCGGGCTCGGGGCATCGCCTGCTCAGGGGTCAGCCCGTTGAGCCTGTCGAAACGGTCCCCGGATCGTCTCGTAGGAAGTTCTCATCCAGTTGGCTGATATGAACCAAGATGTACCGGATGATCCAAGCCGAAGGCGCGGGGTAGGGCCCGTCCCCGGTTGCAGGCCGGATGACGCCGCCTGCGTGAACCCTACCCGTCCACTTTGACGTGCAGTTCGCGGAGTTGCTGCGGGCCGACGCTGCCCGGCGCCCGGGTCAGCAGGCATTGGGCGCGGGCGGTCTTAGGAAAGGCGATGACCTCGCGCAGCGAATCGGCGCCGGCGAACAGCATGGCCAGGCGGTCGAAGCCCAACGCGATGCCGCCGTGCGGCGGGGCGCCGTAGGCCAGGGCTTCCAGCAGGAAGCCGAATTTCTCCTGGGCTTCGGCCTCGTCGATGCCGAGCAGCGAAAAGACTTTTTCCTGCACGTCGGGACGGTGGATACGGATGCTGCCGCCGCCGAGTTCCACGCCGTTGAGCACCACGTCGTAGGCGAACGCGCGCGCCTTGGCCGGGTCGGTGTCGAGCAGCGGCAGGTCGGCGTCGTCGGGCGCGGTGAACGGGTGGTGCTTGGCGACATAGCGCCGTTCGTCCGCGTCGTATTCGACCAGCGGAAACTCGGTGACCCACAGAAATTGCATGGCGTCCTCGTCCACCAGGCCGAGCGCCTTACCGAGATGCAGGCGCAGACGCGACAGCACGTCGCACGCCACCGCTTCCCGGTCGGCGATCAGCAGCAGTAGATCTTTCGGTTTCAGGTCCAACGCGGCTTCGATGGCTTTCTTGCTGTCGTCGCTCACGAATTTGGCCAGCGGCGATTGCCAGCCGGCGTCGGTGAGCCGGATCCACGCCAAACCCTTGGCCCCGAAGTCCTGGGCGAGCGGAATCAGGTCGTCCAGTTCCTTGCGCGAGAACGGGTCGTTCGGCACCACCAGCCCGCGCACCACACCGCCCTCGGCGACGATCTGGCGGAAGACCTTGATGTCCGTCTCGCCGAACAGCGCGGACATCTCGCGGATTTCCAGCCCGAAGCGCAGGTCGGGTTTATCGTTCCCGAAGCGGGCCATGACTTCCGCGTACGGCAGGCGCGGAAACGGGGTCGGCACGTCGATGCCTTTGATCTCCTTGCACAGCCGCGCCAGCATCCCCTCGACGAGGCGGAAGACGTCGTCGGGCCGCACGAACGACGCCTCGATGTCGATCTGGGTGAACTCGGGCTGGCGGTCGGCGCGCAGGTCCTCGTCGCGGAAGCAGCGCACGATCTGGAAGTATTTTTCCAGGCCGCCGATCATCAGAAGTTGCTTGAACAACTGCGGCGACTGCGGCAAGGCGTAGAACCCGCCCGGGTTGACGCGGCTCGGCACCAGATAATCGCGCGCGCCCTCGGGCGTGCTGCGCGTCAGCACCGGCGTTTCGACCTCCAGGAAGCCGTGTTCGTCGAGATGCGTACGCACGACCTGCGCCAACCGGTGGCGCAGGCGCAGGTTCTCGAACATCCGGGGCCGCCGCAAATCGAGATAGCGGTAACGCAGCCGGGTATTTTCCGCAGGTTCGACGTCGCCGTCGAGCGGGAAGGGCGGGGTGTGCGCCGTGTTGAGCACGCGCAATTCCTCGACGACCAACTCGACCTCGCCGGTCGGCAGATTGGGGTTCACCGTTTCGGGCGAGCGGCGTTCCAGGCGTCCGCGGGCGGCCACGACGTATTCCGGGCGCAGGTCCTTGGCCCGGGCGTGCGCCGCCTGGCCGACTTGGGGGTTGCAAACGATCTGGACCAAGCCGGTTCGGTCGCGCACGTCGATGAACGTGACGCCGCCGTGATCGCGGCGGGACCGCACCCAGCCCATGACGGTCAGCGGCTGCCCGATCCGATCCGCGCCGGGTTCTCCGCAATAGCAGCTTCGTCGCCAGTCGCCTAAAGACTCCACACATACTCCCTTGATGGATCGGGCGCCGCCGGGACGCGGATTCCAGATGCAGAACGAGAGCGGCATGGTGCCAGAGCTTGCCCCGGCAATCAATCAGCCACGATCAGGAGGAGTGTTTCAGTTCGAAAACCTCCTGATCGGAACGTTTCTCCCCGCCATTCCTATGCAATATGGAAATGAAGGGGAATTACATACAAGACGATCCTGGAACTCTCTCCTGACTTATATCCCGTGTCCCTTGGTTGAAAATCCTTCGACAAGCTCAGGGACCAGCCCGTTGAGCTTGTCGAAACGAGCGAAGGATCGTCTTGTATGCAATTCCCAAATGAAGGGAAGTAGAGGCATCGAATTCGACGGACGCCGAACGATCGGTGTGCTCTCGCTGTTCTTCCTCTCCAGAGTTCTCCCCGCTGATGGGATATGAGGAAGTGAGGATGTATTCCGCAGTGTTGAATCAGCCGAAAATTTCAGGCCGATACCTAACACGCAGGGGGTGACAGATCGGCTCGGAGGAGTGTGGAACGGTGAACGGAGGGGCCGCGGCTCCGCCCGCTCAGGCGCTGCCGCGCAGGTATGCCTTGAGGCAGCGGGCGGTGTGCGAGCGGCGGGTCTTGCGCATGACCTGCTGCGGGGTGCCCGCGGCCACGATGCGGCCGCCGCCGGCGCCCCCCTCCGGGCCGAGGTCGATGATGTAGTCGGCCTCCTTGATGATGTCGAGGTTGTGCTCGATGGTGACGACGGTGTTGCCCTTGTCGATCAGGCGGTGGAGGGTGTGGATCAGCTTTTCGATGTCCGCGAAGTGCAGGCCGGTGGTCGGCTCGTCGAAGACGTACAGCGTGGTGCCGCGCGAACGTTTGGCCAGTTCGTAGGCCAGCTTGATGCGCTGCGCTTCGCCGCCCGACAGCGTGTTGCTGGCCTGGCCGAGCTTGATGTAGCCCATGCCGATGTCATGCAGCAGGCGCAGCGGCCCGGCGATCTTGGGCACGCCGCCGAAGAACTGCGCGGCCTCCTCGATGGTCATGTCCAGCACGTCGAAGATGTTCTTGCCGTTGTAGGCGATCTGGAGCGTCTCCTCGTTGTAGCGGGCGCCGCCACACACGTCGCAGGTGACGTACACGTCGGGCAGGAAGCTCATCTCCATCTTGATGCGGCCCTGGCCGGTGCACGTTTCGCAGCGCCCGGACTTGACGTTGAACGAGAAGCGGCCGGGCGGATAGCCGCGCAGCCGGGCGTCGGGCAGCATCGCGAACAGCTTGCGCACCTCGTCCCACAGGCCGACGTACGACGCCGGCACCGAGCGCGGGGTCTTGCCGATCGGGGACTGGTCCACTTCCACCACGCGCTCGATGCCGTCCGCATCGTCGATGCCGTCGTGCACCCCGACCCGCCCGGCGTACAGCCCGAGCTTGCGGCGCAGCCCGTTGACGAGCACTTCCTGCACCAGCGAACTCTTGCCCGAGCCCGACACGCCGGTGACGCACACCCAGGTGCCGAGCGGAAATTCGGCATCGACGTTCTTGAGGTTGTTTTCGCGCACCCCGCGCAGACGCAGCCGCGGACGGTCCTTGAGCGCCCGCTGGCGGCCCAGCCGCGGGTGGGCCGAGGCCAGGAAGCGGCCGGTCAAGGATTCGGCGTTGTCGCGCAATTGGTCGGGCGAGCCGATGGCGACCACGCGCCCGCCGTGCACGCCCGCGCCCGGCCCGAGATCGATCACCACGTCCGCGTTTTCGATGGTCTGTTCGTCGTGCTCCACGACCAGCACGGTATTGCCGCGCTGCTGCAGGCTGCGCAGGGTTTCCAGCAGGCGGCCGTTGTCTCGCGGGTGCAGGCCGATGGTCGGCTCGTCCAGGATGTAGCAGACGCCGCACAGGCTGGAGCCGAGTTGCGCGGCCAGCCGGATGCGCTGCGCCTCGCCGCCGGACAGCGTGTCCGCGCGCCGGTCCAGAGACAGGTAGGAGAGCCCGACCTGGTTGAGGAAGGTCAGCCGCGGCACGATCTCCTTGAGGATGGGCGCGCCGATCAGGGCCTCGCGCTCGGCCAGCGGCAGGGCCTGCATGTGCGTCAGGCAGTCGTCCGCGGCCAGCCGCATCAGGTCGGGCAGCGTGCGGTCGTGCACGCGCACCGCCCGGGCGCGCGGGTTGAGGCGTTCGCCCCCGCAGGTGGCGCAGGCCGATTCGCCCAGGAATTGCGACAGCGCGTAGGACGAGCCCGTATCCTCGCCGTCCACGAGCGCGTCGTTCAGGACGTCGAAGGCGCCGGCGAGGCCGTTGCCGTCCCCGGACAGCGCCAGCCGGCGGTGCGCGGCCCGCAGTTCGCCGAACGGCCGATCGACCGGCACGCCGCGTTTCTTGAGCGCGCGCAGCAGCCTGGTCTTCTTCGTCTTGAGTTCCGCCCGGGCCAGCGGCAGCAGGGCGTCGTCGCGCAGGGACTTGCGTTCGTCCGGCACCACCAGGTCGGGATCGAACTCCCACGTGAAGCCGGCCCCGGAACAGTCGGCGCAGGCGCCCTGGCGGCTGTTGAACGAGAACATGCGCGGGTCGAGCGCCTCGAAGCCCAGGCCGCACGCCACGCAGAACAGGTGCTCGCTGTAGGTGCGCTCGGCGCCGCCCAGCACGTGCACCGCGCCGTTGCCCACGCGCAGCGCGGTGTGCAGCAGGGCCTCGGTCTCGGCCCGATTGCCGTTCACCCGCGCTTCGCCGACGATGACGTCGATGTCGTGCTCCTTGTAGCGTTGCAGCCGCAATCCCGGCTTGAGGGTGGTGATCTCGTCGTCGATGCGCGCGACCTGGAAGCCGAGCTTGCGCGCGCCGTCCAGCACGTCGCCGTGGAACCCCTTGCGGCCGCGCACGACCGGCGCCATGAACGTCGCGCTGCGCCCGCGGAAGTCGGCGTGGATGTGGTCGAGGATCTGGCCGCGGCTCTGCGCGGCCAGCGGCTGGCCGCACTGCGTGCAGTGTTGCACGCCGATCTTGGCGTACAGCAGGCGCAGGTAGTGGGAGACCTCGGTCACGGTCGCCACGGTCGAGTTGCGCCCCCCGCGGCTCATGCGCTGCTCTATGGCGACCGTGGGCGGAATGCCGGTCAGCAGGTCCACGTTGGGCCGCGCCAGCACCTTGATGAACTGGCGCGAATAGGCCGACAGGCTGTCGATGTAGCGCCGCTGCCCCTCGGCATAAACCAAGTCGAAGACCAGCGTCGATTTGCCCGAGCCGGACAGGCCGGTCACGACCACCATTTCGTCGCGCGGAATATCGACCGAGACGTCCTGCAGGTTGTGTTCCTTGGCGCCGACGACGGAGATGGCCTTGGCGCGCGCCGCGGGCCGCGGCTTCGCCCGTGCGGCGCGCCTGGGTTCGGCCGGGGCCGCGGGCGCCTCCAGCACGGTGCGGAGAAAGCGGCCGGTGTGCGACGCTTCGACGCGCGCGACCTGCTCCGGCGTGCCCTGCGCGACGATCGTGCCCCCGCCGTCCCCGCCTTCGGGTCCCAGGTCGATGACGTGGTCGGCGTATTTGACGACTTCCAGGTTGTGCTCGATGACGAGCAGCGAATGGCCGCGCGAAAGCAACCGGTCGAACGCCCCGAGCAGCTTGCGGATGTCCGCGAAGTGCAGGCCGGTGGTCGGCTCGTCGAAGATGAACAGCGTACCGAGGGCAACGCCCGCCTCCGCGTCGCCGGAACGTTCCCTGGCGATGTGCGCGGCCAGCTTGAGCCGCTGCGCCTCGCCGCCGGACAGGGTGGTGAGCGACTGCCCGAGCCGCATGTATTCCAGACCCACCGCGGCCAGCGGGTCGAGGCGGCGGCGCAGTTCGTCCAGGTCGGCGAAGAAGTCGAGCGCCTCGGCGACCGTCAGGGCGAAGATGCCGGTCAGGTTCTTGTCGCGGTAGGTGACTTCCAGGACCTCGGGGCGGAAGCGTTGCCCGCGGCACTCCGGGCAGGGCACGTACACGTCCGACAGGAACTGCATCTCGACTTTTTCGAAGCCCTCGCCCTTGCACGTCTCGCAGCGCCCGCCCTCGACGTTGAACGAGAACGTGCTCGGGGTATAGCCGCGCACGCGCGCCCGGTCGGTCTGCGCCAGCAGCTTGCGCAGCGGGTCGAACGCCTTGGTGTAGGTCAGCAGGTTGGCGCGCGGGGTGGTGCCGATGGGCGACTGGTCCACGAAGATCAGGTCGGCCAGCCGCTCGCCGCCGGCAATCGACCGGCAGGCGCCCGGAATGCCGACCGGCTCGCCGCGCTGTTTCTTGAGCCCGCGGTAGATCACCTCTTCGACCAGCGTGGACTTGCCCGAGCCGGACACGCCGGTCAGGCACACCAGGCAGCCGAGCGGTACGTCGACGTCGAGGTCGCGCAGATTGTGCGCACTCGCGCCGCGCACCGCGAGGCGGTGGCCCTTGCGCACGCGCCGCCGCGCGTCGGGCAGCGGAATCGCCTGCCGGCCGGACAGATATTGGCCGGTCAGCGACTTTTTGTGTTTCAGCAGCTTGGCGTACGGCCCCTGAAAGACGATCTCGCCGCCGTGCTCGCCGGCGCGCGGCCCCAAGTCGATGACGTGGTCGGTCTCGCGGATGATCTCCGGGTCGTGTTCCACGACCACGACCGTGTTGCCGCCGTCGCGCAGGTCCTGCAGGATGCGCACCAGCCGCGCGCTGTCGCGCGGGTGCAGGCCGATGGACGGCTCGTCCAGAATGTACAGCGTGTTGACCAGCGCCGAGCCGAGCGCGGTGGTCAGATCGACGCGCTCCAGTTCGCCGCCCGACAGGGTACGCGACTGGCGGTCGAGCGTCAGGTATTCGACGCCGACTTCCACCAGATAGCGCAGCCGTTTCCGAATCTCGTCCAGGACCAGGCCGGCGACGCTTTCCTCGTACGCGGTCGGCTTCAGGGCGTCGAAGAACGCGGCGCACGCGCCGATGCTCATCAGGTTCACGTCGGCCAGCGTACGGCCGCCCACGCGATACAGCAGGCTCTCCGGTTTGAGCCGCGCCCCGCCGCAGTCCTCGCACGGAAAATAGCCGCGGTAGCGCGCCAGGAAGACGCGCACGTGCATCTTGTAGGTCTTGCCTTCCAGCCATTTGAACCAGCCGCGCACCCCGTAATAGTCGTCGTCGCCCTCCATGACCGCGCCGCGGTGCGCCGGCGCGAGGTCCTGCCACGGCACGTCGGTCGGGATGCCGTGCTGCTCGCAGAACGCGAACAGTTCGCGCCGCTCCCACTGCGCGGCCTTGATGCGCCACGGTTTGACGGCGCCGGCCTTGAGCGTCAGCGTCGGGTCGGGGACGATCAACTCGGGGTCGATGTCGATGCGGCGCCCGAACCCGCGGCAGGTGTCGCACGCGCCGAGCGGGCTGTTGAACGAAAACATGTTGGGCACCGGCTCGCGGTAGGCGATGCCGCACGCCGCGCATTCCAGCCGGTCCGAGAACGGCTCTTCCTGACCGTCGTCGTCCGGGAAGACTAGGGCCAGCCGTCCCTTGCCGTAGTGGAACGCCTGTTCGCACGAATCGTGCGTGCGCTTTCTGGTGCGCGGGGCGAGCACCAGCCGATCGACCAGCACGGTACACGTCTCGACCGGATTGCCCGCGGCGTCGCCCGGGCGTTCGTCCAGTTCCTGGATCGTGGCCGGCCGGCCGTCGATCAGCAGGCGGTGGAAGCCGGACTGCACCAGACCGGCGCGGATGTCCTGCCAGGGCAGGCCGGCGGGCGCCGCGACCTGGAAGGTGACCATGAAGCGCGTGCCCGCGGGACGGCCTTCGCTCAGCTTACGATAGACCGATTCCGCGGAGTCGCGCTCGACCCGCTCGCCGCACGTGCCGCAGTGCAGGGTGCCGATCTTCGCGTACAGCAGTTTGAGGTGGTCGTGCAGCTCGGTCATGGTGCCGACCGTGGAACGCGAGGTGCGCACCGGCCGGTTCCGGTCGATGGCGATGGCGGGCAGGATGCCGTCCACGCGTTCGACGTGCGGTTTGTCCATGCGGTCGAGGAACTGCCGCGCGTACGCGGAGAAGCTCTCGACGTAGCGGCGCTGGCCCTCGGCGTACAGAATGTCGAACGCGAGGCTGGACTTGCCCGAGCCGCTGATGCCGGTCAGCACCGTCAGGCGGTCGAGCGGAATCTCGACGTCGATGTTCTTGAGGTTGTTCTGGCGGGCGCCGACCACGCGGATGGCGTCGCGGCGGGTTTTGGCGGCGTTCAATCCCGTGCTCCCGTCCGGCTGTTTCAGAGGCGGGCGGGACGCCCGCGTTCCCAGGAAGACCTTCCTCCCCGGCCCTCCCCCCCTCGACACGGTTCGCCTCTTACACCCTTCGACACCCTTCGACCCTTCGACAAGCTCAGGGACCACAGGCTCAGGGACCGGGCTCAAGGCATCGCAAGCTCAGGACACCGCGAGCTCGGGGGCGGCGAGGGAGGGAACGGGAATCCTGGTTCCTGAATGCCCTTGTACATACTCAGCCGGGCCGGACCCGTCTAGCGGGCACCGGAAACGTCTCCGTTCGAATTTGCCCTTCACCTCTCCCCTGGGAACGCGGGCGTCCCGCCCGCATCCTCATCCCCTTCCTCCTATCCCTCCTCAAGGGGGAGCGACACGAGATGAGACCCCCGGCTTCATAAAGAGCATTCCCTCCCCCCTTGAGGGGGGAGGGCCGGGGTGGGGGGTCCCCCGCAGACACTTACCCGCCAGGTTCTTCTCCCAACAGATCCTCCCTGAGCGAGGACGGTAAGGACAGGTCCCAATCTGAGCGGCCCACTCGTTGCATCTCGGGTCGCTTATCGTCACCGCGCCGCGGAAGCGTCGCAGTTTGGAATTTCCGGGCTACTGCGCTTCGTGGGCGGACCCTCTCCCGCCCTTCGACAGGCTCAGGGACCAGAGGGAGAGGGGACATAAGAGGAGGAAAAGAGCAAACCGCATACTCCCCGCGCCTCGTCTCGCTTATCAACCGGGCGGAAACGGGGTATATGGGGCCGGTGAATTGGGCGGTAGCGATACCGCGGCAGCCCGACTCGAACGACGCTTGACAGGGAGGAAGACCGGATGAGACGCAAGCGACGCTGGCAGGCCGGATTGGCTGCGGGACTGTGGGTGCTGATGACGGGCGGGCCGATTGAAGCCCAGGAGCAGCCGGCCGCGGCACAGGAAGCTCAACCCGAACCGCAGGAAGAAAGTGAAGTGCTCGAACTGAGCGGCATCACCGTAGTCGGGTCGCGGCTGCAAGGGCGCTCGGCCCAGGACTCCGCGGTGCCCGTGGACGTGATCGCCAGAGAGGATCTGCAGACGTACGGCATCCGCGACATGGACGACCTGCTCGCCGCGACCGTCCCGTCCTACAACGTCAACCAGCAGCCCATCGCCGACGCCGCCACGCTCATCCGCCCGGCCAACCTGCGCGGGCTGCCGCCGGACTCCACGCTGGTGCTGGTCAACGGCAAACGCCGGCACCGCGCGTCCGTGATCGCCGAGTTCGGGGGCGTGTCGAACGGGTCGCACGGGTCCGACATTTCCGCCATTCCGGCGATTGCCCTCGAACGCATCGAGGTGCTGCGCGACGGGGCCGCGGCCCAGTACGGCTCGGACGCGATTGCCGGCATCCTGAATTTCCGGCTGCGCGAGGACACGCGCGGACTGACGGTCCAGACCATGCTGGGCCAGACGTATCACGGCGACGGCGACCGGATTCAGGTCGCCGCCAACCTCGGCGTGCCGCTGACGGACCACGGCTTCGCCAATTTCAGCTTCGAGTTCCTGAACGCGGACGAGACCAGCCGCAGCGCCCAGCGCGCCGACGCCCGCGGGCTGATCGAGGCCGGCAACATGGCGGTGCGTCGGCCGGCAACGCAGATCTGGGGCGCGCCCGAGATCCAGTACGACTATAAATTCTTCGGCAACCTCGGGCTCGACCTGGAAGCCATCGACGCCCGGGTGTACGCCTTCGGCAACTATGCCGAGCGCATGGTGGAAGGCGGCTTCTTCTTCCGCAACCCCAACACGCGCGGCGGGATCTTCGACGGGGGCAACGAGACGCTCAAGGTGGCCGATCTGTCGGGGACCGGGGCCGGCTGCCCCACCATTCCGATCAACCCCGCGGCCGACTATGGCGCGGCGCTGGCCGGACTGCCCGCGCACTGTTTTGCGTTCAACGAAAAATTCCCCGGCGGGTTCACGCCGCGCTACGGCGGCATCGTGGAGGATTGGAGCGTCACCTTCGGCCTGCGCGGGCAGGTGGAGAGCGCGTCCGCGCTGCTCGACGGCTGGTTCTACGACGCGAGCGCCAGCTTCGGCGAGAACCGCGTGGACTTCTTCATGCACGACACCGTGAATCCGCAACTGGCCGCGCTGCGCACCGCCATTCCGACGATCTACCGGCCCGGCGGCTACCGGGAGTTCGACAAGGTGTTCAACCTCGATTTCTCGCGGCCGTTCGACGTGGGAGTGTTCCATTCGCCGCTGAACGTCGCCTTCGGCCTCGAACACCGCACCGAGGAATTCGAGATCGAGTCCGGCGAGGAGAACTCCTGGTTCGTGGACGACCGTCCGCACGGCCTCGCGCAGCAGGGCTTCGGCGTCGGCTCCAACGGGTTTCAGGGCTTCGGCCCGGAGATCGCCGGGACGTTCGACCGCGGCAGCTACGCCGGCTATCTCGACCTGGAAGCCGAGGTGATCGAGCACCTGACGCTCGGCCTCGCCGGCCGGCACGAGGCGTACGAGGGCATCGCGGATACGGTGGACGGCAAGGTCTCGGCCCGCTGGCAATTCTTGACCGACTTCGCGGTGCGCGGCTCGATCAGCTCGGGCTTCCGGGCGCCGACGGTCGGACAGGCCAATTACCGCAAGACCTCGACCGCGCTGGAGGGCAATCGGCTGGTGGACAATGCCGTGCTGCCGCCCGACCATCCGGCCGCGGCCCGCTTGGGCGCCAAGGAACTGGAGCCGGAAAAGTCCGTCAACTATTCCGTGGGCTTCGTGTTCAGCCTGGGCGCGCTCGACGTCACCCTGGATTACTACCGCATCAAACTGCAGGACCGCATCGCGCTGACGAGTAACCTCAAACTGACCGAGGCGGACATCCAGGCGCTGTTGGCTGCGGGCGTTGCGGACGCGCGGAATTTCGCGGGCGTGAACTTCTATACGAACGACTTCGACACCACCACGCAGGGCATCGACTTGGTGGCGACGTATCCGTTGCACACCGCGGCCGGCGCCACCCTGCTGACCTTCGTCGGCAACTGGACCGACACGCAGGTGGACCGTGCCGACGCGGACATCATCAACGCGCGCCGCCGGCGACAGTACGAAGACGGCCTGCCGGAGTTCCGTTTCACGCTGTCGGCCGACCACACGTGGGGGCCGTGGCGGTTCCTGACCCGCGTGCACTATTACGACGCGTTCTTCGAGGACATCGTGGAGGCAGGCTTGACCTCCATCAACCACGAGCGCTGGCTTACGGATGTGGAACTGTCGTACACCTTCACCGGCCTGCCGTTCCTGACGGCGACGACCATCGCCTTCGGCGCCGAGAACGTGTTCGACCAATATCCGCGCAAGAGCCGCTGGGCGCCCGTGCTGGGCAACAAATACCCGCCGAACTCGCCGTACGGCTTCAACGGCGGGTTCTATTATCTGCGCGCCGGCGTCGAGTTCTGACCGCGCGCCGCAAAGGAGCCGCAATGACGACGCTGCTGGGCATTTCGGGCAGCCTGACCGCCGGCGGCAGCACGCGCGCGATCGTCGACGCCGCGCTGGCCGCGGCCGAGGCGCACGCCCCGGACGTCACGACCGAGGTGATCGACCTGCGCGAGGTCAGCCTCTCGTTCTGCGACGGCCGGCCCGTCGAGAATTATCTGGACGACACGCCCTCGGTCCTCGCGCGCATCGAGGCCGCGGACGCGTACGTCATCGGCACGCCGATCTACCGCGGCTCGTACACCGGCGCGCTCAAGAACCTACTCGACCACGTGCCGGTCGAGGCGATGCTGGGCAAGGTCGTGGGCTTGGCCGCCAACGCGTACACCGACCACCACTATCTGAGCATCGACCAGGAACTGCGGACGGTGCTGGCGTGGTTCAACGTGCATCTCGTGCCGGGCAGCGCGTACGTGCGCGCCGACCAGATGCGGAACGGCGCGGTCACGGACGACCTGGCCCGGCAGCATCTCCGGCAACTCGGCGAAGCGGTCGTCGATCTCTGCCGCTGCCTGAAAGACGGCACGCAGGGGCCGCCGCCGCTCGTGCTGTGGCCCAGAAGGAAATCGTGATGCGGACCGTCATCGTCGGCGCGGGCGCGGTGGGCAGCGTGGTCGGTGCCCATCTGGCGAAAGCCGGGGCCGACGTGCTGCTGATCGGCGACCCGCCCCACGTCGAGAAAATCCGCGTCCACGGCCTGAAGATGTCGGGCCGCTATGGCGCGTTCACGGTTACGCCCCCGGCCTGTTTCGCGCCGGACGACTGGCAGTCGCGGACGGACGACGTGGTCTTCCTGTGCGTCAAGACGTACGACACGGCCGCGGCCGTCGAACGTCTGCATGCCAAGCTGCCCGCGGACACGCCCGTCTTCTGTTTCCAGAACACGATGGCCAACGAAGATATGGTGACTGCGCGGTTCGCCAACGTCTATGGCGTGGCGCTGCACCTCGGTGCCCGCTTCGTCTATCCCGGGGAGGTGAATCACCTGGGCGGCAACTCGCTGGTGATCGGACGTTACCCCCACGGCATGGACGCAACCGCGGAGCGCGTCATCAAGGTGTTGCAGGACGCCGGTCTGGGCGGCGCGCCCGCGGACGACATCACGGCCTGCAAATGGGCCAAATTCTGCATCAACCTGCTGAACGCGCCGTGTGCGATCCTGGATTTGTCCGGCCCGGAGGCCGTCAACGACCCGGACGCCCGTCCGCTGCTCGCGGACATGCTCGACGAGGCGCAACAGGTGCTCGCCCGGGCCGAGGTCCGACTCTCCACCCTGCCGGGAGACCAGCCGTTACCCGACACGATACGCGCGTTGCGACGGCCGGACTTCACGCCCAAGCCACTGCCCGAGCGGGCGAGTCACGTCTTTCCGTCCATGTGGCAGGACGTGTACTGCCGCCGCGGGCGCACCGAGGCGCGCTGGCTGAACGGTCTGGTCGCAGAGATGGGCCGCAAGCTGGGTGTGGACGCGCCGGTCAACGCGCTGCTTGCCGCAGTGGTGGACGACATGGCCGAACGCCGCGAGTTGCCGGGTGCCTACCGCGTGGCCGATCTGCGCGAGAAGTTGGCGGCAGGCTGAGGCCAACGCCCATTCGAGTCGGGAGAGGAACGCACGTGTCGCCGCCGCGCTTTCACCTGGCTATTCCGGTCGCCGACCTGGAAGCGGCGCGGACGTTCTACGCCGGCCTGTTGGGCTGTGGGGTGGGGCGCGAGAGCGACACCTGGATCGATTTCGACTTCTTCGGCCATCAGGTCACCGCGCATCTGTCGCCCACAGCAGCGCCGCTGGCCGCGTCCGGCGCCGCGGCGACCGATCCGGTTGACGGCAAGCCGGTGCCGGTACGGCATTTCGGCGTGATCCTGGATTGGCAGGCGTGGCACGAGGTAGCCGAACGGCTGCGGCGGGCCGGCGTGGACTTTCTGATCGAACCGTACGTCCGCTTCCAGGGGCAGATCGGCGAACAGGCCACGCTGTTCGTACTTGACCCCAGCCATAACGGCCTGGAGTTCAAGGCATTCAAAGACGAGACCCGCCTGTTCGTCCGAGAATGAAAAGGGAATTACTCCTTGACGATCCCGACCGGGCGTCATTCCCGCGCAAGCGGGAATCCAGGACATGGATACCGGCTTTCGCCGGTATGACGAAGAGAAACGGACTTCAGGCTCGTCTTGCATGGAATTCCCTTCTTATCCCCCCTCCCCCATTCGACCTTTCGACACCCTTAGACAGGCTCAGGGACCGAGCTCAAGGCACTGCAAGCTCAGGGACCACCGGGAGAGGGTTAGAGCCTGCCCCGGGTTTGATCCGGAGGAGAGGGTCCTTCCCTCGGACGCGATCCAGCAATGAAAAAAAGGGAATTACATACAAGGCGATCCCGAAGACGATTTTTCCTCGTCATACCCCTTCATCCCCCACCCCCGTCCGTCCCCCTTCGTCATTCCGGCGCAAGCCGGAATCCAGAGGACCCCTTTCCCCTAGGCCCCGGCTTTCGCCGGGGCGACGAGGGGGCACCCCTGCGGAAGCAGGTATCCATCCTCTGGATTCCCGCTTTCGCGGGAATGGCGACCGGGTAGGATATTCAAGTATGTAATTCCCAAAAAACTCCAAACCGAGACACTCCGAATTTCCCGCACCCACTCTATTCCGGAACTGACCACTCACCACTAGTCACTGCCCCCACAGGAGGACGACATGCAGGCACTCGCATTCATGGGCATCGACAAGGTCGCGATCATCGACAAACCCGTCCCCGAGCCGGGACCGAACGACGCAATCATCAAGACCACGGCGTCGCTCATCTGCACCTCGGACGTGCATACGGTGCGCGGCGTGATCCCCATCCCGGAGGGCCGCGTGCTCGGCCACGAGAGCGTGGGCGTCGTGTACCGCACCGGCGCGAACGTCACGACGTGCCGGGAGGGCGACCGCGTGGTGGTCAACGCGATCACGCCGTGCGGAAAGTGCGACCCGTGCCAGCGCGGGGTGACCTCACAGTGCGGCGGCATGCTGGGCGGCTACAAGTACACGACGCAGCGCGACGGCAATATGGCCGAGTACTTCTTCGTGAACGACGCTGATTACAACGTGGTCGCGATTCCCGACGACCTGAGCGACGAGCAGGCTCTCTATACCACGGACATGCTGTCCACCGGCCTGGTCGGCGCGGAGAACGCCGAGATTCCCGCCGGCGGCACCGTCGCGGTCTTCGCGCAGGGGCCGGTCGGCTTGTGCGCCACGGCCAGCGCGCGGCTGCTGGGCGCCGGGCTGGTCATCGCGGTCGATGCCAAACCCGACCGCAAGGTGTTGGCGAAGCAGATGGGCGCCGACGTGGTGATCGATCCGACCGAGGGCGACGCGGTCGAGCAGATCATGCAGGTGACGAGCGGGCTGGGCGTGGACTCGGCCATCGAGGCGCTGGGCTCGCCGGTCACCTTCGAGAACTGCATCAAGGCGACCAAGCCCGGCGGCGCGATCTCCAACATCGGCTACCACGGCGAGGCCGGCGACACCCTGAGCATTCCGCTGCCGGAGTTCGGCCTGGGCATGGGCGACAAGAAGATCCACACCGCGCTGTGTCCCGGCGGACGCGAACAGGTCGGCCGGCTGCTACGTCTCATCCAGAACGGGCGCATCGACCCGACCCCACTCACCACGCACCGCTTCGCCTTCGCCGAGGTGGAACGTGCCTTCGAGATGATGACCAGCAAGGCGGACAACATCGTCAAGCCGCTCATCACCTTCTGACCGCTGCCCTTCGACACCCGGGGAAACGCCCGTGCCTCGGTTCGCCCGCCTCCCCCTCCCCCGGATCAAGTCTGGGGCAGGCTCCAACCCTGTGCTGCCGGGGGAGAGGAAGCGGAACCGCACGCCTTCGAGCCGCTCCAATCGGACCTTCCCCCCTCCATTTCTTCCTTCTCGGCAAGGGGGAGGGAAACGCGAGGGTATTCTCCTCTGTGTCGGTTCGGTAATGCTGGGCGTGCTGCTTGTCGCGGCCGGGGCGTTCGGACAGGACGGCGGAGCAGCCACGCTTGAAGAAGGCATCCGGTTGTTTCGTGCGGGCCGGTTGGGAGAGGCGCGCCGCATCTTCGAGGCCACGCACGAACGCCAGCCAACCGATACTCGGGCGGTCTTCTATCTCGGGCGCGTCGCCTTTGCGGAAGAGGATTTCGAGACGGCCATCGATTGGTTCGCACAAGCCGCGGACGGCGAGGGGTGCCCCGCGGAGGCGCATCTGTGGTTGGGCCGCGCGTATGGGTATCACGCCCAGCGATCCAGCCTGTTGCGCAAGCCGCTGCTGGCCCGAAAAGTCCACGCCCACTTGGAGCAAGCGGTCGCGTGCGACCCCGATCACGTGGCCGCACGCTGGGACCTGATGGAATACTACGCTAAGGCGCCGATATTTCTGGGCGGCAGCCGCAAGAAAGCCGGCGAACAGGCCGACGTCATCGCCCGCCTCGATCCCGCGGAGGGCCGCAAAGCCCGGCAGTTCCTCGCGGAGATGGACGGCTGAATCCGAAACGACGGTCTGCGTTACGGAAGCCGGAAGCCGCGTTCGCTGCGCCAGATACAGGCGGCCCGCACGGCCTCGTGCATGGAGACTCTCTCCGTGCGTAGACGACAGCCGGGTAGCTTGCCGGCGGAAGTTCTGACTATATTAGCTTCTGACTCAGAACAGGATAGGTTGTACCGGGAGGAAACGTCATGGCCGGACACCGAAGGCAGCGCAGGAACGTTCGTGAACTTCCCGCCTACACCATCTCGGAAGCGGCGCATTATCTTGTCGTGCCGGCCGCAACCATTCGGTACTGGTCCGTCGGCCAAGGCGCCTACGAGCCGCTCATCGCCGCGTCTTCCCGCTCTCCGACCCTCCTGTCGTTTCTCAATCTCACGGAACTGCATGTCCTTTCGGCAATCAGACGGACCCATGTCGTCGCCATGCCGAAAATCCGACGGGCCATCCACTATTTGATGACGCACGCCTCGGGGAAGACCGACCGGCGGCATCCGTTGATCAGTCGCGCGCTGGAAACCGACGGTCTGGACTTGTTCATCGAGCAGTACGGACGATTGGTCAACGTTAGCCAAGCGGGTCAGATGGCCATGCGCACCGTCATCGGCGCGGCCTTGCGGCGCATACGGCGCGATGCCGAAGGCGTCCCGATCAAACTCTATCCGTTCACCCGCGCCGCGGTGAGCGATGCGCCGGCAATGATCGTCATCGATCCGACGGTGTCTGCGGGACGACCGGTCATTGCCGGCACCGGCCTCGCCACCCACGTCATTGCCGAGCGCTGCAAAGCGGGGGAATCGGTCCGTCAGTTAGCCCGGGACTACGAGTGTGAAGAAGCGGAAATCGAAGAAGCGATCCGCTGCGAGCTCGAACTGGCAGCGTGAGGAGCCCGTCCTTTTCCTGGATCGCAACCTCGGAAAGCATGTCATCGCCGACCGGCTCCGTGCGGAAGGCATGGCGGTCGAGGTGCACGACGACCACCTTCCGCCCGACGCACCGGACGAAGACTGGCTCGCCTACGTTGGACGGAGGGGATGGATTGCCCTGACGAAGGACAAGAACATCCGCTACCGAACCGCGGAACTCACTGCGATTCGGAAGCATCGCGTCCGGATCATCGTGATTCGGGCAAAAAACGCCACCGCGGTGGACATGGCGGAGGTGGTGGTGAAGGGAAGACGCCGGATTGCCGACTTCGCGGAAAAGCCGTCCGGCTCGCTCGTGGCGGCCATGTACGCGAACGGCACGCTGCGACCCTATGGTATCTGACCGACGGGGCCCCCTCCGTTCCCGGTCGATTCAGCCCCGTAAGGAAGACCCGACCTGATGCGACTGTCGTGGAACGAGATGCGCGCCCGCGCCGCGGCGTTCGCCACGGAGTGGCAGGACGCCGCCTACGAGAAGGGCGAGACGCAGAGCTTCTATAACGAGTTCTTCGAGATCTTCGGGGTGCGGCGGCGCTCCGTCGCCCGCTACGAGGAGCACGTCAAGCGGCTCGACGACTCCGCCGGCTGGATCGACCTGTTCTGGCCCGGCGTGCTGCTGGTCGAACAGAAGAGCGCCGGCCGCAGCCTGGACGCCGCACGCGAACAGGCCGGGACGTATTTCGACGCGCTGCCCGAACGCGACCGGCCGCGCTACCAACTCTTGTGCGACTTCCAGACCTTCGTGCTGCTCGACCGCGACGAGCGCCGCGAAACGCGCTTCGCCCTGGCCGATCTGCCCCGCCACGTCGAAAATTTCGGCTTCATCCTGGGCGTGCAGCGGCGCGCCTTCCGGGATCAGGACCCGGTCAACGTGCGCGCGTCCGAACGCATGGGCCGCCTGCACGACGCGCTGGAAGCCTCCGGCTATACCGGCGACGACCTGGAGCGGTTCCTGGTGCGCACCGTCTTCTGCCTGTTCGCGGACAACACCGGCATCTTCGAGCCGCGCGACGTCTTCCTCGACCTGCTGGAAACCCGCACGCGCGAGGACGGCTCGGACCTGGGGCTGTGGCTGTCGCGGCTGTTCCAGGTGCTCGACACGCCGGAGGACCGCCGCCAGAAGGCGCTGGACGAAGATCTGGCGCGCTTTCCGTACGTCAACGGCGCCCTGTTCCGCGGCGCGCTGCGCATTCCCGACTTCGACGCGCCCATGCGCGAGGCGCTGCTTGACACGTGCCGCTTCGACTGGACCGCCATCTCGCCCGCCATCTTCGGCGCGCTGTTCCAATCCGTCATGCAGCCCGCGGCCCGCCGCGCCCAGGGCGCCCACTACACCACCGAGCAGAACATCCTGAAGGTCATCGAGCCGTTGTTCCTGGACGACCTGCGCGCCGAGTTCCAGCGGCTGCGGGCGCGCAAGGACACGCACCGCCGCGCCGCGCTGCAGCGCTTCCAGCACAAGCTCGGCGCGCTGCGCTTCCTGGACCCGGCGTGCGGCTGCGGCAACTTCCTCATCATCGCCTACCGCGAGTTGCGCGCGCTGGAGATCGAGGTCATCCGCGAACTGCGTGCCTCCGCCGCGGACCCGGACACCGCGTAATATCTCGCCACCGACCTGTCGGTCGTGGACGTGGACCAGTTCTCGGGCATCGAGTTGGGCGAATTTCCGGCGCGCATCGCCGAGACCGCGCTGTGGATGATGGACCACATCATGAACACGCGCCTCAGCCTGGAGTTCGGCCAGACCTACGTGCGCATTCCGCTGCGCACCGCGCCGCGCATCGTACACGGCGACGCCCTGGAACTGGACTGGGCGACGGTGCTGCCGCCGGAGGACTGCGACTACGTCTTCGGCAACCCGCCGTTCGTCGGGGCCAAGTACCAGACCTCGGCCCAACGCGCACAGGTCCACCGCGTGGCCGCGCTGGGCAAGAGCGGCGGCACGCTGGACTACGTCGCGGCATAGTTCGTCACCGCGGGCCGCTACGTCCAACGCGGCGCCACGCGCATCGGCTTCGTGTCCACCAATTCCGTCACGCAGGGCGAGCAGGTGTCGCAACTCTGGCCGATCCTGTTCGACCGCTGCGGCCTGGAGATCGACTTCGCCCACCGCACCTTCGCCTGGGGTTCGGACGCGCGCGGCAAGGCGCACGTGCACGTCGTCATCCTCGGCCTCGCCAAACGGGCCGGTTCCCACTCCCCCAAGTTCGTTGAGCCTGTCGAAACGAACCCCGAGGTCACCCCGGCCTTCGCTCACCACCGCAAGGCCGCGCCGGCCCAGGGACCTGGGGGAGGGAAGACCGGACGCAGAGCGGCCCGCCGCCTGTTCTCGTACAACGACCTCAAGGGCGAGCCGCACGAGAGCCGCCACGCCGCGCTGTCGCCCTATCTGTTCGACGCCGGGGGGTTGGCCGACTCGCACGTCGTGGTGCGCGAGACCGCCCGCCCCATCAACGGCCTGCCCAAGCTGGTCATCGGCTCCAAGCCCATCGACGGCGGCCACTACATCTTCGATGCCGGCGAACGTGCGGCCTTCCTCCGCGAAGAGCCGGGCGCGGAATCGTTGCTGCGGCCCTTCGTCGGCAGCCGCGAATTTCTGCAAGGCGGCCGGCGCTGGATTCTGCACTTGGCGGACGCGCCGCCCGACGTGCTGCGCAACGTGCCGAAGGTGCAGGAGCGGGTCGCCGCGGTCCGTGCCTACCGGCAGGCGAGCAAGAGCCGCCCCACGCGCGCCTTGGCCGAGATGCCGACGCTGTACCACGTCAACGTCATCCCCGACGCCCCGTTCCTGATCGTGCCGGAAGTGAGTTCCGAGCGGCGGGAGTACATCCCGATTGCCTGGATGGAACCGCCGGTGATTCCGAGCAGTCTGGTCCGTATCGTCGAAAACGCCAGCAAACCCTTGTTCGGCTTGCTCACGTCCGCCATGCACATGGCGTGGCTGCGGCACATCGGAGGACGATTGGAAAGCCGCTACCGGTACTCCATCGGCCTCGTGTACAACACCTTCCCGCCCCCGCCCGTCGATGCGGCGCGGCTGACGAAGCTGGCGCCCCTGGCGCAAGCCGTCTTGGACGCCCGCATCGCTCACCCGAACGCCACGCTGGCCGACCTGTACGACCCGGACGCGATGCCGCCCGCCCTGCGCAAGGCGCACGCCGCGCTCGACCGCGCCGTGGACCGCCTGTACCGTCCGCAGGGCTTCACGACCGAACGCGAGCGCGTCGAGCACCTCCTGAGCCGCTACGAAAAGCTGGCGGCGCCGCTGACGGCCAAGGAGAAGCCGAAGCGCCGCCGCCGCACCCCGGCCCGTCCCCGCCCCTCCCGTAGGTCGGATTAGCGCAGCGTCATCCGACATCCCCGCCCCGCTGGTGCGGGCAGGGTCGGCCTCACCGCGCGCCCCCGTCGGATTACGCCCTCCGGGCTAATCCGACCTACGGGACTACGAGACTCGGCCTGACATCCGGTTGAGTCCACCCATACGAAGAACCAACCGTCCGGTTGGCTTCATCCCCCAATAACGTTCGTCAACGATCTCGAACGAAGGGAAACGTGCGCGACCCTTTCATTCGGGATCCATTCTCCCATTGTAGGGGCGACCGGCCGGTCGTCCCTAGGCCGCTTGTTAGGTGCAAACTTTTTCTTGGAGTCATTCCCACCTGGGAACGCGGGCGTCTCGCCCGCATCCTCCAACCTGCGGGCACAGTTTTCCTTCATTTGGGAGTCATCTTCAACCAGGAGGATAGCCCATGAGCTCCGACACCATCCGCGTCAGGGTGCAGTCTCCCTTCATTTGGGAGTCATCTCCAACGGGAACCTCGTAACCCCTTGATGTGCAACGACTTTGTTCCCTCGTTTGCGACCGTTTCGCGTTACCTACCCCCTGTCCTGAGTGAAACTCCTTATCGCCGTAGAGCACTCCTTCCGTAACTATACGGAATTATATGAGAACCGCCGACTCGACTGCTCCACAGTCTGCATCGACTGTATCAGCGCTCGTCCTATCGGAGGCACCTTGGGAGGCCCACTTCACGTTACTGCCTTCCTTTCAACCTAGTGGATTTTTCCTATATTTGGGAGTGCTCTCGAACACTACGTAAAAAGTCTCTGTCAGAATGCAGGCGTTCAGCTTTTCCGTCGTGAAGGACGGCTCTTGCGTGCATGCCTTTCTCCCCGGCTCCGATGTGATTTTCCTCTCCTTTTCGAATTCTGCTCCTGTAGCCTGCCCCATTCGATTTTGTCGATATCAATCGAGAGAACGTCATCATCCGACGATTCCTCTTCGCCGCAGAACAAGGATGCTACCATCTTGACGAACTGCTCGCCATGTAAATTTTCCCTGATTTTCTTCTCTTTCAAGTGGACAGCTTGTCGCGCCTTGACTTTCGCACATGCGAGCCGATGGCCGTTCATCGTCCAAGTCAGGTCGAACCCTTCCCGCGCCAACATCTCCTTGATCGACTGAAAGACCGCGTTCTTCAGCTTACGGTCATAGGCCATGAGCCGCCGCGTGCGGTTGACGCTATCGGTCAGGTTGAGCCGCGTGTTCGGACCTCGCAGCATGTTGAAATGCAAAAGGTCGTTGCGAATGGCAGCGGCGCCCTTTCCTTGCTCGCCGTCCATAAGAAAGCCCTTGCCGAATAACCGCTGCATTCGGCAGAAAATAGTCTGCTTCTCGATGTCCTGTGAGTTCTCAAGTCTTCTGAGCGCCTTGACGATTTGACCCTCTTTCAGAGCTTTTCGTCCGGCCTTGTTGAAAATGTCTTTAGGATGCTTTTTCCGCAAGGAGATAAGCGCCAACGTGGTGAAGTACAGATCGCGTTCCCACAAACACGCATAATCTGCCAGCCTCCCCAACACCTGCATCAACAGGCCATTCAAACGTGCGTGATTATTGAGTCGGACGTAGGCGGCGAGGTGCCGATGCTCGGCTACGTCGGCCAGCGCCTTGGAATAAGCGGTTCTATCTCGGTCGGAGAACTTCCGCTTTTCCTTGACCCATTTGGCGTGCAGTTCTTCGCGTTCCTTCTGTCGTTTGGCTATGGACGTTTCCGTGGTCGTTAGCTCATCCACGTCCTCTGCCGTAATACGATGCTGCTTGAAGATCCGCATCAACGGCTCCAGACTGCCGAACCGCAGAATCTCCCGGAGGCCGCGCCAGGGGACGTATCGGTCGGTGTCCTCGCCCGGCTGGTTGGAACAGACTTGGGAAAAGACCTTTTCGGACGCGAACAACTCCTTGAGAGCCTCGGCCCCGGCCATGCCTGCACCGCCCTCGAACTTGGCGTCGTGCATGTCGAGATACAGGCCGAACAGGCGTTGGACTGCCTCGACGTCGGCAGACGGTTCGCCTTCCGGGATAGTCCCTTTCCGAACCAGGATAGTCCATTTCCGAAGCTGATGCTGCAAGCGCCCGACCGCATCGACCGGCACGAGATGAAGCAGAAAATATAGAACCACGTGCCAATCTTTCGCAGGCTGTCGGAACGAAGCCGACTCCGGCTGCGACACCGCGGCCAGATCGCTGCGTTTGTTCTTCGGGAGATCATCGGTCAAATCGTCCAACACCCACTCCAAGCTGCGATCTTTCAGGAATGTCTTGAACGCCTGCCCCACCACATCGCAGCGCAGGTCGTCGATATATTTGGCCTGCTCGCGCGCCTTGTCGGCGTCGCTGTCATAGCCGCGCTGGACACGCATTTCGGTCGCCGTAGCAGCGGACAGGCTGTCGAAAAAATGTGTGATGTCTTCTTCTTCTCTCAAATGAATCAGCTTGGCTGCCCTGGCAACGGCCAATTCGTTCTTGTTGATCGCCCGCGCTTCCTGGGTCGTGCGGGACGTGGCGCGTTCGATCCAGCAGTTCAGCGTCTTCGCCGACCGGCTTTCCAGCCACGCGGGAAAAGCCCGCTCGTACAACGTCTTCGTAACGACGTATCGGCACAGGAGCCCGGGATGTTGTTCAAGCGCGTCGCGCTTGCCGGGTGGCGGCAAACGTAAAATATAGGGTTTGCGTTTCCAGGCGTTCTCTGCTCGGTCCAGGACACGGCGGAACCGCGGCATTGGCGACTGTGAAGGTTCTGTATCGGTAACGGCGTCGGCGATCGCTTTGAGCCGGCCTTGATCGTAGTAGTACTCGACGTGCGCCGCGCGGAGTGCCTCAATCAGTTGCGTCCACTGTCCTTTGAAGTCGCTCTCCACCAAGCCACGCGCCGCAGCTACCGCAGCGGAATTCGCGTTCGAGGGATCGTGCTTCAATGCCGCGACGAAGCCGTCGCGCCCTGTGAAATGGAACGAAGAATTTCGCAGTGCGGCCAGTCCCTCCAAAGCGAGACGGAGCACCGATTTCTGGAAACCCTCGTCGTTTCCCGTGAACAGATCATCTTGGTTCCCGAACAGCAGAGGCAGTTTCCGTTGATAGGCATCATTGTCGAAGTTGGAGCCGGTCACTTCTTCGATGTTGAACAGGATGTCGCCCTGAATCTCTCCATTCGGATCCGCCCAATCCTTTGCCGTTTGTGCAGCCAACACAATGGTGTGGCGCCACACGCGCACGAAGGCTTCGTTGCGTTTGATTTTCGCCTGCCAGGCGGAAGTCCAATAGTCGCTGTGTGTCACGTCGTCGGGCTAGTTGTCGATGACGTTGCGCGGCGCGTCCTCGTTTTCTTTCGGGCCGGCTGAATAGTGGACGACCTTCCCCATCCGCACCAGCGCGTTGAGTTCGCGGTTGTCGGACTTTCTTTCAATCAGTCTGAACAGGGCGGGCATATCTTTGGGAAGGATGCGCGCCACGGATTTCTTCTTATGGTGGTTCTTCAGCAGGCGATGGTTCTTCAGCAGGCGGGCGTAGGTATCCTTGACGGCCATATGCAAGTCGAACAGACGGGGGGACTTATTGCGGGCCTCCTCGATGGAAAGCACCTTCTCGTTCCCATCTTTGAATAGCCGGCCGTATTGGTCGTACAGCACTTCCGCGGCCTTGCGCACGGACATGCGCTGGTTGGTTTTCTCTAGTTCAGCGGCCTTGCGGGCAATCTCCCCGGCCACGTCGCCCTTGTCTTTGTAGTCGTCCTCGTCCTTGTCCGTCCACCGCGAGTCAACGAAATCGACGGCAGGCCGTGGTCGAAGCGCATTGTCGCGGATGCTGGCCGCCCTGGCTGCTATGCGGCCTGCGCGTTTCTGGTGACCGGGTTCGTGTATTCGGTATTCCCGAGTATGCAAGTGTTCGTAAATTTTCTTGGCAATATCCTCCGCATCGACCTTCGATGGGTCCGTGTCTCGGGCAAACCGTTTGTACCAACGGCCTTCCGCTCGACCGGAACTATTCTTGTCAGTACCTTTGCCGTATGGATGAATCTTCGCCTCCCACAGCGATTCAAACGTGCGTCCGCCCCTTTCGTCCTTCCCGGAAAAGTCGATGATTTTCTTCTCGGTCAGGAGTCGAACCGCCGCCTTGCCAAGCCGCCGACGAAACTCTCGCTGTTGTGGGGTCGGTTTCCTGTCACCTTTGGGCTTGGCCGCAATTTTGTCGATTGCGGAAATCCATTGGGCGATGACGAGTTCTGGGTGGGTTTCTGCAAACTTTCCAATCTCGACGGAGGTATCGTACTTCGGGCTTTGGCGGAGTTTCCGCGTGAGCTTTTCCTGGCCGTCGAACTCCGTGGAGCTCCGTCCGTAGGGCTTGATGATCCGCATATCCGTTCCCTCGATCCGTCCGCAGTCTTTTCCGGGTGACTGAAACGTTACCGTATCTCAGCGCCGTCGAAGAGCCGCATGATATTCCCTCCTTGCCGCGAAACAACCGGCCTGCATGGCCGGCCCTCGGCTCGTCGGATCTCTGGCTGACGTAGACGGGCATGAGACCGTCCGACGCAGGGGAGAATGTCAGCACGACGAAATAAACGGCCTTCCAAGAGCCGTTTCTCTCATCTGACATTATGGTAAGTACGCAGGGCAGTGCGGAGACCCGCTACCGACTCTCCACGTTGACGAAGGAGTGCCAAGATGCAGCGTTTCGTTGGATGTCTAGTCGGCTGTCTCGCCGTGATGCTAGCCTGGGCGGTTCCCGCGGGTGCGTGTACCTGCCTGACGCCACCGTCGCCGAGTCAGGGGGCGGAGGCCGTGGATGTGGTGTTCGTCGGGACGGCCGCGGATGTGCGGCGGGTCGAGGCCGACGGCTGGCTGTATGGAGCCTGGAAGTCCCTGCTGGGCGCCGACCATCTGTACGAGTTCGAGACACTGCGCGTCGCGTTCGACGTGGGCACCGCGATCAAGGGGACGGAGAGCGGCCGGATTATGCTGGAGACCCCGGCTTCGACCCAACTGTGCGGGGTGCTGTTTCGGGAAGGCGAAGAATATCTCGTGTATGCGTTCCACGGGCCGGCCGGCATCGTGACGACGGACATGTGTACGCGCACCGCCACGTCCAAGAAGGCCGCGGCCGACATTCGGGCACTGGTTAGTAACGGAATCACGCCGGTCTGCGAGGGCTGGCCCTGCATCGATGAATAGCCGCGGGCGGATACAGGTTCATCGAACAACGTTGTCCGTGCGGATCCGAAGCGCGTGTGAAAGGAGGCGATTCATGTCGGGTAGAGTAGAGGGAAAGGTGGCGCTGGTGACCGGAGGCGGATCGGGGATCGGTCGGGCCGCGGCGCTGGTCTTTGCGCGGGAAGGCGCCAAAGTCGTGGTGGCCGACGTGACGGAGGCGGGCGGCCAAGAGACGGTCGAACAGGTCACGGCCGCGGGCGGCGCGGCCACGTTCGTGCGCGCCGACGTCTCGAATTCTGCGGAGGTCGAGGCGATGGTCGGCCGTGCGGTCGAGGCGTACGGCCGGCTCGACTGCGCGTTCAACAACGCGGGGATCGAGGGGAGCGGCAAGTCGACGACCGCCTGTACCCAGAAGGACTTCGACCGCACGATCGCCGTCAACGTCACGGGCGTATGGCTGTGCATGAAGTACGAAGTCCGCCAGATGCTCGGGCAGGGCGGTGGCGCCATCGTCAACACGGCGTCGGCCGCGGGGCTGGTTGGCGTGCCGAGTATGCCCGACTACGTGGCGAGCAAACACGCCGTGGTCGGACTGACCAAGACTACGGCGCTGGAATATGCCAAGTCGGGCATTCGGGTGAACGCGGTCTGTCCGGGCGTGGTGCAGACGTCGATGGTCGAGCGCGTATTGCAGCGTGCCCCCGGCTTCGACGAAGTGGCGCTGGCGAGCGAGCCCATCGGCCGGTTTGGCCAACCCGCGGAAATCGGCGAAGCCGTGGTCTGGCTGTGTTCCGACGCGGCCTCGTTCGTAACGGGGATTCCGCTGTCCGTGGACGGCGGCCTCGTCGCCCAATAGCTCGGAGCGCCCGGCTCGTCTCTCGTCTGCAATTCCTCGGCCGTTCGTCGCTACGAATGGATCCCTCACCCCAACCCCTCTCCCGAAGGGAGAGGGGCTTTGCTGCCCATTTCCTTCGTTAGGTAGTGGAAAGTGCGCTTGGCGCGGACGTCATCCGGGGTAAGGGAAATTCCGACGAAGACACGACCGGTGCCTAGGGGGTGGTTTCCGGTTGCGGCTCGTATTTCCCTCGCCGGTCGGCGCCGTGCCGCGGGCCGCGTTTGCCCGGCCCCCTTCTCTTTTTGAACATCTCCAACAGGGTGGCGCATTGCTCGGTGCTCAGCAGGGCGCGGACGCGCAGCATGGTCTGCATCCTCTGCTTGTGGAGCGCGGTTCTAAGCGTGCCGATGCGCTCGACCTGAGCCAACACTTCGGCCTCGTCCGGCTGGTTCGCCTGAAGCAGGCCGTGCATCTGCACGCGGGCGGCCTTCAGTTCCTTGCGCGCGTCGCGCGTCCGTTCCCGCCCGGCGTCAATGACGGCGCGCACGCTTGCCCGCGTGTCGTCGTCCAGATCCAGTTTGTCGGTCAGACGTTGCAGCCATGCGCCTTTGCGGTGCGGCTTGTGTCCGGGCGGCCCATCCTTCATGCGCCACGCGGGCGGTCCACCCGTCCCGTCTTCTGGCGGACGCCCCCAAGCCCGGTCTGCCGCAGCACTCGAAACGAAAACGGTCAGGGCCGTCAACCAAGCCGCCGACCGAGCGAAACGTCCAACGTCGTATAGATGTCGCATACCGGATTGGACGCCACCATGTCCCGGTCGGGTTACTGCGCCCACGCTTCCGAGGGCCCATAACTCTGAAACCGTTCTTCCAGGATTCCCCTTCCCGTCTTTGGGCGGTTAGAGTTCCAACGCCTCGGCTAATGCTAGGTATTCGTCGGGGAGCCCGGCGTTCGTTTCGGGTTCCGCTTCGAGTCGGTCGTAGGCCAGGGTCAGCAGTGTCGAGGGAGAGGCCGCCTGCAGCGTCCGTGAACCGGCAACGGATGATCTCTCGTCAAGGTTTTCCGGGACCGTGGGGCGCGGCGCGAACAGCGGGGGGAATGCAAGCCAGAAGAGGAGGGCGGCGCTGGCCAGGGCGCCCGCAGGTAGCCAGAGGAACCGCCGCGACGTGCCGGCCAAGCGTTCTTCGAGTGCCCGATCGAAACGAACCCGGCGGGCCACGGACAACGGGGGCGGCGCATAGTGCGCGGCGAGGTGCTGAATGAACCGCCGGTCGGCGTTGCCGAGGCCGGGCGGGCGTCGTTCGTCTGAAGCCGGCATATCTGCCTCCCTTGCCGCAGGTGGGCCGTCAGTCTTGCAGGTCTGCCAATTCGGCGCGCAGCTTGACCAGCGCCCGATGCAAATGGCTCTTCACCGTGCCGTCGGGACTGTCCATCATCTCGGCGCATTTCTTCACGGAAAAGCCTTCCAGGTGGACGAGCACGAACGCCTCGCGCTGCCTGCGCGAAAGCGTTTCCAGGGCGAGGGCGATGCGGCGGCGCAGGCCGGGGTCGCCGTTCTCGGTGTCCGACATGGGTTCCGCGTTCGTGTGGGTTCTCTCTCGCCCGGATGGCCACAGCGTCCGCACCGCGCGCCAGCGGCGGTAGGTATGCGCTTGGCGGACCAGAATTCTGTAGAACCACGTTTCGAGCTTCGCCTCGCCGCGAAAGCCGTCCAGGCCCTGATATGCCCTGACGAAGGCATCCTGGACCACGTCTTCGGCCGCGGCTTGGTCGCCGTCCACCAGTCGCCATGCGAGACGGAGGGCGCGGTCGCGTTGGCTGGCGACGAGCCTGTGAAAGACGTCCTCCTTGGCGGCCGAGACCTCGGCGCCCCGAGTGACTTCCAGACGAACCCCCCGTCCCTCCCTTGTCAGGGGGGCGGCTGAGGCTCCGGTGCCGTGGGTGACTTCCAGAAGCGCGGACGCGCTCATCTCCATGTGGATAAGACGTTCAGGTGAGCAGTTGGGGTTACTTGGGGGCGCGATGTGGATTTGGAGGAAGTATGCCGGACTGAATTTTCTGACTCTTCTGTCTCTCGACTCTATAACCCGGTGAGGCGTAGGGGCGACGCATGCGTCGTCCCTTCCCAACGAATGCCGGACGGTACGGTGAATTCCGACGCCCCCTCTCCCACCAGGGGAGAGGGGATAGGAATGCAGAGGTCACGGGTCGGACTCCGCGGCCAGCGCACGCAACGCCGGGCCTGTGGCGCGGTAAGGCAGCCATTCCTGCAGGTGGTCGAGTTCGAGGCGGGCGTAGAATTCGCGGGCGGGGTTCCAATCCAGAACTTGCAGGTCGAGGCGCTGCCAATCGCGCTCCACGGCAATCGCGGCCAGCTTCACTAGCAGGGCACGGCCGACGCCGTGCCGGCGCGCGGAGTCCGACACGAACAGGTCTTCGAGGTACAGACTAGGCCGCCCCTCCCAGGTGGAATAGGTCGGAAAGAACAATGCGAAGCCGACCGGGGCCGGTCCGCTTTCTCCGGCCACCTCGGCGATGAGCGTCTCGAAGCGCGGCCGGGCGCCGAAGCCGTCACGCAGCAGGTCGGCTTCCGTCGTCTTCACGGCGTCCGGCTCGCGCTCGAATGCGGCCAGTTGCTTGATGAAGTCGAGGATGGTCGGCACGTCCGCCCGAGTCGCAAAGCGGACGCTGACGGTGGAAGCGGAGGGCATCGGTGCGCGCTTCATTCGACCGCCAGGGTCGAGTGCGAAGGCCGAGGTGACATGAGGCTTCGTTTAGACTTCCCCCCTGACAAGGGGGGCACGGGGATTCTGTGCGAGGGCTGAGGTGACGTCGGGGTTCGTTTCGACAAGCTCAACGAACTTGGGGACCGGGCACGACGAACCCGACGGTCCTCTCCACTCGTCACCGACCACTAACCACTGCCCTACGGCTCCGTCTTCACCAGCCGGAACTCGCCCTTCACCGCGTTGCGGTACAGGTTGATCTGCCCGATGTGCCGGGCACGGCCCTCCTCGTCGGTCACGCCCAGGCCCTCCTCCGGCGCCAGGCACAGCACGCCGATCTTGCCGATCTGTCGGTTGTGGTGGACGCGGTACGCGGCTTCGCCGGCGTCGTACAGGCCGTACGTTTCGGACAGCAGCGGGTGGATGGCGCGCTTGCAGACCAGCCGGTTGGCCTCCCACGCCTCGCGGTAGTTGGCGAAGTGCGAGCCGATGATGCGCTTCTTGTTCATCCACAGATAGCGGTTGTCGTATTCGTGGTTGTAGCCGCTGGTCGAAGCGCAGGTGACGACCGAACCCCCGGGCCGCGCCACGAAGACGCTGGCCGCAAAGGTTTCGTGGCCGGGATGCTCGTATACCATGTCGGGGTCTTCGCCGCCCGTCATCTCGCGGATCTGCTTGCCGAAGCGGCGCAGCTCGGCCTGGTTCTGCGAGCCGTCCGCGTTCCAGAACTCGTAGCCCTCGGCGTTGCGGTCGATCACCCAGCGCGCGCCGATGGTTTCGCACAGGCGCACCTTCTCCGGCGACGAGACGACGCAGATCGGAAACGCGCCGGCGTTCAGCACGTATTGCAGGGCGAAGCCGCCCAGGCCGCCGACCGCGCCCCAGATCAGTACGATGTCGCCCTGCTTGATCTGCGTGCCGTTGTGGCTGACCAGCATCCGGTAGGCGGTCGAGTTGACCAGCGGCATGGACGCGGCCTCTTCCCAGGTCAGGTGCGGGGGTTTGGGCATGAGCTGGTTGGCGCGCACCAGCGCGATTTCGGCCAGGCCGCCGAAATTGGTCTCGAAGCCCCAGATGCGCTGGTCCGGGTCGAGCATGGAGTCGTCGTGGCCGTCCGGGGCCTGCATGTCCACGTAGTTGCAGTGGATGGTCACCTCGTCCCCGGGCCGGAACAGGTTCACGCCCGGCCCGACTTTCAGCACCACGCCCGCGGCGTCGCTGCCGAGGATGTGGTAGGGCAGGTCGTGGCGGCGGTCCCAGGGGCTCTTCTTGGCCGCGCGTTCCAGAAACAGGAACGTGGACAGCGGCTCGAAGATCGAACTCCAGACCGTGTTGAAGTTGATGCTCGACGCCATGACCGCGACCAGCGCCTCGTTGGGGCCGACCTCGGGCACCGCGACCCGATCGACGTGCAGACTCTTGCGCGGGTCCTTGTCCCACGAGTCCAGCCCTTCGAACATGGCCGCCTCGTCCTTGTGCGTGGTCACGGCGAGCATCCACTCCGGCAGCGGCAGCCCCTCGAAGTCGTCCGTCCTCGCGTGGCCGCTCATGATCGCTTCGCGAACGTTCAGCATCTCGGTCGTCATGCGTACTCCTGCGTGATGAGGCGGTTCCTCCGTGTGTCGCGGCCGGACGCGGACCGGCGTTACGGGTCGATCAGCACGCCTGGGTTCAAGAGGCCGTTCGGGTCCAGCGCGGATTTGGCCGCGCGCAAGGCGTCGGCGAACAGGTCGGGCCGCTGCTTTTCGTACTGCGGGCGGTGCGTGCGGCCGACCGCGTGGTGGTGGGTGACGGTGCCGCCGTAGCGCACCACGGCTTCGGACGCCGCGGTCTTGAGTTCGTGCCACTGTTCCAGTTCGCTCCCTTTTCTTCCCAGGCCGGTGAACGTGAAGTACGGGGCCGGCCCGTCGGGATAGACGTGCGTGAAGCGGCACGACAGCACGCCGCCGCCGCACACCTCGTCGAGCGCGCGTTGCACGTCGCGCATCACGCCGGCGTGGAAGTCGTGAAACCGGTTCCAGGGAATGGCGCTCTCGGTCGTGTCGAAGATCGCGCCCATGGCCGCCATCGTGGAGAAGGCGTACGGCATGCGGATGAACGCGTTGCGCCAGTCGCCGACCGAGCCGCCCCGGCCGGTCGTCTCTCCCGCGCCTTTCAGCGTGACGCCGCCCGGGGTCGTGCCGCCCAGGTCGCGGCAACACTCCAGCGCCCGGTCGATCCAGGCGTCCAGACCGTGGTCGGCCGACTCGAACCCGAGCATGAGCAGGCTGCCGCCCGAACCGTCGCCCACGTTGTTGCGGCGCACCTCGGTCGGGTCGAGAATCCGGCAGTTCGTCGGGTACAGGCCGGACTGGCTCAAGCGGCGCACCGCCTCCACGCCGTCCGCGAACTGCGCGAAGCGCACCGCAGTGGAGGCGCGATACACCGGCCGATCCTGCAGCCGCATCCAGGCTTCGGTGATGACGCCGAGGATGCCCTCCGATCCGATGAACATGCGGTCCGGGCTGGGTCCGGCGCCCGAGCCCGGCAGCCGCCGCGACGCGACCGTGCCGCTCGGGGTGACGACGCGCAGCGATTCGACCATCTCGTCGATGTGCGTGTACAGCGTGGCGAAATGCCCGCCCGAGCGCGTCGCGATCCAGCCGCCCAAGGTGGAGAACTCGAACGACTGCGGATAGTGGCGCAGCGTGTAGCCGTGCGGCTTGAGTTGGGCTTCGAGGGCCGGGCCGTACACGCCGGCCTGAATACGCGCGGCGCGTGAGGTCGCGTCGATTTCCAGCACCCGGTCCAGATGGCGCAGGTCGATGGACACGCTGCCGGGATACGCTTCGCCCGGGGGCGGCTCCACGCCGCTCACCACGCTCGACCCGCCGCCGAACGGAATCGCCGCGGCCCCCGCCTCGTTGCACCAGTCGAGCAGCGCCACCACGTCGGCTTCGGACTCGGGAAACGCCACCACGTCCGGCGGGTTGGGAAAGTCCAGGCGGAACGCGCGCACGACGTCGGGCAGCGCCTTGCCGTACGTATGCGCGGCGCGGTCGTAGGTGTCGGTCGAGCACAGGCCGGCCAGCGACGCGGGCGGGGCAATGCGCGGCGGGCGCAGCGCGATGTCTTCGACGCGCGGCTCCGGGTCGAGCGTGAAGTCCGCGGCGCCTACGCTCTCGGCAATGCCCTTGGCGATGGACTGTTTCTGCTCCGGCGTGGGCTGTTCGTCCTCGAACCCCCAGCCCCAGATCGTCGTGCGGCGCTGTGCCATGCTGATTCCTCCTGAATCGTCTCCGCTAGTATTTTCCGAACGGCGGCTCCGGGATCGCCAGCCGGTATTCGATCAGGTGCATCTTTCCGGATGCGAGCGTCCGTTCGAGTGCCGCACCCAGTTTCGCGGGCGAATCTACCCGCTGCGCCGGCACGCCGAACGCCGCGGCGAACTGCACGAAGTCGGGGTTGGTCAGCCGCTCCTGATGCGCAGTCCCATACGCGCTGCGCTGCAAATAGCCGATGACGCCGAACGCGTCGTCGTTGACCACGACCAGCGGAAACCCGATGCCGTGCCGCACGCAGGTCGCCAACTCCTGCGCGGTATAGAGGAAGCCGCCGTCGCCGATCACGCCGACGACGGGCGTGTCCGGACAGGCCACCTTGACGCCCATCGCCGCGGGGAATCCGAACCCGAGCAGGCCCGATCCCTTGGCGCCGACGAGCCCGCCGGGCCGGTACGACGGATAGCAATACTCGGCCCAATAGCCGAGTTGCGTGTTGTCGATGACCAGCACTCCGTCGCGCGGCAGCACGCCGCGGATCACCTCGAGCGCGGCCAGTTCGTCGCGCCCGTCGTCCCGCAACGCCTGGGCGAAGCGGTCGTGTTGGGCGTCCAGGTCGCGCCGCCACGTCGCGGTGCGTTCCTGCCGCGGGCCGGTGTACGGTTCGCCTTCCAAGTTGGTCCGCAGCGCGCGCGTGATCGCGCGGACGTCGCCGACCAGCGGAACCGCCACGGGATAGTTGCGGCCGATCCAGCGGTCGTCCCAGTCCACGTGGATGAGGCGTTCGGGCAACGCCAAGCCGCGGCGTTTGGCATCGACCTCCCGCAGCCGCGAGCCGATGACCAAGGCTGCGTCGCAGCCGGGCACGACCGTTTCGACGACCAGCTTGCGCGCCGCGTTGCCGAACGCCAGCGGATGATCCTCGGGCAGCACGCCCTTGCCGGCGGTATTCGTCACCACGGGCGCGCACAACGCCTCGGCCAGGGCGCGTACGTCGTCGGCCAGATCGTCGGCTTCGCCACGCCCCACGCTGGCGCGGACCGCGTCCGTCCCGGCCAGAATGAGCGGCTGTCGGGCGTTGCGCAGCAGGGCGGTCGCTTCGTCGAGACCTGCGGGCAACGGAGCAGATTCGGCCGTTGGCAGAGATGTTGAGAGGGACACAGGAGTGTCTTGCGCCGCCATCAGGTCGGTCGGGACTTCGAGACACACCGGCCCCGGCCGGCCCGACACGACCAGATCCACGGCGCGGCGCGTGGCGGCGTACAGGTCCTCGGCCCGCTCGGGCACGATCACGTCCTTCGTGATCGTGCGGAACAACGCGGTCTGTTCCTCCAACTCGTGCAGCACGCCCAGCCCCTTGCCGATCTTGGCCGCCTCGACGTTGGTGGTCACCATCAGCACCGGCGCGCAGCTGCCCCACGCTTCTTGCAGCGCCGAGACGGTGAAGCCGGCGCCCGGGCCGGTCGAAGAGACGATAACGCCCGGGCCGCCGCTCGCCCGCGCGTAGCCGTCGGCCATGTGCGTGGCCGCGGCCTCGTGGCGGCAGACGACGGACCGGAACTCCGGCGCGTGGCGCAACGCCTCGTACAGGCCGATGTTGTGGATGCTGGGAATGCCGAAGACGGTCGTGGCGCCGGCTTCGGCCAGGGCGTGCAGGATTCCGTCCGCGGCGCGGGGCATACGCTCTCCGTCAGTCCGCGGACTTCACTACGCCATCGGCCTCGAGTTGCGCGGCCTCCGCGGCGGGAATGCCCAACTCGCGCAGGATTTCCCCCGTGTGCTGGCCCAGCGTCGGCGGCGGCAGGCGCACCGCGCCCGGCGTCTTCTTCAGTTTCACCGGAACGCCGCCGACCTTGAGTTTGCCCACCCGGGCGTGCTCGACCTCGACTGCCATACGGTTGTGGCGAACCTGCGGGTCGGCGAACGTCTGCGCGTACGCGTTGACCGGCGCGGCCATGACGTCGGCCTCGCTCAGGCGGCGCAGCACGTCCGGGGAATCGCGGCGCGCGAATTCGGCCTCGATCTCGGCGTGGAGGGCCGCCTCGTGTTCCAGGCGGCTCTCGATGGTCGCAAAACGCTGGTCGGCCATCAGGTCGGCTCGGTCCAGCGCGCGGCAGACGTTGTGGAAGAACTTGTCGTTGAACGAGGCGATCTGCACGTCGCGCCCCTCCCGGCAGCGGAACGTCCCGTACGGCGCATAGAACGGGCTGGCGTTGCCGACGCGCGGCTGCACGTAGTCGGTGAGGAAGAACTGGCCGACCTGCGCGGGCTGGACGTGAATCAGTCCGTCCACCAGGCACACCTCGATCTGCTGGCCGATGCCCTGTTGTTCGCGCGTCCACAGTCCCAGCATGGCGGCGAACGCGACCAGGTTGGCGCAGGTCGCGTCGGCAATCGCCGGGCCGGCCTTGAGCGGCCCGCGGCCGCGCTCGCCGGTCACGCTCATAAAACCCGTCAGCGCCTGGGCGAGCGGGTCGATGCCGGGCCGGCCCGCGTACGGCCCATCCTGGCCGAAGGCGCTGACCGAGATGCAGATGATCGTGGCGTTGTGGGCGCGCGTTTCCTCGTAGCCCACGCCGAGCTTGGCCTTGGCCTGCGGGCGCAGATTGTCGATCACGACGTCCGCGGTGCGCACCAGCCGGAAGTAGATCGCCTTGCCCGCGGGTTTGGTCAGGTCGATCACCATGCTGCGTTTGTTGCGGTTGATGCCCACGAACATGCCGCTGTCGTCGGCGATCTTGGGGCCGATGGCGCGCGACTCGTCGCCGTACGGCGGTTCGATCTTGATGACCTCGGCGCCCATGTCCCCGAGCATGGTCGCCCCGTACGGCGCGGCCAACATGCTGGCGATGTCCAGCACGCGAATTCCGTTGAGCGGGAGCGTCATGCGTGTCTCCTTCGCCGCCGGGCCCGTGCGTCGTCCCCACGCGGTTCGGATTCCGAGCGGGCAGACGCTACCACACGGCACGGCGCTTGCCAAAGCCGCGGGGAAGATGCGGGCCGATGGCGGCTGGTGTTGCACCCCGCAGCTTCTCGTCTGGCGAAGGGGCGACCGGCCGGTCGCCCCTACAGCAGGCGGCGCTGTTCTGTGTCGCTAGAGGCGGTAGAAGGCTCGACACACCGCGGGTCGTCGTTCTCCGGATGATTGACCAGGGAACTCACTCGGTGGGCGGATAGCGCCTCCGACGGATACGGGTCGAGCGTGACCGTCTCGCCCGCGAGCCAGGGGCCGAAGGCGTCCCGGGGGAGGATCATCGGCATCCGGTCGTGAATAGGCGCGAGGAGGGCACTGGCTGCGGTCGTGAGAATCGTACAGGTCTCAACCGTGTCGCCGGGCCGCGCGTCGGCCAGCGTTCCTCCGAGCCGGGCGTCCGCCCGCACCCGCCACCGCTCCCACAGCCCGGCGAACGCGAAGACACCGCCCGTCTTCGCGCCGATGAACCAGGGGTGCCGCCGTTCACCGCGGCGTTGCCATTCGTAGAAGCCGTCCGCGGGAATGAGACAGCGACGCGCGGCGAAGGCGTCGCGGAAGGCGGGTTTCTCGTGGGCCGTCTCGGCGCGCGCATTGATGAGCCGGAAGCCGATGGCCGGGTCCTTCGCCCAACGGGGAATGAGGCCCCACCGAAGCATCGCAAGCTCCCTGCTCGTTTTTTCGGCACGCACGGCTGCGACCGGCTGGCTCGGCGCGACGTTGTACCGGGGCCGAAGCTCGGGGACCGGTCCATTCGTCTCGAAGAACGCGGCCACATCCTCCGACGAAGCCCGCAGTGTGAACCGCCCGCACATGGTGGAAACCTACCGACCTTCCCCGTTCCCGGCCACACCCGCGGCGTCCCCATTTCTAAGCCGCCCGATATGTAGGGAGAACATCTCAAGTACCCTGAGCGGGGATGGGCAGGCCCCTTCGACAATCTCGAGATCTAGCCCGTTGCGCTTGGTCCCTGAACTTGCAGTGTCTTCTCGGACATCGGACGCAGAAAAAGCGGCGCTAGGCGGCACGCGGCTTTTTTGGTATGCCCCGTGCACGGCGTGGGGACATGGGTTCATACGCCCCACCGGGAGCCGATCAAAGGAGGAAGCAGAAATGCCGCTGTACCTGGACGAAATCTATTGGGACCCGGCACACACCAAAGAAGTTCACGACCTGTTCAAGGACGTCTTGAGCGGTGAGACCGGCTTTCCCGAGGGTGTCATCCTCAAGGCCGGCCCGTGGGCCTCGAACGAGGAAGCCAAGATGGTCCTGATTCTCGACATCCAGGACCACGCCAAGACTTTCAACACGTTTACGACGCTGGTCGCCAAGGGGCTGATCGCCAAACGCCGGCTGACACCCATCGTCGAGTGGGGCGCTATGGACGGCGTGGTCGAGAACCTGTCGTAACCCCCCAAGCCTGGAGCCTCGACGCCGCGCCTTTCGGAGCGCCCGCAGCGGAGGACGTATGTCCGTTCAGGAAGGAAAAGCCGCACCGGCCTTCACCCTGCCGGATGCGGCCGGCAACAAGGTCGCCCTCAAGAACCTGCGCGGCCACGACGTGATCGTTTATTTCTACCCACGCGACAATACGCCCGGCTGCACCAAGGAAGCCTGCGGTTTCCGCGACCTGTGGAGCGACATCCAGCAGGCCGGCGCAGTCGTGTTGGGCGTCTCGCCCGACAGCCGAGCCGCGCACGAGAAATTCGCCGCCCAGCACGACCTGCCCTTCACCCTGCTCAGCGATCCCGACAAGAAGGTCATGGAGAAGTACGGCGCCTGGGGCGAGAAGACCATGTACGGCAAGAAGACGGTCGGCGTCATCCGCTCGACCGTGTGGGTCGGCGCCGACGGCAAGGTCAAGAAGCACTGGCGGCGCGTCGCCAAGGCGGCCGAGCATCCTGCCAAAGTCCTCGAAGCCTTGCAGGCCGGCACGTAGCACGCTCGAAGGGGGCGCAACGGTTCCCGAACCCGTCTCTCATCATCCCCCGGAGATTTTCCCGTCATCGAAGGAGGCAGCCATGCACGTCGGATATTCCCCGATTTTCCAGAACCCGTACAACGCCCGCTCGGACGCCGAGGTCTATCAGGCGGAACTCGGCTTGGCCGAACGGGCCGAACCGCTCGGCTTCGAGTCCGTCTGGTCCATCGAGCACCACTTCACCGACTATACGATGTGCCCGGACCCGGTGCAGTTCCTGTCCTACATGGCGGGCAAGACGACGACCGCCAAGCTGGGCACGATGGTCATCGTCCTGCCGTGGCACGACCCGATCCGCGTGGCGGAACAGATCTCGCTGCTCGACCACGTGTCGGGCGGGCGCATGATCCTCGGGCTCGGCCGCGGCCTCGCCAAAGTGGAGTACGACGGGTTCCGCATCGATCAGGACGAGGGCCGCGACCGTTTCGTGGAATACGCCGAACTGGTCCTGCAAGGGCTCGAACGGGGCTACGTCGAAGGCGGCGAACACACCCGCCAGCCGCGGCGCGACATCCGCCCGTATCCCGCCTATTCCTTCAAGGGCCGCACGTATGCCGCGGCCGTGTCGCCCGAATCCATGCCGATCATGGCCAAGCTGGGCATCGGCCTGCTGGTCATTCCGCAGAAGCCGTGGGACGTCGTCAGGGGGGATTTCGAGGTATACCACAAGGTGTACCGCGACGTGAACGGCACCGACGCGCCGCAACCCCTGTGCGGGGGCTTCTTCTTCGTGGACGAGGATGCGAAGCGCGCCGAGGACATGGCAACCAAATGGATCGGCGCCTACTACCACACGGCCATGCGGCACTATCAGATGACGGCCAAGCACTTCGGACAGAACAAAGGCTACGAGTTCTACGGCAACGTCGGCAAGTACATCGAAGAGCACGGCATGGACGGCGCGGCGCGCGACTTCACCAAGCTCATGCCGTGGGGCACGCCCGACCAGGTGCTCCGCAAGCTGGAGCACATCCGCGGCATCATCGACATGAAGGGCATCATGGCGACCTTCAGTTTCGCCGGTATGCCTTACGCGGACGCCGAGGGCAGCCTGAATTGCTTCGCCGAGCACGTGCTGCCCGAACTGAAGACGTGGGACACCACCCCGCTGGCCGATCCCGAGCCGCTCGCCATGCCGGCTCCTGCAGCCGTCGCGGCGTAGCCTGCCAAGCCTCTCCCCGCCCTTTTTATTCCCTCTCCCTCCCCTTCGGCGGGCTCAGGGACTAGGGAGGGCTGGGGAGAGGGTTTGGACCGAAGTAGCGAATCAGCCGGGGAATTTCGAACGGCTATCGTCTGCGAAGCCAGATGCGAACATTCGCACAGATCGCCTGAAGAAGTCCGAAGAAGTCGGACGGATTGAGTTTGCGAGCCTGGGAATGCGGGCGTCTCGCCCGCCTCGGATGCGGGCCGGAGACCCGCGTTTCCAGGAAAGGACCCACGGCATGGCCGACCTCGACACGTTCCGCACCGAAACCCGGCAGTGGCTCGACGCCAACGCCCCGGCCTCCATCCGCGGCACGGGCGGCGGCCTGCTGGACGGCAATTGGGGTGGGCGCCAAGCACGCTACCGTAACGCGGACATGAGGGTCTGGCTCGACGTCATGGCCGGCCGCGGCTGGACCGCGCCCGAATGGCCGACGCAGTACGGCGGCGGCGGACTGTCCAAGGCCGAGGCCAAGGTGCTGAACGAGGAGATGACGGCCCTCAAGCTGCCGGCGCCGCTCATCGGCTTCGGCCTGACCATGATCGGCCCGACGCTGCTACAATACGGCACCGAAGAGCAGAAGCGGGAGCATCTGCCCGGCATCGTGCGCGGCGACGTCCGCTGGTGTCAGGGATATTCCGAGCCGGGCTCGGGCAGCGACTTGGCGTCCCTGCAAACACGCGCCGTGCTGCACGGCGACCACTACGTCGTCAACGGCCAGAAGATCTGGACCTCGTTCGCCAACCTCGCCGACTGGATGTTCCTGCTCGTGCGCACCGACCCGGACGCCAAGAAGCAGGAAGGCATCACCTTCATCCTGATGGACATGGCGTCCGCGGGTGTGGAGACCCGACCGATCAAGCTCATCAGCGGGGCATCGCCGTTCTGCGAAACGTTCCTGACCGACGTGCAGGTGCCGGCCAAGAACGTCATCTTCGAGATCGACAAGGGCTGGACCGTCGCCAAGTCGTTGCTCAATCACGAACGCAACATGATCGCCTCCGCGTTCGGTTCGACCGCTGCGGAGGGGAGCCGCGGGATGCGCGACTGGGCCAAGGAATACGTGGGCATGGACCGCGGACGGCTGGCCGACGCCGCGATCCGAGACCGGATGGCGCGCTACGAAATGGACAGCCGCGCCTTCCGCCTAACCGCGGAACGCGCGCACGACGCAGCCAAGGCCGGGCGGCCGCCCGGGCCGGAAAGCTCGCTGTTCAAAATCTACGGCACCGAACTCAACCAGCGGCGCCTGGAATTGCTGCTGTCCATCGCCGGCCCGCAGGCGCTCGGCTGGAACGGACCGGGCTTCGAGGACCACGAACTGACGTTGACCCGCGATTGGCTGCGCTCGCGTGGCAACACGATCGAAGGCGGCACCAGCGAAATCCAACTCAACATCATTGCCAAGCGCGTGCTAGGTCTGCCCGATTGATCGCGGCCCTCCCCACGCTGTTTGTGGAGAACCCCTTGGCGCTCGTTCTCACCGAAGACCAGGAACTCCTCGCCCAATCCGCGCGCGACTTCGTACGCGACCGCTCGCCCGTGAGCCGCGCACGCGCCCTGCGCGACGCCGGGGACGAGGTGGGATTCTCACGCGACCTGTGGCGCGCAATGGGCGCGCTCGGCTGGCCGGGCATCCTGATTCCCGAAGATTATGGCGGCGCGGGCATGGGCTTGGCCGACCTGGCCGTCGTGTTGGAAGCCGTGGGCCGTACCCTGGCGCCGGAGCCGTTTCTTTCGACCGTCCTGCTCGGCGGCCAACTGCTGACGCACGCCGGTAACGACGCGCAGAAACGGGCGTGGCTGCCGGGCATTGCCGCGGGCGAGAAGATCGTTGTCGTTGCTTATCAAGAGGCGTGCAGCCGCTATGACCTGCACCGCGTCGCCGCGCGTGCCGAAAGGCGAGGCGAGACGTGGGTCCTGTCCGGCAAAAAAATCCAGGTCCTCGACGGCCGGCACGCGGACCTGCTGATCGTATCGGCCCGGACCGCGGGCGAGCCGGACGACCGGGACGGCCTGAGCCTGTTTCTCGTCGCCCCGGATGCGCCCGGTCTAAGCGTGACACCACAGACTCGCGTGGACGGACGCGCCGCAGCCCTGGTTCATCTCGACCAAGTCGAGGTCGGGAGCGACGCGATACTCGGTCCCGCGGGCGACGGGTTGCGAATTCTCGCATCGGTCGTCGATCTGGCGACGGTCGGCCTGTGCGCGGAGATGCTGGGCGGCATGAGTCAGATATTCGACGACACGCTCGCCTACCTCAAGACGCGCGAACAGTTCGGTGCCCCCATCGGCTCGTTCCAGGCGCTCAAACACCGTGCGGCGCGCGTCTTCATGGACATCGAATTGTGCCGCTCGGCCGTCATGGCCGCGGCCCGCGCCGCGGACGCAGGCGGCGCCGACTTTCCGTTACTGGTGTCCCTGGCCAAGGCGCGCTGTTCCGACACGTTCGTGCTGGCGACGAACGAGGGCGTCCAGATGCACGGCGGCATCGGCATGACCGACGAGCACGACGCAGGCCTGTACCTGAAACGCGCGCGCGCCGCGGAGATGACCTTCGGCGACGCCGACTGGCACCGTGTCCGCTGGGCTGCCTTGCGCGGCTACTGACTCAGGCATCTGGCCTATACCCCGTAGGTCGGATTAGCCGAAGGCGTAATCCGACGTTCCTCCATCTTCCTTCCCATTTCCAACCCTCTTCCCGGTGGGAGAGGATTAGAGCCTGCCCCGGACCTGATCCGGGGGGAGGGGGCGAACTCCCCGCCTCTCACCACCGCGGGCGGCGAACCGTCACGAAGAGTTGCGTGAAGTAATACGCGCCATTCGGCCCCTGTACGACACCGATGCCCGTGAGTTCATAATCCGGGCTTTCGATATTTCGCAGGTGGCTGGGACTGTCTAACCAGCCGTCCACGATGTAGTCCGCGGCTTCGAACGCTGCGGTCCGACCCGCGGCAACCATTCCCGTCTGCCCGCGTTGCAACTCCACCCCAGACGGCATTTCGACGAGGGATGCCTGAGACCAAGCGACGTTCTCTCCCAAACTGCCGAGCGGCAGAATCCGGGCGACTGCCCGGCGGCGGCTATCGAATCCCTGGTGCTCGCTCCTTCTCCCCGCAGCCATGTCCTTGCTGTGCCGCCGGGCGATCGCAGCAAGCTCTTTATTGAATCTCAGCCGTGACAGTCCTTGCGAGGACCGGTGGACGTTCACCCGTTTGTGTACCCACTGTTCCAGATCAGGAATCGTGTCGGTGTCGGCTGTGACGGATACCGCGGGCACCGCCACCCACAGCAGAACGAAGAGACAGCGGCCGGTTATAGTCAGGCCGGGCATCGTTGCGGCTACCGCCCGCGAAAGCGGGGCGGGCGTTTTTCCAGAAAGGCTCGGCGGCCTTCGGAGAAGTCTTCGGTGTGCTGCGACAAGGCGAAGGCTTCGCCCTGATATTCGTACGCCCGTTCGGGTGGCCCCTGCCAGCCGCGGATCACGGCCGACTTGGTGAGGCCGTAGATGTGCGTCGGCCCCTGCGCCAGGGTGTCGGCGAGTTCTCGCGTGGCCGTCTCCAACTCGTTCAGCGGGACGACACGGTTCACTAGCCCCCAGTGTTCCGCCTCGTGTGCGGAAAGCTGCGTGCCGAGCAAGGTCCATTCCAGCGCCTTGCCGATACCCACGAATTGTTGCAACAGGCTCGTTCCGGTGGCAATGCCCCGCTTCACGAACGGAACGCACAGCGTAGCGGAATCCGCCATGACGCGCAGGTCGCAACCGAGCGCCAAGTTGAAGCCGGCGCCGTGCGCGTGCCCGTTCACCATGCCGATGACCGGCTTGGAGAGCGCCCGCAGCTTCGCCACGATGAGTGGCCAGCGACCTTCGCCCTGCGTATAATGCTTCACCGGGTCGGCGAATTTACGCTCCGGCTCGCCGGGCTCGGCCATCCCCTTGAGGTCGTCCCCAGCGCAGAATGCGCGGCCGGCTCCGGTCAGCACGACGACGCGAACCGACTCGTCGGAGTCGCACTCCGCCAGGGCGTGGAGGAGTTCCTGCCCGACGCGGACGTTGATCGCGTTCAGTCGCTCGGGCCGGTTCAGCGTCAGGCGGCACACGCCGCGGTCACGTTCGATCAGCAGGTAACGGAAATCCATGCGCCTCTCCCTGTCGACCCGGCGAGCACCGACATCCGGTGATTCGCAGCTTCTGTCCGCACTTTCGAGGCGGGCGGGGCGCTACTTCGGCCAGAACGTGTCGGCGATGGCCTGGGTCTTCTCGGCAAGCTGCGCTGGCGTCATGCCCCAGTTGGGCGGCACGATCAGCATCGAATTCGCCCGCTGCCACAGCGGCTCGACCTTCTCGCGCACTTGGTCGGGCGTCCGTGCCCGCTGGGCCGCCCCGCGCGGCTGCTGACCTGGGTCCTTTGGAGCAATCCGGGAACCCGGTCTCAATCTGAAGGAGAACTCCCTTTCCCACAACAGACCTTCTTCGCCGGGGAGGTACTGGCCGGTCTTGATGCTGCGGACGGCATAGGCGGGCAGCCTGTGCGCTATCCGGCAGCCGAACTCATCGGTCCGGAATCCCGAATAGTACCCAAAATCCATGTTCGTAAATCCATACTGAGCCCGCTCTGGACTCAAGTCGTTTTTGTCGACCGGCGTCACGTGTAGAAAGAACCGCGCCTGCGTGACGGTCGAATTGCACTGTTCCTTGCGATAGATCAGCCGCCCCTCCTGCAGGTACACGTCGAAGGTGGATTGGATGATCCGCTTCCCCGCTAGCCTGCCTTTCGGCGCCCCTTCGTCAACGCGCGCCGGCCCCATTGTATATTCCCCTTCCCACAGTCGCCCTACGTTCGGCACGAATTGACCCGTCCGAATATGGCGGATGTCATACGGGGGCAGAGTGACTTCCTTCGTGCAGCGATTGAAATCCATAGTGTCGAATCCTTGAGGTCTCAGGTCCGGAGCAAGGACCCGGTCGTCGACCGGCGTCACCTGGAGGAAGAACGTCGCCTCCTTATCGGCCCGGCGACACCCTTCCTCCTTGACGTAGACGAGATTTTCTCCGTCCAGGTATTACGTCGAAGGGAGCATGGATGATCCGCTTCTCTGAGGGCATCACTTCCATCACCGCTTCACCAGACTTCTTCTGGTCCAGTGAATATTCCCGTGCCCACAGCCGCCGTTCGCCCCGCACATACTGGCCCGTCCGAATGGAGCGGAGGGGCCAGGGCGGGAGATTCCTCACCATTATACATCTGTCTTCGCTCAGCCTGACGCCCCCGTGGTCGAAAAAGTGAAATCTTCTCCTAAAGGCGATTCCCGTTCTGTCCATAGGAAGATCCTGTTCGTCGACCGGAGTCAGATGCAAGAAGAATCGATCCTGGAGGTCGGTCGGATCGCACGCCTCCTTGAGATAGACGAGTCGGCTTCCATCAATGTACACGTCCAGGTCGGCTTCGATGATCCGTTTGTCGGGCGCCGCTCGCATGGCCCTCCACGTTGCTTCGAAGAAGTCGACCTCATCAAACGCCTGGTATTTCTCCCGAATGCCGGCGAGCGTCTGCGGAGAGACGTCATCCCCCCCCCGAGATCCGTCGGGCTCCAGCCCCCAAAGGCCGAATAATACCTGGAGAGCGCCTCCCGAAGTCCATCCTCGGTCAGCGGGGACAGCCGGGCTTTCTCTTCAAGAACCCGATACAGGCAGACCGCCGCCAAGTGATTCCCTGCTTCATTCCAGTGGCCGTCTCTCCTGAATCTATACGGCGACTCATCCCAAGGGAGGCGGAGATGGGCAGGGTCATGATCCCCGAAGCAGTCGTACAAGCTGATCACCTCGACCCCCTCTTCCCCGAAGACGCTGGCCAGAAAGGGATCGACAGGATGATCGGGAAGCATCACGACGTAGAAGGTGCTGCCACGTGTCTCGACCCGGGACTTCCAGCGGCGGATCAACTGCTGAAAAATGGCGTGGCTGTCCTTTCTGTATTCGCCGGGTTGTGATTGTCTTCTTTTTGGACTGATTAGGTATCGGATATCTGCGTCTCTTCCTATGTGCACCAATTCAAAATAGGAAGAGAGGCGTCCTGTCGCGTCCAGGATCAGATACGAAAGGTACAACCTGCCAATCAATGGAGCCCACCAGGGCCGAATTATTTCGTTCCGCCTAAGACGTCCTGTTTCGTCAAGATGAAACAGCCTCGTCTTCCCAATATCTGAGATATCATTATCGCAATACACGTACAGGACGTAGTCCAGCTCGTTGACATAGCGGAAGTTTTCGTAGTGGAGAAACGATTGGCCCGGCCCATAGCCATGGACCCCGAAATTCAGGACGTTGAAGCGCGTCCGTCCCTGATTCAAGAGATAATCTAGAGGTTCCGTGAAGGAGTACGGTGCATCCACTGCGATATTCTCGGTCCAGGAATCGCCGAAGACGCCGATGTTGGTGGCCGCGGCCAAGTCGGCTTCGCTGAAATTCCGGTGTTGGCGGAGGGCGAGATTGTTGTGATGCAATGCGTGGGTCGTGAAGTTATCCGGGCCCCCAATCGAATCTCGAGAATTCGCCGAGTGGGCCCAGATCCGCCTTGCATCCTGACTGAATTGTGCTTCCGCCAAACGCCGATATTGCGGAGAGAAAAACCGTATGGACACTTCGCATAGGGAGATCCCCACCAGACACGACACCAACAGCAGACAGAGGTTCGCCAACATTTTCTTCCTCCATCGGCAGCTTACCCGCACAGCCGACCGTCACGAAAAATTGCGTGCAATCGAGGCGGGCGGGGCGTTACTTCGGCCAGAACGTGTCGGCGATGGTCTGGGTCTTCTCGGCAAGCTGCGCCGGCGTCATGCCCCAGTTGGGCGGCACGATCAGCATGGAATTCGCGCGCTGCCACAGCGGCTCGACCTTCTCGCGCACCTGGTCGGGCGTCCCGTGCGCGCCGAAGGTTCTGACCATTGCGTCCGGGACGAATTGCGCCGCCTCGACGCAGTTCATGCTTTTGGACGCCTCGTGAATCTTGCGCGCCTCGGGGCCGAACCCGTGCGCCTCGAAGTAGGGATAGTACTGTCGAAAGCCGGAGTAGAAGGCCAGCCACGGTTTGGCGTCTTGAATGGCGGTCTTTTCGTCCGTGTCGATGGAGGCCGTCACCCACGGCTGGAAATGAATGTCGGCGGGGTCGCGTCCGGTCCGTGCCGCACCCGCGGCCACGGATTCCTGCGCTTGGCCGAGCGCCCATTCGACCGACCAGACCGGGTGGCCGATCAAGCCGTCGGCGACCTCGCCGGTCAGTTCGCACATGCGCTGGCGCAGCGCCGCGATCCAGACCGGAAGGCGCTCGCGGTACGGCGGCGGCACGGGCTGGAACGCATCGAACGTCAACCGGTAGAAGCGGCCTTCCCAGGGCGGCATGGCGCCGCGGCGGGCCCCGTCCTCGACGTGGCGCACGACCTGTACGACCTCCCGCAAGCGCGAGACCGGCTTGTCGTACGGCATGCCGAAATAGCCGCTGGTCCAATGTTCGGGGCCGGTCCCCAGCCCCAGGATGAAGCGTCCTTTCGAGAGATGGTCCAGGTCCAGCGAGGTGACCGCGGTCTCGAACGGGCTGCGCGTCAAGCCGATGGCGATGCCGGTCGCGAGTTCGAGTCGCGTGCTGGTCGCGGCGACCGCAGCCAGTGGTGCGAACGGCGCGCCATACACCTGTGGAACGGCCACGCCGGCGATGCCGCGATCCTCCAGTTTGCGGACCGTCTCCGCCAGATCGGGTTCCAGACCCGGCATCACGAACGCCCAGTATTTTCTGTCCATTTTCCTTCCTTTTGCTCGGGAATTCCCCGTTATCCCAATCCGCGGCCGGTTTTCGGTTCGTGCGCCGCAGGTTACACGGGCGGCGTGAGCTTGAATACGCGCGCGGCGTTCAGTCCCAGAATCTTTTCCCGGCTCTCCTCGGACAGCGTGTCCATCTGCCGCTCGATGCTGGCCGCGGAGTGCGGCCAACTGCCCTCGTGATGCGGGTAGTCGTTCGACCAGAGGAAGTTGTCCACGAGGTCGAGTTCATCCGCCAGCAGCAGGGTGGAGCGGTCGTGCATGAACGCCGAAAAGCAGTTGCGTCGGTAGTAGAAGCTGGGCGGTTCGGGCAGCACCGGCCGCACCCACATGTGGTGCGCCTTGTGCGCATAGTCCAGGGTTTCGATCATCCACGGCACCCAGCCGACGCCGCCCTCGATCGACCCGGCGCGCAGCCCGGGGTGACGCTCGAATACGCCCGACGAGATCAGATGGACGAGCGGGTCCATGACCGTCGACATGGAGTGCGACACGTAGTTGATCAGCGCGCCGCCGTTGCCGCCGACCGCGCGCGGGTCGCGGCCGGTCGATACGTGGAAGGTGAGCGGCAGGCCGGTTTCTTCGACAAGCGTCCAGAGCGGCTCGAACGCCTTGTCGTTGTATTGAAGCTGGCCGTCGGTGAGCGGCCCGAAGGTAGGTTTGGCCGGCAGGGTCAGGCCCTTGAACCCCTGCGCCGCGGCCCAGGCGACTTCGGCCAGCGCCCCGTCGAGGTCGCCCGCGGCGATCATGGCCATCGGCATGAAGCGGTCCCAGTGGTCGCGGAACGTCTCGTGTGCCCAGCGGTTCCAGGCGCGGAACATCGCGCCCTGAAACACCGGGTCGGGCGTCCCGAAGGCCAACAGTCCCTTGTTCGGAAAGACGATCTCCGCGTCCACCCCGTCCGCGTCGGCATCGGCCAGCCGCGCGGCCATGTCCGTGCCGGCATGGTTGCGGCGCAGGTCGTCCGGCTCGAACCGCTTCGAGTAGGGTTGAAACATGTCCACGTCCTCGAACGGCTCCAGCGCGGGCAGATGTTGCTCGGCGTTGCGCCCCGGCTTCACGAGCAGGGGTTTCATGCCCTCGCAGATCGTCCACTGCGCCCCGTCGGCGTCCGTTTCCACGCGCGGAATGCGGTGCCGGTATGCAGGTTCGATACGCGTCTCCAGATAGTCGTTCGGTTCGACGCCGTGCGTATCGACCGACACCATGTAGTATTTATTCGGGTCTCCGGCCCGCGCGGTCCGCGTCCAGCCGGCAGGGCCGGGCGTTTCCGTGCGCCACGCGTTGCGGGGGGATGCGGTAGCTGACATGGGCGCCTCCTTTCGTAACGCACGCCATACTAACGAGCCGTCCATTCACGGCAAGATACCGCCGTTGTTCTTCCTCCAATCGAAAATCCACGATACGGGCTCCCTCCGGTTGACGCCCGCTCCACCTTTACTTGCATAGTTCGGGCGCCGTGCCCGTCCGGACGTTCCGACCTCGATCGAGAAACGACACCGGACAGGCTCCAGCCTCTCCGCTTGTGGGGAACCCTTGTGAGTACATCGGAAGTGTCGTCCGTGACGAAGCCGCTCCCGTCGCAACCGGCGTTCGCCCGAACTTGGTCCGCCACGATCCGCTATCCCGTACTGGCGCTCACGTGGCTATTCCTCAAACCCGTGCTGTGGGTGGTCAACAAGGCCGGCTGGTCCGAGCCGCTGTGGCTGGCCGTCGGTCGCAGGATGCGCGAGACGTTCATCGGTGGGCACGATTTCGGCGACTACCGCCCGACCGGGCGCGACATGGTGGTGTGCGCGTATCCCAAAGCCAGGCAGAACTGGACGATGCAGATCGCCGTTCAGATCGCGATGCGCGGCACCGGCGAGTTCCGCCACATTCACGAGGTCGTACCCTGGCCGGATTGGGCCAAACCGGACATGGTGGTGCCGCTGTGCGACGCACGCGCTTGGCGCGCGGCGCCGACCGGACTCCGCGTCATCAAGACCCGTCTGGAATGGGACCGCCTGCCCTACAGCCTGGAGGCGCGCTACATCTGCGTACTGCGCGACCCCAAGGATGCGTTCGTATCGAGCTATTTCTTCATCCGCGACGTCATCTTCGGGCCGCTGATGCCGTCGGTGCCGGTCTGGCTGCGGATGTTCTGCGAAGGGACCACACCGTTCAGTTGGTCCGCCCACGTCGATGGGGCCTGGAAGAACCGTCACTTGTCCAACGTATTGGTCCTGACCTACGAGGACATGAAGAAGGACTTGGCCGCGGCCGTGCGGACCATCGCCGCGTTCATGGGCGTGGCCTTGACCCAGGACGAGTTCGCGCGGGTGTGCGAAAAGAGTTCGTTCGCCGCCATGAAAAGCATGAATCACAAATTCACGCCCCCGGCGCTGAGCCCGTGGGCGGCGTCCACGCGCTGGATGATGCGCCGCGGGGAGAGCGGCGGCTCGTCCGAGTTATTGTCCGTGGAACAGCAACACGTCATCGACGATCACTGTCGTGCAGACTTGCGTCGCCGCCGCAGCGATTTCCCGTACGATGAAGTCTTGGGTGCGGCTTCTCCGGTCCCCATGCAGCCCGCAGTAGCGAAGGGAGTCTGAGATGGGAAAGGGCTCCTCCCTCGCGCGACCGCAGCAACTGTACGAGCGGGACTTCTACGCCTGGACGGTCGAGCAGGCCACAGCCCTGCGGTCCGGGCAGCTTCGGCGCGTGGACCTGGAGCACGTGGCCGAAGAGGTGGAGGACATGGGGAAAAGCCAGCGCCGCGCCGTCAAAAGCGCGCTGACCGTCATCCTGATCCGTCTCCTGAAATACCGCTATCAGCCGGATCATCGATCGAACAGTTGGCGGGCGACCCTGCGCGAGCACCGCCGGCGCGTCCGTGACGATCTGGCCGACAGTCCGAGCCTGCGCCCATACGTGGAACAGGTTCTCGGCACGTGTTACCAAGACGCCCGCAAAGCCGCGGCCGACGAGAGCGGCGTCCCGCGCGCCACGTTTCCAGCCGTTTGCTCGTTTTCCGAGAACCAAATCCTCGACGCGGAGTTCCTGCCCGAATAACGCCCCGCCCCGTACCGTCCGCACAGACCCGGCAAAGGAGTTGTATACCTATGCGCGTGATCGACGGCGACAGCCACTTCATGGAACCGCTCGACCTGTTTCCGCGCTACGTCGATCCGGCCTTCCGGGATCGGGCGTTGCGCGTGGAGGCCAACCCCGCGGGCGGCGACCCGCAAATCCTGGTGGACGGGAAGCCGCTCAAGCTGATCGACACCGCGGACCTGCTGGCCGCGCTGGTCGCCTACGGCCAGAAGGAGGCCGGACGCGACGTGAGCCATTTCGACCAGTATCTGGCCCTGAGCCCCGACTGGCAGGACATGCACAAGCGCGTCGCGTTTCTGGACGCCGAGGGCATCGACGCCCAGGTCCTCTACCCCACGCTGGGCTTGCTGTGGGAAGGCACCGTGGACGACGCGGTCTTCGCCGACGCGCTGTGCCGGGCGTACAACACCTGGGCGTTCGAGACGTGCGCCGCCTATCCCGACCGCCTGTTCCCCGCGGCGCACATTTCGCTGCGCGACCCCGCGTTGGCCGTCCGCGAACTGCACCGGGTGGCGAAGCTGGGCGCGCGGACGATCTTCGTGGCCGCGGCGCCGGTCGGCGGGCGCAGCTTCGGGCATCCCGACTTCGACCCGATCTGGGCCGCGGTGCAGGACCTCGACCTGAGTGTGGGCATTCACCTCAACGGGCACCGGCATTCGACCGGCCGCGAGTGGTACCGCGACCGGGACCCCGGCATGATGTTCATCACGATGAACCTGATTCAGGACCCGCGCATGGCGCTCACCACGCTGGTGTACGACGGGGTGTTGGAACGCTTTCCGCGACTGCGCGTCTCCACCATCGAGGCGATGGTCGGGTGGGTGGGCGAATGGCTGGAACGGCTCGACTACCGCTACCGTTACATGGGCCACACTTCGCAGATGCAACGCCCGGCTTCGGAGTATTTCGCGCGCAACATCTGGGTCAACGGCGACCCGGAAGAAAAGATGTTTCCCCTGATCGTGCAGTTCGCGGGCGACGACAATTTCTTCGTCGGCTCGGACTATCCGCACGCCGAGGGCTTCGTCGAGCCGGTCCGCAAGGCGCGCGAAACGCTGGCCGCGCTGCCGCCCGCCTCCGTGGACAAAATTCTGGGCGAGAACGCGGCCCGCTTCTTCGGAATCTGAGGATGTTGGCCGTTCTTCGAGACCGAGACACGAACCGCGCCGAGAATACCGACCGGAACGCAAGGGAATGACGGACAAGAGGATCCTGGAACTTTCCCTGACGTGTGTTTTGAGTCCCTTGGTTGAAAACTCTTCAACTTTTCGACACCCTTCGACAGGCTCAAGGCGCCGCAAGCTCGGAGTTTAGCCCGTTGAGCTCGGTCCCTGAGCCTGTCGAAGGGCGGCGAAACGGGCGAAAGATCATCTTGTCTGTCATTTCCAACCGCAAGGAGGACCCTCATGATCGACCTGCATTACTGGCCCACCCCGAACGGCAAGAAGGTCACGATTCTGCTGGAAGAATGCGGCATGCCGTACAACATGATCCCGTGTCACATCGCCCGCGGCGACCAGTTCACGGACGAATTTCTCAAGATCAGCCCCAACAACCGTATGCCCGCGCTGGTTGATCATGACCCGCCGGGGGGCGGCGAACCGATCGGCATATTCGAGTCCGGCGCGATGATGATGTACATCGCGGAGAAGGCCGGGCGGTTCTATCCGCAGAATCTGCGCGCCCGCTACGAGGTCAACCAGTGGTTGATCTGGCAGATGGCGAACCAAGGACCCAAGAGCGGCGAATGCGGCCACTTCCGGCGCCTGGGCGACGACCAGGGCGACCAGACATATGCGATCCGGCGCTTCACCGACGAGGTCAACCGCCTGTTCGGCGTACTCAACAACCGCCTGTACGAGAGCCGCTACCTGGCCGGCGACGAGTACACCATCGCCGACATGATCTGCTATCCGTGGGCCGTCCTGTGGGAAGCGCAGGGGCAAGACATCAACGAGTTCACATACGCCAAACGCTGGCTGGACGAACTGGCCGAGCGCGAAGGCGTGAAGAAAGGCATGGCGGTCGGCGCCGACCTGTCCTTCGACCCGTCCAAGCTCTCGGATGAAGAGAAGGCGCGCCTGCGCAAGATGCTCTACAACCAGCGCGCCCGCCCCGTTTGCGAGAAGTAAATCGTCCAGAATGAATAGGGAACTTCATACAAGACCTGCGGGCGCTGTCCTCTCGTCACTCCGGCGGAAGCCGGAGTCCATGTCCTGGATTCCTGCTTCCGCGGGAATGACGATCGGATGGGACCGTCAAGTGTGGAGTTCCCAATGAACACGGACGTTCAGGCGACCGACCGGCCGGTCGCCCCTCTCTCGAATTAATGTGCTCATCCAACGGTTGCCCCGTCGGAGAGGATCCGTACAGCCGGGCACATCGGCAAACCGCGGATTGATGAACTCGTCGCCCACGCCGCCTCGGTCGTCGTCGCGTCCCCCCCAGATCCGATCCGGATGCAAAATTGGCTCCGAGGGCGCCGCTCAGATAGAACCCGGCACGAGCAGGCCGACGGCAGCCGCCACCGCCAGGAGCGTCCGTCGTATCTGCATCCGATCCTCCTTCCCGTTCTGCGTCGGGACACGAGCAGCCGGTGCGATCGGAACCGCCTAGAAATGATACTTCAGGTTCAGGCTGACGCCGAACATCTCGATGTCGTCGGTCGGGATGTGGTGCAGCACGGGTTCGCTGCCGTCGAGGCGCAGTTGGGAGTCGTGGCTGCGCAGCCGGTCCCACGGGCTGCTGTCCTTGAAGTCGTCGAAGTTGACCCAGCGCCCTTTCACCCCGAGTGACAGCGATTCGGTCAACGCGTAGTCCACCCCGAACAGCACCTGGTAGCCGAACAGCGTGTCGCTCAGGTCGGCCTGCTCGCTGGTGACGGTGCCGGCCAAGCTTTGGCGAATCTGGGCCTCGTTGGGCAAGCCCGCGCCGGCCGTGCTGCGCGCCGGGTCGATGTTGCGGACCCACAGGTTGCCGTACTCCATGTCCGTGAAGCCGACGCCGACGCCGAACCCGACGTAGGGCGTGAACCGGCTGGAGTTGAAGAAGTCGAAGTACAGGTTCCCGAACAGGTTGTGCGAGGCGATGCCGCTGATCCGGGCTTCGGCCTGTACGATCTCCCCGGCCAGTTTTTCGCCTACGGAACCGCCGCCGCCGGGTCCGGTCTGGATGGGGGCTTTCTGGTCGTATTCCGAGTTGCGGTAGAAGTACTCCACCTCCAGGCGGAAGCGGCCCAACAGGTGGTCCGGGAAACGGTCGCGCAGGCTGTAGCCGGCCGCGGCGCCGGCCAGAATCCCCTCGGCCCTATCGAACTCGCTCATCCAACTGTCGCCGCGGCCCGCGGGGTCCGTGCATTCGGGAACGGACGCATACAGCGGGTTGTGGAACTCGTCGCAGTGGCTGGCCCGGTCGTTGTCGTACTCGTCGAGGTCCACCCCGGAGGCGAAGTTGGCCCCGATGTCGCTGCTCAAATAAAAACCGCCGCCTGCACGGGCGAGACCCGGCACGAGCAGAACGACTGCGGTTACGAACGCCGGGAACGTCAGATATTTCCGCATGTAGTCTTCCTTTCCGTTGTCCGTTCGAACTCCAGAACCGTTGGGACTCTCCTCCCGTGCTATTGCGCGACCCAGCCGCCATCCACCACCATCGGGTGGCCCGTCACGAACGACGCCGCGTCCGAACACAGCCAGACCACGGCTTCGGCGATCTCTTCCGCCTGACCCAGCCGGCCGATGGGCTCGCGCGCCGTCATGCCGGCTTCGATGCGCGGGTCCGCCTGCACGCCGCGCTCGAACATGGGCGTGCGGATGACGCCGGGACACACCGCGTTCACCCGAATGCCCGACTTGGCATATTCCAACGCTGCGGTCTTCGTCAGCCCGTTGACGCCGTGCTTGGCGGCGACGTAGGCCGGGCCGCCCCGGAAGCCGACCAGCCCCGCCACCGACGCGGTATTGACGATCGCCCCACCGCCCTGCGCCAGCATCTGGCGGAGTTCGTATTTCATGCACAGCCAGACGCCGGTCAGGTTGATCGCCAGCACCCGGTCCCAGTCTTTCTGCGTATAGTCAGCGGTGCGTGCCGCGGCCCCGGCAATCCCGGCGTTGTTGAACGCACAGTCCACCCGTCCGTAGGTCTCGACCGCACGCTGGACCAGGGCGTCGACGTCCGCGGCGTGGGCGACGTCGGCCCGGACGAACACGGCCTCGCCACCCGCGGCTTCCACGAGACGGACGGTCTCCTGCCCGCCCTCTACCGCAACGTCCGAGACTACGACCTTGGCGCCTTCGCGGCTCAACGCCGCACACGTCGCCCGACCGATGCCCGACCCGCCGCCGGTCACCAGCGCGATTTTGCCCTCTACCTGTCCCGCCATGTTGCCCCTCTCCTTCTCAAAATCGAGTTGGGGTCCCTTTAATCAGAAAGGGGCAAGATTTGGAAATTCCATACAAGATGATCCTTCGCCCGTTTCGACACCCTTCGACAGGCTCAAGGGACCGTGCTCAACGGGCTGAACTCCGAGTTTGCGGTGTCCTGAGCCCGCGGTGTCCTGAACCCGATCCCCGAGCCTGTCGAAGGGGGGAGAGAGGGAGGGAAAATCGAGACGCTCGCACGACCGACCGAACATCGGGATCCACAACCCGCGACCTGAAGAAAAGAATCTGCTAGGTTCCTGTCCCAATTCCCAATAAGGAGGGACACCGCCATGCAACATCGTGGATTTCGGAGCAGCATCACCACCCAGGGACGCCGGATGGCCGGGGCCCGTGCGCTGTGGCGCGCGACCGGTATGAAGAAGGAAGATTTCCAGAAACCGATCATCGCCATTGCCAATTCGTTCACCCAGTTCGTGCCCGGCCACGTGCACCTGCACGACGTGGGCCAGCGCGTCAAACGGGTCGTGGACGCGAACGGCGGCTACGGCGTGGAATTCAATACGATCGCCGTGGATGATGGCATCGCCATGGGCCACGACGGCATGCTGTACTCGCTGCCCAGCCGCGAGCTGATCGCCGACAGCGTGGAGTACATGGTTCAGGCGCACAAGGCCGACGCCATGATCTGCATCTCCAACTGCGACAAGATCACGCCCGGCATGTTGCTCGCCGCCATGCGGCTGAACATCCCGGCCGTCTTCGTGTCCGGCGGGCCGATGGAGGCCGGCAAGACCGAACTGTCCACCGGCCTCGCCAAGCTCGACCTCATCCATCCGATGATCGGCGCGGGCGACGACACGGTCAGCGACGAGGACGTGGAGAAAATGGAAGAGGCCGCCTGCCCGACTTGCGGGTCGTGCTCGGGCATGTTCACCGCCAACAGCATGAACTGCCTGAACGAGGCGATCGGCCTCGCCCTGCCGGGCAACGGCACCATTCTGGCGACGCACGCACTGCGCTGGGAATTGTTCGAGCACGCGGCCAAGCGCATCGTCGTCATGGCCAACGCCTACTACGTGGAAGGCGACGAATCCGTGTTGCCGCGCAGTATCGCCACGTTCGAGGCGTTCGAAAACGCGATCACGCTGGATATTGCGATGGGCGGCTCGACCAACACGGTGCTGCACCTGCTGGCCGCGGCACAGGAGGCCGGCGTGGACTTCACCATGGCCGACATCGACCGCCTGTCACGCTCGGTGCCGTGTATCTGCAAACTCGCCCCCGCCTCCAACACCTACCACATCGAGGACTGTGCCCGCGCTGGCGGCATCGCCACGATCCTGGGCGAACTGGACCGTGCAGGCAAACTGCACACCGACGTCAGAACCGTCACCGGCCAGACGCTCGGCGCCATGCTGGACAGCAACGACATCCGCCGCGACACCATCGACGAGTTCGCCCACCGGCGCAGCCTCGCCGCGCCGTGCAACAAACGGACGAAGGAGGCGTTTTCGCAAGACGCGACGTTCGAGACCGCGGACCGCGACGCCGTGGGCGGCTGCATCCGGTCGGTCGAGTTCGCCTACAGCCAGGACGGCGGTTTGGCCGTGCTGTACGGCAACCTCGCCGAAGACGGCTGCATCGTGAAGACCGCCGGCGTGGACGAATCCATCTGGGTCATGGAGGGGCCCGCGCGCATCTTCGAGTCGCAGGACGAAGCCTGCGAGGGGATTCTGGGCGACCGGGTGGCGCCCGGCGACGTGGTGGTGATCCGCTACGAGGGACCGCGCGGCGGCCCGGGGATGCAGGAGATGCTGTACCCCACGTCGTATATCAAGTCAAAACACTTGGGCACGAAGTGCGCGCTGCTGACGGACGGCCGGTTCAGCGGCGGCACGAGCGGCTTATCCATCGGCCACGTCTCACCCGAGGCCGCGGAAGGCGGCGCCATCGCCCTGCTCGAAGACGGCGACCGAATCAGGATCGACATCCCCAACCGCTCCATCGACGTTCTGCTCAGCGACGAAGAACTGGCCGAACGGCGCAAGAAGATGGAAGCCAAGGGCCACGACGCCTACAGTCCGCGCACCCGCAGGCGACATGTCTCGGCTGCGCTGCAAGCCTACGCCGCACTGACCACCAGCGCCGCCCGCGGCGCCGTCCGTGACGTCAGTCAGGCCCATTCCAGCACCCGCTGAGCAGATAAAGATAGGGAATTACACACAAGACGGTCCCGAAATAATTTTTCCTCGTCATACCTGCATACGCAGGTATCCATACCTTGGATTCCCGCTTCCGCTGGCATGACGGCTGGGGGGGGGCTTCAAGTGTGTCATTCCCAAGATATTCGTTGCCGACGAGGAAAAAGCCCTGCAAGGCGCACGGTAGCCAGATCCAGTGCAGCCTGTTTGAGCCCCTGTTCGAGAGCGGGTTCAATCGCCTAGAATAAGGACTTTGCACCGTATCTCGAAAAGAGCAACGCGTTGCATTGGTGACACCCTATTGCCGCGCGGCAGGGTAATGCGCTGCAAGGCTGGCGCCGGCAGCGAGTATATACCGACTTCGTGGCCTGCCGCGAAGCGGACGACAAACTATTGATTCTGAAGATGAAAGACATGTAGAGAAATCCCCATGTCGGTGCCTGGCCCTCCTGAGCCGTTCGGCGACCGGCTGCGGCGTGAGTACGGTTCGCTCACCCGTAGCGTCGTGGACACGGTGCAAATCAATCTCGGCAAGCTGTGCAATCAGGCGTGTCTGCACTGCCACGTCGATGCCGGCCCGCAGCGCACCGAGATCATGAGCCGCGATATGGCCGACTTAGCGCTGGATTTCACTCGGGCAGCGAGGGCCGGCACGGTCGACCTGACCGGCGGGGCGCCCGAGTTGAACCCATCGTTCCGCGCCCTGGTCGAGGCCAACCGACGCGACGGCCGCCACGTCATCGACCGCTGCAATCTGACCGTCCTGTTCGAGCCAGGCCTGCACGACTTGGCCGAATTTCTGGCCGCACAGCGGGTGGAGATCATCGCCAGCCTACCCTGCTATTCGGAGGAGAACGTCACCGCCCAACGCGGCGGAGGGGTGTACGCAAAATCCATTCGGGCCCTCCGCAAGCTGAACGCGCTGGGCTACGGCCATGACGGATCGGGACTGACGCTCAACCTGATCTACAATCCGGTCGGCCCCAACCTGCCGCCCCCGCAGCCGGATCTGGAGGCGGACTACAAGCACGAGTTGGGCGCCCGTTTCGGCATCGTCTTCAACCGCCTGTACACGCTGACGAACATGCCGATTGCGCGCTTTGCGCACGCCTTGGAGCGGGACGGCACGCTGGATGCCTATCTGCACCTCCTGGCGCACGCCTTCAACCCCGACACTCTCGACGGCCTGATGTGCCGCCGCATGGTCAGCGTTTCATGGGACGGCTATCTGTACGACTGCGACTTCAACCAGATGCTCGACCTGCACCTCGGCAACGGCGTCCCGCTCCGCCTGGGCGCCCACGACCCGGCCGCCCTGGCCGCGCAACTCGTGGACCGCCCTATCCGGCTCGACACCCACTGCTACGGCTGCACCGCGGGCGCCGGCAGCTCCTGCGGCGGCGCCCTGGCGAAGTCGGCTTAGCGCAACCGAGTTGGACCGGAATGAACCTGAACTTCGTTGCCGAGCCCATACCCTGACCTTGCGGCGCCTTGAGCGTACCGCAAGGTCAAAGGGTGTTTCGGGTCAGTGTCCCCGCTTGACGTGGGGCGACGTTCCGCTCATCGGGGGAGCCGCAACGCGCCGTCATCCAGATCGCGGCGGACGGCTTGCAGGCACGCCTCGAAGTCGCCTTCGGTCAGGCGGCCGCCGGTCTCCGTCATCCCGCATTGCATCATCAGATTGATCGACGTGCCGAAGTCATCGACCAGCATATAGCCGTCCGCGTCGGCGAGACGCCCGTCCGGCAGCGTGGTGAACGCACACTTCGTCTGTGCGAACTCGTGGGCCGGCAGCAAGCGGTCGATGTAGCCGTAGGTGGGTTTGCCGAGCGCGTTGGCGTAACCGAGTTCGTAGGCCGTTCCGTCATCCATCAGCGCGCCGCGAAAGGCGTTGCAGTTCGCCACGACCAGATCGCAGGCTTGTATCTGCCCGACGTCGGCGCGATAGATACGTGTGGCCGTCCGCATGGATCGGTCGCTCAGATCGACGTTGTTGTCCATGGGATGGAGGCCGACGAAGCCGTACCGCACGCACAGCGTTCGCTGGGTCTGCGCATATTCTCTGGCGTCGGGCCGAAACACCTCCGGCCCGGCCAAATACACCTTCGGATCATCCGCAGCTTTCACTTTCCCAATCCTCCAATTCCCCTACAGAACTGGTGCGCGAAGATCAATCGCTTAAGGAGTTAGCGCACCCAACAGCCACCATAGCAACAAGGCCGCCAGCACCAGCCAGAACGCACGCCGCCCTGGCACGGCAGCGTAGGGGCGTCGGGCTGGATACACGAACGGCTCCGGCAACAGTCCCGTAATCTCGCGGAAGCGATCGGCTCGCTGGTCGCGCAACGCCTTCATGGCTGCCTCGAAACGCGCTGCTGCCGCGCGCGTCTTCAGCGGCCCCGAAGTCCACGCCAGCTTCGGGTTCGCACCCGCCGTGGACGGGCTGCTACCCTCCGCGTGCTCCCGAGCCCGCACCGACACTCGCGCCGAATGCCCCACATAGTGCCCGCGAGACGTCTCCATAACATAGACGTAGTAACGCCGCCCTGGCACGGTAGCGTCGTGGCGGTCCTGCTCCGCGCCCAAATCTTCCGGCTCGTAGTAGCCGCGCCGCCGTCCATACAGCACACGTTCCTCCTTCTCACCGATCTTCACCAACAACATCGACCCACAGGCTGCTGTCCCCATCCCACTGAGCCAAATCCCACTGCTACCCACGCTTCCAAATCACACCACGGCACACACACGTGTTCCACACCACGCAAAGCCTGCTTGATTCTTTTGACTTGGCTCGGCGTCCTCCAATTCCCTTACAGAACTGGCCTCTAGCAACTAAGTATTTATACTACAAGAGATTCCTAAATTTTTCAGAAGGATCTTTATGTCTGAAATCAATGAATTTCAGCATCCGAATTCGATCTGGACATGGAAGTCGAACAAGCGTGGCGGCAAGACTACGCTGTGGCTGCCCTACGTCTCGCGGGTGGAGAGGGTCAAGAAAGACGCCTGGCGGTTTACGTACAACGGCGGCGAAGTCGAGGCCGACGTGACGCGCCTCGAGTGCGTCATGTTCTATGGCGCCACCGGACAGATTCCCGTTGCGCTCATCGACGAATTGGCCGCGCGCCGCGTACCGCTGCTCGTTCACCGGCGCAACATCGGCCGCCCCGCGGTCTTCCTGCCGGCACCCGGAGCCGATGCCGACGACATTCTGACGAAACAGATCGTGGCCCGAACGCATGGCCCGAAACGCGCCTACGTTGCGCGTACCCTCGTGCGCGAACGGTTCCGAGGCGTCGAAAGCACCCATCCCTTTCCCGATACGGCCTACCGGCGGCTGGCGCGAACGCGCACCCTCGGGCAAGTCCGCCTTTGGGAGGCCGAACACTCGCGCAAGTACTGTGAGGAGATATTTCGCGCGGCTCGGCCATCCGGACGTCACCCGGAGGGAGAAAGGACCGCTGCCCGCGGCGCTCGACGCCGGGTCCATGTTCCTGTCGGGCGTGCTCTTACGGTGGCTGTTGATCCATCGGCTTTCGCCCAGCCACGGTTTTCTGCACGAGGGAACCGACTATATGGGACTCGTGTACGACCTCATGGAACCGGTACGCTATATGATCGAAGAGGGAGCGGCCGCGGCGTGCCGGGTCCATCCCCCGAGTAGCGGCGCCGACGCGCTGACGAAAGCAACCTTGTCCGGGCTGAAGCACGGCTTGGAAAAAGTCGTGTACGTTCCCGCAACCCGCCAGTCCGTGCGGCGCAAGAACCTGCTACACGGCACCGTGCTGGCGCTGCGGGCCTATCTGGCCGGCGACATGCGTCGGTTCGTCATTCCCGCGGCGGGGGCACGCAAGGGCGGGCGGCCGCCGAAGGTCTCGTACCGCCTGCCCGGCGATATTCCGGCAAGATGAAAAATGCCTCCCCGGTCGTAGGGGGACCGGGGAGGCGGGGGTGCCCCTTTTCTGTAGGGCGCCAGGGGCGGGACGCCTTCCAGGGTGAGGTGTGGATGGTTAGTCCTCGGGCCTGGAAGGGAATGTGCGGAGATGCTCGTTCATTCCCGCTCCGCGGTCAAGTCCCATCGCCTTTCTCGACTTCTCCACGTCGATCCGTTCCAGAAACCGCCGCCCGATGTTGATTGCGGCGTTCTCGTCCGCGTGTCCCTCGAAACCACAATTCACGTACACGCATTTGAAACGTGCCTGCGACGTATCCGGTGACATTTCGGATAACGGGGCGTGACGCATGTTTCGCTTGGCAATGGACTCGATACGCTGGCGTTGCTGAGTCCCCTTCGAGACCGGCGCGTTCAACGGCGGTCGTTCCTTGCGGCGGCGGAACTCCTTCAGAACATGCGGCGAATAATCGGCGCGTTCGAGAAGCCGGATCGTTCGGTCTTCAAGGGCTATGTGGCCGTCTTTTCCTACTGTGATCTTGTCCGGCATAGTCCGAAGCGCCCGAAGTGCGTTCTTGCGGCAACGATGGCAAATCTGGCTGGTGCCGGCGGGGTTGATCGTAGCGCCCGGAAAAATGCGCAGCGACTCGGACGAACCCGAATACTGTTTTTCCCTCGTATTCCAGGTCCGGGTATCGACGTAAGGATGCTCCATGTGTCCGCCGTGAACCAGTATTGGCGGCGAAGGGTCTTGTGCGCATCTACCTCCGAATACACGTAACGCCGCAGGACCGAGCCGTAGATCATTTCGAGTTGCCGGCCCCCCGTCTCGAAGTTGCCGACGGAACTTTCGAGAATGGGGAATCCGCGGAACCATTCGCAGAGGGTCTCGATGCGGTTGCAGACGTCGCCCACGACGTTTTCCCGGAACTGCATGAGGGCTTTCGAGTAGGTCTGGCCGACTTTCTGATTGGGTTGCCGCGAACCGCGGTGCCGGCGGACCGCGGCATGCAACTTTCTGAAGGTCGGAATCGCGACGCTCCCGACCTCGAACGGGTCTTGGCAGCCACTTTCCACGAACTTCGTCAGCGAGAAGATCGCGTATCCGATGCGCCGTTCGCCGAGGTCGATGGCAACGACGTGGTCGAAAAGTACGTCACCCTCGGGTTCGGGATACGACCGCTTGTCAACAACGGGAACGGCAAGCTCGGCTTTCATTTTTACCGGCTCGGCCGAGAGGCGGACCTGCTCGCCTTCCACTTTCAAGGATTGCTCGAAAACGCGGTCGAGGACAGCGTGTAGTCGCCGAGCTTCACCTCCTTGCTGATCAGTGCGCGGTCGAGCCACGTCTTGAAGGACGGCGGACCGATCAGCCGGAAGGCCGGTTTTTTCAGGACTTTCCACAGCTTGAGGCCGTCGGCGTTCTTCTTGACGGGTACGCCTGCCAACTCCGGAACCGGGCCGTTGCGCAAGTCCAATGCAACGAACCAGTCATGGGGCGCTTGAGACAGCAGGGCACGTGAGCCCGGCTCGGGAAATTTCGCCTTGCTCAACTTCTGCACGGTTTCCCGGGGAAGAACGGCGCCGTCTTGGTCACTTACGACCGCGGGAAACGCCAAGCCCCTCGCTATCTCACCCTTGGCCGAACGATAATCCGCGGGCGGCTGCCAAGGGCGATTCTTCGGGACGTAGAATAGCTCTTCGTGATCGAGACGCTGAAACTTCGTGCGCACGATGAAGCTGTCGCGGAACACACGAAACGCAAGGCCATTGATGGCGCTGTTGAACAGATTGAATGCCCGCACAGCCACGTCACGCGAAACCGTGTCGTCGTTCAGTTGTGCGGCGAGCAAGGGAGGAATGCTGACGGTGTCCGCAACCGGTTTTGCCAAGCGCCCGGGGATGGAATCGGGCAGTCCGCCGAGCCGCGTCGTGAAGACGAACTCTTCGATCAGCAAGAGGTCTCGGAAACGTGCATGATCCACGTTCGGAACCGCCCCCAATTCCTCACGGATTTCCGGAACCAACTTCTCCAACCACGTAAGCCAGTCGGTTGCGCGGGCGCGGTTCGTGTCGATCCCGTACGCCTGATGACGGGAAGTGCTGAAAGGGTGTCGGTAGAGGGCGCCATGTCGGTTGTGGAAGTAACGATTCGCGTCCTTCTTATCCAGAAAAATCGCCGTCAGGGCATCTCGAACCTGCCCGGCTGTCCGTGATGGCAGTCTGCGCGACGCGGCTCCGATGCGGTGCAGCAGACGCCGCAGGGCGTATTCTGCCGCAACGCCGGCATCCATCTTCCGGTCGGAGAGCGCCTTCCGCTCGCGTTCTTCCAGAACAGGAAACGGGTCGAGGGGAACGTCACCACCCGCCCATTCGGCGAGTCGCTGAAAGTGTGCGCGGCGCTTGCGTAACGTTTCGTTCAGACCGATTTCCAGAAGTTGTATCTCGTCGACGGCGTCGGTTCCGCCGGATATCTTGTTCAGTCTCGGGAGCGCGGGCAGTTTTTTCCATTCCCTGGAGAGATCTCGCTTGAGCGTTTCGAGCCGTCTTCGTCGGTCCTCATCTTCGGTGTCCGTGGCTCGCTCCATTTCCTGGTCGATACGATTGGCGAGCATGGCGAGTTGTCCCGCGAGCTCGGTCAGTTCACTTGTCACGGCTTCAACAGTTTCGATTGCTTGCGATCCGGGAGTCCCGCTACCGCTCAAGGCGGCCAATGCGTTGCCGGCTTCTCGGACTCGCTCGGGAATACGATTGGAGAGGGCGACGAGGCCGTCCGCGTCGGTGTGCTGGCCGGAAAACAGCGAGGCGTTTTCTGCGTCCGTCAGTGGTTCGGGGATGGAGACGTCCAGCGGCCGAGCAGGCAGCACGGTGAGTTCACGAATCCGTTTCCAGTAGTTCGAGACCCACGAGGCGATCTTGCCGCCGACCGATCCGCGGAACTCGGCGTAGCCATCCGTGTCGAAGAGCGGGTTGACCGGAATCGCGTCGGCGAACGCCTTGAGTTGCTCGACCCGTCGACGTTGCGTGTGCGGGACGTCCAAGTTTTCAACGAGGTCCGCAACGCTTGATTTCCACAGGGAGCGCAGCCCTTTGCCGAACAACCAGGACAACCCGTTATTCGTGCTGGTGACGACCTCTCCATTCAAACAGCCGGCAAATTTGGGCGATGTCGGATCGAGCCCGGGCATGTCCCGTTGCAGTTTGCCGGCACATACCGCCACCACCTGATGCAGCCAGATTGCTTCGTTGCCATCCATGTCCACGAACGGCGATTCGGGATCGTATGCAAGCGTACCGGACCGCCCCGTTCCCGCGGTTGCAGGTGGAAGCGCACCGAGCTTTGGAAAAGAATCTCCAAGAGTTGCAAGATACTCGTCTGCGCACGCCAACGCGCCCGCGGCATCGTCGGCGAGTTCCTTCCATCCGGAGAATTTTCTGGCGACTTCGTTGGCGATTCCCTCGGCCAGTGAGATCTCGGATCGATCCCCCTCGGTCTCCCGCGGTGAACGGTTGTTCCAGGCTTGAAACAATCGCCGCGCAAGTTCGTCCGCCGACCACGGGCGCCCAACCCCGTCTCTTCTTCGCGGGGGCGTGGTGAAGACGTTTTCGATGGACCTGACCGTAACGGCGACGTTTTCGATTTCGGTGTGCGCATGGAGCGCCTCGGCAAAGGCGGCTTCAGGGTATCGGCTACGATTCACGAACTGGCGCGTTTTCGCTTCATTGGAAAACAGCCGGAACCCGGACAGGTGCACCGCGCAGACCAGGCCGATCAAACTCCCCCGCGCAATTCCCTCGGTGACGTCGTACGCTCGCGCCGCTGCGTCGAAGTCTATGTCGCTGTCCTGGACGTCGAGTTTGAATTTGTACGTGAAGACGTTTTCTTTCTGCTTGCGCGCCAACGCGGCGACTTTGCGCCGCCAGTCACGGGCGTTCTGCCCACCGTGATATTCTCGTCTCATGTCTGCTCCGTTCGGTCGATCGGAAGTCTTCCTACCATATCTCAACGAACGGAATCGGAAACGCACCGCGGCCGGCGCCATAGATACCCGTGCGGGGTTCCGCTAGGTATACGTGTGCAAAGAAGAAAGGAGGCACGCATGAGCGAACACGGAAGCGGGCTCAATACCGAGCTCAAGCAGCAGATCGCGGCGTTTCAGAAGGAGATGCTGCCGAAGATTCCCAAGGAGATTCTCGACGTGCTGGTGCGAACGACCGAGGATCAGGTGAAATCCGGCATCGCAGACAAGGCGCTGAAGGTGGGCGATACGGTGCCCGACTTCACCCTGCCCAATGTGCGCGGCGAGGCGGTCACGCTGTCGGACGTGCTCGACAAGGGGCCGGCGATCGTCGCGTTCTACCGCGGCGCGTGGTGACCGTACTGCAACCTGCAGTTGCAGGCATACCAACGGCACCTGGACGAAATACAGGCCAAGGGCGCGTCCCTGCTGGCCATCTCTCCGCAGACGCCGGACCACTCGCTGACCGTGGCGGAGAAGAACGATCTGCAGTTCGAGGTCCTGTCCGACGTGGGGAACGCGGTCGCCCGGCAGTTCGGGCTGGTGTTCCGGTTCGTGGACGAGTTGCAGGCGACGTTCGAGAAGATGGGCATCAATCTGCCCGAGTACAACGGCGACGACGCCTGGGAGCTGCCGATTCCCGCCACGTACGTGATTGACCCGAACCGGAAGATCACGCTGGCCTACGTGGACGCGGACTATACGACGCGGCTGGAACCCGGGGATATTCTCGACAATCTCGCGGCCTGAAGCGGTCGGGATTGCTCGTCGAGGCCGGCCGCCGCATCAGGTGGCCGGTCGCTTCTTGATCAAATAGGCGTGCATCCCTTCCAGCACGACTTCGTCGCGCTGGTTGGTGATGCGCGTATCGAGACGCAGCACGCCGGTGTCGGTCTTGGGGATCAGTTCGCGCACTTCCAGCTCGGGGCGGACCGTGTCGCCGATCAGGACCGGCTTGAGGAAGCGCGACGACTGCTCCAGAAAGGCGACCATCGACTCTTCGACGAGCGGCGACAGGGAAGACGCGCCCAGACAGCCCAGCGCCGTGACCAGCAAGCCGTGGGTGACGCGCTTGCCGAAGCGGGTCGCCTTGGCGTACTCGGCGTCGTAGTGGATGGAGTGATTGTCGCCGGTCAGCCCGGCGAAGAACAGAAAATGCGCATCGGTCAGCGTCTTGGCCGGACTGCGGAACACCTCGCCGATCCGGAAGTCCTCGAAGTATTTCGTAATCGGCATGCTCCCTCCGTTCATTCGGCGTCCAGCACGGCCACGGCGTCGATTTCGATCAGTGCCTCGGGCCGCAGCAGTTCCTTGACCACGATCCCGGTGGCCGCGGGAAAGCCATTGGTGAAGAATTCGCGGCGCACCGCGGCGGTGCCGCGATAGCCCTCCTTGGTGGTGATGTAGTCCACGGTCTTCACCACGTCGTCGAAGCTCGCGCCCGCCTCGTCCAGAATTCTGCCGACCTTGCGGAAGATTTCGCGCGTCTGCGCGACGATGTCGCCCGGGCCGACGATCTCGCCCTTGGCGTCGAACGCGGTCAGGCCGGAGATGAACAGCAGGTTGCCTTTGCGCACCGCGGGCGAGAACGTGTAACGCCGGTCGAAGCCCCACGGATCGACGATTTCGAGTTTCGGCATAGCGGTCCTTCCTTTGTTTGGAGATTACGGACGATCCGAATAGGCTCGGAGACCAATCCGTTGAGATCGGTCCCTGGGCCTGTCGATGGGTCGAATGATCGAAACGAACGGGAATTCTATACAAGACGATCCCGAAAACGGCTTTTCCTCGTCATACCCCTTCATCTCCCTGCCCCCGTCCGGCCCTCTTCGTCATTCCGGCCCCCCCTTCGTCATTCCGGCGGAAGCCGGAATCCATCCTCTGGATTCCCGCTTTTGCGGGAATGACGACCGAGTGGGATATTCAAGTATGTAATTCCTTTTCTTTTCACTCAGGTTCAAGCTCGTGCGACCGCGCGTAAGGTTTCGCTATCCGGTTCGGACGTCGGCAGAGCGAGCGCGGTTCTGACGTCGGCCAGTGCAGCTTCGGCACGGGCGCAAAAGTCCTCGGGACGTTCCCCGGCCCGGAGATGGGGAATGACGACGATCGGGATGTCGGGCATCGACATGGCCCGCGCCTGATCCCGGGCCGCGGTCACGAACGTGTCGAACGCCACGACCGCAGCGGACACGCCCCGTTTCCTCAACTTCGCGGCGTCGAGCATACAGCCCGACGTGCACGAGCCTCACGCACATAGGCCGACCACGGCATGGTGGGAGGCCGCAGCCACCTCGTCGAGCAACGCCTCCGGGGATGGCCGCGTGAAGACCGGCTTGCGCCAGAGGCCGACCTCGCTCACCGCGTCGTCCGCGGCCAGCAATTCGCGCAGGCGCGCGAAGAACGTGCCGGCGATGTCGTTGCCGAAGCCGTTGTCGAGCAGGCCGACCGTTCGGCCCGCCGCGGTCGAATCGATGGGCTTTTCCCGGAATTCGCGCCGCACGCCGACCGGACTCAAGACACGCATGTTCTTCCTCCTTCGGGGGGTGTGTCGGTTCGGATTTTCCCCTCACCCTAGTCCTCTCCCAAAGGGAGAGGGGACTGAGAGGAAATTAAAGAGCAAAACTCCCTCTCCCTTTGGGAGAGGGTTGGGGTGAGGGTCCTCCGTCCGCGGCATTCCATCGGCCTGGAAATTCCACCCCACTCCGCTGCCCTCCCCCGTACTTCCTTAGACGTATCTCTCATCACTCGTCACCCGCCGCCAACCCTTACGGCGTCCGAATCTCCTTGGTGACGGCGAAGCCGCCGAGCCCGCCCCAACCCGGACACAGCGCCGCGAAATACGTTTCGCCTCCGGCGACCACGATGTGGATGTCGCGCGGGCGTCGGGTCAGCGGCACCAGATAGTCGTCGTTGTCTCTTTCTACCCAGCGCGGCCAGAACTGCTCCGAGATGCCCAGCGCGTCCACCGCGCGGATGTCTGCGACCCTCGCCCGCGCGTGCTCCCACAGATACACGCGCAACTCCGGTTTGGACCAGCCCTCTGTGGCGAACTGGCGCGCCTGCCACGGGTTGAGCACGACGAGCGTCTGGCCCATGGCCTGGACGTTGTTGCTGCCCAGCCCGCTCAGCGAGCTCACCAGCGCGGCCAGCATCTGTTTGGCCGTGCCGTAGCACAGGACGGAGTGCGGCGCCTCGCAGGCGAAGACGGTCACCGCGCCGGTCTCCGCGGCGAGGCCGCGCTCGACGTGGAACGGCTCCCACGGCGTGGCGGCCTCGTGCTCGGCAATGCAGAAACTCCACTTGCCCGGGTGCGCCTGCGTCGATTTGTCCACCTCGCCGGGGACGTTGCCGCCCAGATTCCACAGGATCAGCCGGAGGGCGCGCCCGACGGTGCCGTTCGCGCGAAACCCGTTGCCGAACACGCCGTCGCCGGCGTTGAAGCCGAGTTGCGCGGCCGGCGGGCCGTGGACGATCGTCAGCGGCACGCAACAGTGCGTCGTGGTCTGAACGCCGTTGAGATTGTGTTCCGGCTCCAGCATGGCCTCGACCGCGGCGATCACGACCGGAAAGTACGCGGGCCGGCAGCCGGCCATGACCGCGTTGACGGCCAGTTTTTCGATCGTTGCGATGCCTTGCGCGGGCGGAATCTCGCCGACTTCTTCCTGGGCGTCGCGACCCGCGGCGGCGATCATCGCCGCGACGAGTTCCTCGGTCGGCGGCACCACGGCCAACCCGTCGGTCCAACCGCGCTCGAAGAACAGTTCGACCGCGGCGTGGTAGTCGGCCACGTCGATGACTTCGGAGGTGAACCGCATGGCGTTCAACCCGCCCCTTCCCGATTGTGCGGAAGACCTTCCGCGGCACCCGCGGCCCGTTCGCGGTCGATCGGTTCGAGCCGCAAGGCTTCGGGTACGTGGACGGTCGAAGTGGGAAAGGCCGCCTGCGCGCCGTGGGACTCGATGACGTCCAGGATCTTCAACAACACGTCCTGCTTGATGCGGTGGAAGCGCGCCCAGTCGGTCTCCTTGGTGAACGTATATACGAAGAAATCCAGGGACGACGGGGCGAAGGTGTTGAAGTTGACCATCAGGATGCGCTTGGTGTCGATTTCGGGATGCGCGCGCAACATGCGTTCGACGTCCGCAAGGACGATTGCCAGCTTGCCCGCGTCGTCGTAGCGCAGGCCGATGGTCTCGTAGATGCGGCGGTTCTGCATCCGCGACGGATTTTCGACCGCGATCGTCGTGAACACGGAGTTGGGGACGTAGAGCGGCCGGCGGTCGAAGGTGCGGATGCGTGTCTGGCGCCAGCCGATCTGTTCGACCGTGCCTTCGATCTCGCGGTCGGGCGAACGGATCCAGTCGCCGACCGCGAACGGCCGGTCGAGATAGATCATCAGGCCGCCGAAGAAGTTGGCCAGCAGATCCCGGGCCGCAAAGCCGACCGCGATACCGCCCATGCCACCGACCGCGAGCACCCCGGCGATGCTCACGCCCAGCGTCTGCAACACGACCAGGCTGGCGACGACCAGCACCGCCATGCGCAGCAGCTTGGCGATCGCGTCCAGGGTCGTCCGGTCGTAGGGTTCGCCTCTGTCTTCGTATCTGGCGGCGATGCCCCGTTCGCCTTCGTTGACGAGGCGCACCAGGAACCACGCCAGCAGGGCGACCACGACCACCATGCGGAGCGCGCCGTCCGGCGCGAACGGCGGCAGACCGCCGGCGTCGTGCGCAATTTCCAGCGCGACGCCCACGCCGCCGACCAGCACGCCGCAGGCCAGCGGCCGGCGCAACGCCTGAACGACCGCGTCGTCCCAATAGTGGTGCGAATCCAACGCTCTGGCGTGCAGCCGGTTGAAGATACGACGCAGGACGAGGTTCAGCAGCAGCGCCGCACCGACGACGCCGAAGGCGGAGAGCATCCACGCCAGGGCGCCGCTCGACTCGCCCATCAGCAGGGACAGGAACCGGCTGAGCGATCCGAAAGGGGCAGCGCTTTCCATCTCGACGTTCGGGGGAGCGAGACACGGGTCCGGTCAAGATTCCGATTCGGCACGGCACCTTATCACCGGGCCGGCGTCTCATACCAGCGTGTGCGCATCCCTTCTCCCCTCGTGAGAGAGGGGATAGGAAGAAGCCGGGAAGCAAGCTGTACCGTTGAAGGAGGGCCGTATGAAGTATGGAATCCAACTGGCGGGCGGCGCCGCGGTGTCGCAGCGTGCCGCGCTGAAGAAGGTCGCCGCGGCAGCGGAAGCGCTGGGCTTCGACTCGGTGCTGATCGGCGACCACATCGTGATTCCCAAGAAGATCACTTCCCCGTGGCCGTACGACGAATACGTCGGCGGCAAGACACCGTACGCGGTGTACACGGACATGGTCTGGTTCGACCCGTTCGATACGATGGCCTTTCTGGCCGCGGTGACCGAACGGGTGCGGCTCGGCATCAGCGTGGTCATCGTGCCCTACCGGCACCCGTTCGACGTGGCGCGCCGCGTCGCCACGATTGACGTGCTGTCCGGCGGACGGTTCGTGCTGGGGGTCGGCGTCGGCTGGCTGGAGGACGAGTTCCGCCTGCTCGGCATCCCGTTTGCGAAACGCGGCGCGCGGACGCGCGAATACGTCGCCATGATGCAGGCGCTGTGGACGCAGGACGCGCCGCGCTTCTCCGGCGACTTCGTCGAGTTGCACGAGGACGTGAACGTCCTGCCGAGACCGATCCAGAAGCCGCATCCGCCGATCTGGGTGGGCGGCGAGTCCACGCCGGCACTGCGCCGCGTGGCCGCGTTCGGCAACGGCTGGCACTGCGGGTTGGTGTTGCCGGAGCGCATCCCCGGCCTGCTGGACCGGATTCGGGCCTTGATGGATGAAGCCGGGCGCGACTTCTCCGAATTGGAGATCACCGCCCTGGCTGCGTCCGACCGTACGCGCGCCCACGAAATCGACGCCTACCGCGCCGCGGGCGTGGACGTCCTATACATGTTGCCGTTGAGTGACGACGCGGAGACCGTCATCGACGAAATGCACGGGTTCGCCGACCGGATGGGGCTCGCCGCCTGATCGCGGGGATCGACGCCTTCCTCAGAATTCCCCGCGGCGCCTGCAACGCGAGCGGGACGACTCGGTTTGAAATCGAGAGCGGGTGTACTGCTGTAGTCCGGACGCCCTCTCCCCAACCCTTCTCCCGAGGGGAGAAGCGCGCGCGCTTTGTCTTCGTGGAAGGGCTCGGTTATAGTCCGCGGCATGGTGCAGGCCGGCAACGTCACCATCCACTTTCTGAACGAAGGCTTCTGGTGGGACGACGGAGGCGCCCAGTTCGGTATCGTCCCGCGCGAAATCTGGCAGCGCGAGAAACCGCCCAACGCACGCGGCCGCATCCGCATGAGCCTGACGTGTCCGCTGATCGTCACCGGCGCCCATCTGATGCTGGTCGATACGGGCATCGGCAACCGCCTGACCGAACGCGAGCAGCGCTTCTTCACGCCCCAGCGCGGCAGTGGCTTGGCCGGACAACTCCGCGGTCTCGGTCATACGCCGTCCGACGTGACGCACGTCGTCTTGAGCCATCTGCATTTCGACCATCTCGGAGGCATCGTCACCAGAGCCGCGGACGGCGCGCTGACGCCCACGTTTCCCAACGCGCGCATCATCATGCAACGGGCGGAATGGGAACTCGCTACCCGGCCGCGGGACGAACGCTTGGCCGCGGCCTACCGCCACGCCCCGGAGTGTCTGGACCCGCTCGACACAATCGAACTCGTCGATGGCGATACGCGACTCAGCGATACCGTCCGCACGACCGTATCGGGCGGCCACACCGCGCCGCACCAGTGCGTCATCGTCGAAGCGGGCGGCACCGGCCTGATCCACTTCGCGGACATCGTGCCGACCACCTCGCACCTGCGCCCGGCCTGGAACGCGGCCTACGACACCGATCCGCTGACGACCATCGCGGCCAAGAAGCGCCTGTATGCCGAGGCCAAGCAGAAAGGGCTGTGGGTATCGTTTTCGCACGACGACGAGATTGCCGCGGGTAGGCTGACGGACGGCGACGGCCCGACGCCGGTCCTGACCGACACGATCGCCGTAGCCCCGCCGGTCGAGCCGTCTCCGCCAGCGAATTGACAGCGCCGTTCGCCGCTCCCTAGGATGTCTTCGCGAGGCGGTCGGATTCCGTACAGCAACGACGGAGAAACCGGGCTGCGCCGCGACGAATGGTTCGACCTTTCGACGGACTCGAGGCACCGCAGGCTCACCAACAAGGAACCACGATGCACACGCCGATCACTTTGCTCACGCTTTCCCACCAATACGGCAGCGGGGGCAGCCTGATTGCCCGCGATCTGGGCCAGCGGCTGAAGTGGAAGGTCTGGGACAAGGAAATCGTGCGGACCATTGCCTCTCAGCAGCACGTCTCCGAGTCCTACGTGGACACCAAGGACGAGCGCGTCGGCTCGTTCATCGAACGGCTGGTCGAGGCGGTCGGCGTGGGCGGTTTCGAGCGGGCGTACAACGTACCCCCGCCGCTGCGACTCAAGGACGGCCAACTCGCGCGCCTGACCCGCCAGTTGATCGAGGACGCGGCGCAGATAGGCAACGCCGTCATCGTCGGACGGGGCGGCAACTGCATCCTCGCCGACCGGGCGCGCACCCTGCACGTGTTCGTGTTCGCGCCCCCCGAGGCGCGCGTGCGGCGCGTCATGCAGGTCGAGAGGCTGACGCGCGCCGAAGCCGAACGGCGGATTGCCGGTATGGACAAGCTGCGTGCCGACTACGTACGGAAATTCTACCAGGCCGACTGGCAGGACCCGGACCGGTACCATCTCCAGATCGACTCCAGCATGTGGGACGAACCCGGCACCGGCAACGCTTGGGACGCGACACGCAGCGGCGACGTGTGGGGCGAGACGCGCACCGCGGACGTCATCCTGCAGGCGCTGGAAAGCCACGCTGAGCCGACCGCCGGTGTCCAACCGGCCGCAGGTTGAGTCCGATGAGAATGTCCGATGAACGCAGCGGGTGGGGTGCTCTCGACGGGAAAGAGTGCTGCGCTGAGGCTAGGGGAGGAGCTTCATCAGCGTAACGTTGAGGCCGATGATACCGGCGGCCATGATCCACATGTGGCGGTAGAGGTTTCTGAACTCAGCGGTCACGTCGGCGCGTAAACCTGCTTCCATCTTCTGCATGTCAGCCCGCAGTCCCGCCTCCATCTTCTGCATGTCGGCGCGCAACTCTCCCGCGGTCTTCTCCAGATCGGCCTTTGTAGCCACACTCCCCCCGATTGCGTCGCCGACCGTCGCCACGACGGCTTCGGCCTGTACCTCGTCGAACCCGGCCTGCTTGAGCGCCTTGGTTGCCTTGAGGGTATCGAATACAAGCAAGCTCATTGCTATTCGTTCCTCCGAATTCAGAGCAGAGGCCGCTGGCCGGGAATTGGCCTCTCCAGATCCGAGCGGCTTCGATCCTAGGCGATTCGCGGCTTCCCGTCCATTCCTCGCCGAGCCGTTTTCACGCGATTCTTTCCAAGTCGAACCGTTGGAGTACCTCACGCGTCCGCGGCGCATTGAAGGCATCGGGTGTACTCGCCAAGTGCATACGCAGCCGCCGAACGTCGTCGAACGTATCCACGTCGTCCCACTCGGGCGCCAAGCGAACCTCGATATCGTGCCGGCGGGCCTGCTCCAGAGTCTGGCGCAGGACGGCGTCCGTCCCCCACGCGATGTTCTCGAACAGCGGGGCGAGCCCGGCGGCATCCGGCTTGGCGCCGACGCAGTAATAGCCCCCGTCGCGGCTCGGTCCGAACACGGCTTGCACCTTCGCCTCGGACAGCAGACGAAACGCCGCCTCCAGATGTCCGAGTGGTAGCGCCGGCAGATCGCTGCCCATGAGCAAGACGGGCGAAACCTGCTCCCGGAACAGGTCGGCGAACACGTTCCACTCGCGTTCGCCGAGGTCGTGTCCGCGCTGCGGCAGGTAGCGGATTCCCGCGGGGAGCGCGTCCGTAAAGTGCGCGTGCGCATCGGTCGGAGCGTACGCGACCCAGATATGTACGTCGCGGAGTCGCATCGCCCGCTCGACCGTGTCGAGAAGAAAGGCATGGGCCAATTCCGCGGCCTGCTCGGGGGTCAGCGGCGGACAGAGGCGCGTTTTGACGTGGCCGGGGGCGGGCCACTTGGCGAAAACGACCAGAGCGGACACGGGCCGGGTGTAGCGTTTCGTCGGCGTGACGGAAAGGCACGCCGCGGTTTGACACGGACGGAGGCGCTCAGTATCGTTCGGACGACATGTCGGACGCGGACGAAATCGTGGCCCTCGTGGACGAACACGACATGGTCGTCGGCTCCGCCCCGCGCAGCGAAATGCGCGCCAAGGGGCTGCGCCACCGCGCCACGTACGTGCTGGTCCTGAACGCGCGAGGCGATCTCCACGTTCAGAAGCGGAGCGCCACCAAAGACGTCTTTCCCGGTTACTACGAGCCGACCGCGGGCGGCGTCGTGCTGGCCGGCGAAGACTACGACCGGGGCGCACGGCGCGAGGTCGAAGAGGAACTCGGCATCCGCGACACGCCGCTGATCCCCGTATTCCGCTTCTCGCACCAGTCCGGGAACAACCGCGTGTGCGGCGCGGCCTATTCCTGCGTATACGACGGCCCGCTCGTGCTGCAGGAAGAGGAAATCGAAAGCGGGGCGTTCATGAGTCCGTCTGCGACGTTGCGCTTGGCCGCAACCCGACCGTTCACACCCGACGGCCTGTACGTCCTGCAACGCTACTTGGCCGAATTCGTCCCGACAGGCGCTCAGCCTGAGCATGAAGGGAGACGCCCATGACCACACTCGCACGCTTCTCCGCTGACGCACCGGCAACTGACGTCACCGCCGCGGTCGCCCGCGACGGAGCGGCGATCATCGAACGCCTCATCGACGACGCGCAGGTCGAACGCACGTTGCGCGACCTCGCGCCGCACATCGACGCCACGCCGGCCGGTCCGGACGACTTCGCCGGACACCACACCACGCGCACCGGCGCACTGGTGGCGCGCTCGCCGGCCTGCCGCGATCTGGTCATGCACGACGCGGTTCTGGCCGCGTGCGACGACTTCCTGCTGCCCCACTGCCAGCGGTATCAGTTGCACGTGACCCAGGTCATCCGCCTGATGCCGGGCCAACCGCGCCAACCCTTGCACCGCGACCGGCTGGTGTGGGGCGACTACCTGCAGGGGCTCGAACCGCAACTCAACACGCTGTGGGCGCTGACCGACTTCACCCGCGAAAACGGTGCCACGCAAGTCGTGCTCGGCAGCCCGGCGTGGCCCAAGGAGCGTGAGGCGCGCGACGACGAGATCGACTACGCCGTCATGCCACGCGGGTCGGCGCTGGTGTATTCGGGGTCGGTGATTCACGGCGGCGGCGCGAACGACAGCGCCGCGGACCGCATCGGCCTGAACATCACGTACTCGCTCGGCTGGCTGCGTCAGGAAGAGAACATGTATCTCTCCTGCCCGCCGGAGGTCGCCAAAGACCTGGCCCCAGCCCTGCAGGAAATGCTCGGCTACACCATGATGAGCTACGCCCTGGGCTACTACACGCCGCCCGCATTGGACGACGGCTCGTCCGCGATCCGCGCACCCGAGTACGCCTTGGGCCGCGCCCCGCGCAAAGGCCGCAAGCGGCTGAAACCCGTCGACGCCTACGACGTGCGGTCCGCGGGCTGATCCCGGTTCTCATCGTCTCCGCAGGGAATTCCATACAAGACGGTCCTGGAGCTTTCCCTGGCTGACAATGCCATGCTCTCCGGCCAAAACTCCTTCGACAGGCTCAGGGACCTTCCCATCCATAAGTTCGTTGAGCCTGTCGAAACGGTCTCATGATCGCCTTGTCTGGCATTCCCTTTCCGCAGGAGCAGACATCGCCCACGACGGCGCCCAACGGATTCCGGCGTGAGTCGGATGGGGAGATGCCCGAACCGAGCCGCTCCCGCGCGCCCCGGTCCGCGGCCTACTCCGACGGCAGCCGCGTATAGCCACGCGCCGCGTACGGAAACCCCTCCAACTCGAAATCGTGCCGGGTATAGGGCAGGTGGCGGTTGAGGTAGTAGGCGCGAATCTCGGCAATCTTTCCGTCCCGGAACACGTACCATTCGGCGCCGCGCATGAGTTCGGCCCGGCCCGTCGGCGGCGTCCAGCGCATGGTCCATTCGATGACGCACTCGTCGCCCTGGACGATGGCGTGGTCGCAGGTCCAGACGGCGTCGATGCGCGGCTGCATCTTCGCCCAATAGCCGGCCAGCGCGTCGGCCCCGCGAATCGGCGCATGGTGCGTAAAATAGTGCACCACGTCGTCGGTAAACGTCGCCTTCATCACCGCCACGTCCGCGGTACTACAGCCGCGGTAATACTCCCTGATCGTCCGCACGTAGGCATGTTCCTCCGGCATGGTTCGCTCCCTCCGTTCCCGCGTCTTTCCCTCTTTCCCTTCAATCCACAATCAGCAATCGACGATCCACAATTTCCCCTCTACCCCTCCCGTACCGCGGGCTCCTCATACGTCAGCCCGAAGACCGCATCCGTCAACCAGCGCCGGAACCCTTCATCCTCCGCGAAGCGTCTGAATAACTGGGTGTCGTCGTTCACGATGGCGGTCATCACGCGCTCCAACGCCCGGTCGTGCTCGACGCGCGCGTTCTGCCGGTCGGAGTTGCGCCGGGCGTTGCGGTACGCTGCATCGTCGGCCACGCGCGCCGGGATCTCCTCGGTAATCAGGCGGCGGACCCGGTCGTCGTCCTCCCAGGCGATGTTCCCGAACCGCACGTTGAACGCGTCGACGATGTTCGAAAGCCGGTCCAGCTCCGGCTCGGCCTTCCGGCCGCCGCCCGCGACCGGTACCGGCTCGATTGCGCCCTGCGTGTCGGGGAGCAGGACGTGCATCGCCGCCTGCTTTTCGACCCGGTAGCTGTCCATGTCGATGGCTTCGAGCACGCCCCGCGACAAGTCCTCCTCCTTGGGGGCGGGCAGCCCCGGGATCAGCAGGTTGAGAAAGATCGACCGCTTTTCCCACTCCGCGTTGCCGTACGGCAGTACCATCGACAGGAACCCGTAGGTGCGCACGAACGCCTTGGCCTTGCCCTTGAAATCGACCTGCGCGTCCTCGTCCAGGTCGCCCCGATACCCCGCCACGCACGCGTCGAGGATCGGCGCCAGCCGGTCGCGCGGCGCGCCGGCCAGATACCGCCCCGCCAACTCGTCCACCTGCGCCGAGGTATAGACCTGGGCGCGGTCGAGGTCGGCCTGCAAGTCGTGCAGCCGGTCGGGATCGGTCTCGTCGGCCAGGAGCGTGGCGCGATAATACGGCGCGAACGCCGCGCGGATGGTGTCGGCGTCGTTCATGAAATCGAGCACGAAGACGTCGTGCTTGCGCGGGTGCGCCCGGTTGAGGCGCGACAGCGTCTGCACCGCCCTGATACCGGACAACAGCTTGTCCACGTACATCGTGTGCAGTAGCGGCTCGTCGTAGCCGGTCTGGAACTTGTCGGCACAGATCAGGAAGCGGTACGGCTCCTCCCGGATTCGGTCGGCGATGAGCGACGCCGGAAAGCCGTTCAGCGAGGCTTCGCTCACCGTCGCGCCGTGGTCCGTGCGCTCACCGGAGAACGCGACGATCGCGCGATACCGGCTCTTGCGCTCGATCGAATAGTGGTTGATCGCGTGGAAATACCGGATGGCGCGGTCGACGCCGCCGGTCACGACCATCGCCCGTGCCTGCCCGCCGATCTTGCCGGGCGCCAACACCCGTTCGTGGAAGTGGTCCACCATGATCTCGGCCTTGAGCCGGATCGCGTAGTCGTGGCCCTCGACGTAGCGACGCAGTTTCTTCTGCGCCTTGTGCGTATCGAATTCGGGATCGTCCGCGACCGTCTTGGCGAGCCGGTAGTAGCTGCGCACCGGGGTGTACCCGGACAACACGTCCAGGATGAACCCCTCCTGGATCGCCTGCTTCATGGTGTAGGCGTGAAAGGGACGATGCGGCAGCGTACCGTCCGCCTGAGGCTCCGCGGCGCCGAAGATTTCCAGCGTCTTGTTCTTGGGCGTGGCGGTGAACGCGAAATAGCTGGCGTTGGGCAGCAGCGTGCGCGCCTGCATCAGCCGGTTGATGGCGTCCTCGAAGGTCTCGCCCGCGTCCTCCCGCCCGGCTTCGGAGAGCGCCTGCGACATGGCCGCGGACGTCTTGCCGCCCTGGCTCGAATGCGCCTCGTCGATGACGATCGCGAACCGCCGGCCACGCTGCCGGTCGCCGATCTCGTCGAGGATGAACGGAAACTTCTGCACCGTGGAGATGACGATCTTCTTGCCGCGCTCGATGAACCGGCGCAGATCGCCCGACCGCCCGGCGTGGCCGACCGTCGCGCCGACCTGGGCGAACTGTTTGACGGTATCGCGGATTTGCCGGTCGAGAATGCGCCGGTCGGTGACGACGATGATGGAATCGAAGACCGGCGCGCCGTCCCGCGCTACCCCGATCGCCTGGTGCGCGAGCCAGGCGATGGAGTTGGACTTGCCGCTGCCCGCGGAGTGCTGGATCAGATAGCGTCCGCCCGCGCCGCGGCGCCGCACGTCGGCGAGCAGCTTCCGCACTACGTCGAGTTGGTGGTAGCGCGGCCAGATCTGGGTGCTGGTCTGGCGGCCGGTTTTCTCGTCCTTGACCGTGACGACCTGTGCGTAGTGCTCCAGGATATCGGTCAGGCTGGCGCGCGTCAGCACTTCCCGCCACAGATAGTCGGTCCTGAGACCGTCGGGGTTGGGCGGATTGCCCGCGCCGTCGTTCCATCCCTTGTTGAAGGGCAGGAACCACGATGCCTTGCCCTGCAGGTGCGTACAGAACCGCACCTCGTGTTCGTCCACCGCGAAATGCACCGCGCAGCGGCCGAACGCGAAGAGCGGCTCGCGGTCGTGCCGATACTGCCGCACCGCGTCGTCCACCGTCTGCTTGGTCAGGTTGTTCTTGAGTTCCAGCGTCGCCACGGGCAGCCCGTTGACGAACAGCGCCAAGTCGAGCGCCAGCCCGGTCTGCGCCGCGCTGTAGCGCAACTGCCGCGTCACGGAGAAGCGGTTCGCGTCGAAGCGCGCCTTCGCCTGTGCGTTGCCGGGCGACGGCGCGCCGAAGAACAGTTCGATCCGGTGCGGGCCGTGCCTGATGCCGTGGCGCAGTACGTCAACCACGCCGCGCTTGCCGACCTCGCGGGACAGGCGGGTCAGGAACTTGCGCCGCGCCGGCCCGTCCGCGGCCAAGTCCAGCGCCTCCGCAATGGCGGGTTGGGTGTCCTCCAGAAATACTGTGAGTTGGGCCAAGTCCACACAATGTTCCCGGTCGTAACTGTTCGGGATGCCGGGAATCCAGTCGTATCCGTACGTGGCGGGCCGTTCGTGCACGGCGCCGTCAACCGCGTCCCCCCGGTCGCACGGCGAGCCGGTCAGCGCCGTACAGATCAGCCGTTCGAGGCCGCGTTCGGTCGTGTCGGTAGGCATGGGGGCACGTCGTTCCCGTCGATGACCGTAACCTGAGTAAAATCAACGAGTTACGTGTGTCGGTTATTAGTCATTCGGCCTCGTTGTGAATGATCCGTCACTTCAGGAACTTTTCATTCTCCAATACTTACCAGAGAAATCCAGCAAATTTTACGTACAGTTTGTTCAGAGAAGCTGAGCGCAACCGTCCAAGCCGTCGAGACTCGCTGAGAAATGGTCTGCTTTTGTTCGGTTCTTTGTTAAATCCTCTTTATGGATCCTGATGATAATCAATGAAAAGTCTTTGCAGAACGGACATTTGCATGTTTTTTGATAAATATCCCGTACCTTCCCTTCATCCTATTCTCTGTTTTTATCTATAACTTTCATTTATAGAAAAATCCTTTCCCCCGTCGCCGGGTCGGATCGCCGCCGCGTCTGACGAACGCAGCCCTCTCCGGAGGCACTTCTCCAAGCGTCCAGATCGGCTGGGCACGGGAGCCCTGGTTGGAGATGAGACCCGAACGACGCATCTCCTGCAAGATGTTGTGGATTCTCGTCCGCTTTTGCTCGTCGGTCAGGCGGTCAGGGAGTTTCGGCCTGAGAGCCTGATCGATCTCCTTGCGACTGACCGGGCCATGCTCGCGCACCAAGGCATGGATCATATCCATGTAGTAGTGCTTGTCGAACCCGCGCTCTCGAATGTGGCGGCCTGCGTCCCCCGTCATCCGGGCAACCGGTCCGGCAACCAGCAGATTCGGGTAACGCCCCTCGACAAGCCCATCGGCCTTCAGGCGCCGATGGGCTTCCTTGCTGATACGCCGCCTTTTCTGGACCTGGTCAAGAAGCATGACTTGCTCAAGAGATAGATCGGTTCGCTCCATGAGTGTCCGGGTATAGTGCTCGTCGAGAATACGCCCGTGAATGCCAACGGCCACGCGCTTCCCTTGGGTCAGATCGTAATCCGGGAGCGGAAAGAACCGCTGCCTCTGCGTGTGGAACATCCGCTTGATCCCGCCGCCTTGGGTGTCGATCAGATTCAGTTCGACCATCGCGCCGACCAGAAAAGGGTTCCGGTAGATGGCTTGGGGAGCATCCTGCCGGATGACCGTCTCGACGTCGCCCGGCAAGAAGTCGCCGACGTTGGTCAACAAGATACGGTCGGGAAACTCGACGACCGTGATCCTGCCGTGCAGGCCATAGTCCTGGTGCGCAATGCTGTTATGGAGGGCCTCGCGGACCACCCACGGATCGTATTGAAGAATTTCCTGGGGAAACAACGTCCGGTTGGGGAGAGGGCGCACCGTCAGATTGTGCACCCGCCTCAGCAGACGGTCCCCCGCAAGCAAGAACGGCGGTTCGACGTGCGCATAATCCAGTTCCCGATTCTCTGCGTCCTTGAGGCCCCAGAAGATGCGGGCCACCTTCGGCGCAAGCAGGGTTGACGTTTCCGGCCGCCCCAAAAGGAGTAACGCGGCATTCGTGACGGCCCCCTGTTTCAGCACCTTGGCTTTGTTGAGCAGCGTGACGTCGTCCCACTCGCGGACTTCGTGAGCCTGGACCCGATGCTTGACGGCAAACTGCTCGCGCGCCTTCCGCAAGGCTTCCGGATCAAGGTCGTCAAGCCCGGCGTGTGCACATACCTCCGCGGACCAGTCGTTTGCTGCCCAGTCTCGATTACGGGTCCAAATGACGCGGGCCTTTTCTGGATATTTGTCAAGGCCGGTCTTGCTTGCACCTATCCGAATGTAGGGTTTCCCTGAAAAGCTGACCGGTTGATCTTTCGCGGGAGCGATTTCAAAGATGACGACCCGGCCATCCGGGTGGGCGACGCTGTCTGCGGTGAATTCCGTATCGGGACGCAGCATCGTCCTGAGCCACAGCAACAGGTCCTGATTGCCTTTCCCTTTCTTCTTGTAGTGATCGAAGTCCGTCCCGACGACGTCGTGGGTGGTGTCGTCAATGCCGAAGACCAGATACCCTGCCGGTCGACGATGGATACAGGCCGCATTCGCCAGCGCAGACAGATATTCTCCTATCTGCTTGGGGTCAACCGAGTTCCGTTTGAACTCCAGCCACTCCGTCTCTGCCGTATGGTCCCGCAGCAGTCGGTTTATGAGGAGAACGTCGCTCACGTCTTCATCCCCCGGCTGTCGTGGCCGCCTCCCGCACGTCCGCCTTCCCCGTCACCACGTCGGCGATCAGCCGGGTGCGGTATTCGCGCAGCAAGTCGATCTCTCGGCGGGTGTTGGCAATGGCGGTGTCGATGTCGGCGGTTGCCTTGTCGAGATGCTCGACGATGGCCGCCTGCTCGGGGAGGGGAGGAATCGCTATCGGATAGTTTGCCACAAACGCTTGCGGGACTCGTTGCTGGCCCGCGGCGCCAATCATTGCATTCACGCCGAGCCGTCGAAACTCTTCGAGAGTCGTCAGACGATATAAAAACTGTGGAGAGATGGAAGGACCATATCTCAACACGTGAAATTCTGTCGATCCGAAACCTACTTTCGTCGGCAAGGAATCAAGGCAGGCGCCCTTTCCATTCTCAAAACAGGGTGTGATCTTCGCAACCAGAACGTCTTCTCGTTCGAAGTAAGTAAAACCGTTCCAAACATCGGACGCGGGTAGCATTTCTCCGCTTTCAATCCTTCCGTCCGTCCCCACACGTTCCATCGGTAAGAAGGTTACGGGGGTATCAGCCAAGAGAGACGCACGGACTTCTCTCTTACTCGGATTCAATGACGCCACCCACTTCAGCCGCCGCACCTCCCAATGCGCCGGCACGTCTCCCAGCCAGTCGATCCCGGATGGTTTACGGCGGACGTCGGGGTCGAGCCCGCGCGTGACGGCGTGCTGCACGACGGCTTGCCGCTGCTCCTCCAGCAGCCCGATGAGGGTTTCCTTGCCGTCGATGTAACGGCGCATCTGCCGATCGGCGTGGTCCAGGTAGCGGACGATGGCGGTTTGCTCGGCACGGGGCGGAACGGGTATGGAGAGTGAACCGAATTTTTCCGTGGTGAAATGGGCTATTGTTGCTTTGTTGTTCGTGGCGTCAAACCAGCCGACCTTTGCTACTACAATCATTGCGTATTGCAAATAATCATTCCTGCAATTTCGTAGAGGTCTCACGCGGTGGAGAGCATTTTGGATTATATAACCGGGTGGAATTTCTCCAACGAGTCCACATCGGCCACCTTCGCCGCCTTCACAGACCAGCAGGTCTCCCGTTCTGATGCTGTATTGTCCGATTTCGTCAGGACTCGCCCACATCGTCGGCGCGTCTGTAATATCTACGGAAAACCACTGGACGTTTCTTGCCTTCAGATACGGTGCTTGAGTGTCCGTTGAGGACATTGGACGGTTCTGCAACATCTTCCCTAACCGAATGGAGTAGTGTTGTTTGACCCGAGCAATATCCCAATGCGCCGGCACGTCGCCCAGCCACGGCACGCCGGCGGGCTTGCGCTTGGGGTAGGGTCCAAAAACGGCTGCCATGAGTCTTTGAGAACCCTCGGCAAGTCGATATTATTGCCCATCAGCGATTCGGAGGACATATTTGCCGAGTTGCTCGGCTAGTCTGACAGGGACGGCATTCCCTATCTGGATAGCGATATGCTTGTTAGAACCGAAGAACCGATACCCGTCAGGAAAAGATTGTATGGCAGCCGCCTCGCGCAGAGATATCGCCCGGTCCTGCTCGGGATGTCCGTATCTGCCGTTCGATAGGCTGTGACAACGTCCGGTAAGAGCCGGGGCCGGCGCGTCCCATGCCATGCGCCCGTACACGTCGGTATGACCTTCGTGATCGCCCATGTGGCACGTGAGCCTGAGATTCTTCGGCCATGATCTTCTGTCTCCACCGTCATGCGGTGTCGCCCGAAGTCTGGCCAGATTCAGATCAGTCAGGGAGGCAGCCACATGATTCGGAACGTGCGAATGAATCCCCCCTGCCGCAATCGCGGGGAAACGGGAGATGGCGTATCGTACCGTTCTGAACGGGAGGTGTCCATTTCCATGCGTACGCTTCGGGAAGGAAGGCGATCGAGACTTGCTGGCCAGTAATAGCAGACGGCGGCGATTCTGAGGAACTCCATAGTGTTTGGCATCCAGAATTCCGAAGACATTCTTATAGTCGTTCGTCTCCAGCATCTTGAGGAAGCGACGAAAAGTGCTGTACCCGGGCACCCTGGCTATGCCCGGCACGTTTTCGATCAGGACATACTGCGGCAATATGGTTTCAACGAGCCGTCCGAATTCGCTCAGTAACGTCGCGTCGCGGCGTTTCCGTTCTCCCTTTCGCTGCGGACTGAATGACTGGCATGGAACACATGCCGCAAAGAGCAGGTCGTTACAATTCCCCGACCGAGATTTCAGACCGAAACGCCGGGGGTCAACCGTCCTGATGTCGGCGTGGATAAAGACGGCTCCGGAGTTGTTGTCACTATAAGAGTCCCGGCAGCGTTCATCGGAGTCGATCCCGGCAACGACATCAATTCCCGCATCGAGCAGACCGCGGGTTAACCCTCCGGCGCCACAGCAAAAATCCCAGGCATTCATTTCGGCGGACCACCATCTTCACCTTGCATGTTTTCAACAATTTCGTCGTTCCAGGAGTCGAAATCCCGTTCGGGTACTCCCGGACGACACGAGATTTGCAGGTACGCCCACGTTATCAGCTCCCGAAACGGACTATCCACCGAGGCAATCCTGACAAACGATCCATCCGAGTCGTGGTTATCGCTGATGTTTTCCATCGGGATCAGTTCCAGATTCCGCAAGTCTGCGGCCATCGTCGGGATTTTATTTTTCAGACACGGGACAGGAATAATGTTACCGGAGTACCCCGGGGTCAGGACGGCGGTAGTCAGTCGCTCCCTGAATTTTCTGGAAGAAGGTTGCCCTTGCAGGCCGAGATGCTCCAGACCTGTCCGGATAGAACAACATTTGGCGACAAGAACGTTCCTGACTTTCGGCCGGCGTCCGCCGGATGATACGAGATCACAGGAAGGGGTAAGGACCAGCCGGAAACCGTCTGGATCGTCGGGGTTTCCGCGGGCTTTTCGGATGATGTCGCCCGCTTGAACATCTTCATTTACGGGCGGATACAAATACTGCTCCCAACCCGCAAGTGTTCCTCGGGACGCTGAGAATCCGTCCATCAGAGCGGCGATGCGTCGTCTCCCCGACCGTTTGACCACCTCCATTCGCTCGTCCGGGGTCTCAAAAGTATCGAAAGCATAAGGGGCGACGTCTCGCATGGCCCGGGAGAAGGAATCTTTGATATGCTCCTCGGCCTCTCTCAAAGTCTCGACATGAGGACGGAGTTCCGTCACTGCATCAAGAACCATCTGATCACTCCCCCTCCCCTTTTGAATGCTCTTTACGAATGGGTGTGTTTCGTGCCTTTCATCGTGTTGCCCCGGTTCTGCCGAGTAGATGATTATCGGACAGAAGCGCCGGTTCCAGATGAAGTCACGGGTACGCAGGCCCAAGGGTTCACTCTCGGCGGAGAGTCCCCGCGCCAGAAGGTCGAGGATGACGACATCCGGAGATAACGATTTTATTTTTCCCTCGGCCTCTTCAAATCCGGAGACCTGCCATTCGGCGTCCGGTATCCGTTTCTCAATGAGCTTCAGTACCGGTTCGATAGCCTCTTTATCATCCTCGATGAACAATAGTTTAAGCATGGAGGTTCTCCCGACGCATCCTACTTCACCAGAGGAAGATCGAAGGCAAATGAAGCTCCGTTCTTCTTCTTCCCGTCGTATTCCGTCGACATGCGGCCCCCATACGTGGCTACCAGCTCCGAAGCTACCGTCAATCCCATTCCGATTCCGCCGGGTTTTCTGGTTACGCCGGGCCAGAACACCTTCTCGGCATCATCTCTGTCAATACCGGGTCCGGTATCGTTCACGTAGATGCGCACACGGTTCTGACGTCGAATCGGGCTGAAATGGAAGAGTAATCTTCTGTTTTCTTTGGAGACTTCTCCCATCCAGTAGATAGCGTTGGTAATGAGGTTGAGGATTATGGCATCGAGTTCTCCTGGGTCAACGGCCACGCTGGTTTTCGTCTCCGGAACCTGGTACTGAATATGCCGTGTTTTTATTTCGTTTCTTTGAAGCGCCAGACAGTTGTTGATCTGGTCCTCCAGGATCGCCCGACGTCTCCGCCTTCGGAAGCTGCGGCTCGCCAGTGGGGCGAAAGTGTCGGCAAGACGTTCAAGGGCATCGACGGCAGTGTCCGCCCGGCGGTACTCTTCTTCGGTCTCCCGGTCGTTGAATGGAGCAAGTCTGCTTTTGATGACGTCCAGAAAGCTGCCGATGGCCGTTGTCCTGTTGCGTATTTCGTGAACCAGCATATGCGCAATGGTGCCGACAGTTGCCAGTCTGCTGTAATATATGAATCTTTCCTGAATCGTCTTTCGGGTCTTATCCAGCGAGCGGCTGAAACTCCGCAGGAGGGGGACGACCTCCGATGGTTCGGCTCCTTCCTGCAGAAAATCGGCGACTTCGGTCACGACATCATGCGCTGACAGGTCATCGAAAAGCGCGTCCATCGGTTTCTCCCGATCATATTGAACTCTGTCTTCGTCGCGTTCATTCTCGAGGAGCCCGACCGCCGCCTTCAGAATTTCCTCAAACTCGGCCACTTCGATACACGCAACGAGACGCTCCCGGTCACTGGTATCTCTGATCCGGGGGTTATCCTCAGCGGAAATCGACACGTAGCCGACAAGCTGGTTTGTGCTGAGCCGCGTTCCGATTTTGCTGATGCGCCTGATATCCAGCCCGAGCCAGTCGCGGGCCTTATCCGACTTCGGCAGGACGAGGATTCCGTCTCGATATACGGAGATACCTTTGTGGGCCCGAATGGCTTTTCGGACTTCATTTTTTCGAAATTCGAATCGTTCTGCAATTTCCTGTGTATCATCGGGGGCAATATCCCACGCCCGAATTTCGAAAGAGAAGGGTCCGCAGCTTGCTGAATCAGGAGAGAATCCGGGTCGTCTGTCGTCCGGAAGGTCGCCATAAATCTGCTTCCATGCCAGTTTCAAATTCTTCTTTCTTGTGGAACCGCGTACGACAGGAGCAAAATAATAGCCGCCTTCCACGTTTCCTTCGGAGTCAACACTTCCCCGAATGCTGTATTTCGGCTTCGACAAGAATTTCGGAGACTCGATCTCGATCCCCTCTCTCTGATCATTGTCAAAGTCTGACAAGAAAATGCTGACATTTTCCTGGTCCGAAAATGGTGAAATCAACCGTGCCAGATTATCTTCGAGATCCGAAACACGATCCGCATTCCAATGCTCGCCCAGCCCGAAGATGCGGAGGCGGGTCCCGGATTTCTCGAACGGCGGTTTACCCTGATATATTTTGCATTCCGCATAACTGTCCGAAAGGTCATCCTTTTCGGAAATTTCGCTCCAATTGACCGCTACTTCCCAACAAACGTTCTCCGGTGCCTGTGTCAGCATGAGAAGACGTTTTCCCAGACGTGCCGCCGATAAACGGCCAAGTCCTTTTTCTCCCGTAACACGGCGCTGCTTTACGCCATTCTTCACGATACGATTGAGTTCCTTATAGGGGGTTGCAACCAGACACCACACATCTTCTATGACTTTTCTCGTCATACCGTTTCCATCATCTTCTATTTCAAGATACCCGGACTGGCCATCCTTTCGGAATCGAATCCGGATATTCTGGGCAAATGCGTCGTACGAATTCTTGACGAGTTCAATTACGGCTACAACATCGTCGGTTACAAGGTCCGCTCCCAGGGCCGCAAACACTCTGGGATGCATGCGAAAAGGTATGCGGTCAACCGGGACTTGTTCCTTACGCAATTTCTTCTCCATGGTAGCACCCTTCAATTCTGACTGCCTCCCCGTCTTGCTTCCAGCAGCGGGATTTCCAATTTTCTTCTTTTCGAGTTCAGAAAATTCGTGGTTCTCGTCAAGACGACATTCAATGCTTTCTCTCTGTCTCCTTTCGGCTTTCGAAACGCGCATTCCCAAATTATCAGGACTCGCCAGCGCAGTCTCTGCAATTCCGAAACAGCCATTGAGTCACGTTTGCAATTCCCTTCAAGTTTCGCCTTCCACCATGTTCGTCGGGTTTCCGGGATCGAAGACAAATGACACCCGTGATGATGCCAGAAACATCCGTTTATGAATACGACGGAGCGATATTTCGGAAGAACCATATCAGGCGTTCCAGGAAGATTTCTGTTGTGCAGACCATATCGATATCCGAGACCGAAGAGGCGACGCCGGATTTCCATCTCCGGCTTCGTGTTCTTCGACCGAACGGAGGACATCATTCGGCTTCTGGTCTCCCTGTTTACTATGTCTGCCATTTTTGCCCCGAGACGCTCTTTCGCGCACGCATTGGTTACGTTGAAGCGGTCAGGATATCCTGTCTCGTAGTCAACTCCGATGTTTCCGGCAGCATACCATGAGTCCGGCCGGCAAGGTAGCGTTCGCGGCATGAACCCCCATGTCGTCGGGGGGCGAACCATTTGACGCCGGAAGGCTTACGTTCGGGATAAGGGTTCAGGGGGTGACGCATGGCATCTTCACCATCGCGGGGGTGTCACCGGAAGGGTGACGCATGCGTCGCCCCTACACCGGATGGACCCCGACAGACGGCAGGGGGCATATCCTGGCTCGGATCGTCAGATCTTCCACCCAGCAGGCCGGCTGGTCTGCAGTCCGGCAGTCCCTTCTCATCCGCCGGTCGCCCCTACGCCGGGTACGACGTATCCCACCGGGACCGACCGGGGCCGCGTCAAGGGACCGCGCCGGATTTTCCGGGTCCTCTGCCCAACGAGCCGGATTGTCTGCGATATATTGCCGAATGCGGTGCAGGTCGGCCTCGTTGCGGATGACGTGGTCGTAATAATTGCGTTGCCAGACGCGGGCGCCGGGCGTACCGCGGGCGGCGTTGATACGTTTGGTGGATGCCGATTTGAAACCCGCCATCAATGCCCCTATCGAGCGCGGTGGTGGTCCCGTAGTAGGGGCGACCGGCCGGTCGCCCCTACGATGGGTGATGATCGCAATCCCGTGAAAATGATTGGGCATGATGACCCAGGTGTCCAACTCGATCTCGGCGCGAATGCGGGCGGATTTGTGCCATTCATCGGCGATGATCCGTCCAACGTCGTTCAACCGCATGGCGCCGTCCACGATGTCGCCGAACAGGCAGCGCCGCTCATGGGTACAGACGGTGACGAAATAGGCCCCGACCTGCGCGTAATCGTAATGGCGCAGGCGCAGCGACCGGCGCGGGTGCTGGCCGTGCCGCGCGCTCATGGCATCACGCGGCCACGCCGGCGATACGATCGATGTCCGCGGCAGCCTTTTCTTTGAAATCGCTCAGCAACGGATATTGGGTATCGGCGTTTCGGGTGAGATAGAGCCCCTCTTTTCTTCCGAGTTCTTCCATGTCTTCGTGCACGACGAGACTGATGAAGGGGAGTTGCGCTTTCTGGAACTCGAGCAGCGAAATGGCGACGACCTTCGCCTTGTCGTTGCCCCGAACCCCGAAGACGTAGAAAGTGCGCCCGTTGGAGGAGAGGGACCAGTCCACACTGACGGGATAGTCCGGGAGAGGCAGGATGTCGGCGACCGGGGAAAACCGTGCCAAGCCGGTCGCGACATAGGCTCCCATATCGTCGTAAAAGGCGCTGCGCACCACCTCTTTGCTCCAGAACCGCCTGTTGCATATTTTCTGGAGGCACCCTGCGAACTGCAAAATGCTCTCGGAGAGCATCGGGGGAGTCGTATCCAGATACAGATTCCCCACGTCGTTGTTGATCAGAATCCCGTCGAAAATTCTTCTCCTGGAATCGGTGTCGATGGTGTACGTGCAGGACAGGCGCATGAGCGTCAGTCCATAGTCGCAAATGCGGACGTAGCCTTCTCCCCTGGGACTGTTCTGAAGATAGACGTCCACCATATCGCCGTCTTCGTGGCGGATCGGAAGAATGAGTTGGTACGCGCCGGGGCGGCGCCCGTACACGTCCACCCCAGCGTGCAACGTGCGGTGCAACGACGCCTTAATGTCGTGGATGTCCATTGAACAGCCTCCCCTGCGTTAGCTCGGGAAAATACTTCTCGGAGTCGACGACGCCGGTGTCGCGGAAGAAAACCGAAAGCGCCTGTTCAAAGGTCCGATACCGGTCGGGAGTTTCTCGATGCCGCTCTTGCGGCCGCGTGCTCCCCGCCGTCAACGTTTTTTCGGTCAGGCAATGGACATGCGGTTTGGCGTAATGGCCGTCCGGTTGACGACCGGTCTCGCCGTGCGCCCCGTTGTAGCGAATCAGCGTCACGGTTCCCAGGGTCCGATCATTGGTGTGGTACCGGGGCCCCAAAGAAAAATTTTCGATGAACTTCCGATGTTTCCGAATGAAGATGGTGAACTTTAGGCCGCTGCGGGACATGTCCTCCAATTCCAGGTCGCAGCGGTCATGCCCATATTCTTCCTTATATCCCGCGGCGGGGAGTCTCGCGCGGATCGTTTTGGGAAGGGCGATCAGGTCCCGAATCTGTCGGTCGGTCCACATCAGGGTTCCTTTCGGCGACGTGGATCGGGGGGTGAGATTCCGAGAATTTTTTCCAACAGCCCTTCCGTCTCCTGCTCCGCGGCCAGAATGTCCGCCCGGATTTCGTCCAGAGGGCGGAGTGGCCGCGGCCGGTAGAAAAAGCGCGTGAAGCTGATCTCGTAGCCGGTCTTGACGCTGTCCGCGGCGTACCACGCGTCGGGCGCGTACGGCAGCACTTCGCGGCGCAGGAAGCCCTCGATGCCGCCGGCTTCGAGCAACGGCACCTGCTCGGTGTCGCGCAACTCGGCGTCGGGTTCGCAGGCGACCACCGCGGGCTTTCCCGCCACGCGTGCGGCGAACGCCCCGCGGAGAGGGTCGGGCTGCGTCCCCTTCTTGTGGACTTTACAGATGACGGGCGGCGCGTCTGTCGCCCGCGCGTGCGTCTCCTTGAGCCGTTTGATCTCGGCCGGTTTGTAGGCGCGTTCGGGGTCGATGCCCGCCAGCCGCAGCGGCCGTTCGACCGTGACCTTCCGATAGCCGAACGCGGCGTTGGGAAAGATCTTCGACTGCGCGGTTTCCTCGAACGCGAGAAAGGCGTCGCAGACGCGGCGGATGTCGGCCTCCGACAGTTCGCAGTTCTTCTTGCCCAGGTTCTTGCGCAGCGGCCGGAACCAACCGCTGGCGTCGATGAGTTGCACCTTGCCGCGGCGGCGCGCCGGCTTGCGGTTGGTCAGCACCCAGACGTAGGTGGCGATGCCGGTGTTGTAGAACAGGTTGAGCGGCAGGGCGACGATCGCCTCCAGCCAGTCGTTCTCGATGATCCAGCGGCGGATGTTGCTCTCCCCCTGGCCGGCGTCGCCCGTGAACAGCGAACTGCCGTTGTGCACCTCGGCGATGCGGCTGCCGAGCTGCGTCTCCTGCTTCATCTTGCTCAGCAGGTTGGCGAGGAACAGCATCTGGCCGTCGCTGGAACGGGTGACCAGCGAGTACTCCGGGTCGCCGGCGTGTTCGATCAGGAAGCGCGGGTCGCGCACGCCGCGCTTGCCGCCCAGGCGGTCGAGGTCGCCCTTCCAGCTTTTGCCGTAGGGAGGGTTGGAGAGCATGAAGTCGAAGGCGAAGGAGGGAAAGGCGTCGTTGGCGAGCGTCGAGTGCTCCGGCCCGCCGACGACGTTGTCCGCGGCCCGGCCTTCCCCCTTGAGCAGCAGGTCGGCCTTACAAATGGCGTAGGTCTCGGCGTTGATCTCCTGGCCGTACAGGTGCGTAGCGACGTCCTTACCGCGCTCGCGGGCCGGGGTGCGCAAGGTCTCCTCGGCGACCGTCAACATGCCGCCGGTGCCGAGCGCGCCGTCGTAGAGCAGATAGGTGCCCGACTCGATCATGTCGGCGACCGGCAGGAAGACGAGCCGCGCCATCAGCGTGACGGCGTCGCGCGGCGTCCAGTGTTCGCCGGCCTCCTCGTTGTTCTCCTCGTTGAAGCGGCGCACCAGCTCTTCGAAGATCGTGCCCATGCCGTGGTTGTCGAGGCCGGGCAGGCGGATCGAGCCGTCGGCGTGCCGCACCGGCTCGGGGCTCAGGTTCACGTCGGGCGCGGTCAGCTTCTCGATCAGCGTGCCGAGCGCGTCGGCCCTGGACAGGCGCGGGATCTGGTGGCGGAACTCGAAGTGGTCGAGGATGTCCTGCACGTTGGGCGAGAAGCCGTCCAGATACGCCTCGAAATCTGCGCGCAACTGCTGCTGGCCGGCGCGCGTCGTGAGGTCACGCATGGTGAACGGCGAGGTGTTGTAGAAGTCGTGCCCCGCCGCGGCGCGCAGCGGCCCGTCCTGCTCCACCACGCCCGCGGTGTCGAGCCGCTTCCGCATGGCGAGGACCGCGGGCTTGGTGTCTTCCAGCACCGCGTCCAGGCGGCGCAGGACGGTCATCGGCAGGATCACGTCGCGGTATTTGCCGCGCACGTACAGGTCGCGCAGCACGTCGTCCGCAATGCCCCAGATGTAGTTGGCGATCCAGTCGAGTCCGCCGTCCGACATGGCCCCGTTCCGGTGGCGGGTCAGAACAACTGCATCTGATCCGCGGGCTTCTTCCGGCGGCCGGGCGGAGGGGCGCCGCGGCGTTCGAGCAGGCGGGCTTCGATGTCCGCCAGATAAGGGGACGGTGGCAGGGATTGGAGGCGACCGCGCCAGCGGCGTTGCGTGGCCCGGCACAGGAAGAGTCTGGTCTTGGCGCGCGTCACGCCGACGTAGAACAGGCAGCGCTCTTCTTCGAGGGCCGCCGGCTCCGCGGCGCCGAAGGTCAACGGCAGGATGCCGTCTTCGCAGCCGACAATGAACACGACGGGAAACTCCAGGCCCTTGGCGGCGTGCAGCGTCAGCAACGCAATGCGGTCCGCGCGCGGGTCCCAGGTGTCGATCTGGGTCGCCAACGCCGCTTCGGACAGGAAACGGTCCGCGTCGTCTCCGCAGGCGAGGGCGAGCGGACGCAGCAGGCGGCAGGCTTCGTCGACGTCGGCCGCAGCCTCCGGCGGTGCCGCCACGGTGTCGCGGGCGGCGTCGAGGCGGGCGACGACGGACCCTTCGGCCCGTTGCGCCCGCACGGCGTCCAACAAGGCCGCGGTGCCCGGGTGGTCGAGCAGGCGGGTGTGGGCGCGTTGCTGGAACGGCATGCCGGAGCGGTGCAGGGCTTCGGCCAGGGCGTCCGCCTGGGTCTCGGTCCGGTACAGTACGGCAACGTCGGCGAAGGACACGTCCGCGGCTTCGGCGTCGCGGGAGCGGCCGCTGTCGATGGAAAAGAAGCTGTGTCCGCCGAACAGGCGTTCGAGCGACTGGACGACGAACTCGGCCTCGGCCTTGTCGGTGCGCGCCTCGTGCAGCGTGATGAGGTTCGGCACGGTGTCGAGGACCGGCGTGGCCGCATGCGCGGAGCCGGCCGGCGCAATCACCTGGGACGCCAAGCTGACGAGGTTGCGGTCGGATCGGTAGTTGCGCGTCAACCGGGTCACGCGGGCGCCGGGAAAATCTTCGGGAAAGCGGTGGAACAGGCGCACGTCCGCACCGCGGAACCGGTAGATGGCTTGATCCGGGTCGCCGATCGCGCACACGTTGCCGTCCCGCGGGACGAGCAGCTTGACGAGGCGGACCTGTCGTTCGTCCACGTCCTGGTATTCGTCGATACTGACCCACGGATACCGTTCGCGGTACGCCTCGCGAATCCCCTCGTCCGATTCGAGCACGTGGACGGTGCGGAGAATCAGGTCGTCGAAATCCACCAGGTTCCGCGCCTCCATCTCGCGCGCGTAGGTTTCGCACGCTGCGGCCTGTTTGGCGTCGGGCGGCGTCCGGCCGGTCCGTTTGGCGACCGAGATCGCGGATAGCAGGCGGCGGGCTCCATTGGTGGACACGCCGAGCCGGTCGCGCAGCAGGTCGTGACGCTCCGCATCCGACGCGACGCGAACGCCGCGCTGCAGCCCCGCGGCGTTCCAGTGTTCCTGTAAGACGGTCATGCCGAACGCGTGAAACGTGAACAGCGGGATCGTCCGGGCCGCATCGGGAAGCAACGCCTGCAACCGCTCGCGCATCTCGTCCGCGGCGCGGCGGGTGAACGTCAGGGCGAGGCAGCGTTCGGGCGCGACGCCGCGGGCACGGATGAGATGGGCGAGGCGGTGCGTCAGCGTGCGGGTCTTGCCGGAGCCCGGCCCGGCCACGATCAGCAACGGGCCGTCGAGAGTCTCCGCGGCGTGGCGCTGCTCGGGGTCGAGTCCGGCCAGCGGGTCCGCCTCGAAAGCAGGCAGGGCGGCAAGACTGTCGGATGTCGTCTGCGCTTTCCGTTGTCGGGGTGACGCATGCGTCGCCCCGCCGGTCGTGACCTTGGCATGAAACAAGGTCGTGCCGTCGGACCTTGTCTGCGCGGGCGCGGAAGACGATTCGCTTCGCTGCTCCGCGGCGCTCCGGTTCCGTCGGTCCGCCTTCTGTTGCGGGGGCGACGCATGCGTCGTCCCGACGGTTGGGGTCTCCTCCTGGTTGGTCTCCTCTTGAAACAGGGCCGCGCCGCTCGTCTTGCGGCGCAACTCGCCTTCGCGGAACAGCCGGATCTTGCCGTACACGCCGTCGTACCCCGCCTCGCGGATCACCTCCTGCCGGCGCAGGCGGCCGATCGCCTCGGCGACCGTCTCGTCCGCATCGCGCTGCACGTCCTCCAACGGAACGTCGTTGATGAGCTGCAGTTCCGGGCCGAGCCGGTCGAGCAGACGCTCGTAATGCGCCGCAACCCGCTTGCTCTTGGGGCCCACGCTCAGAATCTCGGACAGCATCTCCGGCAGCGGTACGAGGCTGCGAACCGCGCCCGCGGTGGCCGGCGGCGCGTCGCCGCGGCGCCTCGAGCCTGCGATGCTCTGAGCTTGTCGAAGAGTCGAAAGGTCGCGGTCGGCCAAGTCGTCCACGCGGTGCATGACGCCGACGGTCAGCGGTTTGCCGCAGGTCGGGCAGCGTCCGCCCAGGCGCTTCGTCTCCTGCGGCAGCAGGCGCAGGTTGCAACTCCGGTGGCCGTCGAGATGGTATTTGCCCTCTTCGGGGAAGAATTCGACCGTGCCCAGATAGCCCCGGCCCGTTTCCAGCGCCGCGCGGATGGCGAAGTAGTCGAATTCGGTGTCGAACATGCAGGCTTCGCGCCCCAGCTTTTCGGGCGAGTGCGCGTCGGAGTTGGACACCAGCCGGAAGCGGTCCAGCGACGACACCCGCCAGTTCATCTCCGGGTCGGACGACAGGCCGGTTTCGACCGCGAAGATGTGCGGGGCGAGGTCGGCGTAGCACTCGTCGATGGCGTCGAACCCGGACTTCGAGCCGAGCGCGGCGAACCACGGCGTCCAGATGTGGGCCGGCACGAGATACGAGCCGGGGTCCGACTCCAGGGTGATCTCCAACAGATGCCGCGAGTCCAGGCCGAGGATGGGCCGCCCGTCGGATCTGACGTTGCCGATGGTCGCCAGCTTCTCGGTGATGCGCCCGGCCGCCTCCAGGTGCGGCGCGTAGAGCAGGTGATGAATTTTGCGGGTCTTGTCGCCCTTTTTGTAGATCGTCGAGATTTCGACCGATAACATGAAGCGCGTCGGCCCCTGACACGCGGCCGGCAGCATGGCCGCGACCTCTTTTTCCAGGTCGGGGCGCAGGCGGAAGAGACCCGGCTCCGCCGGCACCAGGTGCTCCCGCAGTTCGGCGGCCCACGCCGGATGCGTGAAGTCGCCCGTTCCGACGACGGCGATGCCTTTCTTCCGCGCCCAATAGGCGAGGTGTTTCAGGTCGCAGTGCTTGCTGGTCGCGCGCGAATACCGCGAATGGACGTGCAGGTCGGCGTAGAAGGCCACGATCGTGCTTTCGGGAGGTGCGCCCCCGACCTCCCTCGTCCCGTCAGCCGTCCGGAGTCTGACGGCCCGGACTCCGAGCCGCGGCGCGGGCCGTCATGGCTCGATGATGGGCCGCCAGGATCCACGCCACGCACGCGGTGAGCCGCTTGCCGGTCGCCAGGTCCAGGAACTCGTTGGGGCCGTGCGCGTTCGAGCGCGGTCCGAGTACGCCGGTAATCATGAATTGCGCGGACGGGAATTTTGCGCCCAGCATCCCCATGAACGGAATCGTGCCGCCCTCGCCGATGGCGCCCGCGGGGTGGCCGAAGAACGTGCGCGAGGCGACCTGCAGCGCGTCTTCCAGCCAGGCGTCGAGCCGCGGCGCGTTCCAGCCCGCGGCCTCCCATTCCGGCTCGAACGTCACCTGTGCGCCGTACGGCGGGTCGGCTTCCAACAGACGTTTGAGCGCAGCCGTGGCCGCGGCCGGGTCGAGCGTGGGCGGAATGCGGAGCGACAGCTTGACCGAGGTGCGCGGACGCAGCACGTTGCCGGCCTGCTCGAGCGCGGGCAGGCCGGCGGCGCCGATGACTTCGAGTTGCGGGCGCCATGTGCGGTTGAGCAGCAGTTGCTCCACGTCGTCGCCGACCGCCGCGGCCCCGGGCTGGAAGGGAATTTCGCCGGTCAGACTCGAGCCCAGAACAGCCGCAGTTGCCCGGGCCTGTTGCCGCCGCTCGTCGGGAATTTCGACCTGGAATGCGGCCGGCAACACGTGGCCGGTGCATTCGTCTTCGAGCCGGCTCAGGAGTCGACGTACGACGCGGAAGCTGGACGGCACGATGCCGCTGGCCGCGCCGGAGTGCACGCCCTCGGTCAGCGTCGAGACCGACAGCGTGCCCGACACCAATCCGCGCAGCGAGGTCGTGATCCAGAGTTGCTCGTAGTTGCCGCAGCCCGAATCGAGGCACACGACCAAGCTGGGCGTGCCGATGCGCGGCACCAGCGCGTCGATGTAGTACGGCAGGTCGCCGCTGCCGCTCTCCTCGCAGGCTTCGATGACGATCACGCAGCGCGCCAGCGGAACGCCTTGGAGCTTGAGCGCCCGGATGGCGGTGAGCGACGCGAACGCGGCGTAGCCGTCGTCGGCGCCTCCGCGGCCGTACAGCCGGCCGTCTTCGATGACCGGCTGCCACGGATCGAGCCCGTCGCGCCAGCCGTGCATGGGCGGCTGTTTGTCCAAATGGCCGTACAACAGCACCGTCTCGGACGAGTCGCCCGGAATCTCGACGAACAGCAGCGGGGTGCGACCTTCGAGACGCACCACGTCGAGTTGCAGGCCGGGGACGGCTTGGCGGCGGATCCAGTCGGCGACGTGCGTCACGGCCCGATCCATGTAGCCGTTCGTCCGCCACTCCGGGTCGAAGGCTGGCGACTGGTTCGGAATAGTCAGGTAATGGCGCAGCGCCGGGATAATGCTGGCTTCCCAGGTGTCGTCGACGAATTGTCGGGTCAGGTTGGCGTCCATGGTGCGGATCGGCTTCGGCGGGCGATCCTAACCCAGCGGTGAGCGGTTTGCCACGCCGGGGGTAGAGGCGATAGGCCGGTCGCCCCTCGGAAGGAACGGAAGGGGAAGATTCATCTCGAGAGAACCTTGCCGTCGGCCTAGCCGCTCCGCGGCCGAGCGGCTACATTCGTCTGCAACGCGAACGAAGGAGGCGCAGGCCATGACCAAGCTGACCGTGTATCACAACCCCGGTTGAGGCAAATCGCGTGGGGCGCTCGACATTCTGCGCGAGCGCGGCGTCGAGTTCGACGTCGTCGAATATCTCAAACACCCGCTGAGTCGGGCGGACCTGGAAGGCTTTCTCGACCTGCTACCCGACGAACCCGCGGAACTGGTGCGCAAGGACAAGAAGTTCAAGGAACTCGGCTTGAACGCCGACGCCTACGTGACCGGCGCCGCGGTGGTGGACCTGTTGCTGGAGCGTCCGGCGCTGATGCAGCGGCCGGTGATCGTCAGGGACCGGCGCGCGGTGATCGCCCGACCGTCGGAGAAAGTGCTGGAATTGTTGGACTGACCGGCTCTGGTTGGGAAGGGCGACGCATGCGTCGCCCCTACGCCATGCGCGCCATGCCTCCAAGCCGGAGCCTTCCCGCAACGGCGTCAGGCGGCCCTCCGCGGTTCCCTCCCCGACCCAGAGCGACGACACCGGGCGAACGGCGCGTTTCTACACGCGCACGGTTCCGCCTGCGGGCCAGAGGCCCGCGTTCCCAGGGAAGTACGGCCCTACGTGCGCGCCGTTCCCCGCAGAGTGTGGGCGGTCGCCGAAGTCACGTGGACCGGGACGAGGTCGCCCGGCCGCGCCCCGTTGTCCGGGAACACGACGGTCTTGAAGCGCGGGTCTTTTCCGGCCAGCCAGCCGGCGGGCTTCTTGGCAGGCCCTTCGACCAACACTTCGACGCCGTCGCCGATCAGCGCGCGGTTGCGTTGCACGCCGATGGCTTCCTGAAGCCCGATGATCTCCTGCAGGCGGCGGCCCTTTTCGGTTTCGGATACCGTCTCGTCCCACTGGTACGCCCTGGTGCCCTCGCGCGCCGAGTACTTGAACATGTAGGCGAAGTCGTAGCGCGTCTCGGTCATGAAGTCGCGGGTCGCCCGAAAGTCGGCGTCGTCCTCGCCCGGAAAGCCGACGATGACGTCGGTGGACAGCGCCAGCCCGGGCACGGCGTCGCGCAGCCGGGCAACCAGCGCGGTGTATTCTTCGACCGTGTAACCACGCGCCATGCGTTCCAGCACGCGGTTCGAGGCGGCTTGCAGCGGCAGATGCACGTATGGGGCGACTTTGTCGCAATCGGCCAGGGCGTCGATCACGCCGTCGCGCATGTCGGACGGATGTGGAGAGGTGAACCGGATGCGTTCGATGCCGTCGATGCGCGCCGTGTCGCGTAATAGGCGGCCGAAATCGACGTCGCCGTCGCGGTAGGCGTTCACGGTCTGCCCCAGATAGACGACTTCCTTGTACCCCTGTTCGGCGAGGCTGCGGACCTGATCCAGCAGCGCGGCCGCGGGCAGGCTGCGTTCCCGCCCGCGCACGAACGGCACGATGCAGAAGGTGCAGAATTTGTCGCAGCCGCGCATGACGGTCACCCAGGCACGGACGCCCGTCCCGCGCGCGGGGCTCACGTCCGCGTACGTTTCGTTGCGGTCCAGCCGGACCGACACCAGCGGTTCGTCGGCCTCGGCCTGCGCCAACAGGTCGGGCAGGCTGCGGTAGGCGTCGGGTCCCAACACGAGGTCGAGGAACGGCGCCTTGGCGAGCAGGCGGTCGCGGTAGTGCTGCGCCATGCAGCCCGTCAGCCCGAGCACGACGCCTGGCTTGTGCGCCTTGTGCTTGCGCAGGTCGCCCAAGCGCCCGACGACGCGTTCCTCGGCGTGCTCGCGGATCGCACAGGTGTTGACGAGGATCACGTCCGCGGCATCCGGCCGCGGCGTTTGCTCGAAGCCGTGCGGCTGCAGCAGTCCGAGAATCAACTCGCTGTCCGCCAGATTCATCTGGCAGCCGTAGGTCTCGATGTACAGCTTGCGGGCAGGCATGGCGGGGAAACTCTGAGCCGACGCCGGAGCGGTTAGTCACCGGCCGGATCGACCAATTCGGCCTTCCCCTCCCGAAACGCCTGGCCGCGTTCTTTCACGAGGCGCGGGTAGTCGTGGTAGAACTGCCCGCCGAGGCGCAGGAACGAGTCGACGTCGGTCTCTTCGAGGACGAGCGCTTCGATGGCGTGAGTTGCCTCGGCTTGCGTCGCCGCACCCACCAGCGCGTCGAACATCACCCGGCTGTCTTCGACCTGGAAGTCTGCACGTCCCGGCAGGGTCGCGGAGTCTTGCAGACCAGCCGGATGGCACTCCAGCAGATAGCGCAACGCCTTGAGTTCGTGCCGCTGTTGGTCGAGACGCTTGATCCGTTCGGGCATGACGTTGCGGTGTGGAGCCGTCCCGCGTTCACTCTGCGGGCCAAACAGGCTATAGAAGGCGACTATGGCTGTGGCACATCACAAAAGCAAGGCGCCCCGCAGCGTGCGCTGCGCGGTTCTCACCCTGAGCGACACCCGTACCGAGGAGACGGACACCAGCGGGGCGCGCATCCGCGCACTGCTGGCCGAACACGACCACGAAGTGGTTGCCTACCGAATCCTGAAAGACGAGCCGGACGAACTCGTCGCGGCGTTGCGCACGCTGATCGCCCGGCCCGACGTGGACGCCGCCATCACCAACGGCGGCACCGGCATCGCACCGCGCGACACGACCTTCGAGGCGATTCAGACGGTGCTCGACAAGGAGATTCCGGGGTTCGGCGAAATGTTCCGCACGTTGAGTTACGCCGACATCGGCCCGGCCGCGATGCTGACGCGCGCTACCGCCGGCGTAGCTGGCGGCACCGTCATCGTCAGCCTGCCCGGCTCCACGGGCGCGGTCGAACTGGGCATGACCAAGCTCGTACTGCCCGAACTCGGACACATGCTGTTCCTGCTGCGGGGCGAACGCCATGCGCATTAGGCTGCGCTTCTTCGCCTCGCTGCGCGAGCGGCTGGGCCGCGGCGAGGAAACATACGACGCGCCCGACGGTGCCACCGTCGAAACGGTCTGGACGGATCTGAAGCGCCGGCACCCCGATTTGGCCGACGTGGACGGCGCGCTCGCGTTCGCCGTGGCGCAGGAATACGTCGACCGCCAGCACCCGCTCCGCGACAACGACGAACTCGCGCTGATTCCGCCCGTCAGCGGAGGAACCGCAGAAAAAGACGCGACCGGTGCGGAGGACCGGTTCGTGTGTACCCTCACGCACGAGCCGATCCGTGTGGACGAACTCACCGTGTTCGTGGCCGACCCGGGTGCGGGCGCGCTCACGACGTTCGTCGGCACCACGCGCGACACCAACGACGGGCGGCGCGTCATCCGCCTGGAATACGAATGCTATCCGGGTATGGCCGAGAAGGAGATGGCGAAGATTTGCCGGACGCTGCTGGAGCGTTGGCCGGTCGAGAAAGTCGCCGTGACCCACCGCCTCGGGCGCGTGGACATCGGGCAGGCCAGCGTGGCGATCGCGGTATCGGCCGGGCACCGCCATGCGGCGTTCGAGGCGTGCCGCTACGCCATCGACCAACTCAAGACCACCGTCCCGATCTGGAAGAAGGAACGCTACGAAGGCGGCACGGTATGGATCGGGTCGCAGACCGGCGACCGAGGCCACCTGCGCCCCGCGTCCGACGGCACGGAGCCCGAGCGGCCATCGAGCGTGTCGAAGGGGGTCGCCGGGTACTCGTCTGGTGAGCGCACGGAGGGCGTTTCGACAAGCACAATGTCCTCCGTGTCTTCGGCGGACGAGCCGAGGTAAGGAAGCAACCCGATGAGTGGAGAGATTCGGACCGTCGGCATCGTGGGGTCGGGACAGATGGGCGGCGGCATCGCGCAGGTCGCGGCGCAGGCGGGACTGGCCGTCGTGCTGTACGACGTGAGCACGAGCATCGTCGACCGCGCGCTGGCCGTCATCCAGAAAAACCTGGTCCGCCTGACCGACCGCGGTAAACTGCCGGCGGAGGAACGACGCGCCATTCTGGAGCGGCTGCGCGGCACGGACGAACTGGCCGAGTTGGCTGACGCGGACGTCATCATCGAGGCGGCCCCGGAAGACGCGGCGATCAAGGAGACGATCTTCCGCCGGCTGGATGAGGTCGTGCGGCCCGGAGTGATCCTGGCGAGCAATACGTCGTCGATTTCGCTCACCCGGCTCGGAGCAGTCACGGCCCGGCCGGACAGAGTCATCGGGATGCACTTCATGAACCCGCCGGTGGTGATGCAACTGGTCGAGATCGTGCGCGGGTTGGCTACCTCGGACGACACGTACGCCGTCATCGACGCGCTGGCGAAGCAGATGGGCAAGACCACGATTCAGGCCAAGGACTATGCCGGCTTCGTCGTGAACCGCATCCTGCTGCCGATGATCAACGAGGCGATCTACGCCTTGTACGAAGGCGTGGGCGGGGTGGAAGACATCGACCAGGGGATGAAGCTGGGCACCAACCAGCCGATGGGACCGTTGGCGCTGGCGGATCTGATCGGGCTGGATACCTGCCTGGCCGTACTGGAGCGGCTGCATCACGGGCTGGGCGACGACAAGTACCGACCGTGTCCGCTGCTGCGGAACTATGTCGCCGCGGGCTGGTTGGGCCGCAAGACCGATAAGGGGTTCTACGACTATCGGGCGGCCTGACGCACGGCGGAAGCGTTCCTGTTCGGTTGTGGATCGGTTTGGATTCCCCGGGGGCACCTCTCCCCCGGATCAAGTCCGGGGCAGGCTCTAGCCCTCTCCCTGGTCCCTGAGCCTGTCGAAGGGGAGGGAGAGGGAGTTAGGGGTAAGCGAGGAGGGAACAAAAGGAAATAAGGTAGGAGAAGATCCCATGCCCATTGGGACGCCCTTCGACCTTTCGACAGGCTCAGGGACCGAGCTCAAGGCGACGCAAGCTCAAGGACCTTCCTACCCCTAAGTTCGTTGAGCCTGTCGAAACGAACCCCGATGTCACCTCGGCCCTCGCCCTTCACCTCCGGCCTTTGACAAGCTCAGGGGCGGAGAGGGCTGAAGAATAGGGCTACGCATGCGTCGCCCCTATACCGTGGGCCGGGAACAGGCCGCAACGAGACGCTTGCGGTGATGTCAGGAATCGGTGTCGAGCGGGAGAAAAGCGCCCGTCCGAGGATGGGTCGCCCACAGTCGCCCATCGTCCAAGTCGAACCACCAGCCGTGCACGGCCAGCGCGCCGGCCTCGACCCGCTCCCGTATCCAAGGATAGGTGCGCAGGTGGTCCAGCGAGTGCAGAACCGAGCGACGCTCGACGAGCGCAGTGTGGGCAAGCAGATCGTCCGCGGCCACGTTCCGCCCGTACTCCGCGGTTAACTCGGCCAGAACCCGGTCGCAGACACCGGTCGCCATGTTCAGCCAGGGGCCGATGAACTCGAACGCCGGCGGCGCCCCACGGGCGGTGTCGATCATGGCCTTGACGCCGCCGCAGTGCGCGTGTCCGAACACCACGACGTGCGATACCCCGAGCGCCTTGACGCCGTATTCGAGCGCCGCCCGCACGCCGTGGCCCAGCCCATCGTTCGTCGCGTCCTCCCCCGACACGTAGGCCGGCACGAGGTTGGCGACGTTGCGGATGGCGAAGACGTCACCGGGTCGGGCGCCGCAGATCAGGGCGGGATCGACCCGCGAGTCGCTGCACCCGATCAGCAGCACGGCGGGGTGCTGACCCGCGGCCAGCCGGGGCATGAGGTCGCGGGTTCCGAGATATTCACGCTGTCGAAAGGTGCGTGCGCCATCGATCAGCGCGGCCAAAGCGCCCGGGAACAGGCACGCGTCCACAGTCTGCATGGTACTGGAATCGGCCCGAGTGCCCTTGTCGTCTGCGGAGCCGCGCTCCTGGAGCCGTGACCCCGACATGAGCAGCATCGCGGTCGCACCGCCGGACGCCACGAACGCGCGTCGCGTCAGCCTCCGGGGCGACATGCCGGGGCCCTATTCCACGTCTTCCATCTCGTCCAGGTCGGTGACCTGCTCCATCGAGGGCACGGCTCGCAGCCGCACGTTCCCCGCCTGGGGCGCTTGGCCCGACTCCGAGACTCCTTTCACTATGAAATCGACCGACGTCCCCTCGATCAGCGTTTCGAAGACGATCGACTGGTCCAGGGCGCTCAGATGGAAGAAATAGTCCTGCCCGTCGTTCCCCTGGATGAAACCGAAGCCCCGGTCGGCGACCTTCTTGGTCACGATGCCGTGCAGCTCGGTGCCGGGTGCGGCATGCGGGCCGCGGCGGCCCGGCTCGAAGTCGGAGCCGCCCGCGGCGGCATACTGCTGCTGGGTCTCTTCCCTGTGCTGCGACTGACAGTCCTCGCAATAGAACTTCTGGTGTTTGCGGGGATGGTAGGTCGTCCACACGAGGCGGTCGCAAGACTGGCATTTGAGCTGGTGGCGTTCGTATTTGAGTTCGACGAGGTGCAGCAGGTCGTCCAGCCACACGATGTCGAAATCCTTGACGCCGGCTTCGTCGCGCGGGTCGGCGAACTCGCGCGCGCAACTGCCCTTGATGCTGGCGATGGCGACCTGCTTGCCCAACCGTCGGACGTGTTGCAGGACCGGCTTGAAGTCGCGGTCGCCGACGACCGCCACGGCCACGTCGTACGCGCCGGGGATCGCGGCGTAGTAGAGCATCTCCGTGGCCAGCGCGATGTCCACGCATTTCTCCTTGGGCTCGAAATCGTCGTCCGGCCCACGGTCCACCTTACGCAGGCGCCGGCCCTGGAACTCGATGGGAAAGGTGACCGCTTCGTAGTGGTACTCTTCCTTGAGCATGTCGAAGAACCCGCGTCGCTTGTTGACGATGTCGATGTCGTCCTCGTGGCAGTTCTGGGCGTAACTGCCGAACAGATACGTCCGCACGACGTGGTATTCGGGAGTGTTGAGTTGGTTCTGGACCTCTTCGGCCAGGACCTTGGGCAGGCGTCCGTAGTCGATACGAAAATCGTCCTTGTCGTACGAAATCGCCAGGCGGGCGCGGTTCGAGTAGAGCCAGGTGCCGTCGATGAACAGCATGATCTTGAGCATGGGGGAATCCTCCTTCGGACCTATTCATTCACGAGAGAAGCGGTGGCGTCGGTCGCCACGTCGACGATGTCGGACAGGATGCGCGGCAGATCGAAGTCCTTGGGCGTATAGACCCGCGCCGCGCCCGCGGCGCGCAGGCGCTCGGCGTCGGGCTCCGGGATGATACCGCCGACGACGACCGGCACGTCGTCGAGGCTGGCTTCGCGCAGGCCGTCCAGCACTTCGGGCACGAGACGCAGATGAGAGCCGGACAGGATGCTGAGCCCCACGACGTGGACGTCCTCGTCGCGGGCGCTGGCGACGATCTGGGCGGGCGACAGGCGGATGCCGTCGTAGATGACTTCCATGCCGGCGTCGCGGCACCAGACAGCGAGTTGCTCGGCGCCGTTGGAGTGGCCGTCCAGACCGGGCTTGCCGATCAGAATCTTGAGTGGGCGGCCGAGCGCCTCGCCGGTGCGGCGGACGCGGGTACGGACCGACTCCAGCACCGCAACGTCGCCGTGGCCGTTTCGCGCCCCGTTTTCTTCCGCCTTCGAAAATGAAGTCGGAGCGGAGTCGCCCGCCGCTGTATTGCGGAGGACGAGCCCGCCGCGGACCCCGGTCGGCGCGCGGTATTCGCCGAAGACATCGCGTAAGGTCTGTCCCCATTCGCCGGTGGTGACACCGGCCTGCGCACAGGCGATGGAGGCGGGCATGAGATTTCGGTCGGTCTGCGCGGCGTCGCGCAAGCCACGTAACGCGGTCTCGACGTCCGCGGGATTGCGCGCCGCACGGAACGCGGCCAGCCGGTCGCGCTGATCCCGCTCGGCCTCCTCGTCCACGGTCAGGATCGCCGTCGCGGCGTCACGAGTCAGCGGGGATTCCGCGGTTTCGGTGTAGCGATTCACGCCGACGACGACACGGTCGCCGGCCGCGATGTCGCGGACGCGCGCGCTCTGGCTGGCGACGAGTCGCTCCTTGATGAGGTCCAGCGCGGCGATGACCCCTCCGAGTTTCAGGACGCGCTCGACCTCGGCCCAGGCCGCGTCCTGAATTTCGCGGGTCTTCGCTTCGATGACCGTACTGCCTTCGAAAATATCGCCGTATTCTAGCAGATCGGTCTCGTAGGCGAGGATCTGCTGGATGCGCAGGCTCCACTGCTGGTCCCACGGTCGCGGCAGGCCCAGGGCTTCGTTCCAGGCAGGCAACTGCATGGCCCGGCAACGCGCGTCCTTGCTGAGCGTCACGCCCAACGCTTCCAGCACGATCCGCGGAATGTTGTTCTCGGGCTGGGCCTCGGTCAGGCCGAGGGAATTGACCTGCACACCGTAGCGGAAGCGGCGCTGCCGCGCGTCGGTGACGCCGTAGCGGTCGCGCGTGACCGTGTCCCACAGCCGGCCGAAGGCGCGCAGCTTGCACGTCTCTTCGATGAACCGCAGCCCGGCGTTGACGAAGAAGCTGACCCGACCGACCGCGGCGCGGAATGCCTCGTCGTCGAGCCGGCCGGAGTCGCGCACCGTGTCGAGGACGGTGAGGGCCGTACACAGCGCGTACGCGACTTCCTGCACGGGCGTGGCTCCGGCTTCCTGCAGGTGGTAGGAGCAGACGTTGATCGGATTCCACTTCGGAATGTGGGCGACGGTGTAGGTGACGACGTCGGCCGTCAGCCGCAGGCTCGGTTCGGGCGGGAAGATGTACGTCCCGCGCGACAGATATTCCTTGACGACGTCGTTCTGCGTCGTGCCTTGCAGCGCCGCGGGCGGCACGCCGCGCCGCTCGGCCACGGCGACGTACAGCGCCAACAGCCACGCCGCGGTGGCGTTGATCGTCATGGACGTATTCATGCGGTCGAGCGGAATGTCGGCGAACAGCGCCTCCATGTCGCCGATGTGACAGACGGGCACGCCGACCTTGCCGACCTCGCCCGCGGCCTGGGAATGGTCGCTGTCGTAGCCGGTCTGCGTCGGCAGATCGAAGGCCACCGACAACCCGGTCTGGCCCTTGCTCAGATTGAGACGGTACAGCTCGTTACTTTCCCGGGCGGTCGAGTGCCCGGAGTAGGTACGCATGACCCACGGGCGCGCTTGTGTCATCTGGCGTCCTCGTTCGTTCATTCCATACGTTCTTCGAGGGAGAAGATTCGTCCGATACCGATGCCGGCCAGCCTGCTTCGGCGGCAATCGATCCATTCCATCCGTCAGCCGACGCGCCGCATCTGTTCCAGGATGTCGTAGCCGGTGATCGTTTTGCTCTTGGCGGCCTGCTCGGCCAGATAGGCCGGCGCGACGGTCTCGGCCTGAACGGCCTTGGCCAAGTCCATGAGCGCGATCTTGATCGTCGCCTCGTCGATCATCTCGCCGGTCTCCGGGTCGGGCATCGAGCCGCCGCCCTGCTCGTGGTAGAGGTCGAGCACGCGCATCGCGTACTTCACCTGGTCGTCGTTGGGCGTGTAGCAGGCGTTGGCGATTTCCGCCTGTTGCGGATGAATGACCCACGTGCCATCCATGCCCAGATTGGCCGCGCCGACGTTCTTGGCGCGCAGCCCGGTTTCGATCTCCTGCACTTTCTCCTCCGGGTCGTTGCGCCGCCACAGTGGCAGATACACGTTGTCCACGGCGTGCAGCCCGGCCGCCTTGGCCGCAACCACCACGGCCTGTTTGGCGTACAGGAAATTCAGATTCTGGTCGTTCACGATTTCGCGGATGCCGAGCGTAGCGGCGAAGTCGGCGATGCCGAAGATCAGCCCGGCCATGCGGTCCGAGGCGGTGGCGATAGCGTACGCGTTGACGATGGCTTGGGGAATCTCGATCAGGGACTCGATCTGAATGCGAGACTTCCAGCCTGCTCCGCGTTCCAGGCCGTCGAGCAGGCTGGCAACGTATTTGACGTCGTCCGCGTCGTGCGTCTTTGGTAAGACGATGCCATGAAACTTGTCGGGCGCACCCTTCACGATCGCTTCCAGATCGCCCAGGAAGAACTCGGAGCGGATGTTGTTGGGCCGCACCGTGACGACCTTCTTGCCGAAGTCCAACGTATTGAGCGCCTCGACGACACAGGCGCGGCTTTTCGGTCCCTTGAACTCGTAGGGGCAGGCGTCCTCGAAATCCATCATCACGTGATCGACCGGCGCCTTGACGGGGTCGGCCGCGTTCTTGTGCAGCTTCATGCTGTGGCCGGGATAGGTCATTTCGGTACGGGGAATCACGAAGCGGGTGCCCTCGTCGAGTACGAACATGCGCTCCTCCTCTGGCAGTCGATAGTGTAGAGAGACTCCCCGAATCTCTCTCCCCGGCAGTCGGAACCATCAAGCCGCATTCCTCTATCAGATTCCCCCGCCCCGCCCAAGCGCCCGCCATCCCGGAGTCTCTCAGCCTGAAATCGTCGGGCCGAGGCGACGCAAGCTCGGAGTCTAGCCCGTTGAGCGAGTAGAACAGGGCGCGGGGATCATCCTGAACGTAACCCTCTTCATTTTTCCTCTCCCCCCTGGGGGGGAGGGCTAGAGCCTGCCCCGGACTTGATTCGGGGGAGAGGTCTGGACGCACTCGGGGGAACATTGCAACGCGAACCGGCTCACGGCCCCCGGTGATCGGCCTAGGCGGAGTCCCGACGGAATGGTATCCTCACAGCCTTTCCATTGAATAAGGAGACCTTCATGTCCGACGCGCTCGAACAAACCGCCCTTATCGTTGATGCGTTGCAACAAGTGCGTGACGCCGCGCTGGATCACGGCCGCGTGCTGACCAACAATGGGAAGGGTATCGACCAACATCAGGTGCACGCCGAGCGGCTGGCATATCTGGCGACCGAGGTCGAGGCGGCGCGCGCTTCGCTGGAATACGCACGGGCCGCGGGAGCAAGCGGAGGCGACGATACCGGCCACCACGCCGGGCTGGCTTTGGGCTTCGCCGCGGAGGTCGGCCAGCGCGCCGCGGCCCAAGCCGATACCCACCTAGAAGACTTCGGATTCGCTGCGTCCACGCTTGATGAGACGCTCGGGCAGCCCGATGTCAAGGCCGCGATTCGCAACGGCGCGCACGAACGCCGCTTCCGCGACCTCGGCCGCTCCGTCCTGGCCGCGGGAGGCGTGAACAATGCGTGGCTGGAGAGTGAAATCGCGGCCATGACGCGCGACTCGGTCCGCCAATTCGCGCAAAGCGAAGTCGCTCCCATTGCCGAGCGCGTCCACCGCAACGACGAACTGATCCCGGAAGAGATCATCTCTCACATGGCCGAGTTGGGTTACTTCGGCATGTCGGTCCCCGAAGAATACGGCGGCGGCGGGATGGGCAACCTCGCCATGATCGTCACCACAGAAGAACTGTCCGCGGCCTCGCTCGGCGTGGCAGGCAGCCTGATTACACGCCCGGAGATTCTGACCAAGGCGTTGCTGTCCGGCGGGACCGCGGAGCAGAAACGGATGTGGCTGCCGCGCATTGCCGCGGGCCAACTCATGGTTGCCATTTCGGTGACCGAGCCGGACACCGGCTCCGATGTGGCCTCGGTCCAGTGCCGCGCGGAAGCGTCCACGGTGGACGGCCGCCGCGGTTACGTCCTGAACGGCGCCAAAGCGTGGTGCACCTTCGCCGGCCGCGCCGACGTTATCGCACTGCTGGCGCGTACCGGCCCCGACCCAAAATCCGGAGCGCGCGGTCTGTCGCTGTTCATCGTGGAGAAGGACGCATTTTCCGGCCATACGTTCGAGATGCAACAGCCTACCGGCGGTCGGCTGCACGGCGAGGCGATCCCGACCCTGGGCTATCGCGGTATGCACTCCTATGGGCTGACACTCGACGACTACTTCGTGCCCGCGGACAACCTCGTCGGCGGGGAAGCCGGCCTGAACCGGGGCTTCTATCTGCAAATGGCGGGCTTCGCCGCTGGCCGGCTCCAGACCGGCGGACGCGCGACCGGCTTGGCGCAAGCCGCGATGGAGGCGAGCGCCGCATACGCGAACGAGCGCAAACAGTTCAAGCGGCCGCTCGGTGAGTTCCAGTTGACGCAGTACAAACTAGGCCGCATGGCCGCGCAGGTCGCCGCTGCCCGCCAACTCACCTACGCCGCGGCACCGGCCATGGACAAAGACGAAGGAGCCACGCTCACCGCGGCGATGGCTAAGCTACTCGCCTGCGACGTCGCGGTTTCCACCACACAGGAAGGCCAACTCATCCACGGCGGATGGGGCTACGGCGAGGAGTACCCTATCTCGCGCTACGTCGTAGATGCTCTAGTTCTGCCCATCTTCGAGGGCGTAAAGCCCGTCCTGGAACTGAAAGTGATTGCCCGCACATTGCTGGCGTAATGGGGTCCAAACTCCCATAATTCTCCTGGTGAGATAAAGTCGAGACTCTCAAATGGAAGAGAGCATCTCGACTTCCTGTATAACGGCGGTCAAATTGGGTCGAGTAAATTGCAAATGCGCCGCGGGAACGCGGTTGCGTTTCATATTGGGTGGAACGTGCTTGTGGTGTGGATAAGTGGAGGCGAGAGTGGCTTCTTCTGGGTGCGGAAAATCATCGTACCAATATAAGCATTCCGTTCCTCGATACACCTCATAGCCATACGACGTAATCAGACTGTCGGCAAAGTCCAACTCTTCCCGTATTCGAAGCCGGATACCGTTGGAGAACGTCGCCTCCCCTTCAGCCGTTCCGGTCATTGGACTAGTTGACCACACGCGAATCGTTGATTGGAGAATGGAAGGACGACTCAGGGTTTCAGCAAGAAATTGACTGTCGCCGGCGAAGAACAGAGAGGATTGTCTGCCATATCAATATGCTGGTTGTATGCGCAGAACCGTCGCCGGATCACGGTGTTTGATTTGTTCACCGTAAGATGTCTTCCGGCGGCGCCATGTTTCGTAGACGCCTTTCCAGCGGCCGAAGTCCGCTCGGGTTTCGTCGAAATCGTCGTAGCGTGACAGCCTTCCTGCACTCGGAAGATCATAAAAATCCTGGCTGAGAATGCCGTATTTTTCTTCGTAGAGTGTGAGCCGTCGCTCGAGTTGCTTCATTTCGAGGACGAGTTCGTAAAGGTCCATTGCGAATCTCCCTGTCGAAAGGAGCCTGGAGGACAGCAACGAATGGCGTCAAGCTTCACGCGTAGTGGCTGCGCCGCTTCACGGCTAATTCGCGTTCGAGATAGAAGATTTCCGTCTTTTGCGGATCACCGGCCGCGGCTGGGGTCCACTTGTGGCCGCGCAGTATCGTCTCGACGATGCCGAGGTCCGGGCGGCCCGGATAGTCGCATGTGCCGCTGATCTCGGTCTCGGCGAAGACCGTGTCGCCGACGAAGACCGGCCCGGTGTGGCGTCCGGTCGCATAGCGGATGTCGCTGAGCGCGTTGTCGCCTACGTCCGGGCACGACAGGCCCAGACACAGGTTGAACGGGATGCCGCCGTACACGATCAGTTGGCCGCCGATGTAACGATCTGGCTGCAAGTCGATCTGGTGCTGGTTGGAGTGCACCTGCGCGGTGTTGTCCAGCATCGCCGTCCATTCCATGTGCGCGTCGGTCACGGTACGGCCCCGCGAGTGCTCGAACATGTCACCGACGCGGAAATCCTCGAAATAGGTGTCGGCGTTGGTCAGGTAGGCACATTCGGCGTAGGCGCCGCGGTCGCGGTATTCCGGCAGCCACAACTCGCAATCGACTTGTGGAACGTCCGTCATTTCCGCAGCCTCGACCGGCGCGTCCATATCGTGCTTCCAGACCTGCACCTTGCGTTGCAACGTCAAGACGGGCGCGCCGTCCTGGTTACGGCCCGTGGTCTGGACGTGCACGATCCCGCGGTCCCGGTCGCGCGATGAGGGTTTGACGCCCAGTACCGTCGTTTCGACCTGAATCGTGTCGCCGGCATGGACCGGCGCGCCGAATCGCATGTCACGGTATTCGAGGTTGGCCCGCGCGTTCTCCGACACGTCCTCCACGCTCTGGCTGAAGACGACGTTCATCACCAGACCGGGCGGCGCGATCAGGTCCCGGAAGCCGTAGCGGCGCGCGTAATGCCGATTCTTGGAGAGCGGGTTGGTCGTCATGCCGAATTCGGTGAACGCGTTCAGCAGCCCCTCCGTGACCGTCTTGCCGACCTTGTGGCGGAAGACCTGCCCGACTCGGAAGTCTTCGAGAAAATTGCCGCGCTTCTTGCGGATATGCATGGACACGCCTCCGGGCGTCATCGGAATTTTTCGGGAACGAGAGATAAGACGGGAAGGAACTTTCGAGGATAGAGAACGGTGTACCAGACGATACCGGGGTCCGTTTCGACAAGTTCAACGGGCTGGCCCCTGAGCTTGCGGTGTCCTGAGTCTGTCGAAAGGTTAAAAGGTCGAAAGGTCTGGTCGATCGGCCTGCCCGGCTCTTCCCGTCCGTCTTGCTCGTTCTTTTGCTTCGCCTAGCGCAGCGTGGCCAGGAATTCCTGCCGGCCTTGCGCGCTGAGATGGAGATACATGTTGTGCCGTTTCTGCGAACCGAGCGTGTCGCTGGGCTGCGCGGCGTAGTTGTGGCCGGGATACAGCACGGTGTCGTCCGCCAACCGGGCCAGGGTGCGCAGGCTGGTGTACATGTCCTCCGGGTTGCTGCCCGGCAGATCGACGCGACCGCACGAGTTGATGAACAGCGTGTCGCCGGCGACCAGCCTGTTCTCGATCAGAAAGCACTGCGAGCCCGGCGTGTGGCCGGGAGTGTGGATGAACGTGATGCGGACGTTGCCCACGTCGGTCGTGTCCCCGCCGTCCACCGTCACCACGTCCGAGTCGGACAAACCGACCAGACGGGCGAGGAACTCCGCCTCGGCACGGTGAATATAGACTTTAGCCTTGACTTGCTCCAACAACTCGACGACGCCGGGGATGTGGGTGCCGAACAGGTCGCCGCCGATATGGTCCTGGTGGTAGTGGGTGACGAGTGCCTGCGTGATCGTGAAGCCGTCGCGCTGCACGGTGTCGACGATTTTCGGAATGTCCCAGGCGGCATCGACGACCGCGGCTTCGCGCGTTGCCGGGTCCCCGATCAGATACGCGAAGTTCTGCATCGGCCCGACTTCCACCTGTTTGAAATACGGCGTCGCGTCGGCCATCGTCCGCTCCTTATTTTTCTGGACTGTTCCGCGAACGGGACCGCGGCGCCGTGGTCCGGCGTGTGCCGGTCTTCTTGGCGGACATCTTTTTGGCGCGTGGCCGTTTCGTCGCCGCGGCGGCTTTCCGCTCGCCGGCGCGCAGGCCGCGTTCCCAGAGATATTCGGGTTCGTTCAGCTTGCGGCTGACCCAGCGCGACAGCACGAACAGCAGGTCGCTGAGACGGTTGACGTAGCGCAGCGCCCACGTGCCGATTTCCTCTTGACGCGACAGGCGCAGGATGTCGCGTTCGGCGCGCCGACACACCGTGCGGGCTTGGTGCAGGAAGCCGCCGACCTTGCCGCCGCCCGGCAGGATGAAGGAATTGAGCGGTTCGAGGTCGGCTTGGCAGGTGTCGATCAGCCGTTCGAGACGTCTCACCTCACGCGACCCGACGCGGAACATCCCCTCGTACGACACGTCCGGCGGGGTGGCGAGTTCGCTACCCAGGTCGAACAGTTCGTTCTGGAGTCGTCGGAAAATCTTGTCGAGACGCTTGGCCGCGGCCGAGGTGGAGACGAGGTCGTCGTTGAAGACGCGCGCCAGCCCGATCACCGAGTTGAGTTCGTCTATGGCGCCGTAGGCTTCGATACGGGCCGCGTCCTTGGCGACCGGCGTGCCGCCGACCAGCCGGGTCGAGCCCGTGTCGCCGGTTCGCGTGTAAACCTTGGTGATACGGATCGCCATGCTTGCATGCGGGGGCGCCTTGCGCTGCCGCGGCGGCTGATGCGGGAACCCGCGCGCTACGCCCGGGCGTGGAGCCGGTTTTCGAGCGCGGCGTTTTCCTGCCAGAGTTCCTGCGGCAGCCGGTCGCCGAACTGCTGGAAGAATTCGCGCTGCCCCTCCGCGGCGTTGCACCAGCCCGGCCCGTCCACGCTGAGGAGTTCGTCCATGACCGGACGCGACACGTTGATGTCCGTCGTGTCGATGTCCTTGGCGTACGGAATGAAACCGATCTCGGTCTCGCGTGCTTCGGCTTCGCCGTGCACCCGGGCAATCACCCAGCGCAGGACCCGCAGATTTTCGCCGAAGCCGGGCCACAGGAACCCGCCGTCCGCATTCCTGCGGAACCAGTTGACGCGAAAGACGCTGGGCGGGTTGGCGATCTTCTTGCCCATCGCCAGCCAGTGCCCGAAATAGTCGCCCATGTTGTAGCCGCAGAAGGGCAACATCGCCATGGGATCGCGGCGCAGCACGCCGACCTTGCCGGTCGCCGCGGCCGTGGTCTCCGACGCCATCGTCGTGCCGAGCGAGACGCCATGCTGCCAGTCGAACGACTGATAGACGAGCGGAATCAGACGGGCGCGGCGGCCGCCGAACAGAATCGCGGAGATCGGCACGCCCTGCGGCGCCTCCCACTCCGACGACATGGCCGGGCATTGTCGGGCCGGAGTGGTGAACCGCGAGTTGGGGTGGGCGGCCTTCCCCTCGGATTTCGGCGTCCACGGCTGGCCCTTCCAGTCGGTCGCCTCCGCCGGCGGCCTGCCGTCCATTCCCTCCCAGTAGGGCATGCCGTCGGGCGTCAACGCCACGTTGGTGAAGATCGAGTTCCGCGAGACCGTGGCCATCACGTTCGGGTTGGTGTGCGAATTCGTACCGGGCGCCACGCCGAAGAAGCCTGCCTCGGGATTGATCGCCCACAGCCGGCCGTCGGGGCCGGGGTGCATCCAGGCGATGTCGTCGCCTACCGTCCAGACCTTGTAGCCCTTCTGGCTTTCCGGCGGGATCAGCATGGCGAGATTGGTCTTGCCGCAGGCACTCGGAAACGCCGCGGCGATATAGGTGACGCGCCCGTTCGGCTCCTCGACGCCGATGACCAGCATGTGTTCGGCCAGCCAGCCTTCCTCGCGCGCCATGTAGCTGCCCAGCCGCAGGGCGAAGCACTTCTTGCCCAGCAAGGCGTTCCCGCCGTAGCCGGACCCGATCGACCAGATCGCCCGTTCTTCCGGGAAGTGCATGATGAAGCGGCGGTCCGGGCTCAGGTCGCCCAGGGAGTGCAGCCCCTGGACGTAGTTGGCCGAGGGGCCGAGACGATCCAGCGCAACACGGCCCATGCGCGTCATGATCCGCATGCTGGCTGCCACGTACGGGCTGTCGGTGATCTCGACACCGACTTGGCTGTACGGCGAACTGACCGGGCCCATGATGTAAGGCACGACGTACAGGGTGCGGCCCTTCATAGAGTCTTTGAACAGCGCGCCGACTTTCTCCTTGGCCTCGGTCGGGGGCATCCAATTGTTGTTGGGGCCGGCGTCTTTTTCCTGCTGTGTACACACGAAGGTGAGGTGCTCGGTGCGGGCCACGTCTTTCGGGTCGCTGCGGTGGAGATAGCAGTTGGGGTACTGGTCCCGGTTCAGCGCGATCAGGGTCTCGTCGTCGAGCATGTCGCGGATCAGACGCTGATTCTCTTCTTCCGAACCGTCACACCAATGAATGCGCTTGGGGTGGGTATGCTGGGCCGTTTTTTCGACCCAGTCTTCGAGCGGCGTCGGCATGGTGGGGATGATCTCCTTGGATGGGGCGGGTGCTAATGCGTATCGGCACGCAAGATAAGGCCGGTTCATATCCGCCGTCCGGCAGGGGGTCAACTGACCCGTAGCCAGACGGGGTACCCTTCAACATAGAGTGTCAGCCGAGCCGCGTCCAGTTGGGCCGCGGCTCGGGAGCGTGTCGGTTCGGCATTCTCTCGGTTGGAACAGCTTTGTCTTGGGAATTACATACAAAAAGATCCCGCACCTGTTGCGACATCCTTCGTCATGGTTTGATCCTTCGACCTTTCGACAGGCTCAAGGACCTTCCCCGCCTCCCCCTCAGTTCGTTGAGCTTGTCGAAACGAACCCCGCTGTCATCTCGTCCTTTGCACCCCTCTGGCCCTTTGACCGTTGGAATCCTCTTGTATGTAATTCCCTTTGTTTTCGGCATTCTCGTGCAGAGGGAATCCAGACGGGTTCATGCCTTCGTCGGCTCTCTCCCCCGGCCCGCAGCAGTAAATCAGCCGGCGAGTTGCAAACTGAATACGACGCGCGGGGACGGAAGGCGAACCGCGGGCCGTCAATGGAGATTCGGGCCGGCGTCTCGTCAAGATGACTATAGCGGATGGGTGGAACTAGGGGGCGGACGACTTACACAAACCAAGAATCGTTTCTTTGAGCCGATCGGGGTCAACCGGCTTTTTGAACAGGACGTTCTCCAGACCTTCCAGGCGGCTGCGTTTGATGACGTGGTCCTTGTCGTAGAAATACGCCGTCATCAACACGACGGGCAAGTCGGGGTAACGCTCCTTCGCTTCCATGTACAGGTCGTAGCCGTCCAGATCGGGCATGACGACGTCGCTCAACACCATATCGAAAGGGTGTGGCTCCAGCGCACAGCGGTCGAGGACTTTCAACGCTTCGAGGCCATTCGTAGCGACTTCGACCGTGCCGCCCTCCTCGGTCAGCAGGTCGCGCAGCGAGTAGCACACGCCGAGATCGTCATCGACGACCAACAGCCGCAAGCCGGTCAGTGCCCGGGTGGCCGGGCGCGCCCCGATGGGCCCCTCGGCCACGATGTCGTCCCGCCCCAGGTCGGCCATGCGCGAGCCGTGCAGATATTCGGTCGTGTCGTAACGCCCGCCATGCGCCATGTCGTCGATACGCGAGACGATGCCGCGGATCTTGGCGAGCTCGCGCTGGATGGACTCCACCCGTTCTTCCTGGACGACGTACTCCTCATCGGAAAAGCTCTGAGCCATGTGCTTGGCCAGAATGTCCAGATTGTTGAAGATCACCTCGAGGGGGTTGTTGATGCGATGCCCGAGACCGACCGCCAACTCGCCCAACGTCGCAAGCTGGTCCCGCCGGCGAATCTCGCGCAGATCCTTCAGAAATCCGATCGAGCCGGACTCGCGCCCATCGTCGTCGTAAATGATGGACGCCGAAATCGTGGCCGGAATATGCTCCCCACTCTTGGCGACCAGCGTCGTCTCGAAGTTCTTGACCTTGCCCTTCTCGCCGACCTCTTCGCTGCGCATCGCGTCCATCACGCGCCGCGCCTCTTCGAGGCCGGGGTAAACCGACGCCCACACCCGCGTCCCGTGGATCTCCTGTGAAGTATAGCCCAGCGTTTCGTGTGCGCCGTCGTTGTAGAAGATGACTTGGCCCTTCTGGTCCAAAGCGATCACGATGTCGAGCGAGTTTTCCAGGAGTCGTTCGAAATACCCGGGCGGGAGGCGGATCTCGCGCAGGTCGCGGTTGAATCCGATGGAGCCGACTTCGGCGCCGTGTTCGTCGTGGATGATCGACCCCGAAAACAAGACCGGAATATGCTCGCCGTTCTTGGCGACCAGCGTCGTCTCGAAATTCTTGACCTTGCCCTTCTCGCCGATCTCCTCGCTGCGCATCGCATCCATCACGCGCCGCGCCTCGGCCAAGCTGGGATAGACCGCCAGGCGTTTCCCGCGGACTTCCTCGGACGTATAACCCAGGGTCTTGCTCGCCCCGTCGTTGTAAAAGATGATCTGGCCGCGATGGTCGGCGGCGATGACGATATCGAGCGAACTCTCCAACAGCCGTTCGAAGTAAGCGGAGGGAAGCTTGAACATGGAAGAATGCTCACCTGTTCATGTTGAATCACGCGCCTCGCGGTGTTCCGCGCCCCGTCCGCGTCTCGGGTCCGTGTGCGCGGATACGGGGATGTTAGGCCGCGATTTTCGCAATCGTCAAGTCCGGCCCGCGGCCGCACTCCTCCTCAGCCTCCTGCTCTCCGGCGGTCTGCAAGGCTGTTACTGGCTCAAATACGAAAAACTCATGCGCACGCACGTCGAACTCATGCTGTCGCTGTCCGAGAAATTGGCCCGCCGCATCGACGCCGCCGCGTCGACACCGGGCTCCGTAACGCTCTCGCCGGCCATGATGAACGAGTTCTTCTATCCGCTGGAACGTGCGCGCGACTTTGTGCGCATCGTGGCGCCACGTTATGCCGAGCGCGACTCGCTGGCTGCGTTTATGCAGATGCTGGAACGTTACGAGCGCGTGGTGCGGGAGGCCGACCGGCTGCGCGTCCAGCCCGGCCCTCTCGACGACTTCCATCGCTTTACGCAAGCCTTCCGCGATCAAGCAGCCCGTGTCGAGACCGCGCTTGCATCGGAGTAGATGCAGCGGTCCTCCCTCCGGCGACAACCCAATCCGGGGGACCGTTTCGACAAGCTCAACGGGCTCGTCCTTGAGTCTCGCCGGTCGGTGGCAGGAGCAGGACCCGCTTGTCGTCGGTCAGCCCGGCCAGCAGTTCGGCAATCGTCGCACCGAGTCGAGGGTGACGAACCTGCGGGGCGAGTTCGCACAGTGGCAACAGGACGAAGCGCCGGCGGTGCATCTCCGGGTGCGGAATCTTCAGGTTATCTTCGTCCACGATGCAGGTCTCGAACAGCAGGATGTCCAGATCGATCGTGCGCGACGCCCACTTCTTGGTCTGCGGCGTGCGCTTGCGTCCCAAGTCCGCTTCGATCTTCTGCAGCCGGGCCAGCAACGCCGTTGGTTCGAAATCGGTGGCGAGTTCGACGACGCCGTTGAGATACCAGCGTTGCGCGTCGCCGATCGGCTCGCTCTCGTACAACGACGACCGGCGCGCAATCGTCGTGGCCGGCAGTGCGGCCATCATATCTACAGCCTGGGAGTAATAGGCGTAACGGTTGCCGAGATTCGACCCGATACCGACATAAACCTGGCCGAACATCGGTCAGGCCCGGCCATCGTCAGGAGATTGACGACCGGTCCAGGAAAAGGCCGCCGCGGCGCGCCGGACGATCCGCCGTCCAATGGCGAGCGACGCGGTGGCGCCCGGCGAGGGCGCGTTCAACACGTGGACCGCGTGCGGCGAGTCCTGAATCACGAAGTCGTCCACCAGCGCGCCGTCCGCGGTGACGGCCTGAGCGCGCACGCCGCTGCCCCCGGGCAAGAGATCCCGCTCGTCGAGTTCGGGCAGCAGACGCTGCAACGCGCGTAGAAAGGCCGCCTTGCTGAGCGACCGGTAAATCTCGCCCAGACCGGTCCGCCAGTATTTGCGGGCGATGCGTTGGAACCCCGGAAAGCGCAGCGTCTCCCACACGTCACGCGGCACGAGGTCGCTCCATCGGTAGCCTTCGCGCGCAAACGCCAGCACCGCGTTCGGGCCGGCTTCGGTTTCGCCGTCCAGGCCGCGCGTGAAGTGGACGCCCAGAAACGGAAAGGCCGGGTCCGGCACCGGATAGATCAGGCTCTTGACCAGAACGCGGCGGTGCGGCGCGAGCGTGTAATATTCGCCACGGAACGGGACGATGCGCAAATCGGGCCGCGCCCCGGCCAAGCCCGCCAGCCGGTCGCATTGCAACCCGCCGCAGTTGATCAGCGCGCGCGTGTGGATCGCGCCCTGCGACGTCTCCAACACCAGCCGGCCGTCGGACGAAACGATGCCGCGAACATGATGCCCGCAGCGCACCTCGCCGCCCCGGGCGCGAAGCAGCGCGGCGTACGCCTCGGACACCCGTACGTAATCGACGATACCGGTCACCGGTACGTACAGGGCGCGCACGCCTGCGGCGTGGGGTTCGAGTTCACGCAGCCGTTCGGGGCCGATCATTTCCAGACCTTCGACCCCGTTGGCCGTGCCGCGGCGATGGAGTTCGTCCAACCGCGGCAATTCATCCTCCGACGTAGCGACCACGACCTTCCCGCAGCGCTCGTACGGAATATCGTGCCGGTCGCAGAAATCGGTCAACAACTTCCCGCCCCGCACGCACGTCTCGGCCTTGAGCGAGCCGGGCTTGTAATAGATGCCGGAGTGGATGACCCCGCTGTTGTGGCCGGTCTGATGCGCCGCCAGCCGCGGTTCTTTTTCGAGAACGCACACACGAATGCGCGGATATTGGTCGGTAATTTCCAGGGCAGTGGCCAAGCCGAGAATGCCACCGCCGATCACGCTGACGTCATACGGGTCGGCCATGCGGATAGTGTCCTTGCTGAGAGCCCGATTTTCGTTTGCGTATCAAAACCGAGTAAAGCTGCAAACGATGGAGACGTGAGGAAAGTATCAGTTCGAGATTGAGCCAGCCGGCGGAAGGTGTTTCACCTCCCCCATCTGCCCCGGATCAAGTCCGGGGCAGGCTCTAGCCCTCTCCCGTACCCTTCGACCTTTCGACATGCTCGAGGCGTCGCAGGCTCAGAGACCGGAAAGAAGAGATAGGAAGACGTAGGTCGGCTTGGCCGGAATCTGAAAGCGTCGTATTTTATGGGAAACGAAGCACACACGCCCAAACGTGGATCTTCAACGTCCATCTCACTGAAGAATCCTCGCTCGCCTATGACCACTCCCGACCGAGCCGCCGACAGCCGTTTCCCCGCCGCACCGGATTACGCGCCGTACCGGGGCGGGCCGTTCCGCCTGTCGATGGGGCTCGAACGGCTTGATGTCAAAGACTGGATCGAGCCGGACGACACGTTCGCCGCCCAACTCCAGGAAAAGGAGCGGTTGCTGTCGGAACGTCATCGGGAGGTCTTCGCCGCGCTGCCGCAGGCAACCGCGGGATCGGTCGAGACCTTGGCGCTGCTCGTCGAACATCTTCCGGCGCGATTTCCGCAACTCTACCAGCGGAGCGGGGCCAAACTGGAGAATCTCGTCACCGGACGGCGGTGGGACGTGCGGGACAGTGCGCTGCATCCGCTCGACCTGGCCGGACGGCTGGTGCAGGAAGATCTGTGTCTGATGCGGCGGCAGCCCGACACCGACAAGTATCATCTGGTCGGCGCCTCGCTGTGCTTTCCCACGCGCTGGCGGCTGGCGGACAAAATCGGCAGGCCGTTGAACGACATTCACGCTCCGATACCCGGGTATGCCGAACAGTTGGCCGTGAGCATGGACCGCTTCTTCGACCGGCTGCACGTGGATAAACCGGTCTGGCGCCTCAATTGGAGCGTCATGGACGACCCGACCCTGTTCCAACCCGGCGGTCACGGTCGGACGGGCATGAATCCCGCGGTGACCGTCCACAACGCGGGCGATACCCTCTGGCTGCGTATGGAACGCCAGACGTTGCGGCGCCTGCCCGGCAGCCTGGATATTCTGTTCACCATCCGCGTCCACGTCCACCCGCTCAGCCGGCTCGCCCAGCGACCCGAGCGGGCGGCGCAACTCGCCGCGGCCATCCGCGCCCTGCCCGAACCGCTGCGACGCTACAAGAGCCTGCCGCCGATCATCGACGCGGTGCTCGGCTGGCTGGACCGCGCCGCGGGACGGAGTTGATCCCGCAGCGCGGGTTCCGCCGTCCGCGTTACCCGGCGCGGGCTTGTCGTTCCGTGCCGGGAACAGTAGAAGAAGCGCGTGCACGATCTCACGACACTCGGCAACGAAGTCGGCGCGTTACTCAAGGCGCGCAAGCACACGCTCGCGGTGGCCGAATCGTCGGCCGGCGGATTGATCTCTGCCACATTGCTCGCAGTGCCGGGCGCGTCGGCCTACTTCGTCGCCGGCGGGGTGATCTATACGCACGACGCCCGCCGGGCGTTGCTCGTCATGCCGGACGAGGCGTTGAGCGGCGTCCGTCCGAGTACCGAAGAATATGCCCGGCGGCTGGCCGCACGGGTCCGTGAGCAGTGCGGCACGGTCTGGGGGCTCGCCGAAACGGGCGCGACCGGCCCGACCGGCAACCCGTACGGCGACGCCGCGGGACATGCCTGTCTTGCAGTCGTCGGTCCGGTGTCGGAGGCGTTGACGCTGGAAACGGGCCGCGACGACCGGGAAGCCAACATGTGGACGTTTGCCGAAGCGGCGCTCGACCTGTTGCGCCGCGCCATCGACGACACGCCTGCCTCGGGAGGGTGACGATGACGCAGAGCCGGAAGACGTTCAGAACGGTGCTGATCCTGGCTTGGTGTCTTGCTGTGCTACCGGCCATCCCGGTCTGGGCGCAGGGCGGCGCGGGCGTAGGCGGAGACCGACCGTCAGCCAAGACCCGCCGGTTTCCGTTCAAGCTCGTGGTGGTCGGCTTTCTGAATACCGACCCGGCTCCCGACGCGTTGGCCGTGATCCAGTTGGGTCTGACCGGCTACCGCGGCGAATTCCAACTCGAAGTGACCAGCATCACCGCGCCGGATTCCCCGCGGCTCACGCCCCGGCAGATATTCCTGCACCGGGCGGGGAAACGGGAAGCCGACCTCGACGTCACCGGTCCCCGGGACGTGCTGGCGAAGATCGCTCAATCCCAGCCCGGCACCCCGCTCGAACTCACCGGCTGGTACGCGCAGCGCGACGGCGAGTTCCGTCTCGATAACGTCCGCATCATCGGGTTCGAGTAGCGATTCCACGCGGGCGGCCAAAGCTATGGGCAGCGTCCATAACGGACGCTGCCCCAGGCTTCTCGCCTTCGTCTGACGTCGAGGACAGGATCGGTCTCGGAATCCGAGCCGGCGTTGGTCGAGGAGGGAGAACGGGCCGACGCTCAGGCCGCGGCGGCCGGTTGGGGCGTCTGCGGGGCGCTGATGCCCATCGTGCCGAGTTTGTGTACCGCCCGCCCGCTCAACAGGCCGACCTTTTCCATGTTGTTCCACAACGACGCATGGAAATCCTTCTTGAAATACGTTCGGAAGGCCACGTACTCGTTCTTCCTGGCGACCTCTTGACGCATGAAGCGGATGTCGTCGATCTCCGCCCTGGAAAAGCCAACCGCCTCGTACGCCTCGCGCGGGAACTGCCCTTGCAACAGCCCGGCCGCGGCCTCGCAGGCGAAATCCTCGACCCGTTCGAGTTCCTTGGCCGACAACTCCTGCATCTGGTCCGGCAGACTCAGCATCCCGAAACCCATGTGGCGCGACTCGTCGGCCAGAATGCGTCGGCAGATCTGGCTGATGAGCGGGTCGGGGCTGTGGTCGGCCAACATGCGGAACAGCGAGACGGCCAGCGTTTCCGCCACGAGCTGCGTGCCGACCGTCTTCAGATACCACTCCGGCATGGCCAGGACGTGATCGAAGAGGTTCTTGAGGCTCACGGTCAGCGGATAGGTCACCCCCACCTTGTCGTACAGGTAGCGGGCCAACACTTCCGAGTGGCGCGCTTCGTCCACGACCTGCGTCGCCATGAAGAATTTGGAGTCGATGCCGGGCACGAGGTTCGCGATCTGGCCGCAGACCATGAGCGCGAACTGTTCGCCGTACATGAGTTGGCTGATCCGCCACGCGGAGAAGTGGCGGTTGAGTTCGAGGCGGCGCTTGTCGTCCATCGCGTCCCAATACTTCGTGCCGTAGATGTCGATCAGCCCGTCGGGCAGAATCCCGCGGTCCGGGTCGCCGCCGGCCTCCCAGTCGATGTCGGTCGAGGCGTTCCACTGGTCGCGCTTGGCCTTTTCGTACAGGCCGCGCATGTTCTGGTCTTCGACGTCGAGGAGTTGGGTGAAGACGGCTTCCGCGGTCGCGGTGATCGTATGCGTATGTGACATGCCGAATTCCTTTATGTCCGGGCGATGATCGTCGGATTTTTTCCGATGGGCTGGCACGTTCGTCGGACGGACGTTTGCGTCTGTTTATAGCCGACTAGTTTAGACAGGCCAACCATAAATCCCGGCCCCCGGTTTGTGAAGTCCCCGTTGTGTTCGGCAAGAGTTGCCCTGCGACCGTATTCCGCCGACGGAGCCGCTCGCCTATGATGCCGCGCATGTCGTTGCTGCGCGCCCTCGTCGTCGCCCTCGTCCTGCTCGTCGGAGGCGGCTATGCGTGGCTGCAGACCCCATCGTATTCGATCTTCCGCATTCAGCAGGCGCTCAGAACGCGCGACCATACTGCGTTTCAGCGCTACGTGGATATCGACGGCATCGTCGGCCACGCGGTATCCGAGGTCGGCGGCGACCTGCTGGCCGGTACGCAGAAATCACCGCGGCGCGGCTTGGCCGGACTGCTGCAAAAAGGGGTGGAACGACTCGTCGAAAATGTCCCCGACCTTGCCCGGGTGACGGTTCGGTTCGCCGTACGGCAGGCGTTCGACAACCCGGACCAGCCGCTTCCCGACATCCCCACGCTTGCCGTCGTCGGCGCGCTGCTGGTCGGCGAGACGCGCGACGGCGTGCGCTACCTGCCCGTCACGCTGCGCAGCGGCGAGGAGATCGAAATCGGGTTCCGCACCACTCCGGACGGCGTGTGGCGCGTCGTCCGGGTGACGCGCGTCAAAGCCCTGCTGGACGAACTCCGCGCCTCTTCCTCGTCGTAGATCACCCTTCTTCCGGGACTCCTATCCGGTTGGGTCGTCATGCTGGCCTTCACCTCCGCCCGCTACACCGTGCCCCTGGGTCATCATTCGTATCCGATGGAGAAGTACCGGTTGGTGCCGGAGCGGCTGTTGGCCGACGGCGTGCTGACGCCAGACCAACTCGTCGAACCGGAGCAGATCGCTTTCGACGACGTCTTGCGGGTCCATACGTCTTCGTACGTCCAGGCGTTTCTCGACGGAACGCTGGACCGCCGGGCACTGCTACGCCTCGGCCTGCCGTGGTCTCCGGCGTTGGTCCGCCGCGTGCTTGCCGTCGTCGGAGGAACCTTGGGTGCCGCGAATACCGCGCTTCGGGACGGAGCCGCGGTCAACCTGGCCGGTGGAACTCACCACGCCTTCGCCGACCGCGGCGAAGGCTATTGCGTGTTCAACGATCTGGTCATCGCATTGCGCCGGCTGCGCGTCGATGGCCGTCTCGACCGCGTGCTGATTCTCGACCTCGACGTGCACCAGGGGAACGGAACGGCCGCTCTGTGCCGAAGCGACGAGGCGACGTTCACCTTTTCGATGCACGGCGCGAACAACTATCCGGCACGCAAGGAGCAGAGTTCCTGGGACGTCGATCTGCCCGACGGGGCGACGGACGAGGTGTACGTCAGCCGGCTGGCCGGCATCCTCCCCATCCTAATTGAACGCGCGCGGCCCGACCTCATCATGTACCAAGCGGGAGTGGACGTGTTGGCAGGCGATCGGTTCGGCAAGCTCGCCCTGTCGCCGGCCGGTGTCGAAGAACGGGACCGGCTCGTATGCACCTGCGCCGTGCAAGCCGGTCTGCCGCTGGTCGTGACCCTCGGCGGCGGATATGCCCGCGAAATCGACCGCATCGTGGAAGCGCACTGCCGGACCGTCGCAACTGCCCACCGGATTCTGCACGGCTCGGCCTGACGGATCGGGTGGAGAAATCAGCCGGTCCGTCGTGCCGGCCGGGAGTCCGTCGCGTTTTCCGGCAATGCTTCTCCCTGCGCCAGACGGGTCAGGAAGGCGCGCAATTCTCCGTCCGACAACCCCGGCGTCTCTGGCGCGGCGAACAGCAAGGCCACGTTCTGATCGGTCGGGGACAGCCCGGCCAGGCGGGTTTGGGCGCGATTCCGTATCAGCGGGCCGATGAGTCGAGCGAGTTCGGACAGGAAACGCGACGCGAGCAGCAGACGCTCGCCCGCGCTGTCGGCCTGCTTCAACGCGGCACGATAGACCGTGACCATACCGGCGTGCAGGACGAGCGTGTTCCCGTCCAGCGCCCACAACTCTTTATCGACCCGGCCCCAGCGTAGGGCCAACTCGTCCAGCGCCGGCCACAGCGTGGTGTGCAGCAAGGCGGTACTGTCGGCCGCGATCAACCGCATGAGCGCCGCCTTCCAGTCCGCCGACAGACTCGGGTCGCCGCGCAGCACGGGGGGCGGCGGAACCGGCGGCCGCTCGAGGATTTCGCCGTTTTCGTCCAGGAGCAGATGATCTTCGAGGGCGTGCCCCAAGAGAGTCAGGCTGGCGACGTACCGAATCCGGCCGGTCTCCGTTCGGAGCACGCGCAGGCGGTGTGCCTCCGTGACCAGATCGGCGCGGTAATACGTATGGCCGTGATCGTAGACTTTCTCCACGCCGTCTCGGAGTTGCACGCAGGTATGCGCCGCGGGATAGAACCCCTCGTGCGGTGCCGGGCGCCAATCGACAGCGGCTTCGCGCATGGCCATGCTGAGAGCCGCATCCTCCACGGCGTGCGTGAAGCGTTCGCGGTTCACCCCGACCTCGCCGGCACACCGGAACGACTCCCGCAACGTAAAGAACAGTCGGTCGCTGGGGTATGGGCCGCAATAGCGGAGCGCGGGCTTGGCTTGGTCGTGCGCCAGCCTGGCCAGCGCGTTCAGCAACGTCGTCCCGCCCCCGGTCGGCAGACAGGCCGGAGCGTCCAGAGGGGGCAGGCTGTCCACGTCCTCGTACCGGACCGTGCGACACAGCGACAACGTGCGGTCCAGATCGAACCCGCCCTCGCCGGCGAGCAGACCGATCACGTCCGACGCGCCCCAGCCGAGATGCGACGCAACGCCGCGCACGATGCTCAGAAAACGACCGTCCGGAATGCGGACCTTGAATGCCTGGAGCCTGCCGCCCTCGGCATAGAAGAAAAGCGACAACAGCCGGCCACGACGGTCGAAGCCGGCCACACGGCGCGCCGCAGTCGCGGGCTGCGCCGGAGGCAGGAAGAAACCGAAGCCGCCGTGGGTCGACCGTTCGACACGAATTTGGCCGTGAACAAGCCAGCACAATCGTTCCCGATAGCGGCTGGGCTCCGCGGCATTCACGGCCTGCCGGAGCAGCGACAGGACCGACGGGTCAACACCCTCGGCAGCCAAGGTATCGAGGCACAGGGGGACGACGCTGGCGAGACTGGGCAGAGGCATGTGCGTGCCCGGGTCAGAACGGCGGGGAGTTTGCCAAATTTATCCCTGCCAATGGATCTTACCGACCGCCCGTAGCCGAAAGGTTAGTTATCTTCACAGGAGTTTGACGAGCGCGACGATCAACCCACCCTGAGCGATCAGAGCGCCGAACATCCATTTCAAGAGATCGACTTTCAACGCTGCCACATCCGCTTTGAGTGTCGCTTCGACCGTAGCGATGTCTGCTTTGAGCGCGGCTTCGATCCTCGCAATGTTTTCTGAAACCCTGACGATGTCTGCTTTGAGCGATGTTTCGACCGCAGCAATGTTCGCCTTCGTCGCCAAATTGCTATTGATCAAATTGACGTGTTCTTCAGCGAGGGCTTCCGCCTGTCCTAGAGTGAAGCCCACCTGCGTCAGATGTTTGACGAATCTATGCGTATCGAAAGCGACTGCCTCGGCCATGCGGTGACCTTAACCTGACCGGTATGCGGGCGCAACTTCGTGTTGCATTATGTGTTCGGCCGTTGCCCGGTTTCTTCCAACTTAGCTCGCACGTAGCCTTCGAGTCCGCCCGCAGCCAGGACATCAACGTACAGATCGGACAAGTCCCGAATCGGATAGCGGGTTCCAGCGCTCATGGCTTTTACGACCCGGTTGTGGACGTCGATACGCAACCGGTCGCCGGTCTGCATCTCGCCGGCTTCCCACACGGTCAGCGGCGGCAGACCGATCGCGAGGCAGACGCGAAAGAACGGCCAAGCAAATCGCGGGGCGATGATACCGGCAATCCCATGAGCGAGCAGGACTTCGGCCGCGGTCGCGTGCGGTTCTCCCTCTCCTACGGTGTCGGTCGCCAACAAGATGCAATCTGGTTCCACCCAGCCACGATCTTTTCCGCTCGCTGAGATCGCGTCGCTCGACAGCGCACCCGAAACGGCGTGCACGCGCGCGGTGACGATCAAGCGTTCCACGTCGCTCCCTTCCCAGCCGAAGGCGGGGTGCCGGCGTACTCCATCCGCGGGATGAGCCGGGTGTCGAACTCAACCGCGTTTTCGGGGTGGAGTCGGATGACCGCGGCGCGGCAAGCCTCCAGTCCGGCCACGAACTCCTCGAGCTCGACGCCGAGGAAGCTCGGACGGTGAGGCGCAAGTTTCGCCAGTCCCTCGGCGAGCAGGGAACGGGCACCGGCCAGATTGCCGCGGCCGAGGTGGTACAGCGCGACCGCGGCCTGTATCAGCCCTTGCAGGAAGCGCTTCACGTCGCCCACTTCCTCCATCCACACCGGTTCCAGCACTTCGTGAACCTCGAAAAAGCACCAGTAGTTGAAGAGCAGCGCCGCTTTGCGGAGCGCCGCATCCGGCTCCGACATCCCCCCAGACTCTCTTGCAGAGTCAGCCCACTCGTCAATGACTGCGGCGTACCGCGACAGCGTCGCGGCTATCTCCGGCCACTGCGCGGCGAAGTCCGGCGCCAGCGTGACCCGCTCCACTGGACGACCGGACTCGAAGGCCAGCAGTGCGCAGGTCTCGATACGAACCCGCACTCGCGCTTGGTCGGGAGGAGAGACCGAACGCAGCAGATCGGTCACCGGAAGCTGCGGCGCTTGTGACGCGGCACCCTGTCCGGCGCGGGCGTATGCGCCCAGACAGCGCACCGCGGCTGCGGCGGCGTTGGGGTTCGACCGTGCATCCAGGGCCTCGATCAGCAACTCGGCCAATACGTTACGGGTCAGGACGTTCATACGTTCAGACTCACGACCGTCGCTCCGCGGCCGCCCTCGCTTTGCGGCGCCTCGCTGAACGCTTGGCAATAGGCCGAGTCGGACAGATAGTCCTGCACCGCCCGTTTCAGGGCGCCGCTGCCCAGCCCGTGGACGATGCGTACCGAGGCTTGATTGTTCAGCACCGCGCGGTCCAGAAAGACCTCCAGACGCGGCAGCGCGTCGTGCACCCGCAGTCCCAGCAAATTGAGTTCGGAACGCCCTGCCGCAGGCCGATTCACCGCGACCCGGACGGAAGCAGGCGGCGGCTTTGGGCTCGTAGCGACGCGCAACCGCGCAACCGGCGCCTCGAACGTCACGCCGCGGCTGCGCACGCGGGCCTTGGTCCCGTTGAGGGCGACCAGCGTACCGTGCACGTTGCCGTCGCGGAGTGCGACCTCGTCGCCGACGCACGGCAACGGAGCATCCGCGGTCGGGTGCGATCGGACACCGGCTTCCCTCTCCTCGATCCGGGCATCCTGGGCGTGCAAGACCTGCGCAAATTCCCGGCGGGTGCGGGCCGGCATGGTCCGGGTGCCCCGCGCCGCCCGGACGGCTTCGTTCAAGTCGGCTAACGCTCGGCGGCCCTCCTCACGCACGCGGCGCACGAACTGCCTGGCCTTATCGGTTTCGTCCAACCACCGCGCGCGCAGCTTCTCCTCGCTGTCGGCCAACAGCCGCGCGTGGCGTTCACGCAAGTCCGCGGCCGCTTTCCGCTCGGCTTCGAGCGCGGTCCGTTCGCGTTCCAACTGCGCCGAGGTGTCTTCCAGTTTCGCCAAAGCGTCCGCAAACCGCCGCGCGTCGTCGGGTAGCGCGGCTTCGGCCGCGGCGCATATTTCGTCAGGCAAGCCCAGCCTGCGCGCCACGGACAGACCGAGACTCTCGCCCGGCACGTCGTATTGCAGCCGGTACAGCGGCTGCAGACGGTCGACGTCGAATGCCACGCCGGCCACCCGATAGCGGTCGTCGGCGAGCGCACACTGCTTGACTTGGCGCAGATGGGTGGCGAGCAGCAGCGCCACGTTCCGTTCCCCGAACACGTGCAGCAACCCGGCCGCGAGCGCGCCGCCCTCCGCCGGGTCGGTTCCCCCGCCCGGTTCGTCAAGCAGGATCAGCGCGGGTTCCACACAGTTCGCCAGCAGGTCGTTGAGGTTGGCGACGTGGGCGGAGAAGGTCGATAAGTCGTCCTGCAAGGATTGGGCGTCGCCGATGTCGGCGAAGATGCTCCGAAAGATGGGCACTTCGTTGGTGACGTGTCGGTTGTCTTCCTCCCGGACGGGCAACAGCAACCCGGTTTGGGCCATCAGGCAGATCAGGCCCAGGGTTTTGAGGGCCGCGGTCTTGCCGCCGGTGTTGGGACCGGTGATGACCAGCCCCCGCGTCTCTGAAGGCAGGAGCAGATCGATCGGAACCGCGGGCTTGCCGGTCGCGCGCAGCAACGGATGCGTCGCCCCGCGGAGTTGGACCGCGGTGCCGAATCGCGGCGGAGTCGCCCCGTACGTTCGGGCGAACGCGACCTTGGCGTGCAGCACGTCGATGTCCGTCAGCGTGGCGAACGTCTCGGCAAGCTGCGCGCGATACTCGCGTACGAGGGCGGTCAACCAGAGGAAGAGCCGCCGTTCCTCGGCCGCAACTTCCGCCCGTGCAAGCAGGACGCGATTATTGAGTTCGACCACGGACAGGGGTTCGACGAAGAGGGTCTCGCCCGACCGGGATCGGTCCTGGACGATCCCGGGCAGCCGCGCGTGAAAATCCGGCCGTACCGGAATGACGAAGCGGTCGTTGCGCGTCGTGACGTAGGAGTCGGTCACTACTTCGCGGGCGGCTTTCGAGCGCAGAATCTCGGCCAGGCGCCGTTCGACATCCTGTCTCAGACCGTGGAGCCGGCGCCGTCCGGTCCGCAGCGCCGGGCTCGCCGCGTCTCTCAGATTCCCGTTTTCGTCGAGGCAGCGTCCCAGCGCAGCCGAGAGTTGCGGCAACGCCGGCAGTCGCGTCGCATACCCCCGCAGCGTATCGGAGTCCACGGCCTTCTCTCGGAAAAAGCGGGCCAGCCGTTGAGCCGCTTCCACCACGCCCAGCACGTCGACGAGGTGCCGCCCTTCCACCGCCATGCCGTCCAAACCGGCCCGGTCCAGCGTCGGCCGGATGTCGGGAAAGGACCCGATCTGCAGAGGACCGTGCTCCGCGGTCAAGCGGAAGCATTCCCACGTGCGCCGGCTGTCGTCTTTCACCAGCCGCTCGTCCGTCTGCGGGCGCAGCGCCAGACAAGCGCCTTTTCCCGCGGGCGACACCGCATGATCGGCGAGAAGTCGGAGCAGGGAATCGAACTCCAGAGCGTGCAGGTCGCGGTCGCGCATACGACGTTCCGGCGGGCGGCGTCGGCCAGCATAGCCAGCCCCGCGGGAAAGACAAGCAACCGACGAACGCGTGTCTCGACAACACTCGGTTCCGTTGACCACCGGGACGACGCCAGGAAATCACTGGTTATTGATGCCGAAACAGGATACCGTTCCGTTTCGTGCATAACTTCGAGTTCGACCCGAAGAAGAATGCAGCGAATCGGAAGAAGCACGGCATTGATTTCGTTGCCGCCCAAGCACTCTGGAACGACCCTGACCTTCTGGAAATCGACGCCCGTTCCCATGACGAGCCGCGGACGATTGTGATCGGAAAAATCGACGGAACGTGTTGGTCAGCGGTGACGACACACAGGCGGGCAAAAGTTCGCATCATCTCGGTCCGCAGGTCGAGAAGAGCAGAGGCGCTCTTGTATGAAAGCGAAAGAGTTCGACGAAAAGTTTGACGCAGGAGATGTCGACATCGTCCAAGATCTGGACATGACGACCGCGCGGCGCCCACATCGTCGGCAGAAAAACGTGAACGTCGCCTTTCCGGCGTGGATGATCGCCTCTCTCGATAGGGAAGCGGCTCGCATCGGCGTCACTCGTCAAGCGATCATCAAGCTGTGGTTGTCGGAACGGCTCGACCAGGTTGGTCACAAGGCAGACCGATGATCGGTTGTGAGCCGCTCGCTCGTGTGCGGCAGTGTCGGGCCGTGTGGTAGCGGGGGCGCGAACGCAACCAACATGACGCAGGAGGACATATGCGCACGAACAACGAACAATTGGTGACCGATTTCTGCAACGCCTTGGCGGACGGGCTGTCGGCCATTCTGCCGTATCTGGCCGACGACGTGCTGTATCACAACATGCCGTGGGAGCCGGTGACCGGCCACGCCGGCGTGCGCCAAGTGCTGGAGCCGTTCATCGGCTCGCAGAAGCTGTTGCAGAAGATGGAGATCAAACACACCACGTCGGCCGGCAACGTGGTCATGAACGAGCGCCTCGAAACCTGGGTCAAGGGCGACGTGACCGTGCTGTTGCCGGTGCTCGGCGTGTTCACGATCGCCGACGGCAAAATTGCGAAGTGGTGCGACTATTTCGACGCCGCGACGGTGACGCCGCTGACCGACGCGCTCGCCGCCTGACCGGCCGCGGCGGTTACGGCGTGAACGACACCTTGACCACGCCGGACGTTTTCTTGCTGGCCGCCTCGGTCAGCGCCTGCCGAAACTGCTCCAACGGATATTTGCGCGGGCGGATGACGCGCAGGTCGGCGCGCCGCCGCGCCAGCAGCGACACCGCCCGCACGAACGTATCCTGCCGCTTGCCGCGAAACGTCTCGGCCCCGTAAGTCAGGCTGCCGACGATGGAGATTTCCTTCATCCAGGTCGGCGTCCAGTCCACGCCCTCGGGCATCGCCGCCAGCCCGAGCACGATCACGCGCCCCTTGCCCTGCGCCATGCGCAGCGCCTGGTTGAGCGTAACGGAATTGGTCACCGTGTCGTACACGAGCCGCACGCCGCCGGCCAACACGGCACCCCCCTGGGAGAGCGGATAAACCTTGGTCTGGGCCAGTTCGCCGACGCGCTGCATCACGTCCGGCTGGCCAGCATCGACGATGTGGTCCGCGCCGAGCCGGGTCGCCAGCTTCGCCTGAAACGGATATTTCGCCACGCAGGCGACACGGCAGGACGGCTCCACCGCCTTGAGCGCGGCCACGTTCATCAGGCCGATCGTCCCGGCGCCGATCACGACGACCAGCTCCCTGCGCCGCGGCGGGTGGTTGAGCACCGCGCGCAGACACACGGCGAACGGTTCGATCAGCGACGCCTCGTCGTCGTCCAGCGCGTCGGGCAGCGGCGTCAGCCGGTGGGCGGGCGCGACGAAATACTCGCCCCAGCCGCCGCCCGTATCGGGGCAAATCCCGATCAGCAGGCCCGGCCGCAACGCGCCCTCCGCAATATGTTCGCAGATCCCCGGGTTCCCGTTCCGGCATTGCGGGCAGAGTTTCCGAAAGCCACGTTCGCGGCAGCCAAGCGTGGGATCAATGGTTACCCGTTGGCCGACGCGCAGCCCGCGCACGCGCTTGCCGACCGCGGCGACCTCTCCGAACAGTTCGTGTCCGGGAGTCATCGGCAACGCGAAATACGGCTCGGCCGACGGCATGGGTTTCCACTGCAGAAAGCCGAGATCACTGCCGCAAATCCCGGCGATGCGGCTCTTGACCACGACCCAGCGTTCGTTGGGCAAATCCGGGGTGGGAACGTCGCGCAGGCGGAGATGCGCCAAGCCCGGCAGGAAATCCGGCGCAGGCGGGGCGTTGGGGTCCGGGGCCTCGGAAAAGACGAGAGCTTTCATGGCCGCCCCGCCGCGGTGAGGGCGTCGATCACCACCCGGGTGTTCCGCACGCGCCCGAACGCATAGCTGAACGCCTGAAGCGCCGCACGGTGCAGGTCGGAACTGAAGGCCGTGCACGCATCTTCGACGATGGTCACGTCGAAGCCGCGGTCGGCCGCGTCGCGCGCGGTCGTTTCGACGCACACGTCCGTGGTCACCCCGCAGACCAGCACCGACTCGATGCCCATGTTCCGCAGCGTCTGGTCGAGCATGGTCGAATTGAGGGTGCCGCTCGACGTCTTGTTGAGGACCATCTCCCCCGGCTGCGGCGCAACGCTGTCATCGATTCGCCAACTCGGTTCGTCCACCGCGGGAAACATCCGCTCGCCGACCGTATCGAGGCTGAGGCGGTCCAGCGCCTTCCACATCGGATTCAAATCCTGGCCGGCTTGCAGCGCGGTCCCGATCGCGGTGTAGACCACGGGCATGCGCTTGGCGCGCAGGCAATCCAGCAGGAGCCGGACGTTCGGAATGACGCTCGCGTTGACGCGCTCGCAATAGCCGGCGCTGACCCCGGGCACCAGTTTTTCGAACGTCCGCATCAGCGGGTAGTGCGGGCTCACGAAGTACCGCTGCATGTCGATCACGAGCAGCGCCGTCGTCCGGTCGTCGAGGACGAACGGCGCCCGATCCTTGAGATGGATGAGTTCCAGTATCTTTTCGTGATCGGTCATGGTGGTGCGCGACCTCCCCGAAACCGTTCCGCGTCCGACGACTTCCTCGCTCTCTTAGCCCAAGTCGGGCCGCCGGGAAAACCCGAACGGGCAAGAGCCGCGCCATCAATTCAAAATCTCCTTTAACCCCCCTTCCCTCCCCTCTTAATCCCCTCTCCCTCTGGGAGAGGGCTAGGGAGAGGGTCCCCCGAAATGGAAAGTCATCCCAGGACCTGGAAACCGAAGCACTAACCGAGCAAGAACCCCCACCGGGGATTGTCCGCCCCCCGGGTTTTTGCCAATATCCTCCGGCACATGGCACACGTCACTTCGGTCGAGTTCGACACGATCATCCGCCTGCTGAGCGATCATTACGGCCTGCCCGTCCTGCACCAACGGCTCCTCAAGGCGAACGCCTTGGTCTCCCGCAAACGCCCGCCGCGTTGGCAGCCGCTCGCCAACCAACTCTACCAACTCAGCGCCGGGCTCCGGCGGGAGCACCCGGCGCGATATGCGGTCGAAGTGCTGTGGCAGGAGTTGGTGTCCGAAACGGTCGGCGACGACCGGCAGGAGACGCTGAACCGGCTGGCGGAAGGCATCAACGCATGTCTGACCGAGACCCTGGACGTCGTGCCGGAGAAACACACCGACCTCGTTGCCGCGTTGGGCGCCTACCACCGCGCGCTGGCCGAAGCGGCGGACGCGGAAGTGGCGTACACCGAGATCATCCTGCGGGGGTCCACTGGCGTAGCCGAGTTTCTGCGCGCCCATAAGGCCGAAGTCATGGCCGCCGCGAACGAGGCCGAATCGGCCACGGATACGCCCGCCCCCGACGAGACCGATCCTTAGCCGCCCCTCCATCTCGCCGTCTATCCGTCCCTTCCCTGCCATTCCCGCCTCCCCTCGTCATTCCCGTGAAAACGGGAATCCAGAGGAAACATGCCCCTTCCCGGCCCCACAGCGGCCAGAGAGGCGACCGACCGGTCGCTCCTACGATGCAAAGCAAGGCTGCCTGAACTTGGTTGGTGAGCCCGCGGTGTCTTAAGCCTATGGAAAGGTCGAACTTTGCCGAAGAGCCGGGGGTAGGGGGCGAAGGCCGAAATGACGTCGGGGGGCGTTTCGATCCTTCGACATGGTTCGACAGGCTCACCAACCGAGCTCAGGACATCGCAGGCTCAACGAATTTGGGGGTGGGAAGGTCTTTGAGCTTGTCGAAAGGCCGGGGGCGGGGGCAGCATGGGAGAGCAGGAGTCCTCTCGGTGTTCGTTTCGATCCTTCAGCCCTTCAAAAAACTCAAGGCGTCGTAATCTCGGGGACCGAGCTTGACGGGCTTGCCTCTACGCTGCCCGGCTGTGCGAGACTGCGCTTCAATGCCCGCACCGTCGAGACGAAACTCTCTCTCGCTGCGCTCTTTTGCAACGCCAGCGGAACAGGCAGGCGTGCCTTGTCTCGGATCGTGCCGGTGTATGTCAACAGCGTCTTGCGACCGTCCGGCGACGGCGTGAACCGATACTCGGCTCGGATGTCGCTCAGTTGGCTCTCGACGCTTCTGATGCGCACCAAGTGCTCGCCTGGCACGAAGGTGAATTCCAGGCTGAGGCGCTGCGGCTGGCCGAGCAGCGTCATCTCGAACAGGACCAGCTTGCGGTTCTCCTCCGCTCGGAGCAGCCGCGCGACGCGGACGGTGTCGCTGAACTCGGCGCTCCGTTCCGGCTGGGAAAAGGCGTCCCAGATCGCCGGCAACGGGGCGTCGATCCGTGAGGTGAACGCCACACTGAGCGTATCGGCCTGCTTCTCCAGCTTTTCGGTGAGGATGTCGGGGACCGGCCCTTCCCAGTCGAGCGCCGCGGAACGCAGGTGATAATATCGGACGCCTACGAACAGCCCCAGGCCGACCAGAAGCACGACCGCCGAACCCGCCAGTACGCGCCGCATAGGTCCATCCCGCCCCGCGGACCGTACTGCCCGCGGGGCTTCGTCACTCTACGTCGGAGATCCGCGTGTGAGCCGGACCCATGCTTCGGGTCCGGCTCACACGGTTTACTGCAGGGGCTGCTCGAACGGCTGTTCGGCCAACCCAGGATCGTCGGCAGGGGGGATCGGCGCGCTGAAATACAGGGTTTCCTCGCGCCGGATGTGGCTCGGCTTGACGACGTAATCCCCGCCCATGGACGGCTTCCAGACCCGCTCGGCAATCTCCTTATTGGTGCCGGTCAGCAGATACGCCAGCCCGCCCGTAATGCCGCCGAGCGTGGCATACGTCAGCTTGGCGGGGATGTAGAAGACGTTGGCGGCCACGGTCGCCGCGCCGGTGCCGGCGTCTCCCGAATAGTCCGCGGACACGCGTGCCGGCACGCTCAACAGGACCACCAGCAGCCCCGCGCTCAACCCGATACGTAACGTTTTTCCCATGACGACCTCCTCCTCACCCTTCGGTTTTGACCACACACTCCCGCGGGAGCAACGTCAGCAAATGTCGGAACGCGCGTTCGACGTAGCCTGCGTCCTTGGATTCCAGCGTGATTTTCACCCGGTATTCCGGGTCGTCGTTCCTGGGATACGACCCTAACATCAGATCGGGAAACGCGCGCAGCGTCTCGTTCAGGAACCCGGCGACCACGCTCTCGTATTCGCGCGTGTACAGCACCTTGAGATGGTACGGATCGACCGCGAAGCGGCCCTTCAGGGCCAGGAACTTCTGCTGGAAGATGTCCGGAATGCCGGGCAGGACGTAAACGTTTTCGACCTTGACGGTCGGGAAGCGCACCCCGCCGTCGGCGATCAATTCGGCCCCTTCCGGCGCTTCAGCCATCTTCAGATAGGCGTCGTTGGCCGGCCGGCCGTTCAGGTAGGCGCGCAGTTTTGCTTCCAGTTGCGGATGTCGGATGACCTTGCGGTCCAGGGCGATAGCCACGCCCTCGATAGTAATGTCGTCGTGCGTGGGGCCGACGCCGCCCGAGGTGAAGACGAGGTCGAAACGGCCGTGAAAATCGCGCACCGTATCGGCGATGATCGGCAATTCATCCGGGATCACCGCAATCTGCCGCAGGGTCACGCCGATGCGGCGGAGTTCCTTGGCCAGGAACGACGAATTGGTATCGACCGTCTTGCCGGACAGGATCTCGTTCCCGATCACGGCCATTCCGGCGCTCAGTTCTTGCACGACGTTCATTGTAAGCCGACTTTCCTCGCTCTGGCAACATGGAGGCGGGCTCACCCCCGGTCGCTCGGGGCGATGTCGACGTCCGTCAGGTCGGGCAGTTCGCTGACCAGATAGGCTTTGAGCTTGCGCTTGAGCCGGCTTTCGAGTTGGCGCACCCGCTCGCGGGTGACGCCGTAGCGGTCCCCGATCTCCTGCAGAGTGAGGGGCTCCTCGGCCAGCAGCCGCTGATTGAAGATCACATCTTCCTTGCCTTCCAGCGTCTTGGCGAAGGCGGCGAGTTTCCGCCCGATGATGCCGCGGTACTCGGAGGTCGAAACGGCGTCCTCCACGTTCGCGGTCGGGTCGGCCAGAAAATCGAGAAAGGTCGCGGACTCGTCTTCGGCGTCGATCGGCGCATCGACCGACAGGTCGCGGCCGGCCATGCGCTGCTCCATCTCGACCACCTCGCGTTCCTTCACGCCGAGGTTCTGGGCCAGCAGCTTCGGCGCGGGAGTGAATCCCTCGGCTTCGAGCCGGTCCTTCTCCTTCTTCAGATTGAAGAAGAGTTTGCGCTGGGCCTGAGTCGTGCCGAGCTTGACCATCCGCCAGTTGTTCATGATGTAGCGAATGATGTAGGCGCGCACCCACCAGACGGCGTACGACGGAAAACGCACCCCGCGATAGGGGTCGAAGTTGCGCACCGCGTCCATCAGCCCGACGTTGCCTTCCTGGATCAGGTCGATGAGATTCTGGAACGCGCGTTGATAGCCCCGCGCGATCATGACCACCAGCCGCAGGTTGGCGGTCACCAGCCGGTAGGCGGCCTGCACGTCGCCGTATTCCTTGTACTGGACGGCCAACTCGTGCTCTTCCTCGGGCGTGAGCAGGGCGTAGCGGCGGATCTCGGCCAAGTAGCGGCTCAGCGAGTCGCTCGGAACGAGGGCCGTCTCCGCGGTATCGTCGAGCGTCTCGGTCGGCGCGGGGCCGAGCGTCCGGAGCGGGTCGGGTTCCGCGGCGTGCGCGCCGGCGGGATCGGGCGTGATTTCGGGCTGGATCGGTTCGGGGACCGCGGGATTCGATTTTGCCTGGCGCGTCATGACAACCGTATCGTCACACGAAACGTTGCACTTCACGAAGGACGGACGCCGTGCCGGCCACCAAGCCGAGCAATGCTTCGGCGAAGGGAGGAAGGACGATGATTCCGGGACACCGGGCGGAAGGCGGAAATAATAGCGGATTCGCTCGCAGTCGGAAAACGCGGGCGACGCCCGGCGCTACATTTCTTCGATGGCTTCCTGCGCCTCTTCCTTCCACACCTCGCCCGCGGCAATCTCGCGCAGTGCCGTCACCACCTCTTTGTTGTCTGCGTCAACCAGTCGCGGCGCACCCTTGAGCAGGTCCTTGGCTCTCCGGGACGCCACGATGACGAGCTCGAACCGATTCGGAATACGTGCCAGACAGTCTTCGACGGTGATCCGTGCCATGCTGATGCTTTCCTTTTGGGTGAAGACGTGGAAGGCATCATACCCTACGGGCGGCCGAGAAGGAAGCGCGTGGGGGGCGGTTACTGGATTTGGGAATTGCCTACAAGAGGATCCTGCGCCCGTTTCGATCTCCTTCGACCTTTCGACACACTCAAGGCACCGTAGGTTCCTGGAGTAAGCTCAACAGGCTGGATCCTGCGCTCAGTTAGTGAGCCTGTAGTCCCTGAGCTTGTCGAAGGGCCGGGGGTGGGGTGCGAAGGCCGAGGTGACATCGGGGTTCGTTTCGATGTTTCGACAAGCTCAACACATCGCAGGCTCAACCAACTTAGGGACGGGAAGACTCCTAAGCTTACGACGCTTTGAGCCTAGTCCCTGAACCTGTCGAAGGGTGTCGAAAGGTCGAAGGGTTTTCAACCAGGGGACGCGAGACACAAGTCAGGGAAACTTCCAGGACCATCTTGTAGGTCATCCCCCTGAATTTCCCCCTTACCCGGGGGGAGAGAGGATGAAAGGCTTCATAACCTTGACAAGCCCGACCCCGCGGGCTACTTCCGCCCCCGGTGAATGCTATGGGTTTCTGGCAGTGGTTGGCGGGTTCCGAAGAGCCGCAGCATAAAGACCCGCACCTGCTGGTCCCCGAATTGGTGTCGAATCATCGCGCCGAGAGCCGCCTCGTCCGACAGTTGCACGCCCATGCCGAACTCTCGCCTCACCAAGCGGGCAAGGATCAGTTGCGGGCCGCGGCCGACGAGCAGAAGGCCATCGCCCAACGTCTTTCCGACAAAGTGACTGAGTTGGGCGGGGAATGCGTCGAAGAAGACGCGCCACCCACCACCGGACGCAACCACTGGGACCGCGTCGTGCAGGATCTGGAAGAGAGTCAGGCGCTCGCCCAACGCTACAACGAGCAGGCCATCTTCTGGGACCCGGACCTGCCCGACGCTACGCAATTCTTTCTCGCCCTGGAACGGGACAAGAAACGGCTGAACGCGTTCCTCCGCGACATCGCCCTGCGTGCCGACCCGCACGCCATCGACTAACGCCCGACTGCCGCCACCCGGGCGGTCGCCCACATCCCCATCCGCTATTCCTCGTCGTCGTGCGCCGCAAGATGGTCCAGACCCATCCGGCGCGGCGCAAAGAGTCCCTTGATGGATTCCGCGGAGGGCGGCGTCCAATTCTGGCTCGGCGGCGGGGGCTGCCCGTGATGCCCTTGCCGCTGGCCGTTCTGGCTGCGTGCCCGGGCGTTGCCGGCTTGATCGCGGCGCCACGTCTTGTTGCGTCCCGGCCCCCCGCCGCCGGACGATTTCAGACGGTTGCCGATGAAGCCGACCCGCTCATCGACCCTCCGCAGCAAGGCCGACAACGGCTCGATGTGTTGCTCGACGTGCTGCTGAAGCGCCTCCTGGAGCCGCGCTTCGCCCGCCTCCGCGTTCCGGGCGGCAGCACCCTGCGTGTCTGGCCGCGCCGTCCGGAGTTCTTCCACCGCGGCGACGAGCACGGCGAGTTGTCCGCACAGCTTCTCCTCCAGGGTCTCCACCCGCGCCTTCAACTGGAGAATTGCTTCCTGCGTCGCCACGTCACCTGTCTCGGCCGTCGCTTTCGCCGGCGTCTTGCGCTTGGCGGCGGGCGCCTTCTTGGCCGCGGGGCGTTTCTTCGCTGCGCTGGCTTTCGTCGTGGTCGAGGCTTTTGTCGGCATGCCGCTCCTTTCTTTCGGCTTCGGAGGGAGATCGGACGGAATCACCCAAGCGTCCGAGCCGCCATCAGATGGGTCGAATATTCCAGCAATTCCCCGAGCTGACGAATCTTGGTGGCGCGCGCCGGCCATTCGTCTAGTGGGGCGCGGGCCAACGCGTCGACATGGTGGTGCAGGCTGTATTCCAGAATCTCCACGCACCGCGCGGCCGCGACCTGTTGCCGTTCACGATGCCGAATTGCCCGCTGTCGGCGAAGTTCGATGATCTGGGCCACGGTCGGTGCTCACCCGCGGGGCGTTGTCTGCGTTACGGCGCACCCGCCATCGCCGGCGGCGCGGACTGCCAGCCCCGCTCCGCGTACCACTCGATCTGGTGGGCGATGCCCAACAGAATACGGACGTCGCGGTCTTCCAGCCCGGCCCGCCCGAACAGCCGCCGCAGGGCCAGCATGATGTGGTCCGGGTTGTCGCGCGGAAGAAAGTCCACCCGCAAGAGCGCGGCGCGCAACTTTTCGTACATCAACTCCTGCCGCTCGGCCGTGGCCAGGACTGTGGGGGAAGCGGACACGGGCTCTGACGCGGCCCGGTACACGGCGTAACAGCACAACAGTACCGCCTGCGCCAGATTCAGCGAAGCGCACGCAGGATCGGTCGGAATAGTCAGCAGGGTGTGGCAGCAGTCGAGGTCCCGATTGGTCAACCCGGTATCTTCCGGCCCGAACACGAGGGCGACCCGATTGGTGCCGAGACGCGCGACGATTTCCGGCACCCGGGCTTCGAGCGGCTCGGCGTCCTCCCGATACAAGCCCGTCCGGCAGGTCGTCCCGACCACCATCCCGCACGGGCCGACCGCGGCGCGCAGCGACGTATGCGTCTGCATGGTCTCCAGTACGTCGGTCGCGTGGACGGCTAGCGCGTCGGCGAGGTTCCGATCTATCGGGGCCGGATTCACGAGATGCAGGTCGCGGACCCCGCAATTCCGCATTGCACGCGCCGCGGCACCAATGTTCCCGGAATGCTTGGGCCGGACCAGAACGATACGCAGATTGTGCAGGTTCATGCGGGCTGAGCCGGCCGTTGCCGACTCTCTCGCTCACACTGGAAGATCGTGTCTCGTGCGGGCGGAGTGCGCGTCCCCGGCCCGTCCCGTCAGCGCTTCTGCGCCTGGGCCCGCGGGGCGAGCCGGTGCTGTTCGCGGACCCAGCGGACCAGCGCCTCGCGTTCGACGAACCGCGGCTGATGCCGGGCGTGGCCCTCGCGATAGACGATGTCCGCTTCCAGCAGTTCTTCGAGATAGCGGTGGAGCGGGTATGACGTCTCGCCGTCACCCATTTCGTGCAGCACGCCGCGCAAGCGTTCGAGCCAGTCGCCGTTCAACTCGACTTCCACTCGCAACGGACGACCGATTGCGAGCACCTTCGATCGGATGTTCCTCGGCATGCACCACCATTCGGCAACGAGTGCGTACTATGTCCTGATTCCCGCGGCTTTTGCAAGGGCGGCGGGGCCGCGGGTGTATATCGATTTGAGGACTTCCCTCTCCTGGGAGTCCCCAAGCCGGGTCACTCTGAATTTGGTTGGGGGGCCTGTGGTCCCCGAGCTTACGGTGCCTTGAGCTCGGCCCCTGAACCTGCGGTCCCTGAGCTTGTCGAAGGGTGTCGAAAGGTTGAAGGGAGAGACCCTTGCTTTCAATCCCCTCTCCCTCCGGGAGAAGGTTAGGGAGAGGGCGGACGGCAAACCTGGACACGCCCCCACCGCCATTTCCGTTGACCCGCTATCGGGAATCCCCTACGGTCCGCGGCGCATTCGCCTCGGAGAGACGCTCCCATGCACATCGTGTCGTTCGGCGACATCCACATGGCGACGCACCGGATGACGGCGATCGAGGCCGAGCTACGGGCGGCCGACCTGATCGTGCTGTCCGGCGATCTGACCAACTTCGGAGGCGTCGCCGCCGCGCGCACCGTCATCCGCGCCGCGCAAGCGTTCGGCCCGCCGGTCTTGGCGTTACCCGGCAACGTGGACCGCCCCGAGGTCATTCCGTTTCTACACGCCGAAGGGGTGAGCCTGCACCGTGCCTCGCGCCGTTACGGCGAGGTCGCCGTCTATGGCTGCGGCGGGTCCAATCTCACCCCGTTTCACACCCCGCTGGAATACGCGGACGAAGAGTTGTGGCACCACTTGGGCGAAGCCGTCCGCGACGTGCCCGCCCATGCCTGTGAGATATTGGTGTGTCACACGCCGCCGTACGCCACCGCGACCGACCGGCTGCGCGACGGACGCCCGGTCGGCAGCCCGGCCGTCCGCCAATTCATCCGCGAACGCCAACCCGCATTGTGTATTACCGGCCACATCCACGAATCCTCGGGCGTGGGAGTGATCGGCCGAACCCCGGTCGTCAACGCCGGCGCGTTCGCGGCCGGTGGTTACGTCGTCGCGCGCTGTGAAAACGGAGCGGTCCACGCCGAACTGCGGCGGGTCCAGGCGGCACCCAGATTGCCCTCCGAGTTTCGCGTATGGCCGCGGTGAAAACGTGCACGTGGGCGCCGACCGCGCTCTCGGTGCAGGATCTGACGCACGAGGCTACGGCCACGCGGGCGCCGACCCGGGTACAGCCGTCGGGCGCGGCATTGATGGAACGTCTGCTGGCCCCGGTTCGCAAGGCCGAAGCCCTCGGCATCGATTATCTGCTGGTGGCGCAGCGCTGGTGGGGAACGGGCGAAGAGATCGAGGGTTCGTCGTACGACTGTCTGGCGATGACCGATTTCTACGCCGCGCACACCGAGCGCATCCGCCTGATTACCGCGATTCACCCCGGCTTCTTCCTGCCCGGCCCGATTGCCAAGTGGAGCGCCACGCTCGACCGTCTCACCAACGGCCGCTGGTCGATCAACGTCACCTCGGGCTGGCACGAGGCCGAGTTCGGCATGTACGGCGTCGAGTTGCTCGAACACGACGAGCGTTACGCCCGCACCAGCGAATTCATCCAGGTCCTGCGCGGCGCTTGGACGCATGAGGAATTCTCGTTTGCGGGCCGCTTCTACCGCGTCGCCGGCCTGCGGCTGGAACCGCGGCCACGCGGGCCGCTGGAGGTGTTCCAGGGCGGGCAATCGGAGGCAGCCTTGACGCTGGCCGCCCGACATTCGGACTGGATGTTCCTGAACGGCGGGCCGCCGGAGAAGATCGCCGGCATTCTCGAACGGGTCCGCAAGAAGACGGCGCGGACCGGGCGCCGCGTCCGCTTCGCGCTCTACGCGATTCCGCTCTGCCGCCCGACGGACGCCGTAGCCGAGGCCGAAGTCGCCGCCATGACCGCGGCCGTCGATCCCGGCCTCTTGGAACGCCGTGCGCGGCGGGTCAGCGGCGCACACGGCATGTGGGCGGAAAAAGACGACCGGCTCGCCATGCTGGACTCGAACGAGGGCTACGCCAGTCGGCTGATCGGCAGCCCGGACACGATCTTGCGGCGGATGCAGGAGTTCTACCGCCTGGGCATCGAGTGCTTCCACCTGACGCTGCACGACCAACTCTTCAACCGCGAAGTGCTACCCGCGTTGTCTTCACTCTAGGCCGACCTGCTCCCGGTTTCCCAGACGGGTCCCTTCGAACCTGACCCGTTCCTTTCTCGTAGGGGCGACGCATGCGTCGCCCCTACATCCCGTCTCAATCCCTTCTTCGTCAGGGCCGGAATTCTTTCAAAGTACAGAAACATCGTCGTCTGCGCCGTCAATCGATCGGCGGGGATGGGTCTGATGTTCAGAAATGCGTGAGCGCGGGTTTGCCGATCGGCACGACGTTGAAGCCCATCTCGAAGAGGCGCGGGTGATCGAGAATGTTGCGCCCGTCGAACAGAAACGCCGGCCGGTGCATACCGGCGAGGATGCGCGCGTAGTCGAGCGTGCGGTATTCCTCCCATTCGGTCACGACCGCCAGCGCATGGGCGCCGTCGGCCGCGGCATACGGGTCGGGCTCGAACGCTACGGCGTCGCCGAGGTCGTGGAGCGCAGCGCGCGCATTGTCCAACGCGCGCGGGTCGCTCAGCACGACCTGCGCCCGCTCGTCGAGCAGGCCGCGTACGATCAACAGCGCCGGGGACTCGCGCGTGTCGCCGGTGTCGGCCTTGAAGGCCCCGCCCAGCACGACGATACGCTTGTCTGAGATCGTCTCGAACATGTACTGCATGATGGCCCGTACGAAGCGGCGCTGTTGCCACTCGTTGACGTCCACCACGGACGTCCAGTACGCCGCGGCCTCCGGCAAGTCGTAGATTTCGCAAATGTACGCGAGATGCAGAATGTCCTTCTTGAAGCAGGAGCCGCCGAACCCGGGGCCGGCCTTGAGGAACTTGGAGCCGATGCGCCCGTCCCGGCCGACCGCGTGGGCCACCTCGTCGACGTCGGCGCCGGTCTTTTCGCATAGCGCAGAGAGCGCGTTGATGGACGACACGCGCTGAGCCAGCAGCGCGTTGGCCGCCAACTTGGCCAGCTCGGCACTCCACACGTTGGATTCGATGATCTTCTGCTGCGGGACCCAGTTGGCGTAGATGTCGACGACTGCCTTGCGCGCCGCAATCCCCTCCGGCGTCTCCCTGGAGCCGACCAGGATGCGGTCGGGGTTTTCCAGGTCGCGGATGGCGTTACCCTCGGCCAGAAATTCCGGGTTGGATACCACCTCGAAGCGGATACCGCCGGTGTTCGCGTTCAGGATGCGCAACATGGCTTCCGCGGTGCGGACCGGCAGCGTCGATTTTTCCACCACGATCGTGTCGCGCTCGGCGTGGTGAAGGATATGGCGGGCCGTATCTTCCCAATAGCGTAGGTCCGGGGCGCGGCCCGCACCGTGGCCGAACGTCTTGGTCGGCGTGTTGACGGCGACGAAAATGACGTCCGCGGCGCGGATCGCCGGGCCGATGTCGGTCGAAAAGAACAAATTGCGCCCGCGCGCGCGTTTGACTACCTCGTCGAGCCCCGGCTCGTAGATCGGCAGCCGGTCGCTACGCCACGCCGCAATCCGGGCCTGGTCGATATCGACGACCGTGACCTTGTACTGCGGGCAATGCGCCGCGATGACGGACATGGTCGGCCCGCCGACGTAGCCCGCACCGATACACAGGATGTTCTTGCTGAATTCCACGACGTTTCTTTCTCCTTCTCGACTCGGACACGAACGCGGGCAGTCTGGATAGGCGTCGGTTAACTTATAGTGAACCGGGCAGAACGCCTAGGTTGGCGACTCGGGGGAATGTCGGAGACCCCCCTCCCCGGCCCTCCCCCTGTCTATTCCGAACCGACCGCCTGCGCCCGGCGTTGCTGCAACTCGCGGACGATTTCCACGTGCCGCTCGCGGGTCAAACGGTAGCGGAACAGAAAGACCATCGCACACAAGAACAGCACCATCGGCCCCGGCCCGACGGCCAAACCCAAGGTGAAGACTTTGTCCGCGGCCACGGTGCCGGGCTCGGCCTGGGTCGGAAAGCGGATCAGGTCGAGGATCACGCCGGCCAGGAATCCGCCGACGCCCGAGGCCGCCTTGGCGCTGAAGGTGATCGCCGAAAAGAAGACGCCTTCCTGGCGTTTGCCGGTGTCGATTTCGCTCTCGTCCACGGAATCGGCGATCATGGACGGAATCAGGATGTCGATCGCCACGACTGCGGCGACGATCAGAATCACGTGGACGGCAATGAGCGGTAACAGGGTCGGGTGGCCGTTGGCCGGCAGCAGCCCGAGCAGGCGCAGGAAGACCAGCAGCGGCCCGAAGAAAATGGCGAACGCGGCCAGCCCCAGGGCGACGCGCCGCTTGTCGAACCGCTCGGCCAGCGGACGGACCGTTACGAACGCGAGCACCGCGGACAGAAACAGCCCGAAGGTCAGCAACCCGATCTCGTGCGTGGTGAAGCCCCAGAAGTAGGTGTTCATGTACAACCACACCACGTCGTTGAAGCCGCGTCCGCCGGCGGTGAACACCGCGCCGATGACCAACATGCGGTACGAGCGGTTGGCGCACGCGGCGCGCAGTTCGCCGGCGAGACGCTGCCAGTCGAACGTGCGGCCCGCGGACGCCGGCCCCGCGCCTCCCCCGGGGGCGTACAAACCGGGGATCAGCCGGTGCGTGCCGAGCGCACAGACCAGAATCGCCGCGGCGATCATGGCCGCGCACACCAGAGCGAACCCCGCGTACGCGGCAGGGTCGAGGCGTCCGTCGAGAAACGTCGCGGATGGCGCAAAGAAATGGAAATAGCCCAGCACCGACGCGGTCAGGCCGCCCAGCCAGCCGAACAGCAGGCGGTAGCTCACCAGTGCGGTCCGTTCGTCGTACGCGGGCGAGAGTTCGGGCAGCATCGCCCCGCTCGGCACCGCATAGAAGGTCATCGACACCCGGACCCCGACGGCGAAGGTGCACAACCAGAGAAAGAGACCGGTCTGCCCGAGCTCGGGCGGACGGAACAGGAGCAGCAGGCAGACCGCCATCGGCAGCGCCGATGCGTACATGAACGGATGTCGGCGGCCCCAGCGCGAGCGGAAGTTGTCGGACACCGAACCGACGAGCGGATCGGTCACCGCGTCGATGCACAACGCGATGAAGATCGCGACGCCGCTCAGCGTCCCGGACAGGCCGAGCACCTGGTTGTAATAGAACAGCAGGAAGACGTTGAAGACGGTATTCTTCGTGCCCTCGGATACCGAGCCGATGCCGTAGAACAGTCTGGTCGGCAGGCCGACGCGGCCGGCCGCGGACGGGATTGGGGGCTCCATGAGGGAAGGGAGCGGTGTCCGCGGGCGCGCAGCCCTATCCTTCGTTCCCGACGAGGCGGAGGCCGCGCAACCGATTGAGGGCCGCGGCGATCTCGAACCGCCGCGCACGGGCGCGGTCGCCGAACCCCTGTTCGGCAATCGCATCCAGACCGTTCCGTTCGATTTCGGCGTCGATCCGGTCGAGCACCTCGGGCACGCTCCGCTTGCCGTCGCAGAGCCCGCGCGCACACCGCAGCAGCGCGTCGCCGATCATGCGGCATTGCGCGGGGTCGGCCAGTTGGAACAGGAGCGAGACGTCGATTTCCCGCGTCCCGAACTCGATCGCCCGCGTCTTCACGCTGCGCACGCGGGCGGCCTTACGACCGCGGCTCGGGTCGAGGCTCGCCGGATCGGGTACGCGCACAGCGGGCGCCGGCCAGTCCGCAACCGCGGGCGGGGCGGGCGATTTCCGGGGCAGTTCGGACGCGATCTCCTGTGCGCGGCGCGTGACGTCCTTGGGCCGGTAGGCATCCATGTGGATCACGGTGTCCGCCACGTCGAGATAGTCGCCTGCGCCGCCGACGACCAGTACGGACGAGACGTGTTGCTCGGTCCACAGCGACCGGACCCGGTCGAGATAGGGCGTAATCGGTTCCTTGTCCTCGGGCACCAAGCGGCGCATCCGCGCGTCGCGGATCATGAAATTCGTGGCCGCGGTGTCCTCGTCGATCAGCAGCGCGGTAGCGCCGGCTTCCAGCGCCTCGACCGTGGCTGCGGCTTGCGAGGTGCTGCCGGACGCGTCGTCCGTATGGAATCGGTCGGTCCGCCGGCCGAGGGGCAGCGCGTTGATGAACGGTCGCAGATCCACCCCGCGGACCGACCGCCCGTCTTCGGCGCGGATGCTGACCGCGGTCGCCACCGACACGCAGCGGTCGCGGCCGTCGCCGGGGATATGGTCGTAAACGCCGCCGGCGACCGCGGCCAGCAACGTGGATTTTCCGTGGTAGCCGCCACCGACGATCAGCGTGACTCCCGCGGGAATGCCCAGGCCGCGCAGCCGCCCGGCGTGCGGCGCGGCGAGTTCACAGGCCAAGCTGTCCGGCGCTTCGAACGGGACGGCGTCGGGCATGGGTCGGTCGTCCGCTCCGCTGCGCCGCGCCAGGATACTGTCGTCTGCCAGAAAGGCGATCAGACCCGCATGGGCCAGTTGGGCGCGTAACGCGACCTGATCTTCGATCCTGGCGATGTGCCGATCGAGGGCCACGATATCCAACTCGTCGCACAGCCGGTCGAGCACCGCTGGCAGCCGCCGAGTCAGCAACTGGGCGGCCGCGCGCCCGAGAATCCGCCGGCCGGCCGCGGGCAACCCGACGCTCAGCCGAATCCGCACCCCGCCGTCGGCCGTGATCGTGACCGCGGTGCGCTCCAGCACCTGCTGACCCACGGCCGCGATTTCCAACAGACCACTCTTTCCGGAGCCGAGTCTGCCCGTCCTCGAATCGTTCCCCTCGGACTGCCGGCCGCGCGGTTGACCGCGGAAGGTTGCCAACCCGCGCAAGAGCGCACGGTGCAGAAAATCCGAAACGGCCCGACGGGCATCGTTGCCGGTATGGACCCGATCCGGCAGCGCGATACACTGCGCGGGAAGCTCGACGGTAATGCGGCTGGGCGCGGCGAACGGGTCGCCCTGAATGGAGTCGAAGCGAACGGTGAAGGGACCGATCTCGTAGGCGCGTCCGCGCAGGTCCTTGTAGAAACCGTACGAACGACCGTCGAGCCGTTCCAATTCGCGGGATAGTTCGTGGTCCACGTCGTGAAGATTGCCACGTTGCCGGCCGCCCATATCCTTCTACCCCTTAGCCATAGGTATGGATCCGCAAAGAAGGGATGACGGACTCGACGATCCTCTCCAGCCGTCATCCCCACTCATTCCCTCGGAAGCAGGAATCCAGGGCATGGATCCTTGCTTTCACAGGGATGACGAGGAGCAGCCGCTCACTATCGTCTCGTCCGTCATCTCCCATGAAAAAGAAGGGCGCTCGTACAAGCGCCCTTCGGTTGGGTTCACTTTGGACGCGGAGCAAGAAGACCGTGCCTCTTGCTCCGCTTGTGGTGGTCCGGCTCACCCGCCGTGCCGCAGCAACTGGCCGGAGGTCGCGCCGGTGTTCCTGTCGTTCTCCAACGTCATCTCGCCGTTCACGAGCACGGCACGATAGCCCTCGGCCTTCTGCACGCGCCGCCACTCCTTGCCCGGCAGGTCGTGTACGACTTCCATCGGCAGCACCTTCAGGTTGTCGTAGTCGTACACCACGATGTCCGCCGGCGCGCCTTCGCGGAGTACGCCGCGGTTACGGAATCCCGCACAGGCCGCGGGCTGTGCGCTGAGCCGCCAGTGCGCCTCCTCCAGGCTCATGATCTGGTTCTCGCGCACGATGCGCGTGATCGCCTCGGTCGAGTAGCGGCCGCCACAGAAGAACTTCGTGTGCGCGCCGCCGTCCGACACGCCGAACAGCGTCGTGTCCGGCTCGACGACTTCCTTGAGGTGTTCGGTCTTCTGACCGATCGACGGTCCGTAGAAGGTCGTCCGCATGTTGTCCGCCAACGCCAAGTCGAGCATGGCATCGACCGGATGCTTACCCTCCCGCTCGCCCACTTCGCGCAGGGTCAGATTCTCGAAGTGCTTCATGTCGTCGCGCTGAACTTCGAGCACCAGGATTTCGTCGAACGAACTGGTGACCGCGCCGGTCGGATCGTTCTTCAGCCCGGCGCGTCGGGTCGGGTCGGCCAACTTGGAGCGCCGCTCTTCCAGCGTCCCCAGCGTCGCTTCCCGCCACGCCGGATCGTCGTCCCACAGGTTCCAGTCCTCGAAGGTGAAGGTGAACCCGGCGTCCGTGGTCAGTCCTTGGGCGTAGATGCGCAGGCCCTTCTGGCGGCAACGTTCGATCCACTTCAGCAGGTGGCGGTGGCGTTCGGGATAGCGGTCGCTCGCCTGGATGACGTTGTACAGGATCGGCCGGCCGCTCGCCTCGGCCAGTTGTTCGTAGCTCCGCTCGATTTCTTCGTAGCCGGCCACGGTGGGAATGAGCGTCATCTGAATGAAGCCCTCGTTCCGGTCTGCCAGCACCTTGGCGAACTCGACGCAGGTTTCCTGGTGCATGATGTCGGTCGGCATGGGTGTGCCGTCGTAGTCGCACTGCACGCTGTCGGCGCCGAGGCGTTGGGCGGACCAGCCGCAGCCGCCGGCGTCCATGCCCTCGTGCAGCAGCCGCACCATTTCCTTATGCTCGTCGTCGGTCGGCATGCGGCCCGACTTGGCGTCCTCGCGGCCCATGACCCACACCATGAGCGGCGCGATCGGCATGTAGGGCAGGATGTTCAGCCCTTTCGGGGCGCGGTCGACGCTGTCCAGGAATTCCGGGAACGTCACCCAGTCCCACGGCATCCCGGCCTTCATGGACTCGTACGGAATCGCCTCGGTCCGGGTCATGGTCAGCATCGCCCGCTCGCGGTCTTCCGGCGGAGTCGGCGCGAACCCGAATCCGCAGTTCCCGATCACGACCGACGTAATGCCGTGCCAGCCGGAGATCGTGAGATACGGATCCCAGAAGAGCTGGGCGTCGTAGTGGGTGTGCAGGTCGATGAATCCCGGCACCACCATGTGGCCCTCGGCATCCAGCGTCTTGGTGGCCTGATGCGGCTGTAGCCGGCCGATCTTGGCGATCTTGCCGTCTTTCACCCCGATGTCCCCACGGTACCGCGGCAGCCGCGTTCCATCGATAATCATCCCGTCTTTGATCACGAGATCGAATTCTGGCATGGCGTCCCTCCTTGGAAATGGGTTGCGTGTGCGGGTTGGTATGTAACGCGGATGAGTTTCGCCTCCTGCCTACTGCCAAAACACCGTTCCTGCAAGGCTCCGGCACAGAAATTTTTGGAAATTATTGACAAGAGGCTCCTGGGCTTTTCGAAGGGTTTTCGACCAGAGCATGGCATGGAAGCCAGGGAAAGCTCCAGGATCGTCTTGTCTGTGATTGTCTAAACGAGCGGGGGCCGCGTACTGCGCGAGACAAACTTCGTCCGGCCAGCCCCCGCCCCCGGCTCCATTAGGCCAATACAACGTCCGTGACCTCCACGACTGACACGCTGCCGCCCTCAGAAAGCGAAGTCGGCCGCGCTCAGGTAGTGATGCCTCGTCAACTCCAACTGGAAATCCTCGCCCGTCTCCATCACCCCATCTCCGTCCAGGTCCACCTGCACGATCGTCTTGGCGGTCGAACTGCCAGTTTGCCCGAACTGCTGGGACTCCACCCGGAGAGCCGTTCCGTCCTCCGTCTCCGTCAATTCCGACAGGTCCAGTTTGTCGCCGTCCCCGTCGCTCCCCGAAAAGTCCTTCACGACATCCAGCGCCCCGACCGGCGAAACGTCTCCCTCGTCGAAGACGGAGGGTGTCCGCCCCCGTACCGCCCCAAAGCGTGTCCTGCCCCAGCCCGCCGTCCAACTCGTCGTTTCCACCCGCGCCCCCGCCGTGGAGGAAGTCGTTGCCAGCATCCCCGTACAGGTAATTGACGCCACCAGACACGCCGTGCGGATGGTCATGGCCCTCTTCCCCCTCAGATAATCAGTTTCTTCTCCTGACCTCCCGTATAGAGTGTTGTCGCCCCCCATACCGAGGTATGGCGTCGGTCCCGGTGGTCCAGTCTGATGAGAGCTGAACATCCGCCCCTGTAGTTAGTTCCCTCTCGTTGTTTCTTCGTGTCGCCATCGTTGGCTCCTTTCCTTCGATACCGGTCCGCAGGTCGGGGCAATGGAGGGCGTTCCCTCCCGGTTACGTTTCCACCTCAGTCGCCGCTCAGGACCGCTGCCGCTGCCGACGACGCCTGCTTTCCCTTCACTTCCTAGGCTGGTTTCTCACCGTCCTTCTTCCGGTTGGGGTTGCCGGTTCGGCGCGTTCCTTCTGAGCCATTTGCCGGCTGGGTCAATGCCGGCGGACTTCTGCCGCTGTGGAGGTTTCTGTTCCCCCCCATGAGCCAGAGGAACGTCTTGGGGGATGGAAAATCCGCGGGGCGGGGCCGCCACCGCGAGACGAGGCGCAGCCACGCCCCACGGAACCCTGTCCGGGACGAGGTTGAGAATCCGACTCAGGCTACCGAGACGAATAGGGCGCCGGCGAAGCCGTGCTATGAGACAGAAATGCGGGGCGAATTCCGCGGGGGCGGGACTGTATCAGCTAACGGCCTTCCGGCGGTCACAGGGGTCGCGTCAGACTTCATGTTCGGTTCCTACCCACTTCCTGCACGCGGCATTGGAAGGCCGCTTCCTCCCACGCCACTCAGCAAAAGTCAAGCGCCGGCAGTGCTTGAAAGGGTATCGGTTCGACCACGCGTCGGATCGTCCTCCGCGTAGCACCCTTCGGGCCGGCGCGGAGGGGGGTCAGGCAGCTTCGGCGTGACGTTTCGTACGGCGGGGTATCCCATCCTACTCCGGCTGACGATTCTCGGCACAGCCGTTCTTCGTGCACGACTCCCGCAGCGCTGTGGACGGCCGGCGAGCCGGTCTCAATCCGGCCCAGGCGCATGTCTGACAACGCCGCTCTTCGCTCTGCGAGCAGCGAGAGGATTGATATCGACACTCCAGAGGCGCACGTAACGTTCTACACCATTTTCCACCACTCTGACGAACTGGCCGGTGTGGATACGGCGGATGGGATAGCTGGGCAGACTCCGCTTCACCGCGCACCGTTGGCCGTCGATTACCAGCCCGGACCGAGAGAAGTTTCTATTCTCGAAGCCGGCCCGCCGCCGGCCTTCGGGCAGGTCGGTTTCGTCGACCGGGAAGACGCGCACGAAGAACCGGGCCGTCAGGTCACCCTGTCGGCAGCCCTCTTTGTGATAGACTAGGAATCCATCGCGCAGGGACACGTTGAAAGCAGCGGACTGGTTCATTGATGGGGGGATCAGGGCCTGATATTTCTCCCGAATGTCGGCAGTCGGCGGCGCGAGAGACGGGCGGCGCGCTCCCTTGCCATCCTCCTCCCCGGCGTTCACGGGCATCCATCCCCCGAAGGCCGCATAATACCCGCGCAGCGTTGCCCGCAGCGTCTCCTCCGACAACGCCGGCAGCTGCATGTCCGCCTCCAGCACCCGATACAGACACCGCGCCGCCAACCAATTGCCCGCTTCATTCCAGTGGCCGTCGTTCTTGAAGCGATAAGAGGAGTAGTTCCATGTCTTCCTCTGATAGTGCTCTTCGTAATAGCTGCCAAAACAGTCATAGAGGTTGATCGTTGCGATGTCTTCCTCCCGTAAGATGGCGGGAACGCGGGGGGAAGCTGCGGGATCTTGATTCGGGAGCAGCACGACATGGAATTGGCCCCCATTGTGTTCGACCAACTGCTTCCACCGCCGCATCAAGCCTCGAAATATAGCTAGGCGCTTCTCGTGGCGTTTCCGAAAGCCCTCGTCATTTCGTCTTTCCGCTTCCAGCCGTTCGCGCATCCGCTTGTCGCGGCGGGCTCTTTCCTCCATATACGAAGAGAGTCGGCCTGTTGCGTCGAGGATCAGATACGGGAGGTGCAGCCTGCCCATCCGAGTAACCCACCAGGAAGACCGAATCGCTTCGTGCCGTACCAAGCGTCCCGCTTCGTCCAGATCAAACAGGCCCGTCTCGGCGAGGTTTTCCAGGTCGTTTGCACAATACACATAAAAGACGTGGGCGAGGTCTTCAGCGTAGGGGAAGTGCTCGTAGTGCAGCAACGACTGGCCCGACCCATAGCCATCCACCCCGAAATTCAGGACGTTGAAGCGCCCCCCGCTTCGATTCAGCAAGTAATCCAACGGTTCCGTCAAGGAATACGGCGCATCCATTCTCCTGTTCTCGGTGAAGGAATCGCCGAAGATGCCGACGTTGGTCGCGGCAGCGAGCTCGGCGGCGCTGAAATTGCGGTGTTGCCGGAGGCCGAGATTGTTGTGATACAGGGCATGGGTCGAGCCGGTATCCGGGTGGAGATAAGTGGTTCGATTATTCGGGACGCGGGCCCAGAGCCGCATCGTGTCGAAGCGCGCCCGAGCCTCGGCCAAGCGGGCATACTTCGGATAGAAGAGCCGTAAGGAGCCTTCGCACAGGACGAGACCCACCAGACACGACACCAGCAGCAAGCCCAGATTGCGGAGCAAGGGCATCACACGACTCCGCGGCCGACTTTGTAGGTTCTTCGATGGATGACTGTCCGAGGGGTGAGAGACGCCCTGAATGATAAGACGCCGGTCAGTATACTCAAGGCCGGCCTCGGCTCCAACTCTCCGGTCGCCGTCGCTCTACTTCTTCGTCATTTCCGCGGACGTTTCAGTCGTCCGAAGGGGTTCGGCTTTCTCGACTACAAGCCGGATGATACGGTCACCGCGATGAGTGCAAAAATCGTCAGAGGGAAGGTGATCGCGGAGTCGGTATATGCCGAACTGGCTGCAGAGATACCCGGCCTGATTCGGCAGGCCGGGCGCCACCCGGTCCTGGTGAGTCTCTACGTGGGCGCCAATCCGGCGATTGAAATCTACGTCCGCTGGCAGAACCGGGTCGCCCGCGAACTCGGTATCGAATATCGGTGGTATCACCTGCCGGATACGGTGCAGGAAGCCGAGGTGCTGCGCCGCCTGGATCAGCTCAACCAGGACCCGGACGTGACCGGTATCATTCTGCAGCTTCCGCTGCCCGCACATCTACACCGCTCGGCGCTGGTCAACCACATCGCGCCGCAGAAAGACGTGGACGGCACGCACCCGGAAAACGTAGGCGCCGTGGTGATCGGCGATATGCGGATCGGCTCGTGTACCGCGCTGGCGGTCATGCGCCTGCTGGAATCGACCGGCATCGACGTGCAAGGCCGCGAAGCGGTGATCGTCGGGCACAGCGACCTGGTCGGTAAACCGCTCAGTCTGATGCTGGTCGATCGGCTGGCGACCATCACGATCTGCCATATCGCGACCGCACAACGCGGGCTGCTGGCCGAGCACGTGCGGCGCGCGGAAATTCTGGTCGTGGCGGCCGGCTCTCCAGAAATCATCAAGGGCGCCTGGGTCCGCGAGGGTGCGACCGTCATCGACGTCGGGATCAATCAGGTCGGGGACCGTTGGGTCGGAGACGTCGAGTTCGCCGCGGCCCGCGCTCGCGCCGCATTCATCACGCCGGTGCCTGGGGGCGTGGGGCCGGTCACCCTCTCCATGCTCATGAACAATACGGTGAGCGCCTTCCGGGCTCAGATAGAGCAGTCTGCCGGGAACTCCGCTGAACACACGGCCCCATCCGACTCGAGTACCGCGTAGTGGGTAGAGGCAGGCCGTTCCCCCTAGAGGGGGTCCGCTTCCAGAGTGACGCGCACGACGCGGGGCTCTTTCTTGCGCACGACTGTGAAATCCACGCGGTCACCCGGGGCGAACCGCTGCATGGCCTGCGTGAATTCCTGGGCATCGACGACCCGCGTGTCATCTACCGCGACGATCACGTCGCCGGGCGGGTTGCGCGCCTTGTAGAGTTGGTGGGCGACGGCCAGCGGCATGACGAATGGGCCGGCCGGCGACATGGTCAGCACGACCAGCGCCGCTTTCATCAGCTTGTCGTCTCGTTCCCCGGCATGTATGCCTTCGATTCCGGCCTTGGCGGCCGGACTGCTCTCGACCACATTCAAGACTTGGACGCCCGGCAATTCCTGCTCGGACGTCGCGTAGAAAATGCCCAGGTAGGTCGGCCGTCCGCCCGCGGCCGCCAACGCGGCGAGTTCACCGAGAGTCGCATCGAGGGTGGGAGAAACGTCCGTATCGGGCGCCGTCGCGGTAGGCTTCGCGGGCGCCTCTCCGGATTCGGACGGCCCCGAAGGGGGGAGGGATTGGAAGGAATCCGAACCGGGCGATGCAGAAGGTTCCGACTCGGAGGGGGCGCCGAGCTTGGCAACTTCGTCTTGGAGCACGCCGAGGGGAACGACCTCCGCGGGGTTCTGCATGATGCGGACGTAGCGAACGATACCCTCGGTATCGATCAGGACGTAGGCCCGGTTGGCGAGCCGCTTGTCCCGGTCGAGCCAGCCCCCGTAATCTTCGACCACTTCGGGCGCGTCGAATGCGCTCAGCAGCGGATAGTCGAGTTCGAGTTGTTCACGAAAAACCTGTTGGGACGCGGTGTGGTTGGTGCTGATACCCAGCACCGCGGCGTTCAGCTTCTTGTCCGAACCGGACGTCCGTCCGGCTGCGAGTTGCAGGGTTCAACCGGGTGTGAAGTCGAGAATGTAGAAAAGCAGCAGGACGTTCCGTTTCCCGCGGAAGTCTTCCAGGCAGACCTGTTCCTCGGCGGTCTCCGAATCCGATGCCGGCGGCAGGCAGAAGTCGGGAGCGGGGCTGCCGACCTGGACCTGGGCGAACGCCGAAGCACTCCACAACAACAGGCCGCCGGCGAAGAGCAACGCCCGACTTTTCGACCGTCCGTTCGACGCTATCGGCATGATTTTTCAGTCCGTACCTTGGGATTCGGCTCGTTCGTCCTAACCCGCGGCTCTCTGACCGTCAAGTTTCCAGACAACCCATCTCCCCCGTCATTTCCGTACAAAAGGAATCCAGACAGATTCGTCTCTTCCCTTCTCAGCGGAACCCTCTCCCCGGTCCCCGAGCCTGCGGTCCCTGAGCTTGCGGTGCCTCGAGCTTGTCGAAAGGTCGAAGGGGGAAAGAAAGGGAATCGGAGGAGTCGGGCTTGTCCCTCTTCGGGTCGAGTGCGACACTGCTGGACAGTCGGCACCCTGCGAAGGAGGCTCCCGTGGCGAAAGTCCAGCATTGTCTGATGTGTGCGGTAGAACTGTATCGGATGGGAAATTACGGCGAGCCCGCGGACGGAAACTGGCCGCCGATGGTCGAACACGCAACCTACGGCACGCTGATCGTATGCCCGGAGTGCGAGGCCGAACATCTCACCTTCATCGACGAGACGCCCGGCCATCCGCGGGTGCGGCGGATTCGGATGCTCAAGCCGCGCGAGTAGGCGGCCCGGTGAAGCAGTGGGGTCAGTGGCCGGCCGCGGCCTGTGCGCGCATGGCCTGATATTCCGGCTCGAAGAAGAAGCGGGACTCGCCGAAGGCGGGTTTCAAGTGATCCAGCCACGTGGCCTTCGGGTCGAACGCGGCAAAGAACGGACGTTGCACCCAGTCCGGGTTCCGGCCCTGGATGAACCGCAGCACGAAGACTTCTTCGCCTCCGACCTGCGCGACGCCCTGCACCTCGACCTTGCCCGGACCGGCGCTCATGGACGGCCCGCGCGCGGTCCGCGCCAAGCCGGAGACGCGGGAAATGGCGCGGCGGTAAATCTCCGCCGCCTGAGCCAACGGCACCTCGAAATAGCGCCGGGCGCCGGTGTCGCGTTCCACGAACATGTAGTACGGGATGACGCCGAGCTTGACCTGGGTCCGCCACAATCGGGACCAGACCGTGGCGTCGTCGTTGATGTGCGCCAGCAGCGGCCCCTGTCCCCGAATCACCGCGCCGGTCTCCAGCACGCGCCGCACCGCCTCGCGGACCTGCCGCGGCTTCAACTCGCGCCAGTGGTTGAAATGGGCCATCAACGCGACGTGCTTGCCCGCGGCGACGAGGTCTTCGAGCAGCCTCAGCAAGTCGTCGGCATCGGCGTCGCTGGTGAAGCGAAACGGCCAGTAGGTCAGCGCCTTCGTCCCGATGCGGATGGTCTGCACGTGATCGAATTCGGGCCGGAGCAGCGGGCGCAGATACTCGGCGAGGTGATGGGTCTTCATCACCATCGGATCGCCGCCGGTCATGAGTAGGTCGCTCACGTGCGGTTGGGCGGCGAGATAGGCGTGCAGTTGCGCGGCATCGTGCGAGGTGAAGCGCAAGTCCTGAATGCCCACGAATTGCGCCCAGCGGAAACAGAAGGTGCAGTAGGCGTGGCAGGTCTGCCCCTGACTAGGAAAAAAGAGTACTGTTTCCCGATATTTATGCTGCATGCCGGGCATGCCCTGACCCGCGACGACCGGGACGTTGAGTTGTTGTTGCTCGGCCGGATGGGGGTTCAACCGCAGGCGAACCGCATCGGCCGCGGCTTTGACCTCGGCGCGCGGCGCGCCCTTTCTGAGCAGGTCGGCGATCGTGTCGAAATCCGCGGGGTCGAGCATCCCCGGCTGCGGGAACGTCAGTTGGAACATGGGATCGTCGGGTACGTGATCCCAGTCGATCAATTCTTCGATGACGTACGGGTTGACGCGGAAGGGCAGGACGCTGGCGACGACCTGCATCTGAAAGCGATGATCGGCGGACAAGCGTTGCAGTTGCGGAATCCGGTCGAGATGCTGCTCGTTGAAGACACGGAAGCGAGGGGCTTCGGTCGGGAGTGCTATTCCGACCGGGGGCTGCTCCACGGTCTCGATGTTTCGAGCGGCGTCGTTCAGCATGGATGTCCACCTTCCCACTACGTCGTCTTCGGTTTGATCCGGCCAGGAAGGCCGTTCGTCCCCGGCGAAGTCGGGGGGACTGTATAGTGAGAACGGGCTTCAAAGTCAATTGAAAAACGGTCAGGAAAAGAACAGTGTTTTATTCATAAAAAGGAACGTCACGGAAAGACGGAGTTCTACGGTCGCCGTCGCAGTCGTACAAAATGGCCTGACCGACGAGCTTCGGAAGGTCCTGGAGACGAACGCGTTTCCTTGCCATGACACGAACCGCGGGGCCTCCTTGTGCGTGCCGTTCTCGCCGGTTTTCTCGCTCGGTCTCGTTCCCGTCGTGGTGGCGGACTACGGCTGCGGGCTCACATCCAGGTCCGGCTTTTCCACACAGCCCGGCTGCGTGCGGATGACCAACCCGTTTCCGTCGTAGTCGACGACGACCCGGTCGTTGTCGCCGACCTCGCCGGCGATGATTTTCCTTCCGAGCTGCGTCTCGATCTCCTTCTGGAGCAGCCGTTTGAGCGGCCGCGCGCCGTACGTCGGGTCGTAGCCGGCCTGCGCGAAATGCACCTTGGCCCGCGCGGTGAGTTCGATGCCGATCCGCCGCTCGGCGAGACGCGCCCGCAGGTGATCGAGTTGAATCTCGACGATGCGTTGCAGATCGTCGCGGCCCAGGCTGTGGAAGACGACGGTCTCGTCCACGCGGTTGAGGAACTCCGGTCGGAATTCCCGCTGCAGCGTGTCCAGCACATCGGCCTTCATCTGGTCGTAGGCTTCGGCGTCGGCCCCGCCCCGGTAGCCGAGGATGAGCTGGCTGCCGACGTTGGACGTCATGATCACGACCGTGTTCTTGAAATCGACGGTTCGCCCGTGGCCGTCGGTCAGCCGCCCGTCGTCCAGAATCTGAAGCAGGACGTTGAACACGTCGGGATGGGCTTTTTCGATTTCGTCGAGCAGGATGACGGCGTACGGCTTGCGTCGAACCGCTTCGGTCAGTTGGCCGCCCTCGTCGTAGCCGACGTATCCCGGCGGGGCGCCGATCAGCCGCGCGACCGTGTGCTTCTCCATGTACTCCGACATGTCGAGACGGATCATGTTCGCCTCGTCGTCGAACAAGCATGCGGCCAGCGCGCGCGCCAGTTCGGTCTTGCCGACGCCCGTCGGCCCCAGGAAGATGAACGAACCGATCGGGCGTTGCGGGTCCTTGAGGCCCGAGCGCGCCCGGATCACGGCGTCGGCGACCGCCTGCACCGCCTCGTCCTGTCCGATCAGCCGCCGGTGGAGCAGATCGCCGAGTTGGAGCAGCTTTTCGCGTTCCCCCTCCAACAGCCTGGCGACCGGAATCCCGGTCCAGCGCGAGACGACCGCGGCGATGTCGTCCTCGTCCACCTCTTCCTTGAGCAGACGCCCGGCCCCCGGCCCCTCGGACAGCGCGGCCTCCTCCGCGGCCAGATCCCGTTCGAGTTGGGCCAGCGTCCCGTATTTGAGTTCGGCCAGCCGGTTGAGGTCGTAGGCGCGTTCGGCTTTTTCGATGTTGCGCCGGGTCGCTTCGATGGATTCCTTGAGGCCACGCAATTTCCCGATGCTGCCCTTTTCGGTTTCCCAGCGCGTGCGGAGCGCGTCGGCGTCGGCCTTGACGTCGGCCAGTTCCTTTTCGAGTTTCTCCAGGCGGAGTTGCGAGCCGCGGTCGGTCTCCTTGCGCAGGGCTTCGCGCTCGATTTCGAGTTGCATGACCCGCCGAGACGCCTCGTCCAGTTCCGCGGGCATGGAGTCGATCTCGGTGCGCAGCCGGGCCGCGGCTTCGTCCACGAGGTCGATGGCCTTGTCGGGCAGGAAGCGGTCGGCGATGTAGCGGTGCGACAAGACCGCGGCCGTGACCAGCGCGGCGTCCTTGATCCGCACGCCGTGGTGGACTTCGTACCGTTCGCGCAGCCCGCGCAGAATGGAGACGGTGTCTTCCACCGACGGCTGATCCACACCGACCGGCTGAAAGCGGCGCTCCAATGCGCGGTCCTTCTCGACGTACCGGCGATACTCGTCCAGCGTGGTCGCACCGATGCAGTGCAGTTCGCCGCGCGCCAGCATGGGCTTCAGCAGATTGGAGGCGTCCATCGCCCCATCCGAAGCGCCCGCCCCGACCACGGTGTGCAACTCGTCGATGAAGAGGATCACCTCGCCCTCGGAAGTCTGGACTTCCTTGAGCACGGCCTTGAGCCGCTCCTCGAATTCGCCGCGGAATTTCGCGCCGGCGATCAGTGCGCCCATGTCGAGCACGATGACTCGACGATGCTGAAGGCTCTCCGGCACGTCGCCGCTCACGATGCGCTGGGCCAGCCCTTCGACGATGGCGGTCTTGCCGACGCCCGGGTCGCCGATCAGCACCGGGTTGTTCTTGGTCCGACGGGACAGGACTTGAATGACGCGGCGGATCTCGTCGTCGCGGCCGATGACCGGGTCGAGCTTTCCCTGCCCCGCGGCCTGCGTCAGGTCGCGTCCGTAGCGCTCCAGGGCTTGGTACGTAGCTTCGGGGTTGCGGCTGGTGACCCGCTGGCTCCCGCGCACTTTTTGCAGGGCGCCGAGCACGCCTTCGCGGCCGAGCCCGGCGTCGCGCATCATGCGCCCGACCGGGCCGTCGTCGTTCAGCAGGGCCAGCAGCAGGTGCTCGACGCTGACGTACTCGTCCTTCAGGTCGCGCGCCTCGGTATCGGCCCGGTCGAGCAGGCGCGACAGGCCCGGGGTGACATAGAGTTGGTCGGGGCCCGCGGCCGGCCCCGACACCTGCGGCAGCGTCTGGACGAGGCGCTCGAACCCGCTCCGCACTGCGTCGGGCGACGCGCCCGCCTGCTGGATGACCACGGAGGCTACGCCGTCCGCGTCGGCCAGCAGCACGGCGCCGAGATGCGCGACGTCGACCCCTTGGTGGCTCCGCTTGGAGGCCAGCGTTTGTGCCTCGCGCAACGTCTCCTGCGATTTTTCGGTCAGGCGATTCGGGTCCATGTCGCGATCTCCTCCCGGCAGGCGGTCCGTCCTTCCGGAGTGGTGGGAAGACGACCTTAACTCTTTGTGACGTTTGGACTGGAAGGAAGGTAAGGCCGATCCTTCGCCTGTCAAGGAAACGCGGCTATCCGATGGTGACGGCCGGGACGGTTTCGCCTCCATCGTTCCTGTGGGAACCGGAATCCGGGTAGAGATTGGTCGCCCCGTAGTGAACCGTTGATTCTCGCCCCGGGCTCTTCCCCTTCCCCCTCTCCCTGACCCTCTCCCACCAGGGGAGAGGGGATAGATCCAGGGAAGCCCATCTTCACTCCTCGCCCTTGGGATGGGGGGCTTGAGTCTGTCGAAGGGTCGGAGGGCGGGGGCAGGGGTAATAGGCAAGGCGAAATCGCCCGCGGCAGAGCTTCGTCCCCTCTCCCTCCCCTACGACCTTTCGACAAGCTCAAGGACCGAGGAGAGGGCTAGAGCCTGCTCCGGACTTGATCCGGGGAGAGGGTCCGTGGACGGGACGGCTCAGCCGGCCGCGGCCGCCAGTTCCGCGACGGCCGGCCGGCGTTCCGTTCGGGGCGCCAGATCGACGACTTTGGGCGGGCGTTGCTCCGCGACCCAACGCGCCATGCGTTGGACGGCATCGACCGTGTCGCCGCACCACAGGTCGATGAAGTCGTCCGGCAACGCGTGGTCGAGCGGAATGCTCTCGCTCGCGGCGAGCGCCTTGGCGCCGTCGAAACCGATGTACGCAATCCGCGCCGTCAGTTCCGGCCGCGGGCGCAGAAACGCCGCGCCGGGCAGGACGGCGACGCCCGTCTCCTCCAACAGCCGCTCACACAAGGTGACGCTGTCCGCAATGCCGCGCGCCGCCAGCCGCTCGGCGAACGGCGCAAAGTCGGGAAAGAGGTAGAAGGCGCCGGCCGGCGCGTGGACGTGGGCGCCGGCGTCGTGGAGCATCCGGTGACACCGGGCGCCCAAGGCGGACAATATCCGCCGCGCGTGCGCCAGATACCGCTCGATCGTAATGCCGTCCTGGAACGCCCGGACCGCAGCATACTGGATCGGCGCGCTCACCGCGGTATAGGTCTCGCTGGCGACCGCGGCCATGGCCGACATCAGCCAGGAGAGCTCCGGCGGAAAGGTGAACGTGCCCAGCCGCCAGCCTCCGGCCCCGCACCATTTGGACAGCCCGGAACTGATGATCGTGCCTTCGGGATAGAAGCGCGCGACCGACACGTGCGTGCCCTGGTGATGCAGTTGTCCGTAGATCTCGTCGGAGAGCAGAATCACCCCGAAGCGCCGGGCGACCGCGGCCAGGGCTTCCAGTTCTTGCGCGGCATAGCTGCCGCCGTCCGGGTTGCCGGGATAATTCAGGACCAGGATGCGCGGCCGGTCCGGGTCGGCGCGGCAGATTTCTTCCACGCGCCGCGGGGTGACGCGCCAGTTCTCCTCGAACGTCGTGTGGATGACGTTGACGGTCCGCCCGACGATGTGGGCCTGCGGCGCGTACGAGACCCACGCCGGAGACGGCACGAGCAGTTCGCCGTAGAAGACGAGTTGCAGCAGGAACAGGAGTTCCTTGGACCCGGGGCCGACCAGCACGCCCTCGGGCCGGGCCGCGACGCGATCCTTCTGCCGATGGAATTCCGCCACCGCCTCGCGCAGGGCGGGCAGGCCGGTCACGGGCAGATAGTCTTTTTCGTGGGCGTGCTGCTTGAGCGCGTTCACCACGTCGGTCGGCACCGGAAACGGCGATTGTCCGAGACCGAGCGCGGAAATGCGGCGCCCTTCGCGGCGCAGCGCCACACTGCGTTCGTTGATGGCCAGCGTGGCCGACGGTGCGAGTCCCCTGACGCGTAAGTCGAGACTCCCCCTTGCCTGGATCTTCCACTGTTCCACCGCATCCCCCTTCCTCCAGCCGCTCCGTTTTCCGAGAGAGGAGCGACATCCAAGCCCGTTCCAAAATACCGGACTGTGTGGCCCGATACAAATTTTCAGTGCGAAAATTTCGGGAATTACCTGCAAGATGATTCTTTGCCCGTTTCGACACGCTCAACGGGCTGGACTCTGAGCCTGCGGCGCCCTGAGCTTGTCGAAGGGTCAAAGTCAAAGGGCCGGGGGTGGCGTGCGAAGGCCGAGGTGACAGCGGGGTTCGTTTCGACAGGCTCAACGAACTTAGGGACGGGAACGTCTCTGAGCTTGCGGTGTCTTGAGCCAGCGGTACCCGGAGCTTGGTTGGTGAGCCTGTCGAACGATGTTGAAAAGTCGAAAATAGGAACTCTGCTTGTGTTGCGCGAGGCTTTCGCCTACCCGTGGCGGGCGGGAACCACACCGCACATCGTCGAGGAGGACACCGTGGAACAGCCTGTGACTTTTCCGGTTGGGAACGGCCCGGATGCCCTGCAATTGGAGGGGCTGTTTTCGAGCCCGGACGCGCCGCCACGCTGCGGCGCGGTAGTCTGTCATCCGCACCCGTTGTACGGCGGCGAGATGCGGAACAACGTCGTCTCGGCGCTGGCGACCGCGTTTCAGGATGCGGGGATCGCGACGCTCCGGTTCAACTTCCGCGGGGTGGGTCGGAGTCAGGGAACGCACGACGAAGGCGTGGGCGAGCAGGACGACGTGCGAGCCGCGGTCGCGGCGCTACTCGCCCGGCAAGCCGTCTCTCAAGTCATCGTCGCCGGCTATTCCTTCGGCGCGCTGGTCGGCCTGCACGCCGGCGCGGGCGACGACCGGGTTCACGGCCTGATCGGCGTCGCCCTCCCGCTCGGAATGCGCGACGTGTCGTTTCTTCGCGGGGTCACGAAACCGACCTTGTTCGTCAGCGGCGACCACGATCCCTATTGTCCGCTCGCCGACCTGACCCGGCTGGCCGGCGACATGTCCGAGGCCGCGCGCGTCGAGACCGTGGCGGGTGCGGACCACTTCCTCATGGCCCGGGAAGACGAGGTCGCCGCCGCGGCGCTGGCGTTTTTGGCGTAAGTCCGACTCGCGCGCCGCGGCTTCGACGTGGCGCCGAACCGCCTCGAACGGCTGCGCCGCCTCCGCGGCGGTGCTTCGGATCGCTTCCAGAGTCCGCCGCAGATTCCGGCCATTCTGTCGGTACGCGCGTTCGAAGACGTGCAGGTCGGTCAGATACGTCAGATATTGCAGCACGACGGCGTTGTTGATCGCACCCGTGCGGAAGTCCGCGATGGCCGTCCCGGTGAGTGACTCGAACTCGGCCCGGATGTGCACGAAGACCGCGGCGCGGCGTTCCAGCTTTTCGGCATCGCTCAGCGCCGCGGCGTACAACGTGTCGAGGCGGGAGCGGACCCCGGCGAAGAATTCCGCGGCGGCCAGTTCGGCTTGCCAGGCGTCGTTTGCAGCGCGGGTGTGTTCATGCGCGGCGCCATGCTCGCGTGTGAAATACGCGATCGCCCCGCGGTGGCCGGCGAAGTTCGCCAACGACTCGTTGAACGCCGTTTCCCCGGCCAAATAGAACGTGTTGTGGAACAATTCGTGCAGCACGACGTTGGCCAAGGTCGGAGCGTCGTACTCCAACAAGTGCGGCAGCAGCGGGTCGGCGAACCAACCCAGCGTGCTGAAGGCGGCCGCGGTACGGGTTGCGGTGTCGAACCCCGCGGCTTGAAGACGCCGCGCTTCCGCGGCCGCGGCGTCGGCGTTGAAGAAGCCTTTGTAGGCGACCCGACCGACGATCGGGAACCACCACGTGTACGGCTCCAGGCGCGTCCGCGGGGCCGCGGAAACCACGAAGATCGTCGGCGGCGTCGGCAAGCGGGAGATGCTGGTGTAGCTCTCTCCGACGCGAAAGCCGAGTTCCCGTTCGGCGAATCCGCGCACGCGCAGCACGAGGCGCAGCTTCTCCCGGGTCGCCGCGTCGATGCGCTCGTCGTCCTGAAGCAGCGCGCGGATCGGCTGCCGGTGCCACAGGATGCGGGCTTCTTCGTACCCGGCGCGCAGGACGTACAGCGGGCTACACGCGGACAGGCAGGCCGCACAGACGAGTCCGGCCAAGTACGCCGCGCTCGGCCGCGCCGGGAGTTTCACACCGGCTCCGCTATCCGTCCGCGGCCGGGGTCTCGGCGGCGGCGTGAGGGTATTGCAGTTGGGACAGGCGCCAATAGATGCCGCGGCGGTCCAGCAGTTCCCGGTGGGTGCCGTCCTCGCGCAGCCGGCCCTTGTGCATGACGAGGATGCGGTCGGCGTTCTGAATCGTCGAAAAGCGGTGCGCGATGACCAGCGTGGTCCGGTTCTGCATCAGCCGGACGAGCGCCTGCTGAATCAGCGCTTCGGTCTCCGGGTCGACGTTCGACGTGGCTTCGTCCAGGACCAGAATCGCCGGGTCGTAGGCCAGCGCGCGCGCAAACGACAGCAACTGCCGCTCGCCGGCAGACAGGTTGGCGCCCCGTTCGTGCAGGTGCTCGCGGTAGCCGTGCCGAAGCCGGGCGATGAACCGGTCGGCGTGGACGAGCCGCGCGGCCCGCGTCACGTCGTCGAGCGACAGGTCTTCCCGGCCCAGGCTGAGGTTGGTTGCGACGTCGCCGGAAAAGACGAACACATCCTGCAACACGACGCCGATCCGCCGGCGCAGCACGTCGAGGTCCCACTCGCGGATGTCGACGCCGTCGACCAGAATGCGCCCGCGCTGGACGTCGTACTGCCGGCCGAGCAGCTTGCTCAGCGTCGTCTTGCCCGCACCGGTCGCCCCGACGACCGCCACGCTCTCCCCGGGCACCACGCTGAACGACACGTCGCGCAGCACCCATTCGTCCGCCTCGTACGCGAACCACACCCGGTCGAACTCGATCCGGCCCTCGGTCGCGGCGGGGGCGTGCGCGTCGGGCGGCGACGCGATCGAAACCGGTGTGTCCAGCAACTGGAAGACGCGCTCGATGGCGGTCATGGCCGACTGGAGCGTCGTGTACTTGGTGCTGAATTCCCGGATGGGCACGAAGAATTTCTGCATGTATTCGATGAACGCGACCAGCGTACCGAGGGCGACCAGCCCGCGGCCGACCTGGCCCGCGCCGTACCACAACATCAGCGCGATGCAGATGGCGCTCATGGCCTCGACCAGGGAGAACAGGCTGGCTTCGTAGATGTTCGACAGGTAGTTGGCGTCGCGGTGGTCGCGGTTGCGGCGGTCGAACTCGGCGAACATCTTGGGTTCCTGCGCGAAGACCTGAACCACGAGCATGCCGGACAGCGTCTCCTGCAGAAACGCGTTGATGCGCGCCAGCCGTTCGCGGATCGCCCGGTACGTGGCGCGCGTGCGCACGCGGAAGAAATTCAGCAGGAACAGCAGCAGGGGCAACAGTGCCAACGCCACCAGCGCCAACTGGAAGTCGATCGACAGCATGATGCAGACGATCCCGGTCAGGGTCAGCACGTCCATGAAGATGGTCAGCGTGCCCGCGGAGAACGCCTCGTTGATGGCGTCCACGTCGGTCGTCAGCCGGGTGACCAGCCGGCCGGCCGGGGTGCGCTCGAAGAAACTGGCCGGCAGCGCGTGCAGGTGGGCGAACAGGTCGCGCCGCAGGTCCGCCAGACTGCGCTGCGCGACCAGCATAGTGGCCTGGAACTGCACGTAGAAGAACAGGAACTCGCCGAGCAGCGCCGCGGCGAACAGCAGCCCGAGCCGGGTCAGTCCCGCGGCGTCGCCCTGTTCGATGTACCAGTCCACGGCGAGCTTCAGCAGGTAGGGTTGCGCCAACATGCAGGCCGACGTGAGCGGCAGACAGACCAGCGCCAGCAGAAACGTGGCGCGGTAGGGCCGAATGTACCGCCACAGGCGGCGCAGCAGCGCCACGTCGTAGGTTCGCTCCGCCGCGGCGCGGTCGAGTCCCCGCCCCAACGTGCGGCTCATCGCTCGACCGGCTCTTCCCCCCTGGGAACGCGGGCGTCCCGCCCGCATCCGAAGAGTATTCGGCTCATAGTTCGGCCAGCTCTTCCTCCAGGGTCTGCGCCCGGAACAACTCCGCGTACGGGCCGCCGCGACCGACCAGATCGGCGTGCGTCCCGGACTCGGCCACGCGGCCGTCGTCCAACACGACGATGAGGTCGGCATCGCGCACCGCGGAGACCCGATGGGAAATGACCACCACGGTCTTTCCCGCGGTGCCGTCGCGCAGCGCGCGCAGGATGGTGCGTTCGGTTTGGACGTCCACGCTGGACAGGGCGTCGTCCAGCACGACGATGGGCGTGCCCGCCAACAGGGCGCGAGACAACGTCAGCCGCTGTTTCTGCCCGCCCGACAGCGTCATTCCCCGTTCGCCGATCACGGTCCGATACCCGTCGGGAAACTCGGTGACCTCGGCATCGACGCTGGCCAAGTCGGCCGCCCAGCGCACCGCGGCGAGGTCCACGTCGGGCCGGGAAAACGCGACGTTGTCCTGAATACGGGTGGAGAACAGGAACGGGTCCTGGGGAACGAAGCCGATGCAGCGCCGCAGCTCGGCCAGGGTGAAGTCGCGCGTGTCGCGCCCATCAATGGTGATGGCGCCGCCCGTCACGTCGAACAGCCGCGGCAGGAGTTGCACCAGCGTGCTCTTGCCCGCCCCCATCCGCCCGACGATGGCGACGGTTCGGCCGGCGGGGACGCGGAACGTCACGTCGTGCAGGGCGTCGGCGGCGTCCTCCGCTGCCGGGGCGGGAGGCGCGGTGCCGTCTCCGTTGGCCGCGTACCGAAAGTCGACGTGCCGAAATTCGAGCGCGCCGCGCACCGGACGGGGAAGCGCAGTGCCCGGCCCATCCACGATGTCGGGACGAGTCTGCCAGATCGCATCCAGACGCAGCATGGCCGCCTTGCCACGCTGGTACAGCGAGATCAGCCAGCCCATGGCCATCGTCGGCCACGCCAGCAGATGGAGATAGCCCATGAACGCGACGAGGTCTCCCAGGCTCAACTGGCCGGCGATGACCTTCGTTCCGCCGTACCACAGCACGACCAGCAGCCCGGCCCCGGACACGCCTTTCATCAACGGCGGAAACAGGCTGCGCACGCGCGCGAGTGCGATGTTCTCGTCCCGGAACCGCCGGTTGAGGCCGGCGAACACGCGGTTCTGCCACTCGGCCCGCACGTAGGCGCGGATGACGTGCATGCCGCTGACGGTTTCCTGTACGCGGCTGGACAGGTCGGCCAACCCGGCCTGCACCGCCAGCGTGCGTTCCATCAGCCGGCGGCTCATGCTTTTGACGAGCAGGAACAGCAGCGGATACGGGGCCAGGGCCAGCAGGGTCAGGACGGGATCGATCGCCAGCATGTAGGACATGCCGTACACGTAGTACAGCGGGGTATTGAGGATGTTGATGATGCCCAGGCCGAGCAGCAGGCGCACCGCGGTCACGTCGTTGACCAGCCGCGACATCAGGTCGCCGACGGGCCGGCGCTGATAGTAACCGAGCGACAGGGTTTGCAGGTGGGCGAACAGTTCGTTGCGCAGCCGATATTCGATGTCGCGGCCGGCGTTGAAGATCAGGAACCGCGAAAAACTGCGCACGACGCCCTGCACGACGGCGACGCCGATGACGAGCAGCAGGGTACCGGACACCTCACCGGCCGGACGCCCGTCCTGGATGCCGTCCACCGCCTGCTTGAGCAGCAGCGGGATCCACATCGCCAGCGTCGCGGTGACGACCAGACACGCGATGCCGCGCGCATACCGATACCGATACTGATAGATGTAGCCCCACAGCCGTCGCATGCGTCGCGCGCCAGCTTAGGGAGGGGCCATTCCTCTGACAAGTGCGGGAGCGGCCAGCGCGCAGCATCGAGATTCGACGCTTCGACACCCATCAGTTCGTTGAGCTTGTCGAAACGAACCCCGTTGTCACCTCGGCCTTCTCTTAAAGAGCAATATCTAAATCGCAATCGGAAACGGACAGACTCCTCGCCGTTTCCTTCCCGACGTGGCAGGCCGAGGCGCCATCCCTTGAAGATTGGCTCGGCAAAAGCGTCCCAGCCACGCCCGCGGCGCAGCGCTGCCCCGACAATTTCGCCACGATGGTTCGGCAACGCGGGCGTGCAGGAAGCTCGGATGACCGTGTTGACAACGGGCGATTATTTCGGGTAGGAACCTCTCAAGCTCAAAGGCGGCCCGTCGCCGGAAGGGATTTTCCATGCTGACTCGTCATTTGATTTCCGTTGCATCCGGCCGTTCCGAAACGAATAGCCCCCCCCCCCCGCGGAATTGAGACGTCAGCGATGAGAATATTGTTTGCCGGTATCGCGGCGTTCCTGTTACTCGCTGCGCCGATGGACGAGGCGCGGGCGCAATCGACGCCCCAGGTTACGGCTCTATTTGCATACGCAGGTGGTAGGTCTTTTTACGATTCGGCGCTTGGCCGATACGATTTGCCGCTCGATAAAGTGGTCGAGGTGACGGTTCGGTTCGATCAAGCGGTAGATCTGACGGGGAGGCCGCAGCTCGTGGTGGAGGTCGGATCACAGAAACGAAATTTAGACCTCTATGCCGGGTTTGGTGTCCCTGGAGCCTTATACGTCGCTTCCCGCTGGGAATCATTCACGAGTCTCAGTTTTGAATACTACGTGCAGGCGTCGGATGTCGGCGAGATCGTGGCCACGAGCATCAATCTGAACGGTGGGACGATCACATCGGCGGAAACCGGAGAGGCTGCGAATCTGGTCTTTGAGAAAACAACGCTTACACATGGTCGGAGGAACCCATCTTCTATCACCGTGGACGGCACAAAAAGATTGAGGTTCGATGCTGATATCATCACTGGTTACAGTATTAGGGACTGTCGTTTCCGCCCGTTCAATTGGCCGCAGAGCGGGGACACTTACCGAGTCGATGAAGAGATCCAAATTGCGGTGTTCTGCGACGTGGCGCTGACGGTAACCGGGACGCCGCAAGTGCCGTTGATCATCGGAGCACGGACGCGGTACGCGAACTACGTGCCCGCGCTGTCCGTCGCCAGCCAGCCGATTTTTTCCTATACGGTCCAGAAAGCGGACGTCGACAGCGACGGCATCCAGTACGGAGGTCCTACCCCTTGGAGGATGAACGGCGGATCGGTGGTACTCCGCGGACACAACACCCCACCTAACCTCCCTGCAGGTAGCTACCAGACAGAGTGGATTGTCGGCGTCCTCGGTCGTGACAAGCCAGCGAACGTCAATGGCGGTGGAAGCGGGACCGCTTCCGGGGGTGAGACGAACCGACCCGCCAGGCCGGTCGTCAGGACGGTCACGTTTGAGAACCGCCCACGGTACGAGCGAACCTATCGCCTCGGCGAACAGATTCGGGTCACCGTGTGGTTCTCCGTAGCCGTGACGGTGACGGACACGCCGCAGATCGGGTTGACGATCGGATCGCAGACACGGCAGGCCGCCTACGACGCCGATTTGTCCAGGAGGGCTCAAAATGGTGGGGGCAGAGGGACCCCGCTCGTGTTCACCTACACCGTGCAGGGGACGGACGCCGACGCGGACGGGATCAGCATCGCGACCGACGCGCTGACGCTCAACGGCGGCACGATCAGCAGGGCCGGTGACACCACGATAGCCGCCTCGCTCGGACATGCTGCGGTGGGGGCGGACGCCGATCGGAAGGTCGACGGGAGGCTGCGCCCGCCGCCGAAGCTAACGCTCCCGTCTGGCGCGAGGTGCGGCGGCACCGCACGCGACCGTATCCTCGGACGCGGCGAAGAGCTACTGTTTGAAGTGAATGCCGACATGCCCGTCACGGTGACCGGGACGCCCCGTTTGGAACTGCTTGTGGGACAAGGAAGAGTCAGTGAGTGGTACTGGTGGAGGAGGGGGGAGAGCTATCCTCTCTTTATCGACCGGACACCTGAGGACGGGCCGGAGCATCTCATACCGCCCCCTTCAGATGCGCAAGTGGACCGCATGATCCGGTACGCGGACTATGATGCGGCGCGGTCCGAGGCGGATCGCCTCGTTTTTTCCTACACGGTGCAGGCCGGAGATTACGACGCCGACGGGATCACCGTGCGGAGAGCTCCCATCAGGTTGAACGGCGGGGCCATCGTGGAGCGGAACTACCCGACGAATCCTGCGGATCCGGACTGGAACGTGCACTACTATTCGACGTGCGCTAAGGTTGATGGCGGCGGTACGAATCCCGACGGCGGCGGCCCGACCCCCGGCGGTGGGGGCAATCCCGAGCCGAGTCTGCGGGTCAGCCGCGTCACGTTCACGGGGACGCCGGCGAGCGAGGAGACGTACCGCCTGGGCGAACAGATTCGCGTGGCGGTGACGTTCAGTGACGCCGTGACGGTGACGGGCACCCCGCAGATCGGGCTGACCGTCGGAGCCGCCACGCGGCAGGCGACCTACGATGCTACGCGGTCCAAGGGGACCTTGCTCACATTCACCTACACCGTGCAGGGGACGGACGCCGACCCGGACGGGATCAGTATTGCGACCGACGCGCTGGCGCTCAACGGCGGTACGATCAGCCTCGCCAGTGACGCCACCACCATTGCCGCTCTCGGACACAACGCGGTGACGACAGACGAGACCCGCAAGGTGGACGGCAGCACGGACGTCGTGGAGCACGGCGACACCCGCGAGCAGGCGACGCTGCTCGCCCTGACTGTGCGGACGACGGGCGAGGTCGGCGAGACGGGCGGCGACGAGGGCTTTCAGATCAACGTCGGCACGACCCGAAGCGCGGAGATAGCCGGAGCGGTAGAGCAGGCGGGCGATGCGGACTACTTCCGGGTGGAGGTGCCCGGAGCAGGCCGCCTGACGGTGGAGACGACGGGAACCACGGACACGGAGGGCGTGCTGCAGGGCGCGACCGGCCAAACGCTGACCGAGGACGACGACGGCGGAACGGGGAGCAACTTTCGGTTGGAGCGGCAAGTGCAGGCGGGCACGTACTATGTCGCGGTGACGGGCGGGGAGAACGAGCAAGGCATCGGGCTCTACACCCTGTCCGTGCGGTTCACACCCGTGGGAGGCGGGACGACCGTCGGGGATGTAGTCCCGCCGTCGGGGAGCGGACCGCCGCCCGCGGGCAGCACACCTCCGGATGGGGGAGAGCCCGGGGACGGAGAGGCGGGTCAGCCGGCCCCGCTCCGGTTGAATACGGAGACGACGGGGAGGTTGGAGCAAGCCGGGGAAGTGGACTACTTCCGGGTGGAGGTCGAGGAAGCCGGGACGCTGACGGTGGAGGCGGCCGGCGCGGCGGCCCCGGTGACGTACTTCGGGGCGGGGGACGAGCCGTTGCTGCACCAGAGTGCCGCGCAGAGTGCAAGTGGTAGAAGTAGAGAAGAGCCCGGTGGAGCAGCGTGGCCGGTGACGGCGGGGACGTACCATGTGGCGGTGGTCGGGGGTGCCGCGCGGACGCAGACGGGGGCCTACACCGTGGCGGTGCGCTTCACCGCGGCCAGCGAGGTCGGGCCCCTGCAAGCCACGCTGCCGAACCTGTCACCGGCACAGGCGTGGGTGCATTTCTACTGTCGGCGCGCGCAGCAGTCCGAGGCGGCGGCGTGCACCGCGCAGGTGCAATGCGGGCAGGGAGACGGGCCGCCGGTAGCGTGGGCCGTAGAGGTCGCGCCGGAGACGATACACACCTACTGGCCGGGACAGACGCGGGCAGATGGGACGCCCGACGACTTGGCAGCCGCGTTGGTCGCCGCGGGCATGGCCGAGGCGGCCGCGCGGCAACGGACGACGTGCCGGGTGTACAGTGCGGACCCGCTGGACGTGCGGGCATACACGCGGGTCGGGCAGGACGTCGTGCCGGTAGCATACCCGCCGGCCCCGGTGGACGCGACGGCCCCGGCGCGCGTGGCGACGTTGTTGAACGTGGCGCCGGCGCACGCCTGGGTGCATCTCTCGTGTCAGAAGACCCTCGCCCCGGACATGGAGACCGTTGATCCGTGCGCCGTCCGCTTGCAATGCGGGCAACAGGAGGGGCCGCCGGTGGCGTGGGAGGTGGATGTCGCTGCGGAAACGACGGCGACCTACGGGCCGGACGGGACGGCGGGCGACTTGGCCGCCGCGTTGGTTGCGGCAGGCAAGCTCGAGGCGGAGGCGCGGCGGCGGACGACGTGTCAAGTCTTCAGCCGCGATCCGGTGGACGCCTGGGCATACACGCGGGTCGCAGAGAAGTTGGTATCCGTGGCGAATCCGCCGGCTCCGGTGGACGCTGCCGCCCCGACGCGGGTGACGACGTTACAGAACTTGGCGCCGGCAGACGCGTGGGTGCATTTCTACTGTCGCAAAGCGCATCGACCGGACGCGGAGACCGCCGATCCATGCACTGTGCGCCTGCAATGCGGGCAACAGGATGGGGCGCCGGTCGCGTGGGACGTGGCGGTCGCGCCGGAGACAATCTTCACTTACTGGCCGGACCGGACGGCGGCGGACGGGACGCGAGCCGACTTCGAGGCCGCGCTCATCGCGGCGGGCAAGGCGGAGGCCGAAGCCCGGCGGCGGACGACGTGTCAGGTGTTCAGTACCGATCCGGTGGATGTGCGGGGCTACACGCGGCTCGGCGGGGAGGTGGTGCCCGTGGCGAACCCGCCGATCATGCCTACCGCCGACACTCCGACCCGCATCGGGACGTTGCTGAACTTAGCGCCGGCCCACGCCTGGGTGCATTTCTACTGTCGGAAGGCCCAGCACCCGGATGCGGAGACGATTGAGCCGTGCAACGTGCGCCTGCAATGCGGGCAACGGGATGGGACGCCGGTCGCATGGGACGTGGCGGTCGCCCCGGAGACGCTCTTCAGCTACTGGCCGGGCCGGACGACCCCGGAGGGGACCTCGGACAACTTGGCGGCCGCGTTAATAGCGGCGGGCAAGGCGGAGGCAGAGGCCCGGCGGCGGACGACGTGTCAAGTGTTCAGTGCCGACCCGGTAGATGTGCGGGGCTATACGCGACTCGGTGAGACCATCGTCCCCGTGAAGAACTGAGCCGGCCGGCGGTACGGCGCCGGCCGGATACCCAAAGGTCGATTGGGACGACGCGGGCGGGGCCGGGAATGATTGCCGGCTCGTCCTCAAATCCGGACCGGATGTTCTTGGCAGAGACCGTCGGGGCAGGCTCGGATCGAATATGGGATCGTGGACCGACGAACGCAAACAGGAGGGGCACAGGCGGCGGGAAGTGAGCGCCTCGGTCGCCTGCGCGATTAGCGGGCGGCCCGTGCGACTGGTGTCATCACTTTGGTGCTTCCGTTTGCCATAAGATGCCGCTTGCAAGAGTTAGCGTTCTGACGGAAGTCGACTTCTGGTCAAGCAGGCTAGTGACAACGGTAGATAATTCCCCAAATGAAGCCGGAACGTCGATTTCAAACCGAGACACTCTCACGCTACGGCTAGAGTTTCTTCAGCAACGTGGCCGCCAACAGTTCGAGCGTGCCGCCGCCCCGCTGCCGATAGACACCCGACGTCCAAATCCCTCGCACCCGAGATATGAGCCGACGCTCGCGCGCCGTGTAAAAGCAGTCGAAGATGCGTCGATTTTTCGGTGTGAGCAAATCATGCATCTCGCGTAATGCGCGGACATTGGCGGTGATACACCCCTGGACCGTTCCATTCAGCAGCCGTCGTACACCCGCAACGCTGCCGCGGCCTCCTTTATTCGTACCCAAATCGTTCCGGTCGTGCTGGCGGTAGCGCACCGATGGATAGGGGTCATAGCGCACGACACCACCGGCGCCGGTCACCAGCAGGTACGTCCACCAGTCGTGATAGGGCACAGCCCGCTGCCCTGCGCGGCGCAGGAGGGCTCGGGCCGGGCCGTTCATCACCATCGTGTTGCCGCCGCCGATATTTTGCACGAGCGCATGGGCGAAGCTCGGTGGCTTGTCGCACAATGGGGAAAGTCCCAGGTCACGGTCTCGCGCGTCTATCAGGCGCGTCCGTGAGCAATACACAGCCGGGACGTCGTCCGGCAGGTCGGTCAACCACGCGACGGCGCGTGCCAGCTTATCGGGTTCCCACACGTCATCCTGATCCGCAAAAGCGTAATAATCACCGTGCACGTCGGCGCGGTCAAGCAAAGATAGAAAATTTCGTGCGAACCCTGCGCGCGGGCCGGCGACGACATGAAACCGGTCGGCGCCGAAGAGGGGCTCCTGCTGCGCAAGAACGTGCGTGATCGTGGCGCTCTCGCAGTCTCGCGACACCCAGACCTCACAACCTTCGTGGGTCTGAGAGCGGATGGATGCAAGCTGCGGCGACAGAAAACGGTGATCTTCGAATGCCGCCAAGAGAACGGCGACCGTAGGTTGGTCCGGCATGGATCACGCGCGGATTATCTCCGGCGTGCCAAAACGCCGGAATCGTTTTCAGGCCGTTCGAGCTTGCCACCCGCGTTCGGCAAGCCGCTCGATGACCGCGGCGCACAGCAGCGGAAACAGGATTTCGTGGTGACCGGTCAACTGATACCCGCGTCCGCCGGCCTGCGTCGGCCGATGCACGACGTTGGCCGTTGGCCGATACTGGCGGATGAAGTCGAGATCGACCGTAGTGAACGTCTTGACCGTATGTCCTAGATTCCTGGCCAGGGACAGCGCCTTCAGAAACACCTCGGGAATGATCACCGCGGAACCGAGATTGAGAAAAACCCCGCCTTCAAGCCGGGCGATGACCGAAGTCAACAAATGGAAATCGCGCAGGCTCCCCTCTCCGATGGCGCGCCCGTCCGCGCTGGGGTGCATGTGGATGATGTCGGTTCCGACGGCAACGTGAACGCAGGCGGGCGCGTCGAGCCGTGCGCAGGCAGACAGCACGCTGTACGCCGCATACGGCAGTTCCTCGTCCAGAATCCGCGTTCCCACTGCCCGACCGATGCCGACGCCGCGTTCGGTCACCCCGAGGCGAATCGCCTCGTTCAGGAACTCCCCGGTTTCATGCGCCATGCCGAACCGGCCCGTACCCAGACTGTCCGTTACCTCCTCCGACGTAGCGCCCTGATACGCCAGCTCGAAGTCGTGGACGATACCGGCCCCATTCATCGCCAGGGCGGATACGACCCCCCGCTCCAAAAGATCGACGATCAGCGGCGACAATCCGACCTTGAGTGGATGTGCTCCCATGCCCAGCACGACCGGCCGCCCGGTCAGGACGGCGTCAACGATTCGGCCTGCGATGTCGATCACGTCGCCGCCTGCCAGGACGCGCGGCAGGCTCTCCACAAACTGCCGTAAGCTGCCGGCAGGCTGCCACGGTTTCCCAAAACCATCGAGTGCGACCTTACTAGGCCGTTGGTCAAGCGGATACGTCGTCGCTTGACTCGGATCGACGGGTGGAAATTTCACGGTGCAACGCTTCTCGATGGAACGGCCCAGCCGTTCAAGCCTACGCTTCGTCCGGGCCGTACAGCACGTGATCGACCATCTCGCAGATCGCGTGTCCGATCAGAATATGCGCTTCCTGAATACGCGGCGTGGACATCGTAGCGGCCACGCACAAGCAGTGATCGACTCGTTCGGCGAGCGCCCCACCTGTCCCGCCAGTCAGCCCGATCGTCTGGATTCCCAACTCCTGGCATCGGTCCAGTCCGCGCAGGACGTTCGGAGAATTCCCGCTTGTCGAAAACGCCAACGCAATGTCGCCTTCCTTTCCAAGCGCCTGGACCTGCTTGGCAAAGATGTCCTCCGGGCCGAAGTCGTTCGCAATCGCGGTCAGGGCCGAGGTATCGGTCGTCAACGCAAGAGCCGGCAACGGAGGCCGCTCCCGCACGTACCGGTTCACGAATTCCGCGGCGATGTGCTGTGCGTCCGCGGCGCTCCCCCCATTTCCGAACAGCAGGACTTTTCCTCCGCGGCGCAGCGTGCCGACGATCGCCTCGATCGCCGCAATCAGTGCAGGAAGCTGGTCAAGTAAAAATTGCTGCTTGACCTGAATGCTCGCCTCGAAAATGCGGCGGACTTCGTCCCTCATACGCGACATTATAGATAAGACTCAGCGAAATTAAAGCAGGCTTGGAGGAAGGAAGCCGAATGTCAAAAGCGGAGCGAAGGCACGCCAAGCGACAGTAATCTACAGACTTGAAAACCTTGCACGTGAAGCCATTTCAGAAATCTCAAAGTTTTACCCTCATCCTCGGTTTGGACATAATGAAGGCACCGGGCCTACTCGGCGTATGTCCAACAGGCCCACTATCTGAGCGACTTACGCCGACTCGACCCGCACCGGCACGTAGCCGAGGCCGAGGGCGAGACCGAGCATCAGACGCAACCGGGCTTTGCGCGGCGACAGACGATCTTCGAGGACGAGTCCGGCGCGGGTGAGTGCTTCGTACGCTCCGGGATACCATGCCCGCGCCGCGACGGGGCCGCTCGGGGGGCCGGCGCAACAGACCACGGGCATCCCCGCCTGCGTCAGCCCGCGCAACCGGTCGAACGCCGCGGGTGGCAACGTGCCCGCGCCCTGACTCGCCACTACCAACCCGGAGACTCCCGCCTCGGCGAGCCGGTCCCGCGCGGTTGTGTGCTCATCGATCTTTCCCGCGAATCCGAGCAGGGCGCCGTCGTCGCCGACGCCGAACGTGACGATCGCAACCGAGGGCGGCAGCGTGTCCGGAATTCGGCCGAGGCGGTTCCAGCGCGTCGGGGTCCAGTGGGATTCCAGGGGCACGTGGTCTTCTCGGCGTACGAGAGCGCATGGGGCGCCGCGGCGCGTTGCAAAGGCGTCCAACGCTACGCTGTCCTGTTTGTAGAGGCTCAGGGCTTCGAACACGTGGCCGTGCAGCGTGACCAGCGTGCCCCAGTCGGGCGCCGCGCACGCCGCAACGCGAAGCGCGTCTTCGAGATTCCGCGCGCCGTCGGAATCCGCGGCCCACGGCGGCCGCATGGCGCCCGTGAAGACGATCGGCGCGCCGCCCGACACCATCTCATCCACCGCGTAGGCGACCTCTTCCAGGGCGTCCGTGCCGTGCGTCACCACGATGCCGGCCACGCCGCGGCGCGCCTGCGTCTCGATGATGCGGGCGAGCCGCAGCACGTCGTCGAGCGACGCGATGCGGTGGTCGGGGTACGGCACGTCCACACACCGGACGCGGGTGGGGTCGTATGTCGTGGCGGCGAGGAGTTGGGCGGCCGACAGCCGTGAGGAACCACCGGCCGGGGCGCGGCGGGCCATCCCGATCGTTCCGCCGGCCGCGATGAGCAGCAGCGGCGCGTCGGTCCTCGGCATGTGGGGCTCGGGTGGCGACTATGCGGGCCGCGCGCCGTCGGCATAGCGGAACAGACTCAGCACGAAGTAGCCGTTCGGATCGGTCCACGCAGCCTGCGGCCGGAAGCCGTACTGCGCGAGTTGTGCCTGCACGTCGCGGGCGTCGAATTTCCGGGAGATTTCGGTGTGGATGGTCTCGCCGGCACGGAACGACACCTCCAGGTCCAGGGCGCCGACCGTCACCGCGTGCGCGGTCCGGCTCTCGAGGTGCATCTCGATCTGGTGCGCGTCGGCGTTGTAGAACGCCAGGTGGGAGAACCGGGCGAGATCGAAATCTGCGTCCAACTCGCGGTTGACGTGACGCAGGATGTTCAGGTTGAAGTCCGCGGTCACGCCGGCCGCGTCGTTGTACGCGGCTTCCAGGACGGCGACCGGCTTGCGCAGGTCCAGCCCCAGCAGCAATTGATCGCCGGGAGACAGACAGGCCGCCAACTGCGCGAACAGTTCGGCCTGCTCGGTCGGGCTGAAATTGCCCAGATTGCTGCCGAGAAACAGGACGAGCCGGTGGCCCCCGGCCGGCAGCGCACTCAGGCCGGTCGTGTAGTCCGTGGCCAGGGCGTCGACGCGCAGCGTCGGGTAGTCGTGCAGCAGGCCGCGGGCCGTTTCTTCCAGCATGGACGCGCTGATGTCGATCGGGACGTACTGCCAAAGCTGGTCCCGGCGCCGGTACTCGTCGAACAACAGGCGGGTCTTGACCGAACTGCCGCTGCCCAACTCGACCAGCGCGGCGCCCGCGGTGTGCGCGACGATGTCGGGCGCGTGGCGGCGGAGAATCTGCGCCTCGGTGCGCGTCAGGTAGTATTCGGGCTGCCGGCAGATGTCCTCGAACAGCCGGGAGCCGCGCGCGTCGTAGAAATACTTGGGGTGCAGGGACTTCTGCGGCTGCTGCAAGCCGAAGGCGACGTCCTCGCGGAACCGGGAGCGCAGGGCGCCGGGCGTCGAAATGCGGAAGCGGTCGGTCGGCATACGCGGTCCGTTTCCGTCAGGCGTTGCCATGCGATCGGAGGGCGCGGTGTTCCGGCCCGCTTCGGCGCCCGGCCGCGGCGCGGGGCGCATCCGTGGCGCACCGGAAACCGGCGAACACCGCGCGCATCCCCGGGTGATACCAGTTGCGAAAGGTGGGCCGGCGCACGTGCGGCCGGGTCGCCCACGAGCCGCCGCGCAAGACGCGATGCCGCCCGTCGAAATACGGAACCGAATAGCCCCCGTACGGAAACGCCCGAAATCCGGGATACGGCGCGAACCACGTTTTCGTCCACTCCCAGACGTGGCCGACCCCGCCGAGCCGGCCGGGGTCCGTTCCGTTCTCCGCCGGCTGCCCGCGTGCGGCTTTCTCCCATTCGGCCTCGGTGGGCAGGCGTTTGCCCGCGGCGCGCGCGTACGCGTCGGCTTCGTACCAACTCACGCCCGTCACCGGCCGCCGCAGGTCGAGCGGGGTGCTGCCGAACGGCCCGACTTCGATCCATTCCCCCCGGCCTTGCGGGCGCCAATAGAAGGGATGCTCTGCGCGCTGTTCGGTTCGCCAGCGCCAACCGTCCGGTGTCCAATGGCATTTTTCGCGGTAGCCGCCGCGTTCGACGAAATCCAGAAACTCGGCGTTGCTGACCGGGGCGCGGTCGATCAGAAACGCGCGCGTCTCGGCCTGATGCCGCGGCCGTTCGTTGTCGAGCGTCGCGGCACAGCGGTCGCTGCCCATGGCAAACCAGCCGGCCGGGACGTGCAGCACGGCGTCGGCCGCGGGCGGAAGTGTCGCAGGCGCCGGCGACCGGGAAGCGTCGCCGCGGCGGAAGGGTTCCGCGGACCGCGATGCCGCGCCGTTCCGGCCGGCGTCGTAGTCCGCCGCAGCCAGAAGATTGCGGATCAGCAAGACCAGTTCGCCGTGCTGCTCCTCGTGTTGCAGCAGCATGTTCAGGATGCGCCCCTCGCCGAGCAGCGGGTGATCGTCACGCCAATCTCCCCGCTCCAGAAAGGCGAACGTCCGTTCCCGCACGCGGTCGAGATAGGCGACGACTTCGCCCGCCGCGGGCAACCGGGTCCGCTGCGCTTTCGGGGTTTCGAGCGGCGAGAACAGCGTCTCGTAGCCGGGATTCAGCGGCGCGGCGCGTCCGCACCGTTGCAGGATCCAGAACGCCTCGGTGACGGCGATGTGTCCGAGGTGCCAGCCCGGCGGACTGAATTCGGGGTGCACCTGCCGACGGAAATCCCGCTCGTCGAGATCGGCGAACAGGGACGCGGTGTACGATCGCGCGGCGACCATCCGGCACCGGAAGTCGGCCACGTCGATCATGCCGCCTCCGGCAGTTCCAGCGCGTCCACCCGCAGGTCGGCCGTACCGCGGAACGTCACGATGCCGCCTTCCGGCACCGTTCGCCAAGCAGGATGGTCGGACAGCCTTTCCGAAGCGACGACGACGGCCCCGGGGAACTCGGGCTCGTCGCAGGCATAGTACAGCGAGGGTGCCGGCGCTTCGGTGGCGAAGCGCAGCGCCGCTACGCGGTCGCCGTCCGAGACCACCAGATTGAGCGCCATGTGGCCGCGGCGGTGCCACGCCAGCAGTCGGGCGACGGTCTGCCGCAGGGCGGCCACGGAGGCGCGGGGCGTCAACTCACGGCCGTGCAGTACGTCGAGCAGCAGCGCGAATACGTGCTCCGAGTCGGTCGAGCCCCGGATGCCCCGCTCGTATGCGTCGCGCAGGTTCGTGCGGATCGAGCGCAGCAACCCCTCCCGCGCGTGTTCGATGTACCCGTTGTGCATGAACGCCACGCGCCCGTGGCGAAACGGCTGGCAGTTGCTCTGGTCGATGCCGTAGCCGGGCGTGGCGCTGCGCACGTTGGCCAGGATGCAGTCCGCCACGATGTGGCGGCTGAGGCTCGGCAGGTTCCGGTCGTTCCAGATCGGCAGGACGCTGGTGTAGATGCCGGGTTCGGCTTCGACGCTGCGGTCGTACCAGCCGACCCCGAACCCGTCGGCGTTGAGCGTGCCGGCGGTCATCTCGCGCGGCTGATAGCCCTGCTTGACCAGCGAGTGGTCGGCGGAAGAGATGACCCGTTCCAGGGGGACGGGCCTTCCGCGGTAGGCGACGAAACGACACATGCCCGCGACGCCTACCAGGGCGAATGCGCCGGCTGTCTGAGGAGCGCGCGCCGCACCCGTTCGGCCTCGCCCCGAATGGCTTCGTAGCTCGGGCCGAACAGATCGATTTGGGCCAGCACCACGCCGAACTCGCTGACGGGCCGCACTTCCTGCCCCGGCTCGACATACACGGTCAAGCCGGACATGGTCCGCGCCCGCTCGAAATCGAACAGGGCCTCGGCCGGATCCTCGCCGAAGGTGATTACGTTGAACTGCCCGCCGACCGTGGCATTCGGCGCCGGCAGGCGGCGCGGGGCGCGGCCCGCGGCGAGTTCCAGCCCGGCCTCGTAGATGCAGGCGTCCAGGCAGCCGCGGTACAGGTTGTAGAAACACGTAGCGGCGCGACCGTTAACCTCGGTCAGCGTCACCGCGTCGTCGTGGCACCAGAACTCGACGTTGAAGAAGCCGCGGTCGAGCCCGACGTGCTCGGCGACCCGCGCAGCCCGCTCGGCCAAGAGCGTCTGGATATGCGCGGGCTGGCGGGACGGCAGCGAGAAATTGTCGATGACGCGCGTGCCCGGATACGTATTCGTGTCGGTGATCGCCCACACCGCGGGCGGCGCGTCGGCCACCCAGCCCTCGACCGTCACCTGCGGCCCGTCGACGAATTCTTCGACCAGCATGATTTCGCGCGTGGCGAGCGGAAACTTCTCCGCGTCGATGTAGCGCTCGAAGAACGGCAGATACAGCGCCGCCCAGGCCGGGTACTCGCGGCGGACGATGGCCAAGGCGCGGTGCAGGTCGTCGTCCGATTCGAGCTTGAAACCCAGAATGCCGAGGTTGAGCCACGGCGGTTTGAGATAGCAGGGGTAGCCGGGGACGCCGGGCCGTTCGTCGTCGAGCGCGATGTAGTCGCAGCGCGGCGGGTCGGGTTCGACTCGGCGGCCGTAGTATTTATGCAGGCAGCGGAACACGGACTCGACGCCCGGCCCCGGAAGCCCGAACTCTTCGCACAGCACCGCGGCCACGATGTCGGCCACGTCGCGCGAGTAGAACACCGCGTCGATGGGGTGCGCGGCAACGTAGGCACGGCAGCGGTCGGTATACGCCAGCAGATCGAGGTCCGGCGACGGGGTGCGCGGGTTGAGCGGGGCGTCGAGCCAATGGAAGCGGTAGCCGGGGACGTCTGCGAGGGCGTTGCGGTCCCGCTGCGACGGGCAGGTCATCAGAACGTCCACGTCTGCCCGCATGGTTGGCCCGCCTTCCCTTCCCCGGACTCCCCGCCGGCCCGATCCCCCTTGAATGGCGGGGCCGCGAGTCCGGGCGGATTGTAGTCGCCGCCCGGCGCGTGTCAACTCTGCGCACGGTCGGCGTTGTCAGACCTGTAGGAGTCCACTATCTGGAAGATGGTACGCCGTGTTCGTGGAGAACTAGGAAAGACCCGATCCCGCCACCGACCGAACCACTGCTCGGCAAGCGGGGGTCCCACAGCGCGAGTTCGCCGACAGGAGAAAGAGCCGAATGAGAATCGAGATGGACGACATGGATCAGACGCCGAGGTCGCAGACCACTGCCGTAACGGCGATAGCGAGGACTTTCAGGGCGAACGCATCGTCCGCGCTCTGGGCTCTCGTGTTCGCCTTGGCAGTCCTGGCAACACAATTCGGCAGCCTCGAACGAGAAGTAATAGACATGGACGAGGCTGCGTTCATTCTCATGGCCACTCATGTGTTGGATGGGCACCTGCCTTATGTCGAATTCTTCGACTTCAAGCCGCCGATGATGTTCCTTTTGATTGCGGGGGCTATGTGGGCGTTCGGTGAGTCCCTGCTGGTGGTGCGGCTGTTCGGCGCGTTCTGTCTCTGGACTTCTTGCATTGTGGTCTTCTCGATTGCGGCCCACCATGCCGCCTGGATGCCCGCAGCGTTGGCAGTGAGCCTCCTCATCGCCGTCCAGTCCGTTCCCTATGGCCAATATACGTCTTATGAGTTGCCCGCCTCCGCCGCGCTCATGGGCGCGTTGTGGTTTTTCGTTGTTCCTCGGCGAAGTTCGTTCTCATTTGCCGCGGCTGGTTTGCTGATGTCGTTGGCGACGCTGACGCGCAGCAATCTCCTGGTGGTCCCGATTGCGTTCGGTTTGTGGTTCACCGTTGCGACGCTACGGCCTTCGTTCGACATTCGCTGGCGCGACGTCTCGGCCTTCGTAATTGCCGGTCTTGTGCCACCAGCCGCGTTCGTCTTCATCTATTGGCAAGCGGACGCCTTGTTGCCGCTCTTATTGACCATCGGTGTCTCAACTTCTTATTTGAGCCTCGGCGGTACTGTTTGGCACAGTCTGGTCAACGGTTGGGGGTTTCTGCTGGACAACTGGCGAACGCCTCTCCCCTTCATGCCTTTCACCCTCTTGCTGTTGGCTGGCCTCGCGCGCTCCGCGTATGTCTGGAGACAGTCGTGCGATGCTCCCCAGACACGGACGAGCCACGAAATGCTATGGCTTTTGCTCGGATCTACAGCGTTGTCTATACAGATGACGGGCACGTTTCGGCACTATTGGCTTCAGGTGTTCCCGATTTGCGCAGTCTTCTGCGCGTGTGGCATTGGTTGGATGTTGCCGAAGCAAGGCTTTCGCTGGATAGGCGGTCTGCTGCCGTTGGTGGCACTCGGCGCCGCCACTCTGCAAACTCTTCCTTCGGCGATCAAAATTATCGCCTCGCCAAGCCACCTCTCGAAACGGCACACGATCAAGAAAGCAGCGGATGTGGTTGCCGCCCACATCCGACCGGATGATACCCTCTGGGCATTCAAACATCACCTCATATACTGGTATCTGGAAAGAATGCCGATGTCCCGCATCCTTCAGCCCAACAATTTGACCAACAGAGACGTCATGGCGCCTTTGATTGCGGCGGGCTACGTCGCTCAAGACGAGCTGGGGCGGATATTGGCGCTTCGCCCCACCTATCTCGTCACGAAGCTGCATCGCGACGGCAACCCCGTGCCGCCGTATGCTCGCGGCGACGATTATGCCGTCCACGATTTGCTGGCCGATCACTATCGACTGTTCTACGATGCCAGATTCCTTTCCCCCCCGGGACTCCCCACTCTGGTTTACAAACTTCGAGAGGAGAGTGCCGCCGGTGCCGCTGGAGCTGCTAGGGACTTGGGCCGAAGAAACGACCAGATTTCCTTGTGACCACGCAACCACGGAGAGCGGGGACATCAGCAGTTTGTGGAGCAACCCGCCAGCGGATGTTGAGATGTGTCGGTCGTGCGATGGCTATGGTGAGAACCGCTAGATCCTAGTGGAGAACAATGGAATGAAAAAAATCGGTTTGCGGTGACAGCGTCAGGGAAAAGGTGACGGACCACGTCCGCGGAGAACAGGGAGGAGCCGATGCTGCTGTACCTCGACAAGAAGCGTGCCCCCAACCCGCGTAAACTGCGCATCTTTATGGCCGAAAAAGGTTTGGACGTTCCCACAAAAGAACTGGACCTGTACGCCGGCGAGCAGAAAACCCCCGAGTTCCTCGCCCTGAACCCGTTCGCCGGGGTGCCGATCCTGGTCCTGGACGACGGGACGGTGCTGATCGAGAGTCTGCCGATCATGGAGTATCTGGAGGAGGTGTGCCCGCAGCCGCGGCTGATCGGCGCAGACCCCGTCTCCCGCGCCCTGGTCCGTTCCTGGGAACGGCGCTGCGAGATCGGGGTCTATCTGCCGGCTTCGCGGATGGTGTTATCCAAAGGCGAGGTATCCGAGCAGGCGCGCAAAATCCTCCGGCACCGGCTCCCGCTGGTGAATCGGGGGCTCGTAGGTAAAGAATGGCTGGCCGGCGATCTCTCGATTGCCGACATCATGCTGTTCATCGGCCTGGAGACCGCACACCACCGCGGCACGTTCAGCCTCGACCCGGCTTGGACGGAACTGGCCCGCTGGTACGCGGCCATGAAGGCGCGGCCCAGCGCCTCGGCCTAGCCGCCACGGTCCGCTCCGAAGGAGAAACCATGCCCGCCGATCCGCTGACCGTGCGAGGGCTGCGCGCCCGCGCAGTCCTGTCGCCGATGGCCCGTCCGCTCCACACCGGCGCCGGGGCGATCACCAAAGCCCCGCTGGTGCTCATCGATCTCGAAACGGAAGAAGGCGTGACCGGCTGCGCGTACGTCTTCTGCTATGCCGCGTTTGCGCTCGCGCCGGTCGTGGCGCTGCTCGACAACCTGAACGAACTCATCGCGGGCGAGACGGTTGCGCCCCTGACCTTGGAAGAAAAACTCCAGCGCGCCTTCCGGCTGCCCGGCCCGCAGGGCTTCACCGCCATGGCCGCGGCCGGCATCGACATGGCGGCCTGGGACGTATGCGCCAAGGCGGCCGGCCAACCCCTGGTGCGGCTGCTCGGTGGGACCGCCCATCCCATCCCGGCCTACAACAGCAACGGCCTGGGCATCATGGACGCCGACCGCGTCCGCGCCGAGGCTCAAGAACTGGTGGATGCCGGCTTTCGCGCCGTCAAAGTCCGGCTCGGCTATGCCGACGGCCGTGCGGACGCCGCGGTCGTGCGGGCGGTGCGCCATTCCCTCGCCGCCGACGTGGTGCTGATGTCGGACTACAACCAGGCGTTGTCCGTGCCCGAAGCAATCTCCCGCTCGCACGCCCTGGACGGCGAGGGCTTGTACTGGATCGAAGAACCCACGCGCGCGGACGATTACGCCGGCTACGCTCGTATCCGCACCGCGAGCCGCACGCCCATCCAGCTCGGCGAAAACTTCTGGGGGCCACACGACATGGCCAAGGCGATCGCCGCGGGGTCCGGCGATTTCCTCATGCCGGATATCGACCGCATCGGCGGCGTATCGGGCTGGCTGCGCGCCGCGGTCCTGGCCGAGCCGTCCGGCATCCCGTTGTCTTCCCACCTCTATCCCGAAATCAGCGCGCACGTCCTGGCCGTGACTCCTACCCGCCACTGGCTGGAATACATGGACTGGGCCGAGCCCGTTCTCCAACAGCCGACCCGGATCGAAGACGGCCACGCCACCCCCTCGGCCGAGCCGGGCACCGGAGTCGCCTGGGACGAGGACGCGGTCGCGCGGTATCTCGCCTAGCAACGGAAACGGAGACGACAAGCAGCTTCGGAAGAAGCTCCCTGGGAACGCGGGCGTCTCGCCCGCTCCGGACGAGCAACGGACTACGAACAGTCTCGAAAGAAAGTCCACATACACTCCCGAAAAAGGCAAGGAACAGAATAACGGAGGGAATCGTCATGCCGAGTATCGAACGCGCCGGGTTCACCATCAATTATGAGGACGGCGATCGGGCAGACGGACGCCCGCTCGTGCTGGTGGCCGGGCTCGGCGAACAGATCGGGTCCGTCGAATACCCCGAGGAGCAATGCGCGCTCTTCGCCGAGGCGGGGTTCCGCGTCATTCGGCTCGACAACCGCGACATGGGCCTGTCCGTGCCGACCGCGGCGCTGCCCGACGTGGACATGGCCGCCACGCTGGCCGATCTGTGCGCGGGCCGGGACGTGGCCGCCCCCTACACCCTGCCGGACATGGCCGACGACGTGGCCGCGGTGCTGGACGCGCTGGGCATCCGGCAAGCCAACGTCATGGGCGCGTCGATGGGCGGCTACATCGTGCGCTGGCTGGCCGTCCGCCACCCCGAACGCGTGGCGTCGATGCACGTCGTCATGAGCGGCAGCGGCGCCCTGCCCGGGGACGATGGCCCCCAATTCGACCCCGCGGTGACCGACAAGCTCCTCGACCTGTGCCGCCGGCGCGACCGGGACGACGCCGTTCCCTACAACACCGCGTTGTGGCGCTGGTTGTGGGGCGACGGCTATCCGTTCGAGGAAGCCTGGATCACGCAGCGCGTAGCGTTCGCCTATGACCGGGCGTACCGGCCCGCGGGCGTGGCCCGGCAGATGCTGGCCGTCCTCAAGACCGAGGGGTTGTGGGAAGCGCAGACCGACGTCCGTTGCCCCACGCTGGTCATCCACGGCGAGCTGGACCCCTGCTTCTCGGGCGACCACGGCAGGGCTATTGCCGAACGGATCCCCGGCGCCCAACTCTGGCTCGACCCGCGCATGGGCCACACCCTGCACCGCGAGCAGTGGCGGGAAATGGCCGAACGGGCCGCGGCCCTGGCGCCGTAGCGCGCTTTCCCGTCCGTCCGAATACAAAGTTGACAGCGTGAATATGCAACCCTAGGTTCACAGGGGAACACGGAGTAGCGCCGAGGGAACCAAGATATGCAACTGACCATCAACGTATTGGGGGTCCGCGAAGACGACGTATGGTGTGCCATCGCGCTGGAGATGAGCCTTCGCGGTTACGGCACGACGTTCGACGATGCGCTGCATGAACTCCACGAGGCAATCGAAGAGCAAATTTCGTTTGCCGTGCAAAACAACACCGTGGACCAGATATTCATCCCGACCGAACCGCATTACTTCAAGTTGTACGCAGACCTGAAGCGAGCGGCGTTGAAACGCAGCGTGCTTGAGCGCAAAGAATCGGACCTTCCAGACTACCGAGTTGGAGACATCGCATTGCCCAAACCCGCGGGAGGACGATTCACTCAAGCGACGGCCTGATTGACCGATCATGAAGTGGCGAGAATACGGATTCGTCGTCGCCAAGTTGAGAGCGTACGACAGGCGGTTCGAGATTCATACACGTCGCGGCAAAGGGAGCCACCGTATGATCGTTCATCCTGACATTGACGGAAACATGCGCCATTATCCCCTCCCCTATCACGGCCCCAAGACTCCCGTAGCCTGGGGAATGTTGAAAGACCTGATTCGGATATTTCAACTTCCCTCCGGCATCTTCGATTACTGAGCCGTGATCCAAGAAATCTGCGGTCGGACCAAAGATTAGGACATTTTAAAGGCGTTGCCCGTCAACACCGATGCTTCATATCAAAAGTTTTCGATACCAGAAGTTGCTTGATACGCTACGTCCAGAGGCTTGCGAGTCGAGCATATCAGCGGTGAAGGTTTGGAGAGGACGGTACAGCAAACTCGAAGCCTTGTTTCAGTTGTGTTTCCTGCGGCGAATAGGAATAAAAGAAGATGTCATTTCGGTCATAATGAGAGAAAACATTCTCCTTTGGGGAAAATTCGGACTCCAGCCAGAACGATTTCAACCAACAATCAGACATAAGCTCCAGAAAATTCCCCCATACTGTCAATTCAACCTGCAGGACCCTTCCTTATCCTCTCCCCCTAGTCGAGGAGGACCAGAGCCCACCTTGGACTTGATCCGGGGGAGAGATGGGGTCATCGCACATGCCTGCGCGATGACCTCCCGCTCACCGCCTCCGGATTGTTCAGCACCTTGGTATTCCAGAACCGTAACGTCTGGGACACTTGCGTTTGAAGCAAAGCGGTCCGTTCTCTCTCGTATCTGGTTCGTTCAGCATGTTGCCCACCGTCCAATTCGATGATGAGGCGGACTTCAAAGCAGACGAAATCGGCAATGTATCGTCCAATGGGTACTTGCCGGAGAAATTTATGACCGCGGAGCCGATAGGCGCGGAGATGTCTCCACAAAACACGTTCGGCGTCGGTCGAGTGAACGCGGAGATGGCGGGCGTGGGAAGAAGCCACGTTGAGGGGTGGATAAAGATGGTGGGGGGTGTCCTCTATTGCCCCCTCTCCCCTCGTAGGGGAGGGCTGGAGCCTGCCCTAAACCTGATCCGGGGGAGAGAGGACCCCCTCCGTACACGTCTCAGCGGTGACGGTCGTTACCCTCATCATGTTGTTCAGCAACCGTAGGTCGGATTAGCCGGAGGCGTAATCCGACCTCCTCGGCGCGGACGGCAGGCTGTGCCAATTCCACCGCCTCCTGTTGGATTACGCTTCGCTAATCCAATCTACGGGACCCCCTCATATGTCGGTCAGCGTCAGGATCGTGGCGATGCGGCGGGCGGTGTCAATGAAGTGCTGTACTTCTTCCAGGGTCAACGGGCGGGCGAGGATGTTGCGTTCGCGGTACGACGGCCACTTCTTCAGGACTCGGTAGCCGTCGAGTTTGCAGGGCCACACCGCCGCAGGCACGTTGTGCCAATAAGCGCGGTCGTTCAGGTAGATGTCGCATGCGGCACTCTGCCCGGGGACGACGGCCCCCAATTCGACCCCGCGGTGGCCGACAAGCTCCTCGACCTGTGCCGCCGGCGCGGCCGGGACGACGCCGTTCCCTACAACACCACGTTATGGCGTTGGCTATGGGGCGACGGCTATCCGTTCGAGGAAGCCTGGGTCACGCAGCGCGTAGCGTTCGCCTACGACCGGGCGTACCGACCCGCGGGCGTGGCCCGGCAGATGCTGGCCGTCCTCGAGACCGGGGGGTTGTGGGAAGCGCAGACCGACATCCGTTGCCCCACGCTGGTCATCCACGGCGAGCAGGACCCCTGCTTCTCGGGCGACCACGGCCGGGCTATTGCCGAACGGATCCCCGGCGCCCGACTCTGGCTCGACCCGCGCATGGGCCACACCCTGCACCGCGAGCAGTGGCGGGAAATGGCCGAACGGGCCGCGGCCCTGGCGCCGTAATAGCCTCGGGGACAGTACACTTGGAAACCCGCTGGCCCTTGATTTTCGCTTTATATTCGTCTAACGATCAGGCACCTGAGAAACACGGAAAAGGTCAGATGTGGTCCGACCCGAATACATCATATAAGGAATTATACGTATGGGCGATAAATCCCGGATCGAGTGGACCGACGCCACCTGGAACCCCGTGACGGGCTGCACCAAGATCACGCGGGGCTGCGATCATTGTTACGCTGAACGGTTCGCCGAGCGGTTCCGCGGCGTGTCCGGTCATCCATTCGAGCAAGGGTTCGATTTGAAACTGCACCCCGCGCGTCTGTCCCGGCCGCTCACGTGGAAAAAGCCCCGTATGGTGTTCGTGAATTCCATGAGTGACCTGTTCCACAAACACGTTCCCGCAGGGTTCATCGACCAAGTGTTCGACGTCATGGAGGAGGCGAACCGTCACGTGTTCCAAGTCCTGACGAAACGCAGCTCGGTGATGCGAACATATCTCCGCCGCCGCTATGGCGCAGGTCTCGCCCCCCAGCATATCTGGTGCGGCGTATCGGTGGAGGATCAGTCCGCCGCCGCGCGGGTCCGGCATTTGCGACAGGCGCCGCTTTCGACGCGGTTCCTCTCCATCGAACCGCTCCTCGGTCCCATCGGGAACCTCGATCTCACCGGCATCGCGTGGGTCATCGTCGGCGGAGAGAGTGGCCCGCATGCCCGCCCCATGCAGCCGGCCTGGGTCTGCCGTATTCGGGACCGCTGTGTCCGGGAACGGGTTCCCTTCTTCTTCAAGCAATGGGGCGGCCACACCCCGAAAGCCGGTGGACGGGTGCTGGATGGCATCGAGTACAACGGCCTGCCTGTATATCTCAAGACAGGGGGCGATAATGAACTTCAGATGGCATCCTGATGAACCGCCGCCCGGGATAGAGGACCATAGTAAGGCGAAACTCACCGTCTTACGCAGCTACCTTCATGCCTATTTCGACAGATTGGGCGGTAATTTCGCTCGCGATGTATTCAAACTCGACCTGATCGACGGGTTTGCGGGTGGAGGCATGTTTCGAGAAGGCAGCGAGAGCGTGCCTGGCACCCCGCTGATTATGCTTGAGGAGTCCGAAGCTGCCAAAGAGAGGCTACAACAAGGGCGGACCAAACCCTTGCAATTCGATTTCAAATATCACTTCGTCGATGTAGCTGCCGCGCACACCGATCATCTCCGAAAGGTCTTGAATGAGCGTGGTTATCAAGTCGACAATGAAAGAATCGTTGTCCGCAATAGCCGTTTCGAAGACGCGGTGGAGGATATTATCATCGAAATTGATCGTCGGCAGCCAAAGGCCGGACGTTCTCTCTTTCTTCTGGATCAGTGCGGCTTTTCACAGGTGGACGTCAGTCTCATTGCTCGTATTTTCCGTAAGCTGCCCGCCGCAGAAGTTATTTTGACGTTCGCGGCAGATGCCCTCACCAACTTTCTTGCGGAGACGCCGGAATTTGTCAGAGTGGTCACCCCACTCGAACTGACGAAACAACGAATATCCGATTTGATCCAACTTCGTAACGGCGATGGCGGAAGAGCACTGGTTCAAAGGGCGTTTCGGGGGCACATGCGCGATGCAACGGGGGCGACTTACGATACGCCATTTTTTATTCGACCCAGGCAGTCGCGCCGCGCCCTGTGGTTTCTTCATCTTTCAAGACACCCTACGGCTCGTGACGTGATGATCCAATGTCACTGGAATAACTACAATAAATTCGAACATTATGGTCCCGGCGGTTTCGATATGCTGGGATGGGATGCATTGAATGCAGAAACACTCCCACTGTTCCATTTTGAAGAGCTTGATGCCGAAGTGATGCGGAAGCAACTTCTCAACTCGATGCTCAACGAACTTTTCAGCTTGGCGTCTGAAGGACCTGTTACCATAGACGCAATGCGACACATGTTTGCGAACAGAACCGCTGCTCGATATTCCGATCTTGATTCGGTCGTTCTTACTCTTAATCGAGAAAGAGAAATCCTGACCTCCGACGGAAGAAAGCGTTCACGTGCTCTGAGGCGGTTGAGCCTCACGGATCGGATTGCGTTTCCCTCAACTCCATTACTTCCCGGCATTTCGCGCCGACGCTAACTTCGGCCCATAGCCCGTAGGTCGGATTAGCCGGAGGCGTAATCCGACATCCTCGGCGCGGACGGCAGGCTGCGCCAACTCCACCGCTCCCTGTTGGATTACGCTCCGCTAATCCAACCTACGGGAACATCTCGAGTGTCGGTCAGCGTCAGGATCGCGGCGATGCGGCGGGCGGCGTCGGTGAAGTGCTGCACTTCATCCGGGATCAAGGGGCGGGTGAGGATGCTCCGCTCGCGGTACGAGAGCCATTTCTTCAGGACTTGGTAGCCGCCGAGTTTGTAGCGCCACACCGCCGCCGGTACGTTGCGCCAGTAGGCGCGCCCGTTCAGGTAGATGTCGAACGTGGTGGGGCTGTGTAGGGGCGACGCATGCGTCGTCCCTCCGAGGGCCGTGTGCTCGGCCGCGGTGAAGGGGCGTTCTTCGAGGCGGCCTTGGCCGGGCATGACGGCGCCTCTGCTTCCGTAATGCCCCCAGCCTGCGGTCAAGGCGAAGTCGCCGCCGATCATGTTGCGGCCGTCGGTCGTGGCGGGCACGGCGAGAGCGTCGATTTCCGGACGTAATGCGCCTGTAGTGACGCCGGGGACGGGCGTGTCGGGGTCGAGCAGTTGGGCGAGTATGCGGCCGCGGGCCGCCGATTGGGTGAGGGTCTTCGCCGCGTCTGTGGCGTCACCGTCAGGCCAGCCGGGCAGCGGGATGCGCGGCCATTCCATGCGGAACGCCCCGGCATTGGCGGCGCGGTAGGCAGGATCATGGAGCACCGAGAGAACAGGGTGAAACAAACCTTCCGCACGTATGCCGAGCCATTCAATGTAACGCTGCGCTGCCCCCGAGAGATTGAGGCGGGGGCTCGTGGCCTTCTTCCCCATCTCAACATCGTCGTCCTGAAGCTATAGGGGAAAGAAATGTGTCCCCCAATTTCCGAGTTTCCAGCCGCCGACATGACGAATCAAGTTTCCATGCGTCAACTCCTGAATTTCCCGTTTGTTGGCCGCCAGCCAGAGATTTCCTTCAAACACGTGTGGCCGATACTCAGGGCGTGGACGATCAAGCAGATTCGTCCCTGCTTCCCAATACGACCAGCGATTATCAAACGGTCGGTATGCCTGCCGAACAAAATCCGCCTCCTGTGGCCCGCCGCGCGCACGCAGCCTTTCCCGCCCCGCGCGAGCATCGAACCGTGGGGTCGTTTTCATCGCGCCCGGATAGCGCCGTGCAATTTCTTCATGGCTAACTGCCGCGTCGAAGTAATCGGACATTCGCGTCTTCAGGCGGTCGAGATCAATATCGACGAGAAACCCATCTCGCCCCGTGTTGACTCCGGGAAACGACCGGGGAACAGGTCAGGTAACGTCGGCCAGTCCGACCAGCCTTCGCTCACGGTCGCCGGTGCAAACGGCAGCCCGAGCGGTAAGACCGGCTCGATAATCTCATAAAGCGCGGTCGGCTCCGCTTCCGCGGTCTCTCCCAATGCCTCCCGCTTCGTTTGCCCCCATAAATGCCGAAAGCTGACTTCTGTCGCGGGCGCATGGTTGGCCTTCCGCACCAGCGTCGTTACCGCAGTGCCGACCTGAATCCCCACCGGATCGCCCGGCGTCGAGAAGATGCTCGGATCGGGCGTCCCGTCCGGCGCCACCTTGCCCGTCTTGTATTTATCCCCGTTCAGACAGTCGATGCGGGTCGCGTCGAACGCCTCTAAATACCGTTCCCGCATGCCCGGGAACGACAACTCGTCCAACCACGAGTAGTTCGAGAGGAAACACACCACCCCCTGCCCCGTCTTCTCCGCAATTCGTCGTTCCGCCATGCGGAAGAACCGCACGTACAGGTCGTTCAACCCCTGCCCTTCCGGCTTCCGTACCCGCTGCGTCGTCCGGTACGCTGCGGACAGTTCGCGCTCCTCGTCCACCGCCACGCCAGCGAAGCCGTTGTAGGGCGGGTTGCCCAGGATCACGAGAATCGGCGTGGCCTGTTTCACCCGTTCCGCCCGGTCGCGTTCGTCCTCCAATTCGGGGAAGGGCAAGGGTTTGGTAGTGCGCGGTTCCCAGCCGGTCAGCGCATTGGTCAGGAAGATGCCGGGCCGTTCGGCGGAGGCAAGGGACCCTCTCCCCAACCCTCTCCCTGTCCCTGAGCCGGTCGAAGGGGAGGGAGAGGGGGCGAAGGAGGAAGCGGGGATGGCTTCGTCCGTGAGCGGGGCGTCGAGTGCTTGCAGGGTCCGCCCGACTTGCAGATGCGCCACCACGAACGGCGCCGGCATGATCTCGAAGCCGAACACCCGCGCGGTTGCCGCTTTCTTGACGGCCACCCCGGCCAACGCACCCAAACCCTTGCCCTGCAGATTCGCCGCAGCACTTCGGCCAGCTACGCGCCCGTGCCGCTGCATGGGTCCAAGACGTACACGTTGTCCGCGGCCAAGCCGTCCGTGATGCCGAGGTCGGCTTTCAACGCCTTGTCCACGCGGTCGAGCACCGCGGCGGTCCAGTCCAGAACCTTGATGAGCCCCAACGGGTGCAGCCGGCTCGGGGCGGAGATTTGTTGAAACAAGGCTTGCAGCACCGGTGCACGGAGGTTCCAGACCGCTTCGCGCCAGTGAAAGGAGGCGGGCGGGACGCCCGCGTTCCCAGGCGGACCGTCAGCCAGAACGGTCGGACTGGCGGATCGCGCCCACAGAACCCACGCGGAGAACACGCCGTAGAATAGCGTCTGTACCAGCGTCGAGCGGAAGAACCTCGCCCCGCGTTCTCTCTCGAACCGGATGCAGATCGCATCTTCCAACGCAGCCCGTATCGCGTGCAAGACGGGGCGTCCTCGCAGCTTCTACCCGATGCAGCGCGTCGGGGGCATACGAGGCGAGCAGCCACGCCATATCTTTCGGTTCGGTCAGCGCCGCGCGATGCGCCAAGGTGCGGCTCAGATATTCCCCCAACCGGCGCCCATCTTCCGGGCGAAGGTGCGCGGCGTTTCCAGCCCGCGAGCGAACGCCTCCGCGCTGTCCGCCAATCGGAACGTTTCCAGCTTCGCCGGTTGGCCGTTCGTATCTTCCCCGACGAGCACGAAGTCGCGCGTATTCGTCACCAGCACCAGCCGATACCGGGTCCAATACCGGCTGACCTGCTCCCCCGCGGCAGTCACGAAAGCATAGTCGTCTGGGGCTTTGACTTCGACCACGCCGCGTTCCGGCGTTTGGCCTTCTCGCGGCTGGCCTTTCTGCAATTGCGTGGCGGCGTACAGCCCAAAGTCGGGATGTCCGGCCTCCTGATCGGCCAGTTCGCCGACGCAGAACACTCTCGGTTTGAGATTATTGCCGACGGCGTTCAGCAGATTCGCCAGCGGGCCGTCGCTCGACTGTTCGCCCGTGGCCCCGCCCGACGCCCGGATCCGGTGCTGGTCGGCGGAGTAGGTCTCAACCGCGGCCGTGAACTTTGTGTTCTGTCCCATCGGCGACAGTCGAGGCCGAGGCTTTCGACGTTGATACTAATCCACGCCGCTAGGTCGGAATGATTCTACCCCCATCTAACCCGGCGTTGCGCCGGTTACGGGCGCTGCTTGCGCATGGAATTCTTGACCAGGATTTTGCCGTCTTTGAAGGTCAGGACGTCGCAGCCGCGCGCCTCGACGCGGGCGCCGTCCGCAGCGCGCGTGCCGGTGAAAATCCACTCGCAGACGCCGCGGTCGCCGGCGATGACGTCCTCGCCCACAGGCTCGAAGTGGGCGTCGGGATAGACGTCCCACAGGCTGGCGAAGCCCTTGCGCACCTCGTCGCGGCCCTCCCATTTTGTGCCATCGACCTCGGTGCCGACCGACGCCATGAAGATACAGCCGTCGGCCATGTGCGCCATCAATGTGTCCAGGTCCTTGTCGTTCCAGGCTTGGGTGAAATCGGCCAGGAATTGCGGGGTGACTGCGTTCGACTGCGACATGTCGGCGTCCTCCGTTCGTGTGGGATTGTGCGTGTGGGATTGTGTATGTCGGCTCGCCTCGGTAGCGGGCCGCGGGCGGCCGCTGCTAGTATCGGCGGGCTACGCGACGCACCATAGCAAACCCCGGCGGGGGAGACAGCACGGAGGGCAACACGAATGGTGATCGGCCACGAACTGTACGGCACCGGCCCGCACGGCGTGATCGTCATGCACGATTTCTACGGCTGTCGGGATACCTGGGCATTCGCGCGCCCGTTCTTCGATACCCGGAATTTCAGCTTCGCCTTCGTCGAAGTGCGCGGCTACGGCGCCTCGCGCAACATCCCCGGGGAATATACGCCCGCGGAAGCCGCGGCCGACGTGCTGGCGCTGGCCGACAACCTGGCCTGGGAGCGGTTCCACGTCGTCGGCCATTCCATGAGCGGGATGTTGGCCCAACGCGTGGTGCTGGACGGCGGGGACCGGGTGCAATCCGCGGTGCTGAATACGCCGGTGGCCGCTTCGGGGCTGAGTTTCTCTCCCGAAGGATTGGCGGTCATCACCGCTTCAATCGAAAACGACGACGCGCTGGGCCAAGCCTTCGACGTGCTGACCGGCAACCGGCTGGGCCGCGAATGGCGCGATTTCAAGATCCGCCAGACGCGCGCCTCGCGCAGCAAGGTCGCGCAGGCCGGGTATCTGAAGAATCTGGCCGACCAGGGCTTTCTCGACGACGTGCGCGGGAATCCGACGCCGATGCTGGTCATCGTCGGCGAGTTCGACATGGAGCCGTTCACCGAGGCGACCGCCAGACGGACGTTTCTCGCCTGGTATCCCAACGCCGAACTCGCGGTGTGCCGCAACGCCGGCCACTACCCTCAGCAGGAAGCTCCGGCCTATACCGCGACCGTCATCAACGAGTTCCTGTGCCGGCGCGAGATCGGGGGGCGATAAACTAGGCGACCCGGGGACCGTTTCGGTATCCTTCGACAGACTCGGGAATAAGCCCGTCGAGGCCGGTTCCTGAGCCTGTCGAAGGGTATCGAAACGGGCAAGGAGTCATCTTATCCGTCATTCCCAAAGAGAACGACCGAACGGGAGGACCCCATGAAGATCGTGGACGGCGACAGCCATTTCATCGAACCGCTGGACCTGTACCCAAACTACGTCGAGCCGGCCTTTCGGGATCGGGCCATGCGCGTGGAACGGGACGCGGACGGCACGGCGCGCCTGCTGGTGGATGGCAAGCCGCTCAACGTCGGGATGGACATCGACGACATGCTCGGCACCGTCGTCGGCTATGGGCAGAAGGAGGACGGCGCCGCGGTGGGCGGGTTCGACCGCTCACTGTACACCAGCGCGGACTGGCAGGACATGGACCGGCGGCTGCGGTTCATGGACGCCGAGGGGCTCGACGTCCAGGTGCTGTACCCCACGCTCGGCTTGCTGTGGGATGGGAACGTCGAGGACCCGCGGCTGGCCGCGGCATTGTGTCGCGCCTACAACACCTGGGCGTTCGAGCGCTGCGCCGGGCATCTCGACCGGCTGCTGCCCGTGGCGCACGTGTCGTTACGCGACGCAGGCTTGGCCGTGGCGGAGATCGAGCGCGTGGCCACGCTGGGCGCGCGGGCGATCATGGTCGGCTCGGCGCCCGTGGACGCGAAGAGCTTCGGGCACCCCGATTACGATCCGGTCTGGGCCGCGGCCGAAGACCTGGGGCTGGCGGTCAGCATCCACCCGGCCGCGAACAACGACTACCTGGGCAGCGCGTGGTACCGGCACCGTTTTCCCGGCTTCATGTTCATCTCCATGAACGTCATCCAGGACCCGCGCATGTCGTTGACGACGATGGTGTACGACGGGGTGTTCGACCGCTTTCCCAGGCTACGCGCGGCCACGGTCGAGGCGATGGGCAGTTGGGTGGGCGAGTGGGTCGAACGCTTCGAGTACCGCTACCAGTACATGGGCCACACCGCGCAGATGCAGCGGCCCATCCGCGAGTACCTGGGCCGGAACGTCTGGATCAACGCCGACCCGAGCGAAAAGCTGCTCCCGGCCATCGTGGAGTTCGTCGGCGACGACACGTTCTTCGTCGGCTCCGACTATCCGCACGCCGAGGGCTTCACCCAACCCGTGGCGACCATCCGCGACCTGCTGTCGCGGTTGCCGTCCACGTCCGTGGATCGCATTCTGGGCAGCAACGCCGCGGCCTTCTACGGCCTCTGAGCCCGCAGGGGACGCCCTCACCCTAACCCTCTCCCAGAGGGAGAGGGGATTTAGGAGGGGAAAAAGCGGCAAGGCCCTCCCCTTCGGTCCCTGAGCGCGCCGTGCCTTGGGTCTGTCGAAAGGTCGAAGGGGGAAAGCTTACGGTTTCTTCCCTTCTTATCCCCTCTCCCTCTGGGAGAGGGCTAGGGTGAGGGTTCGCCGAAGTGCGTCCCACCAGGAACTGCAAACGAAAATTTTCTCTTCAGGCCGTGGCACTCCTGAAATTTCAGGCGGTGAAGAAGGCGAGGACGGTCCAACAGACGGCCGCCAAGCCCGCGGCGATCGAGGCTTGCGGTATCTGCGTCTTGACGTGATCCATCAGGTCGCAGCCCGTGCAGACCGAACTGAGCACCGTGGTGTCCGAGATGGGCGAACACTGGTCGCCGTACACGCTGCCGTCCATGACCGCGGCGAAGCACAACGTCATGAACAGTTCGGGATGCGCCAAGCCCTGCGAGCCCGCCACTGCCCAGGCGAGCGGCATGGCGAGCGGAAACGCGACCGCGTACGTTCCCCAACTCGTGCCCGTGGAGAACGCGATCGTCAGCGTCATGACTTGCAGCAACACGGGCAGCAGAAAGTACGGGATGCTGTCGCCGAGTTGTTCGACCAGGAAGATGCCGCCGCCGGTCTCCTTGCTGATGCCGCCGATGGTCATCGCCAACAGCAGGATGACCGAGCCGAGTACGACGCCCTTGAGCCCGTCGTGAAAGCCGGCGATCAGGTCCTTGAGCGCCATGCCCCGCGCCAGCGCCATGCCCGCGGCCAGTAGCAGCGCGGCGCCGAAGGCCCAGTGCACGTTGGGCGTGCCGCGGACGAAGAAGGTGCCGGTCGCAATACCGATCAGCGCGCCCAGCGGCAGGAAGAATTCGAGCGCGCGGGGCGCGTACCCGGCCGGCACGTTGCTGCCCTGCAACTCTTCTGCACTGAGCGGGTCGGCGCCTTCGGCATCGAGCCGGCCGGTCGTGCGGGAGCGGGTGATCGCGGCGCCGAGTTGCCGGCCGAGGAACACCGGCTTTTCGATACTGAGCAGGAACGTGCCCAGCACCGCGAAGATCGCGTAGAAGCAGAAGGGGACGCTCTGGAAGAAGAAGGCGATGCGGTCGGTCTCGGTCGCCAGAAAGCCGACGCCGGACACGAAGATGAACGCCTGCACGTAGCCGGGCCACGCGTTGAACGCGAGTTGCGACGCGATGGGCGAGGCGGTCGAATCGACGATGTAGGCCAGTTCTTCGTGGCTGATGCGTTCCTTGTCGGCGATGGGTTTGACGGTCGTGCCGACGAGCACGGTGCTGACGGTGCCGCCCTGGAAGAAGACGACGCCCAGCAGCCAGGCGACGAGCTTCGCGCTGCGCGGCCCACGCACGAACCGCACGGTGACGAGTTCGGCGAACGCCTGGGCCGCGCCCGTGCGCGACCAGATGCCCATCAGCCCGCCCAGCAACCACAGATACAGCAGCAGGACCCCCGCGGCCCGGGTCGTGGCGAGCGAGGGAATCAGCACCTCACCGGGTAGGTCGTATCGCCCCAGAATCAGCGCGCCGGACACGATGCCGCCCAGCAGGGATGTGACCGGCTCCTTGGTCAGCCAGCACAGCAGCACCGCGACGACCGCGGGCAGCAGCGACCAGTAGCCCCAATGGTAGGCCGCCAGGAACCGGGAATAGATGGGGCGCGTTTCGCCGTCGCGCGTTTCCAGGGACGTCACGAATTCTTCGGTAATGGGCGGCGCCTCGGTCGTGCCGCGCAACTTCGCGGGATGCAGGCGGGCTTCCTCGATCGGCACCGCCTCGAAATAGACCCGCTCGCCCGCGGACACGTAATACGGTCGGCCGGCCTCGTCGGTCTGCGCATCCAGCGTGATCCGTTCGACGGTCCAGGTGCGCGGCACGTGGAGGCCCACCAGCCAGGACACAAGCAGCGCCAACGCGAACACGGCGAATTTTCCGACGCCCGTGGTCATGTCTCATCCTTCGTTGCTTCCGGTTCGAGCGGAACGAATTGGGAGTTGTGTACGAGACGATCTCGAAGTCGGGTTGGCCTCATCATCCCTGTCGCGCGCAGGAAGCCCTCTCCTGGATTCCCGCTTGCGCGGGAAGACGACGGCAGGGGGCGTCGGGGCTGGCATTCCCGAACGATCAGCTCGGCGACGCCTCGAGGATGCGGCCGAGCAGCGGGCTCTGATGCCAGCAGACCAGCTTCCAGCCGCGGACGTCGTGCACCCACGTCTGCGTGAAGCCCATGAATCGCTGCCGAAAGCCGGCGTCGCGCGGCTTGCCGCGGAACGTGGAAAAACCGCTCACGTGGCCGGTGTCGCCGAACACCTTGAAACGCGTTTCGCGCGGACGCCACTCGAACGCCTCCCACAGCCCGGCCGAATGAAAGGCGATGTGGTCCTTGAAGTCGTCCAGGTCCATGCGCCACGGATAGTCTTCGTCCAGCACCTCGGCCTGGTCGTCGAACGCCTGCCAGAAGGCGTCCAGGTCTCCCGTGTTGAGCCCGTCCTTCCAGGCGTGAAAGGCGGTTTCCAGACTCTGCGTGTCGGCTGGCATGGTTTCCTCCTGACGTGCGCGTTCGTCGGGTGATGAGAAATGAAAATTCGCGTGCTGGTGCACGCTGCGGGCAGGTGGACTCTCTCCCCCGGATCAAGTCCGGGGCAGGCTCTAATCTTCTCCCTGGTCCCTGAGCCTGTCGAAGGGGTAGGGAGAGGGTATCGATTGCGGGTCTGTATAACGAGTCGGCTCGGGGAACTCTACCGGAGGGCAGTTTTCGGTCGTGCCGCGATGGGGAATTCGTCCGGTCGGGATGTCGTTTTTTTCGTCATGCGTGGGCGAACGGAAATCCGAGCGAAACGCCCCCTCGACGACGATCAATCCGAACCCTGGGGATTGAGGAGGGGAAAAGTGAGGAAGCAGAGATCTCGCCGCATCGACATCCGTGTGTCAGGAAGACCCCCAAGTGCGTTGAGCTTGTCGAAACGCACCCGGTGCCGACTTCACGTGTAGGAGCGCCTCGGATGCGGGCGAGACGCCCGCGTTCCCAGGAGCGCTTCCTAACCTCCCCCTCTCCCACAAGGGGAGAGGGGATTTAAAGAAGGAAGAGGCGAATGCGCTGTCGAAATGTGTCACGACCGACGAGGCGAAGACGTCGCGGAGGGATTTTGAGCCTCTTCGCTCCCCCCTTGAGGGGGAGGGGGGCCGGTGGGGGATCCAAAGGGCAGACGTTACTACCAGCAGACATGGCCCCGGAGCGTCACTTCGTGTTCCGCGCTGCCGCCCTGCGTCGTGCGTTCGCCTTCGAAGCTCAAGTCGATCCATTCGCCCAACTCGATGCGGCTGCCCAGCCGAATGCCGCGCCTCCCCGGCCCCGTCATCGACAGCCCGCCATACGGGGTCACCAACCCCGCGCCCTCGTGCGTCACCAGCCCGTACCCCCACTCCATTTCCAGCCGGTTCGGCGACGCGCCGCCGTTCCGGTCGTGCCCAGCGTGGAACGCCTCCGCACCGTCCCACATCTGCGCAACCCGGCTGGTCTCGGCGCCCCACACCGGCGCGAACGTCATCCACCATCCGCGTCGTGCCTGCCCCGGGTCGAGCGTGAACGTCAGGTTGGCGCCCCACTCGTCGAACGCCGTCTTCTGGTGTGCCAACAGATACCGGCCGCCCGCTTCGATACCCACGCCTAGGCGGGTGTGGCGATACGTCACGCCGCCGCCGAGTTCTCCGCCCACGCCCGTCTCCGCCTTCCCGCCGTCCCAGCGTCCGCCGATCTCCAGGCGCGGCGTCATCCTCGACACGTCCGAAAGGGTCCACCGCGTGCGGCCTTCGAGCATCAGGCGTAGCCGCTCGGCGTCGCCCGCGGTTTTCGGCAAGCCGTCTTCGGCGTCGGTTTCCAACTCCGTCAGGAACGCGTCGGCCTTCAGCGCCAAGTCCACCCCTCGCCACGTCAGCACTGCCTGCCGCACGCCGACCGCGGCCAGCAACATTTCCAGGTCGGTCTCGACCGTACCCGCCTCGTCCTGTAACTCGGCGCCGCCCCAACCCGCGCCCGCGAGCCCCCACAAGCCCAGCCCCGGCCGCGGGCTCCAGTGCGCGTAGGGCAGCACACTCGTCAACTCGACGTCCACCTCGCCCGTGGTCACGTCTCGCGTCTCGTAATCGACGTCGCCCCGGCTGTGCCCGACCGCCGCGCCGAGCAGCAGGTCGTGCTCCGAGCGGTAGTCGAGGCCGACGTACCCGCTGAAGACTTCGCCGTCCATGCGGAAGTCGTTCTTGGGCTCGCCGTCGAACCCGTTGGCCGTCCCCCGGCCCCACAACGTCCAGGCGGTCGTTCCCCCGGCGTCCCGCCGACCCAACGGCGTTTCGAACCGGCTTCGGGCGAGCATCTCGCGCGCCGACGTGCGCCGGAAGCCGACCGGCATGCGGAGTCCGTGTTTCGAGCGTGCGGCCCAGTGCGCGGCATGGGCGCGGTCGAACCCGACTTGGTGGAGACCCTGTTCGTATCCGGCCAGGCGGCTCCACGGTCCGGTGGACATCTCGTCCGGTTCGGAGGACGTCGCGGGCCGAGCCGACTCCGGCGACCCGATTGCCGGGCGCGTCAACAAACCCCACGTCGCGCCGCCCGGCGTACCGAACCTGTTCCCACCCAGCGGCGAGCCGACTTCCACGCCCAACGCCCGCGCCACGCCGTACGCCACGCCCGCGGCGTGCCGCCAGCGTCCGGTCTCCGCTTCGCGCCGCAGCCGCAACTCCTGCCCGCCGAACGCGGCCCGCGGTTCCGATGCCGGACGTTGGAACCGTTCGCCGATCACGTCCACCGCATCCGTCGCCAGCGTGCGGCCGACTCCCGCCAGCACCATACCGAGCGCCCGGCGCCGCGCCGTTTCCGCATCGTCGTCCGCAATCCTGCCGGTCGCCGTGGCGCCGCTCACCTCGGCATTCGCCGTGCCCGTCACCCACACCGTGAACGTCTCCTCGGCTTCGACCCGCCGGTCATCCACCGTCTGTACCGTCATGGTGCCCTCGCGCCTCCCCGGAACAATCGTCAGGGTGCCTGTCACCGCCCGGTAGTCCTCGCCCGCTGCGGCCGTCCCGTCCTCGGTCCACCACCTCAGCATCACCGGTGCGGCTACGGTCTCGGACAGCGTCACAGCAAACTCCGCCGCGGCTCCTTCCACGACGCTGATGTCGGCGACCGACACCACCAGCCGCGCGACCTCGATGGGGAATGTCAACGTCGCGGTATCGCCGTCTTCGTCCGTCGCCGCGAGCGTGTACGTCCGCACGGATGCTTCCGCGCGCGGCGTGCCGGACAGTCCGCGCGTCTCCGCGGCGAACGTCAGCCCCGCGGGCAATAGCGGCGTGAGGGCGTAGCTCAGCACCCCGTCGCCGCCCAGCGCGGCCGGCAACGTCATGCCGACGGTCTCCCCGACGAGATAGCGTTGGGGCGCGACCTTCGCGTCGCCGAAGCGCGGCACCGTATCCGCGTATCCGGGGACGAACGGGGAAAACGTCGTCACCCCCGACGCACACACCTGCCGGCCAAGGTCGCGCGCGTTCGCCACGGACTCCCAGTCGCTGCCGTCGTAATGCAGCAGCCGCACCGGCCTGTCCGCGACGTCGGCCTCCGCGCGCAGGTCGGCGTTCACCGGCAGGCAGACCTTCAGTCCCCCGTCCGGCACGTCGAAAACCATGATGTCCACCACTGCCAGATGGGCTTCCGGTCCGAACCCGAACCGGGCACTCCGCAGCGGAACCTCCGCGGCCGGCGGTCCCAACGTCACCTCGACGTCCTCCGCCAAGTCGGCCGGCAACACGATCTCTACGTCTTCCGGCGTGCCGGGCCGCACCGTGACCGTCACGCGCCGCCCGTTGACGCGGTAGATGGTCGTGCCCTCCCGCGGCGCGAGTCGCGTGGAGTCGTTGATCGCGATGGAAAACGCCAGCGCCGCGGTATCGCCGTCCACGTCCGTCGCCGTCAGCGTGTACGTCGTTTCGGCCAGCGCCGCGGTCGGCGTGCCGGCGATGGTTCCTCCGGTCGTCGTGTCCGCGGGCCGGGTGTACGTCAGCCCCGCGGGCAGTGCCGGCGTCAGGGTATAGCTCAGCACCCCATCGCCGCCGACCGCGGCCGGCAACGTCACGCCGACCGGGACGTCCACCTCGTAGATTTGCTCGGCAACCGCGGCGGTGAAGAACGGCTGCCGATCTACCGGAGCAGGCCGTCCCACCTTGCGCGTGGCGTCCGCGGCCACGGCGTCGTGCGTCAGCACCGCATTGGTCGTCCCGTCAATGGCCGCCACGATACTGCCCCCGTTGAGCGTCAGCGCGTTCGTCCCGATGGCGACCCCGTCCGTGTCGACGTCATCCGCCTGCACCCGATAGCGGAAGACCACGATCTGCGCATTCGCGGGGCTCAGTTGCCCGTCGGCCTGCCGCGTGCGGCTGCCGATGTCGAGCCCGAGCTGGGGAGTTCCGCCGACGGTGACGTCTTGATCGAACAGCACCTCGATGACAATCGTGCTGCCCTGCGGGTAGAACCCGCTTGCCGGAGCCGTTGCCGTATCGAAGCGGACGGTCGTCACCACCGGCGCAGTGATCGGCCCGCCGTCCACCTTGCGCGTGGCGTCCGCGGCCACCGCGTCGTGCGTGAGTACCGCATTGGTCGTCCCGTCCGCGGCCGCCGCGATGCTCCCCCCGTTGAGCGTCAGCGCGTTCGCCCCGATGGCGACCCCGTCCGCGTCCGCTTCTCCGGCTTGGACTCGATAGCTGAAGAACATCAGCCGGGCGTACGTGGTGCCCAGTTGCCCGCTGGCCTGCCGCGTGCGGCTGCCGATGCCGAGCCCGAGCTGGGGAGTTCCGCCGACGGTGACGTCTTGATCGAACCACACCTCCACCCAAATCGTATCGCCTTTCGTATAGGTCCCGCTCGCCGGAGCCGTCGCCGCATTGAAACGGACGGTCGTCACCACCGGCGCGGTGACCGGCCCGCCGTCCACCTTGCGCGTGGCGTCCGCGGCCACCGCGTCGTGCGTCAGCGCCGCAGTGGTCGTCCCGTCCACGGCCGCCACGATGCTCCCCCCGTTCAGCGTCATCGCGTCCGCCCCGATGCTGACCCCGTTCGGGTCGACGTCCCCTGCCTGCACCCGGTAGCTGAAGAACACCAGCTGGGCATTCGAGGTGCTCAATTGGCCGTTGGCCTGCCGTGTGCGGCTGCCGATGCTCAGCCCGAGCTGGGGAATCCCGCTCACGGCGACCTTCTGATCGAACCACACCTCCACCCAAATCGTGGTGCCTTTCGTATAGGTCCCGCTCGCCGGGGCCGTCGCCGCGTTGAAGAGCATGCGATTGACCACGGGCGCGGTGACCGGCCCGCCGTCTACCTTGCGTCCGACGGCCACCGCGTCGTGCGTCAACACCGCATTCACCGTCCCGTCCGCGGCCGATACGATGCTGCCCCCGTTGAGCGTCAGCGCGTTCGCCCCGATGCTGACCCCGTCCGGGTCGACGTCCCCTGCCTGCACCCGGTAGCTGAAGAGCATGAGATGGGCATCCGTGGCGCTCAGTTCTCCGTTGGCCTGCCGCGTGCGGCTGCCGATCTGGAGCCCGAGCCGGGGGCTGCCACTCACGCTGACGGATTGGTCGAACCACACCTCCAGCCACATCGTGTCGCCTTTCGTGTAGGTGCCGCCCGAAGGGAGGAGCGAGGGATGGAATCGGATGCGACTCACCGCCGGCGCGAGGCTGCCGTCCACTTTCTGCGCGGTGGACGCGGCCACCGCGGTGTGCGTGAGCACCGCATCCGTGTTGGTGGCGACGACATCCTTGATGGCGCCGCCGTTGAGGCGGATGGCGTTGGCGTCGATGCTGATCCCGTCGGCGTCGGCGTCCGCCGCCTGCACCGCGTACGTGAAGACCACGCGGCTGTAGATGGTGGAATCGTAGCGCGCCTGCCGCTTCCGCGTCCCGATGGTCAGTTCGACGGAGGGCGTCCCGATCACCCGCACGGCTTTGTTGAACCTGACGTTCACGGTAACCGTCTCGGCCAGCTTATAGGTGTCCCCGCTGTATGGACTGGACATAATCTGTACCCACGCCTGCCGCGGGGGATACACCAAACGTCCATTCACTTTACGATCGGAATCGGCCGTCACCGCGCTATGGGTGAGCGCCGCGTTGACGGTCGTATCGGTGGCGTCCCTGATCGCCCCGCCGTTCAGGCGGACGGCATTCTGGGGGATGGCGATCCCGTCCGTGTCGGCGTCCCCCGGCTGGGTCCAGTACCGAAAGTACGTGTCGCGGCCGTTGGCATGGTAGAACGTCGCGTACCGTGTCCGTGTGCCGATCGTCAGCGCCACCTGGGGCATGCCGACGACGCTGACGACGGTGTTGAAGGAGACCGCCACCGAAATCCGTTCTCCGACACCGTAGGTGTCGCCACTGTAGGGGTTGCCGAAGAACCCCACGCTTCCCACCGTCGGCGCGGTCGTGGTCGGCGCAGTCGAGCCGACCGGCACCGTGATGGTGACGGTGTCGGGTTGCGAGGCCGTGCCGCTGGCCGTCACCGTTAGCGAGAACGTCAACGCCGCGGTGGCCGTCAGGCTGCTCGGCGCGGTGAAGGTCGGGCTCACCACGCTGGCGGAACTCAGCGTGACGCTCGTGCCGCCCGTCTGACTCCATGCATACGTCAGCGCTTGGCCCTCCGGGTCACGGCTGCCGGTGCCGTCCAGCGCGACCGTCGCGCCCTCGTACACGGTCTGGTCGGTACCGGCATCCGCGGTCGGCGCGTCGTCGGAGCCCGCGGTCGCGGTGATGGCGACGGTGTCGGGCTGCGAGTCCGTGCCGCCGGCGGTCACCGTCAGCGAGAACGTCAACGTGGCGTTCGCCGCCAACTGCGTCGGGGCGATGAAGCTCGGGCGCACCGCACCGGTCGAACTCAATTCCACCTCGGCCCCGCCCGTCTGGCTCCAGGCGTAGGTCAACGCCCGATTCGCCGAGTCGCTGCTGCCGCTGCCGTCCAGCGTCACCGTCGCGCCTTCGGTCACGGTCTGATCGGCCCCGGCATTGGCGGTCGGCGCCGTTTGGGCCGCGGCGGCCGGCGCGCACGCCAAGACTCCCAAGACGAAGGCCGGGACGAAGTCGAGGGCGCGGAGTCGCTTCCAAGAGGAACGGGAACCCCGGCAGGTCCGGGTGACGAGTTCGAAGGCCATACGCTGAATTGTGTCGAGCGGGTTCCCGAACCGCTTCCGGGACCGAAGGAAGTACCCGGAACATTCCGAGGAGCGTCTAGGGGAGCGACATGAGAGGTGTGAGTTCGATAATTGACTGTGAATGTTACATCGCAGTCGGAGCGGTTCCTATCGAGAGTCGGTCGTTTTTGCAACGCTGGCCGGGAGACGTTCAGCCGCGGCCATGAGGTGCCTCGGTCGATCGGGAACACTGGCCGTTCTCCGCGGGCTTCCCTATAATCCGCCGCGCCTGCACAAGGCGCAGGTCGGCGGGAACCCTCGGAAGGAGCATACATGACGGAATCCGCGGATCGGCAGACTATCGACACCGGGACGGATCAACTTCTCTGCCACGTCGAGGACGGCGTCGGAGTGGTGACGCTGAATCGGCCCGAGGCACGCAACGCGCTATCGGACGTCCTCACGCCGGCCTTGCGTGCCGTTCTGCCCGAGCTGGCAGTGCGCCGTGACGTGGGCTGCATCCTGCTCACCGGCGCGGGACAGGCGTTCTGCGCCGGCGGCGACGTGAAGACGTTCGGCGCCTGGTCGCAGGAGGAACGCACCCCGGACGAAAAGGTCCAACTGCTGCGCCGGCGGCAACGCACGCTGACCGGCATGATCTTCGAACTTGAAAAGCCGGTCATCGCGGCGCTGCCCGGCCCCGCGGCCGGCGCCGGCCTGTCCATTGCGCTCGCCTGCGACCTGCGGGTCGCCGCGGAACGCGCGTTCGTGACGACCGGCTTCGGCAAGATCGGCTTGCCCGGCGACTACGGGGGCAGCTGGTTCCTGACCCAACTGGTCGGCACGGCCAAGGCGCGCGAACTCTACTACACCTCGGAGCGGATCGGGGCGCGTGAGTGCGAGCGGTTGGGCATCTTCAATCGCGTGTTTCCCGACGAGCGTTTCGAGGCCGACGCCCTGACGTTCGCCCAGCGGATCGCCGCGGGGCCGCCGATCGCGCTGCGCTACATGAAGGAGAAGTTGCAGGAAGGAGGACCCTTTCCTCCGAATCACGTCCGAGACAAGCTCTAGCCCTCTCCCTCCGGGAGAGGGCTAGAGCTTGTCGGCCTATACAACGAGTCGGCTCGGGGAATTCTACCGGAGGGGCGGTTTTCGGCTGGGTCGGAATGAACTGTCCTGGCAGGATGTCGTTTTTCTGTCATCCGCGTGCATAGAGGAATCAGAGCGGAGCGCCTCCTTGACGACGGCCCAGTACGTACGTAGATGCCTCCCTTTCCCCTCCTCCTAGCTCCCTCCTAACTAGGGGGGAAAGGATGAGGAGGGAGAAAAATGAGGAAGCATGGATCTCGCCGTACCGACCTCCGGGTGTCATGGCGACCCCCAAGCGTTGAGCTTGTCGAAACGCACCCAGTGCCGACCTCCACGTCTAAGGGCGCCCCTTACCGTCCCTAGGTCTGTGTGCCTTGAGCATGCGGCGTCCTTAGTTCGATTGGTGAACCTGTCGAACCGTGTCGAAAGGTCGGAGGGTGTCGAAACGGGCACAGGATCATCTTGTATGTAATTACGGAACGAATCTTATACTTGGGGGTAGGGAATTATTATCCGGGTTTACTCGGGATCGAGATGGAGTGCACGGACCGGCGGGGGGAGGGGGGCGTCTAGGTCCGCTCCGCTTTTGATCCCGGTTTGCCGGCTGTGGTCCGAACGCGAATCGTTCGTCCGTCGTTTTCTGCGAACGTTCCATGCCGGAGAGCCCTGATGCTGTCGAAGGATAGGAGTCATCGAGCCTTTGGGTGTACACATCGCTTCCTACAAACGTCTTCAGGGACGACTTGACAAACTTTTTCAGAGGATTAGGGTCCATTGTCGAGAAAATGCTCCCTGTTGAGGAAAATGAAGGAAGATAAAGGAAACCATGAGATACTGACTCGCGCCGAGGCCGCAGCGTTCATTCGTGTGAGCGAAAAGACGCTTGGAGAAATGGCCCGGACCCGGCGGATTCCCTCGTAGAAGGTGGGTCGGGAGTGGCGCTTCTTGCGGAGCGCGCTCGAAGCGTGGCTGGTCGGCGAGGGAATGCACGAGGACGAGAGTCGGACGAACCGGGCTGCTCGGGCTCAGCCCATTATCACCGAAGCAGCCGAGCAATACGAACTGCCGGTGTCGGGTTTTCGGGATACCGCCTTTTCCGAGAACCACGACCGGACGCTGCATCGGTGGGTCCCCTGGATCGCCGGATTCTCCGGATCGTTCGTCGCCGGCGTGCTCGAAAGCGTGAAACGCGAACGCCCGAAACTGCGGGTTCTCGATCCGTTCGCCGGCGTCGGCACGACGTTGATCGAAGCCCTCAAACACGGCTGCGACGCGGTCGGCTTCGAGATCAACCCGTATGCTGCCTTAGCCTGTCAGGCAAAGACCAGGGCGGCGGATTACGATGCAGAGATGCTGACCGCGGCGCTCGACCGTTTCGAAGAGTACGGGGAGGAAAAGTTGTCGCTGAACGAGCCCGCGACGTCTGTTCCTCCTACGGGGTTTTCCAGCAGAGTGCCGTTCTTCAGCCCGGAGGTAGAGCAACAGGTCTTGGCCTGTCAGGACTTCATCAGGCAAGAAACCGCGGATTGGGTGACAGACCTGTTTCACGTGGCGTTCGGGGCCGTCATGGTAAGCTTTTCGAACTATTCGTACGAACCGAGTCTCGGAACGCGGGCAGGCGCGGGCAAACCCAACGTCGAACAGGCCGACGTCTTCAGTGTCGTGCAACGCAAGCTCCGAGAAATGCACGAGGACATCGTGACCTTCCAGCGATGGATGACGAAACACCGGCGGACGCCGCGGGTAAAAGTGCACCCTATGTCGTACCTGGACCACGCGCGGCGGGTCGGGCCTCACAGTATCGACGTCCTCATCACCTCGCCGCCGTATCTCAACAATTATCATTACGTGCGCAACACGCGACCGCATCTGTTCTGGCTCGGGATGGTGGAGACGTCGTCCGACTTGAAAACCATAGAGCACAAGAGCTTCGGGCAATTCTGGCAGACGGTCCGCTCCGGACCGGAGATTCGTCTGAAACCGCATCTACCGCATTTAGCCCGGCAACTCGAAGAGCTCGGGACGCGGAATACGGAAAAAGGCACCTATGGCGGAAGAGGATGGGCAAACTACGCCGCGGCATACTTCAACGACTGCCAGCGCTTTTGCTCCCTCACGCGCACTCGCATGCGGTCTGGCGGGAAAGTCGTCGTCGTGATCGGCAACAATATTCTGCAAGGGATGGAATTTCAGACGGACAAGCTGTTCGCCGAGATTGCGGAACAAGAGGGGTTCGAGATCGTTGGCCTGCACGAGGTGCGCAAGAAGCGCACGGGCAACAGCATCGTAAACTCCTCCGTCCGGGCCAATCCGGTGATGCAACGCCCCCGGCTCTATGAAACCGCGGTCGAACTGCGGGCGCCTTGAGTTACCGCACCCCACGTATCGAGAGCCGGATCGAATCCTGTGGACGGGACTGGGATTATGGTCCCATGCGCCGGAGATGTATTCAGCTTGCTAGTCGGTTTTCCGTTCGGGGAACAGGTCGCGCTTCGGAACGTGGGCTTTTTTCCAGACCATCACGTTGCGCGTGTAGTGGCAAACGAGGCTGCCGTCCTGCTTGAGGCCGCGCGTCTCGACCTTGACGATGCCCCACTGCGGCTTCGACTTGGATTCGCGTTTCTCCAGGACCTCCGACTCGGAGTACAGCGTGTCGCCGGCGAAAACCGGCTTGGGCAACCGCACGTTGTCCCAGCCGAGGTTGAAGCCGTTCTCGCTCACGTCCGCGACCCCCAGCCCGGCCACGATCGCCAGCGTCAAGCCACTGTTGATCAGACACTGCCCGAACTCGGTCTGCTTGCCGTATTCGTTGTTGAAGTGAATCTGGTTGGTGTTGCACGTCAGCAAGGTGAACCACGTATTGTCGGTTTCGGTGACGGTGCGGCCCAGACGGCAGCGATACACGTCGCCCACCTCGAAGTCTTCGTAGCAGCGTCCTTCCCAGCCCGGTTTGACGGCCATGCTTCCCTCCTCGATACGCTAGAGTGTGCCGCGCATACCATACTGGCAGGCTCGGCGTCAGCGGCAGCGTCCGAGCGTGGAGCGACGTCACCTACCTAGGGGAGTGCCCACAGAGCGTTTACCAGAAATATACGTCCGGTCGATTGACGGGGGCGGCGGGAGCCTCCGGTTCTTCGAGTCCGGCGGACAGGACGGCGAGCCGCCCGCTGGTGCGGTACAACATGCCGGACAGCCGGATGGGCTTCTGCAGGTGCGGGACGCTCAGCAGCGGCGCCAGGATTTCCGGGTTGATGACCCGGAGGTGGGGGGTGCGGATCTGGATGTCGCGCAGCACCGTGCCCTGCGCGTGTTCGCGGTCCGAACTGAAGAACTCGTCCACCTGGAGATAGATTTCGGTGCCGGCGATCTTGAGCGCGAGCAGGTCACGCTCCCGGCCCGGCTCTTCGGGCGGCATCAAATGCAGCGTGCCGGCGAACCGTACGCTCAATGGAAGGACGGCCCAGGCCGGTTCCGCGAAAATCGGTCCGACACAGACCACGATCAGTATGAGAGGGAGAGGCAGAAAGCCGCGACGTGGATCGTGGCTTCGGTCGGGCTCCGTCCGCTTCCGGTCATGCGTCCGCGGCTCCACCACGGCCTCCTACTCTGCAGACGCGCGGTTCGCGGACGTGACGGGAACGTCCGGCGTCTCCGGCTTCGACCCGCTCGGCTCCGCGGTCAACGGTAAGCGGACCCGAAAGCAACTACCTCGTCCGGGCGTGCTCTCGACATCGATACTTCCCTGGTGTGCCGCGGCAATCGAGCGGGCCAGGGCCAGCCCCAGGCCGGCATGACCGCGGCCGCGCGCCGGGTCGCTGCGATAGAAGCGGTCGAAGATGCGGTCCTGTTCGTCAGGGGCAATGCCGATGCCGGTGTCCTGCACGGTCAATTCAGCCTCGGTGTTTCGCGGGGCCAGTGACAGCGTCACGCTGCCGCCCGCGGGCGTATAAGCGATCGCATTTTCGCCCAGATTGAAGATCACCCGAAACAGCATCTCGCGGCTCCCCCGCGTCCAGACGGAGGCGTTCGCGGTCCAGCGAAACGAAACTTCCGCCTCGTCGGCCAGAACTTGGAGCGCGGCCCCGGCGTCACGCAGGACCGATGCGAGGTCGACCGGGGCCCGCGTCACGGACAGATTGCCGCCGTCCGACCGTGCCAGAAACAGCAAGTCGCTCACCAGCGAACTCAGCCGGTCCACTTCTTCGAGACAACTGGCCAGGACCCGGCGGTACTCGTCCGGGCTCGGCGGCGCTCGTAAAGCCACCTCCAACTCGCCCTTGAGGATGGTCAGCGGCGTACGCAGTTCGTGCGCGGCGTCGGCGCTGAAGTGGCGCACCGCGGAGAACGAGGCTTCGAGCCGCGCCAGCATGTCGTTCAGGACCGCGGCCAAGCGGCCCAACTCGTCCGTCCCGTTCGCCGCGGCGAGCCGTTGCGACAGGTCTTCGGCTTCTATCCGCCGGGCGGAAGCAACCATCGCGTCCACCGGCGCGAGTGCCTTACGGGCCAGAAACCAGCCGCCCACGGCAGAGCCGCCGAGCGCGACCGGTGCGAGACCCAGCAGAATCAGCAGGAATCGGGAGCGCGCCGCGTCCGCGCTGTCGAGCGGCACCGCGACCTGCACGAGATGCGCCACGCGCCCGCGCTCCACCATCGGCAGGGTCAGGACGCGGATGTCCGCGGGTGCGCCGGTCGGGTCGGTGACGTTCAGCGTCTGATAAGTCTCGCGGCCCTGCACCGCGTTACGCCGGGCTTGTGGGCTCAACGGAAACTTGAGCCGGCTGCGTGGGACGAGGCGCGGGTCCGGACGGCCGAACGGATCCAGCAGACGGAAGAAACGCGACGCGGGGCCATACCCCAATAAGGCGTCCAGTGTGGCTCCCAAGTCACGGCCGGCACGGACCGGGCGGCGCAGCGAATCGGCAATCGTCACGGCTGCGGACTTGAGCGAGGCGTCGATGTTGTCGCGCAGGCCGCGGTCAAGCAGCCACAGGGCCGTCGCCCCGAGCAGCGCTAACATGCCGGTCAGCAGCGCGGTGTACCACAGCGTCAGCCGCGCGCGGAGACTCGTCGGCCGCAGCGTCATGCGTCCGGCTCCTTCAAGACGTAGCCGACCCCGCGCACGGTGTGGAGCAGCTTGCCTGAGGACCCGGCGTCGATCTTCTTTCTGAGATAGTTGACGTACACGTCGATCACGTTCGAGAACGTGTCGAAATCCACGCCCCAGACGTGCTGTGCAATTACCGCTCGGCTGAGTATGCGCCCAGGCCGGCGCATGAAGAATTCCAGCAACGCGTATTCCTTTGCGGTCAACTCTATCGGGGCGTCCCCGCGGCGCACCTCGCGCGTCACCGGGTCCAGCTCCAGGTCGGCCACGCGCAGCGTTGCGGCGGGCGTCGGACTGCCCCGCCGCAGCAAGGCACGGATGCGCGCCAGCAACTCCTCGAAAGCGAACGGCTTGGCGAGGTAGTCGTCGGCGCCTTCGTCCAGGCCGCGCACACGGTCGGCCACGGTATCGCGGGCGGTCAGCATCAGAACCGGCACCTGCAATTTGTGGGTCCGCAGGTCGCGGAGCACGTGCAGGCCGTCGCGGGCCGGGAGCATCACGTCCAGGATGACGAGGTCGTAGTCGTGCTCGAAGGCTCGGTCGAACCCGGCCCGCCCATCGGCCGCGACGTCGACGCTATAGCCCTCGGCCTCCAGGCCGCGGCGGATGAAGCTGGCGACTTTGGCTTCGTCTTCGACGACGAGAATATGCACGGGTCCACTCTCGCGGCGCGGTTCCGCCGGGTCCTCGCTTGTCCGCGCGGATTGTAGCAGATACCCACAAAAGCAGAGACCTGCGCCCGCGGTTGATCTTGATGTCGCCGCGGCGCGATCGTCTGCACCAAAGGCTCCGCGCCATGCCGTTACGTCCGCGCTCCTCGCCGTTGCAACTCGTCCGGCTCGTCGGGCATCTGCCGCGGCTCGCCAAAGTGTTCTGGCGCCTGTTCCGCGACCGGCGCGTGCCACTGCGCGCCAAGGCCGTCGTCCTCGCCGGCGTCGGCTATCTCTTGCTGCCCACGGACCTGCTGCCGGACATCCTGCCGTTCGTCGGCGTGCTCGACGACATCAGCGTGCTGCTGCTGGCCGGCCGGGCGTTTCTTTCCCTCTGTCCGCGGGAAGTGGTACACGAGCACGTGATGGCCGTCAGTCGGGAAGCCGAGGCCGGCAAAGACGCCGGATAATCCACGTCACCTAATCCGAGGAGCCCGCTATGGCGTACCGCCCCACGTTGATGGGCACGCAAGGGATGATTGCGACGGAGCATTATCTGTCCGCGGAGGCGGGCATGTCGGTGTTGCGGAGCGGGGGCAATGCGTTCGACGCCGCGGTCGCCGCGACGCTGGTCGAGGGCGCCGTGAACCCGCACATGCACACGTTCGGCGGCGAATTGTCGGCTTTGGTGTACAGTGCGACCGACCGGAAGGTCTTTTCGATCAACGGAAACACGGTCGCCCCGCGTGCGACCACGATCGAATGGTTCCGGGAGCACGGCATCGCCCTGATTCCGTGGAGTGGGGTGTTGTCTGCGGGGCCATGCGCTGCGCCCGACGCGTTGCTGTCCGTTCTGGACCGTTTCGGCACGTGCAGCTTCGCCACGGTCGTGACCCCCGCGGTCGCGGTGGCCGAACGCGGATTTCCCATGCACCCTGCGCTGCGCGGGCCGGCGCCCAAATATCTGAGCGTGGATTTTTCCATCGCGGCCAACGCCGAGAATTTCGCCCGGCATTGGCCCACCTCGGCCAAGGTGTATCTGCCGGACGGACGCTTGCCCGAGGTGGGCCAAGTCGTCACGAACCCGGACTTGGCCCGGACCTTCCGCCGACTGATTGCGGCCGAAGAACGGACCGCGGGCGACCGCGGCGCCGGATTGCGCGCGGCGCGGGCCGCCTTCTACGAGGGCGACATCGCGCAGACCATCGCCGCCCACGCCGAACGGCACGGCGGCCTGCTGTCCGCGGAAGACCTCGCCGCCTTCCACGCGCGGATCGAGGAACCGGTGCAGTTCGATTACCGCGGATACGACGTGTATAAATGCGGCCCGTGGAGCCAGGGACCGGTGTTCCTGCAACAACTCGCGCTGCTCGAAGGGTTCGACCTGCAGGCGCTCGGCCACAACAGCGCGGATTACGTCCATACCGTCACCGAAGCGGCCAAGCTGGCGTTCGCCGACCGCGAGCAGTACTACGGCGACCCGGACTTCGTCGACGTGCCCCTCGACGGCCTGCTGTCCAAGGACTACGCCGCGGCCCGCCGCGGTCTGATCGATCCCGCGTACGCCTCGCTCGACCAGCGGCCGGGGAATCCGCGCACCGGCGCGGCGCTGCTCGAGGGCGAAGACGTGTTCGCCGCGCGCAATTGGGGGCCGGGCACCGTGTACGTCACCGTCGTGGACGAGGCGCGCAACATGGCGTCGTTCACCCCGAGCGGAGCCTGGATTCCGTCGTCGCCGCTGATCGAAGGGCTCGGCTTTCCGCTCGGCACCCGCGTCCAGACGTTCTTTCTGGACCCTACCCACCCCAACGCACTCGTGCCGGGCAAACGGCCGCGCACCACGCTGACGCCCAGCCTCGTGCTGCGCGACGGCCGTCCGTGCATGGCGTTCGGCACCCCGGGCGGGGATCAGCAGGATCAGTGGACGCTGCAATTCTTTCTGAACGTGGTGGACTTCGGCATGGACGTGCAGGACGCGATCGAGGCGCCGCGTTTTTCCACCGCCCACTTTCCCACCAGCTTCTACCCCCACGACGCCGTTCCCGGCCTCGTCCGCGTGGAGGACCGGATTTCCGAAGCGGTACGCGACGAATTGCGCGCCCGCGGCCATACGTTGCAGGTCAATCCGGCCTGGACCGAAGGCGACGTGCTGGGGATTCGCGTGGACGCCGCGCACGACATCCTGCGGGGCGGCGCCGATCTGCGCGGCGAACAGAGCAAGCGCATGCCGTCGCACGTCTGCGCGTGGTAGGCGACGTCCCCTAGCCCAAAGCCGCACCGGTCGAAATACCCGTCCTCGCGCAACCGATGCAGAAAAGCATTTGGATAAGAACGGCTTACACATAAGATTCCGTCTTGACTCTCCCCCGGACGGTGGTAGGTACGAGTTCGTAGTCCCCATCCAGAATACGGACAGGGGCTACACCGGTCGCCGATACGGCGAAGGGGGCACACGACCGAATGCGAGTCAGCGGCCCACATTCCGGCTCCGTTCAGCGTCTCGACACGCATGGCCCTCCCCGAATCTCTCACCGCTTCGTCCAATCCCTCTCCCAACGGCCCACAGCGACCACTCCTCCGTGCAGCGCGGGCGCCGTCCCATCTTCCGTTTCCACACCGCGCCCTGCCGCGGACGCGCGTCCGCCGCCGGCCGCGGAGCGATTCGTGCGGGTTGGTTCCACCGTTTCGTCACCCCAGGTTCGGAGAGGAGAACCGCATGCAACTTCCGGTACAGATCGTGTCTCGTGATCATCATCTGTCCAAGCATCTCGAAGCGACCATTCTCGAGAAGGCCCACAAGCTCGACACCTTCTACGGTCGCATCACCCGGTGCCGCGTGGTGGTCGAATCCCAAACGCACCATCACGCCAAGGACCATGCGTTCAAGGTCCGCGTGGACCTGCGCGTTCCCGGCGCGGAACTGGTCGCCGACCACCACGAACATGCCGAACTCAAACTCGCGATCCGGCACGCATTCGAGGCGGCCCGCCGCCGGCTCCAGGACTACGCCCACCAGTTGCGGCACGACGCGAGGGGCCACGACATGAAAGTCCGCGAGATGAAAACCGACCCCGCGCCGGCCGCGGCGGGGCAGTAGTACGTGCGCCGCGATCGGGACGGTCGTTCGCACCCCTGACACGAAAGGACACGCCATGGCCGACGCATTCCGCCGAATCCTGTGCCCCATCTATCTGGACGAATCCTCGCCCCGGGTGCTGGCACACGCCCGGCACTTCGCCCGGTTCGGCGACGGAACCGTCCACCTGCTGCACGTCGTCCCGACCGACGAGTTGCACCTGCTGCGCAAGGTCTATCGGCCGGACGAGAGCGGCGGGGCGAACATCAGCAACGCGGCCGAGATCGCCCGGAAGGAATTGAGCGCGGCCGCGGCGGAACATCTGGGCGATACGCGCTTCGAGGTGATGACGGCCTTCAACAGCAACCCCGCGGCCGGCATTCTCGAAGCGGAAAAGGAAGTCAACGCCGATTTGGTCGTCATGGCCTCGCACGGCCGGACGGGCTTGGCCCATCTCATCATGGGCAGCGTCGCGGAAAAGGTGGTCCGCGAATCCACGTGTCCGGTCCTCACGATTCGGCAGGGCGGCGACAGCGACGTATCCGCGTTCCGGAAGATCCTCGTGCCGGTGGACATCGCCGAGCGGTCGGCCCCGGCCCTGAGCGTGGCCAGGCAGATCGCCGAGCACACCACTGGGACGGTCTATCCGCTGCACGTCGTGCCCACCGAAGACATCTATCTGCAGCGCGACGTGTACCACGCCAAAGACGGCGAAGGGACGAATCTGGTGCAGGCCGAGAAAGTCGCCAAAGAGCGCCTGGCCGAGGCCGCCCGCACCCATCTCGACGGGGTTGCCTGCGAACCGGTCGTGCACGTGAGTAACGACCCGGCGCGCACGTTCCTGGAGATGGAAAAGGACGTCGGCGCCGACCTGCTGGTGATGGCGACCCACGGTTTCACCGGGTTGTTCCACCTGCTGCTCGGCAGCCTGACCGAAAAGATGATGCGCGAGGCCGGCTGCCCGGTCCTGGCCATTCATCAATGAGCGGCCCGCCTTCCGCATGAAGGGAGACCGTCATGGAACACACGGCCCACGACATCGTGAGCGAATCGTTGCAGGACGAATTGCGCGCCATCGACTTCTACCTGCTGGCGGCCGACGTGGCGCCGACCCGGGCGGCACGCGTGGCCGCCCGCCGGTTCGCACGGGAGGAGGAACAGCACCTGGACGAATTGATCGAGTGGATCGAGGGAGCGGACGACCCGGAATTGCACGCCGTGCTGCAGAACGTCCACTTGCTGCAATACGATTCCGCCCGCCGGACCCGCTCGGTGCGGCGCTGGATGGAGATGTGTCAGCAGGAGGCCGCTGCCGACCCGGTTCGCACGCTGTTCGAGATCGCCCTCGCCAAGGAGCGCCAGGCGCTCGGCTATCATCGCGCGTTGGCGCGCCGCGTACACGAACCGGCCGCCCGTCGGGTGCTGCGCACGCTCTGCACCGCTGAGGAGCACCACCAACGCTTCCTCGAAGACCAGTACCACCGCCTGATGTCCGACCCCGACGAGCGCGCGGTCGTGTGGCACTGAGGGATACGTTGCCGGTCGCCCCTTCCTCCGAATCTCGATCGATCCCTACTCCTTTTTTGTCCCTCTCCCTCCCCTTCGACCTTTCGATCCTTCGACATGGTTCGACCCTTCGACAAGCTCAGGGACCGCAGGCTCACCAACCGAGCTCGGGACAACGCAAGCTCAAGCCACTGCAGGCTCAGGGACCGGGGAGAGGGCCAGAGCCTGCCCCAGACATGATCCGGGGGAGAATATCCCCCGAACTACGGCAGTAAATCGGACCGGGAATTTCGAACCGGTTCTTCCCACATCCTGAAAATTCCAGCCGGGTTCCATCGCACTGCCCAGCGCAGGTCTGGAAGCCACGTCACCGCAAAGGTACTATCGCCGTCACGCGGGACCGTCCCGACCTCGCTCGAAGGCAACCGGGACCGCATCGAACGTCGGCAATTCCTCCGCCCTCCATAAAAAAGGATGAAGAAAGAGTTCGGCGACTTCCAGACGCCTGACGACTTGGCGGCCCGGGCGACCGCGTTGGTAGCCGAGATGTTCGGCACCCCGAATATCGTCGTGGAGCCGACGGCGGGACGTGGGGCTTTTCTCAAAGCCGCTGCGCAGCAATGGGGACGCAGTTGTCGGTACGAGGGATATGAAATCAATCGCGAATACGTCGATCTTGCCAAAAAGGCTCTGGGTGGCCTTGATGTGACGCTGTTCCACCGCGACTTTTTCTCGGAAGACTGGAAACACAATCTCGGCCGGGGCCAAAGGAAGAAAGTGCTGGTCCTCGGCAATCCTCCGTGGATAACGAACTCTGCGCTCGGTCTGCTGGGCGGTCGCAATCTTCCGCCCAAAACCAATTTTCAAAAATTGCGCGGGCTCGATGCCAGGACCGGGAAGTCCAATTTCGACATTGCGGAGTGGATGCTCATTCGGCTCATCGAGGCGCTGCCGCCGGAGGGGGCGGTTGCGATGCTGTGCAAAACCATGACCGCGCGAAAGGTCTTGCGCCATTGCTGGAAGACCGGTCTCGGGCGCGCAACGTCTTCTCTCTTCCACATTGATACGAAAGAGTCTTTCAAGGCCGCCGTCGATGCGTGTTTTCTCGTCGTGACCGGTGGCGTCACCGAAAATTGGATCGCGACGGTGTACTCCACGCTCGATCTTTCTTCCGATCGCACGCAATTCGGCTCCGTCAACGGCGACCTCGTTTCGGACTGGGAGACATACAAGACCTACCGAAGCCTCGACGGCGGTTCGTCGGCCTATACGTGGCGCTCGGGCGTCAAGCACGATGCGGCGAAAATCATGGAGTTTCGCCGTGACGGCACGCTTCTTCGGAATGGCCTGGGAGAGGCGGTCGCCGTGGAGGAGGATTCGATCTACCCGCTCCTGAAATCGTCGGACCTGGGGAATGGGCGGGCCGCACCGCGCAAGCACGTCCTCATCACGCAGACCCACACCGGAAGCGACACTGCCACTCTGGCGTCTTCCGCGCCCAAGACGTGGCAGTACCTGCTGTCCCACGCCGAAGCCCTCGACGGCAGGACCAGTGTCATCTACCGGAACCGGCCCCGCTTCTCCATCTTCGGTGTCGGCCCCTATTCGTTCGCCCCGTGGAAGGTCGCCATTTCCGGCCTCTACAAGAAACTTTCTTTCGTCGTCGTCCCGCCGTCCGGCAATCGCCCGGTCATGATCGACGATACGTGTTATTCTGTTCCCTGTACGAACGAGGCGGAAGCGCAATTCTTGTGCGACCTGTTATCGTCGGCACCCGCCCTCGCATTTCTGCGGTCCCTCGTGTTCACGGATGCGAAACGCCCCATCACGATTGACGTCCTCCGCCGCCTTTCGTTCGCCGCCCTCGCACGTCAACTCGGGAAATCGAGCGAGTTGGCATCCTACGTCAATTCATACCGTCCATAGCAAGAAGCCGAACGACAAATGCCGTTGCTCATGGAGTCGCGGACTCCGTATGAAATCGGACCTGCCTGCCCACACGTCACTACACGCCGGGGAATATAAGGGGAGTGACATACAAGAGGATCCCGCGCCCCTTTCGGCACTCTTCGACCTTTCGACCCTTCGACAAGCTCAGGGACCGCAGGCTCACCAACCGGGCTCAGGACAACGCAAGTTCAAGGCACCGCAGGCTCAAGACCTCGCAAGTTCAGGGACGTTCTCATCCCTAAGTTCGTTGAGCTTGTCGAAACGAACCCCGATGTCACCTCGGCCTTCGCCTTCTACCCCCGACCCTTTGACCCTCCGACATGATTCGATCCTTCAACCAAGAGACCTGGGGTGCAAGTCAGAGAAAGTTCCAGGACCATTCCGTATCTAACTCTTCCGGCATGCAATCTTCATCTCAAGGATCAACGATGCCGCAATCTCCAGCTTGGCTTACCCCCTCTTCTCGGGCAAACGACCGTTTGCTCGGGACGTTTCATTACCCGGTAAAGTTCACCGTTCGCGGCGGGAACGGGGGCTCCCCGACGGCGGTCACGGACGTGGCTTTCGACGACCTCCGTACGGAAGACCTGGGCTACGTGGAAAAGGTCGTTGCCCTCCTGTCGGAGCAGTGGGAGGCAAGGCAACCGCTTCTTTCCGACAACCGGCCGGCAGTGCCCCCGAACGATTCCTGCGACCTGTGCGAACTGGCTCACTATACGCAGTGGTACGCCGAGTTCGCGTGGCCGTTCCGCTTCACGATTCTCGACTGCGATGCGTGCGACGTGCCGATCGCGGTGCTGGGCGAACATCGGGTGGACGTGGACCCGCCGGACGTCGCGTTCATGGAGGCCGCCTTGCATCTCGTGGCCGAATGGAAATACACGGAGAAGTTCCCCAAGTGGATGTTCGACCACGTCATGCGGCAGATTCCGGACCATTACCATTTTCACGTCCGCCCGCTGCTCTGGTAGGCCGGGCGCTCTCCAGGGAAAGCACAGGCCGGTTTCATGCAGGCAGTCTTCTTGCTCGGCCCCGGACGACTGACGTGCCGAGAGGTGCCGGTGCCCGAACCCGGGCCCGACGAGGTCGTGATCGAGGTCGCCTCGGCCCTGACGTGCGGGACCGATCTCAAGGCGTTTCTGCGCGGCCACCCCAAGATGCCGCCGCCCACCCGCTTCGGCCACGAATATGCCGGCACGATCAGCGCGTGCGGCGCCCGCGTCGAACGGTTTCGGGAGGGCGACCAGGTCATGCTGGCTCCGACCGGGCCGTGCGGCGTCTGCTTCTACTGCCTTCGGCATCAGGAAAACCTGTGCGAGACGCTGATGGCGACGATGGCCTTCGGCGGCTATGCCGAATACGTGCGCCTGCCGGGCCGCGTGGTGCGGACCAACCTGTTCTCCAAGCCGCGCGCAGTGCCGTTCGTAGCCGCGGCGTTGTTGGAGCCGGTTTCGTGCGTGGTATTCAGCCTGCAGCAGGCGCGCTTCACCGCAGAAGATACCGCGGTCGTGATCGGCGCCGGCGGCTTCGGCCTGTTGCATCTCATTCTGCTCCGAACGTTCGGCATCGGGAAGGTGCTGGTGGTCGCCCGGAACCCGGCGCGTGCCGCGGTTGCCGAGGCGCTCGGCGCGGACGGTATCATCGCCACCGCGGCGCAGGACGCCCGCGGGGCAGTGCTCGAACTGACGGACGGCCGCGGGGCCGACCTGGTCGTCGAGTGCACGGCCCAACCGCGCGTGTGGGAAGCATCGCTGTTCTTCGCCCGGCCCGGCGGCCACGTCATCCTGTTCGGCGGCTGTCCGCCGGATGCGCGCGTCGCGTTCGACACCACTCGCCTGCACTACGACCAGGTGCGGCTGCTGAGTCCGTTCCACTTTACGCCGGCGGCCGTGCGTCGGGCGCGCGAGGTGCTCGTATCCGGCGGCATTCCGACGCACCACCTCGTCAGCGGGCGCTATCCGCTGGCGGACATCGAACACGCCTTCGCCCGCATGGCGCGCGGCGACGGCATCAAATACGAAATCGTTCCGTGAGGTGACCATGAAGATCGTGACTCCGCACGAGGCGGTCCGCGCCATCCCCGACGACGGCGTGGCCGTCTTTCCGCACGGCTGCATCGAACCGACCGCGTTCTACGCCGCGTTTCAGGACGAGGTGGAACGCTTCCACGGCCTGACCGTGTATTCCGGGCTGTCGTTCGGCACGTATCCGTTTCTGGCGACCGGCTTGGGGACCCATTTCCGGTACGTCACGTGGCAGGCCGCACCACAGATCCGCGGCCTGTTCAAGGAAAACGACCCCCACAAGGTCGGCTTCGCGCCCATGCGCCTGAGCGAGATCACGCGGATCGTCAACAGGAACGGTCCGATCAAGCCGGACGTGGTGGTCGTGCAGGTGTCACCCCCGAATCAGGACGGCACGGTCAGCCTGGGCATATCGGTCGGCCTCTACCGGGACTTCATCGACACCGCCCGGACGGTCATCGCCGAGATCAACGCCAACATGCCGACCACGCACGGCAACAGCCTGGTGCCGGTCGAGAAGATCGACCTCGCGTTCGAGTCGTTCGAACCGTTGGGCGCGTACCGCACCCCGCACCAGACCGAGCGCGACACCCGCATCGTCGATCACGTCCTCGACTTGGTGCCCGATAGCGCCTGGGTGCAGCTCGGCATCGGCTCGGTGCCCGACGCGGTGCTCGGCCGGCTGGCCGAAAAACGCGGCGTCAACCTCTTTTCCGGCATGTTGACACAGAGCTTGGTCCGATTTCTGGCCGACGTGCAACACCGGCCGAAAGTCGTCACCGGCGAGTTGGCCGGCGATCAGGAGTTCTTCGATTTCTGTGGGCGCACCCCGCTCGTGGAAATGGCGGCGGTCGACGTCACCCACAACGTCATGGCGCTGGCCAAGCTGCCGCGCTTCGTCTCGATCAACTCCGCGGTCGAGATCGACCTGCACGGCCAGAGCAACGGCGAGACGATCGGCCCGGTGCAGATCAGCGGCGTGGGCGGCAGCCTGGACTACGTCGAGGCCGCGGCCCTGGCCGAAGACGGCGTGTCGATCATCGCGTTGCCTTCTACCACCGAGAACGGCAAGCGATCGAAGATCGTCGCCACACTGACCGAGGGGGCAGTCGTCACCACCCCGCGTTTCTGCACCGACTACATCGTGACCGAGTACGGCGTGGCACGCATGAAGGGCAAAGACCTGCGCGCCCGGGCCGAAGCCTTGATCGCCATCGCTCACCCCGACTTCCGCCCCGAGTTGGAACGCCGCTTGGGATAGGACAGGGAGCAGACGATGGGCGTGACCCTCATCCATACGGCCGACTGGCAACTCGGCAAGCAGTTCGGAAACGTTCCGGGCGATGCCGGCGCGGCGTTGCGCGACCAGCGCGTCGAGACAGTCAAAGAGATTGCCCGGCTGGCACAGAAACGCCGCGCGGATGCGATTGTCGTGTGCGGCGACGTTTTCGAAACCAACACCGTGGCCGACCGGACGATCCGCCAAGCCCTCAATGCGCTGAAGTCGTTCACCGGAGATTGGGTATTCATTCCAGGGAACCACGATGCCGCGCTCGCGGACTCGGTTTGGAACCGCGCGGACCGGATAGACAAACCCGACAACGTGCATTTTCTCTTGCACAATGAGAAACCGTTGCTGTTGAAAAACGACACGTTGGCCATTCTTCCCGCAGTCTTGGAAAGACGGCACGAAGCAGATGATCTGACCGAATGGTTCGACCATGTGAAAACACCCGCGGGTGCGATTCGCGTGGGCGTGGCGCATGGTTCGGTACAGGAACTGTTACCGGAGGCTTCGGAGGCGCCCAACCCGATAGCCGCCGACCGAGCCGAAACCGCCAATCTCGACTATCTGGCGCTCGGCGATTGGCACGGCACGTTCAAGGTGAACGATCGCACTTGGTATGCTGGTACGCCGGAGCCGGATCGTTTCAAATCCAACGATCCGGGCAACGTCTTGGCGGTCGGAGTAGAACGGCCCGGCGCGCTACCGTCCATCGAAAAGATTGCCGTCGGCCGCTATGTCTGGCGGGAAACTGAATTCAACGTTCACAGCGCCGAGGACATCGCTGCACTGGAACGCGCCCTGGAGGAATTATCCTCAGACCCGGCGCAACTCCTTGTTCGACTGAAAGTCGAAGGCGTCGTCACGCTCGCACTTCGTGAGCAATTGCGAGAGAAATTGGAGGAGTGGGGGGCGCGGCTGCGCTATCTGGAAGTCGATGATCGAGAACTGATCGCCGAACCGAGTGATGACGATCTCGACCGTATCGACCGCGGCGGATTCGTCCGTACCGCGGTCGAGCAACTCCGCCGGCAGGCGACTGACCCGGATAACTCTAAACGTGAAATCGCCAACGCGGCGCTATTGAGGCTCTACCAAGAGCATGTCCGCATGGAGAAGCCGTAATGTTGATCCGTCGCATAGCTGTCCGGAATTTTCGTAAACTCCTGCACGGCGTAGAGATCGACGGAATGGAGCCCGGGCTGACCGTCATCGTCGGCGACAACGAAGAGGGCAAATCAACACTACTCAAGGCGCTACAATCCGCGTTCTTCGACCGCTACAAGCTGACCGGCGACGCCGCGGACGCCATGAAGCCGTTCGGCTCGGAAGTCCGGCCAGAGGTAGAAGTCGATTTCGAGGTTGGTCAGACAAGCTACCGGATGAAAAAGGGGTTCCTTCAGTCCTCATCGGCTTCATTGGAAAGCAACGGAGATCGCTGGCAGAACGACAGTGCCGAAGACCGCCTCCGGGACCTTTTGGGCTTTTCTTCACCCGGCCGCGGAGCGGCCAAAGAAGAGCACCGCGGCCTGTCGGGCTTGCTATGGGTCGAGCAAGGCAGAGCCTTCGAACCATTGGAACTCAACCGGGATACGCGCGACGCGCTTCATGAAGCGATTGAGGGAGAAGTCGGACAGGTGACCGGTGGTGAACGGGGCCGCAAACTGCTGGCAGCCGTGACCAGGAAATATGACACGTATTACACACCGACCGGACGTGAAAGGAAGGGATTGAAAGACACCCGAGGAGAGGTTGAATCTCTGAAAACGCTAGTCGAAAGCCTCGAAAACGAGATGGCGCAGTACGACTATAAGGTCGATACGCTCGAAAAATTGAAGAATATCCTTGCAAGTTACGAAAGCGAGGACCGGCTTGCTCAGGCGCAGGCCGAGGTGCAAGAGGCACAGAATGCGGCAAGAGAACTCGAAGCCGTGGATGCTCAGATTGAGACCGCGGAAGCAAGGCTCAAAGGGGCCAAGACAGCGGTTGAATTTGCTCGAGCCGCTTGGCAAACCCGTAAGGACAAAATGGAAAGGTTGCAGTCTGTTGAAACGGAAACTGAACCTATCACCAGGAACGTGGAGAATCTGAATGAGGAACTCCGTCTCGCGACGGAAGCGCGAGATCGGGCCGAGAAAAGACTGAGAGTGACGAGCGAGGCCCTTGAAAATGCCGAGTCGAACCGGATCGCTGCCGAACGCGAACGGAAAAGAGCCGAGATCACGGTTTCCCTGGAAGAACTCGACGGTCTGATTCATCGCGCACGGGACATCCAAACAGAGACCGCGCGGGATCGGGAAGCCGCCGCCGGCATTCCCATAGACAAAGCGACCTTGGCCAGGCTGTACGAGAAGGACCGAGAGTTGGAGAACAAACGTGCCGCGCTCGAAGCAGTGGCTACGACGCTTGATTTTTCACCCAGTGGCGACCAATCCGTCAACGTTGACGGCCAAACATGGGATGCCGGCAGGCAGCGTAGAATCACCGAGAAAACGACGCTTGAACTCGAAGGTTTCGGCTTGCTGGTCATAACGCCGGGGGGTGAGGACATCCGTGCCCGCCGCGCTGCCGTCGAAGAACTCCAAAGTAGCGCAGCCGCGGACCTCCAACGGGTTGGGTACGATTCCGTCGAGGCCGCCGAAACTGCTTGGAGCGAAAAGAATACCTTACAGAGCCGTATCGAGCATGCGCAAGCTCGTCTCAACGAAATCGTTCCCGAAGGGCTGGAAGAATTACAGACTCGTGCGGACGACCTACGTGAGCAATTGGGTGCGGTGAAAGCTCGGATTGCCGATCCCTCATTCCCTCCTTCCACCGTACGAAAGGCGAAGGAAGTGGAAGATGCCGCGTCGTCTCAGGAAGAAGACGCCCGCGCAGCACAAACTGCAGCCGACGAACAGTTGAAAGCGGAGGAAAGGAATTTTTCCGAGGTTCAAGAACGCCGAACCGGCGAGACGAGTACACTTGCCCAACTAGAGAAGGAAATAAAGAGACTGCGGAAAGATCTCGACAACAACAGGCAGGACAAAGCCGACATCGCTCTCGAACAGGACGTCGATGCAGCCGGCAAGACCTACGATACACGGGCCACCGAGTTGGAGAAACTCGAGACGCAACGGGAAGGGATGTCTCCCGACTTGGTTCAGGCCGAATTGGCGCGTTCTCAAGACGCCTACGAGAATCTCCAAAAGCAAATCGCCAAGGACAAAGAACGGGCGGACAAGCTGGAAGGAGAACTTCGCGGGATCGGGCAGAAGGGGTTGGGAGAAGCAACCCAACAAAAACGCGGAGAACTCGAGGCCGCCACCCGGGACTTGGCACGTCTCGAACTCGACGCCAAAGCCTGGAAGTTGCTGCGCGACACGTTACAGCAGGCCGAACGCGAAGCGAAAGAAGTCTTCCTTGCACCGGTGACGGAACGCTTGCAGCCTTACATGAATCTGGTCTTCCCCGATACGAAGCTGCAACTCGACGACGAGGGGATGGAGATCGCAGCGTTGCGCAGAACACATGACGAGCCGTTTGCGAGTCTGAGCATCGGGACGCGAGAACAGATCGCGGTCCTTGCCCGGCTGGCACTGGCGGACTTGCTGCGCGAAAAGGGAAAGCCGGTCGTCCTTATCCTGGACGATGCCCTCGTCAACTGCGACGACGGGCGTTTCAACCGCATGGCGCTCGCGCTACGCGAGGCAGCGAAGAACGTGCAGATCATTATTCTGACGTGTCACGAGGCCAGATATCGGTCACTCGGCGCAACGATGGTGCGCCTGATGGACTGCAAGGCGGACGTGACGGCTTGATTGATACGATGCTTGAGACTATGCAGATCGCCATGAAGACTGCATCGGTATCCGACTTGACGGCAAACCTGTACCGCTACCTCCGCGAAGTTCGACGGGGCACCGAAGTGCAAGTCATCGACCGTGGTGAGCCGATTGCCCGGCTCGTCCCCGTGACGAAGGATGGCCGTAACGTTCGGGATCGCTTAATCGACGCGGGCATCCTGCGACCGGGGAAAGGGCGTACAGCAGCCATACTCGATCAGCCACCGCTGTCGCTGCCGACAAGCCTGTCCGAGGCGTTAGACGAGGATCGGACGGATCGCTTGTGATGTATTGGGACGCCTCCGCGCTCGTCCCGCTGTTCGTCGTCGAACCGGGCAGCGAATCGGTTCGCACTTGGCTGTCGGAAGATGACCGAATCATTACGTGGGTATGGACGCGCACCGAGATTGTCAGCGCCATAGAGCGGCGGACTCGTGAGGGGTCTCTATCGCGGAGACAGCGCCGCAATGTTCTCGAACGGTTCAACGCCTTTGCCGACAGTTGGGATGAGGTGACCGACGTCCTTGCCGTTCGGGCTCGGGCGAACGCCCTACTAGGACGACACCCGCTGCGGGCCGCGGACGCGGGCCATCTCGGCGCCGCGCTTCTGGTCAAAGAACATCTGTCTCATCCACTCACGTTCGTCTGTCTGGACCGGCGACTTTCGTCCGCGGCGAAATCGGAGAGCCTTCGCGTGATTTCGTAGATCGGGCCTGCTTGTTCTGAAACATCATCTTCTTTCGAATCGAGCCCCGGATTCGTCTCTTGTCCAGCCGCGGGCGCGCCTTTTTTCTTCCGCCGCGGTTTGATACCGTCCGCCTTCCCTCAGCGCCGGTTCGTCCATTGCCGTCCGGCGCGGACATGAGAGTGCGTATGATCGAACGGGCCGCCATTCTGAGTACCGGGGACGAGATCACGACCGGGAAGGTGGTCGATACCAACGCCAACCACATTGCCGACAAGCTGATAGAGGCCGGCCTGGACGTGGCGTCCATCGTCACGGTCGGGGACGTGGCCGAACGCATAGTGTGGGCGTGGCGGCAGGCCATGACGCAAGCCGATGTCGTGATCTCCACCGGCGGCATCGGCCCCACTGCGGACGACCTGACGACCGAACTCGTCGCGCAGGTGGCCGGCGTCGGCCTGACTTTCTCGCAGGAAGTGGCCGACGACATCCGCAAGCTGTTCGCCTCGTTGGGCCGGACCATGCCGGAGAACAACCTCAAGCAGGCCCGGTTTCCCGAAGGCGCCACCATCATTCCGAACCACCTGGGCACCGCGCCCGGCTATCGGCTGGCGCTCGATACCGGGCAGGGCCGAAAACACCTGGTCGTGCTGCCCGGGGTGCCGCGCGAGATGAAACCCATGCTGGCGGAGAGCGTGCTGCCCTGGCTCGCCGAGGAACGCGGCGGGGGCGCGGTCTATGTGACGCGCACGTTCCAGACGTTCGGTATCAGCGAGTCCGGCCTCGACGAACTCGTCGCCGGCGTGGTGTCCGGCGACGAGGGCAAGCTGGCGTTCCGGGCCAACTTTCCGCAGATCTCCGTCCGCGTGACCGTGCACGGGAGCGCCGGCGAAATCGAAGCGCGGGCGGACGATCTGGCGCAGCGGCTGCGCGAGAAGATCGGCGCCTACGTCTATGGCGAGGGCGACGTCACGATGGAAGGCGTGGTCGGGCGCCTGCTGAAGGAACACGGCAAGAGCGTGGCGTTCGCCGAAGCGTGCTCCGGTGGGCTGGTCAGCCACCGGCTGACGAACGTGCCGGGCAGTTCCGCCTATTTCCCCGGGACGCTGATCGCCTATTCCAACCGCGCCAAGACCGACCTGCTCGGCGTCGAACCGGCGACGCTGGAACGGTATGGCGCGGTCAGCGAGGAGACGGTCAGGGAGATGGCTACGGGCGTGCGGGGCCGGTTCGGCAGCGACATCGGCGTCGCCGTGACCGGGGTGGCCGGCCCGGACGGCGGCACGAAAGAGACGCCGGTCGGCACGGCGTGCATCGGGTTGGCGATGGGGGAGACGCTGGTCTCGAAACGTTACACCCTGTGGGGCAACCGGGAGTGGATCAAGACGTTGACGTCGCAACTGTCGCTCGACTGGGTCCGCCGCGCCCTGCTCGGTGTTCCGATCGGGCAATCGGGGTTCATCCGCCGGTAGGCAGCACCGGACGGGCACAAGGAAGCGGCGTGTCGATACGCGTATTCGTCGCGGCTACGCTGGCGCCGTCCGTCAATGAAGAAATGACCAAAGTCCTAGCCCTGCTCCGCGCCGCGGGCAGCGACGTCCGCTGGGTCCGCCCGCGCAATTTCCATCTTACTTTCCGATTCCTCGGCACCGTCGAGCCGGCCCGCGTGGAGAAGCTGTTGGCGACGCTGTGTGACGCGGTGCGGCACACGTCGCGGTTGCGCGTTCGCGTGCGGGGACTCGGGGCATTTCCATCGCTGGACCGACCACGCGTCGTGTGGGCCGGCGTCGCCGGCCGCGGCCTGTCGGGATTCGCAGCCACGCTCGCCGCGGCGATGACCGACGCCGGATTTCCATCGCCACGGGACGGCGGGCAGGCATTCCATCCGCACGTGACGTTGGGCCGCGTCCGCTCCCGTCGCGGCTGGAAATCCGCCCTGCTCTGCGTGCAGCGCCATCTCCGGCACGATTTCGGCGACAGCCCGATCGACGCCGTGTCCCTCTATCGAAGCGACCCGCGGCCGGATGGAGCGGTCTATACGGTGCTCGGCACCGCGGGATTGCGTCCCACCGCGGCGATGTCCCAAGACGTTGGCCTCACCGCCGTTTCCGGCCTTTCTCCCATCCAAGAATCGTAGCGAGGAGTACACGCATGGCAGACAACACCGACCGGGCACGCGCCCTCGACCTCGCCGTCAGCCAGATCGAAAAGCAGTTCGGCAAGGGCGCCATCATGAAGCTGGGCGAGGACTCGGTCGTGGGCGACATTCCGTCCATTGCGACCGGCTCGCTGAGTCTGGATCTGGCGCTGGGCATCGGCGGGCTGCCGCGCGGGCGGGTCGTCGAAATCTACGGGCCGGAGTCGTCGGGCAAGACCACGCTGGCCCTGCACGTCGTGGCCGAGGCGCAGAAGGCGGGCGGGTCGTGCGCCTACATCGATGCCGAGCACGCGATGGACGTCGGCTACGCCGGCAAGCTGGGCGTGAAAGCCGACGAAGTGCTGATCTCGCAGCCCGACCACGGCGAGCAGGCGTTGGAGATCACCGACACCCTGGTGCGCAGCGGGGCGCTGGACGTCATCGTGGTCGATTCGGTGGCCGCGCTGGTGCCGCGCTCGGAACTCGAAGGCGACATGGGCGAACCCCAGATGGGCCTGCAGGCGCGGCTCATGTCGCAGGCGCTGCGCAAGCTGGTCAGCACGATTTCGCGCTCGCGGACGCTCGTCATCTTCATCAACCAGATCCGCATGAAGATCGGCGTCATGTTCGGCAGCCCGGAAACGACGACCGGCGGCAACGCGCTGAAGTTCTACGCCTCGGTGCGCATGGACATTCGCCGCACCGGCGCGGTCAAGCAGGCCGATCAGGTGGTCGGCAACCATACGCGCGTCAAGATCGTGAAGAACAAGGTCGCGCCGCCGTTCAAGGAAGCCGAGTTCGACATTCTGTACGGCGTGGGCATCTCCAAGGAGGGCGAGTTGCTCGACATCGGCGTCGAGCAGAACATCGTCGAAAAAGCCGGGGCGTGGTACTCGCTGGGCGGGGATCGCATCGGGCAGGGCCGCGAGAACGCCAAGGGATTTCTGCGCGACAACCCCAACGTCGCCGACTCCATCGAACGCCAGATCCGCGAGAAGTTCGGGCTGCGCGTGGCGCCGGCGGCCGAGGAAGCAGCGGTCGCCGAGAGAGCCTGAGCTGCGCCGGACCGCCATGCCGAACTCGCACTCCGCGGCCGAACGGCCGGCCACGCAAACGCCGCTGGGCTACGCCTACAGCCTGCTGGCCCGCCGCGACTACAGCGAGGCGCGCCTGACCGAGAAGATGCAGGCCAAGGGATTCACGCCGCGCGGCGTCGCGGAGACGGTCGCCACGCTCAAGCGGCGCGGCCATCTCGACGACCGTCGGCTGGCCGCGGCGCTCGCCGAACGGCTCGTCGAACAGGGATTCGGGCCGGCCGGGGTCCGCGCCAAGCTCGGCCAGCGCGGGCTGCACGACGACGCCATCGAACGCGCGCTGACGGCGAACGGGGAACGGACGCCGCGTGAAGCTGCGCGCAGGCTCGTGGAAGCCCGCTATTCCCCGGACGCGCTGACCGACCAGCGCACGTACGCTCGCGCCTACCGCCTGCTGATCCGTCGCGGCTACGCGAGCGAGACCGCGGCGCAGGTGCTCGAGGAATGTCGCGGGTCCGCGGCTGAGGCATGGGACCCGGTCGGCGGTGATCCACCGATGTAGGGAAACGCTTGCGGCGAGGCGCCCGTAGGTCGGATTACGCTTCGCTAATCCGACCTACGGGACCACAGGACGCTTCCCTATTCCGCTGAGAGTGCTGCCCATGACCGGCAACGAAGTCCGCGACAGTTTTCTGCAATTCTTCGCCGCGCGTGGCCACCACGTGGTGCCGAGCGCCTCGCTGATTCCCGGCGGCGACCCGACGTTGCTGTTCACCAACGCCGGCATGGTGCCGTTCAAGAACGTCTTTCTCGGGCGCGAACGGCCGAGCCACCCGCGCGTCGTCGATTCGCAGAAATGCCTGCGCGTGTCGGGCAAGCACAACGACCTCGAAGAAGTCGGCCGCGACACCTATCACCACACCTTCTTCGAGATGCTGGGGAACTGGTCGTTCGGCGATTATTACAAGAAGGAGGCGATCGCCTGGGCCTGGGAGTTGCTGACCGACGTGTGGAAGCTGCCCAAACCCGCGCTGTGGGCAACGGTGTACACCACGGACGACGAGGCCGACGACTGGTGGCGGGCGCAGACCGACATCGCGCCCGACCAGATCCTGCGGTTCGGCGAAAAGGACAATTTCTGGGAAATGGGCGAAACCGGCCCGTGCGGCCCGTGCTCCGAAATCCACATCGACCGTGGTCCGCATGCGTGTCCGGATCGCAACGCGCTCGGCCACCGCTGCGAGGTCAACGGCGGCTGCGCGCGTTTCATCGAACTCTGGAATCTGGTCTTCATCCAGTACGACCGCCATGCCGACCGGTCGCTCGACCCGCTACCCGAAACTCACGTGGACACCGGCATGGGCCTGGAGCGCATCGTCTCGGTGCTGCAGGACGTGCCGGGCAATTACGATACCGACCTGCTGCGTGACGTCATTCGGTTCACCGAAGGGCTGGGGACAGCGCGCTACGGCACCGACGCGGGGAGGGACGTGTCCTTTCGGGTGATTGCCGACCACGCCCGGACCGCGGCGTTCGCCATTGCCGACGGCGTGGTGCCCACCAACGAGGGCCGCGGCTACGTGCTGCGCCGCATCATGCGCCGCGCTTTGCGCCACGGCCGGCTGCTCGGGTTCGACGGACCGTTCTTCGCGCAGGTGGCCGATAGCGTGGCCGACCTGTTGGGTGGCGCCTACCCGGAATTGCGCGACCGGCGTTCCTACGTCGGCGACGTTATCCGCGGGGAGGAAACCCGCTTTGCGGCGACGCTGGCGACGGGACTCGCCCTGCTCGAGCAGGAACTCGCCGACCTGCGCGGCCGCGGGGCGACGACGCTGCCTGGAGAGACGGCGTTTCGGCTGTACGACACGTACGGGTTTCCGTTCGAGTTGACCGAGGACGTGTTGGCCTCCGAAGGGCTGGACGTCGGCCGGGAAGGGTTCGAGCGGGCGATGACCCAGCAGCGCGAACGCGCGCGCGAGGGGGGGAAGGTCACGGTTTCGGTCGGGCTGGACGGCGTGGACGCGGACATGCAGTCGCGGTTCGTGGGCGACCGGCAGGCCGAGCACGAGTCCGAAGTGCTCGCGTTGCTGGCGGACGGAGCGGTACGGTCCGAAGCGGTACACGAGGGGGAAGTTATCGATCTGATCGTGGCCGAGACGCCCTTCTACGGCGAGTCCGGCGGACAGGTGGGCGACGTCGGCACGATCCGCACCGCGGACGGCGGGCTGATCGAAGTCGTGGACACGCGCAAGCCCAAGCCGAACCTGACCGTGCACCGCGGGCGGGTCGTGCAGGGCGCGATCCGGGCCGGGGACGCGGTTCGCCTCCACATCGACGCCCTGCGGCGCGAGGCCACACGCCTGAATCATTCGGCGACGCATATTCTGCACGCCGTGTTGCGCGAGGTCTTGGGGACGCACGTCCGGCAGGCGGGATCGCTGGTCGCACCCGACCGGTTGCGCTTCGATTTTACGCACACCAGCCCGGTCGAGCCGGACCTGCTGGCCGAGATCGAAGACCGCGTCAACGCCTACGTGCGGGCGAACGCCGAGGTGCGCAGCCGGGAAACGCCCTTCGGCGAGGCGATCGAACAGGGCGCGCTGGCCTTTTTCGGAGAGAAATACGGCGACCGGGTGCGGGTGCTGCGCATGGGCGATTTCTCGACCGAACTGTGCGGCGGCACCCACGTCGGCCGGACCGGCGACATCGGCCTGTTCAAGTTCAGGGCGGAGGCCGGCGTAGCCGCTGGCGTGCGGCGGGTCGAGGCGGTGACCGGCGCCGCCGCTTTGGAATGGATCCGCAGCCGCGAGCAGATATTGAACCGCGTGGGCGACATCCTGCGCGGCTCGGACGAGGACGCGGTTGCGCGGCTGGAAAAACTGCTCGCCCAGCAGCGCGCGCTGGAAAAAGAGGTCGGCCGCCTGCAGGGCAAGCTGGCCGGGGCGCAGAGCGACGACGTGGCCGATCGGGTGCGACAGATCCGCGGCGTGAACGTCCTCGCCAGCCGCGTGGATGGCATCGACGTCAAGGCCCTGCGGCGGATGGCGGACCAGTTGCGCGATAAACACCAGCCCGCGGTCGTCGTCCTCGGCGCAGCACGGGGGGCCAAGGTGTCGCTGCTGGCCGCGGTGAGCAAGGAGGCCGTGGGCGCCCATCATGCCGGGAACATCCTGAAGCAGATTGCTCCCGTGGTGGGCGGCGGAGGGGGCGGCCGGCCCGATTTCGCACAGGCCGGCGGCAAGGACGCGAGTCGCCTGGACGAGGCTCTGCAACGGGTGTACGCGCTGGTCGAGCAGGGCAGATCGTCTTGACGGTGGAGGGAGACCGGCTCAGGCTACCACGGGATCGAGGTCCACAAGGACGCTGAGCCTGTCGAAGCGTCGAACTACGGAGAGAGGGACCGGGCGGGGACGCTTCGACAGGCTCAGCGTCCTTGGATGTGGACGGAGGCCATTTGACGCAGACGTTGACCACGGACACCTCCCGGTTCGAGTTCGGGAACCAGCGATTCCTGCGCGACCTGCTCGGACAGCACGACGCCCACCTCCGTGGCATCGAGAATGCCCTGAGCGTCACGATCACCGCCGCGGGTCACACGATCACGATTGCCGGCGACCCGCCACAACGCGAGTTGGCCGGCCGCGTCCTCACCCAACTGTACGGCCTCATCCAGCGCGGTTATCCCGTGTATCCCAGCGACGTGGATTACGCGGTCCGCATCCTCAGCCGCGACCGCGGCGCGAACCTGCAGGACATCTTTCTCGATACAGTCTACGTCTCGTCCAAGCGGCGCACGATCACACCCAAGAGCGCTGCGCAGAAGACGTACATCGACGCTATGCGCGCGTACGACATCGTGTTCGGCATCGGACCCGCGGGCACGGGCAAGACGTATTTGGCAATGGCCGTAGCCGTGGCGGCGCTGATGAAAGCGCAGGTACACCGCGTGGTGCTGACCCGCCCCGCGGTGGAGGCCGGGGAGAAGCTCGGCTTCCTGCCCGGGGATTTGGCCGAGAAGATCAACCCGTATCTGCGGCCGCTGTACGACGCGCTGTACGACATGGTGGACTTCGACCGAGGCAAGAAGATGATCGAGCGCGGGACCATCGAGGTCGCGCCACTGGCCTTCATGCGCGGCCGGACGCTGAACGATTCGTTCGTCATTCTCGACGAGGCGCAGAACACGACCCGCGAGCAGATGAAGATGTTTCTGACCCGGCTCGGCTACGGCTCGAAAGCCGTCATCACGGGTGATATCACCCAGGTCGATTTGCCGGCCGGCACGCGCTCCGGTTTGATCGAAGCCCGGCACATCCTGCGCGACGTGGCCGGCATCAACTTCACGCTGTTTACGGAAAAGGACGTCGTCCGGCACCGCCTCGTCCAGGACGTCATCACCGCCTATGAGCGCGACCAGGAAACGCGGCAGCGCCGCGGACGGGAAGCCCGCACCCGCCGCCATGACTGGCGGGCGGCACGGCCCGGTCATCGACGTGCGCGGCACGGTGCCGAGGGTGCCCCGGAGCGAGATCCGGCGCTGGAGCCGGACGACCCTGCTCCGTCTGGACCGCCCCCGGGCGGAACTGAGTCTGGCCTTCGTGAGCGACCCAACGATCCGTGAATTGAACCGCTGCTACCGAAACCGCGATACCCCGACCGACGTGCTGTCGTTTCCGCTGGCCGACGAGGTCTGCCCCGATCTGTTGGGCGACGTCGTCATCTCCGTCGATACGCTGCGCCGTCAGGCGCGACAACGCAAACGTAGCGTGGCGGACGAACTCCAGCGTCTGCTCATCCACGGCATCCTGCACCTGCTGGGCTACGACCACGAGGTCTCCCCTGCCGAGGCGCGTCGGATGTGCAAAGCGGAGCGGGAGATGAAAGCCGCGGTTCGCCGCGTCAACGCCGCCGTGTCCCGTAGGTCGGCTTAGCGGAGCGTAAGCCGACGAAGAAGCTGAAATCAGGCGCTTCTCGTCATACTTGTGGAAGCAGGTATCCATGTCCTGGATTCCCGCTTCCGCCGGAATGACGACAGGAGAGGGGCGTCAAGCCGTAGGGGCGACGCATGCGTCGCCCCTACCACCACAATCAACATCGTTGTTACGACCATCCTGCGGGTGCGCCTGCTTTTCAGCCCGAGTGACTCCGGTTAGTCTGCGTCCGGTATGAATTCCGTGCTGGCCGTCGGCAGCGGTGTATTGCTCGCTTTGGCGTTCCCCAAGGTGGATTGGCACGTGCTGGCCTGGGTGGCCTTCGTGCCGCTGCTGTGGCTGGTGCGCAATCAGGGGCCGCGGCGGGCGTTCACGCTGGGCTGGCTGTCGGGCCTGGGGTTCTATCTGTGTACGCTGTATTGGGTGATCGACACGATCGGTCTGTACAGCAACATTCCGCACGTCGTGGCGGTCGGGCCGCTGCTGCTGCTGTGCGCCGTGCTGGCGGCTTATACCGGCGTATTCGCCGCAGGGGCCAGCCTCGCAGCCGACCGCAGCATGGCGTTGCTCATCCTTGGACCGGCCTTGTGGGTGGGGTTGGAGTGGGTCCGCTCGTTCTTCCTCATCGGCTTTCCGTGGGTCGGGCTGGGTTATTCGCAGTACGGCTTTCTGAACCTGATTCAGTTCGCCGAATTCACCGGCGTGTACGGAGTGTCGGCGCTCGTGATGCTGGGCAACTGCATCCTGTTCGTAGTGTTGTCGCGCAGCGGACCCGGCCGCGGCCGGCTGCTGCTGGCGCTGCTGGGGCTGGTCGTGGGGCTGGCGGGCTGGGGGAGTTGGCGGCGCGGCCAGTTGGCCGACCTGCCGCCCGCGCATACGCTGCACGTCGGCATCGCGCAGGGGAACGTCGCCCAGGACCGCAAATGGGACCCGGACTATCAGGAGACGACCATCGCCCGTTACGAACAGTTGACCCGCCGGCTGGCCGAAGACGGTGTCGACCTGGTCGTGTGGCCCGAGGCCGCGGTGCCGTTCTTCTTCCAGTCGGACGTGACGTATCGCGGCCGGCTGCTCGACCTGAGCCAGGAGACCAAGACGCCCATCCTGTTCGGTAGCCCGGCCTTCCGGCCGCGGGGCGGCGGGGTGACCCTGTTCAACCGGACCTATTTGTTGTCGCCGCAGGCCACGGTCGTCGACTCCTACGACAAGATGATCCTGACCCCGTTCGGGGAGTACGTGCCGTTTCAGGACGGCCTGTTCTTCTTCGTGCAGAAGATGGTCGAGGGCATCGGCGACTTCGCACCGGGCAGCCGGCCCACCGTGTTCACGCTGCCGTTCGGGACGTTCAGCGTGCTGGTCTGCTACGAGGGCGTGTTTCCCGAGCTGGCGCGCGACTTCGTGCGCCGCGGGGCGGCCCTGTTGGTCAACGTGACCAACGACGCCTGGTTCGGCGAAACCTCGGCGCCCTACCAGCACCTGGTCATGGAGGCCATGCGCACGGTCGAAAACCGGGTGCCGCTGGTACGCGCGGCCAACACCGGCATCTCGGCCATCGTGGACGTCGACGGACACATCACGGCGCGGACCGAATTGTCGGAGACCACACATTTGGCCGGCCGGCTGGCATGGCCGCGCGTGACGACCGTCTATACGCGCTACGGCGACTGGTTCGTCTTCGCCTGCCTGGGGAGTCTGCCGCTCGTGCTGGGATTCGTGTACGTAACGTCGCGTCGGACGCGGAGTGCCGCAGAAAGCGGGGCCCGCTTCGACGCGCAACGGCGCCGACCGTAGGGGCGAAAGATTTTTCGCCCCTACGACGGAACCGGGATGAACGTCGTTTCCCCCGCTCATCTTTTTGCCATGCAGCATCGCCTTTCCAACGGAGGAACCCGACATGTTGCCGGACCTGAAAGAGAAGCTGGACCGACTGGGTGAACGCCTCGACAGCCTCGGGAGGCATCTTTGACGTACCGGGCAAGGAGACCCGTGCCGCGGAACTCGAACGGCAGACGCTGGAGGCCGATTTCTGGAGCGACCAGGACGCGGCGCAAGCCGTGCTGAAGGAGCGGGCCGGCCTGCTCGACGTCGTCGCTGGCTGGAAGAAACTCGCGCAGGACGCGAGCGACGCGCAAGTGTATCTGGAACTGGCCGAGACCGGTGACGACGAGGCGCTCGACGAACTCGAACGGCTGGCGGCCGGTCTGGACGCCGGTCTGAGCCGGGCCGAACTGCAACGCATGTTGAGCGGCCCGCACGACGCGCTGGGCGCGATCGCCACCTTGCGTCCCGGTGCCGGCGGGCAGGAGGCGCAGGACTGGGCCGACATGCTATTGCGTCTGTATCTGCGCTGGGCGGAGCGCCGCACCTATCGCGTGGAAGTCGTGGACCTGTTGCCCGGGGAGGGGAACGGGGTGAAGAGCGCCACGTTCACGGTCGAGGGTGCGTACGCTTACGGCCATTTGCGGGCGGAAGCCGGCATCCACCGGCTGGTGCGCATTTCGCCGTTCGACGGCAACGCGCGCCGACACACGTCGTTTGCCTCGCTGTTCGTCTATCCCGACATCGACGAAACGGTCGAGGTGGAAGTCCGCGCCGAGGACCTGCGCGTGGATACCTACCGCGCCAGCGGCGCCGGCGGGCAACACGTCAACAAGACCGACTCGGCCATTCGGCTGACGCATCTGCCGACCGGCATCGTCGTGCAATGCCAGAACGAACGTTCGCAACACCGCAACCGCACCACGGCTATGAAGATTCTGCGCGCGCGGCTGTACGAACTCGAATTGGAGAAGCAACGCCAGCGGATGGAAGACCTGCACAAGAGCAAGAAGGACATCGCCTGGGGCAGCCAGATTCGCTCCTACGTCCTGCACCCGTACCGCATGGTCAAGGACCACCGCACCGGCGTCGAGGTCGGCAACACGGACGCCGTGCTGGACGGCGACATCGACCGGTTCATCGAAGCCTACCTGCTGCAGCACGCGGCCGCGGAATAGCCGTCCGGTCAGTGTCGGTGACCCTGAAATCTACAATCCACAATCAAAAATCCACAATTCCTCTCCCTTGGCCTGTCTTCTTCAACCGCATACACTTCCCCGCGGAGGAAACATCATGGACCCCGCAAGCGTATTGACCATCGACCACATCCCCGAATTGAACGATCCTGTGTTGATCGTCGCGTTCTCGGGTTGGAACGACGCGGGCAACGCCGCGACGCACGCCACGAAATTCCTCATCGACCGCCTGCAAGCCCAACGCTTCGCCAGTCTGGACCCGGAAGAATTCTACGATTTCAGCGAGACGCGGCCCAAGGTCCGCCTGCGCGACGGCCTGTATCGGGAGATCATCTGGCCGTCCAACGCATTCTTCGCCAGCGCCCTGCCCGACCTGCCGCGCGGTATCGTGCTGGGGCTGGGCATCGAGCCGCATTTGCGTTGGAAGGGATATACGGCCGCGATTCTGGACGTTGCCCGGCAGTGCGGGGTGCAGCTCGTCATCACGCTCGGCGCGTTGCTGGCCGACGTGGCGTACACGCGCCCGGTGCGCGTCGTCGGGTTCAGCAGCGACCCGGACATCATGTCGCAACTGCAACTCAGCCCGACGCGCTACGAGGGGCCGACCGGCATCGTAGGGGTTCTGAACGATACGTGCCGCCAAGCGGGCGTGACCTCGATCAGCTTCTGGGCCAGCGTGCCGCACTATATTTCCGCGGCGCCGAATCCCAAGGCGGCGCTGGCGCTGGTGACGCGCCTGGAGTCGTTTCTCCACATTACGCTGGACACGACCGAACTGGTCGGCGGTGCCGCGGAATTCGACAAGCAGGTAGCGAAGGCCGTGTCCGAAAATGCGAATTTAGCCGCGTACGTCAAGCAACTCGAAGAGCAGGAGCGGCAACACGAAGCCGAGGCCGAGCACGGCGCAGGTAACGGCGTCGGAAACGGCAACGGGCACGCCAACGGCCAGGACATGGCCGAGGAACTTCAGCGCTTCCTCCAGCAGCGCAAGGGCCGCAAGGACGACGACTCCTGAGCCCGCCGCGAACGTGTCTTGCTTTGCAATTTTCAGGTGGATTCACTGTTGCGGCCCTTCTCTCCCGGATCAAGTCCGGTGCAGGCTCTAGCCCTCTCCACGAACCGAAGGGGGAAGCGGGGAAGGTCCTTGAGCCTGTCGAAAGGCCGGGGGCGGGGGGCAGTGTGCGAGAGTGGTAGTCCTCTTGGGGTTCGTTTCGACCCTTCGACAGGCTCGATGCATCGCAAGCTCGGGACAGCGTAGGCTCAACGAACTTAGGGTTGGTGAGCCTGCGGTCCCTGAGCTTGCCGAAGGGTGTCGCAACAGGTGCGGGATCTTCCTATATGTAGTTCCTATAATAAAAGTACACTAACCGGCACTCCTGAATATCAGAGTTTTCAACATCAAAATTATAGATGAGGACGTGTGCGATGGGGATATACCCTTGACTCGGATAGCGAGGTTCTCCATACTTTCTGCCCTTTTTCCGCCCGCCCGGGCGAGGGAGCAGACGCCATGAGAAAGACGTTTCTCAAGAAAATGCGGACCAAGTTGGCCGGCCAGAAGCAGACCATCCTGCAAGAACTCGACGAGGAGATCCGCGAAGGTAAGGAGAGCCAACTCGACGACGGCATGGATACCTACGACCTTGCCAGCGAGGAACGCGAGCGGGAAATCCATCTGATCCTGAGCGACCGCGACCGGGACAAATTACAGGCCATCGAAGATGCGCTGGACCGGATCGAAGACGGCGAATACGGCGTGTGCGAGGAGTGCGAGGAGGAAATCGCCCAGGCCCGCCTCCAAGCGCTCCCCTTCACCCGGCTGTGCGTGACCTGTCAGGAAGAACGCGAAAAACAGGCCCGCTTTCACCGCCGCGTCGACGGTCCCAGCGGCCCCAGCCGCCTCGGCTCTGCGGACGCCGCCGACGACTAGGTGCCGCGCTGCTTCCTTTCCGTCCGCCGTCGCCAGAGACCGTGAAGCGGCGGGATGCCTCCCGACCCTCCCTTTCCCGACCCGGTTCGGATCCTCCCCGCGCTGTTCGATGTCGCGGTGCAGGCCGTCCACCCGCGGCACTTGATTCCCCGGACCGTCGCGATTCGGTCCGATATGGTGTCCGTCCGCGCCGCGGGGGCGGTGCTGGATCTTCCGCTGCGCGGACGCCTAGTGCTCGTCGGAGCGGGCAAGGGCGCCGGTCCGATGGCCGAGGCGCTGGTGTCGGCGTTTCACGGTCGAATCGCCCGCGGCTGCGTTGTCGTTCCGGGCGGGGCAAGCCTCTCCATCCCGAACGTGGCGGTCGTCCGCGGCGAGCATCCGGTTCCGGGGCCGGGCAGTCTGGCGGCGACGCGAATTCTGTTGGATATGCTCAGCGGTCTGGAGCCCGACGATTGCGTGCTGTGCTGCCTGACCGGCGGCGCCTCCAGCCTGCTGGTCAGTCCGGCACCCGGACTCACGCTCGCCGACCTCGGCGCCGTCAATCAGGCGTTGTTGGACTGCGGAGCGGACATCCGGGCCATGAATACGGTCCGCAAACATCTGTCGCGGGCGAAGGGGGGTTGGCTGGCTCGGCACGCTCAGCCGGCCCGCGTGGTCGGCTTGATCCTCTCGGACGTGGTGGGTGACGACCTCAGCGTCATCGGTTCCGGGCCAACCGTGGCCGATCCGACGACGTTCACGGACGCGTGGCGAATCGTGGAGGATTACGGTCTGGAAGGCCGCCTGCCTGCTAGGGTGTACCGGTATCTCCGTGAAGGGCTGGCCGGGGCGCAACCCGAGACGCCCAAGCCGGGTGGGCAGACGTTTGCGCGCGTTCACAACCTGCTGATCGGGTCCAACCGCAGGGCGTTGCAGGCCGCGTGCGATGCCGCGGGCCGATACGGCGTTCATCCCCATCTGATAGACGAGCCGCTGACCGGCGATACCGGACGGGCGGCGCGCGGTTTTGCCGCGACCGTGCGCGAGATACGGCAGAGATGCGGCAAGCCGACCTGCGTACTGGCCGGTGGCGAAACTACGGTTCGCGTTCGCGGCAGCGGGAAGGGGGGACGAAATCAGGAGTTCGCGCTGCAGGTCGCGCTGGAATTGCGTGACGAACCCGGCTGGAGCCTGCTGAGCGCCGGGACGGACGGGATCGACGGGCCGACCGATGCCGCGGGCGCGTTCGTGGACGCCACGACGCTCGACCGGGCGCGGACCCGATGGCTGGATCCACACACGTTCCTGTCCAATAACGACACCTACACGTTTTTTTCCACGCTGGGCGACCTGTTCCGCCCCGGCCCGACCGGCACGAACGTCATGGACGTCAAATTGGCGTTGGTCTTCCCGTGACGGCACTCTCTTGAGAGCTTCCCCCAGCTTTGACGCCGTGCTCTCCGGGCAACTCCCCCGACCTTTCGACAGGCTCAAGGTACTGAAAACTCAAGCCTCAGCCCGTTGAGCTCGGTCCCCGAGCTCGGTTGGTGAGCCTGTCGAACCATGTCGAAACGGGCAGGGGGCATTTTTATATCACCTCCCACAGAATCAGGGCGAACTGAATGGGCATTCAGTCAATTCTGCTTTGTTTTTCTTGACTTATCCGAGATTTGGTGGTACGGAAGCCTTCCCGTTGGAAAGCCGAACGTCGTGAGAACCAAGTAACTTTCCACTATGGGTTTCAGCACGAACGTCATGGCCATCTATACCGTACTCGACCGCAAAGCCGTCAGCAGCCTCGTCAGAGACTACGGCTTGGGGCGTCTGTCCGTCGTGCAGGGCGTTCCGGCCGGCTCGGTCAACACCCACTATTACATCGAGGCGGCCAAGGGCAAATACGTCCTGCGTATCGACGAGATGAAGGCCCATGCCGAAGCGCAGCGCGAAATCGACCTGTTGATCTTCCTGCGCAAACACGGCGTCCCCTGCCCCAGGCCGGTGACCGATAAGAACGGCCAGCATCTCCGCGACTACGAGGGCAAACCCGTATCGCTCTACCACAACTTGCCGGGCAAGGGATTCTCGGCGGCCACACTCACGGAGGACCATGTCGAGAAGATCGGCACCATGCTGGCGAAGCTCCACGTCGCCGGCCAGAAATTCTCCGCGTCCATCGACAACCGCTTCGGTTTCGAGCGTATCCAGAGCCTCTATCAGCACCTGCGCCCGCGAATCGATACTCATCTGAAACATCTGCTGCACGTGCTGGACGACGAAATCGCGCACCACGAAGAATATCTGGAGGAACGATTACCCTCCGGCATGATCCATGGCGACCTGTTTCCCGACAACGTGCTGTTTCGGGGCAGCCGGATCGTCGGCGTGCTCGACTTCGAGGCCGCGTGCCGCGGCAAATTCATCTACGACTTGGCGACGGCCGTCAACGCGCTGTGTTACCACGCCGAGCGTTACCATATCGGCCGGTTCAACGCGCTGCTGCGGGGCTATCAGTCCACGCGCACCCTGTCGCTGGCCGAATGGGATGCGTTTCCCAACGAACTCCGCTTCTCGACCTTCCGGTTCACGTTGACGCGCATGCAGGATTTCTTCTTTCGGCACGTGGAGGAGAGCCGCCGCGTGCACAAGGACTATCGCGAGTTCCTGGAGCGCCTCAAAATCCTGCGCCGCGAGCGGAGCGGCGGCATGGACCAGATGTTGCTGACCATGGCGACCGGCTACGACTATCGGAAGTATCAAAAGGTCCACGCCGAGGAGCGCAGCCCGGAAAAGAGCGTGACCGCGTAATCCTCGCGGGCGTGCGCTCGTAACGGTACGCAACAATTTCGCTTCTTCCCGGCCAGACCACGCCCCGCCCGACCTCTCGGCCCGGCGGGCACCCCAAAGCCCGGTGTTCACCAAGATTCTCATTGCCAACCGTGGCGAGATCGCGACGCGCATCGCCCGGACGTGCCGCGAAATGGGTATCGCCAGCGTAGCGGTCTATTCCGAGGCCGACCACGCGTCGCCCCACGTGCAGGCCGCGGACGAAGCGGTGTGCATCGGTCCGGCGCCGGCCGGGGAGAGTTATCTGCACGTCGAATCCCTGCTCGCCGCCGCCCGACAGACCGGCGCGCAAGCCGTCCATCCCGGCTACGGGTTCGTGTCCGAAAGCGCGGAGTTCGCCCGCGCCGCGGTCGACGCCGGCCTGTGTTTCATCGGCCCCGGCCCCGAAGCGATGGCCGCGGTGGGCAACAAGATCGCAGCGCGCAAGACCGTCTCCACACTCGGCGTACCGGTCTTGCCCGCGCTGGACACTCCCGCCGACGACCCGGCGGCGCTCCGCGCTCAGGTGGCGGCGCTCGGCTATCCGGTGCTGATCAAAGCCGCGGCCGGCGGCGGGGGCAAAGGGATGCGGATCGTTCACGACGAGGTCGCGTTGCCCGACGCGTTCGCCGCGGCCCGGCGTGAGGCCGAGGCAGCGTTCGGCGACGGCGCGCTGTACGTAGAACGATTTCTGGAACGGCCGCGGCACGTCGAGGTCCAGATTCTGGGCGATACGCATGGCACCCTGGTGGAACTCGGCGAACGAGACTGCTCCGTCCAGCGCCGTTACCAGAAGATCGTCGAAGAGACGCCGTCCCCCGCGGTGTCCGAGTCCGTGCGACGCGACATGGCGCACTCCGCGCTGCGCGTGGCAGAGGCCGCGGGCTACGTCAATGCCGGCACCGTGGAATTCATCCTCGACGACGCGGGCAACTACTATTTTCTGGAGGTCAACGCCCGCCTGCAGGTCGAACATCCGATCACCGAATGGGTGACCGGAATCGATCTGGTCCGCGAGCAGATCCGCATTGCCGCGGGCCAGCCGATCGGGCTCGGCCAGGACGACGTGCGGCGGAACGGCCACGCCGTGGAATGCCGGTTGTATGCCGAAGACGCCGCGCGGGGATTTCTACCCGCCGCTGGCCGCGTCCTGCTCTGGCACGCGCCGCACGGGCCGGGCGTGCGGGTGGATTCCGGAGTGGAGGCGCAAACCGACGTGCCGATCTACTACGACCCGATGATCGCCAAGCTCTCGACCTGGGGCACCGACCGCGAACAGGCGCGCCGGCGCATGGCGCAGGCATTGCGCGAGACCGCGGTGCTGGGGCTCACCACGAATCTGGCCTTCCTGATCGAATTGATGGAGCATCCCGCGTTTGCCGCCGGCGAGACGCATACCGGGTTTCTGGCCGAGCATTTCCCTGACTGGCGACCCGCCGCCCCGCCGTTGGAGGCCGTGGCCGCGGCCAGTCTACACCCCGGTGCCACGTCCGGCACGGCCAAGCTCCGGGACGGATTCGACGGCACGCCGGTCCAGGCTTCTCCCTGGCAGCAGATCGGGGGCTGGCGGCTCGGCTCGTGAGCGCGAATCCGCACCGCTTCGACTCACCATGAAAACGACGCTGTACGCCGACGACCGGGAACTGAGCCTGGAATATACCGCGCGGCGCGACGGCGTGTACGACACGGTATGGAACGGCGAGGCTCGCGAGATCGAGATCATCGCCGTCCGCGAGGATTCGCTGACGTTTTTGACGTCCGGCCGGCCCGTCGTCGCCTACGTCGCGCAGGACGGCGACCGAAGCTTCGTGTCGATCGCCGGCCGCAGCTACGCATTCAGCCGCCGCTCTCCACGGCGAGACCGGACTCGCCCGGCCGCCGGCGGCTTCGAGCCCCAGGTGCGCTCTCCGATGCCCGGCAAAATTCTGGACGTCAAAGTCGGCGAGGGCGAGACCGTGGCCGACGGCCAGCCGCTCGTCCTGCTCGAAGCCATGAAAATGGAAAATTCACTCAGCGCTGAGGAGCCGGCGCGAGTAACCGCGGTCCACGTCTCCGCGGGCGAGCTGGTCGAAGTGGGCCAACTCCTGGTCGAATTGACCCCACTGGCGGAAGACTGAAGCGGCCCGGTGGCGTCTCGGCTTGAAGTTTCCGGGCTTTGCCGTCCCTTCCCTGCTCTTCCCCTTCTCCTCCGGGCGAATGCGGGCGGGACGCCCGCGTTCCCAGGCTTTACTGTCCACCCCTTTTCCCCTTCGACTTTTCGACAGGCTCAAGGCACCGCAAGCTCAGGGACCTCCGGGAGAGGGCTAGAACCTGCCCCGGACTTGATCCGGGGGAGAGGGTTCCCGGACACGCTCCGAAAACGAAAGAAATTTTCAAATCAAGACACGCCAGCGGTTCAACCTAGCCGCGCACCGACGCCCAAGCCGACCGTCCCGGCGACTTCCGCGGCTGCCGCCTTGCCCTCCTCGCTGCGCATCTTGCCCACGCTCAACGTCCCCCCGTTCAGCGCGATGCCGACCGTTCCGCCAGTAACGGAGACGATCTGTCCGGCGGCGGTTGCCCCTTCCGCCGGCTGTAAACGACAGTCGTACAAACGCAGTTTCCGGCCCTGCCAGTGACAGAACGCGCCCGGCTGCGGGTCGCACCCGCGGATGAGGTCGAAGACCTGCCGCGCGGGCCGCGACCAGTCGATCCCGGCGTGTTCGTCCCGGCACAGCGGGTCGTAATTGGCCTGCGACTCGTCCTGCACGATGCGCGGCGGGTCGCCGGCCTCGATGAGGTCGATCGCCTCGCCCAGCGCCTCGATGCCGAGCGGAAAGAGGGTGTCGAAGTACAGCGTGCCCGTCGTGTCGTCGGGGCCGATGGTGACTTCCTTCTGCACGAGCAGCGGGCCGGTGTCGATGCCGTCGTCCACCCAGAACCAGGAGATGCCCGTTTTGGTTTCGCCGTTGATCAACGTCCAGTTGATCGCGCTGCCCCCGCGGTATTTGGGTAACAGCGACGGGTGAAAGCAGATGCTGCCGAGCTTCGGGGCGTTGAACACCGGCGGCGGCACGATCTGCGTGACGAAGGCCAGGACGGCCAAGTCGGCGTCCAGCGCCTGAAACCGCTCCAGCACCTCCGGCCCTTTCATGGAGCGTTGCTGATAGACGGGAACGTCGAGTTCGAGCGCGCGCTTCTTGACCGGGTCGAGACGGTCCGGCGCCCGATCCGGCGGACAGAACACGGCCAGCACGTCCCCACCTTTGTTTCGTAGCGTGTCCAGCGATTTTTCCGCGAACGCGGCCTGACCAATCAGGATGATACGCATCGTCGGCCCTCCCTTCCCGTTCGGCGTGATACGCCGGGCTTACCTTTGGGAATGACATGCAAGATGATCCCGCGCCCGTTTCGACACCCTTCGACTATGAAGGCACGGAACGTACACAGAAGAAAAGTCCAGGATCATCTTGTCTGTCATCCTCTTATTTTTTCCTCGAACCGAGTCTGCGGGAACATGTCTCCGAGCACGCGGCCCAGCCGGCGGCCCATGTCCGCGATGCCCTCATGCGTCAGGAGCAGCGCGTTGTTCATCTCGATTTCGAGGTACGGCAGGCCGTGCTGACGCCCATGCCGGCGGGCGCTGAAAATCAACCCCGCGTACCCGGAGTACGGCTCGTTGTCGCGCACCCGATAGCCGGTATGGGCGATCCCCTGCCCGAACTCGTGGGCGAGGTCCTCGTGACCGTCGAACAGGACGCCCACGTCGAACGGGCGGTCTTTTCCGTCCAGTGTCGGGGTGAAGCTGTGTACGCTCAGCAGAAGTCGAGAAGCATCCGCGCGGTCGCGGACGATCCGATCGACCGCGGCGTGGTAAGGGTCGTAGAATTCGCGGATCCGCCGTTGCCGCTCCGCGTCGGTCAGTCCGCGGTTGCCGGGGACGGGCGTCCCGTCGCTCTCGGGAATGATCAGGTCGTGGTCGGAGAGCGCCCGGTTGCAGTCGATCAGGAGCCGCGAATAGGCGGACGAAATCGCCGCGGAATCGACGTGTTGGAGCAGTGCGCGTACGACCGCCCACGCGCCGATGTCCCAGCCGATGTGCCGGCGCAGGTCGTCCGCGGCCAAGCCCAGCGTCCCATACCGATCCGGCAGGCTGTACGCCGCGTGTTCGCACGTCAGCACGACCGGGAATCCACCGGTCGGATTGAGGACCGTGACAGCCGCGTCGTAGTCGGCCACGCCGGTTGCTCCGCAGGTCGGTTTTAGAACGACGTTGACATCCGCAGAACAGACCCACTACAAGAACCGCTTCGTCCGGCACCGGCTCCACGCCGGGCGGAGGAGGGTGCGTGGTCCGGCGAGAGAAACACGACTACAGGATTCAAGCCGTCGTCCATGCTCTGGACGTGTTGGAACAGTTTGCCGGCGACGCGGAACTCGGGGTGACGGAACTCGGTACCCGCCTCGGGCTCTACAAAAACAACGTGTTCCGCGTGCTGGCGACTCTGGAATCGCGCGGATACGTCGAGCAGAGTCGCGCGACCGAGCGTTATCGGCTGGGCATCAAATGCCTGCAACTCGGCAGGAGCTATATCCAACACACCAGCTTGGCGCAACACGCAAGACTCGTCCTGCGCGAGGTCGTCGACACGTGTGCGGAGACTGCATACGTCGCCGTGAGGCACCAGAGAACCATCGTGCCGGTCGACGTGATCGAGCCGGAACAGGCGGTGCGGATCGTCTCACCCATCGGTTGCAGCCTGCCGCTGTACCGCACGGCCGCGGGCAAGGTGCATCTGGCATTCGAGAAGCGGTCGGACGGACGCATTCGCATCCCCGAAGGAGCGGAGGCGGGCGCCGAGCGGACCGCGGCCGACCGGGAACGCCTCGCCGTGGAACTGGACCGAATCGCCCGTGACGGCTACGCGCTGGATACCGGCGAAGAGATCGCCGACGTGCACACGGTCGCCGTGCCGGTGCGGGATCATACCCGCTCGGTCGTCGGCAGCCTCGCCATCAGCGGGCCGGCATATCGCATGGACGAGGAACGGCTTCGACGCGAACTCGTGCCGTTGGCGGTTCGGGCCGGCCACGACCTGTCGGGCCGGCTCGGATCACCGCCCCCCGAGCTTCGGCCTCGCGGGGCGAGAGAAAGCCGCAAAGTCCCTTCCCCTTCCGCGAGATGGGCGGGGTGACGGTCCGCGCTGCACGGTTGACAGCCCCGCGGGGACACGGTGAAGTAGGCGCCCGAACGGCAATCAACACGCGGCCCTGCACGCTACGCCGCACCGCAGGAGGACACCGATTGTGAAGACACTGGTCACCGTGAAGCGGGTCCCCGACCCGGAGACGACCATTCGCGTCAAGTCGGACGGGTCCGGCATCGAGACGGACAACGTCAAATACGTCATCAACCCCTTCGACGAGATCGCCATCGAAGAAGCGTTGCGCATCAAGGAAAAGCTGGGCGGCGGCGAAGTCGTGCTGGTCAGCATCGGCGACAACGTGGTCACGGAACAACTCCGCACCGGTCTGGCGATGGGCGCCGACCGAGCCATTCTGGTCGGCTGCGACCAGGATCTGGACTCGTTGGGCGTAGCGCGCCTCCTGGCCGCCATCGTCGGGCAGGAGACTCCCGACGTCGTCCTGATGGGCAAGCAGGCGATCGACGACGACGCCAACCAAGCCGGCCAGATGCTGGCCGCGCTGCTGGGCTGGCCGCAGGCCACGTTCGCCTCCCAGGTCGAATTGTCCGACGACCGCCAGTCGGTCAGCGTGACGCGCGAAGTGGACGGCGGGCTGGAGACCGTCGGCTTCGCGTTGCCGGGGATCATCACGTCGGACTTGCGCCTCAACGAGCCGCGTTACGCCTCGCTGCCCGGCATCATGAAAGCACGCAAAAAAGAGATCAAAGAACTGAACGCCGCGGAGTTGGGCGTCGATCTGACGCCGCGGCTGACCGTCAAGGTACTGGAGCCACCGGCCAAGAAAGAGGCAGGGAAGAAGGCCGAGACCGTGGAGGAACTGGTCGGGCTGCTGCACGACGAGGCCAAGGTCATCTGACCCGGCGGTGATGCCGATTCCATGAGATTCCGCCCGCCGCGGCGAGCGGGACCCTCGAAGAAAGACGAGACGGAGACACGGAGCATGGGAAACGTATTGGTTTTCGTGGAAACGCAGGACGGTGGGATTCCGAAGAGTTCGCTCATCGCCCTCCAGGCGGGGAAGGACGCGGCGGCGAAGCGCGGCGGCGACGTGCTGGCCGCGGTGCTGGGGGAAGACACCTCGGCTGCGGTACAGGAAATCGCCGGCTATGGGGCCGCCAAGGTATTGACGATCAATGATGCGGCCCTGACGCACTATCTAGCCGACGCGTACGCCGCGGCCCTCGAACAGGTGGTGAAAGCTCACGACGTGAGCTTGCTGCTGGCCGCCTCGACCGCGGTCGGCAAGGACCTGCTCCCGCGTGTAGCCGCACGACTGGGCGTCGGCATGGCGAGCGACGTCGTGGCGTTCAACGACGACGGCAGCTTGCAGCGGCCCATGTACGCCGGCAACACGCTCGCCACGGTCACGTTGGCCGACGACGTGCAGGTTGTGTCGGTCCGCAGCACCGCGTTCGACGCGGCCGAACCGGGGGCCGCCGCGCCCATCGAACAAGTCGGCGTGACGTTGGACGCGGATGCCACCAAGATGCGGTTCGTGTCCTTCGACGCCACCAAATCCGACCGACCCAACCTGACCGACGCCAGCATCGTCGTCTCCGGCGGGCGCGGGCTCAAGTCGGGCGAGAATTTCACGACGTACATCGAGCCGTTGGTGGACGAGTTGGGCGCCGCGATGGGCGCCAGCCGCGCCGCGGTGGACGCCGGCTTCGTGCCCAACGACCTGCAAGTCGGCCAGACCGGCAAGGTCGTGGCGCCCGATCTCTACATCGCGGTCGGCATTTCGGGCGCGATCCAGCACTTGGCCGGCATGAAGGACTCGAAAGTCATCGTCGCGGTCAACAAGGACCCGGACGCGCCGATCTTCAACGTGGCCGACTACGGCTTGGTCGCCGACCTGTTCAAAGCCGTCCCCGAACTGACCGAGGCCGTGAAGAAGGCCAAAGAATAGCGAATCGGGTTCGGCCTGTGGGACTCCCTACGCGTTGTGCGGGCAGGTGGCACAATCGTTGCAGGAGTGCGCGGCGCCCCTAACCAGTTCGCCTTCGACCCTCGAACCCGGACCATTGGATTCTCGGATCGAACCGAACGGGGCCCTTCAACGTTCCGATCATAGGCTTCGATTGCTGCAGTAGGTACGTAAGCGAACGCATGGCAACAGGCTTAAGTTCTCAGTTAACGAGACAGATAGGAGAACATCTCGTAACTGCCGAGCTCGGCAGAAGAGGGATCGTAGCCACCCCATTCGCCGGCAACGTCCCCGATATCGACATTCTGGCTCATGCCAGCGGGAGAACGAGGCATATCCAGGTGAAAGCCATAAACAAAGGCGACTGGCAGCTCGATATTCGGAAATTCCTGGACATTGACCGGGCAGACAAAGGACAAATGATTCAAGGTCGAAATCAGAATCTCGACAGAGAAACGATCTGCGTTTTCATCTCCCTAGACAAGAAATCCAGTGAAGATGAGTTTTATATTTTCAAGCAGGGCTGGCTGCAAGATCATTGTGCTCGGTCATACAAAGCGAGGCAGCCTCCACGAAACGTTGATTCCTTTCATTACGCGCTCCGGAAATCCGATGTGCAAATCCATTTGGATAAATGGGAAATCATCGAAAGCGAATTCAAGATGTAGATTTTAGAGAATTACAGACAGGATGACCCTTCGCCCGCTCTATCCACTGGGCTACCATAATGGCCGCGAACACCCTCCCCGTCTGAATGCAGGTCATGGGAACATGAGCGTGACGAGCCTGCTGATCGCCAATCGGGGCGAGATCGCCATTCGGATCGTGCGCGCCGCGGTGGAACTCGGCATCCGTACCGTAGCGGTGTTCTCGGAGGACGATGCGGCCTCACTGCATGTCCGCAAGGCGGACGAGGCGTACCAGATGGAAGGGCGCGGCGTCGCCGCCTACCTCGATATGGCCCAACTCATAGCGGTGGCCGAGCAAGCCGGATGTGACGCCGTGCACCCCGGCTACGGGTTCTTGAGCGAGAATGCGGAGTTTGCCCGGCGGTGCGAGGCGGCCGGCCTGACGTTCGTCGGCCCGCGGGTCGAAACGTTGAGCCTGTTCGGCGACAAGACGCAGGCGCGGCAGGTGGCCGAACATTGCGCCGTGCCGGTGCTGCCCGGTACGGCGGGTCCGACCGATTTAGAGGCGGCGACCGAGTTTTTCGACTCGCTCGGCGACGGCGCGGCGATGATGATCAAGGCCGTGGCAGGCGGTGGGGGGCGCGGCATGCGGGCCGTCCACGTCTGCGACGACGTTGAGGCAGCCTACACCCGGTGTCGGTCCGAGGCACAGGCCGCGTTCGGCAATGGCGACGTGTACGTCGAGCGGCTCATTCCGCGGGCTCGGCACATCGAGGTGCAGGTCATCGGCGACGGGTCCGGCGCCGTGACGCACCTGGGCGAGCGCGAGTGCAGCTTGCAGCGCCGCAATCAGAAGCTCGTCGAAGTGGCGCCCGCGCCGGGGTTGTCCGCCGCGGTCCGCGAACGGCTGTGCGAGGCCGCGGTCCGCCTGGCGCAACACGTCCGCTACGCCAGTCTGGGCACGTTCGAGTTTCTCGTCGATGCCGACGGTTCCGACCGCGACCAGCCGACGCTCGCCTTCATGGAAACCAACGCCCGGCTGCAAGTCGAACACACCGTGACCGAGCAGGTGACCGGCATCGATCTGGTGCAGGCGCAACTCCGCGTGGCGCAGGGCCGCACGCTCGACGAATTGGGCCTTACGCAGGCGGACGTTCCCGCGGCGCGCGGCTACGCCATGCAGGTCCGCATCAACATGGAGACCATGACGCCGGACGGCAGTACGCGCCCGACGGGCGGCACCCTGTCCGCGTTCGAGTTGCCGTCGGGTCCGGGGCTGCGCACCGATTCGTTCGGCTATGCCGGCTATACCACCAGCCCGAGTTTCGATTCGCTGCTCGCCAAGCTGATCGGCTTGTCCCCATCGCCGGACTTTGCCGACGTGGTGAAGAAGACGTATCGCGCGCTGTGCGAATGCCGCATCGAGGGCGTCGCCACCAACGTCCCTTTTCTGCAGAACCTGCTGCGACACCCTGCGGTCGCCACGAACGCCGTCTATACCCGCTTCGTTGAAGACCACCTGCCCGAGCTGTTGGAACCCGGTTCGACCGACCATCGACGTCTGTTCTTTCAGTCCGAAACCGTTGGGACTGAATCATCAAGCCAGCCGCCCCGACTGGCTGGCACCAAAGTTGACGAGATCGATCCGCTGGCCGTGTTGCAGCATGGGAAGTCCGACGTCCCCGCGGTTGCCCCGTCTCCCGCGCCTGCATCTGCGCCGCCCGCGGCGGTTCCGGGACCGGACGGCACGTGGCCCGTCCCGGCTCCCTTGCAGGGGACGATAGTCAGTCTCGAAGTCGGCGAAGGGGATCCGGTGCACGTCGGCCAACCGTTGCTGGTCATGGAATCCATGAAGATGGAGCACGTCATCGCGGCCGCAGTGAGCGGGGTGGTGCGTCGGTTCACCGTCCGTCAGGGCGACGCCGTGTTCGAGGGCCATCCGCTGGCGTTCATCGACGAGGCCGAGGTGGACCGCGGCGAGGCGGCCGCGGAACGGGAGATCGATCTCGATCACATCCGGCCCGACTTGGCGGAAATCGTCGAGCGCCACGCCCTCGGCCTCGACGCGGCCCGACCCGAGGCGGTCACCCAGCGGCGCAAGACCGGCCAACGCACCGCGCGCGAAAACGTGGAGGACCTCTGCGACCCAGGCAGCTTCGTCGAATACGGGCCGATGGTGATCGCCGCGCAACGCCAGCGCCGTTCGCTCGACGACCTGGTCCGCCGCACGCCCGCGGACGGCCTGATCGCCGGTGTGGGCCGCGTGAACGGCGACCGGTTCGCCGACCGTGCCGCGCAGTGCATCGTCATGTCGTACGACTACACGGTGTTGGCCGGCACGCAGGGGTTCAAGAACCACTACAAGAAAGACCGCCTGTTCGAGTTGGCGGAGCGCTGGAAGCTGCCGGTCGTATTCTTCGCCGAGGGCGGCGGCGGCCGGCCGGGCGATACGGACTGGTCGAGCCCGTCCGGCCTGGACGTTCCCGCCTTCTATTTGTGGGGCAAGCTGTCGGGCATGGTGCCGCTGGTCGGCATCACGTCGGGCCGCTGTTTTGCGGGCAACGCGGTCATCCTGGGCTGTTGCGACGTCATCATTGCGACCGAAGGTTCCAACATCGGCATGGGCGGCCCGGCCATGATCGAGGGCGGCGGCCTGGGCGTCTTCCGGCCCGAAGACGTGGGTCCGATGGACGTGCAGGTGCCCAACGGCGTGGTCGATATCCCGGTCGCGGACGAGGCCGAGGCGGTCCGCGTGGCGAAGCAATATCTGTCCTATTTCCAGGGGCCGGTCGCGGATTGGGAATGCGCCGACCAGCGGCTGCTGCGCGGCATCGTCCCCGAGAACCGCCTGCGCGTGTACGAAGTGCGCGACGTGATCGAGACCCTGGCCGACACTGGATCGGTGCTGGAGATCCGCAAGGCGTTCGGCGTCGGCATGGTGACGGCCTTCATCCGCATCGAGGGCCGTCCGCTCGGGGTCATCGCCAACAACCCGAAGCATCTCGGCGGGGCCATCGATTCCGACGCCGCGGACAAGGCGACCCGCTTCATGCAGTTGTGCGACGCGTTCGACATCCCGCTGCTCACGCTGTGCGACACGCCCGGCAACATGGTCGGCCCGGAGGACGAAAAGACCGCGCTCGTCCGCCACTGCTGCCGCATGTTCGTGACCGGGTCCAGCCTGAGCGTGCCGCTGTGCACCATCGTGCTGCGCAAGTCGTATGGCCTCGGGGCACAGGGCATGGCCGGCGGCAGCATGAAGACGCCGTGCTTCGCCGTGGCGTGGCCGACCGGCGAATTCGGCGGCATGGGGCTGGAAGGCGCGGTCAAGCTGGGCTACCGCAAGGAACTGGAGGCCGAGGCCGACCCGCACAAGCGCAAGGCCCTGTACGAGCAACTCGTCGCCAGGATGTACGAATCCGGCAAGGCGCTCAGCACCGCGACGTACTTCGAGATCGACGACGTGATCGACCCCGCGGCCTCGCGCGACTGGATCATGGCCGCGTTGCGGTCTTCGCCCCCGCCGGCGCCGCGCACCGGCAAGAAGCGCCCCTGCATCGACACGTGGTAGCCCACATGAGCGACAAACGCGGGTTTCCGTTCAAAAGGCGACATGCTCCGCCCCGACCTCCGACCGAACGGCTGGCCCTGTGTCTCGGATTCTCGGATTTCTGCCTCAAACGACGCGATGCAGTGCGTCAGGTTTCTCGATTCTGATTTTGTCCTCCCCTTGCAAAAAGGTGCCGAGAGGCGCAAGTATCACCATGTTGAAAGACATCCCTTCGTAAGCTGTTTCCTGGTATGGAGGTATCTGGAATGAACCCGGTAAAACTTCACGGTGCCCGCATGCGTCACGGCTTCCTGCGGGGTGTATTGAAAAGTCTCGACCCATTCGGTGCCTTCTACGCGGAGTTCAACCCGCCCCGATACCCGCGCAACGCACAATTTCTCGATCAGCAACGGATAGGCGCCGACATGTATCGCGCCCTGGAACGATATGGCGAGAAAGCCCGGCGGGATAAAACAGCAGTCGCCTAGACGGGAACCCCCGACGAAGCCGCTTCCGGCTTCGTCGGCCAACCTGCCTTCCCCAGACGTCCTCGAAAACCTTCCCGAAAACGTCCGTACCTCCGTCGTTCAGGCCGCCGCGTTCTCCGGACCGCTCCCCCCGCCTTCAATGTACGGGGAGTACGAAAAGGTCTGGGAAGGGAGCGCGGAACGCATTCTGAAGATGGCGGAGAAGGAACAAGACCACCGCATCGCTTGGGAGACCAAAGCGCTTGACGAGAATGCCCGCGAGACGAATCTGGGCCAGAAATTCGGTCTCGTGACCGCCGTGTTTTGTATTCTGGCTTCTGTCTATCTGTCGATGAACGGACATCAGTGGGTGGCAGGGATTCTAGCGGGCACTAGTGCGTTGGGCTTGGTGGCGCGGTTTCTTCGCGGGCGGCACGACGCGGAGTAACGTCACATTTTGATCTCACTGCTGGAGGGGCCTGGGCGGTCGTTCTCCGAGGGGATTCCGCGGTTCGAGGGTATCGCATGGGCGAATGCGCCACACCGGCAGGAGACGGCCGACGCGCGCCGCTTTCGCTCAAACAGGCGCGGCGGCCACGCCCCTCGCGCGTGAAAGGCGACGCGCCTCAGCCTCAGACCCCGGCCGAACGGCTGGCGCTGTGCCTTGAACTCTCGGATTTCTGCCTGGAGTTGCGCGCAGCGGCCCGCCGGAGACGGGCATGATGAAACGTTTCGCGCCGGTCGTTTCCGCACTGGTTCCTTTGTTCCGCGCGACTTCTTCGGCCCTGCCCATTCGGTTCCGATATGCAGTCATGGGCGGGCTGGCCGTATCGACCTGGGGAACGGTTCGGGCGACGCAAGACATCGATGTCCTGGCCGATGCTGCGCCGAGTCCGCTCCGTGCGGTTTCGGTAGAGACCCGGCTTGCGCGGTTCTGGGAGGCGAAAAAGTGGCGCGTCGAATGGCGACGGGGGGCGGCGGATGGTCCCGTTCCGCTGCTCGTCCGTTTGGGGCCGCCCGAATGCCGGCATTTCTGGATAGACGTGTTGTGGGTACATAAACAGTGGCAGCGGAACGCTTTGCAACGGGCGATTCCGATCCGGATCGCATCCACCGAGCTACCCGTCGTCCACCCGGAAGATTTGATTCTCTTGAAGTTGGCAGCAGGCGGCCCGCAGGATTTTCTGGACGTCGAGGGAATCGTGTCTGCCGCCCCACCCGAGCTCGATGTGGCTCGGCTGAGGCGCAGGGCCGGGCGGCTGCGTCTGAGCCGAGAGTTGAATCGTTGCATCGAGCGGACCCGTCGGGCGTGACGATCTCAAATTCTCCAGATTGAGAAGATAAACTGCGTCAGTGTGAAATTTCAGGGTTCAGGCGCCACCGGAGGCCCTCTCCGTCGTCATTCCGGCGAAAGCCGGAATCCAGGGGAAACACTCCGACTTGCGGACTTCCTGCCTTGACTTTCCGGTAATTGCTATGACCCTCTCCTTAGCCCTCCTCCGGCCTTTCGACAGGCTCAAGGACCGGGAGAGGGGGCTTGTTGTTTGTTGGGAATGACAGACTTGACCATTCCTATGGCCGTCGTTCCCGTGGAAGCGGGAATCCAGAAAACGCCCAGATGTCTGCCATGACTAAGCGAAGGCTGGATTCCGGGTCAAGCCCGGAATGACGGGACTGGACGGACCAGGCTCGGTGTCCGCGTCACCCCTCCACCTGCGCGTCGGGGCGGCCGGCGGACAGGGCGTTGAGCCACGCCAAGCCCAGGTCGCGGCTGCGGTAGCGGCCGTACGTGGCGGTCTCCTGACGCTCGACGATGGGGAAGGTGGAATAGACGTAGCGCACGTCGTCGCGGTCGGTCACGCCGTACAGGTGGAAGAAGACGGCGTCCAGCTTGGCGCGCAGGTGCAGGCGGCGGTCCTCGTCCCACGGGAACGGCGGACGTACGGCGCCCGCTTCATCGACGTGGCCGAGGTCGCGGGCGAAGGGCGCCATGTCGTGCGCGGTGTAGGTGAGTTCCAGCACGGCCTCGCGCACGAGGTCGGCCGCGGTTTTGGTGCCGAAGCGGACGGCCTCGAATCGGTCGGACGGCACCACGGGGAGTTGCTCCAGGACGTACCACGCAAAATGCGTGGTCGGTACTTTCTGCCGGGCGACGAAGTCGAACGCCGCGGCGTTCAAGTTCGCTACGATCCGACAGGCCAGCCCGGCCCGGTCGGGGACGTCGTCGCCCAAGGGAAGGACCGGCAGCGTGTGTCCCGCGCCGGCACGTGGAATGAGTGCGGCGATCATGGTGCGCATGTTCGTGGCGGCCGTAATGTCCTTGAACGCCACGACCCAGTCATCGGCCCAACGCCAACGCTCCGGGTCATGCCGCACGTGATAGCGCGGGGTTGGAAGACGGTCGGGATTCCGCTTCTCCGCAATGCCGACGGATTCCTGCTGGCCGGGCTTGAAAAGGTTCTTCTCGTTGATGGTGACGTCCGCAGCCCGGTGGTCGAACGCCTGCACCATCTTGCCCTCGTAGAGCGGCACCCACGTTCCTTGCGGGCTGTCGAATCGGCTGCCACCCGCGGCCCATGCCCCTTCCCGATTCTCCAATTCCTCCCGCGTGCGGAACAGGTTGGAGTCGTTCGCCATGTGAAACATTGTCGAATACCGTACCGGCCATGTCCTTACTTCCTGACCGGAAGCACGATCGACCAACACAGGTAGCCGCGCGTAGATCGCGGTGGTCAATTCCGCGTCACGCCGCGTGCGGAAAATGGGCGCGGTGCCGGTGTTCGGGTTGACGCGGGCGAAGTCGTGCGCAGCCAGCGGGAAGCGGCGGCGCAGTTCCGACACGTCTTGAAGGAAGAAGGCACACTGCGCCGGGACGTCCGTCGGCGCACGCCCCGCCACGAACGCGCAGAATTTGAACCGCGAATCCACGTCCGGGAAGAACGGCGGGGCGTCGAACCGCGTGCGGCGGTTCTCGAAATCGTACAGCGCGCGCAGCCGGCCCTCGGTCGCCACGGATTGGAAGAACGGCGCCGCGGTCTTGTCCGAGGCGATGCCCGACGGCACGAGCAGGCCGATCACGCCGTCCGGCTTCACCAGCGACATGGCCCGCTCGACGAACAGCGAATACAGGTTCACGTCGCCGCGCGACAGCAAGGGATAGTCTCCGCAAGTCCGCACCATGCGCGCCGTGGCCGCGGCCCGCGCGTTGGCGCGCTGAAAATCCGCGGCGAGTGGGTCGGCGGCTTTTTCCAGGGCGGCGATCATGCGTTGGCGGTCCGCGGCGCGCTGCGTCAATGCCACGTCCCGGCGGCGTGCGGCGAACCATTCGACCTGTTGCAGCTTGACGCGGTCCCACGGCGGGTTGCCGATCACCGCGTCAAACCCGCCGGTGGGCGCGGGGCTTTTCAGATCGGTCCAGACGCCGGGAAACGCGGCCTGCCAATTGAGGAATCGCTCGTCCGCGATCAGGCCGCGCGCCCGTGCCAACAACCCGGCGAAGCGGGCGCCGTCCGGCGTGTCCTCCGCAACCGTGGCCGTGCCCTGCGCGAGGGCGATCGGGTCGCCCAGGCGGCCCTCGAAAAAGGCGTGCAGCGCGGCCTTGTCCTCCCGTGTCTTCACGTCCAGCCAGTCGAAGGCGTGCAGCACCGACAGGAAGGCGTCGAGCGGCGCGGTCAGGGCTTCGACCTCGGCGAAGGTCTGCGCGGAGCGGTGCGCCTCGGCGATCTCGGCGTCGGTCAGGCGTTCGATGGTCTGCATGGCGCCGGCGGCGTCCGCGGCCCGGTTCACCGGCTCGTGGATGAACAGGCCGTGGCCCTGCGCGCCCGTGCGTTCGATGCCCTGGCGCGCCCAGCAGCCGAACAGGCTGTCGCCCCGCCGCAGGTGGTGGTCCAGGAAGCTGAGCGGCGCGCCCACGGTGAAAGTGTGCAGCCACAGCGAGACCTTGGCGAGCTCCACGGCCATCGGATTCTTGTCCACGCCGTAGATGCAGCGCTTGAGCACCATGCGGCGAATGACGTGGCGGTCGTCGAGTTGCGCCGCGTCCACGGTCCAGCCGTTGGCCGCGGCGTTGTCCAGAATCGTCCCGCGAATGTCGGCGATGCGGCGCGTCAGCGGCGAGACGTAGCCCTCCACCGCGGCGTCGGCCTCGGCAATCGCGGCGATCACGCGGTCGCTCAACAGATCGACCAGGCTGACCAGAAAGTGGCCGGAGCCCATGGCCGGGTCGCAGATCTTCAGGTCGAGCAACGCTTCCGCGGGGTCGGCCGCGGCCAGGGCGCGCAGGTCGCGGTTGGAGTCATAGGCAGTAACCGCGGTACGAAACGCGGCCAGCTTTCGTTGCGCCAGCGGGCCGACGGTTTCGTCCAGGATGAGGCCGACCAGGGCGTCCGGCGTGTAGTAGCTGCCGGAGCCCTTGCGCGCGAAGACGTTGGGGCGCACGACGATGTTGCCGTCTTCGCGCGCGGTCTCGTATTCCAGCAGGCGTTCGTAGATGGAGCCGAGTTGCTGCACGGACAGGCTGCGATAGTTGATGTAGCGGCGCTCGGCCTGGGCTGCGGGGCCGGACGGCCGCTCGAACGACAGGGCGTCGATCACGTCCGCCATGACGCGGTTGGACAGCCGCACGCGCACCAGCAGCGGAGTGCGGGCTTCGTCGAACAGGCCGCCGTTGTAGGGCGGCAGGCCGAAGGCGGGGTCGCCCCGGTCGATCACGCGGCACAGGTCGGCCAGGGCGTTCCAGTAGCTCGCCGCGGTGTCGGAGAACGTCTCGCCCCGGTCCTTGCGGCGTCCGACGTCCTCGCGCACCCCGCGGCGCAGGCCGATCTTGGCATAGCGCGCGTCGTGCACGGGCAGCAGGCCGCGGTCCTCGGCATAGAGGATGAACAGCAGCCGGTACAGCAGCACGAGCGCGGCGTCACGCACCGCGGGCAGGGCCGCGTCCGGCGCCGCGGCGGCGATGGCACGGGCCAGGTCGGGGAACACCTGCTCGAACACCAGTTTCGACAGGTTGGCGGCGACGCGCTCCTCGAAATAGCGCGCCCCCTGTATGGCGCGCTGATGCAGCGTGCGCCCGTCCGCGGGGTCCGGCAGAAAGGCGGTGCGCCCGAAGAACACGGCGAAGAGCTTGCACGCGCGACGGCGGTCGGCTTCGGAGAAGGGAAGCGGCGCATCGTCGGGGCCGGGCAGGCCGAGCGCCGCGGGCAGGTCGATCTCGAAGAACTGTTCGGCGACCGAGCGCGCGCCCTGATGATACAGCCGCCACTGCGCGCCGTTGGTCAGCATACCCCAGCGCAGCCCGCCGTCGGTGAGGTCGTCGGCGCGGCGCAGATAGCGCAGCATCTGCGTGGATGGGGCCAGGGCTTCCCCGCTGCGCCCGGAGGCGCGGTCGAGCGGGCGGCGCCAGCGTTTCGACTCTACCAGCGCCGCGCCAATGGCGTACCGCGCCTGCCCTTCGGCCAATCCGACGGCGCGGGTCTTGGCCGCGGCGTCCGTGAACAGCAGGCCGTCCGGCACGTCGGCACGGCCCGCGGCACTCAGCTTCTGTTGGCGCAGGCTGGCGTTCCAGCCGAGACGGGACAGGATGGGCCAGATCAGGTCGTCTTCGGTCTCGCTCTCGTTAGGCGTGCCGCGGGTCGGGAACCGGGCCAGGACATCGCGCGCCGCTGCCGTGAAATCGTCCAGCGCCGCGGCGTCGAACGCCTCCCACTCCGGCAGTTCGTCGACCGACGCGGTGAGAAAATCTTCGGGGAACAGGCTGCCGTGCACCGCGGCATCGATCGGCATGGCAGGCAAAAGAGAGAACGGCCGACCAGGTGAGAGGGGAATCCCTTCGTCCCTTCGACAGGCTCAGGGACCTAAGTTCGTTGAGCCCGCGATGTATTGAGCTTGCGGTGTCCTGAGCTCGGTTGGTGAGCCTGTCGAACCATGTCGAAGGATCGAAACATCGAAACGAACTCCGATGTCACCTCGGCCTTCGCACTTTCGACGCTCGCTGACTGATCTGAAATTTCCGTCAGGGTACTCTCCTCTTTGCTCGCCGTCGGAACGCTCTCTTGCCCTGTCCGATCATGACGTACTCATTGAAAAATCAGCTCCGATACTCGCTCTGGAACACCAAACACCCAATGATCGGGCGGCAGTTCCAGATAATACGCAATCAAATAGACACCAACCACGACTTTCAGTCCATGCGACCATATCCGCCAACCCCACAACAGGGTTTTGCAAAACACGGCGTCCACACAGTTGAAGAACCTCTCTCTTTTGGTGTCTGTCTCCATACTCTACTGTTCAATTTCCGGTTGATATTTTTTAGCGCCAGAAGAGTACCAGAGGCGAGATTTGAACTCGCACGAGGGATTCCCTCACAAGATTTCAAGTTTCGTGTGTCTTCCAATTCTACCACTCTGGCCTAGATCAACTCTATCAGCCATTTCATCAATAATGTCTCCGTCTCCGGGATTTTCCCTTCCGTAACAGACTCGGACGTGAATAGATACGATGGCGAGTTCATGAAGCTGAATGACATGGCGTCTACCGCCCCTCCGTTGTTCCTCTAGGCCGCTTCGTCGTCGGACTGAAGCTGCCGCGTCCCTGCGTATTTGGATGTGCGCGGCGAACCCTCGACCTCGTTCACCTGTGGAAAGGCATCCTCATTGTCGAGCGCCAACTCCGCAAAACGCCTCCCCTGGGGGACGACTCTCGTATCGAACGAACTTACAGAATCGTTGTAGGCACTCATGGCCTTGGCCAACCCCTTGCCAACGTTTTCGTAGTAGTCGACGAACTTTAGCATCCGCTCGTGCATTTCCGACCCGACTTCCTGAATTTTCCGCGCGTTCTGGGTTATGCGGTCTTGCTGCCAGCCGTTCGAGACCGTCCACAGGAGGGCGATCAGCGATGCCGGCGTCGCTATGGCTACTTTGTTTTTCATTCCGTACTCGATCAATCCCGGGTCGGCCCGAAGCGCTGCCGCTAGGAACTGATCGCCGGGAACGAACATCACCACGAATGCCAGAGACCCGGTCACATCGGCCCCGTAGTTCTTCTTCGCGAGCGCGTCGACCTGTCCCTTCAGCGCGTTGGCGTGTTTCGTCAACGCATCGCTTGCCGCCGCTTCGTTCGCCGCCTCCTGAGAAGCGAGAAACGCGGCAGTAGATGCTTTGGCGTCGACTACCACTGCGCGGTTGTTTGGCAGGTTGATCACCATGTCGGGCCGGCTTCTCGATCCTCCTGCCGCCGACTGCTCGGCAAAGTCACAGTATCCAACCATGCCGGCAACCTCCACAACCCGGCGCAGCTGCATCTCTCCCCAATTGCCCACCTGACGACTGTCCGTCAACGCCCCGGACAGCTTCGCCGTCTCCGCGCTGACCGACCGCACCTGCGTCGTCAGAGACTCTATCTGCGGGTTGAGCTTCCCGTAGCTCTCGGACAGCGGCTTCACCAACTCTTGGAACTGCTGATGCCGGCGGGAGAATTCACCCTTGGCCGTCTCCAACGTCTTGCCGATCTTCTCGTCGGCCAGTGTGAGAAACGATTCGTTGTTTCTCTGCAGCGCCTTGCTCGCCGTGGCTTGGAAGGTTTCGTTCATCTGCTCCTTGGCCGTGTCGAGCATCGTCTGCGCATCCTCGAGCCGTTCCAACTTGCCCCGCAGTCCCGCTATCTCCTCGCGGTACGTCGCCTGCTGGGACGCCATCTCCTCGCGGTGCTCTGCCTGCTGCGACGCGAGACCGCGCTTGGCCCGCTCGCCCCGCACCAGCCAGCAGGCCGCGCCGCCAACGATGAGACCCATGATGATCCCTGCGATGATTCCGACCGTCAATTCCATCCGGCAACCCCCTCTCATCACTTAATTCACGAACCCCCCACTTCACTTGCAGTGTGGCAGGCACAGTTTCCGGGCTGTTGTACTTTTCTTCTGCTATGCCGAACCCTCCCGGATCAACTCCCTCGCCCGCACCCCCACTTCTGCAAGTCTCGCTTTCGACTGTCCCTCCTGAGAGGGGGGTTCGTCTTCCGTGCGAAGGCCGGGGCGGCCTCGGGTTTGTTTCGACCTTTCGACAAGCTCAACGAACTTGGGGGGTAGGAAGGACCCTGAGCCTGTCGAGGGGTCAGGGATGGGGGGCGCAGACCGCGGTGCCATCAGAGTTCGTTTCGATGTTTCGACAAGCTCAACACACCGCAGGCTCAACAAACTTCGGGGTGAGAAGGACCCTGAGCTTGTCGAAGGGCCGAATCGTCTCGAAGGGTGTCGAAAGGGCGGAGACGACGGGGGAAATTCTCGAACCGCAATGCTCACCGACGCCGCGGAATCAGCGCCCGACGAAGTTCCCCGACCGGCGTTCGGCCACGGCCTTGATGCCTTCCTTGTGGTCTTCGGTCTGTTGGAGGCGGTGCTGCTCGCGGAATTCGTGATCCGTAGCGGCCTTGACCGCGGCCGGCAGGTCGGCGCGCATGGTCGCGCGCACCGACTGGACGGCCAGCGGCGCGTTCTCGGCAATCTCCTTGGCGAGTGCCTTCGCCGCGGCGCGCACCTCGTCCTTGGCCGTCAGCACCTCGCCCAGCCCCCAGGCATACGCCTCCTCGCCCGCGATGCGCCGCCCGGTCTGAAAGACGAGGTTGGCGCGCGAATCGCCGATGAGCCGCGGCAGGGTATGCGTCAGTCCGAAGCCGGGATGGAAGCCGAGCTTCACGAAATTGGCGGCAAAGCGGGTCTCCGGGCACAGCACGCGGAAGTCGGGCACCAGCGCCAGCCCGAAGCCGCCGCCGATGGCCGCGCCCTGAATGGCGCCGACGACCGGCTTCGCGTTCGAGAACAGCCGCACGGCCTGCGCGTACAGCGGGTTGCCGGACTCCAGGTCGCGCAAGTCCCGCTCGGCTTGGCCGGTATGGAAATTCGCCCCCGCACAAAAGTGCTTGCCCGCGGCGCACAGCACGATGACCCGGCAATCCGCCTCGGCATCCAGGTCCTCGAACGCGTCGGCCAGCGAGCGAATCAAATCCGTATCGAAGAAATTGTTGGGCGGCCGCTGGATTTCCGCGGTCACCACGTACTCGTCGAGACTGACGGCAACGTCACCGTAGCGTGGGTTCATGCGTGCTACTCCTCCAAGTGACTGAAAACGGGAGGCTGCCGGCTACGACTCCGCGGGCAGCGCCGCGGCGGCCTCGGGTTCGGCTGCCGGGGGCGGATAGAGGCCGATGCGGCCTTCGAGCCGGCTGACGCGCTGCCCGATATCGATGTAGCCGTCCTCGATCCTGGCCAACCGCAAGCCGTGATCGTCGAGCCGGTTGTTCACATTGTCGAGCCGGCTGTTCACGTCGTCGAATCGGTTGTTCACGTCGTCGAGCCGGTTGTTCAGATCATCAATTCGCTTGTTCAGATCATCGAACCGGCTATTCACATCGTCGAGCCGTTCGTCCAGCCGCCTGTTCACGTTGTCGAAGCCCTGCCGCATCAACTCCGTCTGCGCGGCAAACCGTTCATCGACACGCTTGTTGATATCCACAATGCGGCCGTTGATATCCGCAAAGCGGTTGTTGATATCCGCAAAGCGGCTGTTCATGACGGTGAGCAAGATTGTCGGTCCGCCGATTCCTGCAGCGAGAATCGTTGCCAACGTGATGAGGGTGTCCGTAGCCATGTCGCTTTTCTCCTTTTGCGGATACTACCACTCCTGCCGAGCATCCGCCACCGGCGCGAGGAAACGGGAAATACGACAGGATTGAGTACTTCTCTGTGCATGGAATTGCAGCGGCGGAAGGATTCATAGTAGGCTCGCCGCGACTGACATCGCTTGATCCAATACAGGTCGCTTCCCGACGGAAGAAACAGAAGGAAATGAAGAGACATGGCGGAACGGCAGATATTGGGGCCGACTTCGCACTATTTCTATTCGCAGCGGCTCAAGCTGCACTACGTGGATTGGGGCAACCCGGACAAGCCGCTGCTGGTCCTGATCCACGGCGGGCGCGACCACTGCCGAAACTGGGATTGGGTCGCTCAGGCACTGCGCGATCACTATCACATCGTGGCGCCCGATCTGCGCGGCCACGGCGATTCGGAGTGGGCACGCGGCAGCGAGTATTCGATGATCGAGCACGTGGTGGACATCGCGCAACTGCTGGCCCAACTCGACGCGTTTCCGGTGACGTTGATCGGGCATTCGCTCGGCGGCGGCATCGTCCTCCAATATGCAGGGGTGTATCCCGACAAGGTTGCCAGAGTCGTATCCATCGAGGGGTGGGGTCCGCCGCCTCAGATGTTGAAGGAGCAGCCGAGCAGTGCCCACGCGCGGATGCAGCACTGGGTGGAGGAAATGCGCGGGTTCGCCGGCCGGTTGCCCAAGCGTTACGACTCGCTGGACGAGGCGGTCGAACGTATGCGCGCCGCCAATCCGCACCTCGACTCGGAACAGGCGCGTCACCTGACGCTGTACGGCACCAACCGCAACGAGGACGGCAGCTACACCTGGAAGTTCGACAACTACGTCCGCGCCCGCTCACCCTACCGGTTCAACATGGCGGACGCGCGCGAAATCTGGAGCCGCATCCGCTGCCCGCTCCTGCTCATTCGCGGCAGCGAGTCGTGGGCGGTCGATCTGGCCCGGGACCGCGAGCGCGCCGCGGCCTTCAACGATCCCTCCATCGTGACCGTCCCCAAAGCCGGCCACTGGGTCCATCACGACCAACTCGGCCACTTCTTGCGCGTGACCGCGGACTTTCTGGACGCGCCTTCGTCTGCGCGGCCAGCGTAACGGTTCGGCCCGGTGTCAGGGGGCGCTTCCGCATGGACCGGGTGGAGGGATAGAGGGGTCTCTGGTCCCGCGGCGGGACGTCTTCTCGGTCGATCGAAGCCGGCGAGAGGTCGGATACGTTCCATGCAGGGTTTCGTCACGACGCCAGAGTGATCGGCGAGAGGACTTTTTCCTGGAGCCAGGTGGAGAGGTCGGCCAAGCTCTGGGCGTTGATCTCGTGGCCCATGTCGTACTCGCGATAAGTCACCGGCGCCTTGACGTCGCGCAGGAGTTCGACCGACTGCCGGGCGCGGCCCACGTCGATCAGTTCATCGCGGCTGCCGTGTTGAACCAGGACGGGCAGTTGTTCGGTGGCGGGCACGTCGGGCAGCGCGGTCAGGAGGTCTTTGGGGAGCCACGAACTCAACGCTGCCAGACCGGCGAAGCGTTCGGGCGCGCCCAGCGTGAGCGTGTAACCCATAACTCCGCCTTGGCTGAAGCCCACGACGCACAGCTTCTTGGGATCGACCGCATAGCGGGCCGTCACCGCGTCTAGAAAGCTACGGACCGCGTCGCGTGCAGCAAGGACGGCCGGCACGTCGAGCGGGCCGCCGGCGCTGATAGGAAACCAGCCGTATCCGACCGCATTGGGACCCAGCGGGACCTGCAACGGCCCCTGCGGACACAGCACCAGAAACCGGCCTTGGTAGAGGTGGGGCGCCAAGCCGAGCAGGTCGAGCGCGTTGGCCCCCCAGCCGTGGAGCGCGAGAATCGTCGGATGCGGGCCTTCGCCTTCCGGCTCGTACACGGTGTGAATCAGATTCATGGGGCTCTCTGTATCTCAGGCGGGCGCGGCGCGTAAGCGTGTGTTGTCAAATGCGAAGCACTCGGAGCGGTCTGCATGACGAAGTCCCACGGAGGTTTCGCCTATTGTCTTGGCACCTGCCGCAGCAGCGCGTCGATGATCTGGTCTGCGGTGATGCCTTCCGCTTCGGCCTGGAAGTTCAGCAGGCAGCGGTGGCGCAACGCGGGATGCGCCACGTCGGCGATGTCGGCGAAGCCGACGTTGACCCGCCCGTCGAGCAGTGCGTTGACTTTCGCCCCCAAGGCGAGAGCCTGCGCCCCGCGCGGGCTGGGGCCGTACCGAAGGTATTGCGGCACTTCCGGTACGGGAGTCCGCGAGTTGCCGGGCGTGGCAGCTTCGACGAGCCGGGCCACGTAGGCGGCCAGCGGCGGCGCCAGCAGCACCTCGCGGACCAGATGCTGCAGCTCGGCGATGTCGCCGGCCGCGGAGTCGGACGCCAGCACTCGGCCGACTGTATGTCGAGCTTCTGTCGTGGTGCGGTCGAGGATTTCGCTCAATTCGTCGGCCGTAGGAGAGTCGATGACGAGCTTGAGGAGAAAGCGGTCGAGTTGCGCCTCGGGCAGCGGGTAGGTGCCTTCGATCTCGACCGGGTTCTGAGTCGCCACGACCAGAAACGGCGGGGCGAGCCGATGCGTTTCCCCGAAGACGGTCACTTGTTGTTCCTCCATGGCTTCCAGGACCGCGGACTGCGTCTTTGGGGTCGCGCGGTTGATCTCGTCCGCCAGCAGGATGTTGGTGAAGACCGGCCCGGGTTTGAACTCGAAAGAGCGCCGGCCGTCGGCGCCCTCGGACAACACTTGGGTGCCGACGATATCCGAGGGCATCAGGTCAGGCGTGAACTGAATCCGCTTGGCCGTCAGGGCCAACGCCTCGCTGAGCGACTTCGCCATCAGCGTCTTCCCCAGGCCGGGCACGCTTTCGAGCAGCACGTGCCCGCCGGCGAACAGCGCGGTCAGGATTTTCCGCAGCACGCCGCGCTGCCCGACGATCACGCGGCCGACTTCCTGCTCGATGGCGCCGAAGACGTGGCGGAAGCGTTCTACCCGCCGTTCCACGGACGGCCCGGTCGTCACACCGGTCATTGCCCGGTCCTTCCCTCTTCACTCTGCGTCAGGATGGCTCGGTATTCGTACGGAATCGGCTGTTGCGGAGCGTCGGGGTTTCGTGGGTCCTTGGCAAGGGGCGCGTTGCTGTACGGCGTGACCGGCACGGCCGGGTCGGGATTGTCGGTGAGTTGCGGGCGGCTCGGGCCGGTGGAGACCGAAGCCGGAATACGGACTTTGACGTAGCCCACGTCTTTCGTCGTGAAGCCGCCCATCCGTTCGCCGGGTCCGTAATAACGCTCGCCCTCACCTCGTCCGCCCGATCTTTCCGCGGTTCGGTCGGACTGTTCGGGTCGGTCGGCATTTCTTCGATCCGCGCCTGATCGCGGGGCCGCGGTCGGGTCATGGCTGGCGGCTTGCCGATGAGACATCGGTCCGGCTTTTCCAGGGTCCACCTCTGCGACGGCTTGCCGGCTCTCCGGGTCTGTCAGGGACGTTTGCTGCTCACCCGGGGTTCCGCTTCCTGTCCGATCGGCTCGTTCCCTCCTCGGCTCGTCTGGAAGTCCGTCGAATTGGATGCCGCCGCCCGCGGCCTTTGGTCCTGGGTCGCCGGCTTTGCCGGACTCGGGCTGCGCTGCAGACTTCCGATCCGCCTGCCCGGTGCTCGGTCCAGGTTCGCTTCCGCTCGTTTGGGAAAGCGACTGTTTAAGCCGTTCCAGATTCTGGTTCAGTGCGGCAAGGGAAGCGTCCTCTTGTGTCCCCGGATGGCCGTCCTGCCCGTTGTCCGAGCCGAACGGTTCGAGGTCGAAAGGCAGCACCCGCGGGAGCGAAACGGGCAGATGCAGGCGCTTCTGTGTTTCCTCGATGGCGCGTCGCTTCTGCTGCGGCGTGAGGGACGAACCTTCGAGTTGCCGGACGAGTTCCCGAAGCGCGGCGCCGACTTGCTGACGTTCAATCCGCCGCTTTTCGGCGGCGTCCGTATCCCGCTCGGTTCGTGTTACGGACACGGGCTGAGTCAACGTATGGGTCGTCTGTTCGAGAGATCGAATCAGCGCGTCGAGCGGACGAGTCTCTACACTAGCCGGCCGGCCGGCAGTTCCGCGGCCGGATACCTCGTCGCCGGAGACGAAGCCGAACAACAGGCCGCTCAAGACCGCCGCGGCACAGGTGAGCGGAACGCGCCGGTCGAGTCGGAAGGGGAGGTCCCGTTTGGGGACGAACAGGGCGGCTTTCCGCGCGGCCTGAACGCGCAGGTGGGCGTGCACGTCCGACGCGGAGGGTTCCGAGGGTGAGACGTCGGGCAGGCTGACGTAGGTCAGGAATCGTTCCTGGCCGTCGGTCTTTTCATCGAGAAGTGCCGCAATCGTGTGCGTCCGTGTGCCCCGACGTGCTGCGCGCAGTGCGAAGACCAGCCCGCCCAGCACGGTCGCGGCGAGCCCCGCGGGAATCCAGGCCGGCAGGCCGAACGCACGGATCAGACTGACTCCCAGAAAATACGCCGCGGCGCTCAGGGGGAGAAAAACGGCCAGCGCGTTCGTGCTTTTTTGGCGCCGCGCCCGCCGTGCCGTGCCGGCGATGAGGGCGGTCAGGCTGTCCATTCATCCATTGCGCGCACGCCGTTTCTGAAACCGGGACACCGCGCGGTTGTGGTCGGCGAGCCGCGACGAAAACACGTGCGTGCCGTCCCCCTTGGCCACGAAATACAGATAATCAGTCTCGGCGGGGGACAGGCTGGCCTCGATAGCGGCGAGACCCGGATTGGCGATCGGACCGGGCGGCAGGCCGCGGTTCAGATAGGTATTGTACGGGCCGGGCGTGCGGAGATGCGCGCGGGTCAGGTTGCCGTCGAAGTCGGCCAACCCATAGATCACCGTCGGGTCGCACTGGAGCGGCATGCGCCGACGCAGCCGGTTGTGGAACACGCCGGCGATGAGCGCGCGTTCCGCCGCGGCCCCCGTTTCCTTCTCCACCAGCGAGGCCAGAGTCAGGACCTCGTGCCGGGACCAGCCGAGATCATCGGCGCGTTGCTGCATCGCCGGGGTGAACACCTCGTCCAGACGGTCGAGCATGCGGCCCAGAATACGTTCCGGGCGGTGCGGTTTGGTGAAGAAATACGTGTCCGGATATACGTAGCCTTCCACACCGTAATCCCGGAGTTTCCACCGGTCCAGAAACCGCGCATCGCCGCCCAGCGTCAGGAACGCCTCTTCCGGCCCGAAGCCCTCCGCAGCCAATTTCGCGGCGACCTGTTTGAAGGTCAGTCCTTCGGGAATGGTGATCGCGTGCTTGGCGACCCGCCCCTGCGACAAGACGTCCAGCAGAGCGAGCGGACTCGTCGCCTCGGCCAGCACGTACTCGCCGCTTTGCAGGTTCCGGTCCTTTCCGGTCAGTCGCGCCCAGAGCATGAACGTCCGCTCGTTTTCCAGTACGCCGGCCTCAGCCAGGAGCCGGGCGGTGTGCGTCAGCGTACTGCCCGGCCGGATGAAGACGCGGGCTGGTTCGGCCGGCCGTGGGCCGGGGGTAACGAGCGCGAGGTAAAAGAAGGAGGCGGCCAGCCCCAGCAGAACCGTGACGAAGCCGACCATGAGCACCAAGGCTTTCTTCACGGCGGGGAACCCTAGCACCGGCCCCAAAGCGAGACAACGCGGCGCAATAGAGAGGAATCTCGTGCCGGATGCTCCTTTTTTTCATCATACCTGCTTTCTCGTCATACCTGCGAAAACAGGTATCCCATGCCCTGGATGCCCGCTTCCGCGGGCATGACGATCGGGTAGCATCGTCAGGTACGTGATCCCCAAGAATCACCTACGAGATGACCCCGTTCCCGTCTCGACCCCTTTCGGCCTTTCGATCCTTCGACGAGCTCGGGACAACGCAGGCTCAATGGGCTTGATCTTGAGATTACAGGACCTTGAGCTTGTCGAAAGGTCAAGGGGGTGAACCGCGTCGCGGGTGGCTTGACCAAGGTCCCCGGAATGCGGGCCGGAAAGGTTCCAGGATCATCTTGTATGTACTTCTCGAATATTACGGTTTCATGGTCTTATGTTTATTGACTTTTCTGCATTCTACAGGCAGGGTTCTGAGCCGTTCGGCCGATGCCGACCGAGCTGGTGGGGAACAGGCGGATGCCATTCTTCAGGACGACGTTCCGATCTCTGACCCGATATCCGACCAGGGACCTGCTGGTCCTGCTGGCCGGGCCGGTCCTGGTGGTGGGGCTGCTCGGCCTGGTGAGCCGTGCCGCAACCCCGGCGACCGACCGGATGCAGGCCGGAGTCGCAGTCACCGCGCAACTCCAACACCGCCTGCACGAGATTCGGCTGGCCGCGGAAAGGCGCGTCGAGGCGAGGCAGGTAGCCGCGGCCGAACGCGGCGGCGCCCGGGCATGGGCCAACGTCGCCACCCACCCGACCAGTGAAACGGTCGCCAGCCGTGAATCCCGCCCTGCCCGGAAGGCGGATCGGCCGCGACGTATCACCCACCGGATCAAGCCCAACGAGACGCTATCGACGATCCTCGGTAAAGAAGGATTGCCTCAGAGCCAATTCACCGCGTGGCTGTCCGCGGCGTACAAGATCGACACGTTCAACGACTTGCAACTCGGCAATGCCATGACGTTCGCGTACGAGCCAGACCCCAGCGGCATGCCGACACTGCGGAAGGTCTCCTACAACATCGACAAGACCTCGCTGCTGGTCCTCGAGAAGTACGACAGCGGACGGATCGAACCGCGCGTCGAACGGCTGGAGATCCGGCAGGTCTGGCGCGCCGTCAGCGGGCGTATCACCAGCAGTCTGTACGCGGCCGCGACCGGCATGGGGGTCCCGCCGAGCGTCATCGACGAAATGGTGGACATGGAATGGCTGGTGAACTTCTACGGCTTACATCCGGGGGCCACGTTCAAGGTCGTCTTCGAGGAAGTCCAACGCAATGGGGAGCCGGTCAGTCTCGGCCGCGTGCTCGCCGCGGAAATCGTGAACAACGGCACGACGTACACCGCCTTTTCGCTGGAACCCGGCAGGCGGGACAGCAACATGGCGTTCGTCTATCCGGTTCGTTTTACACGGATCTCCTCGGTCTATCGGGAAGCGCGTTTCCATCCCGTGTACAAGAAAAAACGCCCGCACCGCGGCGTGGATTTCGCGGCCCCGCCCGGCACGCCGGTGCGCGCCGCGGCCACGGGCAGGGTGACGTACGCCGGTTGGAAGGGCAGCTATGGCCGGTTCGTGAAGATCCGGCACGCCGGGCCGTACAGCACCGCGTACGCCCATCTGCGCCGCATCGAGAACGGCATCCGGGTCGGAACCCTCGTCAAGCAGGGGCAGACCATCGGCACCGTCGGCACCAGCGGCACGGCCACGGGTCCTCACCTGCACTTCGAGATGTACAAGAATGGCCGCTTCGTCGACCCGCTGAAAGAACGGGCGCTCGCCAACACCGTGTATGCCGAACGCACACAGAGCCGCACGGCACCGCTTTCGCCGAAACTCGCGGCGCTCAAACGCCGGCTCGAAGACTGTCTCGCTACGCTGACGCTCGACGAGCAATCCGGCCCGCTCAACCGCGTGTACACGGCCACACCAGCCGGGCCGGCCCGGGGACGGGAAGCCGCCTAGGCGCAGACCATTTTCGGTAATTCCCGTATTTTTCTGCCGCCTCTCTGCCATGCGCTCGCATACGGAAAGACTGCGGGTCCGCTGGGTGGATACCGACGCATCGGGCCGGATTCATTACACCGCGGCGTTCCGCTATTTCGAGACGGCCGAATGGGAGTTGATGCGGGCGGCCGGGTTTCCGCTGTCCGACCACCGGAAGACCTCCGGCTGTCCGCGCGTGCACGTCTCGGCCACGTTCTCCGCCCCGCTGTACGTGGATGACCCGATCGACGTGAAGGTCTGGGTGGACAAGATCGGGCATACATCTCTGACGTTTGCGGGCGAGATTTTCCGTGCAGGCGAACGCTGCGTCAGCGGCTCCATCACGGTCGTGTTCGTGGACCGGTCCGATAAGCCGCAGCCTATATCGGACGCGCTGCGCCACGCCCTGAGCCAGGGATCATCGCCGAACGCCTCGGACGTCGCCGAGGACCGTTGACAGGAAAAATCCGCTCGCATAGGAAACCTCCAATGGCATACGCAGTGATACGGACGGGCGGAAAACAGTACCGCGTGACGCAGGGTGAACTGTTACGGGTCGAATCCCTGCCGGGCGAGGTGGGCAGCGAACTGACGTTATCGGACGTGCTGCTCACGACGAACGAGGACACCGTGCGCGTGGGAACGCCGCTGGTGCCCGGCGCATCGGTCACCGCACAGGTGGTCGAGCACGGCAAAGAGAAGAAGATCCTGGTCTTCAAGAAGAAACGCCGCAAAGGGTATCGGCGCAAACAGGGCCACCGGCAACAGTTCACCGCGCTGCGGGTCACCGCAATCAACCCAGGAGGATAGGCATGGCGCACAAAAAGGGACAGGGCTCCAGCCGCAACGGCCGGGACAGTCCGGGCCAACGTCGCGGAGTGAAGCTGTACGCCGGCCAATCGGCCCGGGCTGGCAACATCATCGTCCGCCAACTCGGCACGCGCATCTATCCCGGCACGAACGTCGGCATGGGCCGCGACTACACCTTGTTCGCCAAGGCGGACGGCGTGGTGCAGTACGAACGCATGGGCAAGACCCGCAAGCGGGTCAGCGTCCATCCGCGCTGAACACGGTTGCGGGCGTGCCTGCGGCGCCGCCTATCGAAAGCCCCGGAACGGGGCTTTTTTTTATTGGGGCGTTTTCTGAGAGAGTCGAACGTATGAACTTCGTCGACGAGGTCATCCTGTCCGTCGCGGCCGGGGACGGCGGGCGTGGCTGCGTGAGCTTCCTGCGTGAGAAGTTCCGGCCCTGGGGCGGGCCGAACGGTGGCAACGGCGGCGACGGCGGCGACGTGATCGTCCGCGTCGATCCGCAGCGCAATACGCTGCTCGAATTGGCCCATCGGCACCACGTGCGTGCACCGCGTGGCGAACACGGGCGCGGCAAGGACCAGCACGGCAAAAACGCCCCCGCGGTCGTGCTGGCCGTCCCGCCCGGCACCGTGGCGCGCGACGCGGACAGCGGCGCTACGCTCGCCGACCTGCACGAGGCGGGTGACGAAGTGGTAGTCGCCCGGGGCGGGAAGGGCGGCAGGGGTAACGCCTCCTTTGCGACCTCGACCAACCGGGCGCCGCGCCACGCCCAGCCCGGCCTGCCCGGACAGACGCGCCGCCTCGAACTGGAACTCCGCCTGCTGGCCGACGTCGGGCTGCTCGGCTTTCCCAACGCCGGGAAATCGACGCTGCTGGCCGCGCTGTCCGCGGCCCGCCCGCGCGTTGCGGACTATCCGTTCACCACGTTGACCCCGCAACTCGGCGTCGTCCGCTACGGGCGGGTCGGGGTGGACGAGGGTACGTTCGTCATGGCCGACGTGCCGGGCCTGATCGAGGGCGCGCATACCGGGCACGGGCTCGGCGTCCGCTTTCTGCGCCATCTTTCGCGGACCGCGCTGCTGGTCCACCTGCTCGACCTCTCGCAGCCGGAGCGCGACCCGTACCACGACTACGAGATCATCAACCGCGAACTCCGGGCGTTCGACCGAGGCTTGGCCGGGCGTCCGCAACTCGTCGTGGCGACCAAGGCCGATCTGCCCGCGGTGCGCGACCGCTTCCCCGCGGTGCGGGAGACGTTTGCCCGCCGCGGCCAGCGGCTCGGCTTGATTTCCGCGCTGACCGGTTGCGGCAAACGGGACCTCGTCATGGACATCGCGCAGCGGCTGTCCGTCCGCGGTTCGGCCTCCGCTTCGGCCGGGGGCGATCAGGTCTGAGCCGGAAGGTCGAGTTCTCGCCATGAGCGCCCCTTCCTCTCAGCTTGCCCACAAGTCGCGCATCCTCAAGAGTGCACGACGCGTCGTCGTCAAGGTCGGCAGCAGCGTATTGTCGGACCGCGGCGGGGTACACACAACGCGGCTCGACGAGTTGACGCGCGACCTATCCCGGTTGTCAGCCGGGGGCATGCAACTCGTGGTGGTCACGTCCGGGGCGGTGGCCGCGGGCATGGGCCGGCTGAACATACACCGGCGTCCCCGTACGATTCCCGGAAAACAGGCCGCCGCGGCCGTTGGCCAGATTACGCTCATGGCCCTGTACGAAGCTGGCTTTTCGCGCCACGCTATCCACGTCGCGCAGGTGTTGCTGACCCACGACGATCTGGCGAACCGCCGGCGCTACCTCAATGCCAAACACACCCTGCTGACGTTGATCGACGCGCAGGTCGTACCGATCGTCAACGAAAACGATACGGTCGCGGTCGATGAGATTCAGTTCGGCGACAACGATACGTTGTCCGCCCAGGTTGCGGTGCTGGTCGAGGCCGACCTGCTGGTCATGCTGAGCGACGTGGCAGGTCTGTACGAAACCGACCCGCGTGTGGATGTCGGCGCGGAACGAATCGCCCTGGTGGAACGGTTCGACGACGGACTCATAGCACACGCCGGTATGGCCGGTCCGCTGGGACGCGGGGGGATGGCCTCGAAACTCCAGGCCACGCAGAGCGCATCTCGCTTCGGGATTCCGTCTCTGCTGACCGACGGCCTGCGTCCGGGGGGAGTGCAGGCCGCGTTCGACCCGCGGCGCGAGGTCGGCACGCTGTTCCTGCCGCTTTCCGACCGGATCGCGAGCCGCAAGCACTGGATCGCCTATACGCTCAAACCGGCCGGATCGCTGCGGCTCGACGCCGGGGCGAGCGCGGCAATTCGGCGCGACGGCCGCAGCCTGTTGCCGGCGGGGGTGCGCAACGTCATCGGGAATTTCGGGGAGGGCGAGTGCGTGACGTGCCTGGACGAACGTGGCCGCGAGTTCGCCCGGGGGCTGGTCAATTACGGTGCCGCCGCCCTCACCCGCATCCTGGGCCGGCAGACCGGGGAAATCGAAGCGACCTTGGGCTACAAGGTGAGCGACGAGGTGATTCACCGCGATGACTTGGCCCTGCTCGGGGAATGACGCCGCAAAGCCCCTCTCCCCTTGGACGGGGGGTTGGAGTGAGTGCCCGACTCACGCTACGAAATGAACAGGGCTCCGAATTTCGACCGGATAGACGCTCTAAGCATCCGGTTCCGACCCGTCCGCGAGAAACACGGAGAATCGCACCAGGATTGAGGATACGACTATGGACCTGGAACGGATGGTGACCGACTTGGCTCGGGCGGCGAAACACGCTGCACGGACGCTGGCCACGGTCTCGACCCGAACCAAGAACGACGCGCTGCGCGCCGCGGCGCGGCACTTGCGCGGCGCGACCGACATGCTGCTGGCCGCCAACGCCAGGGATGTAGCGCGCGGCCGTGACGCAGGTTTGTCCGCCGCTATGCTGGACCGCCTGACGCTCGACGCCACGCGCGTTGACGCCATGGCCGAGGGTCTGGAAATCATGGACGAGTTGCCCGACCCGGTCGACGAGACCGTTGCGACCTGGAAACGGCCCAACGGCCTGGAGATCAGCCAGGTCCGCGTGCCGCTCGGCGTAGTCGGGATCATCTACGAATCGCGGCCCAACGTGACCGCGGACGCCGCGGGACTATGCATCAAGGCGGGCAACGCGGTGCTGCTCAAAGGCGGCTCAGAGGCGTTCGAGACCAATGGCAGCATCGTGGACGTGCTGGCGCGGGCCTTTGCTGAGGCCGGCTTGCCGGACGCGGCCGTGCAACTCGTCCGCTCGACCGACCGCGACGCGGTCCGCCTGTTGCTGCAACAGGATGCGTACGTCGACGTCATCATTCCGCGCGGCGGCGAGGAACTGATCCGGGCCGTCACCCGCGCGTCGTCCATTCCGGTCATCCAGCATTTTTCCGGCTTGTGCCACACCTATGTGGACGCCGCGGCCGATCTGGATAAAGCGCAGCGAGTCTGCCTGAACGCCAAGCTGCAACGCCCGTGGGTGTGCAACGCCATGGAGACGCTGCTCGTGCATGAGGGCGTAGCCGCAGCCTTTCTGCCCGACTTCGTCACGCGGCTTGAAGACAATGGGGCCGAAGTGCGCGGCTGCGAGCGCACGCGCCGCCTCGTGCCGCGCCTCGCCGCGGCGAACGAGGCCGACTGGCAGACCGAATACCTGGACAAGATACTGGCCGTCAAAATCGTGGCGTCACTGGACGAGGCCGTGGAATTCGTCAACGCCAACGGATCGGGCCTGGCCGATGCGATCGTGAGCGAAGACTATTCGAACGTCCGCCGTTTCCTACGCGAGGTGGATTCGGCCACGGTGTACGCCAATGCTTCCACCCGGTTCACGGACGGGTTCGAGTTCGGCTTCGGCGCCGAGGTCGGTATTTCGACCAACCGGCTGCACGCACGCGGTCCGATGGGGCTACGCGAACTGACGACGTACAAATACGTGGTGTACGGCGATGGACAGATCCGCGAATAACTTCCGGTCGGGTCGGCGCGTATGAAGGTCGGCCTGTTCGGCGGCACGTTCAACCCCATCCATCGGGGCCACTTGTACAGCGCCGCCCAGGTTCGTGCCGCGTTCGGACTCGACCGCATCCATTTCATCCCGTCCGCGGCCCCGCCGCACAAGCCCGCCGCGGATCTCGCATCCGCCCGGCACCGCTACAACATGGTTGCGCTGGCCGTGGCCGACGAGCCGGCGTTCGCGGCCTCGCGTATCGAACTCGACCGCGACGGCCCGTCGTTCTCCGTGGACACGCTGCGCGCCTTCCGGGCCGACCTGCATCTGGACTCGATCGCCTTCGTCATCGGCATGGACGCGTTCGTCGAGATCGAATCCTGGCGGGATTTTTCCGAGATTCCGCGCCTGTGCGACCTGATCGTCACCACGCGGCCGGGCGCCGTCATCCCGCCCGCCGGGGGGCTGATTCCCGTTGCCCTCCGACCGGCCTTTTGGTACGACTTCACGCATCGTTGCTACCGACACGATTCCGGCCACACGCTGACCCTGTATATGTTGAACGGTCTTCCGATTGCGGCTTCCACCATCCGCGCGAACGTCCGCGCCGGCCGGTCCACCCAAGACGACCTCCCCCCCGCGGTGGCCGGCTACATCGCCCGACACGGGCTGTACCGCAGGTCCGAGGACGCAGGCTATGAAGGCTGACGCAAGCTGGCGCAAAGCCCTGTCGTGCGCCCGGTCCGCGTTGGACAAGAAGGCGTACGACCTGGTCGTGCTCGAGGTGGAAGCCCTCACGTCCGTCGCGTCGTATTTCGTCATCTGCACCGGTCGTTCGGACATCCAGGTCCAGACCATCGGCCGCGCGATCGAAGACACCCTACGTGCGCAAGGGCACCGTCCGCTCGCCGTCGAAGGGCTGTCGCACGCCCGGTGGGTATTGATGGACTACGGCGACGTCGTCGTCCACATCTTCTACGAGACGGTCCGCGCGTTCTACAATCTGGACGGACTGTGGGCACAGGCGCCGCGCTGCGAACTCCCGGAGCCGTATTCGCTCCAAGCTCTGGACCTCCGCCTCGAAACCGGCTGACCTTCGTGCGCTCCCGCCGAGGCGCGGGTTCTTTTCATTCCGACGGCGTTCCTTCTATATTGAGCATTGAGCGACGAGTGACCATCCCTCATTGGGGAATGCGGTTATGGCTCGGACGCCGATCGAACACGAAACGTTGTACTACGGCAGTACACGTGACCAGCAGTATTGGGAGAACGAGGCGCGGAGCCTCCGCTTGGTGCGCGGCCGGTCGGCGTCGGTCTGGCGCGCTGAGCGTAAGCAGCACGGCGTGTACCGTCCCCTTCCGGCCAAACCGCGCACCACGGCACGCAAGAGCAAACACCCTGCGACTCCGTTAACCGGCCGCAGTGTCGAGGAGCTCATGACCAGCCTCCGGCGCGACCACCGGCTGCGTCTGGTCCTGGAACAACGCCTCCGCCGCTGGATGGACAAGGCATCGGGCGAGCGCGTCCTGGCCTTTCTCGACCCCAACCAGGGCGGCACCCCGGCCATGACCAACCCCGGCCTCCCCGGTACGTAGCGTCTAATTCGAAACCTGGGCCCTTCTGCCCCGCTCCGCTCTTGCATTGCCAGGAGCTGGGCAACGGAAACCGGATTTCAAAGCAAGGCGCCCCGCGTGCACCGTTGATTTTCGTCGGTGCGGTTTGGCATATACAGGAAACTTCGCGGCCCGTTGGGCGTGAAATCCGGCCGCGGATTGAGGCAAGCAGATGGATGTACAGATTGTACCGTTGAGTGGCGCGTTGGGCTCCGAGGTGACGGGCGTCGATTGGACCCGGCCGGTTGACGACGCCGCGATTGCCGCCATCAGGGACGTGCTGTTGCGCACCCATCTCGTGTATCTGCGGACGCGGCCCCTGGAACCCCAGGCGTTCGTGCGGCTGGCTAGGTACTTCGGCGAGCCGCAGCTTCAACTCCTGCGCAACATGCGGATCGACGGTATGCCCGAAGTCTCGCTGTTCGACAGCACCTATAAAAAGCCAGAGGACAAGCCCGCGGATCTGCGGCTCGACCGCCGCTCGGGCTGGCATACGGACGATTCCTATTTTGCGAAGCCGGCCAAGGTCACGTTGCTGCAAGCCCTGGAGATTCCCAATATCGGCGGGGAGACCGGTTTCTGCAACGCGCGCGCCGCGTACGAGGATCTGCCCGAAGAGATGAAGGCCAAGCTGCATGGTATGCGGGCCGTGCATGGCTACGACACCCCGCGCGCTCCGGCCCGGGCTGTGCAACGCACCGTACGGGAAGCCGCCGAAACCCCGGACGTCGTGCATCCTCTGATTCGGACGCATGACGAAACCGGCCAACGCGCGATCTATTTCAACTCCAACCGAACCGCCCGAATCGTGGGACTGGATCGTGAAGAAAGCGACGCGCTGCTCGACCGCATCCATACGCACATGACGCAGGCCCGCTATCAGTATCACCACACGTGGCGGGTCGGCGACGTGCTGATGTGGGACAACCGCAGCGTGACCCATTCGGTGAACATGGACTTTCCGCCCGGCCAGCGGCGCGTGCACCAGCGCGTGCTGCTCAAAGGCTCGACGCCGGTCTGACACCTACTGCCCCTCCCACGCGGCGGACCCCCCGGCCTCTCCCATGCCATGAAGTTCCACGCGATCGTTTACGGCACGGTCGGCATCCGTGCCGAACTGGAGCAGGGGATGGAAGCTGCCGGCAGCCCCGGGCTGCTGCCGCGGGACGTCATCTTGCGCAGCTTCGAGTCGTTTGCCACCAAGGTCATGCCGCGTTTCGCCTCGGCCTGACCTACACGAGAGAGAAGGAGCCTGACATGAGCGACCTGCCGAAATGGATTGCGGACCATCTGCAACGCTATCTCGACACCGACGGCGCGGACGGACACCTTTGGGACTCGGCGCCGGTCGGCGGCCCGGGGCCCATTCCGACGCTGCTGCTGACCACGACCGGCCGCCGCTCGGGGAAACCCATCGTCATGCCGCTGATCTACGGCGAGGCCAGTGGGAATTACGTCGTGGTGGCATCCAAGGGTGGCGCGCCCAAACACCCCGGCTGGTATCTGAACCTGGCCGTGCACCCGGATGTCGAGGTCCAAATCCTCGCCAGACGGTTCCGGGCCACGGCGCGCACCGCCGGCGGCGCCGAACGGGCCGAATTGTGGAAACAGATGGCGGCCATTTATTCGCCGTACAACGATTACCAAGCCAAGACGGACCGCGAGATTCCGGTCGTGGTCCTGGAGCCCGCGGCCTGACGGTTGCGGCCGAACATCAGGAGGCCCCCATGCCGATATTCGAACGCGGCGACACGCGGCTGTATTACGAAGAGCACGGCAGCGGCTTTCCGCTGCTGCTCATCGCTCCGGGCGGCATGCGCTCGTCCGTACCGTTCTGGAAACAGACGCCCTGGAACCCCATCGAACAGCTTGCGCCGACCTATCGGGTCATCGTCATGGACCAGCGCAATGCCGGCCAGTCGAGCGCGCCGATCAACGCCACGGACGGCTGGCACGTCTTCACCGAAGACCAATTGGCACTGATGGATCACGTGGGCGCGGACCGGTTCCACGTGGCCGGCATGTGCATCGGCGGCCCCTATGCTCTGGGCTTGATTCAGGCCGCGCCCGAGCGCGTCGTGTCCGCAGTGCTGTTCCAGACCATCGGGCTGTCCGACAACCGCCAGGCGTTCTACGAAATGTTCGACGGCTGGACCGCGGAACAGCAACCCGCCCACTCCGAGGTGACCCGCGACACCTGGGAGGCGTTCAAGACCAACATGTTCGGCGGCGAATTCCTGTTCAACGTCTCCAAGGAGTTCGTTGCGGCCTGCGAGACGCCGCTGCTGGTGCTGCTGGGCGACGACCTCTACCACCCGCAGGAAACCTCCCGCGAGGTCGCGGCCCTGGCTCTCACCGCCACGCTTATCGAGCATTGGAAAGAGCCGGAACATCGGCCCGCGGCCATGCGGGCCGTCGCCGACTTCCTCGCCGCCCACACGCCGAGCTAAGAGCCGGTCGGACTCGTCCTACAGGTCGGATTAGCCGAGTCAACAAAAGCGCCTGAGGAGTTTGCGACAATGACCGCCATAACCGAAGCGGCTGCCCCCCGTCTCCCTCTGATGGTCTCGCTTCGAGACTTCAAGCTCTCGTTGGATTTCCTTCGCATTGCCGTAGAGGAAGAACCGAAGGTTGGAAAGCCTTTCCGTCAGAATGGCAACCTTAGGTTCTCCCTCAAGGATCCCGTGGTGGGTCAACTGATCGGCAAGTCGCTGGCAATGCGGATGGGTGCGCTTCTGAGTCGGCCTTGCTGCACCTTCGTCAACGACTTCGTTTGGGATTTCCGCCGCGGCGCCGCGATGGAATCGCACCTTGATCGTGCACCGCTGGACATCACGATGAGCGTACCCGTGTTTCTCGATGGCGTCGACACGTGGCCTTTGAAGGTGCGACAGCCGAATGGCGATGTTCTGGAGTGGACGAGTCGACCAGGCACCGCGTGCATTCTCGACGGCCGGTGGCGGCGCCACTGGCGGGACGCATTCACCGGCGAACGGGCGATCGTGTTGCTGTTACACTGGCGGGCGCCGGGGGTGCTGTTCCCTGGTATTCTGGACGCGGACGCTTGTGTCCAGTCAAGCGTCTCCCACGGAAATCGCCCGGCGATCGAGCCCCTGATTCTGGAGCGTTGTACCGATCTGGCGCGCTTAGCGGTGCCGCCGAGCGGAACGCCCGAAATGTTCATGTGCGACCGTCGCCTGCGATACTTGCCAGTTGGCACCGGACACGCCTGCCGCCTCCTCGTGCTGCTCGACGGCGAGTTAGCGGTCACGTTCGACTCGCTGAAGCCGGTGATCATGGGTCCAGGGGATGGTATCGCCTTCCCGGTGTGGGAGCAGTGCCGGCTCGACTGGACGGCGCACAACAGCCGCGGCCAAGCGCTTCTGGGCTATGCGTATACGTCCGGCGGTCGACGGCCGCGGAATATGGAAATGGCGAAGACGGCGCAAGTGACAACCATATGTCAGTAATCGAGCCGTAGGTCGGATTAGCGAAGCGTAATCCGACCCGCGTTCCCCGTTCCGAGTTCGAGGCCGAGAACGTCAGCTCGCGCCGTGGCGTGGGGGGTGAATGCCGTTCAGGCGGTAGTTGCCGATGGCGTGGCACTTCCACCGCACAGGGTCGTGCTGGCACGGGGTCACGTCGGTCGTGATGGGCAACTGCGGGGTGACGTTCGCGCCCTGCCGGCCCGAGGACCGCGACTATCTGGCCCACCTCATGGAATCGGTCGAAGACATTCCCGCGGCCAGCATCAGCGAAGGTATGCCGTGGCGCTGGGAAACTTACGGCGAATATCTCAAAGCGCTGGACGGCGCGCCCAAGGGCGTCAACGTCGGCGGCATGGTCGGCCACTGCGCGGTGCGCTACTGGGCGATGGGCGCCGAGAGCCTGGAGAACGAACCCGCCAGTGCCGAGCAGATCGCCCGGATGCGCGCGATCGTGGCCGAGGCGGTTGCCGGCGGCGCGCTGGGCTTCTCCACCTCGCGCACGATCCTGCACCGCACGCCCGAAGGGCAGCCGGTCCCCGGCACGTTCGCCGAATTCGACGAATTGATGGGCATCGCGTCGGCGCTGGGCGAACTCGAACGCGGCGTGGTCGAGGCCGCGCCGGGCATCGACAGCGGCCGTCCGGAAGACTTGGCGCGCGAAGTCGACTGGATGACCGAGGTCAGCTTGGCGACGGGCCGGCCGGTCACCTTCGGCTTGGCGCAGAGCCGGCCGCATCCGGAGGCGTACGCCTCCATGCTCGACCGCATTCACGAAAGCGCGCGCCGCGGGGCCAAGGTCTTCGCGCAGTCCACGACGCGCGGCATCGGCGTGTTGTTCGGCTTCGTGAACCGCACCCCGTTCGACCGGGCGCCGGCGTGGCGGGCGCTGCGCAGCCTGCCGCTGGCGGACAAGCTCGCCAAGCTGCGCAATGCCGAATACCGCGCGCAGATGATCCGCGAAGCCCTGGCCGACCCGCCGCCGATCGACTTCAGCCAGATCTTCGTCCTGCCGCGCGGTGAGGTGCGCTACGACCACGGCGCCCGCGACAGCCTGCAACACCACGCCGACCGCCTCGGCGTCAGCCCAGCGGAGGCGTTCATCCGCCTGTCGCTGGATCACGACGGCACCACGCTGTTCAACTATCCGTTCCTCAACCCCGGCTTCGATGCGGTGCAGACCATGCTGGACCATCCGCAGGTCGTCATCGGGCTGGGTGACTCGGGCGCCCACGTCGGCCAGATCATGGATGCCAGCCTGCCGACGTATTTTCTCAAGTATTGGGTCGAGGAGCGCCGGCACTTCACGCTGGAACAAGCGATACACATGCTGACCGCCGAGCCTGCGCAGTTGTTCGGCATCCGCGACCGGGGCGTCCTGCGCGAGGGCGCGTACGCGGACGTCAACGTGATCGACTCCGAGAACCTGCGCCTGCCACCGCCCGACTACGTGGACGACTTTCCCGCGGGCAGCGGCCGGTACGTGCAACGCTCGTCGGGTTACGACTACACCCTGGTGAACGGCAAGGTCTTCATGGAAGGCCCGGAACACACCGGAGCGTTTGCGGGACGGGTGTTGCGCAGCGAGCGCGGGTAGCGCGGCGTCGGTTCACGGCGCGGGTCGGGATCGTTCGGGGTGGTCGCGAGGCCGCCCCTTTTTCGTTCGTGTCTCGGGTTGATATTGGGGGGACTTACATACAAGGGGATCCCGAAGACGATTTTTCCCCATCATACCCCTTCGTCCCCCGCCCCCGTCCTCCTTCATCATTCCACCCCCCTTCGTCATTCCGGCTTTCGCCGGAATGACGACCAGGTGGGATCTTCAAGTATGTAATTCCCGAATTTTGCCTCCCCCCAGCCCTCTCCGGGAGGGAGAAGAAAATTGAGAAAAGAAAGCAAAGCCCCTCTCCCCCTTTCGATCCTTCGACACGCTCAGGACACCGCAAGCTCAAGGCACCGCAAGCTCAGGGGTCACCGGGAGAGGGCTAGAACCTGCACCGGACTTGATCCGGGGGAGAGGGTCCCGACGCACCCTCGAACCCGCCCGGAAATTTCGAACTGAGACACTTTTCCTTTTCATACCGATTGGATTACGTGCCGGAGGTTTTGCGTTGCCGGCCGGCCAGGGTGACGCAGGCGCCGCTCGCCTTGCAGACCAGGATGGGCTCGTCCAACACGTCAGCGGAGGAGTCCGAAACGTCCGGCCGCGGCCGGATCACCTTCCAGGCTTCGAACTCGACCGCGCGGGACGTGCGTCCGACCCGGGTCATCCGGCCGTGCACCTCGATGAAATCCCCGGCATACACCGGCGCCAGAAATTCCACCGCATCGTAGGCACGGAACAGGCCCTCGTCGCCGTCCAGGCGAATGGCCAGTTCGGTCGCCACGTCGCCGAACAACTGCAACATTTTGGCACCATCGACGAGGTTCCCGCCGTAGTGGGCGTCGGCGCCGCTCATGCGGACGCGCAACGTTGCGGTCGGCAGGCCGTTCACCGAATGCAGACTCGGCATAAGACGCTTCCTCCTCACGGATGGGTATAGTAGTGGCTCGTGCGTAGTCGGTCGGCGAGAGTTGCGCAAGCCGGGCGGGGGCGGTAAGAACGGCGGGCGAACAGGGAGGAAGCAGACATGCGCAGATGGCACTACACGCAGGGGAAACGCTTGGCGTGGCGACTCGTCGGTATCGGCGCCATGGTCCTCGGTCTGGCGCTGGCCGGAACGCCACATGTCGCCGGCGCCGCGGAGTATCCCGAAGGATACGAACCCTCGACGCCCGAGGAAGACGGCAACACGAACATTCTGGCCCGCTTCGGCGCACTTTCCACGTACGTCAACGACAAGCTCGAAGCTGCGGGCGGCGACGATGCCCCCGAATGTCTGCGCAACTGTCTCACCGTGCAGATCAACAACATCCTCGAATGTCTGGACCAGAAGAACACCTACGCGACCAGCGAACCGTGCGAGGTCGACGCGGCCCGCGAAGCCGTGGCCTGCGACCCGGGCTGTAGCGACGGGTAGCCTGCGCCGCACACCTCCCCCGAACCGACGATGCGGAAAGGGGCGGCCACACGGTCGCCCCTTTCTTCTTGTGCCGAGGGATCTTGTGACACCGTTAGTGCATCGGTTCAAGATTTCCTTGGACGGAATGCCGTTCCTCCGTCATTCCGGCGAAAGCCGGAATCCACCGGAGACCCTCCTCTTCCCACGAAATACCAGGCGAGGCGGGGCATTCACCTTCCCCCTCTCCCCTGGGTCACGTCCGAGGCAGGCTCTATCTAGTCCTCTCCCTCCAGGGGAGAGGGAATCGAAAAACTCCGCGGAGACGATTCCAAACCGAGGCGCTACCGCGACATCGGGTTACTTCTTGCCCATCCGGGCGGCCAGGGCCGCGGTCTGCTCGCCCAGTACCTTCTTCGTCGAGTCGCGTTCCTGCACGCGCTGCCACCATGCCGCCAGTTTCGGCCGCCCGTCGAACGGCTTCTTCGACCCGAAGTCGGGCAACAGGTTGTCCATCAGGAACAGCGTCGGCGCCAACGTGGCGTCCGCGAGCGTGAACTCCGCGCCGGTGAGCCACGGTCCGTCCGACACCGCGGCTTCGAGGTGATCCAGGTTGGCGTTGACCTCGGTCATCTTGTCCGCGATGAACGCGTCGTCCAACTCCTGCCCGAACAGCTTCGGAAAGCACGCGCGCATGGGCGGATCCACGTACAGGTCGTGATACCGCGTCAGGCTCCGCACCGCGGCGCGGCCCGCGGCGTCGGGCGGCAGCAGCGACGGGTCGGGATAGCGGTCCTCCAGATATTCGTTGATGACTTCCGACTCGGCGATGACCCGCCCGTCGTCGGTTTCCAGAGCCGGCACTTTTCCCGTGACATTGATCTTGACGTACTCCGCCGAGCGCGGCCCCCCGGGCGGGTCGACGAAGTCGACGTCGAGTCCCTTTTCATAGATGACCGTCCGGCACTTGCCCGCGAAGTTGCTGAGCATGAGGTTGTACATCTTCATGGCTGGCTCCTCCTTCCTTATCTTCTTTTCGTTGCTGCCCATCGGGCCCTCGGCAGGCGGCGTGCGAAGTCAACGGGCGAGATTACCGTTTGGTGATCTTCGGCCCGACGTACACCACGTACAGCGGCTCGTCCTTCCGTATCGGCCACGAGAAATGAATCCGAAGCTGGGGCGTCTTGACCTTGCCGTGCCAAGTACAGAATAGGGGCTCGCTCCTTCTTTCCGGGTGTGGAAACGTCAATGCCGTCCGAAAATCGTTCTTCTCGGTGGGCGACGAATCCGAAAAATGCGCCTTGTCGCCGGTGAAATGCGTTGCGTACAATCCATGCCCCTCGGGAGTCCGTTCTCCGTGCTCGTCGAAAGAGTTCTTCAGATCGTGCAGGACGTTGAAGAGGCGTAGCAAGCGTGTGGCGACACCTTCGTGGAACGGATACCCGTTGAGTGGCGCGAAACTTTCCTGCGAAAACGTCAGGTCGGGGCAGCGGGCGCGGGCCGTCATTTCCAGGTCCGGCCAGGACGCGAGCGGAGCGCGAGCCGCTTCAAGAGCGATTTTCAGCGTATCGGCCTCCCAGAAGTTGGGGACGTCAACGCCCGGCGCCTGTCCATCTCGGACCCAGGTGACCGTCAGAGGCGAAGACAACCAATCTGACGGGTCCATGCTCACGACGCCCTGGTCGATGCCGTGGAAGCGGTTATACGCGGCTTCCCCAACCGCACTGTCGGTGACGACTTCCCCCTCGTATTCCAGATATTCGTCACCGCTGTGCTCCCGCACATCCTCCCAGAACGGCCCGTGCCGCATCAGCCAGCCCATCAACGCACGCTGGCTGTTCCGATCGAGGGCGCCAATCACCTGCCGCATGCTCCTGTCCTGCGTGACCTGACGGTTGGCGACATTCCAATGACAATACAGATTCAGCCTGAACCGCCGCATGACCGTGCGGATGTGCATCACGCGCCCGATGGAGGCTTTGAACGTCGGCACGTCAGGGAACTGGCCGTGAACCGAAAGGTCATTGAAAAGCAACTCCACGGTCAGGCACCCCATCCAGCAAAATAGTTCATGTCCTTGTCGAACTGGTCGAAAAATCCTTCCGGCCACACGTTGATGTTCCCGTCGGCGTCCAGCATCGGGCTATGCACTTGAGCGCCGTCGTCCGACCGCGGTGTGAAGAAATGGATGGCGACCTGTTCCGGCGTCAGTCGCTTCTCCTTGACCGCACGGCGAACGCCGTTGAGGACATGGTCGCTATGCGTCTCTGCGATGACCTGGATGCCGGCTCGTGCGACGTCCGCCAGGAATCCGCCCATCAAAGCTTGACCTGCCGGGTGCAAATGGACTTCGGGATTCTCGATCAAGAGGAGCCCTCCATCCGTCCCTGACAATGCCCCCACGAGGATAGGCAAAATCTGGGTCAGCCCGAATCCGGTATGTATCGGACGGTGGAATCCGGTGGCGTCGGAGGTGCGCAAGCCGAGCGTCACCGCGTTCGTCTGCGTCACCTGCTGGAGATCCATTCCGCAACCCGGAAAGAGGGTCCGCATGCGTGCCTCGACTTGCCGAAGCAGTGTGGGCGGTACGTCCCGCAATGCGAGCGGACGATGTACGACCTCGTCTCGTTTCCAATGCAACACGCTGACCGTGTGTTCGCCCCTGGCCCCGACCAAGTCGGCATCGTATGGATCTTCGAGCGGGTACGCTTCCTGCGGACCGACACGTTCCGCGGTGATGTAGGTGAGCCCGCGGATTCGATCGGCGAGCGGGACGACGCTGCGGTCGTCATTCGGCGGGAGCAAGTGGCGCAACCTCGTCGGGTGCTCGGTCTCGTGCCCGCCGAGCGACACCCGGCTCACCTGCATGGACATGTCGCGCCGGTCTCCCTCGAACGTCCAACTGCAGGTCGCCTCGTCATCCGCCAAGCCGACCTCGAACCCGGTTCGTCCATGCACTTCGTCCACCACGTCGACGACCGTTCCCAAACGAACGTCCGCACCGTTCAGCGCCAACCGCGTCGACCACTCGTGCTCCCGCATCGTCTGGTGCAGGAGCACCAGGGCCTGCAGGACGGAGGACTTGCCGGACGAATTGAGGCCGGAGAGCAACGTCAGCGGTGCGAGGGGCAGTTTCAGCAACTCGAAACACTTGAACAACCGGAGGTCAAGTCGGGTCAGCACCGAGCACCTCCTTGAGGGTTTTCCTCATTACGGAGAAACGATACCTGACCTGCTTCGGGCCGTTCGGACCGTAAGTAGTCGCGTGTTGAAAATCGTCGTCCGACATGAGTTGATTAAAAGCGGTTTTCAGAGCGTCCGAATGCTCATCCACAACGTCCGTTCGATATCGAGAAAGGCCGGTGGACATGACGTCCCAGAGTGATGCGTTGATAACGCCGCGGGAATCCTGGTCCGGCCTATGTTTTCTGAATGCCTGCTTGCCGAAGAGACGGAAGTTGTTTTCGAGACTCTGCCTGAACTGGGAGGACAACGCTACCAGAGACTCCGGCTCGGCGTTCATCTTCTTGAGCCCCTCGGCCAGGAAGTCGTCCATGTCGCGGTAGGCGTTCAGGTCCAGCATCTGAAAGGCGCAAAACCGGTTGACGAATTCACGGTCTCGCATCGTGGATGTCTTCAGACTGTTGCCGGTTGCTTGTAAGAAGATATCGGTAGCCGACTCTTTCTTGAGGAAACGGGTTGCCGCGCCCATGTACAGGGAGTTGCGCATCTGTTGTCTAGAGAGTGGGACACCTGAATTCACGCGATCGAAGATATCGAGCCGGGCCTGCTCCGGTACTTGTTGATCGATGACGTAGAGAATGAGGTTGCAATCCTCAATACGATTCTGGATCTTCGGTGAAAGATCCCGGAAGCGTTTCCCGTTCAGTTCAACTCGTTCCGGGAGCCGAAGTTTGAGTTTATCGTCCACGAAGCGTTTGAATGTCGACAGCCGCTGCAATCCATCGACGACGACCATACGCCCCTGTTCGTCCTCCGCAAGGTAAAGGACCGGGAGCGGGATCCGCATGATGACGGATTCTATGAGTTTACTCTGTTTTGCGTCGTCCCAGATGAAATCGCGCTGGAAATCGGGATTCATGACGAATCGGTCGCTGTCGATTCGGCGCAGTACGTCATGAACCGTTCGGTTTTCGTGCCGAATCAAGAGCGTATCGATCGGATAGTCGCGCCAGAATGACCCCTGGTCTTCTTCCAGACCCTCGATCTGCTCCGCCTGCGCGTCTGTCTGCATCATGGTCTATCCTCCAATTCCGCTACCCTGCCAGCGTTGCTCTATACGGACAAGACCATTGGGGAATCGCTGCCATACAGCTTGTCGGCCTCTCTGACGAGTCGGCGTCGCCCTTGGCAGACGTGCCGGCCTTGTGTATGCCTGAGCCCCGCCGCGCCGGGGAGTCTCGGGGAGGGCGCGGTCGCACCAGGAAAAGGAGCCCCGCCGTGGAGTTCGGCCTGTTCTCGCTGTTCGACTTCTTCCGCGACAAGCAGAACGAGGTCCGCTACTACCAGGATACGCTGGAGATCAGCGTGCTGGCCGAACGGCTCGGCTTCGATTCGCTGTGGTTCGGCGAAGAACATTTCTACGCGTTCGGCATCTGCCCCAGCCCGCAGATCTTTCTGACCGCGGTGGCGCGCGAAACGTCGCGCATCCGGCTCGGCACCGCGATCAGCCTGCTGCCGTTCGAGCACCCGCTGCGCAAGGCCGAAGACTTCGCCATGCTCGACATCCTGAGCGGCGGCCGGCTGAACTTCGGCGTCGGTCGCGGCATCATCGCCAAACACTTCGAGGGCTTCCGCGTCTCCCCGACCGAAAGCCGGGCGCGCTACGAAGAGTCCCTGGAGATCATCCGCCGCGCCTGGACGCAGGACCCCGTCGAATATGCCGGGCGCTTCTGGGACGTGCCGCGGCTGTCGCTCGCGCCCAAGCCGGTCCAACAGCCGCACCCGCCCATCTATCGCGGCACGATCAGCATGACCTCCTACGAAGGCGCGGCGCAGGCCGGCGACCATGCGTTCATGGTCCCCTGGCTCACGGCGCCGCACCCGGTCGTCGCCAAGCGCGTCGCCCGCTACCGCGAGTTGCTGCGAGAACACGGCCACGGCCCGAAACGCACGACGTGCATCTTCTGGCTGTTCATCGACCGGGACCACGACGCCGCGGTCCGCGAAGGGCGCGAGATTACGCGCGCGTACACGAACCTGTTCACGCGGATGATCCCGCCCGAACTGCTGACCAAGATCAGCACCAGGGACCCGGTCAAGCTGTTCGTCGATTTCGCGCAGGCCATGCCCGACCAACTGGAACGGCGCGCCGTGGTCGGCACGCCGGCCGAGTGCCGGCGCCGCCTGCACGAACTGCACGACGAGTTGGGCCTCGACCAGGTCGCGTTCTATTTCCACGCCGGCGGACGCGACCCGCGGCGCGCCCGCGCCGGCCTGGAACTGTTCGCCCACGAGGTCATGCCGGAATTCCGGCAGGCGTGAGGACGGTGCGATGGTGGTGGACGGCGGCCCGATGTGGAACCGACGGAGCGAATACCCGCCCGAAGAAACGGAGGAACGGACATGCCGAACGGAATGGAACACATCCTGAGCGACCTCAAGGTGCTGGACTTCACGCGCGCCCTGGCCGGGCCGAGCTGCACGCGGATGATGGCCGAAATGGGCGCCGACGTCATCAAGGTCGAATCCGGGCCGCGCGGCGACATGACGCGTCTCATGTCCACGTTCGAGAAAGAACGCAGCCTGTATTACATCCAGCAGAACCTCGGCAAGAAGAGCTTCTGCGTCAACATCCGCGACCCGCGCGCCCTGGCGGCGATCAAGGAACTGGTCGCTCAGATGGACGTGGTGGTCGAGAACTTCAAGCCCGGCGTGATGCAGAAGATGGGGCTGGGCTACGAGGACCTGCAAAAGATCAAGCCGGACATCATCCTGTGCTCGATCTCGGCCCTGGGCCAGAAGGGGCCGCTGTCCGGCAAGCCGGGCTACGACTACATCGCACAAGCCTACTCCGGCGTGACGTCGATGATCGGCGAGCCGGACGACGCGCCCTACCTGCCGCTGGTGGGCATGGGCGACGTGAGTACGGGCGTGCACGGCGCGCTGGCCGTGGTGTCCGCGCTGCACTACCGCGACCGCACCGGCCAGGGCCAGCATCTCGATATCGGCCTGCTGGACGTTTACTACCACTACCACGAAGTCAACGTGCACCAGTACAGCGGCTCCAAGGGCCAGATCGAACCGACGCGCGCCGGCCGCCACCTGACCTATGTCAGCCCCGCGGGCATCTTCCGCGCCAAGGGCGGCTCGCTGGTCATCATGGCGTTTCTGCACCACTGGAAGGACCTGTGTGCAGCGATGGGCAAGCCCGAGCTGGTCGAGCACGAACGCTACGGCAACGACGTGACGCGGCTCCAACACCGCGACGAGGTCGTCGCAATCATCGAAACGTGGCTGCAGGAGACGTTCCCGGACGTCGACAGCGCGGTCGCCCACATGGAGGAGTTCGGCGTGCCCGTCGCGCCGGTGCTGTCCGTGGCCGAAACCACGCGGCACCCGCATCTCCGGGCGCGGGGCACGGTGCGCACGATCAGCGACCCGTTGGCCGGTGAGTTCGACATCCCCGGCATGCCGCTGCGCTTCTCCGACTTCCCCGACGACCTGCCGCTCCGGGCGCCGACCCTGGGCCAGCACAACGAAGAAATCCTGACGCAATACCTGAACCGTTCGCCCGAAGAGGTGGAGCGATTGCGGGCGGACGGCGTCCTGTACGAGAAGAATTCGTAGGCCGGCCGAATCACACACGGCGTCGGGTTTTTAGGGAATTGGCATGCAAGGCGATCCTGTGCCCGTTTCCGAAGGATCGAAGCGAACTCCGAGGGGACTCTCGCGCTCACATGCTGCCCCCGACCTTTCGACAGGCTCAAGGACATTCCCCGCCTCCCGCCTCAGTTCGTTGAGCCTGTCGAAACGAACCCCGATGTCACCCTGGCCTTCGCCCCCCACCCCCGGTCCTTCGACCATTCGGATCCTCTTGGATGTAATTCCCGAGGCGAGTCCCTTGTTGTCCCGACCCGCGGGAGGGTGACGGCGTGAAGTGCAGCATCCTGCAATTCTTCAGTTGGCCGGGCCGGCGCACCGCATTGCCGCGCGTGTACGAGCGCGCCCTGGAACGTATCGAGATCATGGACCGCAGCGGTTACGACGCGGTGTGGCTGACCGAGCACCACTTCACCGATTACAGCGTCTGCCCGTCGATTCCGGTGATCGGCACGTACGCCGCGGCGCGGACCACGCGCTTGCGGATCGGGACGGGCGTGTGTCTGGCCGGCTTCTACCATCCGCTGCGGCTGGCGGAGGAGATCGCGCTGCTCGACATCCTGTCCGGCGGGCGGGTGAACTGGGGCGCCGGCCGCGGCTTCGACCCCAACGAGTTCGCAGCCTTCGGCGTGCCGGTCGAAGAAAGCCACGCCCGGTTCCGGGAGACCGTCGAGATCGTGCGCGCCGCCTGGACGCACGACCGGCTGACGTATGCGGGCGAATTCTTCTCTTTCGACGGCGTCGAGGTGCTGCCCAAGCCACTGCAACGGCCCCATCCGCCGGTGTGGATGGCGGCGTCCTCGCCGGGCGCGGTGGAGCGGGCCGCCGCGGCCGGCTACTCGATCCTGATGGACCCGCACGCCACCCACGCCGAGCTCGGCAACAAACTGGCCCTCTACCGCACGACGCTCGACCGGCACGGCCACGCCATGCACGGCCGGCAGATTCCGATGGCGCGCTTCTTCGCCCTGGCGTCCACCGATGCGGAGGCCGCGGAAGTCGCCCGCCGCGGGGCGCGCTGGCTGCTCGACACGTACGTGCCGCCGCACATGAAGGCCGGCGCCGACCCGGTGCAACGCTACGTCGACGAGGTCGTCATCCACGGCACGCCGGAGCGGGTCATCGACCAACTCGCGCGACTCCAGGACGAAATCCATCTCGACTATCTGATCGGCGCGCCGCTCGGCCACGAGAGCTTCGTGCGCTTCACCGACGACGTGCTGCCCCACGTCACGTAAGCGCATTCGCCGCACGAGCGTACGCAAGGACGGACACCATGCCGCACGAAGCCTTCGGAATTTTCGACCATCTGGAACGCCGTTCGGACTCGCTTGGCGAACTGTACCGCGGCCGGCTGCGGTTGCTGAAACTGGCCGACGAGGCCGGCTTCTCCGGCTACCACTTGGCCGAACACCACGCCACGCCGCTCGGCATGGCCCCGTCGCCGAGCGTGTTCCTCTCCGCGGCCATTCAGCACACCAGCCGCATCCGGCTGGGGCCGATGGTGTATCTGCTGCCGCTCTACCATCCGCTGCGGCTCATCAGCGAAATCTGCATGCTCGACCATCTGAGCGACGGCCGCCTGGAACTCGGCGTGGGCCGCGGGGTGTCGCCGTTCGAGCAGGCGTACTTCGACGTGCCGTTCCTGCATTCGCGCGCCATGTTCGAGGAAGCGTTGGAGGTGGTCACGCTGGGTCTGCGCCGGGACCGCCTGTCCTACGACGGCCGATACTACCGCTGCGTCGACGTGCCCATGGAACTGCACCCCAAACAGCAACCCAACCCGGCCTTCTGGTACGGCGTCATCAACGCGCGCAGCCTGCGGTTCGCGGCCGAGCGCGGCATGCACATGACCAGCGGCGGGCCGAGCGCCGTGGTCAAGGACCTGACTGCGGAATATCGTGAACTCTGGGCGCAGCAGCGCGACAACCCGCTGAACCTCAACCCGCATCTCGCCGCGCCGAAGGTGGGCGCCTTCCGCCACATCTACGTCGCGGAAACCGACGCCGAAGCCGAAACGGTCGCCACGCCGGCCTACAAGACCTATTACGACAACATCGAAAAACTGTGGCTGGACTTCGGCGTGGCGCACACCCTGTTCACGCCCGACCTTGCCGTTGCGCGGAATCTGGACGTCGCCATCGTCGGCTCGCCGGCCCGCGTGCAGGACGAGCTTGCGGCGTATTTCGAGCAGACCGGCTGCAACTACATCCTGCTGGCGTTCGCCTGGGGCAGCCTGACGCAGGCGCAATCCGAGCGCTCGATGGAACTGTTCGCCGAGCGGGTCATGCCCGCGTTCGAAAACATCCCGGTTTGAAATCACCAGCACCACTTCCTCATTCCCCCGGTAAAGGAGAGCTAGAGTCCACCCTAAACCTGATGAGAAGGGAAGGTCAAAAACCCGTTACGAATTCATGTTCATCAATAGTGTGCGTATTCCCGCCGGAACGACAGAAAAGCGGTGTCCCGACTGGAAAAATTTTAAGCTAAGACCTCACCGTACCCCCTATTCACGAGGACGGCGGGAGTCGACCACGAATTCGTCGACGCCGGCCCGGATATCGGGAACTAGGCCCGGCGTTTATCGCCAGTGGCGGTCAAGCCAGTAGGGCCGGAGGTATACTCGACGCGGAGTCCGGCGACAGTGGACGTAAGGTCGGCTTTCCTAAACACGTCTTCCCAAACAGATTGACGAATAGCATTAGCTCAAGGACCCGCCCGTTCAGGTCGGTCCCTAAGCCTGTCGAAGGGTGTCGAAAGGGCGAAGTATAGTCCTGTATAAAATTCTCTTATGGAACATCTTTGGGGAACAGGGAATAGCCGGCGCGCGCCAGAACCATTAGGCCGATGGCGTTGTACACGGCTTCGCGGGCGCGTTTCAGGACCATCAGGGTCAGGCCGGCGCTGTCCTCGATGCCGAGCAGGCGACAGACGTACACGCCGCCGGCTTCCCGCACGCCCAAGGCCCCCGGGATTACCAGTGCCGCGGCGGTGACCGGCTGGATCATGGTTTCGATGATCAGCGCGTCGATCCAGCTTGCTTCGGTTCCCATCAGGGCGAACAGGACGTACACCTCAACCGCGCCCAGCGCCCAACCCGCGAAGTGATAGAGGCTGGCCGCGGTGAAGTCTCCGGCGTCGCGGCCGTACAGGCGGGACAGGTGGGCATCAATGCGTCTGGCGCGGTCCTGCCAGCGGGTGGCCGAGCGTCGGCGCAGCAGCCGGGGGAAGCGGCGCCACAGCCATGTGACGCCGCGTTCGGCCACGCCGGCGCGCTGCCAGCGGACCAGGACGATCACGAAGCCGTAGGCGAGCAGCGCGGTGCCGCCGAAGATACCCCAGGCCAGAAAGCCGATGTCCAGCCGGTACAGAAAAAACGGCAGGCCGACGAGAATGAAGGCGACCTGCGAAATGGTCAGCGCCGTCTTGGCGGCCACGACCGACGCGGTGCCGACGTCGCCGGCGATGCCGCGTTGCCGCAGCAGATAGACCTTGACCGCCTCGCCGCCCATGTTGGCGGTCGGTGTGAGGTTGTTGACGGCCTCGCCGGCCAGTCGCACCAGGCTCGTGCGGATCAGCGACACGTGCCGGGCCGGACCCGGCAGCGTGCGGCGCCAGCCCTGCGCGTCGCACAGCGTCACGCCGGCCTGCGGGAGCAGGACCAGCGGCGCGAGCCAGCCGATGCCGTACAGGTGGCGGGCCACGCCCGGCAGCCCGATCTGCCAGAACAGGAAGCCCAACAGGCCGAGGCCGAAGATCGCGGCCCCGCCCTGAAGGAGGCGCTTGCGAGTCGGTGTCACGGTTGGGGGTCTCGACCCGTGAGGCGCGTCCGACCGGAGGCTCTGGGCCGCATGGACGGCTGGGCCGGAGCGGTCACGGGTTCCGCTGCGTTCGGTGGAGTGTGGGTTTGCAAGGGAATTCTATACCAGACGATCCCGAAGACGGCTTTTCCTCGTCATGCCCCTTCATCTCCCCGCCCCGTCCGGCTCCCGGAAGGGCGACGCACGCGTCGCCCCTACAAACCTTCATCCCCTTACCCATGTCGGACCCCCTTTGTCATTCCGGCTCTCTTCGTCATTCCGGTCCCCTTCGTCATTCCGGCGAAAGCCGGAATCCAGAGGACACCTTTCCCCTAGACCCCGGCTTTCGCCGGGGTGACGAGCGGGGGTGCCGGGGTGACGAGTAGGGGTGCCGGGGTGACGAGTGGAGGCGCTAGGGCGACGAGTAGGGGTGCCGGGGCGATAAGCAGGGGCGCCGGGGTGACGAGGGGGCGCCCCGGCGGAAGCAGGTATCCATCCTCTGGATTCCCGCTTTTGCGGGAATGACGACCGGGTGGGATGTTCAAGCATGTAATTCCTTTGCAAAGTGGATGACAGACAGGATGGTCCCGCGGCCGTTTGGATACCCTTTGACCTTTCAACCCTTCGACAGGCTCAGGGACCGAGCTCAGGGCACCGCAAGACCGAGGCGCCGCAGTCTCGGGGAACGCAGGCTCACCAGCCGGGATCGGGGCGTCGCGGGATTGGGGACCGAACTCAACGGGCTGGCTCCCGAGTTCGGTCGCTCGGCTCGCCCGTGCCCGGGTCGAGGCCGGCCATTTCGCGCACGACGGTCGCCAACGCCCCCCAATCGAGGTCGCCGCGGCCGCGCGCGAACGCGGCGCGCAGGTGGGTATCGGCTACGTCGGCCAGCGGGAGCGGCGCAGCGACGTCTTTGGCGAGTTGCTGCATCAGGCCGACGTCCTTCAGTCCGAGGGCGAGCGCGAACCCGGCCGGCGAAAACTCCTGCCGGGCGATCCGGCCACCGTAGCCCTGAAACAGCGGCACCGGCAGCAGCGCGCCGACCAGTTCCATGACCGTGGCGCTTTGCAGGCCGCCCTTTTCCGCCAGCGTGAGCGCCTCGCTCAGGGTCTCGATCGCGGAGATGACGAAGAAGTTCCCGACCAGCTTGAGTACGTTCGCCGAGTGCGGGTCTTCGCCCACCACGATCACGCCCTGACCCAGCGCCTCGAACAACGGCCGGCAGCAGTCTATGGCCGCGGCCGGCCCGGCCGGACACACCCACAGTTTGGCCGCCGCGGCCGCTTCCGGGCGGCCGAAGACGGGAGCGGCCACGAAATCCACGCCGCGCTCACGGTAGCGCGAAGCGACTTCCCGGCTGACGTCCGGCGAAACGGTGCTCATGTCGACGTGGATCCCGCCCGGCTCGAGCCCGGACAGCACCCCCTGCCCATTCTCTCCGAGCGCAACGGCGCGCACCGCCGCATCGTCGGCCAGGATGCTCAACACTACGTCGGATTGCTCGGCCACGGCGCGCGGCGTGTCGGCCCAGCCCGCGCCGGCCTGCCGCAGAGCGTCGGCGCGGGCCGCGGTGCGGTTGAACAGCGTCAGCGGAAATCCGGCGTCGAGCAGATTGTGCGCCATCGGCCGGCCCATGTTGCCGAGTCCGATGAAACCGACCGAGAGGCTCATCCACGTCCTTTCATTCGGGGATTAGGGACACGATGATCCGCCGCCCGTTTCGACACGATTCAACCCTTTGACCTTTCGACACCCTTCGACAGGCTCAGGGACCGAGCTCAAGGCACCGCAAGCTCAGGGACCTTCTCATCCCTCAGTTCGTTGAGCCTGTCGAAACGAACCCCGATGTCACCCCGGCCTTCGCATTTCACCGCCGGCCTTATTGAAAATCAAACAGGCGGGCCGTTCTTCAACGGGCTCAGGAGCCATATCGGAGGTGGTGGGAGAGCGGGTGGGGTTCGCTGGCCGCGGGCTGACACCCGGTCTCAATGCACGGCGTGCGGCTCGCGCAGAATGAACTCGGCGATTTCGGCCTCGAACCGCGCACCGTCCGCGGCGACCATGCGGTAGCTGCCGCGCATGGAGCCGAACGGCGTGGTCAGCGGACAGCCGGAGGTGTACTCGAACGCCTGGCCGGGTGCCAAGGTGGGCTGTTTGCCGACGACGCCGGGTCCCTCGACTTCCTCGACGTGGCCGGTCGCGTCGGTGATGATCCAGTGGCGGCTCACGAGTTGGGCGGCCTGCGTTCCCTCGTTGGCGATCCGAATGGTGTACAGAAAGAACCAGCGGCTCTGCTGCGGCGCCGAGCGCGTCGGATCATAGACGGTCTCCACGCTGACGCGGATTCCGCGGGTGACGGTTTCAGAGGCAGGCACGCGACGTCCTCCCTGCGGCGCGCGGCGTTCAGGCCGCGTCTCCGCCGGCCAGCCCGGACGCGATGTCCGCGGCCAGACGGGCGCCCGTCTCGGAGTCCAGCGTTCGGGCGGGCCAATCGATGCCCAGCCCGGCGCCGTCCGGGTATTTCGGAATGATGTGGAAGTGGACGTGTCTGACCGCCTGGTGCGCCCTGGACCCGTTGTTCTGGAGCACGTTGAACGCGGTCGCGCCCGTGGCCTCGAGTACCGCGCGGCTGAGGCGCGGCAGCACCCGGCCGAGGGCCGCGGCCGCGTCATCCGAGAGTTGGTCCAGCGTCTCCGCGGGTTCTTTGGGGATGAGCAACGTATGTCCGGGGCTCAGCGGGCTGACGTCGAGAAAGGCGAACGCCCATTCGTCCTCATAGACTTTGTGGGAGGGAATTTCGCCGGCCAGAATTTTGAGAAAGACGGTATCCGCCATGACTCGGAACCCTAGCGCATGACGGGCGCCGCGGCTAGGCGCCCGCGGTCCGGCCCTCCTTCCGCGCCGGCGCCCCGTCGAACGAGGTTGGAGGGGGCGGTGTGAGAGGTTCGCTTACTGGAATGCCCCCTCCCCATGGGAGAAGAATAGAAACGATCCCCTCTCCCGGGAGAGGGTCCTAGCAGCAGCCGCCGTCAGTGCTCGAATCGTGACCCGACCCGATGCCGGCTAAGGCAAGCCGGCACCGGGATGCAGTCGGTTACTTCGTCGCCGTCCCGGACGCTCAGCGCCCGAGGAAGACCGGCTGGCGTTTCTCCATGAACGCGTTGACGCCCTCTTTGTGATCCTCGGTCTGGCCGCAGCGCAGATGCGTTTCGGCCTCGCGGTCGAGCATGGTCCGAAAATCGACCGCGCCCGCGGCATGCACGTTCGCCTTCATGTAGCGGTAGCTGACCAGCGGCCCCGCGGCGATGCGCTCGGCCAAGTGCATGGCCTCGTCCAGCAGATCGTCGTGCGGAAACACGCGGTTGACCAGACCGATGCGCAGTGCGTCGTCCGCGGCCAGCATGTCCGGCAGGAAGAACAGTTCCTTGGCCTTGGCCTGTCCGACCAGGCGGGTGAGTTGCCACGTCGTGCCGTAATCCCCGCCGTAGCCCACGCGGGCGTAGGCCGTGCCCAGCTTGGCGCGGTCCGAGGCGAAACGCAGGTCGCACGACAGCGCCAGCCCCAGTCCGGCCCCGGCCGCAGCGCCGTTCACCACGGCGATCGTCACCTTGGGGACGTGGTGCAGCAGCCACGGCCACGTGTGACCCTCGCGCAGCGCATCGACCTGCTCCTCCAGCGTCGAATCCTTGCTGCCGATTTCTTCGCCCTTCTGCATGGCCGACACGTCGCCGCCGGCGCAAAAGCCGCGGCCCGCGCCCGTCAGCACCACGGCCCCCACGTCGGGGTTCTCCGCCATCTCGCGCAGCGCCGTGATCGCGGCGGCGTTCATGTCGCGCGACAGCGCGTTGAGTTTGTCCGGGCGGTTCATGGTCAGGATGCCGACGCGGTTTCTGACCTCGATGAGCAGATCGGCCATGTGCGTTTCCTCCTTCTGATGCCGTTCGTGCGAACGCTTGCACTTTATCGGGTTTGCCGTAGAAGGAAAGGCGCGGCCCGGCCGGAATCGAACGCCACGCCCGCGGCCCCGGAAGGAGACGGAACCATGACCGCACACGCAGACCCGCACCGCATCGCCAGTCGGGAACAACTCCGGGAACTGATCGGCGCGCCCGGCGATTTGGTGCCGCACAAACTGTGGACGGCGCTCGACGAGTCGTGCATCGACTTCATCCGCCGCTCACCGTTCCTGCTGCTCGCCACCGCGGACGCGCAGGGCAATCAGGACGTCTCGCCCAAGGGCGACGGCCCGGGCTTCGTCAGCGTGGAGGACGAACACACGCTGCTCGTGCCCGACCGGTCGGGCAACAAACTCGTCTTCGGCCTGTCCAACATCCTCGACAACCCGCACGTCGGCCTCATCTTCCTGCTACCCGGCACGCCCGAAACCCTGCGCGTCAACGGCACCGCGGAACTCACGACCGCCCCGGACCTTCTGCAACGCCTGTCCGCGCGCGGCAAACCCGCGGTCGTCGCCATCCGCGTCCGCATCCGCGAGGTGTTCTACCATTGCGCCAAGGCGTTCATCCGTTCGCAACTTTGGAAGCCGGACACGTGGCAGAACCGCCTCAAGATCTCCTTCGGTCAGATTCTGGCGGCCCGCATGGGCGGTGACGGCGACATGGCCGAAAAGATCGACGCTTACGTCGAGAAGGATTACCGGACGAATCTATAGACAGGCCAAGAACCGGACAGTGTCTTCGTTTGAGCCTGTGTCCTCTCTCTCCTCTTACCCTTTCGTCATACCTGCGAAAGCAGGTATCCATGTCCTGGATTCCCGCTTCCGCGGGAATGACGGTTGGATGGGACCGTCAAGTATCTACTCTCTTTTTGGAATTTTTCGCGATGTAACCTTATGCCTCACATGACCGTTCCGCAGCCGTTCCAATATCAGGGGAGCAAGCGCAACTTGGCGCCGCGCATTCTCGACTGTCTCCCCAGAAAAATGCGCCGGCTGGTGGAGCCGTTCGCCGGTTCCGGTGCCTTGTCCCTCGCCTGTGCCGGGCGGGGACGCAGCGCAAGATATTGGTTGAACGACCTGAATCGCCCCTTGTCCGAACTGCTGTCGTTGATGGTGAATCGACCGGAGGAAGTAGCGGACCGCTACCGAGAGGTCTGGCGTGACCGCGATGCCGACCACCTGGAACATTTCCATGCCGTCCGCGACACATTCAATCGGACGCACGACCCGAAGCTGTTGCTCTACCTGCTGGCACGCTGCGTGAAAGGGGCCGTGCGCTACAACGGCGACGGCGATTTCAACCAGAGTCCCGACAAACGCCGCCTGGGAACGCACCCGGCGAAGATGCGGGCGAACATCATGGGGGTGTCCTTCCTTCTGCGAGGGAAGTCGCAATTCACTGCGCTGGATTTTCAGGAGGTTCTCTCGTCCGTTCGCAAGGACGACGTGGTGTACATGGACCCGCCCTATCAGGGAGTGTGCGGTACGCGCGACCATCGCTATGCGGCCGGCGTCACATTCGACGATTTCGTTGCGGCGTTGGGCCGTCTGAACCGTAAAGACGTTCGGTATCTCGTCAGTTACGACGGTCGTCTGGGCGATAAATCCTACGGCAACCCGCTTCCGAACGACCTGAATTTGACGCTTGTGGAAATTGAGGCGGGCCGATCGTCTCAGGCAACGTTGTCAGGTCAGGATACCTGCACCGTCGAATCCCTCTATCTGTCTCGGCCACTGGCCGAAGAAGTCGGTGCCCAAGCTCTTTTCCTCCACAGACAGCCTGCCCAACAAATCAGACTGCTGGGAGAGGTCGAAAATCATGGCCGATTATCCTGAAGAATTCCTGAAATTGTGCCGGTCCGTTTGAAGCGTTTCGATGGGAGAACATCGCTCTCCAAACGAATTAAAGAACAACTCATAGAAAGGCGCGGTTGCAAATGTTTCATCTATCTTGAGGAAATAGATGAGCGTTTTCTGCAGATTGATCACCGCGTTCCGTACGAAATCGCCGGTGAACAGGAAGCGGATGTTTCGAACCCTGACGACTTCATGCCTCTCTGTGGTTCGGCCAATCGCGCTAAATCATGGTCATGCGAGCATTGCGAAAATTGGAAAGAAACGAAGGACCCCAGGACGTGTCTCTCCTGTTATTGGGCATATCCTGAGAATTATTCGCATGTCGCTATGCGACAAATTAGGCGGCTGGATTTGCTCCGGTCCGGTGATGGCGTCTCGCAGTACGACAAGTTAAGAGAAGACGCAGCAGCCGAAGGGGTTCCCTTACCAGAATTCGTCAAGGAAGCTCTTCGTAGACGAATAGACGACCGTAAGCCGGGTTAGCCGGAGGCGTAACCCGCCATCCAGAGGGAACGGGCTAGACTCTGAGCTCACGGCGCCCCGAGCTTGGTCCCTGAGCCTGTCGAAGGGTCAAATGGCCGGGGGTGGGGGGTGCAGAGGCCGTGGTGACATCGGGGTTCGTTTCGACAGGCTCAACGAACTGAGGGACGGGAAGGTCCCTGAGCTTGTGGTTCCTTCAACCGTTTGGCGACGGGACGGAGCTCGGCGATCGGCACGTTGCGGCGGCACAGGATGATGGTCTCGCCGCGTTCCACGCGCTCCAAGTAATTGGAGAGACGGCTTTTTGCCTCCGCTATGTTGATCCGAATCATGGTCGGAGAGTAGATTATCTCAATGACCGGATTCAACCGGTCTGCCATGCGACAGACTGCTGCCAACCTTCCAGAGGACACGCCACTCGGCACCTTTCATTTCGTCGTCCCGACCCGCCCGCTCAGGACGTCGTCCAGCGTGTAGCGCGCGTCGAACGCCGCGCACGCTGCTGCGAACGTCTGCCCGTCATCGGGACGGTCCGGCGTCCCGACGGTATCCAGCCGCGCGAGGGCCGACCGCCAGTCGTGCAGTTGATCGGGTGCGAGCGGGACCGGCACCGTATAGTGCAGGCCGGTGTCCCGACTGAGGAAGATCGCGGTCAGCTTGTCCTGCGCGATCAGTTTGCGGAAGAGGGCGGCGTCGTCCCGCCGCCGCGGATCGAGGTAGAAGACGCCGCCCGTCTCATTGCCGAAGCCGGGGTGCAGCCGGTAGCCGACGCCGACGACCCAGACGCGCTGCGGCGCCCGCCACGCGACGAGGCCGAACGACAGCGGACGCGGCACCCCGACGAACCAGTCGAGGGCTTCCACGCGGACGACCGCGGCCAACTCGTCGGTTCCCTCGCGGTCGATGAAGCGCAGGGAGTACAGCGGCTCGTCCATCAGGAGCCGCCAACTGGCTTTGTCGATGACCACGCCCGTGGCCGCGTGCGTCGGTTTCATGGGCGGTTTGCCTTCCATCGTTTCGGTTGACCCGGTTGGGTGCATCCATCATACATGGCGGACTGCGTGCCGGAAGTCGCGGCCTGTTCCCACCCCCAACGCGGGCTCCGGCGGGATGAGAAAAGCCATGGCGCGGCGCGTCCGTTACCGGATCGTGGGGCTCCTGTTCACCGGGACCGTCATCAATTACGTCGACCGCGTAAACATCTCGGTCGCCGCGCCGGTCATCATCGCCGCGTCCGGCTGGAGCAAGAGCGAATTCGGCACGGTCTTTTCCGCGTTCCTGGTCGGCTATGCGGTGCTGCAACTTCCGGGCGGGTTGGTGGCCGACCGCTGGAGCGCGCGCAAAGTCCTGGCGCTCGCCTTCTGCGGCTTTTCGCTGTTCACCGCACTGACCCCGCCGGCGGTCGCCGTCTTCTGGCTGCTGCTCGGCACGCGCTTTCTCGTCGGCCTGTTCGAGTCGGTGACGATTCCCGCGCTGACCTCGCTCAACGCGCGCTGGATTCCGCGCGCCGAGTTCGGGCGCGCCCAGACGCTCAGCGTATCCGGCGTGACGGTCGGCCAGATGATCGCCTATCCGCTCACGACCTGGATCATCCTGCACTATTCGTGGCAGAGCGTGTTCTATTTCAACGCGCTGCTGGGATTCGTGTGGGCCGCGGTGTGGCTATGGTTCGCCACCGACACGCCGGGCGAGCATCCGGCGATCGGGGAGGACGAGCGCGCCTACATCGAATCCAACTTGGCCCCGCGGCCGGCCGCGGCCCTGCCGCTGCGGACCGTGTTCGGCAACGCCTCGCTGCTGCTCGTGACCGCGGCCTACATGTGTTTCGCCTACGTGCTGTGGACGTTCCTGTTCTGGTTTCCGACCTATCTGGTGGAGGCGCGCGGCATGTCGCTGGGCGTCATGGGCACGGTCGGCGTGTTCATGCACGGCGCGTCGTTTCTGGGCGTGGTGGGCGCGGGGGCCTTGTCCGATCGGCTGCTGCGCACCGGCTGGAGCACGCAGTTCGCCCGCCTCCGGTTCGGCGGGTTCGGCCTGGGCGCGGCGCTGCCCTGCCTGCTGACCGCGACGCTGACCGGCTCGCCCTATACCTGCGCGGTGTGCCTGGTGCTGTTCTACGGCCTGTTCAGCATGGGCATCGCGGTCTTCACGACGGTCGCCCTGGAATTCAACCCGCACCAGTCCGGCGCCATCTTCGGCATGATGAACACGCTGGGCACGTTCGCCGGCATTCTGGGACCGTGGTCGGCCGGGCTGATGTTGGAACGGTCCGACGGCAACTGGACGCTGCCGCTGTTCGTCGCCGCCGGGGTGGGCGCGGTGAGCGCGCTGATGCTGTTCGTCGTCCGGGTCCGGAAGATCGAACTCGCACCCGCGTAGGGGCGACGCATGCGTCGCCCCTACAGGAATTTCTGAGCCACGGCGCACACACGGAGGCCCGACATGGCAAACCGACAGAAGCTCTCCGATACCGAAATTCGGACCCGACTGGCCAATCTGCCGGGCTGGTCGCTGGCGAACGGTAAACTGCACCGTGAATATCGTTTCGGCGACTTCGTGGCAGCGTTCGGCTTCATGGCGAGCGCGGCACTCGTGGCCGAGTCGATGAATCACCACCCCGAGTGGTTCAACGTTTACAATCAAGTGCGCGTCGATCTGAACACGCACGACGCCGGCGGGATCACCGAACTCGACTTCGCGCTCGCCGAGAAAATGGATGCCCTGGCGAAATCCCCTCTCGCTCCGGGGAAGGGCTAGAGCCTGCCCCGGACTTGATCCGGGGGAGCGGGTCCGCGCGGCAACGACGCATCAATAGCGGATACGACATTCGGATGAGACTGGCCGACCGGCGGGCTGGACGCTGGCGAACGGGGAGGGTGTCGATTCGCAGCCTGTGCCCAGCCCCCATGCCCTCTCCCCAACCCCTCTCCCAGAGGGAGAGGGGCTTTGCTGTTCATTCCCTCCCCTCTCATCAACGAAGCTCAGGAGCCAATGAGGAAGACTTTGCCTCCCCATCCTCTTTCCCCTTCGACCTTTCGAGACGCTCAAGGCATCGCAGGCTCAGGGACCGCCGGGAGAGGGTCCGACCTGTAACGGCGCATCGCTCGTGGGGAATCGTAAACCGAGACCCGACCGCGCGGTTGGGTAGTGCATCAGGTTTGAGATTTCCTTGGACGGAATGCCGCTCCTCCGTCATTCCGGCGAACCCCGGATCGGGTCCGGGGCAGGCGCCGGGAATCCAGCGGAAACCCTTCTCCTCACGGCGAAAGACCGGCCAAGGCGCGGCATCTGTCTCCCCCTCTCCCCCGGATCGAGTCCGGGACGGGCCTTAGCCTTCTCCCACAAGGGGAGAGGGAATGGAAAAACCACGCGGAGCCGATTTCAAACCGATGTCCTTCCCCGCGGTTGCAGCACGTAGCGGCGTGCTGTAGGCCGTGCGCATGTCGGCGTGTCTCCGGTCTTTTCTGCCCGCGGTGCGGGACTGGTTCGCGGCGACGTTCGCGGCACCGACCGCGTGTCAGGCCCGGGCGTGGCCCCGCATCCAGGCGGGCGGACATGCGCTGATCGCCGCGCCGACCGGGTCCGGCAAGACGCTGGCCGCGTTTCTGGCCGTCATCGACGAACTCGTCCGCGAGGCGCGCGCCGGTACGCTCGATGACGCGGTGCGCGTCGTCTATGTCTCGCCGCTCAAGGCATTGTCCTACGACGTGGAGCGCAACCTGGAAGCGCCGCTGCGTGGCATCGCCGAATGGGCGGACCGGCTGGGCGCGCCACCCGCGGCCATACGCAGCATGGTGCGCACCGGCGATACGCCGGCGACCGACCGGCAGGCCATGGCGCGCCAACCGCCCCACATCCTGGTCACCACCCCGGAGTCGCTCTACATCCTGCTCGGCAGCGAGTCGGGCCGCACCGCGCTGGCGCGCACGCACACCGTGATCGTGGACGAGATCCACGCGGTGGCGGGCAACAAGCGCGGCTCCCATCTGGCCGTGACCCTCGAACGGCTCGAAGCCCTGACCGCGGACGCGCGCCCCGGCGGGCTGCGCCGCATCGGGCTGTCCGCCACCCAGCGGCCGATGGATCTGATCGCCCGCTTCCTGGTCGGCGGGCGCGACGCCCCGTGCACCGTCATCGACGAGGGGTTTCACCGCGCACGCGACCTGGCGCTGGAGGTGCCGGCCTCGCCGCTCGAACCGGTCATGTCGGCCGAAGTGTGGGCCGAGGTGTACGACCGGATTGCGGAACTGGCACGCGCCCACCGCACGACGCTCGTGTTCGCCAACACCCGCCGCCTGGTCGAACGGGCCGCGCGCGCGCTGGCCGAGCGGCTGGGCGACGGCGCGGTCGCCTCCCACCACGGCAGTCTGTCGCGCGAGCGGCGCTGGCAGGCAGAACAGCGGCTCAAGGCCGGCTCGCTGACCGTCCTGGTCGCGACCGCCTCGCTCGAACTCGGCATCGACATCGGCGACGTGGACCTCGTGTGCCAACTCGGTTCGACGCGCGCGGTGTCCACCTTCCTGCAGCGCGTGGGCCGCTCCGGCCACGGCGTCGAGGCGACGCCCAAGGGCCGCCTGTTTCCGCTCAGCCGCGACGACCTGGTCGAGTGCGCCGCGCTGATGGACGCGGTGCGCCGCGGCGAGTTGGACCGCTTGGACCCGGTCGAGCAGCCGCTGGACGTGCTGGCCCAGCACGTCGTGGGCGAAGTGGCCTGCCGCGAGTGGGAGACCGGCCCCCTGCTCGAGCTGCTGCGCCGCGCGTGGCCGTACCGCGACCTGGATTCCGCAACGTTCGAGTCCGTCGTGGACATGCTGGCGGCCGGCTTCACCACGCGCCGCGGGCGGCGCGGCGCGTTCGTGCATTGGGACCGCGTGAACGGCCGGCTGCGAGCGCGCCGCGGGGCGCGCATGACCGCGCTGCTCAACGCCGGCACCATTCCGGAGAACGCCGACTACCGCGTCATCCTGGAGCCGGGCGGCACGACCATCGGCACCGTGAACGAAGACTTCGCCATCGAGAGCCTGCCCGGCGACGTCTTCCAACTCGGCCTGCATGCGTGGCGCATTCTGCGGGTCGAGTTCGACCGCATCCGCGTGGAGGACGCCGGCGGGCAGCCGCCGACCATGCCGTTCTGGCTGGGCGAGGCGCCCGCACGCAGCGCGGCGCTGTCGGCCGCGGTGTCGCGCTTGCGGGCGACGGTCGGCCGGCGGGTCCGTGAAGCAGCCGAGACGGCAGACCCCGCGGCCGCGGTCGAGGTGGTCGCCGGCCGGGTCGGCGATGAGATCGGTTTGCCGCCCGCCGCGGCACGCCAACTCGTGGAGTATCTGGCCGCGGGCCAAGCCGCGCTGGGGGCGATGCCGACCGCGGACAGCCCGGTCATCGAACGTTTCTTCGACGAGGCGGGCGGGATGCAACTCGTCGTCCACAGCCCTCTCGGCGGGCGCGTCAACCGCGCCTGGGGCCTGGCCCTGCGCAAGCGGTTCTGCCGGCGGTTCAACTTCGAGTTGCAGGCCGCGGCCACCGAAGACGCCATCGTGCTGTCGCTCGGGGAGACGCACAGCTTCGACCTCACCGAAGTCGCGGCGTACCTGCACAGCCGGATCGCGCACGACGTGCTGACCCAGGCCCTGCTGGACTCGCCCATCTTCCCCATCCGCTGGCGCTGGAACGCCAACGTGTCGCTGGCGGTGCCGCGTTGGGCGCCCGGGCGCAAGGTGCCCCCGCCCATCCAGCGCATGCAGGCCGAAGACCTCGCTGCGGTCGTGTTTCCCGACCAGAACGCATGCGCCGAAAACGTGGCCGGCGTCCGCGAAATCCCGGACCACCCGCTGGTACGCCAGACCATCCACGACGCCCTGCACGACGTGACGGACGTGGACGGGCTCGTAGATTTGTTGCAGCGCATCGAACGGGGGAGCGCCGTCGTCCACGTCCGCGACCTGCCGGAGCCGTCGCCGTTCGCCCACGAAATTCTCAACGCCAAGCCGTACGCCTTTCTCGACGACGCCCCGCTCGAAGAACGCCGCACGCGCGCGGTTTCGGCGCGACGCTGGCTCGACCCGGCCGCGGCGGCCGACCTCGGCCGGCTGGACCCCGACGCGGTCGAACGCGTCCGCGCCGAAGCCTGGCCGGACACCGAAGGCGCGGACGCGCTGCACGACGCGCTGGTCACGCTCGGCTTCCTGACCCATGCGGAAATGCAGGTCGCGCTCGGCCTCGACGCCGCCGAACCGCTGCTGCTCGACGTGGCGAACCGCGAACCGCTGGCGACGCTCGTCCGCGAACGCCGGGCCGGGCAACTTGTAACCTCCGACTCCGCCGCGAGTCTGTGGGTCGCCGCGGAGCGCGTGCCGGAGATGCAGGCCGTCCGACCGGACGCCGCAGTCGACGTCGACCCCGCTCCGGGTATCGTCCCGCCCGCGACGCCGGAGGATGCGCTGAAGGAACTGCTCCGCGGCCGGCTGGGAGGATTGGGGCCGGTAACCGCGGTGCGGTTGGCCGGGGACATCGGGGCGCCGCCTCCTGCGATCGAAGGGGCGCTCGCCGCGCTCGAACGGGAAGGCTTCGTGCTGCGCGGCCGGTTCACGGTGTCTCCTCCTCCCCTGACGGAAGAGGGCCGGGACGAATCCCCGCGGAGTGGGACTGGCGCGTCCGCGGATGGCGGGCAGGAATGGTGCGAACGCCGCCTGCTGGCCCGGATTCACCGCTATACGCTGGCCCGGCTGCGCCGCGAGGTCGAGCCGGTCAGCCCGGCCGAGTACATGCGGTTCCTGTTCGCCTGGCACGGCCTGGAGGATCGCCGCGAAGGGCCGGCCGGGCTGCGGGCCGTGCTGGAACAGTTGGAGGGGTTCGAGGCACCCGCCGCCGCCTGGGAAGACGCCATTCTGCCCGCCCGGCTGCGCGGCTACGATCCCGGCTGGCTCGACACGCTGTGCCTGACCGGCCGGGTCACGTGGTTGCGTCGGACGGCTCCGCCGGAATCCCGCGCCGCGGCGACCGCGGCCACGCGCATCGCCTTCATGGACCGCGGCCACGTTGTCGCGTGGCGCCCGGCCACGTCCAACGGAACGTCGGACGGCGAGACCGCTTCGCTCCCGTCGTGCGCCCGCCGGGTCCACACGGTGCTGCGCGACCGCGGGGCGCAATTCTTCGACGACCTCAAACGCCAGTCCGGGCTGCTCCCGGCCCAACTCGAAGACGGGCTGGCCGAACTGACCGCCGCGGGGCTGGTCACCGCGGACGGCTTCTCCGGACTGCGGGCGCTGCTCAAGCGCAACCAGCGCCGCGGCCGCACGGCCCGGCGGCTGCATCCTTTCGACGAGGCGGGCCGTTGGGGATTGGTCGATACCCGGGTGTCGTCGGCCGCGGAGACGACGGACGCCGCCCAAGACCCGCTCGACCGAATCGTGGACGTGTTGCTACGCCGCTACGGCGTGGTGTTCCGCAAAGTCCTGACGCGCGAAGCCGGTCTGCCCGCGTGGCGCGACCTGCTGCGCGTGTTGCGTCGGCGCGAGGACCGCGGCGAGGTGCGCGGCGGCCGTTTCGTGGCCGGCTTCAGCGGAGAACAGTACGCCCTGCCCGACGCGGTCGGCCAACTCCGGCGCATCCACCGCCAGTCGGCGGAAGCGGCATCGGAGCGCGTCGTCCGCCTGTCCGCGGCCGACCCGCTGAACCTGACCGGCATCGTCACCCCGGGCGAGCGCATTGCGTCCGGTATGGCGCGCGAGGTCGTCTATCGGGCGGGGGAACCCGTCACCGACTCCACCGCGGGGCGAAACGGACTCGTACCCGGCCGTTCTGCCTTTCGTGTGGGTGGGGAATCGCAAACGGCAGGCCGGGCCGTCTCCGGGTAGAGGAGCTTAGTTGGGGAATTACATACAAGAGGAACCTTCGCCCGTTTCGATAAGCCCAACGGCGAGACTCTGAGCTCGGTTGGTGAGCCTGCGGTCCCTGAGCCTGTCGAAGGGTCGAACCGTGTCGAAGAGTCAAAGGGTAGAGCAGGGGTGGGGGACGAAGGCCGAGGTGACATCGGGGTTCGTTTCGACAGGCTCAACGAACTGAGGGATGGGAAGGTCCCTGAGCTTGTCGGAAGGTCGAAAGGTTTCGCAACGGGCGCGGGATCCTCTCGTATATCACTCCCTTAAGAAGCTCCTCCTTTCAGACGATGCCGGCCGCTTCCAACTCGTGGAGGCGGGCGTCGGACAGGCCCAGCCAACCCTGGAGGACGTCGCGGTTGTGCTGCCCGAGCAGCGGCGCGGGCGCAACTGCGACCGGGGAGTCGTCGAGTTGGACCGCGCAACCCGGCATCGTCAGGGTGCCGCGCGTGGGATGTTCGACGGTCGCTACCATACCGCGTTCGCGCAGGTGGGGGTGGTGCAGAACGTCGTGCGAGTCGAAGACCGCGCCGCACGGCACGCCGGCCGCGCCGAGCCGCTCCATGACCTCGAACTTGGTGTGTCGTTCGGTCCACGCCCGGATCATGGCGTACGCCTCGTCGAAGCGGGCGTTCCGCTCGGCCGTGGCGTCGTAGCGCGGGTCGCCGATCAGGTCTTCGCGCTCGATCGTACGCAACAGACTTTCCCACATGCGCGGGGTGGTGGACATGACGTACACGTAGTCGTTGGGGCCGCCGGGGGCACAGGGATAGGTGTCGGTGGGCGCGGCGTGGGCGAGCCGGTTGCCGGTGCGCAGCACCACGGCACCGGACTCGATATGGTGGCGCAGGGGCACGCGCATGTAGTTGACGACCGCGTCCTGCATGGACACCTCGACGTGCTGGCCGCGGCCCGTCCTGGTGCGCTGGACCAGCGCGGCCAGGATACCCACGGCGCAGTGCAGACCGGTGCCCGTGTCGCCGATGGTCGGCCCGGGCTTGAGCGGCGGTCCGCCGGGCAGGCCGGTCACGCTCAGCGCGCCGCCCGTGGACAGGGCGATGGAGTTGAAACTCTTGTAGCGGCTCCACGGCCCGGAAGTGCCGAACCCCTTGATCGTGGCATAGATCAGCCGCGGGTTGCGTTCGCGCAGGTCCGCAGAGCCGAGCCCAAGGCGCTCCATCGTGCCGGGCGAAAAGTTTTCCAGGACGACGTCGACGCGGTCCGCCAGCGAGCGGAACAGGTCGCGGCCCTGATCCGTCTTGAGGTTAAGCGTAACGCTGCGTTTGTTGGCGTTCAGCAGAATGAAGAAGTGGGAGTCCAGCCCCGGTCGGTCGGTCAGGAAACGTCGGCCCGATTCGCCGATGCGCGGCGGTTCGACCTTGACCACGTCCGCGCCCAGAAAGGCCAGCAACTCGGTACACGACGGGCCGGCCTCGAAATGCGACAGGTCCAGAATGCGGACGTGATCCAGGGCGAGCATGGCCATTGTCCTCGAGGGCCGATACGAGCGGCGAGCCTAGCATTCACGCAGTGCAGCCGCCAAGCGAGCTTTCGGTTCCTTCCCCTTCGACCTTTCGACCCTTCGACACCCTTCGACAGGCTCAGGGACCGAGCTCAGGGCATAGCAAGTTCAAGGTCCGGCCTCTCGAGCTCGGTCGGTAAGCATGTCGAACCGTCTCGAAACGGGCGAAGGGTCATCTTGTTGTAGATGATTCCCTTCCGATTCCCTCTCCCTTGGTGGGAGAGGGTTAGGGAGAGGGGGAAAGGGAGATGCGCCCTCGACCGGGAAAATCTCGAACTGATAGACTCCCTGCGAACGGGAAGGGAGCGGGGAATCATTCCCCGCCACGAACCGCGCCGGGCGAGAGAGGGGACCCGACCATGCCTGCAACGAAACGCTACGACCGCCGCAGCCAGGACGTCGGCAATCTGCTGGTGCTGGAACACGTCAACGTCACGGTGCCGGACCAGGGGGTGGCCGCCACGTTCTACGTGTCCGGCCTGGGGCTGACCCGCGACCCGTACATGATGGTCGGTCCGGGCAACATGTGGGTCAACGTCGGCCGCCAGCAATTCCACCTCCCGGCCGGCGACCCGCAAGTCTTCCGCGGCCACATCGGCGTCGTGGTGCCCGACCTCGACGCGCTGCAAACCCGCCTCGCGCGTGTGGAGAAGCGGTTGGCCGGCACCGCGTTCCGCTGGTCGGTGACGAAGCGCCACGTCGCCGTCACCTGTCCGTGGGGCAATCGACTGCGCTGCCACGCGCCAGGGCCACGCTTCGGCGACATGCCGCTCGGGCTGCCGTACGTGGAAATTCCGGTCGAACCGGGCGCCGCGGAAGGCATTTGCCGCTTCTATCGGGACGTGATGCAGACCCCCGCGGCGGTCAAACGTGACCGCGGCGCCTCGGTCGCCCACGTCCGCGTCGGCCGCTGCCAGACGCTCCACTTCCGGGAAACGGCGCAGCCCATCCCGGCCTACGACGGCCATCACGTCGCCGTATATGTGGCCAACTTCTCCGGCCCGCACGGCTTTCTCGAACGGCACGGCCTGATTACGCAGGAGAGCGACGAGCACCAATACCGCTTCCAGGCTATCGTCGACCCCGACACCGGAACGGTGTTGTGCGAGATCGAACACGAGGTGCGCAGCCTGTTCCACCCCATGTACGAACGCGCACTGGTCAACCGCAACGCCGCGCAGAGCATCTTCGCCTATACCAGGGGCCGCGACGCCTTCGACGCCGTCGCGAGTTGAGAAGTTCAGGAACCGATCAGATCCTTCGACAAGCGCAAGCTGTCCTGCGTTTGATTATCCTTTCGCACTGTTATTCAATTCCGCTCTGCATCTGCGTGTCCCGCCAGTAGCTCCACGGCACCGGGTAGTGGACGAGTTCCAGCTTGATGCCGTCCGGGTCGGCGAAGAAGACCGCGTAATACTGCGGGCCGTATTCGGGGTAGTCGGCCGGCGGGTCCAATACGGTGATGCCCTCGGCCACCAGGAAGGCGTGAAAGCGGTCCACGTCCGCGCGGCGTCTCGCCTTGAGGGCCAAGTGGTGCAGGCCGGCGCGGAAGCGGTTGTGCCCCGCGGCCTTCTCCTGTTCGTCCGCTTCCTTGATACCGACGATGAGGTGGGCGTTGTGAAAGCCGTGGTAGTGCGGATGGACGAGCTTCCGAAACCCCAGCGCGCCCAGAATCTTTTCGTAGAACGGCAGCGAGCGGCGCAGATCGGTCACGGTCAGGTCCAGGTGGTCCACACCCAGGACCTCGAAGTCGGGGTCGGTCGTCTCCAGCGGGACCGAACCCGGAACGATCGCCCGCTTGACGTGGGCGGTGTCGAACAATTCCGATGGAGACATACGCCGTCCTCCCGTTCGTGCGCTCCGTGAGCGCGTGGAGGGCTTGGTGTCGGGCGCCCGCGTCAGCGCCGATCCGTCCGGCGCGGCCCGTTTTCCTGCAAATGTCTTTCGACCCGGTCGACCAATGCGTCGAGGCGGAACGACCGGGCCGGCCGCGTCAGTCGGGCTACCGGCACGGTGTTTACCAGGGCCGTCAAGATACGGAACCGGGTCGGACGCTGCCCGAGTCCGCGCAGCAATTTCTTGCTGTGGGTGTGTTTGCAGAGCTGCCGGAACGCGTCGGCCGGGCCGATCGTGTCTATCTCGATGGCATTGCGTTCGTGGGAAGTCAGCACATAGACGGCGCGTACGGCGAGCGGCGTGGCGCGGAAACGGTCCGCTCGTACCAGATGCTTCTTCCGATCCCTCCGCACGTTTCCCTTCGAGCGCTGCCACCAGTCCATCTCGTCCATCGCGTCCGCGCACAGCCGCAGGTCGGGACAGGAAGGCCACACCACGAAACGGTCGTCGGGGCCCGGCGTCACCCCGGCGACGCCGTCGGCAAGCATGACGTATCCGCGTTGGAGCAATGCCGCCAGCAGCGAGGATTTGCCGGCGCCCCTGCGGCCGACGAACATCACTGCTCCCGACCCGGTCTCGATGACGCTCGCCCGCAGGGTCAGGACGCCCCGTTGCTGTAACAACGAGGCGAATACCCGGTTGAAGAGGTATAAGCTCACCTCGCGCTAGTCCGCCGCGGGCGCAGGCTCCACCAGGATGTCCCGTCCCCCGCTGACGAGATACCGCGCCACGCCGTTGACGCGCCTCAGGCACACGCCGGGCGCGGCTTCCCACGAATCGCCCCTTTCCCGCGAACCGCCTTTGTCGGCGCATGGGTGCAGCCTCACGGGCACCGCGCCCATCCGAATCGTCACCTGCGGCGTCTCTGCGAAGGACGCCACCCCGCGGGACTCGGCCGAGGGCCTCGCGTCCGGAAAGGCCGGAGGACAGAGCGGCGCGATGGGTGAGGAGACGCGCAGCCCGTAGATTCGGTAGGAGAGAGGGGTGGCGTTCATGCCGGTGCCGCGCCGTTTCGGCCGGCGGGTGCTTCCATGAGGTCGTAGCCGAAGTAGGCGAGGACCTCCCGATGCCGCCGGAACACGCGATTGAACGCCGCGACCTCCCCGGCGTCGAGGCGGGCGATCTGCCGCGCGTTCATGTCGGTGAGCATTTCGTCGTAGATGCCTTTCACGTTCAGGCGCTGGCGCAGGTTCAGGTCGTCGAGCGCCGGGACCAACGCCCGGATCTTGCGTGCCACCCGCTCGGGCTCGGCGCACATCGCCTCGTAGGTGAAGAAGATCCCGCGGCCCCCATGCGCCTCGACGTTGCGGCGTTGCCAAGCCAGACAGTTGACGACGTGGGTGGCGGCCAGCTCCGGCAGGCTCCGGCCCGGAAACAGCGCCGTCAGGGGGGCAACCCCGGGGGGCCGGCGATGCTCGTGCTCCCGGCAGATGCCCTCGCAGACGGCGTAAGGGTTGCGCACCATGAAGAGGAACTTCGCGTTGCGGAAGTGCCGGACCAGTTCGTCCACGATGACCAGATTCGCCGACGATTTCGTATAGAACACCGATGCCGCGGGGTCTCGGGCATAGGCCTGAAAATACCATGCCTTGCATATCAACGGCCAGTCATACGCCTCCGTGTTCGTCAGCACGCCGACCCAGCGCCGGTCCGCTGCCCAGATCAGGCGCGGCGCCGAGCGGCCGGGTTCCGGATCCCAACGCAGCCGCGGGCCGGCGAAACCGCGCATCCATCGGCTCTCCCGGCCCAGGTTCCAGACGTGCCGGCAGGTGGCCACCGCCTGCCACAGAAAGGTCGAGCCGCTGTGGTTCGGGGCGATGCCGAACAGGTGCGTCTCGACCGCGGCCGCCAGGTCGCGCCCGGCCCCGAAGACGAAGGGCGGCCGGCTCATGCGCATTCGTCCCGCCGGCCGAGCGCATTGCGCATGTGCACCCAGGCGAGGCAGTCCACCCAGGCGTCGTACCAGAGCTTGAAGGCGGGCGCCTGCTTGAAGCTGACGGTGCCCGACATCCAGGCGAGCATGGCGTCCGGCTGCCAGGGTTTGTCGGGGTAATTGAAATGCAGCACCTTGGCGTCCGCGGGGGCGAGCCCCTCGCGTGCCCGAATCGCGGCCGCCGCGGGCAGCAGGTAGTTGTACGTGGAACTGATCAGCGTCTGCCGCCCGGCGAAGACCCGGTTCAAGGGCACCGCGTCCGTATGCGGGGTGTTCGGCCACGTCTCCGGCGAGAGCATGGCCAAGAGCGCCGCATGACTGCCCGCGGCGACGAGCGCCGCGTCGATCAGCAGAAAGCCGCAGTTGAACGTGCGGTCCAGGGTGCGCGCGGTGCCGGCCGGAACGGCGGGCGCCACGGGGGCAAAGGTCGCGGCGTCCCGGTGCCGGCCCCGGAGAAACGCCGCGCAACCGCAGCACAGCAACGCATCGGGCGCCTCGAACAGATCATCGACCGAGGCGCGGAACAGCAGATCGCTGTCGCAGAACAACACCTTGCGGTAGCCGTCGAGCCGAAATGCGTCGAGCGTGTAGAAGCGCGCCAGCCTGTCCTTGACGCGGGGCTGCGCGGTCGCCAAACGGGTCAGCCGCTCGCAGAGCGCGGCCGAAACCGGCTCGAACCGCAAGCCGGCGAACGCCGTGGCGAGCACTGCACGGTGCGCCGCGGGCAGCAGCGCGTCGTGGAGGACGACGACGTCGCCGGCGAAGCGGGGATGGTGTTTGAGGAACGAGCCGAGGGTGACGAGGGTGCCGGCAAGGAAGCGCTCCGAAGTGACCGTGACCAGACAGACGTTTCGATGGCGCGCGGGCATCGTCTCACATCGTTACGCGGGCGGGAAGAGGGAAGACGCCGGGACCGCCGACACCTGCCCGGCTCCGCTTACGATGTCGGCGGGCCGTAAGAGACCTCCGACTCGTTGTAGAAGGAATTAGGGTTAGAGTTATCTTCAGTATAGATAATGTCGTCAATCAACGTGATGGAGGGCTTGGACCAGGCTTTCTTCGCCTCCTTCTTCGGCGCGTCAATCGACGCGGAGTTTACGCGGGGGGGGGGGGGGGGGGGGGGGGGGGTAGCTCTTTGTTCATGCATTGGACCTCCTCCTGGGATGTTGGTTTGCCTGGGGCGGCTGCCTATGGTCGAATTGCTAACGCCCAACGACTTACATAGTGACGAGCGGACGTCAAGGGGTGGAAAACGACTGCCGAGGGCGTTCCATACCGGACGATTCCGCACCCGTGGCGACCCCCTTCGCCCTTTCCTCGAGACCCCGCAAGTTCAGGGACCAGGCTCAACGGGCTCACTCCGAGCCGGCGGCCCCTGAGCGTGGCGAAGGGTCACACCATGTCGAGGGATGGAAGGGGCGAAAGGGGTTGAACCAAAGGGTACGGCTCCGCCGGGAACGCGGGCGTCCCGCCCGCATTGGAAGCGTTTCAACCAAAGGGCGCGGTACGGAAGCGGCTCCGAGTGCCCGGACCGTCTTGTCAGGAGTTCCCTTTCAATGGAAATCGAGCAACTGCAGAGCTTTGAGAACCGGCGCGAATCTCGGCTTTGCCGACAACCGGTCCGTGTCCATGCGGGTGAGGAGGCGCGGGATGTCGACGTACCGGGCGCGCGGCGGCGGAGTCTGCGCGACGAGATCCCGTTCGACGATGGACAACGCTTCTCCGATGGTGTGGAGTAGCGGCTCGGTTCGGGCGGGGTCGCTCTTGCTCCGATTCCAGCAGACTTCCGGCGGCAGCACCGAACGGAGTGCATGGCGCATCAGCCAGCGGTTATACCCTCCGCGCCGAAATTGATCCGGGGGAAGACCCGTGGCGAACTCCAGCACCCGCCGGTCCAGCAGCGGATAGCGATATTCGATGCCACGGCGCGCACCGCCCGCGGCCCAGCCTTCGATGCGCTCGGCGAGATGCCCGTAGCCTAGGGCCCGCAACTGCGTACGCCGCACACCGACCGGCCGACGCACGGGTATCGGCAGGGGGCGCACGCGCCGGGCGAACGTCGGGTCGATGAGCCAACGCCCGGACTGGAAGATGAACTTATCGTGACGCCGCAGCTTGTGGACAGTTTTCCAGAGCCGCGGATGTCCCAGCAGGAGAACGAGGCTGGCCAGGAACTTGACCGGGGCGGCGCCGCGGGCGCGGCACCCGTCCCACAGTTTTCCCCACTGCCCGGTGAGCAGCAGGTGGGCCTCGTATCCTCTGCCGTTGAACGAGGCGCCCTCGTCGCCGCCCCAGCCGGACAGTATCACCCGCACGCCAGATGCCGCGGCGCGGCGCTGCACGGCGTCCTCGTTGTAGTGAATATGGGTACCCGGGAAGGTGCCGTCCTGCCGCAGCAACGCGACCATCTCGTCCACGGTGGGCGATTGATGCCGCACCTGTAAGCCTTCCTGTTCGCAGACCGCATCGATAAGAGCGTATTCCGGCGCGTACTCCGCCTTGGGCGGCGTGGGGCCGAGCGGCGGCAACCAACTGAACGCAAGGGGTGCCGGCCGACCCTGACGCCGCAACTCCCGGGCCGCCAGCACCGCGATGCTGGACGAATCCAGCCCGCCGCTCAGATGCACGCCCACCGGGTCGGGCGCCCCGCGCAGGCGGTCCCGCACCGCCCGTGTGTACAGATCCAGAAACGCTTGCGCATAGGCGTCGTCCGAGGCCGGCCGCGCACGTGGCGTCTCTTCGGGACGCCAGTACCGCTCGATCCGCACTGCGTCTCCCGCGAGAGTGAGCGTATGGCCGGGCGGCAGCTTGCGCACCGCTGCGAAGAACGTCCGGGTCGTCGTCGGCAGCGAAACGTTGGTCAGATACGTCGCTACCGTGGCCTCGTCGAGCGCGTCGGAGACGCCCGGCGCAGCCAGCACGGCCTCCACCGTGCTGGCGAAGACGAAGCGCTCCGGCGTCCGCGCGTAGTAGAAGGGGCGGGCGCCGACGTGATCCCGGGCGCAGAACAGCGTGCGCTGTCGCGCGTCCCACACGACGAAGGCGTAGTCGCCGAGCAGGTGGCGCGGACAGGCCCGACCCCAGCGGGTGTAGGCCCCGATTATGAGATCGACGTCGCGCCTGGTCGTGCGTTCGGGGAGTGGAATGCCCAGCGTCTCGCACAGCGCGTCGCGGTCGTCGAGGCGGGCGTCCGCGACCGCGGCCACGCCGGCCGCTCGGTCGCAGCCGAGCAGGGATGCGGCCCGGCTTTCTTCCGTTCTCATGGCTCTGACGCCGAGACCGACGCTCCCGTCCGTCCAGTCGGCGCTGTCGGCGCCATACGGGGCGAGTGCGGCCAGCATGGCGTCCAGCCCTTCCGCCACGCGCCCATCGCGCAACCCGCAAATGGCGGTCATGGGGCCGGCTCCTCAACTCCGCGCCGAGGAACGCCTCGCCGCTGCCCGGAAATGACGGGAGGGAGCGCGGCACTGCGGTCTGGTGGCGTGTGACAGACGACCGAAAATCGACCGTCCGCAAATTCGTCCGTTCCGCATTGCACCGGAGTGATCCCGTGCACGTAGCCGGCTGGGTAGATGACCATGCTGTTGGCGACCGGTTCGATTCGCGAGAAGGAAAAACGACGGAAGTACCCCTTTTCGATATCGGTGTCGTACAGTAACAGATCACTGCCGGAGAAGACCTTGGGCCGGCGGTGGACGAAGTAGATGCAGATCAGACCTTCACGTTCATACCCTCTGAATATCCGGGAGTCTCGATGCGGTTGCCCGAATCCTCCGTCCAGATACGCATTCACGTGGATGACGGAGAGGGGATGGTTGTGGGCCTTCAACCGCAACCGTTTCCGCACCTCCGGCAGCATGCCGCGCACCTTCGGCACCAAGATCGACTCGAGTTCCTCGTCGGCCACGTTTTCGATCATGAGGCCCACCCGTTTCTCGGTGCGCAGCTTGCGATCCGCGCCGACTCCGGTTCTTGCGGGGGAGAACGACGCGCGCATGGCGAGCACCCGGGTCAACACGCGCCGATGCTCCGCGGGCGAGAGAAAGTCCATGATGCGCACGAACGGCGCCGGCCATAGACCCGGCGGCGGGACGTGAGGCAGCCGGTCGCCGCGGAGCATGGCGGACAGCCACGCCGCTTTCCGCCGATCCGGCCCCGGCAGGCGGCTCGCGAGGCGATAGGCATCGCGCGCAGCCGCGAAATTCCCTTTCGCCCGATGGATTCCGCCGAGGGTCATCAGCGCCCCGGCATCGCGGGCATCGGCTTCGGTCGTGGGCCGCACGATCGACTCGGCTCGATCGTGGAGCTTCCCGATCCACGATTCGAATCCAGGAATATCGGCTGTGGGGTCGAACATGGCGACGGCTTCCCGCTCGTGCGTTCCGCTAGATCGTCGGGGTTCGGCGTCGCTCCGCACCCGCGGCGGCGCCGACCGACTCGATACATTGGGACTCCCGCCGCACCTGCTCGACGAGCGCCTTCAACACTTCCACCTCGCGGGTGATGGCACGCAGGTGCGAGGTGGTCGTCAGTTCGCCGATCATCCACATCAGGACGCCGATCATGAGACACACCCAATACAGGACGGCGGTGCCCTCGGTGTCGAGCCTGCTCTTGCGGTCTTCGGTATTCATGCCGGGGCGGAATCCTTTCTCGCGGAGGGTCGGTACCTCGGGTCGGCGTCACGCGGGACCGTAGCAGAATCCGGCGGAGATGTGACCGGCCGCAGCGGAGGGGGATGTCGTACTGCGAACGTTGTTTCCCCGCCCGGGCGGACCCCCCACCGACTCGCCTGTGGCTCGCCGACTCCCCCTCAAGGGGGGAGTAATAGGACCGGAGCCCCTGAGTGGTATTGCTTTTTTCTCTCTTCCTCGGGGTTCTCCCCTCTCCCTCCGGGAGAGGGCCAGGGAGAGGGTTTGGCCACAGTGCGAGGGCAAGGGAAAAACTCGGACCGACGATCCTTCCGGCCCCGAGGTCCGACTATGCCTCCCCGCCGGGCGGTGGTATGACACCGGGCCATGTTGCTGCCCTCCTACGAGGTGCACGCGGGCCGCGGGCCGTATGCCCTGCTCCTGCACGGGTTTCTGTCGAGCCGCGCCCAATGGCTGCCCAATCTCGACGCCTTGGCCACAGTCTGCCGGCCGGTGGTGGTGGAATTGTTCGGGCATGGCCGGTCGCCGGCGCCACCCCATCCACACGACTACGCCCCGGAGCGGTACGTAGCGGCGTTCGAGCGGATGCGTGAAGCGCTGGGGATTGCGGACTGGTTTCTGATCGGCCAGTCGCTCGGCGCCGGGCTGACGCTGCGCTACGCCCTGACGAATCCCGCGCGCGTGCGTGCGCATCTGTTGACCAACTCGTCCACCGCGTTCAGCACGCACGACTGGCTGCAACAGGTGCGCCCGGGCACCGACAAGCTGATCGCCGCGGTGCGTCGCGACGGAGCCGCGGCCCTGGCCCGTGTCGCCGTCCATCCGAAGAACGCGCGCCGCGTTGCCCCGGAATACAAACGCGCCCTGTGCGCCGATGCCGCCCTGCACGACCCGCTCGGCGCCGCCTATACCGCGCGCTACACCTCGCTGGCCGACCCCATCGCGGTCGATCTGCTCGAAACGAACCGCGTGCCCAGCCTGCTGGTGTGCGGCACGCAGGAAGCGCGCTTCGCCCCGCGGCGCCGGTTCGCCGAGCGGACCGTCCCCGGCCTGGAGGTCGCCGAAGTCGCAGCCGGCCATGCGGTCAACCTGGAAGCTCCGGAGGACTTCAACCGCCTCGCCACGGAATTTCTGGCCCGCCACGCCACACCGGCGCTTTCCGTTTCTTTGCCCGAACCGGCCCGGTTCGACGTGGAGAGAAAGCCGGCCCGTGTCTGATCGGACCGCGACGCCCGGGGACGCCGAACCCCGCTATCGGCCACGCTGGTTGCGGGCCGCGTGGTTTCTGGGCAATCCGCCGGAACTCACCCGCCGCCAGTGGCGCGTGCTGGGGCTGGTCGCGACCGCGGGGTTCTTCGAGACGTACGACATCTATTTGTTCACGCTGTCGCTCAAGCAGATTCAGACCGGGTTGGGAATTGCCGAAGACCAGCTCGGCTACGTCGCCTCGATCGTCCGCTTCGGCGCCTTGCCCGCGTTCGCCGTGACCCTGGCCGCGGACCGCCTCGGCCGCCGGAGCGTACTGCTGTTCACGATTCTGGCCTATACCGTGCTGACCGGCGCGACGGCCTTCTCGCCCAACCCGGAGACGTTCATCGCCCTGCAATTCTTCGCGCGCACGTTCGCGGTGGCCGAATCATTGCTGGCCGTCGTGATGATCGCCGAGGAATTCGACCCGGACGTACGCGGTTGGGGCATCGGCGCGTTCGCCGCCATTCAGTCGTGCGGCGCGGGACTGGCGGCCATCCTGTTTTCGCTCGTCGGCCACCTCGATGACGGCTGGCGCGGGTTGTATCTGGTGGGGCTGGGGCCGCTGCTCCTGCTGGCGTATTTGCGCCGCGGCCTGCCGGAGACGACCCGTTTCACCGGCCAGCACGACCGCACCGGGCCGGCCGTCCCGGTCTGGCAACCCGTCGTGCACCTGCTGCGCATGTATCCGGGCCGGCTGCTGGCCGTGGCCGGCGTACTGTTCATCGTGTCGGTCGCCGAGGCGTCGGCCAACCTGTTCGGGCCGAAGTACCTGCAAGACGTGCACGGCTGGACCCCGGGCGGCGTCGGGGTGCTGACGTTCGGCGCGGGTGCGTTCGCCATTCTGGGCAACACGTTCGCCGGCTGGCTGAGCGACCGCGTCGGACGCAAACCGGTGACCATCGGCTTCCTGCTCGGCCAGGGCGTGCTGACGATCGTCTATTACACCACCCCGGGGATCGTCATCATTCCGACCTGGGTGCTGATGACCTTCGCCCTGCTGGGGGTCAACGTGGTGCTGGCCGCGTACGGCTCGGAGATCTTCCCGACCTCGTACCGGGCGACCGCGGCCGGGGCGCGCATCATCGTCGCCACGCTGGGCGCGAGCGTCGGGCTGCTGCTCGAATCGGTCTTGTACGGGGTGTACGGCTCGCACTGGCCGGCGATCTGCACGCTGGCGGCGATCATGCTCGTGACCCCGTTCCTCGTCTGGCGGGTCTTCCCCGAGACCAGCGGCCGCACGCTGGAAGACATCGCCCCGGAACGTTGAGGCGGTTCGGCTTCGACCGGGGCGGAATGGTAATCGAAGGTCGGGCGGGTTTTACGGGCTCTCGACGACGGCGCCGAACAGCGCATCCGACTTGTTCTTGACCCCTCGCGCGAGGTCGCGCCGGCCGATCAGTAGATATCGGCGCATGGCCTGGTCGAACGCCTGTGTGGCGTCGTCGCGTCGGCCCTGGTGGAAATACGCCTCTCCCAGCCAGGCATACGCCTCGGCCCGGTCGGGATTGCCGGCAAGCGCCGCGGTCAGCGCCGTTATCGCCCGGTCGTACCGTTGCTCGGCAAGGTAGGCGTGGCCGAGGACGAGTTGGACGTCGATGTTCGATGGGGCGACCCGCGCCGCGGCTTCGTATGCGTGCAGGGCGTCGTCCAGTCGGTCTTCGGCCTCGTACGTGCGCCCGAGTTCGAGGTGGGCGACCGCGGAATCGGGATCGACCCGGACCGCGGCTTCCAACTCGCGCCGCGCGTCTCCGATCCGGCCCTGGGCACGGGCGGCCGCGCCGCGGTTGACGTGGTGCGTGGCGAGGGCGCGTTTGGCATCGGGATGGGCCGCATTTTCCTCCAGTGCCGCGCGGAATCTGTCTGCGGCGAAATCGCTGTTGCCCAGTTCGTTGGCCATTGCGCCGATCCGATAGTGCGCTTCGGCCTTCACCTCGGCGTTGTCCGGGTTCTTCTCGATGGCTTCCTCATAATCACGCATGGCCGGGGCGAACAGGGTGCGGCTCTCCAATTCCTGAGCCGAGGCCATGAAGTCCTTCTTCTCCGCGGCGCAGGCCGTACACAGTGCGGTACTCAGGATCAAAAGGAACGGACGGTGCCACGTCGTGACCGTAGATGTGGACGAGTGTAAACGCATTCGGTTATTCCGCGGCAGGCATACAAAGCTGTCAAGTCGGAGGGGCGCCGTATGCGGCGCCCTCCATTCGGGGAATGGCCTCTGCGACCGCCTCGATACTTGCGGCTGGTCCAGCCGATATAGTATCCGTGCTCTCCGCTCATGACGGTCACCGCGGCCTGCATTTCGACCAGACTGCCCGACGAGCTCGGCCCGCTGACGCAATTCGGGGGGCTGTCTCTCCTCAAACGTGCGTTGCTGACCGCGCAGCGCGTCGGTGCACGGGTCTGTTACGTGCTGGTGCGCAACGAGGAGGTCGATGCGCTGCGCCGGGAAGTCGCGGACGACGCGCGGTTGTCCTGTGAAGTGGTATGGGTCACCCCACACGGCGCACCCGTGCCACGGCCGACCGAAGCCGGCGGCTGTCTCGTGTTTTCCTGCGATACGCTGTTCCGCGCCGACGTGGCGCGAGCCGTGAAGGATACCGACACGCCCGCGGGCGCTGTCTGCCGCGTGATCGGCTGCGACCGCGGCGCCACGCTGTCCATCGTCTCGCGCGCTGAGTTGGACGCTCTCCTGGACGGCTGGCAGGCTGACGAACGCCTGCCCGACCCGGACGGCGCGTCAGGATGCGACGTCTCGGCCGGCACCGCTTTTCTGGAACGGCTCCCCTCGCCGAGTGCGCGGGCCGACCTGGAGCGGGCCTTCCTCCTGCAGTTGGAGAATCCGAACGATGGGCTGATGGATACGCTGCTCAACCGCAAGCTGTCGCGCCCGCTGACGCGCGCCTTCCTGCGTACGCCGTTCACGCCGAATCAGGTCACCGGTTTGTCGTTCCTGGTCGGGCTGCTCGGGGCGGGCTGCTTTCTGTTGGGCAGCTACGGCTGGACGCTGGTCGGCGCGCTGCTGCTGCAGGCGTCCACCGTGCTCGACTGCGTGGATGGCGAGATTGCGCGCGTCAAGATGTTGGAGTCGCCGTTCGGCGAATGGCTCGACATCACGCTGGACACGGTCGTGCACATCGCCATTTTCATCGGCGTCGGCGTGGCCGTCTGGAAGCAGGTCGGGCTGGCCGCGGCGCCGCTGCTGGGCGGCCTGCTGGCCGCGGCGGCGTTGATCTCCTTTCCGCTGGTCACGCTGGCCGAAAGAACGGAGACGCGCGGGCAGGCCCGCGGCGGCTGGGAAGACGTGTGGATCGCCAAGCTGGTCGGTGGCTTGGCGAGCCGCGACTACTCGCTGCTGATCCTGGCGAGCGCCGTGGCCGGCAAGCTGGACTGGTTTCTGTGGACCGCGGCGGTCGGCGCGCAGGCGTTCTGGCTCGTCCTGCTGGCCCTGTTGTGGAAGGCGGGGCGATTTCGCCGCTCAATGGTAACGCCACCCTCGCTTCCCGCCTCTTAATTTTTTTACTGGGTCAAGACACGGACTCGGTCGGTGTGTGCTCAAGGTGTGCGAGTCCGGGAGGCTTCGAGCAGAGATGCCGTTTCATCTTCTGCACTGCTGCGGATGCCGTTCCAAACGATCTTTCCAGCCGTCTCACCAGGGGTTCGGGCCAGTGAATGTTATTTGATTCATACGCGAGAAAACGGATGATCTCTAAGCAATCGAATGTCATTTCGGGAAGACCGTTCACTATGAGGCTGAACCTGGAAGGGCGGAAGTGAACGAGCTGGTTTCGGAGCCGGTTGAGCTCTCTGATCGATTGATCTTGGGTGCCCCGGGGTACGAATTTTCGAGAATCGACGTAATGGAGGGCAGTGTCGCTTTTGATTTTCCTATACAGGTTCGGGAAGCTGTCGACCCGAGGGTCTCCTGGAACTGCTCGACCATTTTCATGAGCATCGAGAAATCGCTTGGTATCTTGAGAGCGGAGGACCTTCAGTCCGTTGGTCCCTTCGAGGGCCAAAGCCATCATCCCCTCAACCGCAGCATGGAGAGTCACGATTGTCCATTTCCATCGGTACGGGTCGGCATGCGCCCGCTCAAGTTCATCCGTGGTCGCTTCGAGTGCAGAGATGACTTCTACGAATGCCTCTGTGCGGAGAAAGTCCGGGTCAGACTTCCATTCACCGGCTTCCATCTCTCGAACCAGCATCTGCTCTTCTTCGTCGAGCGGCACCTCTTGGAGGGGAATATACTCGCGGGGCATAGCTACTTCTCACTTTCTCGAAGATATTGTCTCGTCATGTTTCTGTCGGGGTAGATCGTTTTGAGAAAACAGACGTTGTTTTCCTCGACATAAGGAATAACGTAAGCATAGTGGTTCAGTGAGACGATGAATATCCTTTGGCCAGGATAACGCCCTTCTTTGTGATGTTTCAAGTCGTCCAGAAGACTTCCCGAGTCAATCGCGGCTACAATCTCTTCAAAACCGACGCCGCGCTCTTTCTTGAGCCAGACATTCTTTTCATCGTCCCACCTGACGAACCTCGGTGCTCTGCGAAGTTTTGCACCACCCATATCCGACCTGAAAATCGGTCAGGAGATGGTGCCCGCCTCACGCAGTTCGGCGAGTCGTGCCGCGGACAGGCCGAGGTCGGCGAGGACGGCGTCGGTCTGCTCGCCGAGCAACGGCGCGGGCTGGCGCAGGAGCTCGGTCGGCGTGCCCTCGAAGCGGGCCGCGGGACGTGCTTGGCGCATGTGTCCCGCATGCGGATGGTCGGATTCGACGATCAGGTCGTTCGCGTGCACCTGCGGGTCGGTCAGTACGTCCGGCTTGCGGTTGACCGGCGCCGACGGCACCTGTTCGGTGTCCAGGCGATCCAACCACTCGGCCGAGGGACGCTCCTTCAGGACCTCGGCGGTCATTTCCAGGCGCACGTCGGCGTATTTGACGCGACTGGCCGGCGTGCTGAAACGTGGGTCCTCCAGCCATTCCGGGCGCTCCAGGGCGCGCGTCATGCCCTGCCATTCCTTGTCGGAGACGGCCGCGGCGGTGATGTAACCGTCCGCGGTCTCGAAGATCAGGTCGCGCGTGTCGGGCGGGCGGGCGACGCCGATGTCCGGGCCCATGAACGTGTATTGGGTCATGCCCTCGTGCCACAGAAACGAGACGACCGCGTCCAGCATCGCCAGCCGCACGTGCTGTCCCTGTCCGGTGCGCTCGCGGGCCAGCAGCGCCGCGGTGGTGGCCTGCGCCGCGGTCAGCGCGGTCACCTTGTCGGGAATGATGAGCCGCATCATGCGCGGCCGGCCCGTCTCCGGGTCGGCCTGGATGTCGGTCAGTCCGGACAACGCCTGAATGACCGGGTCATAGACTCGCTTGTGTACGTAGGGGCCTTTCTCCCCGAACCCGCTGATGGAAACGTAGATCAGGTCTTCCTTGACCTTGCGCAGCACGTCTTCGCCGAACCCCAGCCGCTCGGCCGTGCCGGGCCGGAAGTTCTGGACGAATACGTCGGCCCCGGCGACGAGTTGCTTGAGCAGGGCGACGCCTGCCGCGTCTTTCAGATTGAGCACGACCGACCGCTTGTTGCGGTTCAGCGTGGAAAAGAACGGCGAGATGGGCCGCGCCTTTCCGCCCAGCGCGCGCGTCAGGTCGCCGATGTCCGGCGGTTCGATCTTGATGACGTCCGCGCCCTGGTCGCCCAGCATCATGGTGGCCATCGGGCCGGACAACATTTGCGTGACGTCGATGACACGATAGCCTGTGAGCGGTCCGGACATGTGTTTGCTCCTATGAATTCCCGCGGTCTTGGCCGCGGTCCTGAGATTGCCCCGGTTCTGCCCCACGCGGGCGGAGGCTGTCAAGCGGAACGAGAAAAGTGAAGAGTGGGGAGTGGGGAGTGATGAGCGGGAAGCGAGGCTAGTCGGGAATCTCGGGGGAGTAAGGAAACGTCTGCGCGGTCCAGGCGCGAAGGGCGAATCCCACGGTGGCGATCAGTCCCCACGACAGGCCGGCCACGACTCCTGCGTCCACGATTCCGCGCCACGGCTGCGGAACGTAGGGTAGCGCGATCACGAAGACCACGATCGCCGCGGTCAGCATAAGGACGAAGACCTGCCGCGACCGGCGAATGTGGAAATACCCCACGCAGAACATGGGCGCCAACAGCGTGTGGACGAGTCGAGGATGGGCGGCCAGATATCTGGCACGCGCCGCGACACGCGGGGCGAGGCCGCGCTGAAAGCCGTAATAGCCTTCCGAGTAGAGCATGTAGGCCACGTTCACGCCCAGCGCGAGCCAGTGATACCAGCGGAACTCGTGCGCGAACGCCTGCCACGTGATGGCGGACAGGCGTGCGATGGAGTAGCCGAGCAACAGCACCACGCCGCCGACGCCCCACACCGCGCCCAGTCGTCCGAGCATGTCGCTGGTTGCCGCCTTCTCCTGAACGTGTCGGCTGGAATCGGAGAGCCGGCGGATGATGGCCCGGCGACCGGCGAGGGTCAAGGGCGACCGGGCGTCAGCGGCTCCGGCGGGCCAAGCGAATCTCGCCGCGCGGAGCCCCCGCGTGGCAGTAGGCAGGATAGTCCGCGTGGCTGGGGAAGGTGGCAACGTGCTGTTTCGTTACCGGATAGCGGAGAACCGGATGCGCGCGGAAAGTTCCGGCCCGGATGCGTTCCCGTCGCGCCAGAATGCGTTTCACGTAGCGCCGGGTTTCGCGGTAGGGGCGGTAGCCGCGCTGTTTCAGGGCGACCGGCCCCATGTTGTAGGCGGCCAGCGCCGTTTCCGGGTCGGAGAAGCGCGCCAGCAGGGATTTCAGATACAGCAGACCCCCGAAGGCCAGAAACGGAAGCTGCCGGGCGTCCGGCGACAGTCCGACGGCCTTCAGGGTGACCGGCTTGACCTGTAACGGCCCCAAGCTGCCGCGCGGGCCGACTCGGAACGGATCGGTCGGATGACTCTCCTGCACGAGCAGGGCCAGGGCGAGGGACTCGTCGAGTTCGAGATGTTCCGCCAGACAGCGGACGTATCGTTCGAGCGTCAGCGGCCCGTCCACGAGGTCGGGGGAAGCGGTCTGATGTGGAGTCCCCGGAGAGGGCTCACCCCCTCGCTTGAAATAAGGAACAGAGAGGAGCATGCCGAGGACGCAAGCTGCGGCGAGCGCCCGACAGATACCCTGAGTCGTCCGCCCGCCGGGCCACGCACGTGGCCGCGGACCGCCTGAAGACGCGGGATCATCCATACCCCAACCTGAACTCCCTGCCGTTCTCAAAGCAACCGAACCCCGACAAGTCAAGCCGAACCGTCGTTCGGAAATGGGCCACTTTGGAACGCCCTGCCTGGGAACGCGAGCGTCCCGCTCGCCGGCGGGGTGAGGATGGGCAGGACGAACTTCGCGTGTGCCAGCACGACGGAAGACGACTACCGACGCATGAGGCCGGACAGCAAGCCGAGCGCCGCGGAGCCCGACGACGACAGATTTTCGAGCAGGAAGGTGCGCAGGGCGTCGAAGCGCGGCAGCAGCCAGCCCAACGCCGATTCGTAGTTCGTTTCGATACTCGGCCAATCGACCTGCACCACGCCCGCGTACTGCAAGCCGAACAAGGCCGCCAGCACCAGCCCGGCCAGCATCGCCGCCGCCCGGAGGAAGAACAGCAGGACGTAGCCCACCGCGAAGCCGACCACGAAGCTGAAGCCCAGCTTGGTCAACAGCGGCGACAGATCGCCGAGCCGCTCCCGCAACAACGGAGAGGAATCGTCGCCGCCCTGCTCGTCCACGTCGAAGTCGGCACGCTCCGCGGACCCGGGTTCGGTAGCGAGCGTCCGACGCGTCTCGACCGTCTCACCCGATTCCAGAGATGACACGGAATCCGCGCCGGACAGGAGGGCCGCCGGGTTCCCCACGGTGCGGGCCTGTCCGGGCGGCGCGACCGGTTGAGGATGCAACACCATGCCGGCGACGCCGACGAAGAACGCCACACTCAGCAGCCCGAGATGCCAGCGCGGCAGCCCGGACCATACGCCGCGGGCGGGCAACGACATGGGTTGCCGGTGGGGCAGCTCGGCTTCCACTGCTGATTCGATTGGAGGGCCGGAACGTCGCTGGAGCAATCGCATACGAATGACTCACACCCAGTGTGGGAACGCTGCCAGCATACCTGCGTCTCCGTCCGCCTGCAACAAAGTAGAGTTAGGTGGGAATATGTTGAGCTAAGCCCTAGGAGAATCTTAGCCGCGGTTCGGGTTGTCAGTGCGATAGCCAGAAGGAACCGGCGAGCTACGCCAAGTCTTCCCCTTACACGAAGACGGACGAGAACGATTTGACGTATTTCATCCTCATCCTGGCCCAACTGCGCGTCGTTCAGCAGGCCGTCAAGAAACTCTACGTTTACCTCGACAAGAAAATGAGAGGGATTCGGGCGACCGAGCGCATCCTGCAAGCCTCCGTCGTCGTCAATCGCCGACAGTTGGGCCTACTCGGACACGCCCTGAACAATCTGGGCGAACGGCACACTATTGCCAAGCATCAAGCAAGTCAGAGAGTCACTTATTATACCGCGCGCGACGACCTACTGGACCTGGCAGCCCGCAACGTCCTCGTCATGTCGAAAGCAGGCTGCGCTCTGGTCTTCACTGCACCGAGGAACTTATCGGAGCGGCTGCGGGATCTTTCATGATTGCATTTCCTGTCAGGAGAACGACTGATTTCACCCCATGACAAACGGGAGAGCCTCAATCCGTTCGAAACGGACCGTTTTCAAAAGAGAATGCTCAAACTAGGATGTCTTCTATCTTATCTTCGCCATGTATCCTCGCTTGAGGTTTTCCCGCCGGAGGCCGGATAACGTGTAAATGTTGCTTTTCAACTTGTTACAAGGGCCGCATAAGAGTACCCGATTGCTGATGTGATTCAGTCCTCCATCCGATCTTGGGGTATTGTGATCTAATTCCAGATAACGAGGATCGTCAAAAACCCGGTCGCATCCTTGACACTTCGGCCCCTGCTTCGACAGCAAAACGTCATACATCTCCGTGCGGCTCATTCTTGGTCCCTTGGATTCCTCGACACGTTGCTTCGTCTCGAGAAATGGGACGGCTTCTTGCCCATCATCCGTTCGCACCGGCGGTCGCGTCTCATAACCGATCTGCCCCTTGGTCAAAAGTTGTCCGCCAGTATCTCCATCGGGTGCCGCCAACCCTTCGCCCTGCAGCCGGCTGATGATTGTCTCATGAGCCTTATTCCATATGTCGATACCCACCCACTGCCGGCCAAGACGTGAGGCTGTCCGGCGTGGCGTGAAAGTCTCTGTTCTTGTTGAACGGCGGGTCGGTAGCGATGAGATGGACGCTGTTACTGTTCATTCCTCGGAGAAATGGAAGATTGTCTCCATGAAAGAGGGTTCGATTCTGCCAGTTCTGTCGATTCTCGGCTGTCATGACTTTCTCCGCTCTATTATGAAGCATTTTCCACGCGCTTGACTGTCTATACCTTGATGCTTGTCCTCAACAAGAGCCCCGACCTTCATACGGTATTGGGCAATTCCGTTTTCCGTATGTCAGATTAGCCCGAAGGGTGTAATCCGACCTCCCGGTTGGGACTCCGTTCCCTCGTCATTCCTGCGGAAGCAGGAATCCAGTGGAGACGTTCTCACCTTCAGCGCTCATCAATCGGTTGAGGGCGTTCCTCTTTCTTCCTTTCTCACCTCCCCCGGAGAAAAAGAAATGAAAGCCGGGTCGGCCGCGGGAACCCTCTCCCGGAGGGAGAGGAGATGGTAAGTCGGTCTTCGTCGAGAGGATGGGTCAGTCGCCGTAGGCGCGGGCCAGGAGGTCGAGGGTATGGACGGCTTGCGTAGGCATGCCGTGCCGTTGCAGCCCGGCGCGTATCTGCATCAAGCAGCCGGGGTTGCCGGTCACCACGAGGTCGGCGCCCGTGGTCTGGATATGGCCGACCTTGCGCTCCAGCAGGCGTGCAGCCATGTCCGGCTGCGTCAGATTGTAGGTGCCGGCGCTGCCGCAACACCAGTCGGATTCAGGCAGATGGGTCAGGGTCAGGCCGGGAATGGCGGAGAGCAGGGCGCGCGGCTGATCGCGCACGCCCTGGCCGTGTGCCAAATGACAGGCGTCGTGATAGGTCGCGGTGCCGTGGACTTCGCGGGTCGGCGGGCGGAGGCCGACGTCAGCCAGAAACTCGGTCACGTCCTGCATCTTTTCGGTCAGGCGTGCGGCCCGCTCGGAATAAGCAGGCTCGTCCTTCAGCAGCTCGGCGTACTCCTTCATCATCGCCCCGCAGCCCGCGGCGTTGACGAGTAGAGCGTCAACTTCCAATCCGCCAAAGACATCCACGTTATGCTTGGCGAATTCGACCGCGGCCTGCTTGGCGCCGTTGTGCAGCAGGAGGGCACCGCAGCAGCTCTGGTCCTTGGGAACCCACACTTCGCAGCCGTTATGGCGCAATACCTTGACGGTGGCGTGGTTGGTGGCGCCGAAGGCCGCGGACATGACGCAGCCAGACAGCAGGGCCACGCGGGCGCGTTGCGTGCCGATGGGTGCGTATCGTTCGTCCAGCCGTCCCGCGGAGACGTCGCCCGGAGCGGGCAGCAGGCCCAGCCAGTAGCGCAGCCGGGCGGGGAGCCGCTCCCAATAGGCCAAGCGACCGAGCCCGAGTCCGCCGCCGATGCGCAACATCAGGGCGAACAGCCATGCACCCCAGGGGCGCGGAAACAGCGCATTCATGGCCCACCGTTTGAGACGCTGGCCGAACGGGCGAGCGTGATGCTGCTCGATGAACGGTCGGGCGCCCTCGATCAGAGCGCCGTACTGTACGCCGGATGGACACGCGGTTTCGCATGCGCGGCAGCCCAGACACAGGTCGAGATGGTGCACGACCTCGTCGGTGAGTTGCGTGCGTCCCTCCTGCAAGCCGCGCAGCAAGGCGATACGACCGCGTGGCGAGTCCGGCTCGGTGCCCAGTTCGACGTAGGTCGGACACGACGCCAGACACAGGCCGCAATGTACGCAGTCGAAGAATTTTTCGTGGTCGACGAAGGCGGTGGGTTGCATGGTCGGGTTGGATTAGAAATGGGCGTTTGCCCGCGCCCCCTCCCTAGCCTTCTCCCGGAGGAAGAGGAGATAGACGGAAGAGAGGGTTGGGGTGAGAGGGTGTCCTGCGGATCGGAAAGAAGCTCATAGCTTACAGACCTCCGACGAAACGGCCCGGGTTCAGCAGGCCATGCGGGTCTAGGCTGGCCTTGAGGCGTTTCATAAGTGGAAACGCGGTCCTGACGCTGCCCCACACGTCAATGCGCCCCTTGAGCTCAGGGGAGATTTCTTCCACGACGGCGAAGCCGTGGTGCTGAGCGGCCCATGCGCGCGTCCACTGTACGAGAGCAAGCAACTCCTCGTCGGAACCCGGCGGCACGATTGGCGTGAATGCGCCATACACGATTCCATTGCCGGCACGCGCAAGCAGCTTGACTGCCAGCTCGTGGCGCGCCGTCTCTGCCTCCAGGTCGGCGCAGAACCTAGCGACCTGTGAGGGTGGGAGACTGACCTTGCAACGCAGGTCTGCGTCTCCCGACACAGGAAAATCGCGCAACGTGTAAGACAGGGCCGCGGCACGGTCGGTGTCCAATTCCGTTACGTCCGACACGCCGTCTGCTTCCCCTTCGTCGAGCAAGAGTTCCGGGATGCGCCGGCGCTGGTCGGCGACCTCTTCCTCCAGGCCCGCGAGACCGATGAAGACATGGTAAGGCCCACGGCCCGGAGTCGAGAGCATGCCGTCCGCGGGCGGCCCGAAATTCGCCAACTCCACGAAGAACGGCTGGAGGTCCGAGCCGGCCAAACGGAGCGCCGCGGCTCCGGCACGTTCGGCGTCGGCGAACTCGACAGCCAGCAAAGCCTGACTCTGCGGCCGCGGCCGAACCTGGAACGTGGCTTCGACGATGACGCCCAGCGTACCCAGCGAACCGCAATACAGCTTGGGTACGTCGTAGCCGGCGACGTTCTTCACGACTTGGCCGCCGCCCTTGATGAGCGTGCCGTCCGCGCGCACCACACGAATACCGATCAGGAAGTCGCGCACCGTCCCCTGCGAGAAGCGGCATGGACCGGTCAGGTTGGCGGCGATCATTCCGCCGACCGTGGCGCGTTCCGGCAGCGGCGGGTCAAGCGGGAGCCATTGGCCGCTCTCGCCCAACGCGGCCTGCAACGTCGCGACGCTCAGGCCGGCCTGCACTCGCACCGTCATGTCCGTGGGCTGATAGTCGATTACGCCGTCCAGCCCGCGCGTGCACAGGGCTTGGTCGTAGCGGGTAGGCACACCGCCGAGATGCAGAAACGCCCCGCGGCCGACCGGGCAGACGGCGCGCTTATGTACGGTCGCCTCCCGCAGCAGGTCTGTTACCTCGTTCGCGGAGGTGGGGTGGACGACCGACGCCGGCCGTTTGCCGTCAATCGGGAAGTCGTTGCCGTCGGACTGCGTTCCTGACGGTGCGGCCCTTACGAATGGAACGGTCTCGGCCATGCGTCCGGTTTCCGGGGAGTGTCTCGGAATGGAAGAGGATTCAGGGGCCGTTTCGACACCCTTCGACAGGGCGAATCCTACCGGAAGACGTCAGAGCGGGACTTGTCGCCGTGGCCGAGTCACGTCGATGCAGCCGCCCGGGGTGGGAATGATCTTGTTGGGGTTGCAGAGGTTGTCCGGGTTGAAGACCGCGCGCAACTGCGACATGACCAGCAGGTCTTCCGGGCTGAAGATGAGCGGCATTTGGCCCATTTTCTCAATGCCGATGCCGTGCTCGCCCGTCAGGCTGCCGCCCAGTTCGATGCACGCGCTCAGAATCTCCTGACCCGCGTCCACCACGCGCCGGGTCTCGTCCGTGTTGCGCTCGTCGTACATCAATATGGGATGGATGTTGCCGTCGCCGGCGTGAAAGACGTTGGCGATGCGCAGTTGGTATTTCTCCGCCACGTCGGCGATGCGTTGCAGAATGTCCGGCACCTTGGTGCGCGGAACCACCCCGTCCTGTGTGCAGTAGTTGGGCGACAGGCGACCGATGGCGCCGAATGCGCGTTTGCGGCTCTTCCAGATCGCTTGGCGCTCTGCGTCGTCGCGCGCGGTACGTACTTCGCGGGCATGGTTCAGGCGGCAGACCTCCTGAATCTTCTCGGTCTGCGGGTCGAGACCCGCGGCCGGCCCGTCGATTTCGATAATCAGGACCGCGCCGGCGTCGGTCGGAAATCCGACGTGAAAGGCGGCTTCGACCGCCTGGATGATGAGCGTGTCCATCATCTCCAGCGCGGCCGGCACGATTCCGGACGAAATGACGTCCGATACGGTCTGTGTCGCCCGATGGACGGACTCGAACACGGCCAGAAAAGTCCGCGACGCCTGCGGCTGGCGCGTGAGCCGCAGCGTGGCCTGCGTAACGATGCCGAAGGTGCCCTCGGCCCCGATCGTCAGGCCGCGCAGGTCGTAGCCCGGCACGTCCTCAACCGCGCCGCCCAGTTCCACCACGTCGCCGTCGGGCAGCACGATCTCCAGGCCCAGCACGTGGTTGGTCGTCACCCCGTACTTGAGGGTGTGGGGGCCACCGGAATTTTCGGCCACGTTGCCGCCGATCGTACACGCTTGCTGGCTGGACGGGTCGGGCGCATACTGGAACCCCCGTTCCTTGACGGCATTGCTCACCCACAGGTTCACGACCCCGGACTGTGCGACCAGGATACGGTCGAGGATGTCGATGTGGAGGATGCGGTTGAGCCGGCTGGTGCCGATCATGACCGGCGCCTGAACGGGCAGGCACCCGCCGGAGAGGCCGGTTCCTGCGCCCCGGGGCACGAATGCGATCTGCCGGTCGTGCAGGAACCGGACCACGGACGCGGCTTCTTCGGTAGATTTCGGCAGGACGACGATTTCGGGGATCGAGCGTTCGAGGGTGTAGCCGTCGCAGTCGTACACCGACAGGGCGTCGGAGTTGGCAACGACTCCCTCGGGGCCGAGCAATTCTACTAAGCGGTCTATGACGCTAACGTTCATGCGGTGCGCCTCAACAGTTCCGCCAGTGCCGCGCTCTGCTGTCGGAGTGCTTCCACCTGTCCCTCACCTTGCTGCCGCAACGTTTCGCCCTGTTGCCACAATGTTTCGCCCTGTTGCCGCAACGTTTCGCCTTGCTGCCGCAGCGCTTCACCCTGTTGCCGCAGTGCTTCTACCTGCGCCTCGCCTTGCTGCCGCAGCGTTTCACCCTGCTGCCTCAGTGCTTCTACTTGCGCCTCGCCCTGCTGTCGGAACGTTCTGGCGAGTTCGTCTATCTCTCGGCTTCGGTTCCGGCTGGCCTTCGTCATCAGCCAGAGGCCCCACGCGATCAGACTGCTCGACAGGAGGGTGCCCACCGCACTGATCAGCATGTGCCAACGGCTGATTTCCAGACTGGCTCTGCTGATTTCCAGCGCCGCCATCTCGTACTCGTTCATGGAATCCGGCTCCTTCTCGCCCGGTCGTAGCACATCCGCGGGAGAACTTCGCCCCCGTATGGCCGCCTTCCGAACGTCGGCCGCGAACCGGTGTTGACAAGCTCCACGGCGTGGCGTTGATTGGCCCGCCATGAAAAAGCTTGTGGCAGTCGTGGGGGCGACCGGAGTCGCCGGCCAGCAGTTTCTGGTCGCCCTTCGGCAACATCCGTGGTTCGAGGTCGGCCTGCTCGCCGCCTCGGAACGGTCCGCTGGCAAGACGTATGCCGAGGCGATCCGGGACCCAAAGACTGGCGCGCGGCAGTGGTGGTGCCAGGAAGATCCGCCTGCCGACATGCTGGATGTTCCAGTCCAGGCAGCGTGGCCGCTCGACCTGGACGGTATCGACTTGGTATTCACCGCGGTCGAGTCCGGCCCGGCCCACGAACTCGAACCCCGCTACGCCGCCACGACCCCAGTCGTCAGTACGGCCTCGGCGTTCCGGCGCGATCCCGATGTGCCGCTGCTGATCCCCGGCGTCAACCTCGACCACGCCGACCTGATCCCACGGCAACGGTCCAATCGCGGCTGGCAGGGCTTCATCGTCACGCAGCCCAACTGCACCATCATCGGGCTGGTCATCACCCTGAAGCCGTTGTTCGACCGATTCGGCCTGCGGCGTGTGGTCATGACCTCCATGCAGGGGCTGTCCGGTGCGGGCCGCTCGCCGGGCGTGATCGGGATGGACACCATCGACAACATCATCCCGTTCATTTCCGGCGAGGAAGAGAAGGTCGAAGCGGAGAGCGCCAAGATCCTTGGCCGGTTGGAGAACGGGCAAATCCGGCCGGCCGCGTTTCCGGTCAGCGCGACGTGTACGCGCGTGCCGGTGTTGGAAGGCCACACCGAGTCGGTCCTGGTCAGTCTGGCCGAGCCGTGCTCGGTCGACGACGCCCGTGCAGCGCTGCGCGACTTCGGCCGCGAGTTTACCGAGATGGAGCTTCCCTCCGCGCCGGATCATATGATCGTCGTTCACGACGACCCGTACCGCCCGCAGCCGCGGCTCGACCGGGACGCCGAAGACGGCATGGCGACCTCGGTCGGCCGGTTGCGTGCCGACGCCGCGCTCGACAACGGACTCAAATACGTCCTGGTCAGCCACAACACCAAAATGGGCGCCGCCAAAGGGGCGGTATTGACCGCCGAGTATCTGGTCCGTCGCGGCGACGTCTAAGCCGCTTCCCCACAGCCGGTTCGGCGGCGTTCGTCATACCTCCGGCGGCGAACATCAAAAGCCATTCGGGTACGCCTGAACTGACCGCCCGCCTACCGACTGCCGTTTCGAGATGCCCGCCGCGTTTCACCCCGCGGACCTGCCTCCCAAACCGCGCGGTTTCTGGAAGCTCGCCGGCCCGGGGGCGGTCCTGGTCGGGCTCTCGATCGGGGCCGGCGAACTGATCGTCTGGCCCCGCAACACCGCCCAGTTCGGCGCCGGCATGACGTGGGCCGCGTTGCTGGGCATTTTCCTCCAGTTCTGGATCAACTGCGAAATCGGCCGCTACACCCTGGCCACGGGCGAAAGCATCTACGCCGGGTTCAGCCGGCTGTCGCGCCAGTTCGCTTGGTTGTTCATTGTGCTGAACGTGCTGGGCTGGATTCTCCCCGGTTGGGCGCGCGCCTGCGGCGGGGCGCTCAAGGCGTTGATCGTCGGCCCCGCCGGTTGGGGCGAGCCGTGGGTGTGGACGGGGATCACGTTCGCGGGCGTGGCCTTCGTCCTGTTCGGGCCGAAGCGGGTCTATGCGTCGGTCGAAAAGACGACGGAACTCCTGGTCGTCGTCGTGACGCTCGGCCTCGTGACTGTGGCCTGCGTAGTCGGCTCGCCAGCGACCTGGGCCGAACTGGGCCGCGGCATGGTCAACCTGCCGTTCAAACACCCCGACATGCCGGCCTATATTCTCTTTTCTTCTATCGTATTCGCGGGCGCGGGCGGGACCGCCAATCTGTTCTTTTCGTTCTACATCCGCGACAAGGGTTGGGGCATGGGAGCGCACGTCCCTACGGTCGTCAATCCGTTCCGAGCGACCGGGACGGAGCGCGAGTCTCCACCGGGTCGCGCGTTCGAGATCGTCGCCAACGCGGAGAATCTCACTCGCTGGCGGGCGTGGTTCCGCCACCTCACTCTGGATCAACTGCTGTTCTTCTGGCTGCTCAACACCTTCACCATCCTGCTGTTCATCTTCGGGGCGCTGGCGGTGCTGCACCCGCAAGGGATCGTTCCCAGCCAGGAACTGTTGGTCTGGGAGGAAGCCGAAATTCTCGGCAGCGTGGGCGGCGCGGCCGGCAAGACGCTGTTCCTGCTGGTCGGCATCGCGTGCCTGTTCAGCACCCAACTCACGCTGATCGACGGAGTTGCCCGCACCGGAGCGGACATTCTGCGGACCAACTACGCCTGGGCGCAACGCAAACCGCTGAACTGGTGGTATGCCGCGATTGCCGCGGTCTGGATCGTACTGGGCACCTTCCTGACGTACGTGTACGAAAGCCTGCCGCCCATCCTGTTCCTGATGGGCTCCGCGTTCTTCGGCGGGATCGCGATGGCCGTCTATACGCCACTCACGCTGATATTGAACCGACGGTTGTTGCCGCGCGCGTTGCGGCCGGGGCCGGCCAAGACGACGTTGCTGGCCGCGGTGAGTGCCTTCTACGTCGTGTTCGCGGTCTTTTCGGTCGTTCGGGTGGGACGTCTCCTGCTGTTATCCTGAGAACGCAAAAGGGGAGCGGCCGAAACCACTCCCCCGAAGGCGTTTCCATGCGTCCGTCGGGACCGAGGAACGTTGAGGTGGTTGCCGGCTAGACGTTCCCGGACAGCGTGAACGCGATGACCAGGGCGTAGATGGCCAACGCCTCGATGAACGCGATACCGATGATCATCGGCGTCTGGATGCGGTCGGCCGAGTTGGGGTTCCGCCCGATCGATTCCATGGCCGCGGCGACCGCCCGACCCTGACCGATCGCGGCGCCGACCGCGGCGATGCCGATCGCCAAGCCCGCAGACAGAGCAATCATTCCGCTGTCGCTGCCGCCTTCCGCGGCGTGTGCGACTCCCGACAGACCGAGCACCAGCCCGACCGCCAACGATGCGACCTTCCTGATACGTTGCATACCGACTCCTTTCCTGCCCTGCTCGCTACGGACCCGGCGACCGGCCTCTGTCATCCTCTCCGCTCCACCGTTGGGCGCCGCAACCTGCATGGGAACAAGGCGTTGAGAATCAAGGGGTTAATGGGCGTGCTCACCGTGCGCCGTCGCCAACGAGACGTAAACCAGGCTCAGGAGCGTAAAGACGAACGCCTGTACCAGCGAGACGAAAGCGCCCAGCATGTAGAACACGACCGGCACGACGACCTTGGTCAGGTCGGTGAAAATTTCGAGCACGACATGATCGCCCGTCATGTTCCCGAACAGCCGCAGCCCGAGCGAGAAGGGCCGCACGAAATTGTCGATCAACTCCAGGGGCACCATCAGGATGCCCAGCCACCAGATCGGGCCGACGAAGTGTTTGAGATAGCCGGCGCCGAGCTCGCGGAATCCGTAATAATTGTATGCGACGAACGACAGGCAACCCAACGCCAGGGTGACGTTGAAGTCGCTCGTGGGCGGGGAAAAGCCGGGCAGCAAGCCGCTGAGGTTGGCGATCAGAATGAATAAGAAGAAACTGCCGTACAAATGGACGTAGTGGCGCCCGGAGGATCCGAGCACCCCCTCGGCCATGTCGGTGACGGCCTGGGTGAGCAACTCGGCCATGTTTCGGATGGTCAGCTTCTCGTCCGGCACTGCGGGGTCCGCGGCCCTGGAGAGCTGGCGTTTGGCCAGCCAGGCGAACAGGACCAGCACCGCGGAGACGAGAATGGAGGTGGCGAGGTGGCCGGGTAGCAGACTGAGGCCGGGAATGACCGAAACCCAGGTGAACAGGTGATGTTCCATACGCCTCGACTATGCGCTCGGGTCTGCGGTATCGGCTTCTGCGGAGGGCTTTGCGCCGCGGCGGAGGCTGGTTATCACGCAGGCAATGAGCAGTAAAGGCACCCCGGCGGCGAAGCTCCCGGCCTCGACCGGATAGCGGACGATGACGGCGCTCGACAGCAGGAAGAAGAACGCCAGCTTTGCGGCCAACCACCCCGCAGTCCGAAGCCGGTGGCTGCCGCGGGGCGCCGCGGACTCCTCGGAAGCGGCGAACAGCGACCGGACGACGCGTTTGAGCAGCCAGAAGTTCACGTGCATGACCGCCCCGCCGAGCACGAAGCTGGGGACGTGGAGGAATCCGCCGAGCCAGCCCAGTCCGGCTCCCACGCCGACCAGCGCGACGTTGAGTGCCTCAATGGCAGCGATCTGGTCGCGTCCGATGCTCACGGGGGGACAGTCGTTGCAGCACGACCACCAGCCGGGCAACCGCGCCAGCCAGACCGGCGACGACACCGACGATCATCAACAACGGCGCAGTATCGAACCGGGTGTCGGCGTAGTGTCCGAGCAGCAGGCCGGCGACTACCGCCCCGGCGAACTCGAACCCGAGCGCGCCATACCTGCCGTAGATGAGGAGCGGATTTTCGCCGGCCACGCCCGTTCTCTCCAGACTGACGGTTCAGCCGGACAGCCGACCGAAGACGGATCGCGCCGCCCGTAACGTGGCTTGAATGTCGTCATCGGTATGCGCCAGGGAAACGAACGCGGACTCGAATTGCGAGGGCGGCACGTAGATGCCGTGTTCGATCATGCCCCGGAAGTAGCGGGCGAACGTTGCGGCGTCGGCCCGCGTGGCCGTCGTGTAGTCGCGCACGTCATCGACACCGAAGAACACGGTGAACATCGAGCCGAGTTGGTTCACGCAGGCGCGGATGCCGGTCTCGCGGATGATGTCCCGGAATCCTTCGGCCAGCATGCTGCCCAGATCGTTCAGGCGGTCGTATGCGCCGGAGGCGTGCACGAGCTTCAGCGTTTCGAGACCGGCGGTGACCGCGAGCGGATTTCCCGACAGCGTACCCGCCTGATACACCCCACCGAGCGGAGCCAGGATGTCCATGATGGCAGCCTTCCCGCCGACCGCGGCCAGCGGTAATCCCCCGCCGACGACCTTGCCCAGGCAGGTCAGATCCGGATCGATGTCGAACATTTCCTGAGCGCCGCCCGCGGCCAGCCGGCACCCCGTCATCACTTCGTCGAAGATGAGCACCACGCCGAACTCTCGAGTCAGTTCGCGCAGGGCGTCGAGAAATCCCGGGTCGGGCAGCACCACGCCCATGTTGCCGGGCACCGGTTCCACGATCACCGCGGCGGCCGCCTCCGGGTCGGCCTCCAGATAGGCGCGCACACTGGACGGGTCGTTGTATTCGGCGACCAGCGTCTGGCTGGTGTATGCTTCGGGCACGCCGTAGCTGTCGGGCAGGCTCAAGGTAAGCGCGCCGGAGCCGGCTCGGACGAGCAGGCCGTCGCTATGTCCGTGGTAACAGCCGGAGAATTTGACGATTTTCGGCCGGCCGGTGTATCCGCGTGCGAGGCGCAGTGCGGTCATCGTCGCTTCGGTGCCCGAAGAAGTCAGCCGCACCTTTTCAATGGAAGGAGTCGTCTCGACGAGCATCCGCGCCAATTCGACCTCGCGGCCGGTCGGTGCCCCGAAACTCGTCCCATGCGGAACGACTTCGCGGAGAGCCTCGACGACCGGGGGCGGAGCGTGTCCTGCGATGAGTGGGCCCCACGAACCGACGTAGTCAATGTACTCACGTCCGTCCGCATCGACGATTCGGCAGCCGGACCCCCGCTGAATGAACGGCGGTTCCCCACCGACGGCTCGCCACGCCCGCACCGGACTGTTCACACCGCCCGGAACGTAGCGTTGCGCTTCAGTGAAGAGCGCTTGTGAAGCGGTCATGCGCGGCCCCTTCAATCACCCGCTCGGAAACGAGTCAAGCGAAACCGGACGGACCGAGGGAATTTCCCTTGCATTTCCGGTGAAGTGCACGCCGGGACGGGGCCACCTTCGGATGGATGTGACAAATTGTGATGGGATCCCGATGATCCGCGACCGGCGGCCATAGGAAAATTTTCAGAAAATTCAGCCCGCTGGACATGCTGAACGACACACGCGGCATTCGAGCCGGTATCACCTTGAGTGACCATCGTTGCTTTCCTGGCGAAATTCGCCGTCTTGGCGGCACGTTCGATTTTTTTCTTGCATCGGCTCGGGAAGAAGTCTAAGCATCGGCTCCTACTCGTTCCGGCCCGAAACGTCTCGAACGCAAATATGGGAGTGACGAGCGCGGAGGAGAGTCATACGTCCTCCCCTAATATTCGTGCGCTTGTGGAGTGGGAAGACACTGAACCAACAGAACGTCAAGCTCACTTGGGTGGGGATTAAGCTGTGGACGAACTGGTGAACAACCGAGAGATTTCTTTTAGGGATCAAAGACGTTTGAGGTTATCCACAAATGTGGATGACTTGGCGGCGAACGAAGATCCCCTCCAAAAGTGCAGGCCGTGAGCGGAGACTGGGAACACGTTCTACGCTTGGCCGAATCCAAAGTCGGCAAGCACAACAGCGAGGCGTGGTTAAGACCGGTTCGCCCGCTCGGATTACGGGACGGCGGGTTCCACCTCGAGGTTCCGACACCGTTCTTCAAGGACTGGATCCTCGGAAACTTCGCCGACCCGATCCGCGAGGCAATGACCAAGACCTTCGGCCAACCGACCAACCTCGTTTTCCACGTTCAGGAAAAGCAGCAGGGGGATCTGTTCGAAGCCCCCCAACCGCCTCTACCCACGGCTCAGCCGTCGGGACGGAAGAAAACCGGACTGGTTCAGAATTTCACCTTCTCGGCCTTCGTCGTCGGGGGCTGTAACCAGTTCGCCCACGCCGCGGCCACGGCAGTCGGCAAACGACCCGGCGACGGTTACAACCCGCTCTTCGTCTATGGCGGTGTAGGTCTCGGAAAGACGCACCTCATCAACGCGATCGGACACGCGGCATTGGGCCGCGACGGACGCGAGCGGGTCATGTATCTGTCTTCGGAGGCGTTCACCAACGAACTGGTGGTGCACATCCAGCGCAACCGCATGACGGAATTCAAGAACAAGTTCCGACGTGCCGACGTGCTGATCGTCGACGACGTGCAATTCCTGTCCGGGAGGGAGCGTACCCAGGAAGAGTTCTTCCATACCTTCAATTCGCTCCACGGGTCCAACAAACAGATCGTCCTCTCCTCGGACACCGCCCCTGAACACATCGTCGGGCTCGAAGAACGGCTGCGGAACCGATTCGAGTCCGGCTTGATTGCGGATATTCAGCCTCCCGACCTCGAAACCCGCTGTGCGATTCTGAAGAAGAAAGCACGCGCCAAACGACTCGACCTGCCCGACGAAGTCGCCCTGTTCATCGCCTCCAAGGTCACCTCCAACGTCCGCCAATTGGAAGGGGCGCTGACTCGCCTAGCCGCGTTGGCCGCCCTGCATCAGAAGACCGACATCACCATCGATTTCGCGCGCCAGGTCCTGAAGCATCTTTCCGTCAAACCGAAGAACGTTTCCGTCGTGCATATCCAGCAGACGGTCGCAGACCATTTCGGCGTGAGCGTCAAGGATTTGACGTCGAAACGGCGGACCAGGCGGGTGACGTTTCCGCGTCAACTCGGCATGTATCTGAGCCGCAAGTTGACCTGCGCTTCCTATCCGGCGATCGGAACCCACTTCGGCGGGCGGGACCATACGACCGCGCTGCACGCCTGCAAGAGTATCGCCAAACGCCTGGAAAGCGAGACGGAATTGTCCGATCTGGTACGAAAGCTGGAAGCGTTGATAGACGCGTGAGTCGATGTGGATTTCCTGTGCACAACGTGTGTATGCATTGTGGGTAAATAAGATGGGCGTCCGGTCGTTCATAGATGTTCAACGTTCTTTCGGAAGCGTTCCACAGCTTTCTCACATGTCATGTTGACCAACATATTATTCCGTATCGAGCACTTAACACGGTTATCCAGCCTGTCCACATCATCTATAACTACTACTATCCTTATATCGAAAGTTAGTAAGAGGGACCGTGGACGAGGAGTCACGAACCACAACGACACCGAAACGGGGGAAGTATGGAGTTCAACGTCAACAGGGACGAACTGGTACAGTGTCTCTATCTCATCCAGGGCGTGGTGGAGAACCGTTCCTCTCTTCCCATCCTGTCTCATGTGTTGATCTCATCCGGCGACGCGGGCGAGGACGCCGCCCGCATCTCGCTGGCCGCGACCGACCTGGAAATCAGCATCCGCCAACAGTGTGCTGCGCAGGTCAAGGACGCCGGCTCGATCACTGCCAGTGCGCGAAAGCTGTACGAGATCGTGCGCGAGCTGCCGCCCGGGCAGGTCAGTCTTCGATCCGGCGGGGATGATAAGGTCGTCGTCACCAGCGGCACGTCGCGGTTTCAGATTTCCAGTCTCGACCCTAAGGAATTTCCCAGTGTCAAGGACAAGGCCGAGGCGGACGCATCGACGCCCGAAGCGCTCGTGAACCTGCCGGGAGCCACGCTGCGCGAAATGATCGAAAAGACCCTGTTCGCGACCTCCGCGGACGAAACGCGGCTGAACCTGAGCGGCGTGTTCCTCGAAAGCGAAACGGAGGGCACGCTGCGCATGGTCTCCAGCGACGGGCACCGGTTGTCGCTCATCGAAAAGAACGTCGAGGCGGCGACGTTGCCCGACTGGCCGAACGTGATCCTGCCCAAGAAGGGGATGGTCGAAACCCGGAAAATCGTCGAGCGGGGCGAGGACGAGGTCGGCGTGGCGGTCAGCGAATCCGTCGTCCGCGTCAAGAAGGACACCACCGAGTTGTCGATGCGGCTCGTCGAAGGCGAGTTTCCCGACTACCGGCAGGTCTTCCCGAAAGACCACGCGCACCAAGTCGGATTTCAGCGGGACGAGATGCTAGGCGCGTTGCGGCGGATTCTGATCCTGACGACCGAGCGGTCGCGCGGCGTGCAGGTGCAATGCGAAAAGGACAAGATCACGCTCTCGGTGAACACACCCGACGTCGGCGAAGGACGAGAGGAGGTCGCCACGTCGTATGCCGGGGCTGGTTTGTCCATCGGATTCAACGCCCGCTATCTGGTCGAGGCCCTGAACGTCATGGCCGAGGGGAGCGACACCGTCCTCTCGCTCAAGGATGAGATGAGTCCCGGGTTGTTGCAGAGTCAGGAGAGCGGCGGGTTCTCGTACGTCATCATGCCGATGAAGATTACGTAGGCGGTGAGCCGTGGGACTCTCTCCCCCGGATCAAGCCGGGGCAGGCTCTCGCGTCCGATACTCTCTCCCTCCGGGGGAGGGCTAGCGAGAGGGTCACCAACGACACCACCGCAGATCGGAGACCATCCCTCCGGTTTACCGAACCATCCTCCAATGCTAGAATTTCCCACCACGAACGGAAGGCGCGCGCCGCGACGTTCCACACCCGGCACCTTCCTCTCTTCGCATGTCCATGCAGGAAATCGAACAGACCTATGGGGTCGATCAGATCAAGGTCCTCGAAGGTCTGGAGGCCGTGCGCAAGCGGCCCGGCATGTACATCGGCGATACGGGCGAACGGGGCCTGCATCACCTCGTTTTCGAACTCGTCGACAACTCGGTCGATGAGGCTCTGGCCGGCCACTGTACGCAGATCGTCGTCACGATCTATACCGACGGCTGCGTCTCCGTCGTCGATAACGGCCGCGGCATCCCCACCGAACAGCATCCGACCGAAGGCGTGTCCGCGGCCCAGGTCGTGCTGACCAAGCTTCACGCCGGCGGAAAGTTCGACAACGGCGCCTACCGGGTTTCCGGCGGGCTGCACGGCGTTGGCGTGTCCGTCGTCAACGCCCTGTCCGAATTCCTGGAGTTGGAGATCAAACGCGCCGGGCAGACGTACGTCCAGCGGTATCGCCGCGGCGCGCCCGAGGCCGACCTGAAACCCGTCGGGCCGACCGAACAGAGCGGCACCCGGGTCGTCTTCCTGCCGGACCAACAGATCTTCGGCGACCAGGCATTCAGCTTCGACATCCTGTCGCGGCGGTTGCGCGAACTCGCCTTTCTGAATCCGGGCCTCCACATCTCGGTGATCGACGAACGCGAAACCGACAAACGCCACGACTTTTTCTACGAAGGCGGAATCGCGTCGTTCGTCGAACACCTCGGACGCGCCAAGACGCCGCTGCACAAAGTCGTGTACCTGAGCGGCGAGAAGAACGGCACGACGATCGACGTCGCCCTGCAATGGAACGAGGGCTACGCCGAGAACGTGTATTCGTTCGCCAACAACATCAATACCATCGAGGGTGGGACGCACCTGATCGGGCTGCGGGCCGCGCTGACACGGACGATCAACACCTATGTCGCTACGCTCGGCCTGCTCAAAAAGGACAAGGAGAGCCTGCAAGGCGAGGACGTTCGGGAAGGGTTGACCGCGGTCATCAGCGTCAAGGTGCCGGAACCGCAGTTCGAGGGCCAGACCAAGACCAAGCTCGGCAACAGCGAAGTCAAGGGATTCGTCGAATCCCTCTTGAACGAAAAACTGGGCAGTTACTTCGAAGAGCATCCGGCCGAGGCCAAGAAGATCGCCCAGAAGAGCGTCGAGGCGTCGCGCGCCCGCGAGGCCGCCCGCAAGGCCCGCGAACTCACGCGGCGCAAGAGCGCGCTCGATTCCGGCACGCTGCCGGGCAAATTGGCCGACTGTCAGGAGCGCGACCCCGAGAAGAGCGAGTTGTTCCTGGTCGAGGGCGACTCCGCGGGCGGCTCGGCCAAGCAGGGTCGCGACCGCCGTACGCAGGCGATTCTCCCGCTGCGCGGCAAGATTCTGAACGTCGAGAAGGCCCGCTTCGACAAGATGTTGTCGTCGCAGGAAATCCGCCTGCTCCTATCGGCCTTGGGGGCCAGCGTCGGCAGGGAAGACGATAACGACCTGTCCAAGCTGCGTTATCACAAGATCATCATCATGACGGACGCGGACGTGGACGGATCGCACATCCGTACTCTTCTGCTGACGTTTCTGTACCGCCAGCTTCCGGGCATCATCGAGAGCGGCTATCTGTGCATCGCCCAACCCCCACTCTACAAGGTCCGCAAGGGCAAGAACGACGTTTATCTGAAGGACGATGCGGAGTTGAACGACTTTCTGGTCGGACTCGGCATCCAACACGTGCAAGTCGGCTCATTGGAAGGAGAATCGCTCAAGACGTGGGTCAAGAATGGGCTCCGTCTGCGACACCTCCTCGACCTCCTGGAGCGCCGCGGCCGGGACCGCACCGTCGTCACTGCTCTGCTGAGCCATGAAACCCTCTCGCCCGCGGCATTCGCCGACCGGAGCGTTCTGCAACGAGTGGTGGATGACGTGCAGGCGGGCGCGCCGACCGATACGGAGGAGCGGACATCGTTCGAAGTTCGGGAAGACGCCACGCTGGGCGGCTTCCGCATTCTGGTCACGCACCGGCTGAACGGCGCGGGCCGGACCCGCGTCTTCGACCGCGGCTTCGTCGAATCCGCGGAGGCGATCGAAATCAAACGCCTGCTGGCCGCCCTGACCAATATCGGGCCGACTCCGTTCGCTTTCGCCGAGACGAAGAACGAAAAAGCGGACGGGACGACCCTGCACTCGCACGACGAGGTTCTGGACACCATCCTCGCCCGCTCCAGGAAAGGCATTGACGTTCAGCGCTACAAGGGGCTCGGGGAGATGAACCCCGAACAACTGTGGGAGACGACGATGGACCCCGCTGCGCGCTCGCTGATGCAGGTGCGCATAGAGGACGCAGTCGAGGCGGACGTGATTTTTTCGACGCTGATGGGCGACGAGGTCGAGCCGCGGCGGAAGTTCATCTCGGACAACGCGCTGGCCGTGAAGAACCTGGACGTCTAGGAATTGTGGATTTTCGATTGCGGTGCACTGAGCTTGTCGAAGTGTGGATCGTGGATTGGGGTCCCGGTATGGGGCAGACTCCCACCGGCGAGCGCGTTGACGGCGTTCCTCTAGTACTCCACAGCGGCCTTTCCCTCTCTACCTTCCTCCGCCCAATCCACAATCGGAAATCCACAATCCAAAATCCCTGACCATCATGGCAGACTCTCCCGCTTCCCGTCCCCTGCCGTCGGTCAACATCGAGCAGGAAATGCGGCAGTCCTACATGGACTACGCGATGAGCGTCATCATCGGCCGCGCTCTGCCCGACGTGCGCGACGGCCTCAAGCCCGTGCATCGGCGCGTGCTGTATGCCATGCAGGACCTCGGCAACGACTGGAACCGGCCGTATAAGAAGTCGGCCCGCGTGGTCGGCGACGTGATCGGTAAATACCACCCGCACGGCGATTCCGCGGTATACGACACGCTGGTCCGCATGGCGCAGGACTTTTCGCTGCGCTACCCGCTGATCGACGGCCAGGGAAATTTCGGCTCGGTGGACGGCGACCCGCCCGCGGCCATGCGCTACACCGAGGTGCGCATGACGCGCATCACCGCGGAACTCCTTGCGGACATCAACCGGGAGACCGTCAACTTCGTTCCCAACTACGACGACACCAGCCGGGAGCCGGCCGTCCTGCCCAGCAAGTTTCCCAACCTGCTGGTGAACGGCTCGTCCGGTATCGCGGTCGGCATGTCGACGAACGTCCCGCCCCACAATCTTGGCGAGGTCGTCTCCGCGCTGCTGGCCCTGATCGAGAACGACGCGCTCGGCACCGCGGATCTGATGGAGTACGTGCCGGGTCCGGATTTCCCGACCGGCGCGTTCATCCACGGCAGCGCCGGGGTGCGCGCCGCGTACGAGACCGGCCGCGGCGTGGTCTCCATGCGGGCCGCCTCGTCCATCGAGGAAAACGAAAAAACGGGGAAGACGGCCATCGTCGTGCACGCTATTCCGTTCCAGGTGAACAAGGCCAAGCTGATCGAACGCATCGCCGAACTGGTCAACGAAAAGCGGATTGCCGGTATTGCGGACCTGCGCGACGAGTCGGACCGCGACGGCATGCGCATCGTGATCGATCTGAAACGCGACGGCGTGCCGGAAGTGATCCTGAATCAGCTCTACAAGATGACCCAAATGCAGGAGTCGTTCGGCATCATCCTACTGGCCATCGTCGACGGGCAACCACGGCTGCTGTCGCTCAAGGCCATGCTGATGCACTTTCTGGAGCATCGGCGCGAAGTCGTCCGCCGCCGCACCGCCTTCGACCTGAAGAAAGCGCAAGAACGCCTGCACCTGTTGGAGGGGCTCAAGATCGCACTCGACAACTTGGACGCGGTGCTGGCCATCGTGCGCGCGGGCCGCAACCCGGCCGACGTACGGCAGACGCTGATGGACCGCTTCGGGCTGAGTGCGACCCAGGCGCAGGCTATTCTGGACATGCGGTTGCAGCGGCTGACGCAGCTCGAACGCGAGAAGATTCTGGCCGAGCACACCGAAACCCGGGCGGCCATCGCCGAACTGCAAGGCATTCTGGCCAGCGCGGGCAAGATCGACGGGGTCATCCGGCAGGAACTGATCGACATGCGCGACCGGTTCGGCGACGCCCGGCGGACGGAGATTCTGCCGGACAGCGGCGACCCGACGGACGCGGACCTGATCGTCGAGGAAGACGTCGTCGTCACCATCTCCCACGCCGGCTACGTCAAGCGGAACCCGGTGAAGCAGTACCGCTCGCAACGCCGCGGGGGCAAAGGCATCGTGGGGGCGGCGACCCGCGAAGAGGACTTCGTCCAGCACATGTTCGTCTCGTCCACGCACGACTTCCTGTTGTTCTTTTCGTCGATCGGGAAGGTCTATTGCGTCCGGGTGTACGAGGTGCCGCAAGGCAGCCGGACGTCCAAGGGCAAGGCGCTGGTCAATCTGTTGCCGCTGACCGAGGGCGAGAAGATCTCGGCGTTTCTGCCGGTGCGGGAGTTTCAGGACGGACGGTTTCTCGTCTTCGCGACCCGCCGCGGGCAGATCAAGAAGACCGAACTCATGGCGTATGCCAACGTGCGCCGCAACGGCATCATCGCTCTGGACCTGCGCCCCGACGACGCGGTCATCGACGTGCGGCCGACCGACGGCAGCCAGGACGTCCTGCTCTCGACGCGGAACGGCAAGGCGGTGCGGTTCGCCGAAGACGAGGTCCGCGCGACCGGCCGCGCATCGGTCGGCGTGCGGGGCATCCTCCTCGAAGGGCGGGACGAGGTGGTTTCGCTCGAAATCCTCAACCAGCAGGCCACCATTCTGACGGTGTCGACCCAGGGCTACGGCAAGCGGACCGGCGTGGACGAGTATCGGCGGCAGTCGCGCGCCGGCAAGGGCATCCGCACGCTGCGCACGACCGACAAGACGGGTACGGTGTGTGCCGTCCGCCAAGTTACGGACGACGACCATCTGATGATGATTACCGACACCGGCCGCATCATTCGGATCCGCGCCGCGGACGTGCGCGTGATCGGTCGCAACACGCAGGGCGTCAAGCTGTTCGACGTCGGCGCGGACGAACGGGTGTCGAGCTTGGCACTCGCCGCGGACGACGACCTGGAAGAAGAGGAAGCAGCGGCGGAAGTCGGGCCGGTCGAGAATGAAGGACCGAGCGATGCCCCTCAGCCCGTGCAGCCGGATGACTCCGGTGACGAGACCGACTGAGCTTGCGCGTCAGGTGAGGTCATCGGATCTGCCGCGGGCGATGAGGACGAGAAGGGTCAACAACGCCCAGACGCCGAACGCTCCGCCACCTGCAACCCACCTCCATACCACCCGACCGTCTCTCGCCGCGATGACCCCACACGCCGCCCCGTCGAGCAGATGCACGAATAGCGCCGTACCGACGAGATCGGGAAACGACATCCCGGCATCGAGAAGGTACAGGCCGGTGCCATATCCGAGTAGCGCTTCGAAACCCACGGGAACCCAGCCTCCGTTACCGACTGTTCGGCCTCTTATCTCCGATCGGGAGCCGCGGCAACGCACCACACGCCATGACGCAGGAAAAAACCGTCTTCGAAAAGCTGTTCGAGGCCAATAAGGAGAGCGTCGAGACGTTCGCACACCTCGTGCGCGACCTGAACGTCGAGGCGGTCTTGCGGCTGTTGAACATCCCCTCGCGCGCCGAGCACGAACAGGTGCTCGACCGGCTGGCCGAAATGCAGGGCCGGCTGCTGAACGTCAGCCTCAAGTTGGACCGGTTGCTGGCCGAAAACGCCACGTCGGACAAATCGAAAAAGAAGAAGAAAAAGAAAAAAGGAGCCCGTTGAGCCTGTCGAAACGGGCGCCAAACACTCCCTATGAGAACGACGACACCCGCGTCCTCGGCGCGGTCCACCTTGCTGGTGACTGCCGAAAGGACCCCGCCCGGAGAACGGACGGCGCGCTGATGGCGTACACCATCCAGGATTGGCCGGAATCCGAGCGACCGCGCGAAAAACTCGTCGAACACGGTGCGGCGGGCCTGTCCACCGCGGAGTTGCTGGCGATTCTGCTGCGGGTCGGCGGCGCGGACAAGACGGCGCTCGACCTGGGACGCCAACTGTTGCGACGATACGACGATTCCATCCAGAAGCTGGAAGAAGCCAGCATCACGGAGTTGTGCGAGATCAACGGTATCGGCCCCGCCAAAGCCGCGGGCCTCAAGGCCGCGTTGGAGATCGCCAAGCGGTACGCGCAAACGAAAATGCCGCGCGGCGCAACCTACCGGACCAGTGCCGACGTGTATCATCACTATCGCGGGCAGCTCGGCGACCTCAAAACCGAGGAATTCCACATGCTGCTGCTCGACGCCAAGAACCAGAAGCTCAAGGACGTGCGCGTCTCGCAGGGTTCGCTCACCGCGGCGATCGTGCACCCGCGCGAGGTGTTCCATCACATCGTCCGCGAGTCGGCCGCGGCCGCCATCCTGGTGCACAACCATCCCAGCGGCGACCCGACGCCCAGCCAGGAAGACGTCAACCTCACCCGCCGCCTCCGAAAGGCCGGCGAAATGATGGGCGTCTCCATCCTCGACCATCTGGTGATCAGTCGGGGCGGCTACGTCAGCTTCGTGGACGATGGATATTGGGAGTAGCTGCGAGGGATTCGATAGCGGCGTGATCGGAAGGAGGCTGGGGCCGGAAAAATGCGGCCTTGGTGCAGCTCGTTGGTAGAATCCGGGGCTTTGAGGCAGGACAATCCGGTCGGTCAGAACGGTACGTCATCGTCCGGTGCCACCGCCCCGGCGCCGAAATCATCGCCGGGTCCACTCGGCCCACCGTCCGCAGATTGCCCCATTTCTCCGCTGCGGCCACCGAGGAACTGCACCCGCTGCGCGTAAATCTCGGTAGTATAGCGCTGAATGCCCTCTTTATCCTCGTAGCTTCGCGTGCGGATGTCGCCTTCGATGTAGACTTGCCGGCCTTTGGAGAGATACTGTCCGCAGTTCTCTGCCTGCTTGCCCCATACGACGATTCGGTGCCATTCGGTACGCTCCTGGCGCTGATTATTCTGATCCATCCAGGTGTCCGTCGTTGCCACCGAGAAGTTTGCCACGGCCCGGCCGCTCTGGGTGTAGCGCACCTCCGGATCGCGCCCGAGGTTTCCAACGATGATCGCTTTGTTGACCGAGGCCATGACGTCCTCCTTCACGGGCGCGTTGTGCGGTCGGCGAGATTGGGCGGAACCCTACCAACCGGCTTTTTTCAAGTCAACGTTTCCGGCTTGAGGCCGGTACATTGGTTTGCAATCGTCCCCGCATGGTATCTCGATCCACTCTCCCCTGGTGGGAGAGGGAGAAGGGAACGCCCCGCCCCGGCCGGTATTTCGCCGTGCAGAGGAGGGTGTCCGCTGGATTCCGGCTTTCGCCGGAATGACGAAGGAATGACGTTCCACCCAAGAAAATCTCGATCCGATGCACTACCGCTTGAGGGGGATGTAAGTCTGTATTTCTTCCACCATGACCGCCGTAGGGGCGACGCATGCGTCGCCCCCACTCCGGCCAGCAAGAAAAGGCGGGGGATGGACAGCCGCGGCGCGTGCGGCATAGGCTTGAAGCCAATCTCCCAGCAAGGATTGCCAAGATGAAATTCCCCGCCCGCCAACGCACCGTTGCCGCTTGGCTCACTCTCATTCCGGTTCTGTTCGTTGCTCCGGCCAGTCGGGCGGACGAAACCCCGTCCTTCGTCACGACGGCGCAACACGGCATGGTCGCCGCGGCCAACCCCGCGGCCAGCGAGGCTGGCGCCGAGATGCTGCGCCGCGGGGGCAACGCGGTCGATGCCGCGGTCGCCACCTCGTTCGCCATCAGCGTATTGCGGCCGCAATCGACCGGGGTCGGTGGCGGCGGATTCCTGCTGCTGTACTTGGCGGAACGGGGCGACAGCGTAGCGATCGACTTCCGGGAACGCGCCCCGCTGCGCGCCAGCCGCGACATGTTCATCCGCAACGGAGAGGCCGTGCCCGACCTGAGCCGCACCGGGCCGCTGGCCGTGGCCGTTCCCGGTCTGGTCGCCGGCTTGGTGGACGTGCAGCAACGCTACGGCACCATGCCGCTGGCCGACGTCATGCAGCCCGCCATCCGGCTGGCCGACGAAGGCTTTCCGGTCTATCCCCATCTGGCGCGCGCCATTGCCTATCGGGCCGACACGCTGCACGCCTCCCCGGCGACCGAGGCGGTGTACTTCCGCGAGGGGAAGGCGTTACAGGCCGGCGACCTGTTCGTCCAGCGCGACCTGGCCGATACGTTGCGCGCGATTGCCGAGCACGGCAAGGCGGCGTTCTACACCGGCCGCGTGGCCGAGGCGATCGTCGACCACATGCAGGCAATCGGCGGATTGCTGACGCAGGACGATCTGGACCGGTATCGCGTCATAGACCGGACGCCGGTCACCGGCACGTTCCGGGGCGCGCAGGTGTATTCCATGCCGCCGCCCAGTTCCGGCGTGCTGCTGGTGCAGATGCTCAACGTGCTGTCCGGCTTTTCCGTGCAGAAGCTCGGTTTTCGGAGTCCTGCGGCCGTTCACGTCCTGACCGAGACCATGCGCCGGGCGTTCCGGGACCGCGCCCGCCACCTGGGCGACAGCGACTTCGTCGACGTGCCGGTCGGGCGCCTCGCCTCCTCAACCTACGCCGACGAACTCCGCGCCGAGATCGACGTAGAGGCGGCCACGCCGAGCGCCGGGGCGCCGAGCGAGCGGAACGCCGGCCCGCTCGAATCCACCAGCACGACCCACCTGTCCGTGGTGGACGCGCACGGTAACGCGGTCGCCACGACGCAGACCGTGAACCTGTACTTCGGCAGCGGCGTGATGGTGCCCGGCACCGGCATTCTGCTCAACGACGAGATGGACGACTTCAGCGCCCAGCCCGACAAGCCCAACGCGTTCGGCTTGGTCGGCATGGGCGAAGCGAACGCCATTGCTCCGCAGAAGACGCCGCTCAGCAGCATGAGCCCGACGATCGTCACCCGCGACGGCCACGTCGAACTCGTAGTCGGCGGGCCGGGCGGCTCGCGCATCATCAGTTCGGTCCTGCAGGTCATGCTGAACGTCGTAGCTCACCGGATGTCGCTGCCCGACGCGGTGGGAGCCCCGCGCATCCATCACCAATGGTTCCCGGATACGCTGTATCTGGAAGCGCACGCCGCTTCCGAGGCCGCGGCGTTGGCCGGCCGGCTGCGCGCTACGGGCCACACGGTCGAGGTCGTGGAATGGGCACCGGGCAAGCGCTCGCGGTTCGGCAACGTGCAGGCGGTTCACGTCGATCCGCAGTCGGGGCTGATGACCGGCGTCTCCGACCTGCGCGGCGAAGGCGAACCGCGCGGGCTGTCCGATCCGCCGCCGGTTTCCGCACGTCCCGCGTCCTGAAGCTGGACCACGGCGCATTTGGAGAATGGTGCAATGGCCTCCGCCCCGACGGCGAAAACGGGACCCGCGGCGTTCCTGCTTCTCGGAACCGCGCTGCTGAGTGCCTGCTCGACCGGATTCGGCATCGACCGGGCGATCGCGGAATACGACGAGGTCGAAGACCGGATCCAGCTCGGCGACTCCAAGGAAGCCGTCCTCGCTATTCTCAAACCCACGCAGGTCTCCGTTCCTCGCAACAGTCGAAAAAAGTCCGACCGGTACCTCAAGGACGGCGTACACGTGGAAATCCTCTACATGCGCACCGGCCACCAGCGCGACGGCCTGACCACGGACGACGAATTCACCCCGTACGTCTTCCACGACGGAAAGCTCGTCGGCATCGGCTGGCACATGCTCGGCGGACCCAAGAGCCACGGCCAAGTGAAGCCCGACCGCATCGTCGGCCCGAGAATCGGGCACCCTCCCATCCTCATCTATTGAGCAGGCCGCCCGGCAGAGCTACGCCCCGGTTGGAAACCTTTCGGCCCTTCGCCCTTTCGATCCTTCGACACGCTCAGGACACCGCAGGCTCTAGGCACCGCAAGCTCGGGGACCAGCACGTCGGGGAACGTCTTCTCTTCGTCATTTCGGCGGAAGCCGGAATCCAGCGGAGACCCTTCTAGCGATGTACCGGCTAGGGCCGGGCGTCCTTCCTGTCCGTCATTCCTCTCGTTCGCTTGCCCGGCCCGGCGTCGGCGTATAGACAGGCCGCACGCGCATCCTCGGGCAGGAAGGGAGACCCGTATGGCCCACGATCTGGATACCGACTTCTACCAACTCGAAGACCTGCTGAGCGAAGACGAACGCCTCGTGCGTGACGTGGCGCGGCGCTTCGTGGACGACGAATACCTGCCGCTCGCGCAGGAATGCTTCCGCAACGCCACGTTTCCCATGTCACTCGTCCCGCGGTTGGGTGAACTCGGATTTCTGGGCGTCACGGTGCCGACCGAGTACGGCGGCGCCGGCCTCAACAGCGTGGCCTACGGCTTGGTCAGCCAGGAACTGGAACGCGGCGACAGTGGGCTGCGCTCGTTCGCCAGCGTGCAGTCGTCGCTGGTCATGTATCCGATCCTCACCTTCGGGTCCGAGGAGCAGAAGACGTACTGGTTGCCGCGGCTGGCGCGGGCCGAGGCGGTCGGCTGTTTCGGCCTGACCGAGCCGGACTTCGGCTCCAATCCCGGCGGTATGCTGACCCGCGCCCGCCGCGGAAACGACGGCTTCGTGCTGAACGGCACCAAACGCTGGATCACCAACGGCTCGATTGCGGACGTCGCGGTCGTGTGGGCCAAGCTGGAAGAGGACGGCCGCGACGTGGTGCGCGGCTTTCTGGTCGAGAAGGAACGCGCCGGCTTCACCCGTAAGAACATCGAGGGCAAGTTCAGCTTCCGGGCGTCGGTCACCTCGGAGTTGATCTTCGAGGACTGCTGGATTCCCGAAACCAACCTGCTGCCCGCATCGGGCGGGCTCAAGTCGCCGCTGATGTGCCTGACGCAGGCGCGCTACGGTATTGCGTGGGGCGCCATCGGCGCGGCGCTGGCCTGCTACGCGTGCGCCGTGGACTACGCGCAGAACCGGGTCATGTTCTCGCGGCCCATCGGCGGCTACCAACTCGTGCAGGCCAAGCTGGTCACCATGCTGGCCGAGATCACCAAAGCCCAACTGCTCGTCCACCGGCTTGGCCGACTCAAGGACGCCGGCACGCTGCGGCCGGAACACGTCAGCCTCGCCAAGATGAACAACGTCTCCACCGCGCTACAGACCGCACGGCTGGCGCGCGACATCCTGGGCGGCAACGGCATTACGGACGAGTACCCGGTCATCCGGCACATGCTCAACCTGGAGACGGTCAACACCTACGAGGGGACCGAAGACATCCACCGCCTCACCCTGGGCCGTTACATCACCGGCCTGAGCGCGTTCGAGTGACCGCCGCCATTCGTCTCGAGGGAGCGCCCGCGGGCTACGACGCCGAGCCGTTCGCGGTCGGTCTCGGCGCGCGGCGATTCACCCTGTTCAGAGTCAAGGACCTGGAGCGCCACGTGGACCGCGCCGCCCTGCTGCGCGACGGCACCGCGGAGCCGCCGTACTGGGCGCATCTGTGGACCGGCGCACTCAGTCTGGCCCGCTGCGTGGATGCTCGGGCGGACGTCCGCGGCCGCTCCGTGCTCGACCTCGGCTGCGGGTTGGGCCTGCCGGGCGTCGTGGCTGCCCGAAACGGCGGTCGGGTGACGTTCGCCGACAAGGAAGCCGAGGCGTGCGCGTTCGCGCTGGCCAACGCGCGTGCCAACGCTTGCCGGGACTGTGCGGCGCAACCGCTCGACTTCACGCGCGACCGTCTGGACGTGCGCTTCGACTACGTTCTCGCCGCGGAAATCCTGTATGACAAATCGACCTTCGCCGCGCTGGCGGGATTCATTGCCGACCATTTGGCGAAGGACGGACAGGCCCTGCTCGCCGACGCCGGCCGCACCGACACGCGTAGCTTCTACGCCGAACTCGACCGCCTCGGTTTGGCCTGGACCCGCCGCACGCATACCGAACGCGAAGACGGATTGCCGCTGCAGGTCCACATCGTGACCGTCCGCGGCCGTTGAGCTTTCCCGGAGTCCAAGCCGATGGTCACGAACCGCACAATTGCGCGCGTCCTTCGTATCCTGACCGCGGCCGCGGAGGACTGGAACCCGCCCGTAGTGACCGAAATGGCGACGTTCGCGCGCGACCCGTACCACGTGCTGATCGCCTGCCTGCTGAGCCTGCGCACCAAGGACGAAACCACCGGCCCCGCGGCGCGCCGCCTGTTCGCGCTGGCCGACACGCCCGACAAGATGATCGACCTGACCCCGGCCCGCATCCGTGACGCGATCTACCCGGTCGGCTTCTACAAGACCAAGGCGCACACCGTGCTCGACGTGTCGCGCCGCATCCTGGACCACTACGCCGGGCAGGTCCCGGACGACATCGACGAATTGCTCACCTTCAAGGGCGTCGGCCGCAAGACCGCCAACCTGGTCGTCACGTTGGGCTTCCAGAAACCCGGCATCTGCGTGGACACCCACGTCCACCGCATCTCCAACCGCTGGGGCTACGTCGAGACCAAGACCCCGGATCACACCGAACAGGCGTTGCGCGCCAAACTCCCGAAGCGGTTCTGGATCGGCTACAACGACCTCCTGGTCGCCTTCGGCCAGACGCTGTGCCACCCCACTTCGCCCCGATGCAGCGAATGCCCGGTCGCGCGCTACTGCGACAAGGTCGGCGTCGTGCGCAGCCGGTAGTGTGCGAAAGCTGAGGTGATCTCGGGGTTCGTTTCGATGTTTCGACAAGCTCAACACATCGCAGGCTCAACGAACTTAGGGATAGGAAGATTTCTGAGATCGTTGCTCGCCCTATTCGTCATTCCGGCGAAAGCCGGAATCCAGAGGAAAGAATCCTTCAGTCCCTTTATTTTCAAGTACTTCCAGCCGTGGACCAGAAAATCTACCAATATCTAACGGTTTTACGCTAGACATAGGTAGATTCTGGTAGAAGCGGGTAGAAATTGGTAGAAAACGGCAAAGGTAACGAGAGGCGAGAATATGAGGCAGACCGTCGTTGATCCGGGTGAAAATGGATGTTGGGTCGCCGAATGTCCAAGTTTGCCCGACTGTATCAGCCAAGGACAAACCAAACAGGATGCCATTGCCGACATCAAAGAGGCCGTTGCCGGGTACGTCGCCGCTCTCGAAGAAGACGGCCTGCCCGTGCCCGACTTTCGACCGGGGGGCGAACCCCCCAACCCCCCTTATCAGGGGGGCTTTCGCCGGGCTTGAGACACCGCGGGCTCGGGGACGGCCCGTCGAGTCGAAAGGTCGAAGGGTGTCGAAGTAGGCGTTCGATCCTCTTGTATCTCATCCTCTGTTGTGAAGCCGGACGAGGATGAGTCGAGGAGGCCGATGAAGAAGCTGGTGGCCGGGGACCCGGAAACGTGCTCGGCGGACGTCGTGGCCGAGAATCTCGCCGAGCTGAAGACGCTGTTCCCCGAGGCCTTTACCGAGGGGAAGATCGACTTCGCGGCGCTCAAGCAGTTGCTCGGCGGCGCGGTCGATGACGACGACGAGAAGTACGGCCTCAACTGGCACGGCAAACGCCGGGCGCGCCAGCTCGCCTTGACGCCCTCGACCGGCACGCTGCGCCCGTGCCCGGAGGACAGCGTCGATTGGGACACGACGCGGAACCTGATGATCGAGGGCGACAACCTGGAAGTGCTCAAACTCCTGTAAAAGAGTTATGCGGGCAAGGTGAAGCTCATCTACATCGACCCGCCGTACAACACGGGTAAGGATTTCGTGTACCCGGACGACTACCGCGACAACATGCGGAATTATCTTGAACTGACAGGTCAGACGGATGGTGACAACCGGAAATTATCGTCGAATACGGAGGCGTCGGGCCGCTTTCACACCGCCTGGCTGAACATGATGTATCCGCGGCTGAAGCTTGCCAAGAATTTGCTCCGTCAGGATGGCCTCATCTTCGTGAGTATAGACGATGGCGAGCTTCCTGCCCTCCATCTTGCGATGGACGAAATATTCGGCGAAGAAAATTTCCTGGCGACCTTCGTTTGGAAAAGCAGACAAAACAAAGATAACAGGACCGTTACCGGCGCGTCGATCGATCACGAGTACCTTATATGCTATGGGAATAGCATTCGTGGTGCCGCCCGCGATAGCAGTCAATACGCAAATACGGATGGAGACCCTCGGGGGGATTGGACGAGCGCGAACATGGTCGGAATCGCGACCGCCAGCCAGCGCCCGAACCTTCACTATGACCTCATCAACCCGAAAACGGGAATAAGTTACGGCTGCCCGGAGATGGGATGGAGATATGATCGTAAGACGATGTGCCGTCTCATATCGGAGGATAGGATATTGTGGCCGGCAAAAGCCGACGGTCGTCCGCGCCGCAAGTCGTTCTTGAGCGAACTCGAATCGGAGTTTACCGGATTTTCTACGGTCGTTGGTGAAGGAATTTTTACCAGAGACGGCACTGCTGACATTGACGACCTTTTCGACTCCAGGGTTTTCAGTTTTCCGAAGCCCGTACGCCTCATCCAGGACGTGATCGAACAAGGGTCGCAAGAAAGAGATACCGTTCTTGATTTTTTTGCCGGGTCGGGAACGACGGGGCATGCAACGATCGGTCAGAATTCCGTTGATGAAAAGAAGCGCCGGTACATCCTCGTCCAGCTTCCCGAATCGCTTGATCCGACGAATAGAGATCAAAAAACCGCCACGGATTTCTCCGATAAACTTGGGAAGCCCCGAAACATCGCCGAACTGACCAAAGAGCGTCTCCGTCGGGCTGCCCAAAAAATCAAAAAAGAGAATCCGCTGTTCACCGGCGACCTGGGTTTTCGCGTCTTCAAGCTCGATACTTCCAACATCCGCACCTGGGAGTCGCCCGATCGTAACGACCTGGAAGGGACGCTGCTCGAAAACGTCGACCACCTCAAGCCGAATCGCAGCGAGCGGGACGTCCTGTACGAAGTCCTCCTCAAACTCGGCTTCGATCTGTGCGCGCCCGCCGAGGCCCGGACCGTAGCCGGGAAGTCCGTCCATTCCGTCGGCCTCGGTGCGTTGTTCGTTTGCCTCGCTGAGAGGATTGCCAGAGCAGAGGTCGAACCGTTGGCGTTCGGTATTGCCGAGTGGCACGCCGAGTCGGCCCCCGACGTCGAGGCCACCGTCGTCTTTCGTGACAGCGCCTTTACGGACGACGTTGCCAAGGCCAACTGTGCGGCCATTCTGGCCCAGCGCGGTCTCGGAACCGTGCGGACTCTGTGATCGGGAGACAAGAAACCGTACGCCGCAAGGGGGAAAGGAGGCTTCTCATGGATGGACAAGAGCCGCTATTGAAGGTCCGTTTCGACGGGAACGCCGTCGGGTCCGGCACGATATCCGTTTCCCACTTGCTTCGCTTCCTTTCCAACCTGAACAAGGCGTTTCAGCGAATCGGGAGGGTGCTGCACGGAGAATCCGAGAGTCTTCGGCGGGGACAGCCGCCGCACAACATCAAGCGGGAAGTCGAGCTCGATCTCGTGCTGTTGACGCATGGGAGTCCAGCCACCGTCCTCGGCTTCGAACGTCGGCAAGAAGCTCCATCCTTTCAAACGATGGATTTCGGTTTGGAAATTCTGGAGAAAGCCATAGCAGGACTCGCGACGGTACAAAAAGACGAGGCGGAGGAGACGTTACCGTCAGGGTATGATCCGGGCGTGCTGATGGCATGGCGTGACGCGGGAGTGCTGTTCAGCCAGGGGATCGATGAAATCGAGTTTACTCTGAATCATCGACAGCAGGCGGCGCGGACCTCGTTCACGTCGAACGGTGCGCTCCGTATCCAGAGACGCATTCAGGGATCGGAACGCAACATTCGAACCATTGAAGGCCGGCTCTTAATGGCGGATTTCAAGGAACACGGCACGCGATGTCGTGTCCATCCTGCCGCCGGGGCGCCGGTCCTTTGTCTTTTCGACGAAGCACAAAGGGATGAGGTCTTCGAAGACATCCTGCACTACGTCCGCATCATGGGCGAGGCACGGGAGGATCCCACGTCTCGAAAAATAACGAGCATCAAAATTCATGACATTCAACGCCTGGAAGACCGACAAGACGAAACGGCCGACCTGCTCCCTCGGGGGACTCCGGTTTCCCGAACCTTCTGGGAATCTCTCACACTCGAACAGTTGGCGCATGCACAGGACGTGCACCCCATGACGGACGTCAGGTCGCTCTTCGGGTCGTGGCCGGGGGAGGAAAACGACGGCTTCGAACAGGTCATTGACGCACTTCGGCACCCCGGGGCAAAGACGGACGGCCTGCCATGAACGAAGTCGAAATCGTTCTCGATACCAACGTCGTCTCATACCTGATGAAAGGCGGTCGGCTCGCCGAGACGTACGCACCGTACGTTCAGGGCCGGCTGCTGGCCATCACCTTCATCACGGTTGGCGAATTCTATTTTGGAGCCGAGAAAGCAAACTGGGGTGAGCGAAGACGGCAGGCGCTCGAAACGACCCTGCGGAACTTCGTCGTCATTCCCTACGACCATGAGATTGCCCGTTCTTACGGTCGCCTGGTTGCGGAGCGCCAGCGAAGCGGCAGGGGGATTGCCCTCAACGATGCGTGGGTCGCAGCGTGCGCCGTCCGACATGGAGTCCCTTATAATCACGCACAACGCGAAAGACTTCGAAGGGGTAACGGGGTTGCAGGTCCTTACGGAATACGAAGGATAAGGGTTTTCCATGGGAATTACATACTTGAAGATCCCACCCGGTCGTTATTCCCATAAAAGCGGGAATCCAGAAGATGGATACCGGCTTCCGCACCCCCCTCGTCGCCCCGGCGAAAGCCGGGGCCTAGGGGAAAGGTGTCCTCTGGATTCCGGCTTGCGCCGGAATGACGAAGGGGGTCGGATGGGGGGGGGACGAAGGGGTATGACGAGGAAAAACCATCTTCGGGATCGCCTTGTCTCTAATTCCCAAGGATAAGGAGGACGGCCCTTTTTGGCGACGCACGCATGAAACTCCACTTCGAGCCCGACCTCGACTTTCAACTGCAGGCCATCGACGCCGTTTGCGACCTGTTCCGCGGCCAGGAGGTCTGCCGCACCGAGTTCACCGTCTCGCCGCACCCCGCGCAGGGCCAAGCACGGCTCGCCTTGGCCGAAGACCACCTCGGCACGGGCAACCGGTTGTCCCTGTCCGATGACGCGATTCTCCACAACCTGCACGCCGTCCAGTTGCGCAACGGCCTGCCGCCCTCCGCGGCGCTGGATTCCGGCGACTTCACCGTGGAAATGGAGACGGGGACGGGGAAGACGTACGTCTATCTGCGGACCGTCCTGGAATTGCACAAACGTTACGGCTTCACCAAGTTCGTCATCGTCGTGCCGTCGGTCGCCATCAAGGAGGGCGTGTACAAGTCGCTCCAACTGACCGAGGAGCATTTTCGCGCGCTCTATGCGGGCACGCCCTTCGAGTATTTCCTGTACGGTTCCGCCAAGCTCGGGCAGGTGCGCAACTTCGCCACCAGCCCGCACGTACAGATCATGGTGGTGACGGTCGGCGCCATCAACAAGAAGGACGTCAACAACCTGTACAAGGACAGCGAGAAGACCGGCGGCGAAAAGCCGATCGACCTGATCCGCGCCACGCGGCCCATCCTGATCGTGGACGAGCCGCAGAGCGTGGACGGCGGCCTGCGCGGCCGCGGCAAGGAAGCCCTGGCCGCCATGGCGCCGCTGTGTACGCTGCGCTACTCGGCAACGCACGTGGATACGCACCACATGGTCTATCGGCTGGACGCCGTCGACGCGTACGAGCGCAAGCTGGTGAAGCAGATCGAGGTTGCATCGGCCACGGTCGAGGACGCACACAACGCCCCCTACGTCCGCGTCCTTTCTACCAGCAGCCGGCGCGGCGTCATCAGTGCGAAAGTCGAACTGGACGTCGAAACGAAGGGCGGCGTGCGGCGCAAGGCGGTCACGGTCCAGGACGGCGACGATCTCGAATCGGTGACGAAGCGCGCGGTCTATCGCGCGTGCCGCATCGGCGAGATTCGGGTCGAGCCGGGCAACGAGTTCGTCGAACTTCGCGTGCCCGGCGACGAGCGGTTCCTGCGGAAAGGCGAAGCCTGGGGCGACGTGGAACCGCTGACCGTGCAGCGCGAAATGATCCGCCGTACCATCCGCGAGCATTGCGACAAGGAGCAGCGCCTGCGCCCGCAGGGGATCAAGGTACTCAGCCTGTTCTTCATCGACGCGGTGGATCGCTACCGCGGTGTCGACGCCGACGGGAATCCCGCCAAGGGCGACTACGCCCGCATCTTCGAGGAAGAGTATCGGCGGCTCGCCCGGCATCCCGACTATCGGACCCACTTTGCGGACGTGGACCCGGAGGGAGCCGCGGACCGGGCGCACGACGGGTATTTCTCCATCGACAAGCAGGGTGGCTGGACGGACACCGCGGAGAACACCCAGACCAACCGCGACAACGCCGAGCGCGCCTACACCCTGATTATGCAGGACAAGGAAAAGCTCCTGAGCCTGGAGACGCCGCTCCGGTTCATCTTTTCCCATTCGGCGCTGCGCGAGGGTTGGGACAACCCCAACGTTTTCCAGATCTGCACGCTGCGTGACATGCGGAGCGAGCGGGAACGGCGGCAGACGATCGGACGCGGCCTGCGACTGTGCGTCAACCAGCAGGGCGAACGGGTGCGCGGCTTCGACGTCAACACGCTGACGGTCGTGGCGACGGAGAGCTACGAAGCGTTCGCCGCGAACCTGCAACAGGAGATCGAGGCCGAGACCGGCATCCGCTTCGGTGTGGTGGAGCCGCACCAATTCGCCGCCATTCCGGTCGCCGGCGACGACGGCCGGCCGACGACGTTGGGCTTCGCCGCGTCGCAAGCCGTGTGGACGTATCTGCAGGCTCGTGGTTGGATCGACGCGAAGGGGAGGATCCAGGACGCGCTGCGCCAGACGCTCAAGAACGACGCCTTCACCCTGCCGGATGAATTTGATTTGCGGGCCAGCACGCCGAGACCGCCAAGCTGTTGCACAAACTCGCCGGGCGACTGGACGTCAAGGACGCGGATCGGCGGCGGACCGTCCGCCCGCGTCAGGCGGTGCTCCACAGCCCCGCGTTCAAAGCGTTGTGGGACCGGATCAAGCACAAGACCACGTACCGGGTGGCGTTCGACAACGAAAAGCTGCTTGCGGAATGCACCCGAGCGCTGCGGGACGTACCGGCGATTCCGAGACCCCGGCTCCAGTGGCGCAAGGCCGGCATCGTGATCGGACAGTCCGGCGTGGACACGAGCGAGACCGCCGGCGCGGCGCCCGTAGTCCTGGACGAAGCCGTCCTCGAACTGCCCGACATGCTGACGGAGCTTCAGGACCGGACGCAGCTCACGCGGCGCAGCATTGCGTGGATTCTGTGCGGGAGCGGGCGCCTGGACGACTTCAAGCGCAACCCACAGCAGTTCATCGAACGTGCCGCGGAGACGATGAACCGATGCAAACGCCTGGCCCTGGTGGACGGTATCAAATACCAGCGGTTGGGGGACGAGCAGTATTATGCGCAGGAACTGTTCGAGACGGAGGAACTGACCGGGTATCTGAAGAACATGCTCGCCGCGAAGAAGTCGGTGTACGAGCAGGTCATCTACGATTCCGACACCGAGGCCGCCTTCGCGGATCAACTCGAGAAGAACGCCGCGGTCAAGGTGTACGCCAAGCTGCCGGGCTGGTTCACGGTGCCGACGCCGCTCGGCAGCTACAACCCGGACTGGGCGGTCCTGATCGAGTCGGACGCCGGCGAGCGGCTGTACTTCGTCGTCGAAACCAAGGGGAGCCTCGCTGCCGGCGACCTGCGCGGCACCGAATCGGCCAAGATCGCGTGCGGCAAGGCGCACTTCGACGCCCTCCGCGCCGACGAGTCTCCCGCCCGCTACGAAGTGACGACCAGCCTCGACACCCTCCTCGCGGGGATTGGTGCGGACTGACCGGAAAGGAGTTGGGGTAACAAGAAGACGGACAGGAATGGGCAGGCATTGTGGGGAGATCGCGAAAGCTCTATTCTGTGCCGTGAACCCGTCAGTTTCATGAGATCAGACAGGAGGGGCGCCATGTCGAAAAAGGAACAGGGGACGGACGAAGACCGCCCCCCTATCTACGTAACGGCAAAAGGCGGGCTGTACGTCAAAGCGGACGAGTTACTGAAAAGTAAGCGGGCGCGTGCTGTTATAGACCAGATGGTGCGTCTCGCCGAGAACCCAAAGGAACATAAGCCTCGTTATTCCGGGAGAAAGCCTTCGTAAAGACGTATGGGGGATTGTCCAGTCGGGAGATATTTTCGTGGGTCTCGGGTTGTTTCTTATTCCCACGCTTGGCGGGTACTGGCTTCTGACGCACCTCCATGCCACGCGCTATGCTACTCTCCGCGCGTCAGGATACCATGTTTTCTTTCAGGCTGCGATTGCCGGCGTTGGCCTTCTCATCCCCACATACGCGATCCTTCTGCCCTTACAGTACGCAGCACCCCAGGCCGTTGCATTGTGGGAGCACTCCGTTCCGGTCCCCTACGCCGGGACGTCATTCCTGAGCGCTCTGTTGGGATTCATTTTACCGATAGTGGGCAACCTGTTCTATGGAGAAAAAAAGGCTGCCCGACGAACAGCTAGAAAAAGCCGAGACCCGATAGAACTACTCATGGTAGAGTCTATTGAGAAACAAAAGCTCATTGAACTTTCTTTAAGGAACAGAAAATCCTATGTTGGTTTTACCCTCGAGGGAGGGCTAACGCAGGGTGAGCCGTACGTCGCGCTCATCCCTATGGCAAGTGGCTATCGAGACACAGATACTCAGGAATTAAGGATTGAGACGCACTCCGCTCCGGTGATTCAGGCATCTCTCGAAACCGTGTCAGACTTGGTCTACGAGGATTTTCGGATTGTCATCCCAATATCTGAAATAATGTCCGCCCGTATTTTCCATCCTGATGTGTACGAACGCTTTCAGGGAATCAACCACCTAACATTGTGACGGCTACTCATCGGCATCTCGGCTGCGATAGCCGATATGACGTTACGCCCTACGCCATACCGGGTACTGCTTGGTAGTAGCCGTTTCGCTCCGCTAACTCGACCGGGATGTCGTACAGCGCGCTCAGCCGGGCCGAGGTGAGCATGTCTTCCTTGCGGCCGTCCGCGACGACGCGCCCGTTTTTCAACAGGACGACGCGTGAGATCTCGGGCGGGATTTCGTGAATGTGGTGGGTGACCAGGGCGACGGTCTTGCCGGCCCGCATCAGGCCGCGGATGGTGTCCAGGTAGTGGAAGCACGCCCGCAGGTCGAGGCCGCTGGTCGGCTCGTCGAGCACCAAGGTCTGCGGGTCGTGGATGAGCGCGCGGCCGAGGAGAAAGCGACGCTGCTCGCCGGTGGACATACTGGCGTACGTCTTGTCTTGCAGCCCGCTGATGCCGAGCGTGTCGAGTACGGCGCGGGCACGGGCGGTGTAGTCGGCGCGCAGCACGTGGTTGGGCGCGATGTCGATGCTGGAGTAGAAGCCCGACAACAATATGTTCAGGCCGCGGGCGTGGCCGGCGTACTGGCGTTGCAGGTCGTGCGAGACGATGCCGAACCGGCGGCGCAGTTCCCAGACGTCCCAGCGTTCCCGACCGTAGAGGCGCACGGAGCTGCCCGCGGCGCGGACCGGATACAGGTCGCGCGCCAGCAGCTTCAGGAACGTGGATTTGCCCGCGCCGTTGGGACCGAGGATGACGGTGTTCTCACCCTCGACGAGGTCCAACGACAGCTTGTCGAACACCCGCGTCTGGCCACGATAGACCGTGGCGTTTTTGATCTCGATGATCTTCTGCATGAATGGGGCTTGTCGTTTGTAGGCGGCGTCGGGATGCGGGCGGAATAGATGAGAACCCGGACGAACGCAAGGCGGGGCGGATCCAGGAATGTCTCAGTTGGAAATGGGAATTACCCTACAAGATGATCCCGCACCCGTTTCGACAAGCTCAACGGGCGATATCCTGAGTTTGCGGCGCCCCGAGCTTGTCTAAGGGGTAAAGGGTCGGGATAGAGTGCGAAGTCCGAGGTGACCTCGGGGTTCGTTTCGACCTTTCGACAAGCTCAAGGCACCGCGGGCTCAACGAACTAAGGGATGGGAAAGTCTTTGAGCTTGTCTAAGAACCGAAAGGTCGAAGGGGTTTCAACCAATGGTACGGATATAGAAACTGCAGGCGAATCCCAGGATCATCTTGTATGGAATGCTCTTCGAAACCCTCTTCTTATCCCCTCTCCCCTGGTGGGAGAGGGTTAGGGAGAGGGGGAAGTGAAGAATCCTAAACATACCCCAGGCAACTTCAAACTCCAGATACCAACCGGCTCAAGCAGGACACCGTTCGAGAGCGATCCATATACAATCCAGGCCGTCCAGCAACACGTGAATGACTAGCCCCAAACCGATGAGTCGGAGCCAAGGCGCCCCGGGAATCAAGACCAGCAACAGATAGACCGCCAACGCCGGATAGGAATGCAAGGGATGAAACCCGACGCCGCACCGGTTCGGGTCATAGATCGGGTCGGCGAGCAGGTGGTCGAGGTCGATGATGAAAGCGCCGAGCATGACCGCGAATGCGGAGCGCCAACGGTTACCATAAAACCGAAACGCAACCAGGGCGGGGACGAGGAAATGGAGCGCCAAATGGATGAATGGGCGCATGGAGTTAGGGGCGGCTCTTCGATTCCCTCTCCCTCCGGGAGAGGGCTAGGGTGAGGGGAAAACTGCGAACCGGGGTACGCGCCGGTCGGCAGAAACCGCGGAACAGGCTCGTAGCCGGTCAGTCCTATCCTAGCCGCAGGTATGGCCGCGGGGAGTACGCCTCACGGGTACCTCGCGTGGCTTGATCCTGAAGCAGGGCGTCGGCGAGCACCAGGGCCAGCATGGCTTCGGCCATGGGCACGCCGCGGATGGCGACGCATGGGTCGTGCCGGCCTTTGGTGGCGATGACGCGCGGGCGGAGTTCGGTGTCGAGCGTGTGCTGTTCGCGGGGAAGCGAGGATGTCGGCTTCACTACCAGCCGGGCGACGATCGGCGCGCCGGACGAAATACCGCCCAGAATCCCTCCGTGGTTGTTGCTGCGAAATCCCGCGGGGTCCATCTCGTCGTTCATCTGACTGCCGCGCAGCGTCGCGGCGGCGAAGCCGGCCCCGATCTCGACGCCCTTCACCGCGGGGAGGGACATCAGGCCGGCGACAACCGCGGCATCCAGTTTGCCGAATACCGGCTCGCCCAGCCCGGGCGGCACGCCCTCGGCAACGACCTCGATGATCCCGCCGACCGAGTCACGCTCCTTGCGCGCGGTCTCGACCTCCGCGCGCATGGCCGGCACACAGTCCGGGTCCACGCTGCGCAGGTCGTTTCGTTCGACCTGCTCCCAGACGTAGCGTTGTGCACGGATTTGCCCGATCTGAACGACGCCGCCGCGGATGACGACATCGAATTTCGCCAGCAGCTGCCTGGCGAGCGCCCCGGCGATGACGCGGCCCACGGATTCGCGCGCCGAGGCGCGGCCTCCGCCGCGGTAGTCGCGGTGTCCGTATTTGGCGAAATAGGTGAAGTCGGCGTGCCCGGGCCGGAACAGGTCCTTGATGTCGCCGTAGTCTTTGGAGCGGGTGTCTTCGTTGCCGACCATGACCATGATCGGCGTGCCGGTGGTCTTGCCCTCATAGACGCCTGAGAAGATCTCGAACCGTTCGCTTTCCTTCCGTTGGGTGACCAGCGCGGACTGGCCGGGCCGGCGGCGCTGCAATTCGGCGTGGATCCCGGTCTCGTCTATCGGGAAGTCGGCTGGAAACCCGTCGATGACCACCCCGACGGCGCGGCCGTGACTCTCGCCGAAAGTGGTGACGCGCAGCGCGGAGCCGAAGGTGTTGCCGGTCATAGAATTTGAACCCGTGCACGAAACGGGTCGGGTCAACGCTCCGCTTCAGTACCGACGATAGTATCACGCCGGTTCGAGGGCGCCATACGGCGGTCTAGGCTCGTTGGAAAGGAGCGGCGATTTCGCCCTCTCTCCCCCCGGGTTGAGTCCGGGGCAGGCTTTAGCCCTCTCCCTCGAGGGGGGAGAACGAAGAGAGGAGGGGACGAGGGTGTCGATGTATTACGGGGAACCGCGGCCGCCCAGGTTATCGACCGGCGTGGCGGCTAGCGTCGAGGCGGGCTTCGGCCAAGCGGAGGGCGTGACGGGCGTCGTCGAAGCCGGCGTCGGTAGCCGACATCTCGGATAGCGTGGCCTCGGCTTCGCGGACGACCTGTCGGGCCTGGTCCGCGTCGATCTCGTTGGCGTAGGCCGCGTCCGTACACAGCACGGTCATCAGGTTATCGACGACTTCGGCAAACCCGTCGCTGACGGCCAGGACCGTGCGCTCCCCGGCCTGGACGTAGGACAGGGCGCCGGGCTGGAGCGACGACAGGAAGGTGGTGTGATCGGGGAACACGCCGAACTCGCCGACCGTGCCGGGCGCGGTCACCTCGTCGACTTCGGCGTCCAGCAACAGACGCTCCGGCGTGACGACACGCAGATGCAGAGTTCCAGCCATACGCTTTCTTGGAGCGGTCTCGAAACGGCAGTCGGCTCGTGCGCGGCTACGCGGCCAGCGTCTTGGCTTTCTCCACGGCCTCCTCGATGGTGCCGACCATGTAGAACGCCTGTTCGGGCAGGTCGTCGTGCTGGCCGTCGACGAGTTCCTTGAAGCTGCGCACCGTGTCTTTGACCTGCACGTACTTGCCGGGGAAGTTGGTGAACTGCTCGGCGACGTGGAAGGGCTGCGACAGGAAGCGCTGCACCTTGCGTGCGCGGGCCACGGTCAGCTTGTCTTCCTCGGACAGTTCGTCGATTCCCAGAATCGCGATGATGTCCTGCAGGTCCTTGTAGCGTTGCAGGATTTCCTGAACCTGGCGGGCGACGGCGTAGTGCTCGTCGCCGATCACGTTGGGGTCGAGCATCCGAGACGTGGAGTCGAGCGGATCGACCGCGGGGTAGATGCCGAGTTCGGCGATCTGGCGCGACAGCACGGTCGTGGCGTCGAGGTGGGCGAACGTCGTGGCCGGGGCCGGGTCGGTCAGGTCGTCGGCCGGGACGTAGATCGCCTGGACCGACGTGATCGAACCGTCCTTAGTCGAGGTGATGCGCTCCTGCAAGTCGCCCACGTCGGTCGACAGCGTCGGCTGATAGCCCACCGCGGACGGGATGCGGCCCAGCAGGGTCGAGACCTCGGAGTTGGCCTGCACGAACCGGAAGATGTTGTCGATGAACAGCAACACGTCGCGGTTCTCCTCGTCCCGAAAATACTCGGCCATGGTCAGCGCCGACAGCGCGACGCGCGCCCGCGCGCCCGGGGGTTCGTTCATCTGGCCATAGACCAGCGTGGTCTTGTCGATGACGCCGGACTCCTTCATCTCCAGCCACAGGTCGTTGCCCTCGCGGGTGCGTTCGCCGACGCCGCCGAACACCGAGTAGCCGCCGTGCTCCTGCGCGATGTTGTTGATCAGCTCCATCAGAATGACGGTCTTGCCCACGCCCGCGCCGCCGAACAGGCCGACCTTGCCGCCCAAAGGGTAGGGGGCCAGCAGATCCACGACCTTGATGCCGGTTTCGAGAATCTTCACCTCGGTCGCCTGATCCACGAACGGGGGTGCGGCGCGGTGGATGGGGGCACGCTTGACGGTGTCGAGCGACGCGCCCTCGTCCACCGGCTCGCCGACGACGTTCAGGATACGGCCGAGGGTGTCGCCGCCGACCGGGACGGTAATCACGTTGCCGGTGTCCCGGACCTGCAAGCCGCGCGACAAGCCCTCGGTGCTGTCCATGGCGATACATCGGACCGTGTTCTCCCCGAGGTGCTGGGCGACCTCCAGAATCAGGTTCCAGTCCCTGTCGCTGATGGCCGGATTGCTGACCTGCAGGGCGTTGTAGATGGGCGGAAGGGCGCTGTCGTCGAACTCGACGTCGACGACGGCGCCCATGACCTGGGTGATTTGACCGACGTTCATGCGTCTTCTCCGTAACGTTGGGAGTCTCGACCGGGATCAACTCAACGATTCGCTGGTTGCGACGATCTCCAGCAGTTCGCGCGTAATGCCCGCCTGCCGGGCGCGGTTCATGTCCAGCGTGAGCCGGTCGATCATCTCCACGGCGTTGTTGGTGGCGTTGTCCATAGCTGTCATGCGGGCGCCGTGCTCGCTGGCGACCGACTCCAGCATGGCCCGGTACAGCAGCATGTCCACGTAGCGTTCCAGCAGGTTGGCGACCAGTTCGGCCGGCGTAGGCTCGTACAGATAATCGAGGGTCGGGGTCGTCGTCTCCGCCTGTGGCTCGGCCGGCGCAATCGGCAGGATCTTGTCGATGGTCGGCACCTGCACCAGGGCGGAGCGGAACCGCGCGTACAGGACGTACAGGCTGTCGGTCTCGCCGGCGCGGAACCGGTCGCCGGCCCGCCGCCCGATGTCGTGGGCGAGGTCTGCGGACAGGCGTCCAAACAGATTGACGTGTTCTTCGTCAATCGGGACGTCGCGGCGTTTGAAATGGTCGTAGCCGCGGCGGCCGATGAGAACGAGCCGGACGTTCCGGTCTGTATGGTCCTTGAGAAATGCCTCCGCGGCGCGGACGAGCGACGAGTTGAACCCGCCGCACAGGCCGCGGTCGGAAGTGATGATGACCAGCGTGGTCGCGGCCTCCGGCCGCGGGGTCAGAAACGGATGCGACCCCTCCCCGGACTGGGCTGCCAGATTCTGCAGGATGGCTTCCAGCTTCTCGGCGTACGGGCGGGCGGCCAGTGCCGCTTCCTGGGCGCGGCGCAGCCGGGCCGCCGAGACCATCTTCATAGCCTTGGTGATCTGCTGAATGTTCTGGACGGACGAGACGCGCTTCCGAATCGCTTTCAGGGTAGCCATGATGTCGAAGGAACGAAGCGGGAATCAGGCGGAGAAGCTCTCGTTGAATTCCGTGAGCAGCGCGTCCATGCGTCCGGTCAGATCGTCGTCCAGCGCCCCGCGGCCGACGATGTCCGCGTACACGTCGGCGTGCGTAGTCTCGATGTAGCGCGCCAACTCCGATTCGTAGCGGGGGATGACCGACTCGGGCACGTCGTCCAGGTAGCCGTTGGTGCCGGCGTATATGATGACGATCTGGCGTTCGACCGGGAGCGGTTCGTACTGGCCCTGCTTGAGGACCTCGACCAGCCGGGTGCCGCGCGCCAGCATCTTCTGGGTCGCGGCGTCCAGGTCGGAGCCGAACTGCGCGAAGGCCGCCATTTCGCGGTACTGGGCCAAGTCCAGACGCAGGGAGCCGGCGACCTGCTTCATCGCTTTGATCTGGGCGTTGCCGCCGACGCGCGAAACCGAGATCCCCACGTTCACCGCCGGCCGCACGCCGGAGAAGAACAGGTCGGACTCCAGGAAGATCTGCCCGTCGGTAATCGAGATGACATTGGTCGGAACGTAGGCCGACACGTCGCCGGCCTGGGTTTCGATGACCGGCAGCGCGGTCAGCGAGCCGCCGCCCTGGGCATCGCTCATCTTGGCGGCGCGTTCCAGCAGGCGGGAGTGGAGGTAGAACACGTCGCCCGGAAACGCCTCGCGCCCGGGCGGGCGGCGCAGCAGCAGCGACAATTGCCGGTAAGCGACCGCGTGTTTGGACAGATCGTCGTACACCACCAGGGCGTGGCGGCCGTTGTCGCGGAAGTATTCGCCGACCGCGGTGCCGGAATACGGGGCGATGAACTGTAACGGCGCAGCGTCCGAGGCCGCGGCGACCACGATCGTGGTGTAGTCCATGGCGCCGGCCCGGGTCAGGCGTTCGACCACCTGGGCGACGGTGGACTGTTTCTGGCCGATGGCTACGTAGATGCAGGCGACGTCGTCGCCGCGCTGGTTGATGATCGTATCGATGATGAGCGCGGTCTTGCCGGTCTGCCGGTCGCCGATGATCAACTCGCGCTGCCCGCGGCCGATCGGGATCATCGAATCGATGGCCTTGATGCCGGTCTGCAGCGGCTCGGTCACAGGCTGGCGCAGCACGATGCCCGGCGCCTTCACTTCGATCCTGCGGGCGTCGTTCGTGTCGATCTGCCCCTTGCCGTCGATGGGTTGGCCGAGGGCGTTGACCACGCGGCCGAGCATCCCGTCGCCGACCGGGACTTCGGCGATGCGGCCGGTCCGGCGCACCTCGTCGCCCTCTTTGATGGACTGCACTTCGCCGAACACCGCGGCGCCGACGTTGTCTTCTTCCAGATTGAGGGCGAGACCGTACAGGTCGCCGGGAAACTGGAGCAGCTCGCCGGAGGCGATGCGGTCCAACCCGTGGATGCGGGCGATTCCGTCGCCCGCGGACAGCACGGTGCCGGTCTCGCGTTGCTCGACCTGTCGGTCGTAGCCCTCTATTTGCTGCTTGATGATTTCGCTGATCTCGGCGGCACGTAGTTGCATGCGTTCCTCGCTGCATCGTGGAATTGAAATCTCGCCGGGGCCGCGGGTTCAGGGCCGGGCGAGCCGGTCTCCCAGCCGGGCGAGCCGCGTCTTCAGGCTGGCGTCGTACACCCGCCCTTCCACCTCGACCACCACCCCGCCCAGCAGCGACCGGTCGGTCTCGAACGTCGGGATGAAGGTCTTCTGCGTGAATTGGGCGAAAGCGTCGGTCAGCCGCTGCTTGTCTGCGTCCGGCAAGTCGGAAGCGGAGCGGATACGCGCCCGTACGCGGCCGACTGCGACGTCGAGCAGGCGCTGATAGGCGACGCTGATGTCGCCGAGGTCGCGCAGCCGATCCTGATCCGCCAGCACGAGGAGAAATTTTCCGACCAGTGCATGGGGCTCGGCATGCGCAGCGACCTGCTCGGCGATCGTTCGGCGGGCCGCGGGTGCCATGCCCGGCGCGGCCAGCAGGCCGGCGAACTCCGGCGTCGCGAACAGCACGGCCAACTCCCGCAACTGGGTGTCGATCGTCTCGCTCGTACCGGGCTCCGCGGCGTCTCGGTCTCGCGCCAAGCTCAACAATGCCTTGGCGTACCGCCTAGCGGCTTGCGTTCCCGGCATGACTCACCTCACGCACGACCTCGTCGATCAAGCGGCGGTCGTCACTTTCAGTGACGTTCTCTTCGATCAACCGCGTTGCCAGGGCGACGGCTTGGTTGGCGACCTCCCGGCGCAGCCGGCGTTGTGCCTCCTGCACCTCGCGCTCGGCGATCAGCCGGGCCTCGGCCTTGACGCGCTCCGCCAGCGCCTCGGCTTCTTTCAGCAGGCGCGCGCGCTCCCGTTCGGCCGCGGCCGTGGCCTCCGCCTTCACCCGTTCCTCCTCCGCGGCGAGGTCGGCCAACTTCTGCTCGTACTCCCGGCGCAGTCGGTCGGCTTCCGCCTTGGCGGACCGGGCTTCTTCCAGCGCGTCGACGACCGTGGCGCGCCGTTCTTTGAGCTTCCGAAGGATCAGATTGCGCGTGAACCGGCGCAGGAGGTACGCGAAAATGAGGAAATTGACGGTGAAGAAGCCCAGGGTCAACAGGGCATTGCCGCCGTGATCGCCGTGCGCGTCCGTAGCCGCCCAGGTCGCGTCGGTCGAAGCGAGCCCCACCACGCCTACCAAGGCGCTCATCAACAGGAAACGTAGGGGACGCAGCATCATGACGAGAGCCGTCTTTCCAGCAGCTTTTCCCCGATTTCCCGCGCGAAACCCGGCAGGTCGGATTCGAGCGTTTGCCGCGTCCGGCGGATCTCCCGCTCTATGGTTTCGCGGACGTCGGCAATGGACGCATCGGCTTCCTTGCGGGCCGTATCCACCGTTTCGCGGGCTCGAACTTCAGCGGCTTGATAGGCGGCGTCCACCCGGTGCCGGGCCTGGGCGCGGGCGTCGGCGAGACGGCGCTGGTGCTCGTCCCGCATGGCCTGGGTCTCGGCCTTGACGGTCGCGGCTTCGTCCCTGACGCCCTCGGTCCGCTGTTGACGGTCCTGGAGCACGGCCAGATTGGGCTCGAACACGAAACGCCGTAAACACTGCCAGACGAGGAGGAACAGCCCGATTTGGGCCAGAAGGGTCCAGTCAGGAGGGAAGGAAAGCACCGGTCGCTGGTCTCCTCTCTCGATACGCTGAGGGCGGGGGAAGAACGGTTGGCGACGTGGCCGGGGAAGATGTCGAATGGTCCGCCGCACCGTGCGAAGACGGGAACGTCACAAAAAGTTATCCTCGTCGTCTTCCCGTTGCAGCGGCCTCTTTTTTCACCCTTTCAAACGCTTGACAAGCCCCTCCAACTCCTCGTTGGAGTAGTAGTCGATGTGGATACGTCCGCCCTTCCGCCGCGGGACTAAGGTGACCTTGGTACCCAAAGCCCGTATCAGGTCTTCTTGCACCGCGGTCAGAAACACGTCGAGGTCGGTGTCTTTCGTTACGTCCCGTGACACGGGCGGTCCATTCGCCTCGTCTTCGACGGTAGAACGGGCGACCAGCGCTTCGGTCTCGCGGACCGACAAACCATTTTCGATGATGCGACGCGCAATACGAAGCTGCTCGGCCGGAACGTCGAGGACCAGCAGGGCGCGGGCGTGGCCGACCGTCAAACTGCCGGTGTCCACCGCCTCGCGGACTTCACCGGGCAGGTTCAGGACGCGCAGCAGATTCGTCACCGCGGGCCGGCTCTTCCCGACCCGCTTGGCGACCTGCTCCTGGGTCAGGTCGAATTCCTCCATCAACTGCCGGTAGGCCAACGCTTCCTCTATCGGCGTGAGTTCTTCGCGTTGGATGTTCTCCACCAGCGCCATTTCCAGGCTTTCCGCGTCGCTGGCTTCCTTGACGATGACCGGAACCTGCTTCATCCCGGCCCGCTGCGCCGCGCGGAAGCGTCGTTCGCCGAGAATCAACTCGTAGCCGCGTGTCACTTTTCTGACTACGAGCGGCTGCAGTATTCCCTGGCCGCGGACGGAATCCGCGAGTTCCGCGATCTTCCGCTCATCGAAAAACCGGCGCGGCTGGCGCGGATTCGGGTGGATTTCCGATACGGGAACGCGGCGCTCGGCCGGCGCGTCGAGCCGCGGCGTATCGGGCATGAGCGCGTGCAGTCCTCTCCCCAGCGGACGTTTCTTCGGACTGGTTGCGCGTTCGCTCATTCTTCCTCCCCTTCCTCCGGTTTAGTCAGGGTAAATGTGCGGCCGCGGGCCGGCGTATAGAATTCGTCATACGTCCCCGACGAGCCGTCCCGAGACGAGTCAGGGCGATGTACCTTCTCGCCGCACAGTTCGCGCGCCAAGTCCGTATAGCTCCGAGACCCCTTGCAGTCCGGGTCGTACAACATGACCGGCAGGCCGTGGCTCGGGCTTTCGCTCAGCCGGACGTTACGCGGGATCACGGTTTCGAACACCTGGCCGGGGAACGAGGTCTTGATGTCCGCCTCGACCGCATGGCTCAGACGATTCCGCACGTCGAACATGGTCAGCAACAGCCCTTCGACCGTCAAATCCGGGTTGAGACGTTCCCGGATGACGTTCAGCGTCTCCAACAGCGAACGCAGCCCTTCGAGCGCGTAGTATTCGCACTGCTGAGGGATCAGGACGCTATCGGCCGCGGTGAGCGCGTTCAGAGTCAGCAGGCCGAGGGAAGGCGGACAGTCGAGAAAGACGTAGGCGTAGTCTGCGGTGTGCGGTGCCAGACGACGACGCAGCAGACGTTCGCGCTGCTCGAACTCCAACAGTTCGACTTCGGCCCCGCTCAGATCGTTCGTTGCAGGAAGGACGTCGAGATTCTCTACGCTGCTGGCATGGACCGCGTCGTGGAAATCGCACGCGCCCAACAGGAATTGATACACGGTAGCAGCGTCCGGCGCGACCTGTGTCCCTACGCCGCTCGTTGCGTTCCCCTGCGGGTCGCAATCCACGAGTAGGGTTCGATGTCCTACGATTGCCAACGCCGCGGCAAGGTTGACGGCTGTCGTCGTCTTGCCGACGCCGCCCTTACGGTTCGCTATGCAAATGACGCGCGTCACCCGCTGCTGCCTACCACATCGGCTACCGGGAAGAAACGTTCATGCTCCGAAGTCGCCTGCCTGGCAGCGTTCCGTCCGTCGGACGAGCAAGGATGGGTCCAGGGATAGGAGGAATAAGGATACGAGGTGCACGAATCGTCCGATGTTTCACGTGAAACATGTCGAGGTTCGGCCGCGGAGGTGGAGAACGATAAGGCTAAGGAGTCTCATGTTTCACGTGAAACCTTTTTGAAAATCAACGCGCGACGCTGTCCCCCTCCGAAAGGGAGGGAGTACCTGCACGTTTTTTCTAACGAGAATTCGGTGCCGGAGAAGTCGCTTACCTCGGATTCACTGCATGTTCTAGGACCTCGCATCGCAACGGTCCGGCCCTCCTTTCCCGTCAGAGGAAGGCAGAGGCGGAGAAAATGGGGCACGTCCCAGGTCGCCCGCGTGGTGACCGTGTCGAAGACCCTGGGGCGTTCGGTTTCGTTCACGAAGTCTTCGGCGCGGCCGTTGAACACCGTAGTGTTTGTAGCGCCGGTTATACGTGCAGCCTGTTTGAGGAAATTCGCCCGTTTTCTTCGTGGCTCGACCAGAAAAACGTTGCGTGCCGGCTCCGCCAGAGCCAGGACACAGCCCGGAAATCCGGCTCCGCTGCCGAGATCGGCAAACGTTCCATACCGAGGAAGCAGTCGGGACAGGGCGAGGGAGTCGAGAATATGCGTCCGAACGATCGTTCTCTGGTCGCGCCGGCCGACCAGATTGAACGCTTGCGACCAGCGCAGCAGTTCGTCCAGATAGAGGCCGAGTTTTTCGGAAAGACGAGCAGCGCTACCGGAAGGTAACGCCGGGTGAACGGCGCGGATACCCTGTTCGAGATACGCGGCGGTGTCCGCATCCATCAGGATATTCCGCGCGCTTCTGGTGTTGCGGGTCGCACGGCGGCCGCACGGCGTTTGAGATGAATCGCCAGCACCGATACCGCGGCCGGCGTCACGCCGGGAATGCGGGACGCCTGACCAAGCGAATGCGGGCGCCGCGACAACAGTTTCTCCCTGACCTCGGTCGAAAGACCCTGAACCTGCGCATAATCCAGGTCTTGGGGAATGGCTGCTTCTTCCATGTGTCGGACTCGGTCGATGCTGTCCTCCTGTCGCCGGATGTAGCCCGCGTATTTCACGCCGATTTCGACCTCGGCCGCCACCTCGCGTGGTAAGGATGGACGCGAGGCGCCCAGCGGCAGCACGTCGTCCAGCGATAGCTCGGGCCGGCGGAGAAGCGTCGCCAAGCTTACGGGCGTTTTGATTGCCGCGGTCCCGAGTTCGGCCAGACATGTGTTGAGTTCGGCGCCGGGGGTCAGCATAGTTTCTTCGAGCCGTTGCGTCTCCCGTTCTATTTCCGTTTTTTTCTGCGCCGTGCTGGATTGCCTCGCCGTTTCGACGAGCCCGATGCGCGCCCCGATTTCGGTCAGCCGCAGGTCGGCGTTGTCTTCTCTCAACAGCAACCGATGCTCCGCGCGCGAAGTGAACATGCGGTACGGCTCGCCTCCTACGCCCTTGGTGACCAGATCGTCGATCAGCACGCCGATGTACGCTTGGTCCCTGGAGAAAACGACAGGATCTTTCCCGCGGACGCTTTGGACGGCGTTGATGCCAGCCATCAAACCCTGGGCCGCGGCCTCTTCGTAGCCGGTCGTGCCGTTGATCTGTCCGGCGAGATAGAGACCGGCGATAACTTTGGCCTCCAAGGTCGGCGTGATCTGCGTCGGGTCGGCAAAGTCGTACTCGATGGCATAGCCGGGCCGCATGATCTCGGCCTGCTCCAATCCCTTGATCGAGTGGACCATCGCGCGCTGGACGTCGAGCGGCAGACTGGTGGACAGGCCGTTCGGATAGACCTCGACCGTATCGCGGCCTTCGGGTTCGAGGAATATCTGGTGGCGGGGTTTATCCTTGAAGCGGACGATTTTATCTTCAATCGACGGGCAGTAGCGCGGGCCGCGCGACGTAATCGCGCCCGAATACATGGGGGAGTGTTGCAGGCCGGCCTCGATCTCGCGGTGGGTTTCCGCGTTGGTATAGGCGATGTGACAGGCCAGTTGCGTCTGCCTGATCGCCTCGGTCGAAAACGACAGCGGCGGAGGCGGTTCGTCGCCGTACTGCGGCTCCAGCGCGTCGTAGTCGATGCTGCGTTTGTCCAGCCGCGGGCAGGTGCCGGTCTTCAGCCGCCCGAGTCGGAATCCCAATTCGCGTAAATGATCGCTCAGCCCCTGGACGGCGAAGTCGCCCGCCCGGCCCGCGGAATAATTTTTCTGGCCGACGTGAATCAGACCCTGCAAGAACGTCCCGGTTGTCAGAATGACGGTTTTCGCCGAAAACGTCTCGCCGATCTGCGTTTCGACTCCGCGTATGCGGCGGTTCTCTACCAGTAGGCGTTCGACGCTGCCCTGCCGCAGGTTGAGGTTCGGCGTAGTCTCGACAATGCGCTTCATACGCTGCCGGTAGGCGGCCTTATCCGCCTGAATACGAGTGGCGCGGACCGCCGGTCCCTTGCGCGTGTTCAGAACGCGGAACTGGATCCCGGTCTCGTCGATCGCGCGCGCCATTTCACCGCCGAGGGCGTCGATTTCGCGCACCAGATGGCTCTTGCCGATGCCGCCGATAGCCGGATTGCAGGACATCTGGCCGACGTGGTCGAGATTGAGGGTCAACAGCAGAGTCGGACTGCCGAGACGCGCCGCGGCGAGCGCGGCTTCTATCCCTGCGTGGCCGGCCCCGACCACAATGACGTCGTAGTCCATTCTGATTCCCACTTACTCGATTTTTCGAGACGTGCCTATTTCCCGATACAAAAGTCCTGGAAGACCCGGTCGAGAATGTCCTCGTTGCTGACGTGGCCCGTGATCTCCCCTATATGGTCCAACGCGGTTCGCAACTCAACCGCGACAAGGTCGAGCGGGACGTCGCGTTCCAATGCCCGTTCGGCGGCGTACAGGCTGGCCGCGGCATTCGTGAGGGCGCCGTGATGTCGTATTTTCGTAATGAAAACGGTATTTTGCGTATTCGTACTCCCAGGGTGGGAGGGTAGGATTCCGTTCGCGTCGGCTGATGGATCGGCGCCTCCCAACACCTGCATTCTGATTCGCTTGCCCAAGGCGTCGATTCCGGTTGCGTCGCGGGCCGAGATATAAACCGGCGCGCCGGCGTCCGCTACGTCAGCCAATAGATCGACGTCGAATCGGCGTGGCAGGTCGGTTTTGTTGCCGATCAGAATAGCCGGGCGATGCTCGATACTCTCGCAGATCAAGCGGTCGTCGGCGTCGAACGGCCGGGACAGGTCGAAAACCGCAAGAACGATTTCGGCTTGCTCGATGCCTCGCAGGCTGCGGTCGATGCCGACCCGCTCGATTTCGTCGTCCGTGCGGCGAATGCCGGCCGTGTCCCAGACGACCAGCGGAATGCCGTCCACGAGTACGGTTTCTTCGATCACGTCCCGCGTCGTGCCGGGTTGGGGCGTGACGATGGCTCGTTCGGTGCCGGTCAGCAGGTTGAGCAAGCTGGACTTGCCGACGTTCGGCTTCCCGACGATCGCCGCTTTCACCCCGTCGCGGAAGACCTTTCCCTGCGCGAACGTGGCGGCCAGCGCCTCGGCTTCGGTGCGGATTCCCGCCAGCCCGCTCCGGATTTCCGTCCGACTCCGCTCAGGGACGTCGTCTTCGGGAAAGTCGAGGAACGCTTCCAGATGAGCGGTCTGCGAAACCAGCCGGTCGCGCATGTCCGCACAGGTCCGCGACAGGCCGCCGGACAAATCTTCCCATGCGAGATGCAGCCCGGTATCGTTCGTGGCCTGGATCAGATCCAGCACCGCCTCGGCCTGTGCCAAGTCGAGCTTTCCATTCAGAAACGCCCGTTTCGTGAACTCGCCCGGTTGTGCGAGGCGAATGCCTTGGGCGAGGACGGCGTGCAGAGTCCTACGGGCGAGGTGCTGGCCGCCGTGCAGGTGCAATTCCAGCGTGTCTTCGCCCGTGTAACTGCGTGGGGCGTGCATCAACAGCAGGCCGGCCCGGTCGAGCGGCTGTCCGCCCGACCGGTCGAGTACGCGGCCGAGATAGAAATGGTAGGAGCGGAGGGCCTCCCAGTCCGCGGGTGGGACGATCAACTCGCGAGGTCGTGTCAGTGCATCCGCACCGCTGACACGAATGACCGCGATTCCGCCCTGTCCTGGAGGAGTCGCGATCGCGGCGATCGTATCCTGCTCGTACACAACCGCCCACGGCCTTTTTTCGAGTCGGGAGTCACGAAGCCGCGGCGCGCCGCTCTCTGTCGCGCGGCCGGCCCCGACGTGCGTTTGAGACGTCTTCCGGGACGATGGACAGGCGCCGGAAATACCCGCGGCCCAGGCTTCTGGTGGCGACCAGCGGGTCGTCCTCCAGTGTCAGATGCACGACGCGCCGGTCGCGCGGGTTGAGTGGATTGAGGGTGACGGTCTTGCGCTGCCGTTTTGCGCGTTCGCTCAGACGCAGCGCCAAGCCTTCCAGGCTGGCACTGCGGCGCCCGCGATAACCCTCGGCGTCCAGCGTCACGTACCCTTCTTCGTCCTCACCACGAGTCGCCATCCGGTTCACCAGGTATTCGAGCGCGTCCAGCGTCTGCCCCTTACGACCGATGAGGGCGCCCTCCGCGGTCTCGTCCAGGTTCAGTACGGACTCCCCTCCCTCCATTCGCAAGGAGACGGACGCCGGCATATCCATCAGCCGCAACGTTTCCACCAGGACGCTACGGACCTTTTCCGCGGTTTCCTTCGAGACCGCGGGGACCGTCCGCCGCGGCGCGGGTTTGCGACTCGCTGGGGCCGAGGGGCGCGCCTCGTCCGCGGCGCCCGCGACCGGCTCTTTGCGCGTGACGCGTACGCGGGCCTTCTTGGCGCCGATCCCCAAAAACCCTTTGGTCCCTTGGGCAAGAACTTCTATTTCCACCTGATCCCGTGTGGCGCCGAGCCGTTCGAGGGCCTCGGCTATCGCGGCCTCGATGCTCCGTCCTTCCGCTTCCATCGCACTCATGGCGCGTTCCCTTCTTGTCCGCACAGCCTACGCATGGCTGCGCTGATACCAGTTCTGTTGGGCAATCGTCAGGATGTTGTTGATCAGCCAGTACAGTACGAGACCGGCCGGAAAATTCACGAACATGATCGTGAAGACGACCGGCATGAGCATCATCATCTTCTGCTGCATGGGATCCCCGGCCATCGGCGTCATCATCTGCTGGACGATCATCGAACCGCCCATGAGCAGGGTCAGCACCGGAATCCCCGGCGGGTCGACGAAGGGGATGGCCAACGCGCCGAACCGGTCGGGCTGCGACAGGTCGGTAATCCACCCGACGAAGGGCGCCTGGCGCAGTTCGATGGCGTACAGCAGACCCTGATACAGGCCGATGAACACCGGCATCTGCACGACCATCGGCAGACAGCCGCCCAGCGGATTGACGTGGTAACGCTTGTAGAGTTCCATCATTTCCTGGTTCAGTTTTTGTTTATCGTCCTTGTACTGCTCGCGTAAGCGTTCCATCTGCGGCTGGAGCTTCTTCATGGCCGACATGGATTTGAAGCTCTTGTTGCTGAGCGGAAAGAAGACGAGCTTGACCAGCACGGTCAGCAGAATGATCGCGGCCCCGTAGTTGCCGGTCACGTCGTACAGCAGTCGCAGCAGGGCGATCAGCGGGCTGGCGATGAAGTGGGACCACCCATAGTCGATGGCGCGGTCGAGGGCGGGGTCGACCGCGTTCAGCGCCTCGGTTTCCTTGGGGCCGAGGTAGAGCGTGTACGCCTGCGGGCCGCGGCTCCACGGCAGCGACAGACGAGTTTCCAGTACGTTGCGGTCGTCGTTGAAGGACAGGCGGCCGGCCTCGGCCTGCGCCGGTTCCGGGTGCGGCACGATAGCCGACAGAAAGTAACCGTTTGTGAATCCGGCCCAACGGATGTTGCCCGGCCCATAGACGTCGCCGGGCTCCCAGTCCCAGGCGTGTGCGTACTTGAACGTCCGCCCCATCAGCGCCACCGGACCGTAATAGTCATACGTGGTCTTGCTCCCCGAACGCGAGCCTTCCAGCCACGACACCGACAGGCTGCCGGCCTTGAACGGTACGCTGGTGACGTCGACTTCGAGGCCGATGCCGTAGCCGGTGCCCGCGAACGTGTACGTCTTGCTGAAGACCGTTCCATCCGCATGGGTGCCGCGAAAAACTAAGTCGGCCTGCTCTCCTGCCTGCAAGCGCACACTGTCACCGGATACGGCGTATGCCACGCCGGCATCGTCGAGATCAGCCTGCCTGCCGCTCACCCGCACGACGAGCGGCAGTTCGCCGTAACTGCCCGGCTCGACGATTTCCAATAGCGCGCTGCCCGGGTCGAGGGTGACCGGATACTCCTTGAGCCGGAAGCTCTTGAGCCGTCCGCCGAGGGTGGCGAATACGGCCCGGTAGGTGTCGGTCTCGACCGTCACGCCGCGCCCGCCGCTGGCCGGCGCAGCCGTTGCTTCGGGCGGAATTGCGGGTTGCCTGTCTCGCTCAGCCGCTGGGGATACGGACGGTTCGGGGCCTGCCTCCGTCAAAGCTGGTCCCGGCGTATCGGGAGCGGGCGGCAGCGATTGCGGATCGGTCGGCGGAGCCGGAGGGTACAGGTAGGAAATCAGCGACTGATACCCGATCAGAATCGCGATACACAGCACGATTGCCAAGAGACTCTTGTTGTCCATACGGGTTTCACACGTTTGCGAACGTATTCAATGAGGTCGAGGCCGCAGCTAGGGAACCGGATCCACGCCCCCGGGATGCCAGGGATGGCATTTGCCCAACCGGCAGGCGGCTAACCCCAAGCCCTTCCAGACGCCGTAGCGATGGACAGCTTGCGCGGCGTAGCGCGAACAGCTCGGAAAGAACCGGCAGGCCGGCCCGAGGAGCGGCGAGACTAGAACGCGATAGCCGGCTAGCAACGCTAGGAGCGCCCCCCGGCAGGTGCGAACTGTCCAGATTCCGGCAGTCCGCCAAGTCGAATGCCTGGGTAGATGCGTCATGAAGCCCGATCTGCTCGCACGTTTCGCTGCGAACGCGCCCACGGAATCACGCGATCGAGTTCGGCCGCGAGTTCCGCGAACGGTAACGTTCTGGCTTGCGATTTGGGAATGATCAGAATGTCGCGCTCCGGTGAGAGATCCGCCTGTCGGACGCGGAAGAACTCCCGCAGCCGCCGCTTGATGCTGTTTCGGGCCACGGCGTTGCCGAACTTCCGCGATGCCGTGATTCCCAGCCGTGGCCGATCCGTCCGCGCTGGCGCCGTGATGACGAGAAAATGGCGGCTGTGGCGCCGTTTTCCCCGTTTCTGGATATGGAGGAACTCGCGGCGGACCAGCAGACGTGCCGATTTCGGGAACGAGCACCGGACGGGGTGGCGGGTTAGCGGTGCCCCTGCTTGGGCGGGATGCGCACGCTGAGGAGCTTGCGGCCCTTGGCGCGCCGGCGTCTGATCACGGCCCGGCCTCCTGCGGTTCTCATCCGCACCAGAAAGCCGTGCGTGCGTTTGCGACTCGTGTTGCTGGGTTGATACGTCCTTTTCATGGTTGCTCATCCGTATGCGGGCGGAGGTTTCGCCAAGTGGGCATAACACCATACCCCCGCCCGTCTGTCAAACTTCCGCTTCGTTCGGTGGTCTCAGGATGGCACATTCCTCTCACCCTGGTCCTCTCCCGGAGGATTCCGACCGTAGAAGTGTAGCAACCCGGGAACCGTGAGCTGAGAGACCACCGTTCATTTCATTGACATTTCCTTCCTTATCGGGCAGCCTCCCGCCCGTCTCCGTTAGGCAGCGAGCCGCCAGGTCGGGTCGCCTGCTCAATAGAAAAGCCTTCCGACGGCGTGGGATAGCTTCCCGCGCTTGGTGAATAGGCAGGACCTCACCGCACTCGCTGTCGTGACGGAGACACGGCCCGGCGTTCTCATCGCCGGGTCCAGGGAGGAGCCGTACCCTGCGAGGCAAGAACGCAGGAACAGAGAAAAGGAGGAGACGGAAGATGGGCACGGCAGTTTTGGGAATAGTGCTGGTCGTTGTCGGGATATTGTTCGGAGGCGTGGGAGTTGGGCACGCGCACGACGGCCTGCAACCGCCTGGGGTCTATATGGAATCTTGGACTGACGAGGACGGGATGTACCTTTGGTGGTGGCCGGTTGAAGGGGCAGATGAGTATCGCATTGAATGCATACAAACGGGCTACGATACTTCTTTAGGATTCGAATACGATAGAGGCCAAACTTATATCCATCACAATGCGGCGCAGTGGTTCCAACAGGGGATCGAGGCTATGTGCCGTGTTCGAGCAGAAGAAGGTTTTAGAGAAATGTCGGCCTGGACGGATTGGCTGCGGTTTATCCCAGGGCAACAGCCGTCATCGCCTGTCCCTCGGGGGACGCGACCAGGGAGAGGGTCTGAGCCGGAACCGCCTGTTGGGACGAATCTCACGTCCGTCGTGTTGTTGAATCTCTCCCCGTGGCAGGCATGGGTGCATCTCTATTGTGGGTATGGGGCATCGGATGCAGGATGCACGATATTCTTCAGGTGTAACGGTATGGAAGGGGAGCCGGTTACGTGGGACGTGGCTGTTCCACGGGAGACCGGCTTTTCCTACTGGCCGGGCAGGACCGCGGACGATGGCACGTCTGCCGACCTGCAAGCGGCCCTGATGGACGCGGGCAAGACGGAGGCGGAAGCGCAGCGTCGAACGACGTGCGTGGTGTACAGCACGAACCCGATAGCCGTGCGTGGCTATACCCGGTTCGGCGGAGATCCGGCGTTGATTCCCGTGGCAGTGTACGAGTGAGGTAACGACATTGCAGAGCCCGCGGCTCAGCACGACACGATCCCCCGCGCTGACTACAAGGACAGAGTCCAGGCGCTCAGTGCGGAGGCATTTTTCAGACGCTCCTGCCGTCGGCTTTTCTCGATGTTTTGGTTGGGGAATTACATACAGGAAGATCCTGTACCTGTTGCGACACCCTTCGGCATGGTTCGATCCTTCGACAAGCTCAGGGACCTTCCCCACCCCCTCAGTTCGTTGAGCCTGCGATGTGTTGAGCTTGCGGTGTCCTGAGCGTGTCGAAGGATCGAACCATCGAAACGAACCCCGCTGTCACCCCGGCCTCTGACCGTTAGGATCCTCTTGTATGTAATTCCCTTTTATTTCTATCATTCCTGCGGACATTCCCGTCGTTCTTGCGGATATTTCGTCATTCCGGCGAAAGCCGGAATCCAGGGGATACGCTTCCTCCTCGAAGAACGTGACCCTGCACACACCAGCCTTTTTCCTTCCCTCTCCCCCAGATCAAATTCGACCCATCGCATTGCCTCAGCCGGCCGCCGCCAGCTTCCTTACCCCGTCTCGGAAGACCCGAAAGCTTGGCGACCGGTTCTCGGCGACGTTCATGTAGGGGGCTATAGCTTCGGCCCAAGCACATTTCGCGATTCCCGTGGCCGGAAAACCCGTGGCCCGAAGCTTCGCCGCGCCGCCGGGATGGACCGCGTCGGCCAGCACTTCCCACGTGCCGCAGGTACTATCTTGCTCGTACCTTTTCAGCACCGAATCCTTGGCATCGGGATACGCTTGCTTCACCGCGGCACGGTCGCCCAACAGCCACGCTTCGCTTTCCTCGATGGCGATTCTGAACAGCGTTCGCGGGCGCGGGGTGCACGCCTCCAGCACGGCGAGCAATTCTCGTTTGAACGCGACGCAATCCCTCTGGTCTAAGTCCACCACCACGATGACCGCGGAAGGAAGTCCGCTCCGCTTGAAGCTCCATCCGTATCCCTGCAGGAGCCGTGGGAGTTGGTCGAGCAGAAGCCGTTTCCGCGGGTCCGTGACGCTGTGCAAATCCTTCGGGATACGCCCAAGCCCTTTGTACGGGTGGATGGTCCACGTATGGGCCGCGCCGTTCGCGCCGAGAATTTTCTCCAACAGACATTCGAGGGCGATGCTTCCCGATTGATCCTCGGCCAGGACTTCGAAGTGCATGCGTTTCCCTTGGGACTTACCGACAGGTGATCCCGGGACTCGTCTCGATACCCATCGACCTTTCGACCCTTCGACAGGCTCAGGGACCGCAGGCTCAAGGTCCGGTCCGTTGAGCTTGCGATGTGTTGAGCTTATCGAAACATCGAAACGGGCGAAGGGTCATCTTGCAGACGGTTCCCTCTTATCCAGGTAATCGCTGTACCACAGCCCGCCGAGCGGCAACCCCTGGGCCGCCATTGCCTTGACGGTGGCGTCGTCGCTGGCTTGGCTGATGCTCGCAAAGCCGTCCGCCCCTTTTTCCAGAATCCAGACTTCTTCGGGTGCGAGCGCGTCGATCAGATAGGGCTGGTGCGTGGTCACGAAAATCTGTGGCGTATTCGGCTCGCCCGTGGCGCGGCGGCGAAACTCCGCCACCAGCACCTCCAACAGCTTGTGATACAGGCCGTTCTCCGGTTCTTCGATGCAGATGAACGGCGGCGGCGTGGGATCGGCCAACAGCAACAAATAGGCGAAGAGCTTCAGCGTCCCGTCGGACATCTGCTGCGCGTAGAACGGGTCGGTAAAGCCCCGGTCGTTGAAGCGCAGCAACAGGCGCCCGTCCGGGCTGCGTTGCGTGTCGATGCGGTCGATGCCCGGCACCTTGCCGGCAATCTGCTGCAGGATGTCGTCGAACGTGTCCCGATGTTCACGTTCCATGAACTGTACGACGTTGGCGAGATTGTCGCCGTGGACGCTCAGGTGTGGCTGCGGACCGGCCAAGGGCAAGCCGCGGGCCGCGTCCGGCGTGAAGTAGCTCAGATACCAGCCTTCGATGAACCGGCGAAATGCCGCGATGCGGGGGTGTTGTTTCAGCGCGCCGATCGTCGTGATGGCGAGCGTGCGGCTGTCCTCGAGTTCGAAGGCTTCCCATTCTCTGTTTTTCTCGTCGGTCGGCGGACTCTTGATCTGGTCTGTGAACGCATCCAGATCGGACAGAAACGGATTTACCTCGTCAATCCGTTGCCCTTGCGCATTTCCTTTCCACGCCCATCCCCGGCCTTCGACACTACCTAAGATAAAAAAGGACTGGCTGCTTTCTCGTCCTTGTCCGCGCTGGTGAAGGACTTCATATGAAACATTGGGCCGGCCCGCATCATCCAGGTCAATAAACAACCAGTAGGTGATGGGTTGGGCATTCGGGTCTTCCCTATAACAGACCAAGAACCGAATCGGGTCATCGCTGCCCTGAGAACGAAGACGCTCGAATCCGCCTCGGGTATCGCACGCCTCTTCGACGCCCGATTTCAGACAGTCGGCAAGAAATCCGAATGCGTCGAACAGACAACTCTTGCCGGCTCCGTTTTTGCCGATGACCGCGGTTATTGGAGTCAGGGGATCGACGTCTTGGACATTGAACGGGTTGCCGAGAATGACGCTTTTCAGCACCCTATAGTTGCTGATGGAGAAGCCTTCGATTCGTGCCACGGGCCAATTCCTCTTGTTCATCCGGTAGCCCTCAGTTCGTTGAGCCTGCGGTGTGTTGAGCTTGCGGTGTCCTGAGCTTGTCGAAGGATCGAACCATCGAAACGAACCCCGATGTCACCCCGGCGTTCGCACTCCACCCCCGGCCTTTGACCGTTAGGATCCTCTTGTACGTAATTCCCTTAAAGAAATTACCTTTACGGAAACTCGGGCTTGGTCTGCCGCGACAGCAGAGTAGTCACGACTTGTGTGGGAGGCTTCCCGTCGTGGACCAGGGCGCAGGTCTGTTCGACGATGGGCATTTCGACGTCCAGACTGCGGGCCAAGTCCAGGATCGAGCGGCAATTACGAATCCCCTCGGCCACCGTCATCGTCGAGTGCTGGATGGCGTCCAACGACTCGCCTCTGCCGAGCCGGAGGCCGACGTTGCGGTTTCGGCTCAGGTCGCTCGTACAGGTCAGAATCAGATCGCCCATGCCCGACAGGCCGGACAAAGTTTGCGCCTGGGCGCCCATACGGCGCGCCAGACGCACCACCTCGGCCATGCCGCGCGTAATCAGGGCCGCACGTGCGTTGTAGCCGTAACCCAAGCCGTCGCTCACACCGACCGCCAGGGCGATCACGTTCTTGACCGCGCCGCCGACTTCGACTCCGGTCACGTCGGTCGTGGTGTACACGCGGAAGGTCGGCGCCGAAAACGCGGTTTGTACTTTCTCTGCTACGGCGTGGTTGTGGGCGGCAACCGTCACCGCGGTGGGCAGGCCGCGGGCGACCTCGGCTGCGAAGCTGGGACCCGACAAGACACTCACGTTGTCCGTCAAAGCTGCAGGTAGGGCGTCGGCCAGTACGCTGCTCATGGTTTGCAGCGTGGTCGGCTCGACCCCCTTGCTCGTGCTGACTAGCAGCGGGGCGTCGTTCAACAGGGGGGCCAACGTTTCGCCCAACTTGCGGACAGCGTGGGATGGGACGGCAACGACCAGCAGTTCAGCATTGGAGATCGCAACTGACAGGTCGGCGTGGATATCTACAGTGTTCGATACCCGGACGCCCGGCAGATAGGCCGTATTCTCGCGCGTCGCTGCAATTTCGCGAGCGAGGGACGACCGCCGGACCCAGAGCCGCACGTCGTGGTCTGCCGAATCCAGCAATCCTGCCAGCGTGGTGCCCCATCCCCCGCCTCCAAGCACGGCTATACGCATCCGAGGTTCGCTCCTGCCGCTGGAATTCAGTTTGATACACCGGTCGAGGAACCCCAGCCGATGACGCTGAGTTGCCGTGCGGCGTTGGCGCCTTCTCGGCGGTACGAGGCAAACTCCCCGCCGCAGCAATAGGTACAGCCCCCGACGCGCTGGACGTGCTCCGCGGGCACTCCGGCCTGCATGAGTTGTGTCCGGTTGATGCTGCGCAGGTCCAGATAGCCTTTCTCTCCATGCGGACGCCACGCTGTGCCGTCGCCCCAGCGCGCAGCCATCGGCCCACCGACGTCGCGGCCGACCTCGTAGCAACAGCCGTCTATTGCGGGGCCGAGCGCCGCATGGATCCGGTCGGGTTCGACATCCCAGAGCTCGGCGCAGCGTTCCACGCCGTGAAGGCAGATAGCCTGCTGCGTTCCGCGCCAGCCGGCGTGCAGCGCGCCCACTACGCGCCGCTCCGGGACAACGAGCAGTACGGGGACGCAGTCCGCGGTCACAATGCCGAGTAGAACGTTCGGCGCGGTCGTGAGCATACCGTCTGCGGAGGGCGTGCGGGCATGCGGTTCGTCCGTTACCTGTACGACCGTCCTGCCGTGCACCTGATTGAGGGTCCGTAATCTCGCCTCCGGGGCGCCCAAGGATGCTCCAACCGCGGCCGGGTCCGCCAGAAGCCGTCGGTCGGGCAGACGCCGCGAAAAGCCGTGGAGCAAGCCGGGAAATGCTTCCCACCCTTCAGCCTGTAGCCAAGTGACGGGTTGGACGGGTTGGACGGAATGGCCGGACCGGCGTTCGGATTCGGAACGGGTCACGCCGTTTCTCCGGTACGCTGGAGGAGCGCGATGGTTTCCACCTGGTCGGTCTGTGGAAACATGTCGAACGGCTGGACCCGCTCGACTCCATAGCCGGCTTCGCCGAACCGGTCGAGGTCGCGGGCCAGCGTCGCAGGAGAACAGGATACATACACGAGCCGGGGAGCCCGGGCCGCGACCACCGCTTCGAAGGCGTCAGGACTCAGACCCCGCCGCGGGGGGTTCAGCAGCATCACGTCGACGGGGGGCAGGGAGTTCGCAACTTCCTCTATCTTTTCGGCCACGTCGCCGGCGAAGAACCGGGTGTTGTGATAGCCGTTGCGGCGCGCGTTCTGTTTCGCCGTACTCACCGCGCGTTCGTTTTCCTCTATACCCGCAACGAGTTTAGCCTTATGGGCGCAGTACAGGGCGAGCGGGCCGAGGCCGCAGTACGCGTCGATCACGACCTCCTGGCCGGTAAGGTGCGCCCATTCCGCGGCGGTTTCGTACATGGCCCTGGCGACCGGCGGATTGACCTGGGAGAACCCGTCCGCCGGCAGGCTCAGATGCAAATGGCCGATGCGTTCGAGCAGAGAATCACGGCCGCGCAGCGGGCGGAACCGCTTGCCCCAGATCGCGTTGCCCGGCCGGTCGTTGACGTTCTGGACGATGCCGCTCAGAAACGGAAAGCGCTGGCCGAGATGCCGGGCCAACTCCGGCACCTGTGGAAAGTCCATGTGCCGGGTAATCAGCGTCAGCAGCGCTTTGCGTTGCCAGAAACTGTAGCGCAGGTCGATGTAGCGCAGTTGGCCGGTATCGCGCTCTTCTTCGTAGGGCGTGACGTGGAAGCGCCGAATGGCCCGTTGGAGGTAGTGGACGATGCGGTTGAGCTCGGGCGGGTGGACCGGACAGTCGGACACGTCGAACACGTCGTGGGTGTCCGGCACGTAGAGCCCGATACGGGTTTTGCTTTCGACCCGGCGCACGGCCAGTTTCACGCGGCCGCGGTAGCCGAACCTGCGCGGGGATTGGAGCGGCCGCGGCACGTCGACGTCGCGCAACGACGGAAACGCGGCGAACGCTTCGCCTACCGCGGCCTGTTTCTTGTCCAGTTGCTCGGGGTAGGGCAGCGATACGAACGGGCAGCCGTGGCAGTGGGGCGCGTGCGGACACGGCGATTTCCTTCGACGGCCGACCGGCCGGCGCTTCTGAATGCGCTTCGGCCGCCGTTCCGACCCGCCGGCGGACGCCTCACGCCGCGGCCGCTTCGGCAGCGGTTTTCGGGCCGTCGAGGGGCCTGATTTCTTTCGGTTCGCCACGCGGGCAGACTATAAAGCGCCCGGGAGAGCGTCAACGCTGGAGGGGCGGGCGCAGTGTCACCCGCGCCGTCCCTGACCGGCGTAGAGATGTCCGACGATTTCGTCGGCGCCGAGGAACGCGAAGCGCGTCCGGCCGATGTCTTCGAGGCAGACGAACTTTATCTTTCCTGCGGTGACTTTCTTATCGGCCTGAATGCCGATGCGCAGATGCTCGCGCGCCAAGTCGTCGGGCGTCTCGACGGGCAGACCGGCCGCCCGGATCAGACGGATGACGCGATCGCGGATAGCCGGACGGCACAGCCCGCGCTGCTGCGACAGCCGGACGGCGAAGACCATCCCCATCGCCACGGCCTCGCCGTGCAGAAACCGCTTGTAGTCGGTCGCGCTTTCGATGGCGTGGCCCAGAGTGTGGCCGAAGTTCAGAATCGCGCGATAGTCGCCTTCGGTCTCGTCCTCCTCCACGACCAGCGCCTTGAGTTGGCAGCACGTCTTGATGATCGAGGTCAACAGCCCCGGTTTCTGGCCGAGCAGAGCCGGGAGTTCCTCTTCGAGCAGGCCGAAGAGTTCCGGGCTCAGGATCACCCCGTACTTGATGACCTCGGCCACGCCGGACAGAAACTCGCGCCGCGGCAGCGTCTTGAGCGTCTCCACGTCGATGACCACCAGCCGGGGTTGATAGAATGCGCCGATCAGATTCTTTCCGGATGGATGGTTGACCGCGGTCTTTCCGCCCACGCTGGCATCGACCTGGGCGAGCAGGCTGGTCGGGATCTGGACGAACGGCACCCCGCGGCGGAACGTGGCCGCAGCGAAGCCGGTCAGGTCGCCGATCACTCCGCCGCCCAACGCGAGTAGCGGCGCGTTCCGCTCCAGGCGTTCGTCCACCAGCTTGTCGTACAAGAAGGTGAGCCACGCCAGGTTCTTGTGCTCCTCGCCGGCGGGAATCTCGATCACCACCGGCTGGAACCCCGCGGCGCGCAGCCGGCCGACGACCGGCTCCCGATAGTGGCGGCCGACGTGGGAGTCGGTGACCATGCCGACCCGGCCCGGGGAAAACCGCTGGCGTTGCAGGAAGGACCCAAGATCGCGCAGAATCCCCGATCCGACGTGGATGGGATAGGAGCGGGGCCCCAGACTGACGCTGAGCGTATCCATCGCTGCCGTTCTACAGGCGGAAACCCTTGTCTGCCAAGGCGTTCAGAACGTGTTCGACTCCCTCGTCGGGCGTCAGATCCGACGTCTCGATCGTGACGTCCGCGCGCGCGTACGCATCGGCGCGCTCGGCCATGAGCGCGCCGATGGTTTCGAGCGGCCGCGGGCCTTGTAGCAACGGCCGGCCGGTATCGTCGGCCACGCGGGTCAGGATGACCTCGGGCCGTGCGGTCAGACAGACGACCGGCCCACCGGCCCGCATCGCTTCCAGATTTTCCTCGTCGAGAATGGCGCCGCCGCCCACGGCAACTACTCGTCCCGCCTCTTCATCGCGCCCTTCGACGGCGCGGCGAACGGCTCGCCGCTCGCGTGCGCGAAATTCGGCCTCTCCGTGGTCGGCGAAGATCCGGGCGATCGACTTCCCGGCGTCCCGCTCGACCAGCGCGTCGGTATCGACGAACTCCCGGTCGAGCCGCGCGGCCAACCGCCGGCCGACCGCACTCTTGCCGGTTCCCATGAAGCCGGCCAAGACGATGGTGCGTACACTCATCCGCGTATCCGAGCCGGCCGCGGCGATTGTCTCAGGCTGGCGCCTGCGCTATACGAACGCGCATTCGAGGGCGAAAGAACTCGGGGCGGTCCTTATGGATTTCACGGAAAGCGTCGTCGCCCCACCGGATTGAAGAAGAAAATGACAGACCGGACGATCCTGAATCAACGTCTTCCCGTCATCCCTGAGTCGTGCCGAACTGCCAGGGAGTTTTGCCGTGGCTCCTCCTCATCAACCACGTTGCCAGCCACCGATTGCGGGCGCGTAGCCTGACACGCCAACCGCCTCGCAACCCCACTGCGCAAAACTCCCTGGCCCAGGCGGCGGCCATACGGTCGCCGCCGCTTCCACCCCACCTCAACCACCACAACCCCTGTTCTGCTTCGGGAATTCCATAACAGGATGATCCTGGAATTTTCTCTGGTTTGCGTCTCGCGTCCCTTGGTCGAAAACCCTTCGACCTTTCGACACCCTTCGACAGGCTCAGGGACCGATCTCAAGGTACCGCAAGCGCAGGGACCTTCCCCAACCCTCAGTTCGTTGAGCCTGTCGAAACGAACCCCGCTGTCACCCTGGCCTTCGCACCCCACCTCCAGCCTTTGACCGTTAGGATCCTCTTGTATGGGATTCCCCTTGCTTTCGAGAGTTTCCCCCTGCGACTCCCTACCGTGTGTGAAGATCATTCTCACGCGTCCGGAGTGACGGTCTCCCTGGTTTGTCTCGTCGTCGGCTCCTCCGTACGTTCGGCGTATAGGGGCGGAGGGGGTAAGACTCCGCCCCTATATTCGTCTCTACCACTTCCACCACCACTCCTTCGTACCCCAACCACATCTGATAGAGACGCTCGGAGGCTCGGGGCCAAGAAATTCGCATTTCCGTATGCCACTCCACCACCACCTCACCACCACGCTTGGCGGCCAAGCCTCCGAGTGTCCCTACCTTCGCGGCGTCTTCCGTCGTCACCTCCCTTCACGTCTCCCCATCGGCAGGTCTGAAGAATCCACAGGTCTAAGAACTCCCACCACTCCGCTTCCACTCCACCGTGAGTTCTTAGGCATCTGGATTCTGGGTTTCTGTCTTCACTATTGACGTTTCCCCTCGTGTTCGGTCGTACCCTCTCTGCTCCATCGGACCTTCGCGGTGCTTTACGACTCCGCCTCGGCCCGCGGTCGGCTCTTCCAGAGCTGCCCCGACGACGGCAAGCTCGCGGTGGAGACGCCGGCCACGATTCTCGGCGTCAGGAAGATCATCAACTCATCCTTGGTTCTGCGGTCGGTCTTGCCTTTGAACAGCCAGCCCAGACCGGGCACGTGGCGGAGATACGGAATGCCGCTCTCGCGGCGGTCCAGGTTGTCTTGCAGGATGCCGCCCAATACGAACGTCGAACCGGCGCGGATCAAGACTTGGGAGTTGGTCGTGCGGGACAGCACGTCGGGAATGTTGGGCACCGTGGATGAGGCGGCGGTCGTCGTCACGCTCGAATCGGTCAACTCGCTGCTTTCGGCCTCGATATCCAGCAGCACGAAGCCGTCCGACGAAATCTGCGGGGACACCTTCAGACGGATGCCCACGTCGAATTCCTCGAACGCCTCTCCGCCGCCCCGGGTGCCGGCCCCGCCGACCGTGAGATTCCCGGCCGTGACCGGTACGCGCACCTCGCGGCGCAACTCGATCAGCGCGTCGCCGTTGTTCAGCGTGACCACGCGCGGCCGCGAGATCACCCGTGCGCGCCCCTCGGATTCCAGGGCGCTGAGCCGCACGTTGAGCTTGCTGGAGCCGCCCACCGAGCCGAGAAACAGGTCCAGGGTGGCGGCGCCGGCGGCTCTGGCGGGGAAGTCGGCGATGAATGGGAAGTCCTCCGGGTTCGTGGTCTTCCGTCCGGTGATGCCGACCCGGCCCGGAAAATTGACGCCGGTCGGATTTCCAGTGTCGGGGCCGGCCGTGTACTGATAGCCCCATTGAATGCCCAGCGAGCGGCTGACGTTGCCGTTCGCCGTCACGATGTAGGACTCGATCAGCACCTGCGGCATTTGGATATCGACGTGTTGGATCAGTTCGCGGACCGCGGCGATGTTGTCCGGAACGTCCCGAATGATGACGACGTTCGCGGTGTCGTCCGCAGCGATCGTGCCGCCGGGCGACATCAGGGCGACCTGGGCGTCCGTGCCGGCGGCGCCGTCGTGACCGGACCGGGCCGGTTTCCCTGCTATGCGCTGCCTGTCCCGCTCCGCGGATTCGGTCGGACCGTGTTCGCGGCTGATCAAGTCCACGATGTCGGTCGCCTTGACGTAGTTGATCTTGACGTACGCGGTCTCGAATGGAGCCAGCTTCAATTCGGCCTCTCTGGCCCGCAGTCGCGCGCGACGTTCCGTTTCCAGACGTTCGGTCGTCGAGATCGTCACGACGTTACCCGCTTCGACCTGCTCCAAGCCGTGGGCATGCAGCACCACGGCCAACGCCTGGTCCCACGGTACTTCGACCAGGCGTAACGTCAGGCGGCCCTGTACGTCGTCGGTCGTCACGACGTTCAGGCCGCTCACGTCGGCCAGCACGCGCAGTACGTCGTGAATGTCGGCACCGTTGAAGTCGAGCGAGATTTTTTCTCCGGTGTAACGCGGCCGGTTCGGGGTGTCGCCTTCGACTTCGGGACTCGGCGCTGGTGAAGCGGTCGCGTGTTCGGCGGCCTGTTCTATTTCGATGGGAGGAGGGGCTGAATCGCTCGGAGGAACCTCGGCCGTCTCCTGTGTCCCGCCTCGATCCGTCGGCTGTGGAGAGGCGGCAGGTGTCCCCGGCTTCGCGACAGGGTTCGGTACCCGCGGGGCGAGTCCGCTCCCCGCGGTGCCGCGCCACTGTGGCGTACACGCCCAGGCCGTCAGGCAGACCCAGGGTAGGACCACCAGCCGCAATGGCTGTCCGTACAGCACGTTCCGCATCCCCACATCCTCATCAGCCACCGGGCTGTCAACGGCGCTCGTTTTACGGTGCTCCTTCCGCGGCCAGCGAAATGGCGCGCGTCCGCGGCCGGCGGTTGCCGTACCAATCGGTCGGGTATTCTTCGACGGTGATATGTCCTGGCTCGATCGTCCGAACGATACCGCCGTGTGTGCCGATGCGGACGCCGACTTTGACGATATGGCTGCGGCCGTCCGGGCTCCGCACGAGCGCCGCGGGCGTTGCTGCACCCCAGACCACGCCGACCATCTCGAATCGGCCCAGCTCGTACCGCTGGAGCGGTGGCGCGTCTTTTTCGACCGGTCGCGGTTCGACGGCGGTACGAAACGGCGACTGGAAGGGGTCGCGCCGGCCGGCCGGGTCGTACGTCTCGGAGGCGTCGTGCGTAGGCTTCGTCCGTTCGTCCGAGGTCCAGCCTTCGGAGTCGGAGATCGCCGCTGCGGCGGGCATAGCCAGCCAAGCGGCGAACGACAGTCGCAAGTATGTACGCACGGCAGGTCGCATGGCGACTTCAGACTCGCTTTCGACTGGGTTGCGTTTTCTTGCCGGGCTCGGCAGCCGTGGCGTTCTCCACGAACCGGTACGTGACCGCGGAAAAGGCGGCGTGGACGACCGGCCGCGGGCCACCCGTACCGGCGGCCTTTATACTCAGGTCGGTCACGTTGACGATGCGGCTCAGCCGGCCGATCTCGTCGAAGAAGACCGCCAGTTGGTGGTAGCCGCCGCGTGCCGCCATCTGGACGGGTACCTCGGCGTACAGTTCGTGTCGCCGCTCGGGTTCCTGTCGAAACAGCAGGATGTCGAGCCCCGCGGCGTGTCCGAGCGCCGAAACCTGACGCAGGAGTTCGGGGACTTCCTTCCGCCGGGGAAGCTGGGCCTGGGCGGTCTCGAGCGCCGCTTCCACCTCGGATGTCGCCGCGGCGAGGTCGCCGCTGGCGTCCAATGTCTTCTGCAGTCTGGTTCGCTCACTGCGGAGTTGTTCGGCCTGCTGGCGCGCCTCGGCAACGTCGCGGGTGGCCGGCAGGTAGAACCCGAATGCGTACACGCCGAGGATCAGCGTCACCGCCAGGGTGTAACTGAACGCGCGGCGCCGTTCGATCAGTTCCCGCAATTCACGAACGAGATCGTGCATGACTAGGCGTCCCGCGCCGTCTCGCGCTGCGTGTCCGCCGCGAAGATCGAAACCGCGGCCTCTATATGGAACCGCGTCACTTGGCGTGCGTCGTCGGGCTGGAGCGGCTGGCGGACGGTCTCCCGAATCTCCACGTTCTGGAAGTATGCAGAATCCAGCAAACTTCCGGCAAACTCGGCAATGCGCTGATTGTCCAGCGCGTTCCCGCGAATCGTGGCGGTCGTGCCGTCCTGCGTGAACTCGGTCAACCACAATTCGTCCGGCGTCGTCCGGCTGAGATCGCTCAGCAATCCGACCGGCGCGGTGCGGCGTTGCGGATCGGTCAGCGCAGCGACGACCCGAAGCTTCTGCTCCAACAGCGCCTTTTTCTGCACCAGCGCGTCCAGGCCGGCATGCTCCTGGCGGAGCCGGCGCAGATCCTGCCGAAGTTCGGCGACCGCGGCCTGCGCCGCGGCCAGTTCCCGCGACTGAACGATATGCAGCCCGGCGACGACCGCGAACGTCAGCCCGAGGACGCCTACGGCAACCGCGATCTCCCTGCGACTCGAAGGGCCGATCTCGCGCTGCGATACCGGGAGGAGGTTGATGTGGATCATTTGTCCCCCACCCGGCGCGTGGCGAGTCCGACGCTCACGGCGAACGCCGCGGCGTGTTCGGCAACGAAGTCCGCGTCGAGCCGGCGCCCTTTGTCCAGATTGCGGAACGGGTCGGCGACCTCGACCGGAACCCGCAGCCGGTCGGCGAACCGGTCCGCCAATCCCGGCAATCCGGCCGTCCCTCCACTGAGATACACACAGCCCGGCGGTTGCGCCTGCACGCCGCTCTGGACGAAATTCAGCGTATGCTGGATTTCGTCGAGGAGTTGCTCGCTCGTGACGGACAGGACGCGCTCGACGACGTCACGCGGAAAGCCCGCCAAGCGCCCGGCCCGCTTCGCCTCTTCGGCTTGCGCGAGGCTCACGCCCAATTCCTGGCGCAGCCCGGCGGTGAAATGGTTGCCCCCGAGCGGCACGTCTCCGGTGAAGATCGAACACCCGCGCTGAAGAAGGTTGATGGAAGTGTAGCGGGCGCCGAGATCGACCAGCGCCACGACGTCGGCCGGGTCGGGGTCGTAATTCGCCTCGAACATGTTTTCCAGCGCGAAATAATCCACGTCCACGATCGTCGGGACGAGGCCGGCGGCGCGCACCGCGGTCAGGTAACTCTGCATCACCTCTTTGCGGACCGCGACGAGCAGGATGTCGAGCAGGTCGGTCTTCGCGTTATGGTCAAGCACTTGGTAATCCAGGCTCACGTCGTCGAGACGCTCGGGTACGAAGTTCCCGGCTTCGAGAAAGACCGTCTCTTCGAGCGCCTCGGGCTCTTGTGGAGGCAAGGCGATACGCTTGACGATGACCGACGGCCCGGGCATGGCGGTCACGACGTTCGTTGTCCGAACGCGATGGTCTTCCAGGAAGGTCCCGATCGCCTGGGTCACGGCCCCGGCATCCTTGACCAAGTTGTCTGAAACGGCGTTTTGCGGAAGGGGAACGACGCCCGCGTTGATGACGGTGAGATTGGAGCCGTGCGGGTGCACTTCGAGCAATTTGATCGCGCTTGAACCGATATCCAGGCTGATGTAGCCTCGTCGCGCGCCGAACGTAAAGAACGACGTGATCTCGCGAATCGGGTTGACGTTCATGGGCCGGGTTGTTTCGGTGTTTTTCTGTGAACACCGTAATCTCAATTTTTTCGAGCACTTACTATGCAATACAAAAAGCAGTTTGTCAAATGTTGAACGACGAATATTCCGGAAAATTTCGTTTGGCGAGGGTCTCCCTGACCGCGCCGGTCGGGCGGAAGAACGCGCTCGTCTATCGCGTCCCGGACGCCTTGCAGCCGCGCGTCCGTGCCGGCATCCGCGTCATAGTTCCCGTAAATAGCCGAAAAATAACGGGAATTGTAGATAGTTTGGACGTCAGGGCCGATCTGATCGAAGGGAAAAATCTCAGGGACATTCTCGATGTCATAGACGAAGTGCCTGTTTTTACTGAAGACATGAGAAAATTGTCGGAGTGGATGTCATCGTACTATTTTTCTCTCCGTCCCGCGGTCCTTCGGACGATACTTCCCCAGCCTGCCCGGCGTCAGAGTTCGCTCGTCGTCACCCTCCCGAGCCGGAAGAACCGGACGCGGAAGGCACCGACCGCCGAAAAGGAACGGGATTCGGATAGAGTCGAGACGCCTTTACCCGCCCAATTGAGTCGGACCGAAGTGGACGTCTTGGCACACGTGACCGCCAAGAAGCGCGTGGCCGTCAGGAGTTTACAGCGGCGGTTGCCCGGAAAAGGGGTGAAAGAAGCGTTGGAGCGGTTGCAGGCGCGCGCCCTCATTAAAGTTACCGAATCGTTCCCACGCCCGCGGAAGATCGTGCTGCCGGGAGACCAATCGGAATCATCCGACGCCGTATCCGAAACCACCCGTCCGCGGCTGACCGACGCCCAACAGGCCGCATGTGACGAAATACGCGGCGCCCTCGATGCTCAGCGTTTCGCCGTCTTTCTGTTGCACGGCGTGACCGGCAGCGGAAAGACCGAAGTCTATCTGACCGCGGCCGAATATGCGTTGCACCATAGAAAAAGCGTCGTTTTTCTCGTCCCGGAGATTGCCCTGACCCACCAACTCCTCGCGCAGGCCCAAGAGCGGTTCGGCGGTCGGGTCGGCGTGCTGCACAGCGCCATGACCGAGAAGCAGCGCTGGGAGGAATGGACGCGGATCGCCCGGCAGGACGCGGTCGTGGCGGTTGGGGCGCGGTCCGCGGTCTTTTCGCCGGTCCGCAACCTCGGGCTCATCGTCGTGGACGAAGAGCACGACGCCGCCTACAAGCAGGAAGAAGGCATCCGCTACAACGCTCGGGACTTGGCCGTCGTGCGTGGCAAAATCGCCGCCTGCCCGGTCGTGCTCGGTTCGGCCACGCCGGCGCTCGAAAGCTATACGCATGCCAAAACCCGGCAGTACACCCCACTGAGCCTGCCGGAGCGGATAGCCGAGCGCCCGTTGCCAAAGGTGGAAGTCATCGATCTGCGCAAGGAGTTTCGCGGAGAGGACACCGCGCCGACCTTTTCGGCCCGGCTCAAGGCCGCGCTGGCGGCCAACCACCAAGCCGGAAAGCAGAGCGTGCTGTTCCTGAACCGCCGCGGCTATGCGACCTACGTCCAGTGCCGGGCGTGCGGCGAGCCGCTGTCCTGCCCGCATTGCAGCGTCAGCCTGACCCTCCACCGCCAGCGCGGGCAACTCCGCTGCCATTATTGCGGATATACGCGGCGCAACGTCCGGGTCTGTCCGGCGTGCCGCGAGCCGGCGCTGGACGGAACGGGCATTGGCACCGAGCAGGTGGAGGCGGCGCTGGTGCACGTCCTGCCCGACGCGCGGATCGCCCGCCTCGACCGCGATACCGTCCGGCGCCGCGGCAGTCTCGCCAAGCTGTTGCGTGCGTGGCGGGCGCACGAGTTCGACGTGCTGATCGGCACCCAACTCGTCGCCAAGGGGCACGACGTCCCCGGCGTGACGCTGGTCGGCGTCATTCTGGCCGACGTGAGTCTCAACCGGCCCGACTTCCGCGCCGCGGAGCGCACCTTCCAATTGTTGACGCAGGTCGCCGGCCGCGCCGGCCGCGGCCACGACCTCGGCACCGTCATCATCCAGACCTACGCCCCGCGGCACTACAGCATCCGCTGCGCGGCGCGCCACGACTACGCCGGCTTCGCCGCGCAGGAGCAGCGGTATCGCAAACAGCTCGGCTATCCCCCGTTCACGCGCCTCATCAACGTCCGCTTCGAGGCGCGCGATGGCAAACGGGTCGAGGCCGCGGCCCGCTTATTCGCCGACGGACTCGACCGGCTGCTGCAATCGGACGAGTTCTCGTCGGCCGGCAGCCGGCGTCCGCGCGTGTTGGGCCCAGCGCCCGCGCCGATCGAGCGCATCAAGGGGCAGGTGCGCTGGCAACTGCTGGTCAAGGGGCCGCATCGGCAACGCGCCCACGACCTGATCGAGCAGGGGCGAGACGCGTTCGAGCGCGCCAAACCGCCGCGCAGCGTGCGGCTCATCATTGATACCGATCCGTACAGCGTGGTATAGACGCGCGCCATGATCCGCGAAATTCTGACTTTCCCGGACCCGCGTCTCAAGAAAGCGGCTGCGGACGTCGCACAGATCGACGGCCAGCTTGCCGCGCTCGTCGAAGACCTGACCCAGACCATGTACGCCGCGCCGGGCATCGGCTTGGCGGCCACGCAGATCGGTTCGCAGGATCGCGTCGTCGTTCTGGACGTCGACCCGGAAACACCCGGGAAGGAACTGCTCCAGCTCGTGAACCCGCGCATCACGGCGCGCGAAGGCGCCGTCGTGTGGGAAGAAGGCTGCCTGAGTGTGGTCGATTACGTGGCCGAGGTGGAGCGCGCGGCCAAGGTCGAGGTGAAGGCGTGGACCGTAGACCAGAAAGAAATCACTCTCCAGGCCGAAGACCTGTTGGCCATCTGTCTGCAACACGAACTCGACCATCTGGACGGTAAGCTGTTCATCGACCGCATCAGCCGGCTCAAACGCGAACTCTACACCCGCCGCGTGAAGAAGCTCATCCGCGAGGGCCGGCCGCTGGAACGCGACTCGTCGTCCAAAGCGAACGGCGCTTCGGGCATCTGAGCCGCGGCCTTCCTTATAGTGTCTCAGTTTGAAATCGCGGTCCCCGCCTCCTCTTCTTCCCCTCTCCCCTGGTGGGAGAGGGGGAAGGCGCCACTGCTGTCCATCAGCCGACCATGCCGACCCCGCTCGCCCTACGCGGTACATCCCGACCGCTTCGCCTCGTCTTCATGGGCACGCCCGACTTTGCGGTGCCCCCGCTACAAGCGTTGCTCGACGGCGAAGACGAAGTCGTCGGGGTCATCTCGCAACCGGACAAGCCGGCAGGCCGGCGCATGGTATTGCACGCCCCGCCGGTCAAGGTCTGCGCCCTCGCGCACGGTGTACAGATATTTCAGCCGGATTCGATTCGGACCGACGACGTTATAGAACGTCTCCGGACTTGGCGGCCCGACCTGATCGTGGTCACGGCCTACGGAAGAATCCTGCCCGACGCGGTGCTCGCCCTGCCGCGAGGCGGCTGCATCAACGTCCACGCCTCGCTGCTGCCCGAATATCGCGGCGCCGCGCCCATCCAGTGGGCCATTGCCCGCGGAGAAACACGCACCGGCGTCACGATCATGCAGATCAACGAAAAGATGGACGCCGGCGACATCCTGTTGCAAAAGGCGGTTGCTCTGAAATCGGACGAGACCGGCGGCAGCCTGTACGATACCCTTGCCAATCTGGGCGCCCACGCCTTAGTCGAAGCGATCCAGGGCTTGAAGACCGGCCGGCTGACTGCCGTCCCCCAAGACGAACGCGCCGCGACCTACACGCCCCGACTGCGCAAAGAGGACGGCGAAATCGACTGGTCTCGTCCCGCGGTCCAGATCGAATGCCGCGTGCGTGCGTTCAACCCGTGGCCGTCTGCCTATACGTGGCTTGCCGGCAAACGCCTGAAAATCCTGGCTGCGCACGTTCAGAACGGCATGCGCGAAGACAGCAGGTCGCCGCCCGCGGCTCCCGGTACAATCATCGATCTGTACGATGACTTCCTCAGCGTTGCCACTGGTGATGGGAATCTCGGCATCGGCGCGGTCCAACTCGAAGGCAAGAAAGCCCTTCCCATCGCCGCTTTCGTGAAGGGGCATCGGCTCGCCCCCGGTGACCGACTCGGCCAAAATTGATAGCTTCTCAAAGATGTTCTTTTGCTTATTAGATCCCCTCTCTCCTTGTGGGAAAGGGCTAGGGAGAGGGAGAGTGGAAACCATGACTACCCTGCACGCCCTTATTGAGCGAACCGCGCCGAAGAACGAGGATGACTAATAAGCCCCCGGCCATGAAGCACGTCATCATGCACACCGACGGCGCTTGTTCCGGCAACCCTGGTCCGGGCGGATACGGTACGGTGATGCAGTTCGGCAACCGTCGTACCGAACTGAGCGGCGGCTTTCGCAGGACGACCAACAACCGCATGGAACTGCTGGCCGTCATCGCCGGTTTCGAGGCGTTGAAACAGCCGTGCGCCGTGACCGTGTACAGCGACTCCAAGTACGTCGTTGATGCAGTGAACAAGGGCTGGGCTAGACGATGGAGGGCCAACGGCTGGCGCCGGAACAAGCGGGAGAAGGCGGAGAACCCCGATCTGTGGGCGCGGCTATTGGACCTTATCGAGACCCATTCGGTAGTGTTCCGCTGGGTGAGGGGACACGCCGGCGACGAAGGAAACGAACGGGCCGATACCTTGGCCGTCACCGCGTCCACCGGGAAGAATCTCGCTGCGGACGAAGGCTACGAAGCGGCGCGGATGACCTCGGGCTGATGGTCCTCGCTAGACACCAACCCCGGCTGTGGCTAGTCCATCCTGAATGACTGCCGGTACGATGGACCCTATGTCTCCGCTGACCCTCGTGATCGCCAACAAGAACTACTCGTCCTGGTCTCTGCGGGCGTGGCTCGCCATGACCGAGGCGGGGATCCCGTTTACCGAACGTCAGGTTAAGTTCGATTCGACCGACTGGGCGGCCAACATAGCAACCCTGTCGCCCACGCGATTGGTCCCGGTACTATGGGAGGGTGAACCGGGCAAAGGCTTCGTCACCTTCGACACGATTGCCATCCTGGAACGTCTGTACGAACTGCACCCGAGCGCGGCCCTCTGGCCGGCGGACGCTACTGCCCGCGCTCGTGCCCGTTCCCTGGTGGCGGAGTTTCATGCCGGCTACCATGCGCTCCGCAACGCGATGCCGATGAACATCCGCAGCCGTCATCCCGGCAAGGGCATGACGCCGGACGTCCGGCGCGATATCGACCGGCTCACCGCGCGCTGGCGAGAGACACGGGCGCAATTCGGCGGCGACGGCCCGTTCCTGTTCGGCACATGGTCGGCAGCGGATGCCTATTTCACGCCAGTGGCCTCGCGGTTCGTCACCTACGAGGTACGACTGGACGCGACCCCCCACGCCTACCAGCAAGCGCTGCTCACGACGCCGGGCATGAAGGCGTGGACCGAGGCGGCGTTGCGGGAAACGGACTTCGTGCCCATGGACGAACCGTACGCGGACGCGCCAGAATAAAGGACGGAACTGACCGGTAAGACGCCTTCCTCCGTATCGAGATGACGCAGGACGATCTGCATGATGAGATCGACACTGGTACTACGGTAGGGAGAGAGGAATGGTGAGGTTTGGGACATAATGAACCTAACCAAGGCGCAAGAACGTGCGGTGAAATACAGTGGGCGCAATCTGCAACTCATTGCATGTGCCGGGTCGGGGAAGACGGAAGTCGTAGCGCGACGGGTAGCCCATCTACTGACGAAGCGGGGCAAAAACCGCCTGGAACCGCGCAACATCGTTGCGTTTACGTTTACGAACAAGGCGGCGGTGGAACTGAAGGAACGCATCATTCAGCGGACGAACGACATTACCGGCCTTGCCGATATGTACGTCGGCACCATCCACAGGTTCTGCCTGGAATTATTGCAGAACGAGGTGCCGAAGTACCTGAAGTACGAGGTGCTGAAGCCGATACAGCGGGTGTTGTACGTAAATGACAAGAGTAGGGAAACAGGGTTGACGGAATCGAAAAAATTCTCCGGAGTATCTCTTCGGTCCCTTCAACCAGGCATTGACACGAATCTCTATTTATCCGCCCTCAACGTGTTACGTGAGGATGAGATCAACAACCGATACCCTTCCTACAGATTGGTGGCTGGTTGGTTGGAACAGTACCGCGCACAAATAACGAAGGATTCGTATTTCGACTTCTCGGCGATCTTGGAGATTACAGTCGAAGAATTGAGCAAAAGTAAACGTCTCCGTAAGCAAATATCCCATCGCATTAAATACGTTGTCGTTGATGAATATCAGGATGTAAATCCTATACAGGAGAAGTTGATTCGGCTGTTGCACGGCCTGGGGGCAGGCTTGTGCGTCGTCGGAGACGATGACCAGACGATTTATCAATGGCGGGGAAGCTCCGTCGAGAATATCCGTACGTTCGAGGACAGGTATCCAGACGTCAAACAGATCCGGCTACAGGAGAATTTCCGATCCAGTAGAGGCGTCATTGAGACGGCGTCCGATTTCATTGAACAGGTCCCCTCACGATTGCCCAAGGCTATGAAATTTGCAGACGCCCAGCGTTATGAGCCAGGGGATGTGGTAGCTTTGGCATTCGATTCACCGGAGCAAGAGGCAGGATATATTGCTGAGACCACCAAGTCTTTACGTGGTGTTGCCTTCAACGATGGCAGCGGCCAGCGGGGACTTTCCTGGTCGGACATGGCGATTCTGCTCCGCAGTGTCAAACATAACGGCTCGGTCATAGCTCAGGCGCTGAAGGATGCAGGTATTCCGTTCATCGTGACTGGATTGACCAATCTATTCGAGACGAAAGAAGTACGTGCGGCCCGCGATTTGTTTCATTTCATCGCCGGCAACAAGATCTGGATCAACAAAACCGAAGAGGAGCCGCCAACGGCGAAGGAACTCCGCCAATCATGGGAAAATTCCGAGTTAGGTCTTACGAAACCGCAACTGACCCGTGCACTGCGGTACATCAAGAGAATACGCGACAATCTGCATGCCGAAAATGAGAGCCGTTTACCGAGCATACAAGAGATATTCCTGAAATTTCTGGAGCGGACGGAAATATGCGAAGAGGACGTTCCTGACGACCGCGGACAAGTTGTATTCTTCAATCTCGGACGGTTCAGCGAGATCATTTCGGATTGGGAGACCATCCACTTCGCCTCGAAACCGATGTATCGGTTTTATGGATTTGCAAAATTTCTTTACTATGAAGCCAAGGATTCTTATAGTGAAGGGTCGGAAGACCGTGACTGGATCGTCCCTGATGCAGTACAGGTGACGACCGTCCATCAGGCGAAAGGCCGCGAGTGGCCGGTGGTGTTTTTACCTGCTCTGCTGAGAAACCGGTTTCCCCCGTCGAAAAGACGGAACGGGATTTGGGACCTGATTCCGTCTGAAGTCATCAAAAACGCCGAACGGTATAATGGCTCGATCGAGGATGAACGGCGGTTGTTTTATGTAGCAATGACCCGAAGCAAGAAATTTCTGCATCTGACATGGGCTCCTATTGAAGGAAAGGGGAACCGATACGCCAGGGGATCAGAATTCTGGAACGATATTTCGACCTCTCCGTGGGTGGAGCGTCACCAACCCGATTATCGCAAGCGTAAACGGACGAGACCGAAACCGAGAATAGCAATTGCGAACGTGGAATTTTCGTTTTCCGAGCTGCGATATCTATTCGAGTGCGGGTACCAATTTAAGCTACGGGTCCTGTACGGATTCGATAGCCCCATCAACCGGGCTATGGGATACGGAAAATCACTGCACGACGCGTTGGCGGAGATACATCATCGTGCGATGCGGGGGAAGAAGGTCCACGAAACGGACGTCCCGGACCTGGTTGATCGACACTTACGGACACCCTACGCTTTCGGCGAACTGCGTCAGAAGCTCAGACAGGCAGCCCTCCGAGATATTACGAATTACATCCGTGATAATGCCGACGAATTTCGCCATATCGAATTCTCCGAACAGGCTGTGGAAGTTCACCTGGGCGATGGGGTCAGTCTCAAGGGACGGATCGATCTGGTCCGCCGTACGGACAAGGACCAGACCACAATCGTGGATTTGAAGTCCAATGAACGTAGCCATCAGGAGGACGTGACCGAAGCACAACTGCATACATACGCCCTTGGTTACAAGACGCTCACCGGACGCAACCCGGATTTCGTCGAGACATACGAATTGAAAGAACGAGCCCCCAAACCTCGTGTGGTGGATGAAGAATTCATCGACGAGGTTCGGAAGAAGACCAGGAAAGCAGCGTCAGCGCTGCGCAAGATGCGTCTCGAGCCTGCCCCTGCCGCCAAAAAATGCGGAGAGTGCGATTTTTCCTCGCTTTGCAGCGCGAGTCTGGCGTAGTTGAATCGTCAAACCTGTGCGCTTTTGGATCGCTCCTGCGGATGGGAACCGGACTTCGTGCCCATGGACGAACCGTACGCAGACGCGCCTTGACAGCCTTGTATGCACTTAATGAACACCAGCGTCTCCGGGCGGGAAAAAACAATGAATCCCTTCGTTAGGGAATGACGAGGAGAGTCTCCTTTGAGAATAAAACGCCTGGAATATATCGACCGCCACAACCGGCGAGCAAACCTTCGGAGCAGTCGATATGCTCGCGCCGTCCGGTCTGCCGGATGTGCTCCCTGAACGAGACGACAATAGCGAGGACAGTCGTCCTTACGGGGGAAAGAGGGCGACAGATGACGGAAAAGGAAAACTTCTTACTCTAAGAGAACAATTAACAAAGGACGTAAGAAAACGAAAATTAAAAATTGGGACTTTCTACCGAACTTCATTGGGAACAGCAGCTTGGAGAAGGTCATTGACACAGATGTCCGTCTTCGCCTTATGCCACGTCTTTCCGTTCCAGGAGTGTTCCGGCTTTCTGCAAAACCATATCAATAATCTCCATTGGAAGAGAGCATAATAACGTTGCATTCCGTACACGCCAATCCAGGTTTTTGATCTGATCGGATAGAATGACGCCGGTGACGTCCAGCCCGGGGGGAATAGCGACCTCGAAAGGATATCCCTTCACCTGATTGGTGATTGGACAGAAGATCGCCAAACCGACTCTTCCATTGTAAGCTTCCGGTGAGAGCACGACCGCGGGTCTCCGCCCAGCTTGTTCGTGCCCGGCGTGGGGATCGAAGTTCAACCACACTGCCTCGCCACGCTTCGGGACGTAACCGCCTGCTTCTACCATGCTTCTCTTCCTACCGCGGGGCCGGTGTCGATTGCCTCATGTAGGTTTTCCTCTGTTACTCCGGCCAAGAGGTCGGACAGCTTCAAGTTAGTGCGTCTCGCCGGCGTGATGACGAGTTCTTGTCCGCGTAATGAGAACTCGATGAGCGAGTGGTTCACCAGCCCCAGTTGGGCGGCGAGGAGTTTGGGAATACGTATGGCCAAGCTGTTTCCCCATTTCCGCAAGTGGGTTTCCATGGCTTCTCTCCTCTGACAGTAGATACAATGAAGATACCTAAGCAGATAAGATCTGTCAAACGGTTTTTTGTGACATCGTTGACGGATCGCCTGTGGATATGCCACACACAGCCCCAACAGGAGGACGACTCATGCCGAAACACTTCTCGATGGACGACGTGAAGGCGCTGGCCGACAAGTACAAGAACTGGGGCCGGTGGGGCGACGACGATCAACTCGGCACGCTCAACTACATCACCCCGCAGAAGATCGTGGATGCGTCCAGCCTCGTCAAACAGGGCAAGGTCGCTTCCCTCGCCATTCCGTTCGACGACAACGGCCCGCAGACCGGGTCGTTCGGGCGCTTCAACCCGATCCACTTCATGCTCCAGGACGGCGGCGACGTGAGCATCGGCGCCCAGGACCACCTGCCCAACATCCAGTACACCGACGACGCGGTGACCATGCCGCTGCAATGCGCCACGCAGTGGGACGCGCTCGCCCACATCCTGTACCGGGGCAAGATGTACAACGGCTACGAAGCCCACCACGTGAACAGCACCGGCGCCAAGAAGAACGGCATGGAGAACGCCAGGGACAAGATCGTGTCGCGCGGCGTCCTGCTCGACATCCCGCGCTACAAAGGCAAGCAGTGGCTCGAACCGGGCGAGGCCATTTATCCTGAAGACCTGGACGGGGCCGCGGCCATGGGCAAGGTGTCGGTCGGGACGGGCGACATCGTGTTGGTGCGGACCGGCCAGATCGGCCAAGTGCGCGCCGATGGAAGCTGGGGCGAATACAGCGGCGGCTCGGCCCCAGGGCTGGGCGTCGATTGCGCGCAATGGATCTGCGAACACGAGATCGCCGGCTACGCCACGGACACGTGGGGCACCGAGGTGATCCCCAACGAGACGCCCGACATCTTTCAGCCCCTGCACATGATCTTGATCGTGCACGCCGGCGTGCTGGTCGGCGAGATTTTCGACCTGGAGGGCTTGGCCGAGGACTGCGCGAACGACGGGGTGTACGAGTTCCTGTTCGTGGCGCCGCCGCTGCCGATCACCGGCGCCGTGGGCTCGCCGATCAATCCGCAAGCGATCAAATAGCCAGGCAGTGAAAGACAGTCGAAGGAGCCTCGATGCCGGAGACCGCCGACCTGCATTCCGCGCGCATCAGGACCGCGGACGACCCGGTCGAGTCGCTCTACGAACGCGGGGTGACGGACGGGCTGCCGGTCGTGCCGCCGACCGAAGACCGCGTCCGGCGCATGTTGGCCGCAACGGGCCGCGACCCCGACGAACTGATCGGGGAGATCGGGCCGAACTACGGTCGCGCCACGGTCGAGAAGATCGCCATCAACGCGGTCATGGCGGGGTGTCACGCTTCGTACTTTCCGGTCGTACTGGCCGGCGTCGAGGCCATGTGCGAGGAGCAGTTCTGCATTCACGGTATCAACGTGACCACGTTTTCCGCGACGCCGATGGTGATTCTCAACGGCCCGGTCCGCGGGGCGTTGGGCGTGAACTGCGGCCACAACGCCCTGGGCCACGGCTTTCGGGCGAACGCGACCATCGGTCGCGCCTTGCGCCTCATCATCATCAACGTCGGCGGCGCCAAGCCGCACGAGATCACCAAGGCGACGCTGGGTCATCCTGCGCAGTACACGTTCTGCGTCGGCGAGAACGAGGAAGACAGCCCGTGGGAACCGCTCCACGTGGAAAAGGGTTTTGCCGCGGACCAGAGCACCATCACGCTGTTCGGCGGCCATTCGCCCATGCAGATCAACGACCATGCCAGTCGGACGGCGGAGCAACTGGCGTTGTCGCTCGGCTGGACCATGTCCGCGCTGTGGAACCACAAGAACTATCCGCTGTTTTCTGACACGGTGCTGATCGTCGGCCCCGAACACGCCAAGACGTTCGCGCAGGACGGCTGGTCCAAGGACGACCTGCGGCAATTTCTGTTCGAGAAGATCCGCCGGCCACTGCGCGAGTTGCGCCCGGGCGTGAACGGCGGCGAAGGTGCGGGCGTGAGTATGCTACGCACGCCCAAGAAGGATCGCGAGCCGCCGACCGACGACACGCTGTATCCCAAATTTCCGAAGCCGGAGAACATCGTCGTCATCGTGGCCGGCGGCACCGCGGGCCGGTTTTCGGCCGCGGTGCAGGGCTGGGCGGGATTCGACGCCGGCAGCCGGATCACGACCAAGGAGATCCGGGAAATGCCGCGCTGAAGCACGGTCCGCACGAGCAACGAAAGAGCAGGGAATTACATACAAGAGGATCCTACTGGTTGAAGGGCCGGGGACGGGGGCGAAGGCCGGATTGACCTCGGGGTTCGTTTCGACTTTTCGACACCCTTCGACAAGCTCAGGGACCAAGCTCAAGGATCGATCTCAACGCGCTGGAACGCAACACACATTCAGAAAAGGAGGGTTCCCCATGAGTGACGTACTGCTTGATCCGACCGACAAGGTGAAACGGTCGCAAAGGGATTTCGCCCCGCGGCTCGATTCGCTCGCCGGCACGACGATCGGCCTGCTGGACATCAGCAAGGCCAAAGGCGCATTCTTTCTCGACCGCGTGGAGGAAGTGCTGCGCGAAGAGTACGGGGTGAAAGAGGTGCTGCGGCGGATGAAACCGACGGTCACGCGGCCCGCGCCGGAGCCGCTGCGCGTGGAACTGCGTGAGCGGTGCGACGCCGTTATCGAAGCCCTCAGCGATTGAGGGGCCTGCATTTCGTGCAGTTCGCACGACGTCGTTTCCTTCGAAGAACACGGCATTCCGACCGCCAACGTCACCACCACGGAATTCATCGGCGCGGCCAAGGCGCAATGCTCCGCGCTGGGCATGGCGCAGTACCGCCCGATTCTGGTGGAGCATCCCATCCAGCCGAAGACCCGCGCCGAGGTTCGCGCCCTGGCCGACCGGGTGATTGACGAGATCATCGGAAAGCTGCTCACCCAGAGACAGGAGAAAGCCGCCTAGACCGCCAGACGCCCTTTTTATCCCCTCTCTTTCTCCTTTCGGCTGGCTCAGGGATCGAGCGCAACGGGCTAGACTCTGAGCTTGCGATACCGTGAGCTTGTCGAAGGGCCTGGGGTGGGGTGCGAGGGCCGCGGTGACATCGGGGTTCGTTTCGACAGGCTCAACGAACTGAGGGGGGAGGCGGGGGAGATCCTTGATCTCGCGGTGCTTTGAGCCCGGCCCCTGAGCCTGCCGAAGGATGTCCGCAACGAGCGCGAGATCCTCTTGTATGAAGTTTCCAAAAAAGGGCAGCCCATATGGGCTGCCCTTTTCTCATGTTCGGTCGCAATCGGATTGCAGCCGAAGACGTTCAGGCCGCGGCGCGCAGCCGCGGGCGCGAGATCGAACGGTCGCGGCGCGCCCGCGGCGGAACGGTGACCGGTTGCTCGTCCAGCAACCGGCGCAGGCCCTGCCGCACGTAGTCGGCGTCGATTCCGAGCGTCGCGCTGATGTTCACGAACGAGAACGGCCACCGGTAGTCATCGCTGAAGAACCACTCTTCGGCTTCCTTGGCGATCCGGTAGTCGCGGAACCGGGGCGTGCCGAACTGTTTCTGAAAGCAGTGGATCGCGTCCGCAAGGACCGACCGCATCAGTGCGAACTCGCCTCGCGCGCGTTCCCGGGCCGGGACGCCGTAGAACTGCTCGGGCAGGACGGCCGCGGGGACCGTCGAGTCGCGTTCCGCGGCGCGGCCCTGCTCGTACAGGGACGCCCCGGCCTTACGGTCGGGGGCCCGGGACGGCGTCGCCGCAGCGTTCGTCCCCCGTAATCCCTTGGGAGTCTGTCTGTTCATGTTCCACCTCCTCGCTGTTTCCCGCCGTTCCCTGGCGGGACCGCCGCTGTTGTGCAGGATCAGGATGTGCAATTCGTGGGCCACGGAAGTTCCCGCAGATGGTTTTCCGATAGACGCGCAAACGTTGGGGAAAATTCACGCCGCGGTGAGCTACGCCGTGAGTGCCTAGAAAGGACGCACGGCAACACGGTGTGCCGAAATTTGCGGCTCCCTGTCGCCGCAGAATCAGTCCGTGGCCGCGGGTGCATCGGCCGCCAGACCGGCCACGCACGTGGAGGATCGACCGGCGTTGGAGCACGCCGGCTGTGATGGGCCGTTCTCGTCAGGGCCCGTCAGGAAGCCTGCGGCTCAGCCTTTCGGCCCGACCATCTCTGCGGGCCGGACCCAGGTGTCGAATTCGTCCGCGGACAGATGCTCCAAGGCCAGCGCGGCCTCGCGCAGGCTGGTGCCGTCCTTGTGTGCCTTCTTGGCGATTTCCGCGGCTTTTTCGTAACCGATGTACGGGTTGAGCGCCGTCACGGTCATCAGCGATTCGTCGAGGTGCGCCTGAATGCGCGGTGTATTCGGTTCGATGCCCGCGGCACAATGGTCGGTGAACGCGCCGCACGCATCGGCGATCAACTGGACGGATTCGAGCAGGTTGTGGACCATGACCGGCTTGTACACGTTGAGTTGAAAGTTGCCCTGCGAGCCTCCGAACGCGACCGCGGCGTCGTTGCCGAACACCTGGACGGCGACCATCGTCATGGCTTCGGACTGCGTCGGGTTGACCTTGCCCGGCATGATGGACGAGCCGGGCTCGTTTTCCGGAATCAGGATTTCGCCGATCCCGGCGCGAGGACCCGACGCCAGCCAGCGCACGTCGTTGGCGATCTTCATCAACGCGCCGGCCAGCGTGCGCAGCGAGGCGCTGGCCGTCACCATGGCGTCATGCGCGGACAACGACGCGAACTTGTTCGGCGCCGACACGAACGGGCGGTCCGTCTCCTCGGCCATCTTCGCCGCGGCCAGGTCGCCGAACTGCGGATGGGCGTTCAAGCCGGTGCCGACCGCGGTGCCGCCGATTGCCAGTTCGCACAGGTCGGGAATCGTTCGCCGCACCCCGGCCAAGGCGCCATCCAACTGCGCGACCCAGCCACTGATTTCCTGCCCCAGCGTGATCGGGGTGGCGTCCTGAAGATGGGTACGGCCGACTTTCACCACGTCCCGGAACCGTTCCACCTTGGCTTGGAGGGTGTCGCGCAGCCGGCCGACCGCGGGGAGCAGCACGTCTTCGAGTTGTTCGACCGCGGCGATGTGCATGGCGGTCGGAAACGTGTCGTTGGAACTCTGGCCGCGGTTCACGTCGTCGTTAGGATGGACCGGCGTCTTGGAACCCATCCGGCCGCCGGCGAGTTCGATCGCGCGGTTGGAGATGACCTCGTTGGCGTTCATGTTCGTCTGTGTGCCGGAACCGGTCTGGAACACCACCAACGGAAAATGGTCGTCGAGCGTGCCGGCGATCACCTCGTCCGCGGCGCGCACGATCAGGTCCACCTTGTCCGCGGGGAGTTGGCCGAGGTCGCCGTTCGCCTGCGTGGCCCCTTTCTTGAGTACGCCGAGAGCACGGATGATCGCGCGCGTGAAGCGGAACCGTTCCACCCCGATCGGAAAATTGTTGCGCGAACGCTCGGTTTGCGCACCCCAATACCGGTCGGCCGCGACGCGGATCTCTCCCATGCTGTCTTTTTCTACGCGCGTTTCGTTGGATGCCGTACTCATGCCCTTTCCTCCTGCGCGGTATCGCCCGGCGATTTGCGGCCCGCTGCATACCACGCCTGACCAGGCGGGCCAAGGACGCGCCCCGGTCGTGGTGTCTCGGACTGCTACGTCAGAACCCTCACACCCCTCGGCCCGGGCGCTTGCTTTCTTGCATCTCCTGCCGCAGGTTGGCCGTGTTCGGGCGATCTCGGAAGACAGCCTAACGTCATCGGATTCGGCGGGCGAAAGCCCCGTCGCCTGGAGAGAGGAGACCCTATCGTGCAGTGGAAATCGGCAGGCTCGCACTTCATACGCAACACGTTTCTGACCGGGCTCCTGATCCTCATCCCGTTGGTGGCGACGTATCTGCTGGTCGCGTTTCTGTTCGATCTGTTGAGCGGAGCCGGCGCGCCGCTCATCCGGGCCATATTCGCGCCGTTGTACGATCTCGACGGCCTGTGGTGGCTGGAGCCCATCACCCCGCTCGCCAACTTCGTCCTGGCGCTGGCCGTCATCTTTCTGCTGGGGCTGGTCGGGACGAACTTCATCGGACGCCGGATTCTGGACGCGGTGAACGCGCTGATCCTGCGCCTGCCGCTCGTCAGTAGCGTGTACGGTGCGGTCAAACAGATGGTCGAGACGTTTCAGGGGCCGTCCGGCAGTTTCCAGCGCGTGGTGTTGCTGGAATACCCGCGGCCCGGCACGTGGATGATGGGCCTCGTCACCACGCAGCGCACCGATACGCTGGGGCTGTCGTCCGCGTCCGAGCTCCTGTCGGTCTTCATCCCCACCACGCCCAACCCCACGTCCGGGTTTCTGGTCATGGTGCCGCCCGACGAGGTGGTCGAGATCGACTACAGCGTCGAGGAGGCGTTCACCTTCATCGTCTCGTCCGGTATTGTCGGCACCACGTTCAGCCGGAAACCGCCCGTTCCCTCCGCGCGTGTCGCGGAGCTCGGACGACGGTAAATTTCGTGACCGGCGGAGAAGGAGGATTCGTCATGGGAAAACTCAAAGCCGAATACATCTGGATGGACGGCAACACGCCGACCGCGACGCTGCGCTCGAAGACGAAGATCGTCGACGGGCCGGTCAAGAGTCTGGACGACATCCCCATGTGGGGCTTCGACGGGTCCAGCACCATGCAGGCCGACGGGCACGACAGCGACCGCCTGCTCAAACCGGTGTGCTACGTGCCCGATCCGGTCCGCAAAGACGACAACATCCTGGTCATGAACGAAGTCCTGTTGCCGGACGGATCGATCCACGAGACCAATACCCGCGCGCGCCTGGTCGAAATCCAGGAGAAGTTCAAAGCCGAGGAAGCGTGGTTCGGCATCGAGCAGGAATACACGTTCTTCCGCGGACGCTCGCCCCTGGGCTGGCCGGAGGGCGGCTATCCCGCGCCGCAAGGGCCGTTCTACTGCGGGGTGGGCGCGGACGAGATCTTCGGCAGGGAAATCGTCGAGGCGCACATGAACGCCTGCATGGAAGCCGGACTCGCCATTTCCGGCATCAACGCCGAGGTCATGCCCGGCCAGTGGGAATTCCAGATCGGACCGCTGGGCGCGCCCGACGTCGCGGATCACTTGTGGATCGCCCGCTGGTTGCTGTATCGGATCGCCGAAGACAGCGGCGTCAACGCGACGCTGCACCCCAAACCCGTCAAGGGCGATTGGAACGGCGCCGGCGCCCATACGAATTTCAGCACCAACGCGACGCGCGGCAAGGGCGGCTTGCAGGTGATCGAAGCGGCCTGCAAGGCGCTGGAAAAACGGCACGAAGAACACATCGCCGTCTATGGCGCCCACAACGAGGAGCGCCTGACCGGGCTGCACGAAACGTGCAGCATCCATGAATTCCGCTACGGCGTGAGCGACCGCGGGGCCTCCATTCGCATTCCGATGGCGACCGCCAACGACGGGCACGGCTATCTCGAAGACCGCCGCCCGGCCGCGAACATGGATCCGTATCAGGTCTGCGCCGCCCTGCTCGAAACCGTGTGCGGGTAGGAAGCGCGCGGTCGGGAGCCCCAACCCCTCGCCCTCCGGGCGGGGGAATTCTGCCCGATTCGCTTTTCCTCTTGACCTTAACTCTCTCTCCCGGTCCTCGAGCCTGCGGTCCCTGAGCCTGCCGAAAGGTCGAAGGGTCGAAAGGCCGAGAGAGGGCCGGGGTGAGGGAAGATTCCCACCCGGTGGGCGCTCCGGTTTCCGCTCAGCGCGACTGCCACGGCATCTGCTGCTCGAAGGCATGACCGACGCGCAGCAGCCGGGCATCGTCGAACAGCCGGCCGGTCAACATCAGGCCGACCGGCAGCCCGCCGACTTTTCCGCACGGCACCGTGAGCGACGGGTGGCCGGTCATGTCGAACGGCGCGGTATTGCCCAACATGGTCCAGCCGTAGCGGAGCGATTCCAAAGGCCCCATGTCGGGCACGTAGGCTTGCGCCGTCATGGGCGTCGTCGGCATCACCAGCACGTCGCACCGCTCGAACACGCGCTCGTACGCCGCGGCCAGCGCGCGCCGCTGGTTCTGGGCCTTGGCGTACAGCCGGCCGTGGTAGGCGTCGTTGAGATAGCTGCCGACCAGGGTCACGAACTTCACCTGATGCGGCAGGTCCTGGGCCTGCGCCTTGAGCGACTTGCCCAGCGCCGTAACGAGGCTTTCGTTGTACAGCCCCTTCCAGTGGTGGCCGACGCCGTGGCCGTACACCAGCGCGGCCATGCCCTCGGCGATCAAGGCCCACGTAATGCCGCCGGCCTGCAGGTGCGCGGGAACCGACACCTCCTCCACCTCGCCGCCCAGGTCCTGGATCGCCTGCACGGCCCCGCGGACCTTGGCGTCCACCTCCGGCTGCGACACGGGGGTTCCGAATCCTTCCTTGAGGACGCCGAACCGCACCCCTTCGATACTTTCGTCCAGGCTCTGCGTATATGCCTGGACCGGTACGTCGTACTGCCGCGGGTCGAGCGGGTCCTTACCGGCGATGACTTCGAGCAACAGCGCGGCGTCTTCCACGCTGTTGCACATCGGGCCGGTATGGTCGAACGTGTTGTCGATCCCGACGATGCCGGTGTACGGCACCAAGCTATGCGTCGGCTTGTGCCCGACCACGCCGCACCACGCGGCCGGAATGCGGATCGAGCCCCCCTGATCCCCGCCGATGGTCATGTCGATATCGTCGTACGCCAGCGCCGCGCCCGAACCCCCCGACGATCCGCCGGCCAGATGGTCCGGGTTGTGCGGATTGCGCGTCGGGCCGTAGGCGCTCGTATGGCCGCCGCCGGAGAAGGCGAAGTTGTCCATGTTGAGGACCGCGCCGATCGTGCCTCCGGCGTCCAGGATGCGCGTGACGATGGTCGCGTCGATGTCCGGCACGTAGCCGTCCAGCACGCGCGAGGCGCACGTCATGGGCACGCCGGCGATGCACACGTTGTCCTTGATGCCGATCCGTTTGCCGGCCAGCTTGCCCGCCGCGGCCCCGCGCACCGAACAGCGCCGGACGATCGCGTTCAGCGGATCGTCTTCCGGGTTCGGTCGGACGCCGGGGTCCCGCTCGCGGTACGTAATCTCCGGCAGATTGCCGGGCGCCTGATCGAGTGCGTCCAGCGCGGCGAACATGTCCGGCAGCATCGCCGCGTAGGCTTCGGTCTCCTCCCCGCTCAGTTCGAAGTGGCCGTCGAAAGCCAAGCGTTGCAAGTCGTCATGGGTCGGTTTGCGTAAGGGCATGGCGTCCTCCGTGTCGCGTGTCCGTCGTTGCCGTGGACATGACACACCAAGCCGGACGTTGTCCAGCCGAAAAGCGAGGCGCCACGATCAACATCCAGTTTTTTCTTCTGCCTGATCCTCGTTCTCACGCTGGACGGTCACCGGTCGAATTCGCCGTCAAATAGTGCGCCACGTAAGAGCGAAGATAGGCGAATTTTCTTGAATGAAAATTCAAAATTCTTTATTCTACAGAATATTACAGATTTTCCGCGTCGCCAGATTCACTGTCAACTAAGGTAACAACCATGGACTGGAAAACGTTCGCATTCGAATATCGTCTCGCTTCGGACGAGCTTTTCGATACGCTCGTCTCCATCGAGGCATATAAGGAGGCGTCCCTGAACCTCGTGGTTCCGCCGGAGTGGCAGGCTCAGCTCGACAGGCTGAATCGAGTGCGTGCCGTTCACGGAACGACCGCGATCGAGGGCAACCCCCTCTCCGAGGCAGAGGTCGCTCGACAGATGGAGCGCGGTTCCGAGCCGGAAGACGGAATCGAGGACAGACGGGTTCTTACGAAAGAGCAATTGCAGATCAGGAACGCCGAGGAGGCACAAACTTGGGTGAAACGACGGTTCCTTCCGGACAGTCCGCCGATCTGTCTGAAAGACATCATGATCATGCATCGGATGATTACCCGAGACTCGGACGTGGTGAACAACATCCCTGGAGAATTCCGGCGCCATTCCGTGACCGTGGGAACGGCGGACCTCGGCGGAGTCCACCGCGGGGCTCCCTACGAAAGACTGCCCGTCCTGATGAAAGACTACCTGCGTTTCGTCAACGCCCGCCGCATCGAAGCGCATCATCCCATCATCCGCGCTCTGTTGGCGCATTTTTTCCTGGTCACCATCCATCCATTCGGCGATGGAAACGGTCGAGTCTCTCGACTCGTCGAGGCCGGCATCCTCTTTCGACTCGGGTACAACGTGCACGGATTCTACGGACTCTCCAACTATTTCTATCGCCACGAACAGGAATATAAACGGCTCCTCCAGGAATGTCGGAAACGTCGACCGTTCGACGTCACTCCCTTCATCCGCTTCGGCGTTGCCGGGTTCGCCAGCGAACTGAAAGGGATCAACAACTTCATCAAGACCCGCATCAACCGACTGGTTTACCGCACCATGCTCGTTCGCGCCTTCAATAAAAGGACCGGCGTCCGGCGGCGCCTCCTCAATCAAAGAGAATACAACCTCCTTTCTTTTCTCCTGGATGAGACGGAGCCGGTTGATCCGTTTTCCGACGAGCCCTCCCGCAAACTCACGCTATCGGAGTTATTAGAGGCGAGGTTCGTCAAGACGGCATACCAGAACGTCACCAGACGGACGTTCCAGCGAGAGTTGATTCGCCTTGGGGACCTCGGGTTCATAAAGTTCACGAAGCAGGGATCGGTCGAAGACTCGGTCGTGGAATTGGATCTGAGCGCGGTCTCGAAGTATTAAGGAGTCAGCCCATGCCCCTCTCGCATATTCGTGTGATCGACCTGACTCGGGCGCGGGCCGGCCCGACGTGCGTGCGCCAGTTGGCCGACATGGGCGCCCAGGTCGTCAAGATCGAGCAACCCAACGACGACGGCGAATGGGGCCGACACGGGTTCGACTTCCAGAACCTGCACCGCAACAAACGCTGCATGGTGCTCGACCTGAAAGACGCGCGCGGCAAGGCCATTCTGAAACGACTCGTCGAAAAGGCGGACGTGCTGGTGGAGAATTACCGGCCGCGCGTGAAGACGCGGCTCGGCATCGACTACGAAACGCTGCGCCCGCTCAACCCGCGGCTGGTGTATGCCAGCATCTCCGGCTTCGGTCAGACCGGCCCGTATAAAGACCGGCCCGGCTACGACCAGGTGGCGCAGGGCATGGGCGGACTGATGAGCATCACCGGTCACCCCGGCGGCGGCCCGGTGCGGGCCGGTATTCCGGTCGCCGATCTGAGCGCCGGGTTGCTGGCCGCTCAGGGGATTCTGGTCGCCCTGCTGGAACGCGAACGGTCCGGCGAAGGCCAGTGGGTGCACACGTCGCTGCTGGAAGCGATGGTCTCCATGCTGGACTTTCAGGCCACGCGCTGGCTGATGGGCCACGAGGTGCCGCCGCAGGCCGGCAACAATCACCCCACCGTGATTCCCACCGGCACCTTCAAGGTCAAAGACGGCTACATCAACGTCGCCTCGACCAACCACATGTGGAAGCGGCTCTGCGCCTTGTTGGAAGCCCCGGACCTGGCCGAAGACGAACGCTTCTCCTCCCCGGGCCGCCGCTCACGGAATCGGGACGCGCTCAATCCGATCCTGGAGGAGAAGCTTCAACATAAAACGGCCGCGGAGTGGATCGCGGCGTTCAACGACGCCGGCATTCCGTGCGGCCCGATTCTGTCGGTCGATCAGGTGTTCGCCGACGCGCAGATCCAACACCTCGGACTCGCCCAGCCGGTAGAGCATCCGGCGCTCGGCACCATCCGCATTCTCGGCCCGCCGGTCACGCTCAGCCGCACCCCGGCCCGCGTCCACACCGCGACCGCGGAAAAAGGCGAGCACACGGACGAAGTTCTCCGCGAACTCGGCATGGCCGACCACGAAATCGAACGACTCCGCCAGGACGGGGTGATCTGATGGACCACTGACCACTACTCACTCATCCCCGGCCCACAATCTACTCGAAGGCGTGGAAGGTCAGGATGGTGAAGGTTTCGCGCACGTGCGGGATCTTCTGGATCCGTTCGGTCACGAGGGTGGACAAATCGTCGAACGTTTCGACGTACAGCTTGGCCAGCAGGTCGTAGGCGCCCGAGATCGAGTACGCTTCGGAGAAGCTCTCCAACTCCGTCAGCCGGTCGGCGACCTCGGCCAGGCAGCCCGGCTCGACCTTCAACATCACGAAAATCGCCCGCATCGTTCCGCCTCCTCTTTACAGGCACTCCCCGCCGGTCACCGACCCCCGTCCCCCGGGCACCGATACCGTACCCAATAATAGTTCCGGTAGATCTTGGCGTTCTGTTGGACGCCCGCGGAGTTCTGGACGTCGGTTTCTTCGGTCTTCTCGCCCTCGTTGACGAGGGCGTACCCGGGGCACTCGCGTTCGATGCTCGTCAGGAGTTGCTCGCGGACCTTGGCCCTCGGCCGGCTGGCGAGCGGCGTCATGCCGTCCCAATCCACCTCGAACCGCTCGAACTCCATCCGTTTGGCCCGAATCGGCGCCTCGGCTTTTTCGGCGGGTTTCAACAGCGGCACTGCGGGTAGAGACAGCGTAGGGGCGTTGACCGATCCGCAGGCCGCGGCGAGCAAGACGACGCCGACGAATGCACCCAACGTCGTCCACCGTCTGCAATCGCCCCCGCCCCGCCGCAGGGCGATCATGTCCGCGTGCTCTTTCCGCACCGTGCGTTCTCCTAATCTATCCGGACCATACCACAGGGGGGAAAAAGAAAATGCATCCCGCCTTCCGCCGGTCCGGGTCGGGATGAAATTTCCGGGACGATGTTCCACCGCGACCCCTCGCGCTCCTTCCCGAAGCCCGAGTCTGGCCGCATCGCCGTCAAGGTGATAAGCACCTGGGTGACGAAGTGATGAAGGTGTTTCGGGTGTGACGCGGCCGCTCCGTGCCGCCCACGATTCTCTTGACGCCTTTCCCCATCCCCGCTGACCCCGCACACGTCCGAGAGCGGCGGCGGTCGAGAGAGAGAAGGGAGATTCCGAGATGCGACCCATGAAGGCCGGGGCTCTGGTATGGCTGCCGTGCGAAGTCAAGCCGGGACCGTTCTCGAACGAACGGCTCGTCCGCATCGTTTTCCCTACCGAGACCTGGATCGGTTTTGTCGAAACCCGTGAACTGCAAGAGCCGATTGAAACCGGAAAAACGCGAGTACGAGCGCGAGTGCTGGATGAAGACGAGGCGTTGGTGCTCGTCGCCGTGCCGGGACATGCGTTGAACACCTCACTGGTCAAAATGTCAGCCGAGGAGGTGAGTCGGTTTGTTTCTCTCGCGGCCTGACATTCTCGAATATATTCGCGGTGGGAAGTTGCATTTCGAGCCGAAGATTCCGGAAGACCGCGTGAGGCAAGTCTCCATCGATTTGTTCCTGGGACGAAGATTCACGACGTTCAAGAATGCCCCGGCGTATCTTCCATCGATACGGATGCACCCTTCACTCTGGGAGTCGGCGGACCTGTTCGAGCATCGGGAAGACGAGACGTTTCTTTTGCAGCCGGGCCAACTCGTACTCGCCCAGACGCTGGAAAGGGTGCATATCCCGAACGACCTCGTCGGGTTTGTCGAGGGGCGAAGCAGCTTTGCGAGGATAGGCGTCACGATCCACGTCACGGCGCCCAAAATCGATCCGGGCTTCGCCGGTCAGATGACGTTGGAAATGGCGAACTTTGGAAAATTGCCCGTCGAACTCCGTGCCGGGATCGATATGCCCGCACAACTCTTGCTTGCGAGGGTCTCTACTCCCCTGGAGATTTCGGATCTCTACGGCAACGACCCGGCTGACGTTTTCCAAGGCCAGACGGACCCCGTTCCTCACTCCAACAAGCCATAGGCGGGACGGCCCTTTCCGGAAAACCTTCTTCATCACTTTCATCAATACCCGCTGAAACCCATGTCGGTGGTGGCCTGGGCGTCGGGGTCGGTGCGCACGTTGACGACGGCCGGCTTGCCGCTGGCGAAGGCGCGCTCGATGGCCGCGGCAATCTCGGCCGGGTCCTCGACGTAGGCGCCGTAGCCGCCCAGGGCCTCGACCATCTTGTCGTACCGCTGGTGGCCCAGGTCGCGGCCGACGTTCTGGCGCCCCTCGGCGTCGCGCGCCGTCATGTAGCCGGTCCGGCGCGAGGTGAAGCCGCCGTTGTTCGAGATGACGACGACGATGGGCAGGTCGTGGCGAATGGCCGAGTCCATCTCCATGCCGTTCCAGCCGAACGCGCCGTCGCCCGACAACACCAGCACCGGTTTGTCCGGCGCCGCGACCTTGGCGCCGATGCCGAACGGCACGCCCACGCCCATGCAGCCGTGCGGCCCGGCGTTCAGGCTCGTGCCTGCCTCATAGACCGGGATGGACTGGCGCGCGAAGTTCAGGATTTCGTGGCCGTCCACGACCAGGATGGTGTCGCGGCCGATGACGTCGCGCACCTCCTTGCACAGCCGCAGCGGGTGGATGGGCGTGGCGTCCGAGTGCAGCAGCGGAGCCGAACGCTCGCGGTTGGTGCGCTGCTTGGCCGCGAGCCGGGCCACCCACGCGGTCTCGCCCGCGGGGTCGAACCTGCCCGCGGCCTCGCGGGTCAATTGTTGCAGGACCAGTTTGGCGTCGCCGATGATGCCGACCGCGGTGGCTCGGTTGTGGCCGATGGCGCGGCCGTCCAGGTTGACGTTGATGAACCGCGCGGTCGGAGAAAAACGCGGCGCGCGCAGGAACGACAGCATGGAGTTGGCCCGCGCCCCGATCACGAGCACCACGTCGGCTTCGCGGAAGGCCATCGACCGGGCCGCGGGAAAGGCGCGCACGTGGTCTTCGGGAACCACGCCGCGGCCCTGCGGCGTGGTGAAGAACGGGATGCCGGTCGCCTCGACGAAGGCGCGCAGTTCCGCGCCGGCGCCCGACCACAGAATGCCGCTGCCGGTCACGATCAGCGGTTTTTCGGCGCCGGCCAGGAGTTCGACCGCCTGCGCGACCAGCGCCGGGTCGCCCGCGGGCCGGCTCTCGACGCGGTAGTCTTCGGGCCAATACACCTTGTCTGCGTCCACCTTGTGGCCGAGCACGTCCCCGGGCAGGTCCAGATAGACCGGGCCTTTCTTGCCGTCCATGGCCTCGCGGAAGGCGAGGCTGACGTATTCGGGCACGCGCTGCGCCATGTCGATGCGGTAGGCTGCCTTGACGACGGGCTTCATCATGGCGAGCTGGTCCATCTCCTGAAACGCGTCCAGGGTGGTGGCGCGCATGGGCGCCGCGCCGCCGATGGCGATGATCGGGCTGGCGTCCGCCCAGGCGTTGGCCAGACCGGTGACGGCGTTGGCGGTGCCGGGGCCCGACGGCGTGATGCAGATGCCGGGTTTGCCGGTGATGCGGGCATAGGCATGCGCCATCATGGCCGCGGCCTGTTCGTGCCGCACGTAGATGCCGCGCATGCCGAGGTCGAGACACGCGGCCGCGGTGCCGCTGGTCGGCCCGCCCATCATGAAGAAGAAGGCTTCGACGTTCTCCCGTTTGAAGCTCTGCGCGATGAGTTCTTCGCCGCGAACCGTACCCATGTGTCGCCTCCTTGAGCGTGTCGTGCCCGAGTCGTCCGTAAATCTCTCAACCATCTGGCCTTCACCCCCGGATCACGTCCGGGGCGCCCTCACCCTAGCCCTCTCCCAGAGGGAGAGGGGATAGGAGCCCGCTTACGCGGGAATAAGATCGGATGCCGTCAACTCTCCCCTTCCGGTCCCCTCTCCCTTTGGGAGAGGGTTAGGGTGAGGGTGCCCCCGTGACGCCACCCTACGCTTCGAACTCGGACTGATACCCCACCCAACGCAAGGAATCACCATCAGAACCCGAAACCGGCGCAGACGTGGGGTAGGGGCGACGCATGCGTCGCCCCTACGACGGCAAGGGACATCGCACACCGGTCGAAAGGGGCCGCCCGATCGCAATGCGGGGCACGTTGACACTGGCGCCCGCCGCCGCTCTCGCGTGCGGAGGGGCGAAAAATCTTTCGCCCCTCCCCCTCCGTCGCCATCGTTACCCCCACTCGAAACCCGCCCGCAGATAGTAGAAACCGCCGTTGTACCCGTACGGCGAGGTGTTCGGGTATTTCTGGCCGTAGGCGCGGGCGTATTCGTTCCGGGTCGGATAGGTGTCGAACAGGTTCTGCGCGCCGGCCGCCAACGTCACCCCGAGGTCGAAGAAGGTGTACGACGCCTCCAGGTCCACCAATGCGCGGGCGTGGGCGTAGATGGGCTCGGAGTCGATGTTCTGATGCCGCTCGGTGAAGTCGTCGTAGTAGTGCAGCCGCGACAACAGCCGCCACGGCCCCCAGGTGTGGTCCGCGGTCAGCGAGAAGCGGAATTCCGGCTCCAGTTCTTCCAGTTGATGCTTGCGGAGCGAGCCGATGACGTTCGTGTCGATCGAGTCGAGGTTGATCTTGGTGTCGTTCCAGTTGCCGGCGAACGTCCAGACCGTCCGCCCCAGGCGCCCGCCCAGCAGCGACACGGGATACGTCGCCACCAAGTCGATGCCCTGCGTGTAGGTCTCGAACGCGTTGGCGAAGAACTGCACGTTGGACACCCGACTCGCGTCCACCCCCCGCGCCGCCAGCGCGGCCACGTCGTCGGGCGTGATGGCCAGGTCCTCGCCCAGTCCGATGCGGTTCCGCAGTTCGATGTTGTAGTAGTCCAGGGTGACGGACAGGGCGCCCAGCGTGAGGACCGTGCCCAGGGAAAACGAGACGGACGTCTCCGGGCTGAGCGGTTTGGCGCCCTTGTGGCGGGCAATCGGGTCGTCCGTGGGCAGGATCGAGGCTTCGACGAGGTTGCCGTCGTCGCCGAGGATGGTGGTGGTGTCGCGGTAGCTGGCCTGCCCGACGGTCGGGGCGCGAAAGCCGGTGCCGATCGAGCCGCGCAGGGCCAGGACGTCTCGCCACAGGTTCCACCGCGCCGCCAGCTTGCCGTCCAGGGACTCGCCGATGCCTTTGTGATGCTCGAACCGGCCCGCGGCGTTCACCAGGACCTGCTCGACGGCGTCGGCTTCCAGGTCGAGATACGCGCCGAAGCTGCCCCGGTCGGCCTTCGAGGTCTCCTCGGGCCGGATGCCGGGATAGCCCGTCGTGCCGATGCCGAAGCCCTGCTGCGCGAGACCGTGCGGCGGCCGGCCCGCGCCGCATTCGCCGGCGTCGTCGATGCACCAGGCGCGCGGCTCTCCGGCTTCGATCTCGAACTCCTCCTCGCGGTATTCCAGGCCGAACGCCACGTTCAGCGGAGACGCGAACAGGCCGACGTCGAACGGCCGCGACAGGTCGAGGTTGAACGTCTTGTCGCGTTCCGTGTACGCGCGCACGAAGGCGCGCGTCGGGATGTCCGCCCCGAGCCGGACCAGTTGCGGATTCACGTTGTTCCAGAAGCTGTAGCTCCCGCGGTGCCGGCCGAAGACCGCGCTCGCGTCGTAGTGCCAGCCGTCGAGCAGCGCAGCGGCGCTCCGCCACTCGCCGCGCAGCCCGAACGCCAGGCTCCAGTCTTCGGCCTTGGCACGCAGCCGCGGGGTGAAGCCGCCCGGAAACGTCTGGGCCAGCGCATGGCAGTCGTTCTTGCCCTGCAGCGGGGCCAGCGCGGCCGGGCCGCGTTGCGCGTAGTCACTGGCGAGAATGGTGGGACAGTTACCGGACCGGCCGTCCGGCGACAGGTCGGCGATCAGCATGGCGTTGTCGGCCCCGCCCCAGGCCGTGGTGAACACGCCCGGGCGCGAGACCGGACTGCGCCAGTACCACGAGTCCGCAATCTCGCGTTCCGCCCAGTTGCCGAACGCGTACGCGTGGTGGGCGTCGCCTAGGTCGAGGCCGACGTTGCCGAAGAACTTGTAGTCGTACTTCACGTCCGGCGCGCCCCACGCCTGTACCGGCGACCTGCGGACGTGGTCGTTGCCGTTGCGGATCAGGTCCAGCGCGTCGCTGCGCTGCACGCTGCGGTTGGTGGAATCGGAATTCGTGAACTCGAAGCTGAGGTTGGCGAAGCCGGCGTCGGTCAGCGGCAGGCCGAGGTTGGCCGCGGTGCTCACCAGGTCGCCGTCGCCGTGGTAGTGCTGCCCCCAGCGGGCTTCGAGCGTGCCGCCCTCGGGCGCGTCGCGCAGCACGAAGTTGAGCACGCCGGCCACGGCGTCGGAGCCGTATTGGGCCGCGGCGCCGTCGCGCAGCACTTCCACCCGTTCGAGCGCGATGGACGGGATAGTACTGACGTCGGCCCCGTGCGACCCGTTGGCCACCCCGAAGGTGAAGAAGCTGATCGCGGAGGAGCGGTGCCGGCGTTTGCCGTTGACCAGCACGAGCGTGGAATCCGGCGGCAGGCCGCGCAGCTTGGCCGGGCGGACCAGCGCGTTGACGTCGCCGATGGCGTGCTGGCTGACGTTGTAGGACGGCACGGTCGCGGCCAGCAGGCTGTTCATGTCGCGCACGCCGTAGTGCCGGAAACTGTCGGCCTCGATCACGTCCACGGGCACGGGAGAATCCGCGGCCGAGCGGCCCGGCAGCCGCGACCCGACCACCTTGAAGGCGTCGAGGTCGACGGGGGCCGCCTCGTCGTCCGCGGGTTGGTTGCGTTCGTCTGCGGGCGTTTCGGCGTCCTGCGCCGTGGCCGGCGCCGCGCCCAGCAGGAGAGCCAGGCTCACGGCCGCCCCCCACCATCCAGCCCACATCGTCCTCATGGCTTTCCTCCTCATATGCGGCCGCGTTGTCGTCGCTTTCGCTCACGTCAGGCGCACATGTTAGCCGATTTCCGCCTTGTTGCCACGGGCGGCATCCGCCGGGGCGGGTCTCGGTTCGTAATATCCGGTCCGGTGTGCGGCCCGGGGGACCCTCACCCTAGCCCTCTCCCTGGTCCCTGAGCCTGTCGAAGGGGAGGGAGAGAGGATAAAAAGGCAAAACCGCCCGCCCTCTACACTCCCTGAGCTTGCGGTGCCTTGAGCTTGTCGAAAGGTCGCAGGGTGGAACTATGTCGAAGGATCGAAACGGACTCCAATGGGACTACCGCTCTCACTCTGCCCTCCGCCCCCGGCCTTTCGACCCTTCGACAGGCTCAGGGCATCGCAGGCTCAAGGACCTTCCCCGCCTCCCCCCTAAGTTCGTTGAGCTTGCGATGTGTTGAGCTTGTCGAAACATCGAAACGAACCCTGACGTCACCTTGACCTTCGCACCCTACCCCTGCCTTTTGACCCTTCGACAGGCTCAGGGACCACCGGGAGGGAGTCCGGCGAGATTACCGCCGCCTCCCGGCGGAGGTTGGCCTTGGCGCCGCTCCGTCAGGGCTCCGTTTACGCGGGAATGACCGGGGAGATAGGGGGGCCCTATCTGACGGTCGGAGGGGCGAAAAATCTTTCGCCCCTCCGCTCTACGGGCGCGAATTCCGGGGGAAGGTCCTTGAGCCTGCGATGCCCTGAGCCTGTCGAAGGGTCGAAAGGCCGGGGGCGGGGGGGCAATATGAGGGACTGTCCCGCACGTCGCCGCGGCGCCTGCCCCGCGTCCGGTCGATATCGGCTTGAACGACGGAGGGGCGACCGCCCGGCCGCCCCTCCGAATGGGAATTACATACTTGAAGATCCCACCCGGTCGTCATTTCCGCGAAAGCGGGAATCCAGAGGATGGATACCGGCTTCTGCAGGGCGTCCCCCTCGTCGCCCTGGCGTCCCTACTCATCGCCCCGGCGCCCCCCTCGTCACCCCGGCTCCCCTACTCGTCACCCCGGCGAAAGCCGGGGTCTAGGGGAAAGGTGTCCTCTGGATTCCGGCTTTCGCCGGAATGACGAAGGGGGCCGGATGGGGACGGAGAGGTGTGACGAGGAAAAACCGTTTTCGGGATCGGCTTGAACGGCGAAGGGGCGACCGGCCGGTCGCCCCTCCGAATCCATCCGTCCGAGTGTGGAACCTCGAAGAAAGGCGGAAAGCTCCACTCTTTCCCGGAGAGAGGCGCTACCACTCGTACGCGGCTCTGAAATAGTAGAAACCGCCGTTGAAGCCGTACGGCGAGGTGTTCGGATACTTCTGGCCGGCATCGTATCCGTTGCCCTTGCGATGCTCGGGGCGGAGTCTGGTCGGATAAGTGTCGAACAGATTGTCCACCCCCGCGGCCAGGGTCACCCCGAAATCGAAGAAGTACGACGCTTCCAGGTCGAGCAGCGCGCGGGACTTGGCATAGATGGAGGGGTTGAGCCCGTAATCCTGATACGGCTCGGTGAACCCGTCGTAGTAGTGCAGCCGCGACAGGAACCGCCAGTTCCCCCAGGAGTGGTCCGCCATCAGCGAGAAACGGAACTCCGGCTCGCCGTCTTCGACCTGAATTTTGCGCACGGCGTTGATGACCGTCGAATTGATCGACTCGAGATTGAGGTTAGTGTCGTTCCAGTTGCCGGCAAACGTCAACATGGTCCGACCGATGCTGCCGCCGAACAATTCCAGGGGGTAGGTCGCTACGATATCGATCCCCTGCGTGTAGCTCTCGAACGCGTTGGTGAAGAATCTGACGGCCCTTGTGTTGCTGGCGTCAACGCCGATGGCGGCCAGGGCGGCGACGTCGTCAGGAGTGATGCGTCTGGTGCTGGTCAGCCCGATCCGGTTTCTGACTTCGATGTTGTAGTAATCGATGGTGACGGACAGGTCGCCGAGGGTCAGCACCGTCCCGACCGAAAAGGACATGGAGGTCTCCGGGGTGAGCGGCTTGGCCCCTTTCTGGATCGCAATGGGATCGTCTCCCGGCAGTGTCGGCGTTTCGACGAGTTGGTTCGTAACAGGATCGAAGTTGTAGGTGGTATCCCGGTAGATGGCCTGTCCTACGGTCGGCGCGCGAAAGCCCGTCCCGATCGACCCGCGCAGCGCCAGCACGTCCTCAAGCAGGCCCCAGCGGGCAGCGAGTTTGCCGTCCAGGGATTCCCCTATGCCTTCATGGTGCTCGAAGCGCCCGGCGGCGGTGAACAATAGCTGCTCGATGACGTCGGCTTCCAGATCAAGGTATGCGCCGAAGCTGCCCCGACTGGCCTCCACCGCATTCTCCGGGCGAATCGCGGGATACGCTTGGCCGCCTACGGTGAACCCTTGGGAGCCAAGGCCGCGGTCTTTCCGCTGCCCATCGCATTCTCCCGCGTCATCGATGCAATACCCGTCCTTATCGCCGGATTCGATTTCGTACTCTTCTTCGCGGTATTCCAGCCCGAAAGCGACGTTCAGCGGCGAGTAGAAGATGCCGAGGTCGAACGGCCTGGAGAGATCCAGATTGAAGATCTTGTCACGCTCCTCGTACGCACGGGCGTAGTATTCCGTGGGCATGTTCCCTTTGAGGCGGAGTAGCTGCGGGTTGACCGTGTTCCAGATGTAGTACGAGGTGCGATGCTGGCCGAACACGGCGCTCATATCGTAATTCCAGCCGTCCAACAGCGCATGACCGCTTTGCAGTTCCCCACGCAGCCCGAAGGCGATGCTCCAATCCTGGACGTTGCCGCGCATCCGCGGGGTGAACCCACCCGGAAGATTCTGGGCCAACGTGTAACAGTTCGGGTTGCTTTCCAGCGGGGCCAGGGCGCCGGTGCCGTTTTGCAGATAGTCGCTCACCGGAATTCTGGGGCAGTTGCCGGTGCCGTCGGGCGTCAGGTCGGCGATCAGCAGCTCGTTTCCGTTCAGAAAGACCCCGTCCGTACCGGTAGGTGCGGACGGATGCGGACCCCGGAAATACCACGTGTCCAGAATCTGACGTTCCGCCCAGTTGCCGAAGGCGTAGGCGTGGTGGCCGTCGCCGAGGTCGAGACCGAAGTTCCCGAAGAATTTGTAATCGTACGTCACGTCGGGCGCGCCCCACACCTGCGCCCGATGCTTGACCGGAAGCCCGGCGTCTCTCATCGGTTTTTCTATGTCGAGTTCATAGCTGCGGTCTGTCGAGTCGGAGTTGGTGAACTCGAAGCTCAGGTTGGCGAAGCCGGCATCGGTCAGCGGCAGGCCGATGTTGGCCGCGGTGTTCACCAAGTCGCCGTCGCCTTGATAGTACTGCCCCCACCGCGCTTCGACCGTGCCGCCCTCGGGCGCGTCACGCAGCACGAAGTTGAGCACGCCGGCCACGGCGTCGGAGCCGTATTGGGCCGCGGCACCGTCACGCAGCACTTCGACCCGTTTGAGGGCGATGGATGGAATCGATCGGATATCGACCCCATGCGCTCCTTGCGCCAGCCCGAAGGTGAAGGTGGGGATGGCGGAACCGCGGTGCCGGCGTTTGCCGTTGATCAGCACGAGGGTGGAATCCGGCGGCAGGCCGCGCAGCTTGGCCGGACGGACCAGCGCGTTGGCGTCGCCGATGGCGTGTTGGCTGACGTTGTAGGACGGGACGGTTGCGGCCAGCAGGTTGTTCATGTCGCGCACGCCGTAGTTTTTGAAGCCTTCGGCGTCGATCACGTCCACGGGCACGGGAGAATCCGCGGCCGAGCGGCCCGGCAGCCGCGACCCGACCACCTTGAAATCAGCGAGGCCGACGAGGTCCGCCTCTTCTTCTGCGGCTTGCGTTTCTTCCTCCGCGGCGTCCGCCGCGGGTTCGGCGTCCTGCGCGCCGGCCGGCGCCGCGCCCAGCAGCACCGCCAAGCTCATGATCGCTCCCCACTGCCCCCACCGAAACCACATACTCTCCATAAGTACCTCCATGCCTCAGTCAGAGCCAACGTACCAAATTTTTATTCACTTGCAAAGGGCTACGGATCGTGCTCCTGTTGTCAAGCTGAGAGCAGGTGTTGGGGGCGGTCGGAAGAGGCTTAGACAAAAACTGACACGAGAGAGGACGAACGTCATGGATACTAGCAGAAAAGCCAACGTCTCATTCCCGCTATCTCTGGTGGCAACGTTTGCTGCTTTTCTGGTGCCGGTCTACTTGGAATTCTTTAGGCCCATAAATCTCGATATTGCAGTTTCTGAAGACGTTTTTATTTCGAACACTGTAGGGGGCGTACCAGATATCGAACTTTCTATCGCGTTTCGGGCGAAAGGACCGTCAGTGAAAGCATTAACCGTTGGCCTAATAGAGGTCACCCTCCGAGATACGAACACAAAGGAAGAACATGATCTTATTTTCGCTGAGAAAGAAAACCTTCCTCTGATCATAAATGGAGGAGACGTTGTCACTCGTAGCGGCCTTTTTATCTCCAGCAGCGATATATCCACACAAATGGGGAGAGCCGACCAGTGGTTCAAAGAATTTTCCAATCTTTTTCCAGACCAAGGGGATCAGATCGAAGATATGAGAATCAGGCACAGAGAAAAATTCATTTCGACCGAAGACGACCATCCGGGACTGGACTATCAGGGGCAGGAACAACCCGACCCATTCCTCGATATGCTGATGGAAAATCCATTCTTCCGCCTCACAGCGGAATTAGGGAAAAAAGATAAGGACATAAGGACGATTGTTAGCTTACTCGGAAAGGTGCCAGTAGACAAGATCCAGGAGTTTGTCTTCTTTAGGGTCAGCGAGTATGAAATCGATATTAAAGTATTTGACCCCTTCAATACGAACCTCGCCACCCATAAACGCAAATTTAAGATCGATCTGGTCCTCTCTAAATCGCTCAGGGACAACAGGTTCGACAAAAATACCCGGATCCGTACCAAGCTTGTTAGCCCAATTTGAATTCGATATCTCGACCAGAACAACAATATCTGCCAGATACTTCCTATTTCTGACACGACTGCTCCACCGGTAGGCGCATACATATCACGACAGACGACGGAGCTTTTCTCCTTCCGTCTCCTACCAAACGATTCCAGTCGGGGACAGCCGAATGATCTAATATCCCGGCCTATCTGTTGTGGCCTGAGCCGCGCCGATCACAGGATTTCAGCTTAATGCTCGGGAGTGTCGTGATCGAGGATAATCACGCCGCGCCTTTCGTTTCCGGAAGCACCTCGCGGGCGATCCCCCGTTCGTTGAAGGCGAGGGCTTCCTGAATCGCCTCGACCGAGACCAAACCTTGATATTCCCGAGTAATCTGAGCGAGCTTCCACCCGGCGTTCAGCAATTCCAGCGCGTCGGCGACGAGAATCCGCGTGCCCCGGAAGATCAGTCGTCCACGACAGACACGGGTGTCCGTGGCAAGGTGCCTGCCGATTTCAACGCGCGCCATGAGAGCCTCCAGAGCTGCGGAAGATAGGAAAGACGCTGGAGAAAGACAAGCGTAAGCGCGCGTGCGGAGAGCCTCGATTTGCAACACGTTCGGAGCGGAGGGCGAACCCCCCAACCCCTCTTATCATATCAGGGGGGGGTGATTGGGAATTACATACTTGTAGATCCCACCCGGTCGTCATTCCCGCGCAAGCGGGAATCCAGAGGCTGGATACCGGCTTCCGCCGGGGCGCTCCCCTCGTCGCCCGGCGCCCTCACTCGTCGCCCCGGCGAAAGCCGGGGCCTAGGGGAAAGGTGTCCTCTGGATTCCGGCTTTCGCCGGAATGACGAAGGGGGGTGGAATGACGAAGGGGGACGGACGAGGGCGGGGAGACGAAGGGGTGTGACGAGGAAAAACCATCTTCGGGATCGTCTTGCATAATTCCCAATAGAAAGCCTCCCTGACAGGGGGGGGGTGGGGGTTCCTGTCCCCCACTGCCACCGCTACCCCCACTCGAAACCCGCCCGAACGTAATAGAACCCGCCGTTGAACCCGTACGGCGACGTGACCGGGTATTTCTCGCCGAACACGCCGGCGCCGCGGTTCCTGGTCGGATACGTGTCGAACAGGTTCCGGGCGCCGAACGCCAGCGTCACGCCCGTGTCGAAGAAGGTGTACGACGCTTCCATGTCCATCAGCGCCCGTGCGTGCGCGTGGGTGCGGTTCCTGAGCGTAGAGAGCCCCGGAAAACTGTGGAAATCGTCGTAATAATGCCACCGGGTCAGGAACCGCCACGGCCCGAAACGGTGGTCCGCGGTGAGCGTGAATCGGAACTCCGGGTCGATCTCCTCGATGTGCGCCACGTGGTAGTCGCGCAGCGATGGGCCGTGGGAATCCACCTTGGAGTTGTTCCAGTTGCCGGCGAACGTGAACAGGGTTCGGCCGCGGAGCCATTCCAGCGGATAGGTCGCCACCACGTCCACGCCCTGCGTAGTAGTACCGAAATCGTTGGTGAAATAACGCACGAGGCTCAGGCCCGGCACGTCGATGCCCGCGGCCCGCAACGCCGCCCGATGCGTGCGGCCGTCCGCGCCCCGGTCGTCGAGACTGAAGTCGCTGCTCAGCGCGATCCGGTTTCTGACCTCGATGTCGTAGTAGTCGATGGTGACGGACAGGTCGCCGAGGGTGACGACCGCGCCCAGGCTGAAACTCGTCGAGTGTTCGGGTGTGAGCGGATCGGCGCCTACCCGGCGCGAGATCGGATCGTCCACGGGCAGCGTGGTCACCTCGGCGAGGACGCCCCGCGTGCGGTCCACGCCGGTCGTCGCCCGCCGATAGTTGACTTGGCCGACGGTCGGCGCCCGGAAGCCGGTGCCGATCGAGCCGCGCAACGCGAGCACGTCGTCGAGCAGTTCCCAGCGCGAGGCCAGCTTGCCGTCCAGCGAGTCGCCGATGCCCGCGTGGTTTTCGTAGCGGCCGGCCGCGGTGAGCAGCACGTCTTCGATCACGTCGGCTTCCAGGTCGAGATACGCGCCGAAGATGCCCCGGCTCGCCTCGCCGGCGTCCCGCGGGGGCGTACCCTGCTGGCCGGTGACGCCGTTCAGAAACCCCTGGGCCACGAGCGTTTCGTCGCGGTACCAGGAGTTCGGCTCGCCGGTCTCGTTCTCGAACTCCTCCTCGCGGTATTCCAGGCCGAAGGCGACGTGCAGCGGAGACGCGAACAGGCCGACGTCGAACGGTCGGGAAACGTCCGCGTTGAAGATCATGTCGCGTTCCTCGTAGCCCGACACGCGGTATTCCGTCGGAATCGCGGCCCCGATGCGGATCAGGTTGGGGTTGATGCTGTTGCGCACCCGGCCGACGATGCGGTGCTGCCCGAACCCGCCGCTCAGGTCGTACTGCCAGCCGTCGAGCAGCGCCGCTGGGTGGTGCAGCGTGCCGCGCAGGCCGAAGGCGAGGCTCCAGTCCGTCACGACGCCGTTCCAGCGCGGCGTGAACCCGCCCGGAAACATCAGCGCGAAGGTGTCGCAGTCCGGGTCGGCGCGCACCTCGGCCAGCGCCGCGGGGTCGGGCAGATAATTTTCCGTAGGTACGGTGGGACAGCCGCCGGACCCGTCCGGAGTCAGGTCGGCGACCAGCAATTCGGTGTTCGGCCCCCCGCCGTTGTTGGGGCCGAACGGGTCGGTGAACACCTGGCCGAAATTCGAGGGGTGGCGAAAGAACCACGAATCCTCGATGTCGCGTTCCGCCCAGTTGCCGAACGCATACACGTGGTGATGGGCGCCCAGGTCGAGGCCGAGGTTGCCGAAGAATTTATAGTCGTAGTTGACATCCGGCGCGCCCCAGACCTGGACCGGTGATTTCCGCACGTGCTCGTTGCCGGCGGCGATGAGCGGCAGGGCGTCGGCGCGCTGCACGCTGCGATTGGTGGAGTCGGAATTGGTGAACTCGAAGCTGAGGTTGGCGAAGCCGGCGTCGGTCAGCGGCAGGCCGACGTTGGCCGCCACGTTCGCCAAGTCGCCGTCGCCGTGGTAGTGCTGCCCCCAGCGGGCTTCGAGCGTGCCGCCCTCGGGCGCGTCGCGCAGCACGAAGTTGAGCACGCCGGCCACGGCGTCGGAGCCGTACTGGGCCGCGGCGCCGTCGCGCAAGACTTCCACCCGTTTGAGGGCAATGGCGGGAATCGAGGCGATGTCCGGCCCGTGCGACCCGCGGGCGCGGCCGCGGCTCCAGACGGTGATGGCGGACGAGCGATGCCGGCGTTTGCCGTTGACCAGCACCAGGGTGGAATCCGGCGGCAGGCCGCGCAGCTTGGCCGGGCGGACCAGCGTATCCTGGCTGCCGATGGCGTGTTGCGCGATGTTGTACGATGGCACGGTCGCGGCCAGCAGGTTGTTCAGGTCGCGGACGCCGTAATTTCTGAGGTCGTCCCCATCGATCACGTCCACGGGGACGGGCGCCTCCGCGGCCGAACGGCCCGGCAGCCGCGACCCGACCACCTTGAAGTCGTCGAGGCCGACGGGCTCCGCCCGGTCGTCTTCGGCCCGCGTCCGTTCGTCCTCCGCCGCGTCCGGTTCGGCGTCCTGCGCACCGGCCTGCGCAGCGCCCAACAGCACGGCCAAGCTCAGCGCCCCGCCCCATTGCCGCCAGCCCGGCGGCGTCCCGTTCCTCATATAACGTTCCTCCCTCGCGCTCATGTCCCGCCAGTCTATCAGTTTGTAATCGTATTGACCGCGTCCTCCTCAATCCCCCTCCCCTCTGCGAGAAGAGATTGGAACGAAGGAGAGAATAAGGGAAATGCCAAACGGAAGGGAATTACATACAAGAGGATCCTGGCGGTCAACGGTCGGGGATAGGGTGCGAAGGCCGGGGTGACATCGGGGTTCGTTTCGACAAGCTCAACGAACTGAGGGGAGGCGGGGAAGGTCCTTGAGCCTGTCGAAAGGCCGGGGGCGGGGGGCAGCGTGTGAGCGTGGTAGTCTCCTTGGGGTTCGTTGCGATCCTTCGACCTTTCGACATGGTTCGACAAGCTCACCAACCGAGCTCAGGACACCGTAGGCTCAACGAACTGAGGGTTGGGGAAGGTCCCTGAGCTTATCGAAGGGTCGAACCATGCCGAAGGGAGTCGCAACGGATACGGGATCCTCTTGTATGTAATTCCCAAACGGAACGTCACCGACACGTTCCCTATAGGCTTCCCGCCCCTCTTTCGGTACAACGGCTCCTGCCGCTCTGCGCGGCAAACTCGACAATAAAGGAAGGAGAGACGTATGAAAGCCGTCACGTTCGACCGAGTCGGCGGGCCGGAGGTGCTCGCCTACGGAGAGGCGCCCGACCCGGAACTCCGGCCCGGCAAGGTGCTCATCAAGAATCGTGCGATCGGCATCAATTTCGCGGATACGCTGTTCCGCCAGGGCCAATATCTGATGCAGCCCAAATTCCCCGACGTGCCGGGGCTGGAGGCCGCGGGGGTGGTGGAAGCGGTCGGCGACGGGGTGGACGGCGTTCGTCCGGGCGACCGCGTGGCCGCCATCGGGACGCGCACCTATGCGGAGTATGCGCTCGTCCCGGCCGGCCAGATCATCCCGCTGCCGGACTCGGTCGGCTTCGAGGAGGGGGCCGCGTTCCCGATCCAGGTGTTGACCGCCTACCACATGCTGTTCACCTCGCATCGTCTGACCGAGGAGCAGTCCGTGGTCGTGCACTCCGCGGCCGGCGGAGTCGGGCTGGCTGCGGTGCAGCTCGCCAAGGCCGCCGGCGCGCGGGTGATCGGCACCGTCTCCACCGAGGAGAAGGCGACGCTCGCCAAGGAGTACGGCGCGGACGAGGTCGTCAACTACGCCACCCACGACTTCGCCGAGGAAACGCTGAAACTCACCGACGGGAAGGGCGTGGATCTGATCCTCGACGCGGTAGGCAAACCCACGCTGGAGAAGGGGCTGAAGTGTCTGGCGCCGTTCGGGCATCTGGTGGTGTACGGGCGGGCGGGCGGCGTGCCCGACCCGCTCAACGTCTTCAGCCTGTTCCAGAAATCGATCAAGGTGAGCGGCTTCGTGCTGTACACGGTCTCGGCCATGCCCGACGTGCACCGTAAGGGAATCGAAGCCTCCTTCGCCCGCATGGCCGAGGGAAAGCTCAAGCTCCTCATCGGGCGCACGTTTCCACTGGCCGACGCCGCGGAGGCGCACCGCCACATGGAGTCGCGCCAGTCGGTCGGCAAACTGGTGCTGCTTCCGTGATCCGGCCTAGCCTGGGAACGCGGGCCTCTGGCTCGCATCGGAAGCGGGCGGGACGCCCGCGTTCCCAGGCTCCGACTCCTCCCGCACCGTTGACCTCGGCCGACCGTCATGTAATGAGCAGCACGCATATTTTCACCCCTTCATTCACCCCGAGCAGCCCAAGGAGGACGTTATGAAGATCGGGATCACGATGTTCGCCACCGACTACGCCATTCGGCCGGACACGCTCGCCAAGGAGTGTGAGGCGCGCGGCTTCGAGTCGATCTGGTTCCCGGAGCACACCCACATTCCGGCCAGCCGCAAGAGCCCGTTTCCGGGCGGCGGCGACCTGCCCAAGGAATACTGGCACACCCACGACCTGTTCGTCGCGCTGACCGCCGCGGCCGCGGTGACCAACACGATCAAGATCGGCAGCGGCATCTGTCTGGTGATCGAGCGCGACCCGATCACGATGGCCAACGAAGTGGCCTCCGTGGACCGGTTGTCCAACGGGCGTCTGATCTTCGGCATCGGCGGCGGCTGGAACGCCGAGGAGATGGAAAACCACGGCACGCCGTTCAACCGGCGTTGGAAGGTGTGCCGCGAGCGCATCGAGGCCATGAAGGAAATCTGGGCCAACGAAGAGGCCGAGTACCACGGCGAGTTCGTGAACTTCGACAAAATCTGGGCTCACCCCAAGCCGGTCCAGCAGCCGCATCCGCCGATTCTGATGGGCACCTTCAACGGCGGCCTGAAGCGCGTCGTCAACTACTGCGACGGCTGGATACCGGTGGGGTTCGACACCCGGGGGCTCCCCGATTCGATCAAGGAGCTGCGCGCTCTGGCCGAGCAGGCCGGCCGCTCGCCGGACGAGGTGCCGGTCTCGGTCTTCGGCTCCTCAGACAAAGAAGCAGCCCTGGCGAGCCACCAGGAGTTGGGCGTCGAGCGGGCGGTCCTGTTTCTCCCGTCGGCGGGATCCGACACCGTGCTGCCCATGCTGGACAAATACCAGCCCTATATCGCGAAATTCGCCTAACTCCGACCTCTTCATCAAATCCCCTCCCCCCTCGTGGGGGAGGGCTAGGGAGAGGGGGAAACAAAGAAGCACAATCGGACGAACCCCATCCTGCAATCAGTTTCCTGAATCCTGCCAATCATAGTCCGTCTTCCACCGGTTCGGCCCGCGCCAGCGATACTCGCGAAGATTCACCTTCCCGTTCCGGTCGAATTCCACGCCTTCGTTCTCCAGCAGCCAGCGCTGATGCTCGGCGCGGCCCACGTCGCCGCGCAGGCTGATGCCACCCGAGGCATTGATGACGCGCTGCCAGGGGACCTTCTGCGACAGCGGGCGCGGCAGGTGGCGCAACGCCGAGCCAACGGCCCGGGCCGCACGCGGGGCGCCGAGAATGGCGGCGACCTGCCCGTACGTGACGACCTTGCCGCGCGGAACCTTGCGGACGAGCCGATAGACGTGGGTGAAGAAGCGCGGGCGGGCGCGGCTTTTGGAAACCGACATGGCGGTTGCCCGGGCGCTCGGGGCGGGGACGGCCAGTGCGGAGCCCTCCCCCCCACCTTCCGATCCTTCGACCTTTCGACAAGCTCAAGGCACCGCAGGCTCAGGACGGCGCAAGCTCAAGGACCGGGGGAGAGGGAAGTTACGGACTCAAGCGGGCAACACCCCGAGCTGTCTGAACAGCCCGAACACGTCCCACGACAACCAGACTTCCTGGATTTTCTCGTCCTCGATACGGTACATGGCGACGCCGGCGACCGCGACTTTCTTCCCGGTCGCGGCGACGCCCATGAAATTGCCGGCGTGGGTGCCGGCGAACGTCCAGCGCGCCACGACCTTCTGGCCCTGACAGACGAAATCCTCGATCGTGAAGCATACATCGGGAAAGCCGCGGCGCACCGACGTGACGATCTGTTTCACGTCCTCGGGACCGCCGCCGAGGTCATAGCCGGCGGGATAGTGGCTGACGTAGGTAGGCGAGATGAGCCGGTCGATCGTGTCCATCCGGCCCCGGTTCAGGCATTCGTCGAAGTAACGGCGGACGACGGCCTTGTTCCGGGTGATGGACATGGCAGTGCACAACCGGGGTAGGGCCCAGGTTCGACTACCGGATACTGTACAGAAAACGCTGCGACTCTACAAGCCGGGGGAACGTATCGGTCCATACTTCCGATGACATGTCAATTCGAAAGTCCCGGGTTGATTCAATGTTATGATTGGATTTTTTCCCTGGGGGATGAGGATATAATCAGCAGGCATTTCTTCGTCAGGAGAGGGCCGGAGCGTGTCCCCGGCGTGATCGAGGAAATTTTAAGGGAATCATGTACAAAATGATTCTCGCCTTTTACCGAGCTTCCATACTGGGCCCCTAGCCAAAAACCCTTCAGAGGTCAAGCCCATTGAGCTTGTCGAAACGGGCTCGAGATAAAGATTTTTCGCCCCTGCACCTAACAATCGTGCGGGCCTGTCCATACCCCTTCAAATTCTCGAGACAGCCCGATTGAAGGCGCACGTATTCCTGTGATTCCCGTTTGCCCGGAGACGGATCGAGGGGCGGTGCATTGCGGCATGTTGCGCCTCGGCGGTCGAGCCTGTACGTATCGGGGCCCACGCGAGCGGACCCCGTTCGCAATCGAAGGAGGGGCAAATATGGAAATGCTGCACAAGCGACGTTCGTCGCCGGAAGGCTCGGGACGTCGGCACCGGCGGTCTGCGCGGGACGTTCGGGCGCTGGGGACATGGGGTGTCTGCATCGCGCTGACGCTGGTATTCGCGCCGCTGCTTGCCGCACAGGAAGCTCGCGCCGCGGGCGACCAGAGCTATCAGTCCCTCCGCAATTGGACCGACGAACATCGCGACGCCACGGCGCCGTTCAAGCCGGGCGAGCACCTGACTCTGGCCGACCGCAAGGCGCTGGAGCCGTTCATCCCCCACTCGGCGTGGGAATACTATTTCTTCGAGGATATGGACATGGAGGTCGCGGCGTCCGGTGACTACCCGGAACCCGACGGCTGGGGTACGAACGTCCAGCCCGATTATCGGATCGACGAAAACGGCGTGCTGGTCGGGTTCACGGGCGGCGGGTTTCCCTTCCCCGACATCGACGCCGACGATCCTCACGCCGCGCAGAAAGTCGTGTGGAACATGCTGTGGCGTCCGGGATCGGACGATTTCGTGATGCCGATGGTCGCTTGGCTGCGGAGCGAGAACGGCGTGCTCGACCGGACGCTGGAGTTCACCTCGGTCAGCTCGCGGTATGCCCGCGGGGACGAGACGCTGGTGCCCGGCTACGAAGAAATCAAGACCAAGCAGCTCATGGAGTTCCGCTCCCCGCGCGACATGGCCGGCGCCAAGTCGCTGACCAAGACGTACGTCGATCACTACAAAGAGGACGCCGGCTGGATGTATCAACCCGCACAGCGCAAGCCGCGGCGCACGCTCGCATCCGAACGGACCAGCGAAATGATGGGCATGGATTTCACGATGGAAGATATGATGGGCTTCGGCGGCAAAGTGTACGAGCACGACTGGACGTATCTGGGCACGAAGCGCGTCCTCGCCACCATCAACGTCGAGACGAACCCGCCGGCCGGCGGCCCGCACCTGTGGGTGCCCAACAACACGCGCTGGGAGGTGCGCGACGCCCACGTCCTGCTCATCGATCCCAAGGCCGACAACCATCCGTACAGCCACAAGATCGTCTTCATCGACGCCGAGACGTACTGGACGCTGTGGATGTTCGGCTTCGACCGGAGCGACGATCAGTTGCTGCGCATGAGTCAGCACTTCCTCAAGTATTCGGAGGGCTACGCCACGGAGCCGGCGGAACAGTCGCCGTACATGAAGCTGGATTTTTCGCACAACGTCGGAGACAAGGTCTTCATCCACCTCGGGGAGACGGACATCAACGCCAAGAAACCGCACTGCACGTACACCCATTGACACGTGATGCGCAGAGACTTCACCCCGGGTCGGGCGAAGCAATTCTATTCTGTCCGTAACATGGTCAGCGGTCGCCGCTGATGCGCGCCGGACGCTGCCGCCCCATGCCGTTTGCTCGTTATCTGGCCGCGGCCGGCCTGCTTCTGGGTCTCGGCTTGGCGCCGCTGCGCGCCGCGGCCATCGTGTCGGTGACCGATGACATCGAACTCGAAGGGTTCTTCAAGACGCAGAACATCCTGCGCACGCCCATGTTCCGGGATGCCGAGTTCGTCATGCAGCGCAATACCGCGCAGCTCGAGAGCAAGTATTATTTTCTGCGCAACAGCCGGGCCTTCAACCGCTTTGCGACCGGCCCGCTCGAAGAGGCCACGCTCACCCTGATCGGCCGCGGAGTGTACGATTCGATCTACGACATCCGCGACACCTACAGCGAGGCGTTCGACAAGCACGAGAAGCTCAACCGGAAGTTCGAGTACAAACTCCGCGAAGCCTTCGTCGATCTGGTGCTGCCGCCGTTCACGCTTCGCCTCGGGCGGCAGCAGGTCGTGTGGGGTGAGACCGACAACTTCCGCGCCCTGGACGTCATCAACCCGCTCGACCTGCGCTGGCACGCCAACTGGGAGCCGTGGGAGGACATCCGCATTCCGCTATGGATGGCGCGCGGGATCTACGACATCGGAAAATTCGGCCCGCTGGAAGAGTCGTTCGTCGAGGCGGTCTGGATTCCGTGGGACTTCCAACCCAACAAGTTCGGCGCGGACCCGCGACGGCCCTGGCCGTTCATCGGCGATGGCCGCTTCGCGGTCGCCAATTCGGCGTGGGTCGGCAACGCGCTGTACCGCCTGAACACGACCGTGCTCGACGACAAGCCGAGCAAGAAGTTCAAGAACGGACAGGCCGGCGCGCGCTTCAAGGCGATCTGGGGCGGCGTGGACTTCAGCCTCAACTATTTCTACGGCTTCTCCGCGGACACCGGCGTCAAGGTGCGTTCGGATCTGACGACGGTGCGCGGCGGCACGCTGCACAGCGTCATCCAGACCGTCAATCCGCGCTCCCACGTCCTGGGCATCGCGGCCAACTATTCCGAGGAATACTACACGCAGTCCGTCTTCCGGCTGGAGACGACTTATACGACGGGCATTCCCGTCAGCTTGGCTCCGGGCGCCTCCGCGCGGCTCGACCCGGACCGGAACCTTTTCGATACGGCCAGCCGGTCGGTCGTCATGCTCGCAGTGGACCGCCCGACCTGGATCCGCCCGCTGAACAATCTTCGCACCTTCTTTCTCTCCGCCCAGTTCTTCTGGCGGCGCTATCTCGACTACAGCCGCCTGTACCGCGGCCTGCCGTCAGTCGTGGCGGCACTCGACGACCGCGGTGCGGCCATTCCCGGCCGCTTCGTGGGCGCCAGCCGGGACAAGGTGGATCAGAACGAGTTCGTGATGACGTTTTCGGCTTCGACCAGTTACGGCCGGGCCGGGCTGTGGCAGCCGCTGTTGGTGTTCGCCTTCGATCCGCTCTCCACCGGCGCGTACAACAAGCTGGCCATCGACTACCTCTGGTCCAACCACGTCATCGTCCGCTTGGAACAGAACCTGTTCTGGCGGGTGAGCGGGCACGACCCGGGGCCGTGGGCGATCGGTGACATCTACGGCAGGCCGGGCGACAGCCGCCACGAGACCGTCCTCAGTCTCATCTTCCAGTTCTAGGCCGCTTCACTCTCTGGTGGTCGCAAAACCCTCGAGTTCGTTGAGCTCGGCCCCTGAGCCTATCGAAGGGTGTCGAAACGAACCCCGGGGGGCTCCCTCGGCCCCTGCACCCGCCGGCACTTCGAGCATGTTTCGACCATTCGACCTTTCGACAGGCTCAAGGTCCGCAGACTCACCCGTTGGGCTCAGGGAGAGGTGAAGGCGCACCGTGCCGGTGAGTCAGCCGGAGGGTGACGAACCGAGACGCTACTCCTCGGGCGGCCAACGATCCGCCCACGGTCGGGCCGCTTCGAGTTGCGCGGCCACGCGGAACAGGACGTCCTCGCGGCCCGCAGCCGCGACGAGTTGCACCCCGATCGGCAGCCCCTCGGCGTTCCAGGACAGCGGTAGCGAGATGGCCGGCTGGCCGGTGACGTTGAACGGAACCGTGAACGGCATGAATGCGACCGACCGCCGCGCCGCGGCGAGCGGGTCGTCCGGTGGGGACGTGAACTCGCCCAGCCGGGGCGGCGGCTCGGCAATCGTGGGCGTCAGCAACAGGTCGAACCCGCCGTCGTCGTGCCACCAGGCCGCGATGCGCCGCGTGTCGGCGTGCAGCCATTCGATGGCTTCGATGTAGCGCCGGGCGGTTCGGCTCCGGCCGATTTCCACCATCGCCCAGGTGTTGGGTTCCAGGTCGTGGCGGGCGACCTTCCTCCCCGTCTGCCGGTGCAGCGCCTCGACGTGTGCGGCGATGGCACTGGTCAACAGCGCCCAGACGTGGCGGCGGCGTTCCACCTCGTCGTCCAGCGCGCCGGGATACGACTCCTCGACCGTATGGCCGAGTTCGTTCAGCAGCCGTCCGGTCTCGATCACGGCCGCGGCGCAGTCGGTGTGCAGCGGCACGGTATGGCCGGGAACGTCGGCGAGCAGGCCGATTTTCAGTCTGCCCGGTGCGGCCCCGACCTCTTGCAGAAACGGACGCTCCGGCGGGGCCGCGGCGTACGGATCGCCCGGCATGGCGCCGGCGACGACGTCCAGAATCGCGGCCGTATCCCGCACGCTGCGCGTCACCACGTGTTCGTTCACCAAGCCCTGCCACACCTCACCATACTCCGGCCCCAGCGAGGTTCGCCCGCGCGTGGCCTTCAGCCCGACCAAGCCACATTCGCTGGCCGGAATGCGCGTCGAGCCGCCGCCGTCGTTGGCGTGCGCCGCGGGCACGAACCCGGCGGCGACCGCGGCACCCGCGCCGCCGCTGGAGCCGCCCGTGGAGTGGTTGGTGTTCCAAGGGTTACGGCTCGGGCCGTAGGCCGCGGGCTCGGTCGTCGGCAGGGTAGCGAATTCCGGGGTGTTGGTTTTGCCCAGAAAGACGAAGCCTGCCTGCCTGAGCTTGGCGGCCATGTACGTGTCTTCGGCCGCGGTCCAGCCGATGTCTTTGAGAAACCGCGAACCCTGGTGGTAAGGGTCGCCGGCCGTGTGGCAGCCGAAGTCCTTGAGCAGAAACGGCACGCCGCGGAACGGCCCGTCGGGAAGGGTCGCCGAACCTGCCTCCTCCCGCGCCCGCTCGAATAACGGCGTGATGACCGCGTTGATCTGCGGGTTGCGGGTTTCGATCCGCGCAATGGCGGCGTCCACCAATTCGCGCGGTGTTACGTCCCCGCGGCGCACGCGCTCGGCCTGTGCCACGGCATCGAGTCGGGCGAGTTCGTCGGGCATGATTTCCGCCTCCTTCAGGTGTGTCCCTCGTACCAAACGCCCGCGGAAATAAGAAGGGCGAGGGGTGTCATCCCACTGCGGCTTTCGGGTAGGGTGGCCGGATTCTTCATATCGAAGGCCGTCCGTACACGCGAGGAGGAGCCATGTCCGCACGACACGACGTTACCCCGGCGTCCATGCAGAACATCCGCGAACGGTTCCGGTATTCGCCCGGCGTGCGGGCCGGACAGATGTTGTACGTGGCCGGGCAGGTCGGGCGGGACGAACACCTGAACGTCGTGGCCGACAAGGAGGCCCAATTCGTGCAGGCGTTCGAAAACGTCGAGAAGGTGTTGGCCGAAGCCGGGGCGCGCTTCGACGACGTGGTGGAAATGGTCACCTACCATACCGACATGCGCGACCTGCCGCTCTTCATCAGCGTCAAGGACCGCTACATCACCAATCTCGACCGCCTGCCTCCGTGGACCGGCATCGGCACGCCGGCGCTCGCCATGCCCGGGCTGTTCGTCGAGATCAAGTGTACGGCCTTTCTGGAATGACCATGCCGCCGGACGCCCCTTCCCACGACGCTTCACAATCCTCGTACGGCTGGGTCATCGTCGCTGCCGGGCTGCTGATCAGCTTGAGCATGTACGGGGTGATCGAGTCGTTCGCGATCATGTTCAAACCCATTGCCGAGGAGTTCGACTGGGATCGCGGCACCGTGTCGGTGGCGTCGATGGTCGGGTGGGTGAGCTTCGGCGTGGCCAGCCTGGTCTGCGGCCGGTTGAGTGACCGCTACGGTTCCAAATGGGTGATCCTGGTCGGCTGCGTATTGTTCGTGGCCGGGACGTTTCTCATGAGTCAGGTACGGTCCGTCTGGCATCTCTACGTCTATTTCGGGGTGGTACTGGCGGTCGGTCGTTCGGCCACCGGCGTGCCGATGGTCGCTCTGGTGACGAAATGGTTCGTCCGCAACCAGGGGCTCGCGCTGGCCATTGCCCAGTCGCAGAACGTGGGCTCCGCGGTATTCGCACCGCTGGTGGTGTTTCTGCTCGCCCACAACGATTGGCGATGGTCGTACGTCTGGCTCGGAGTCGCGGCGTTGGCGGTGCTGCCACTGGCGCTGCTCATCCGCGATAAGTCGTCCGCGGTCGGGACCGTCATCCGTGGACGGAGACCCCCTCACCCTTCGATGCGCTCAGGGGCCGGGGGGAGGGAGCTTGCAGCGCCGTACGGCATGACGCTGGGCGAGGCTATGCGGACGCGCGCGTTCTGGACGCTGAACCTCATGGTGCTCGGCTGTTGTACGTGTCACTCCTGCATCCTGCTGCACGGCTTCAACCACATGACCGACGTGGGCGTGCTGGACTCGGTCGCGGCGCGCGTGGTGATGCTGATGGCCGTGTTCGGGATGGTCGGCAAGATCGTCAACGGGCTGCTGGCCGACCGGATCGGGGCCAAGTGGGCGATTGCGCTGTTCCTCGGCCTGCAGGCGGCCATGATCCCGATGTTCATTGAGGCCCGCCAAGCGCCCTCCTTCTACACGTGGGCGGTGCTGTTCGGCCTCGGGTTCGGGGGGCCGATGCCGGTCTATGCCATGCTGTTCCGCGAGTATTTCGGCGTGCGGGCGATCGGCACCATCCTCGGCGTCTTCTTCATGGTGGCCGCGCTCGGGATGGGGTCGGGCGGCCTGCTCGGCGGCGCGCTGTTCAATCTGTTCGGCAGCTACAGCGTTCCGTTTCTGACGAGTTCGGGCACGGGCATGCTGGCCGCGGTGTTGGCGCTGACCCTGCCTTCGAACAGGCCGGTAACACCCATCCCCGTTACACGGGTGGCGCTGCAAACCGGCGGCTGACCAGTCGGTCGCTCCGTCACGGGGTTTCGGGATGCGCGGATAGCGCGGTCTGCGGAGTGGTTGCTAATCGACCAGCAGGCGGTCGTTGGTTTTGCGGCGGAGCCGCAGGCGGGTCCAGCCCAGCAACCAGCCCAAGAGGAGTACGCCGGCACCGGCGAGAAAATGGGCCGTCGAGGCGTCGCGTTTGAGACGGTCCCGCTCGGCGGTCATCTCGGCAAGCCGGGATTCATAGCTGGCCGAAGTGTGCTGGCCGGTCTCCCGGGCGCTCTGCAACTGCGCCATTTCTTCGCGTAAGCGGGTCAGTTCCCGGGTCTGCGCGGCGAACTCTGCTTCGAGCTGTCGGACGCGATGAGCCGCGGGCTCGTCGGTCGTGAAGTAACGGCTTGCGATGTAACCCTGTTTGCCGCCGGGCAGCTCGACCAGCGCGTAGGTGTCGTTGACCTGCCTCACGAGCTCGACCGCGTCGCCGGTCTTGAGATTGGTCAGAATTTCATGATTCGTGGACGGGCCGCTGCGGACCCGAACGGCCCGCCGCTCGCCCACGTACAACGTCCGTGCCTCCTGCGCATGGCCTACGGAGGGGAACAGCAACACGGCGATGAGAAGCAGCCTGCTCATTGGATTCGCTGGGGACATGCGGAGTACCGATAGCCCGCATTCGTCCGAGCGACAACCCTGCGGAGGCCGGGGAATTGTGGATTGTGGATCTTGGATTGTGGATTGGAGGGCCGGTTCCCGGTGCGGAGAGGAACTCTCTCCCCCGGATCACGTCCGGGGCAGGCTCTAGCCCCCTCCCGAAGGGAGAGGGAACAGGTTGTTTCGACAGATTCAACGATCAAGCTCAAGGGTTTTCCCCCTCAAGTTCGTTGAGCCTGTCGAAACGAACCCCGGGTCACCTCAGCCTCCGTCTTCTGGAATGTCTTTCAAGACGCCCAGCAACTCGTCGTGCAGATGACCATTGGAAGCCAGCGTCTGATCGCCGTGCAGATCGAGCGGGCCGCCAGAGAAGTCGCCGGTTCGACCGCCGGCTTCTTCGACCAGCAGCGTACCGGCGGCAATGTCCCAGGGAGACAATCGCCATTCCCAGAACGCATCCGCGCGCCCGCAGGCCACGTAGCACAGATCCAGCGCGGCCGAGCCGTTACGCCGCACGCCCTGGCTGCGTTCCATGAACGCGGCATAATACCGCAGGTAGAACGCGCCGCGGCGCCGCCGGTCGTACGGAAACCCCGTCAGCAGTAGACTGTGTTCCAGGCTGGCCGCGGACGAGACCCGGATGGGCTGCCCGTTCAGATAGGCACCGCGGTTGCGGACGGCGTGGAACGTCTCGTTCCGAATCGGGTCGTGGACGACGCCGATCAACGTGTCCGACTCGTGGGTGAGCGCGATGGACACGGCGAAGTGGGGATAGCTGTGCGCGAAATTGGTCGTCCCGTCCAACGGGTCGACGTACCAGCAGTACGGGCTGTCGGGACCGGATCGGGCGGACTCCTCGGCTACGATCGTATGCGTTGGGAAGCGGTGCCGTATCCGTTCGGTAATCAACCGGTCGGCCGCGACGTCGACGTTGGTAACCAGATCGACGAGGTCGCTCTTGACCGTCACTTGCTTGGTCTTGAGCAAGTTGTCTCGTATCAGCCGACCCGCCGCGTGGGCGGAATCTTCGGCGACCTGCAAGGCGGCTGTCATGACGGCGGACATGCAGGTATTGTGACAAGCGAACCCACCAGCCGCAATACGAACCGGCCGGCACGTGACAGGACATCCCCCCGTGCGTGTACGCGCTCCCGCGAAAGTCAACCTTTTCCTCCGCATCGTCGGCCGGCGGGCCGACGGCTACCACCTGCTCGATTCGGTCATGGCGCCGGTCAGCCTGTACGATGAGGTGGAAGTCACCGCGGAAGTGGTGAAGGCGAAGCGGTCGCATATCCGAGTAACCTGCGACGCCCCGACCGTCCCTGCGGACCGGTCGAACCTTGCCCACCAAGCCGCGGCGCTCATCTGCCGGACGGCCAGCATGCGGGCCAGGGTCGCCATTTCACTGCACAAGCAAATTCCCGCCGGCGCCGGTCTGGGCGGCGGGAGCAGTAATGCCGCGGCCGTGTTGACCGCGCTCAACCGTCTCCTCGGCCTGAAGCTCACGTTCGCCCAGCTCAGTGGGTTGGCCGTACGGTTGGGGGCCGACGTGCCGTTCTTTCTGGCGGGCGGAGCCTGTCGGGTTCGCGGCATCGGCGAGGTCGTCGCCCGGTTGCCGCGATTGCCGCGGCACTGGCTCACCCTTGTCGTGCCGCATTTTTCGGTGTCCACCGTCTGGGCCTACCGGGAGTTCGACCGTCTTGCGCCCGATGTGCTCGCCGATGCTGACACGGCCTGGGAGCCGAGCTTCAAGGCAGGCCGTTGGCCGAAGCCGTCCGCGTTCGTGAACGACCTGGAACGCGCGGTGCTGCCTACCCATCCGGTACTGGCCGAGCAGAAAGACCGCCTCCGCTCACTGGGCGCCCGCACAGCGCTGATGTCCGGCAGCGGGTCCGCGGTCTTCGGCGTGTTCACGACCAGAGCCGCGGCCGCCCGCGCCGCGGACGCGCTGTCCGACTCGGGCCGAACCTACGTTGTCCGTCTCGTAAACGACACTGATGACGATGCTCGCTGAGTCCGAGCGTCCGTGCGGATGGGGTTGACCGCCGCGATCCGAACCTTCCCCCCTTGGTCCTTTTCAGGAAGGAGGGAAATAGCGGCGCCGACGCTGGACTTTGCGGGGCGAAGGTGGTAGGGAGTCCGCCTCTGAGCAGCCCAGGGGCGACGGTATCCGGTTGTTTTCACTACATGACCAATGGAACGTGAAGCCCCGACCGACGTTTGGAGAACCAGCCCGCCCAACGTTGACCATCTGCTATCGCATTGACGTGGTGGGGAGTCGCCAAGTCCGGCAAGGCACCGGGTTTTGGTCCCGGCATTCGCAGGTTCGAATCCTGCCTCCCCAGTTCCTCACCTCGTAATCACCATCTTCACAGCCCCGTGAGACGCCCCGCCGTGCTGAAGATATTTTCCGGCAACTCCAATCGTCCGCTTGCCGAGGAAGTGTGCGCCTATCTGGGCAGCCCGCTCGGCGCGGCCGAACTTCGCACGTTCAGCGACGGCGAGATCGCGGTCGAGATTACCGAGAACGTCCGTGGCGGCGACGTCTTCGTCGTGCAGTCGATCTGTACGCCGGGCAACGACAACCTGATGGAATTGTTGCTCATGATCGACGCGTTCAAACGCGCCTCCGCCAACCGCATCACGGCCGTCGTTCCCTACTACGGTTACGCCCGCCAGGACCGGAAGGTCGCGCCGCGGGTGCCGATCAGCGCCAAACTGGTCGCCGACCTGCTGACTACCGCGGGGGCGTCCCGCGTGCTGACGGCCGAGCTGCACGCCGGGCAGATCCAGGGCTTTTTCAACATTCCGGTGGACAATCTGTTTTCCGCACCCGTGCTGCTGCCGTATCTGCGGGAGCGCATCGGCGACCGGCCGGTCAGCGTGGTGTCGCCCGACGCCGGCGGGGTAGAACGCGCCCGTGCGTTCGCCAAACGGCTCGACGCTTCGTTGGCGATCATCGACAAGCGCCGGGCGAATGAGAACGAAGAGGCCGGCGAGCCGGCCGGGAACGCCAACCGCGACGTGGCCGAGATGAACGTCATCGGCGAGGTGGACGGCAGGATCGCGATTCTCGTCGACGACATGGTGGATACCGCGGGGACGTTGACCGCGGCGGCCAAGGCGCTCGAAGACGGCGGCGCCCGGGCCGTGATCGCGTGCTGTACGCACGCCGTGTTGTCGGGCCCGGCCATTGCGCGGGTCCGCACCTCCTCGCTGGAGGAACTGGTCGTGACGAATTCCATTCCGGTCACCGAAACGGCGTTGGCGACCGGCAAGGTCCGCGTGCTCTCGCTGGCGACGCTCATCGGCGAGTCCATTCGCCGCATCCATAACGAAGAATCCATCAGTTCGTTGTTCGTCTGAGTCGCTGCCTACGGAAGGAAGGTCATGGAAACGATCAAGTTGGGTGTCGAACAACGGCACGCGCGGAGGAAAGCGGCCGTGGGCCGCCTGCGCCGGGAGGGCGGCCTGCCCGGCGTGTTCTACGGGCCGGGCAAACAGGCGGTTCCGGTGTCCGTCGATGCCCGGGAATTCCATCACAAGGTCGGCAGCCTGGAAGGGTCCCACCTGATTCAGTTTACGTCCGCGGCGACCGACCTCGACCAGAAGATCGTCCTGCTCAAGGAAATCCAGCATCACCCGGTCAACGCCGACCCGCTGCACGTCGATTTCTACGAGGTGGACGTCAGCGTGCCCGTGCAGGTCGGCGTCGCCGTGCACCTGGTCGGCAAATGCAAGGGGGTGACCGCGGGAGGAACGTTACAGACCTTCCGGCGCGAAATGATGGTCGAGTGCCTCCCGCTCGAGATTCCGGATCTGATCGAGGTCGACGTGACCGAACTCGACATTCACGACGCGGTTCGACTCGAGGACGTGGCGCTGCCGTCCGGCGTGACGCCGCTGGAGGACGCACATCTGATGCTGGCGTCGGTAGCGCCGCCGGCCGCGGTGGAAAAACCGGAGGAGGAAGAAGGCGAGGCTGCGCCGGAGGAAGCGGACGCGGGGACCGAGGACGGCCAAGCCGAATCGCAACCGGCCGAGTGAATCGCGGGCTCCGGGCGCGCCGGCGTCGAACCGGAGGTCGTTGCCGGTCGCCGGGACGTGGCCCGCCGCTCCCGTTCCGCCCTTTACGCCGGATGGAGAAGCCTTTATTGTTCCGCCCACGTAGCAGACTGCCGTCCGATGTATGATTGGAGACGGGTTCGGCGGAGCGTCGCGCAACAGCAGTTTGGACGTAGCCGATTCTCGCGCGAGTTCGCCGGCCGGCGCGGCGGCGCATGAGCCGGCAGAAACCGAGAGTCGAGGCCCGTCGGAGGAGTCGATGCCGATTTACGAAACCGTATGTATTCTCCATCCGGAATTATCCGAAGCCCGGGTGAAGGAAACGATCGAAGGAATGCAACAGACTCTGACCGCGGGCGATGCCAACGTCTTGGAGGTCGAAGAATGGGGCATGCGCAATCTGGCGTATGAGATCCAGAAACAGAGTCGGGGGTTCTACGTCCGCCTGGAATACGAGTCCCGTCCTCAGGTCGTGACCGAGTTCGAACGCGGCTTGCGGTTGAGCGAAGACACCCTCCGGTTTCTCTCGGTAGCACGCTCGGCACCGTCCGACGGAAAGTCGCCGATGCCGGCCGGCCACTCCCTCTCTCGCCAAACCGAATCCCCGACGCCTCCGGTTGCAACGAGCGAAGCTGCGGCTCCGGCAGCCGAGGGGGTTTCCGACGAAACCGTATCCGTGGCAGCCGAGAACACCGCTTCGTCGCAGCCCGACGCATCGTCCGACGGTTCGCCGGCCGCGGCAGCCGAACCGGCACCGGCCGAGACCGCGGCGGCGGAAACCGGCCCTCCGGGCGGCGCCGGCGAAGATAACGTAGCAGCGCCCGACCAGCCGAACGACACGGCGGGAACGGACGACACGGAACGACCTGCCGAATGAAGCCGAACGGAGACGGCCCGGCAACAGGAACGGAGTAGGTATGGCACGACCGCCCAGAGGAAGATTCAGCCGCCGGCGGAGTAGCGACGATCGGTATCCGCGGCGGCGCATGCGGCGCAAGGTCTGCCGCTTCTGCGTCGAGAAACGGAAGTCGATCGACTACAAGGAGACTGGCGTCCTGCGGGACTTCGTCACCGAGCGCGGCAAGATTCTGCCGAGCCGGATCACCGGCACCTGCCCCTGGTGTCAGCGGAAGCTGACACTGGCCATCAAACGGGCGCGCGCCATTGCGCTGTTGCCCTACGTCGCGGAGCAGGTGTAGCCGCGGGCTCGTCCGCAGCGCCGCGTCGTTACTTGCGAGGCGTCGAGCTGGTCAGCGAAACGCCCTTCGAAGGACCGATATGGAAATCATTCTACAGGAGGCGGTCGAAAATCTCGGTGAGGTCGGCGACGTCGTCAAGGTGAAGGACGGCTACGCCCGCAACTACCTGCTGCCGCGCGGCTTCGCAGTCGTGGCCGACCGGCGCAACAGGCGGGTGTTGGAACATCAGAAACGCATGGTCGCCGCCAAACGTGCCCGTGCACAGAAACAGTCCGACGTGCTGCGCGACCGCCTGTCCGGGCTCGTGCTGACCATCACGGCGCGCGCCGGAGAGGAACAGAAATTGTTCGGGTCGGTCACCAACATCGACATCGAGCGGGCGCTGTCGGCCCAGGGGGTGACGGTGGACCGGCGCAAGATTCTGCTCGACGAGCCGATCAAGCAACTCGGCACCTATACCGTGCCGGTTCGCTTGAATGGCGGCACGCAGGCCGACCTGACCGTCCAGGTCGGTCCCGAAAGCACGGACTGACCGTTTCCGGGCAATTCGTTGACACGCTGGGGCGAAATTGGTAGCCGACGGAACCTTTCGACGATGGGCGAACCGGCAGGCACGTAGCTCAGTGGGAGAGCACTTCCTTGACGCGGAAGGGGTCGGCGGTTCAATCCCGCCCGTGCCTATACCCCGCACGATGCGTTTCCAGCCTTCCAATGCCGGAGCCCCTTCCCTCCCGCTCCGATTGTCGCCAATGAACATGACGGATCAGAGGCATTCGCGAACGATGCCTCCTTTCTCATGAGCGAAACTCTCCAGCCTCTTTCGGCTGAGCCCGATTCCGCACCGCTTGCGGCCTCGGCCGCACAGCCGGCGAGCGTGCCGCCGAAGTTCACCCGTGCGGTCGCCGCCCGTGTGGACGGCGAGGTCGTCGATTTGTCCTCGCCGGCGGTCACCGAACGGGCCGAACCCGTGCCGGCAACGTCTCCCGAAGGGCTGGAGGTCGTGCGGCATTCGACCGCACATCTCATGGCGCAGGCCGTCAAGCGGCTGTTCCCAAGCGTGCAGATCACGATCGGGCCGGTCATCGAAAACGGGTTCTATTACGACTTCGCGTACGAGCGGTCGTTCACGCCGGAGGATCTGGAGCGGATCGAAGCCGAGATGGCGGCGATCGTCGAAGAGAATCTGTCGGTCGTCCGCGAGGAGGTGCCGCGCAACGACGCGGTGCGTCTGTTCCGCGAGATGGGCGAAGCCTACAAGGCCGAGATCATCGAGGGCATCCCCGAAGACGAAACCCTCTCGCTCTACCGGCAGGGCGAGTTCGTCGACCTGTGCCGCGGCCCGCACGTGCCGTCGACCGGGCGGATTCCGGCATTCAAGCTGACCGGCGTGGCCGGCGCGTACTGGCGCGGCGACGAAAACAACGAGATGCTGCAGCGGGTGTACGGTACGGCGTTCGCCACCGCCAAGGAATTGCGCCGGCACCTGGCCCTCGTCGAAGAAGCCAAACGCCGCGACCACCGCCGGCTGGGCAAGGAACTCGACCTGTTCAGCTTCAACCCGGTGGCGCCCGGCAGCCCGTTCTTCCACCCCAAGGGCACCGTGGTGTACAACCTGCTCATCGCCTATATCCGGGATCTGTACCAGCGCTACGGCTATCAGGAGGTCATCACACCGCAGATTTTCGACGTCGACGTCTGGCAGCGTTCCGGCCATTATCAGAACTACAAGGAACACATCTATTTCACCGAGGTGGAGGGCCGCGACTTCGGCGTCAAGCCGATGAACTGCCCCGGCCACACGTACGTGTATGCGGCCAGGAAACACTCGTACCGCGATCTGCCGCTGCGCTATGCCGACTTCGCCCGCCTGCACCGCTTCGAGCGTTCGGGCGTGCTGGCCGGCCTGACGCGTGTGCGGTCGTTCGCGCAGGACGACGCCCACATCTTCTGCACGCCGGAACAGGTCGAAGGCGAAGTCGGGGCGGTCTTGCGGATGATCAACGAGGTGTACCGCACCTTCGGCTTCGAGGAGGTCCGTTTCTATCTCGCCACGCGGCCCGACAAGCGCCTGGGCGACGACGATACCTGGGACCGGGCCGAGGCCGCGCTCGCCGGCGCGCTGCAAGCCAACGAGATCCGCTACGAAGTCAACGCCGGAGACGGCGCGTTCTACGGACCGAAGATCGACTTCATCGTGCTCGACGCGTTGCGCCGCGAGTGGCAGTTGGCGACGATTCAACTCGACTTCATGCTGCCCGAACGCTTCGACCTCCGCTACGTCACGGCCGAGGGGACGGAAGCGCGCCCGGTGATGATCCATCGCGCGGTACTGGGTTCCATCGAGCGGTTCATGGGCGTTCTGATTGAACATTGCGGCGGAGATTTTCCGCTGTGGCTGGCTCCCGTGCAGGTCAAGCTCGTGACCGTGACCGACGCGCAGGACGCGTACGCGCGCGAGGTCGAGGAACGGCTGCGCCACGCTGGCCTGCGCTGCGAGCTCGATCTGCGCAACGAGAAGCTGGGCTACAAGATCCGCGAAGCCGAACTGCACAAAATTCCCTACACGCTGGTCATCGGCGATAAGGAAGTCCGGTTCGGCACGGTCGCTCCGCGCGGGCGCCACCGCGAAAAAATCGAACCGCTGTCAGTCGAGGCGTTTCTGGCGCGCGTCCAGCACGAACGCCTTCCGGGAGGTGCGTCATAGCCAGAGAAGCGAGTGTCCGTATCAACCAGCAGATCCGCGCCCGCGAGGTGCGCGTGGTTGACGCCGACGGCGAACAGATCGGTATTCGGCCGCTGGGCGAGGCATTCCGCAACGCCTTGGGCCAGGAACTCGACCTCGTCGAGATCGCGCCCAACGCGTCGCCGCCCGTCTGCCGGATCATGGACTACGGCAAGTTCCGGTACTTGCAGAAAAAGAAGGATCAGGAGTCGCGGAAGCACCAGACCCAAGTCATGGTGAAGGAAGTCAAACTCGGCGCGCGCACCAGCGAGCACGACGTGGACTTCAAGATCAACCACATCCGCCGGTTTCTGGAGAAGAAACACCGCGTCAAGGTGTCGGTCTTTTTCCGTGGCCGGGAGATCACGCATCCCGAGATCGGCAAGGAGATGCTCGTCCGCGTGTACGAAAAGATCGAAGACGTAGCCGCGCTCGAAACCCCCGAGCCCCGCATGGAGGGCCGCAACATGTCCATGCTCGTAGTCCCGAGGTAACCATGCCCAAGATGAAAACCCGCCGCGGCGCGGCCAAACGTTTCAAGCTGACGGGCAGCGGCAAGCTGCGCCGCCGGCGTGCCTATCTCCGGCACATTCTGTCGACCAAGACCCGCAAACAGAAGCGCACCCTCCGGCAGGCGACGCTGGTCTCCGGTGCGGACGCCAAGGCGATCAGAAAGCTGATTCCCTACGGCTAGGAAGGACGAGGAGGAGTTCCGATGCCTCGCGTACGACGCGGCTTCAAGGCCCGGCGCCGCCGCAAGCGTATTCTCAAACTGGCGAAAGGCTTCACCGGCGGCCGGCGCAACTACCGGCAAGCGCGCGAGACCGTCGAGCGCGGACTGGTCTATGCCTACCGGGACCGGCGCAACCGAAAACGGGACTTCCGGCGTCTCTGGACGGTCCGCATCAACGCCGCGGCACGGCTGAACGGACTGAGCTACAGCCGGCTGATGCACGGCCTGTCGTCGGCCGGCGTGGAGATCGACCGGAAGATCCTCGCCGGCTTGGCTATGCAGGACCCGCAGGCGTTCACCGCGGTCACGGAACTCGCCAAACAGGCCCGCACCAGCTAGACACGCCTCCCCGTAGTTTCCGGGTCGAAACCCTTCAATCCTTTACCCTGCTCAAGACACCGCACGCTTAGGGTCCAGCCCGTTGAGCCCGGTCCCTGAACCGCGGTGACTTGAGATCTGTCCCCGAGCCTGTCGAAGGGTGCCGAAATGGGCGTGGGATCGTCTCTGACGTAATTCTCTTTCAGAACGGAGTTCGCTCAAGCTTCGTTCGTCGAGACCAAACCCGTTGATCACTCACGTGCGAAGCCGTAACCCCTGCGTGCGCAGGAAATCGAGAAATTCGGACTGGAAGGCGTCGATCTGCGCGCCGCTCAACGTGCCGTCGGGCGATTCTATCCAGTAGCGGAAGGTATAGCTGCCGAGGCCGGGGTCGAGTCCTTTGCCCCGGTACACGGTGACGAACTCCCACTTCTTCAGCAGTGGGTGTGAAAACTTGTCCAGCCGGCCGGTCAGTTCGGCGAAACCCGCGCCGGCGTCGGCTACGATCGAGAAGTCGAACCATGAGCCCGGGTAGCGAGACATCGAGGCGTAGCTGACGTCCGGGTAGATCGGACCGTCGAGCCGCTCGAAGTCCAATTCGAACCAGACGACCTGCGCCGCGGGCGCGACCTCGGCCAGGAGCGGGTTGCTCAGAAAGCCGAGTTGGCCGATCGCGGCGCCGTCCAGCGTCACGTCGGCAACACAGCCGGAACCCTGCCAGGGGAGACTTCCCTCGGACGCGGGCGCAAACGCCAGCCCGCGGACGCCCAACTGCCCGGCCATGTCTTCCACCGCGCCCCTGACGTGCCGGAAATGTTCTTCCAGCGGGCCGTGCCGGTCCTGCTGGCAGCTTGCGCCGGCAAGCACGTTGCGCTCGGTCCGGTCGTCCTCTCCGGCGGGCAGATAAATCCGGCCCAGTTCGAAGATTCGAAAGCGGTCGCGCAGCGCCGCATTCTTCTTGACCACGCCGAGGAGGTTGGGGATCAGCGTCGTCTGCAGGCGCACGTTGTGTTCGGCGCTCGAGTTGGCCATTTCCAGGGCCGCGGGTGGCTCGAAGCCGAGCGTCTTGAGCCAGGTTTCGTCGAACCAACTATAATTGTGGACTTCGGAAAAACCGTGCGCCTGGGCGAGGAGGCGCCGGGCCTTATGCTGCGCGCGCAGCCGGTCGTTGAAGGCCGGCGTGTCCACGGCCACGTTCGGCATGGCCGGTTCGAGATTGTCGTAGCCGTGAATGCGGGTGACCTCTTCCAGAATATCCACCGGCAACGAAATGTCCTTGGCACTGCGGAACGGCGGAATGCCGACCGACACGACGCTGTCCGCGGCGCGTGCTTCGAAGCCGAGCCCGGTCAGGATGGAGACGATCCGCTCCGCGGCGATCGGGTTCCCGATGCGCCGGTCGAAAAACGCGACCGGAACCTCCAGCCTGCGCGTCTGGTCCTGCAGTTCGCCTCGATACGTAAAGCGGGTACGTGGCTGGGCGTCCAGCCCCGCCTCGCCCAGGAGATGCAGAAAACGCGCAATCGACGTTTTCGTGTTGGCGGGCGGCTGCTGCTTCTCGAACCGCTGACTGGCGTCGGTGTGCACCCCGAGCCGGGTCGCGGTCCGGCGGATGCGGGCGTCCCTGAAATTCGCGCTTTCGAGCAGCAAGCGGGTCGTCCCCGGGCCGACCTCGCTGTTCAGGCCGCCCATGATACCGGCCAGGGCGACCGGCTCGCGCTCGTTCCAGATCATCAGGTCATCGGGCTGCATTGCGCGGTCCTGCCCGTCCAGCGTCGTAAAGCGGCCGCGTCTGCCGAACGGGGCCACGCGCACCGCACGCAGCCGGCTGCCGTCGAACGCGTGCATGGGCTGGCCGAGTTCCAGCATGACGTAGTTGGTGAGATCGACCAGGACGTTGAACGTGCGCTGTCCCAGGGCGTGCAGACGGGTTTGCAGCGCCAGGGGCGCAGGCCGCGGCGTGAGCCCGTCCATCTCGATGCAGCCGTAGCAGGGGCAGTTCTCCGCATCGTCGACCGTCAACGGATACGCCGGCAGGTCGGCGTACGCGGCCAGTTCGGCGCACGGCAGCGGACTCAGAGGGCGCCCGAAAATGGCGGCCACTTCGCGGGCGATCCCGTAGTGGCCCCACAGGTCGGGGCGGTGGGTAATGCTCTTGTTGTCGATTTCGATCAGGGTGTCGGCCGCGGGAACGAGGTCGGCCAGCGGGCGGCCGGGTTCCAGGTCGTCGGGCAGGTCCAGGATGCCGAAGTGCCCACCGCCCATGCCCACCTCGTCGGACGAGCACAGCACGCCCCGGCTGACCCGGCCGCCGACCCGGCGTTCGGCAATCCGCCGTCCGTTGGCGAGCGTCGCCCCGGCCGGGGCGAACGCCGACGTCATGCCGACGCGCACGTTGGGTGCGCCGCAGACGGTCGTCATCCGTTCGGCGCCGCATGACACGGTCACGAACGTCTGTGCACCGTCCAGCGGCTCGACCGTTTCCACACGTGCGATCAGTACGCCGTCCAGGGTGCGGACGAGACGTTGGATGCCCTCGACCTCGGCCGTCGACATGGTCAGCCGCTCGGCAATCGTATCGGGCGACAGGTCGGCGATCTCGACGTACTGGCCGACCCACTCGAGAGAGACGTGCACCGCGAATTCCTTCGCTCGGGGCGGGCGCGTTACACCGCTGCGGGAAATTGCTCGCAGAAGCGCAGGTCGCCGGCATTCAGCAGCCGGATGTCGGGAATGTTGTATTTCATCATCGCCAGCCGCGTGAGCCCCAGGCCGAACGCGAAGCCGCTGTAGCGGTCAGGGTCGAGCCCGCCGAATTCGAGGACGCGCGGGTGGACCAGTCCGCACGGGAGCAATTCGATCCAGCCCGACTGTTTGCACGTGGGGCAGCCGGCGCCGGCGCAGATCAGGCATTCGATGTCCAACTCGAACCCCGGCTCCACGAACGGGAAATACCCCGGCCGCAGGCGCACGGTGACCTCGCGGTGGAACACCGCGGCCAGCAGCGCGCGCATCACGGCAATCAGATTGGCGACCGAGATGTCGGTGTCCACCATCAGCCCTTCGAGTTGGTAGAACGTGTTTTCATGGCTGGGGTCCACAGCTTCGTTACGAAAACAGCGGCCGGGAAATACCGCGCGCAGCGGCGCACCGTAGCGCTCCAGCGCGCGCACCTGATTGGCCGAGGTGTGCGTGCGGAGCAGCATCCCGTTCTTGAGCCAGTACGTATCCTGCATGTCCCGGGCCGGATGGTCGCGCCCGATGTTGAGGCTCTCGAAGTTGTAGAAGTCCGTTTCCACGTGGTAGCCGTCCAGGATCATGAATCCCATCGACTGAAAGATCCCTTCCAGTTCCATCTGGACGAGCGTGATCGGGTGCAGGTGTCCGAGGCGGGTGTCCAGACCGGGCAACGTCAGGTCGATCCCCGCGGCGGCCGGTTGGGACGTGCGTTGCGCCCGCGCATCGGCAATCCGCTGCTCGGCAAAGCGTTTCAGAGCGTTGAATTCCTGGCCGAAGCGTTTCTTTTCCTCCGCGGACATGGTCGAGAAGTCGGCGTTCTTCCGCAACAAGGTGATGACCCCTTTGCGTCCGAGATAACGGACCCGCACGGCCTCCACCTCCCGGTCCGTCGTGGCGGCCCCGACCTCTTCCTCGAACCGCGCCCGAATGTCCTGCACGCTCCGTCCTCCCCGTTCGTCGTGGCGGTCATCCTACCGTTGGGGCGAGACTGCCGAAAGCCCTCCCCGGACGGTCCTTCGGCGGGCACGGGTTCAGCCTTGACTTGCCGATGGAGCTTGACTACTTTCCCCGGCCCGTCCGGTACTCGGGACGGGACCGAGGCAGGCGGTGGTCGGTTCGGCCGCGGAGAGCCGACGCAAGGGGCCCGCATGACGAAAGCAGACATCGTCGAACACATCTACGACCAAGTCGGTTTCTCCAAGAAGGAGGCGAGCGACGTCGTTGAACTGATTTTCGAGATCATCAAGCAGCATCTCGAACAGGGCGAGAAGGTGAAGATTTCCGGCTTCGGGAACTTCGTCATCAACCACAAGCATCCCCGCAGAGGCCGCAACCCGCAAACCGGCGAGGCCATCATCATCTCGGGCCGGCGGGTGCTCTCCTTCAAGGCCAGTCCGGTGCTGAAGAACGCGATCAACCCGCCGCCGACCGACTGAACCCGCCGTGTCCTCCGTAGATATTCCCCACAAACTCTATTTCCGCATCGGCGAAGTGGCCAGAATCGTCGGGGTGAAGCCGTACGTTCTGCGCTATTGGGAATCCGAGTTCGCGGTGCTCAGACCGGAGAAGACCGCCTCCGGCCACCGCCTCTACCGCCGCCGCGACGTCGAGATTCTGCTGGACATCAAACGGCTCCTGTACGACGAGAAGTTCACCATCAGCGGGGCGAAGAAACGCCTGCGGGAGGTCGGCAAGGAAGGTGAGGCGCCGCTCCCCGCCGAGAGCGCAGAGCAGAATCAGGCGGTCGAGACGGATCGGCAGCGAGACGTGCTGGTTTCCATTCGGAAAGAGCTGCTTGATTTGTACAAGATGTTGAATGCCGATCTATCCTGACCACTTTATCTGGGGTACGAATGGATCCGGCCCGGCTCCTCGACGTGATTTTCACCAGAAACGAAAGTCGAACGTTGACAGTATCTTAGGCTCCCATTAGTATAAACCACTGTAGTTGTCGTCCAACGAGAACAGCCGATCCGGTTCATCAGGTGGGGGGAGCGCAATGGGGTGGAGGAAGCATCTTTTCACGGCATGGCTGGGGGTCATGCTGACCGGATTGGGGCCGGTCGCCTCGGGAAACGCGGCAGCGGGCGAGAAGCCGCGGCTGACCGACGCCGGCAGATTCCAATCCGCCCTCCTGCAGGACGCCCGCACCGGGCATATCCTGTTCGCCTATCGCAGCGACAAGGTCTGGCCTCAAGCGTCGTTGACCAAAATGATGCTGGCGCTGGTCACGTTCGAAGAGATCGAAAGCGGTCGGGTGGATCTGGAATCGCGGCTGGTCGTCTCGCGCCGCGCCAGTCGGACGCGGGGCCGCACGATCGGGCTGCGCCGGGGCCAGACGTTTCCGCTCGGCACGTTGCTGCGCGCCGTGATGGTAACGTCGGCCAACGACGCCGCGGTGGCCGTGGCCGAGGGCGTCTTCGGCTCGGTCGCGGCCTGCGTCGAGCTGATGAACGCGCGGGCCGCGGCGTTGGGGATGCACCACTCCCGCTACGCGACGGTCAACGGCATGCCGACGCGGCGCAACCGCGCGCCGGACGTCGCCTCGGCCGACGATATGGCTGCGCTCGCCCGAGCACTTCTGCGCCACACCGACGTTCTGGACTGGACGTCGCGCCGCTCGATGCCGTTTCGTGCCCCGGGCAGACGGGGGGTCCGTCTGCCGAATACCAATCGGCTCGTCGGACGCACCCCGGGTGTCGACGGACTGAAAACCGGCTTTACGAACCGCGCCCGCTACAATCTCGTCTCCACGGCGCAACGCGGGGCGCTTCGGCTAGTCGCCATTGTCTTCGGCGGCGAAACGAGTAGAATACGCTTCCGCGTCGCCAAGGAACTGATCGAGTGGGGATTCGACAACTTCACCAGACTGCAACTCGTCGAACGCGGGGCTCCGTTGTGGGCCGAGGTGCGCGTTCAGAGCGGCAGCGTCTCGACGGTGCAGCCGGTGGCGGCAGCCAGTGCGGCTCCCCTGATCCGAGCGGACGAGGCGGACAGGGTCGCCGTATCGTTGCGCTTGCCCGAACAGGTCGCCGCGCCGATTCGACGCGAACAAGTCTTGGGCGAAATCGTGATCCATGTCGGCAATCGTAACGTGACCACCGTACCGGCGGTGAGCCCCGCCGCGGTACCCCGGGCACGCTGGGCACACGCCCGGCACTGAGCCTCCGCGTCGACCCGGACCGCGGCGATCTTGCCCTGCTCCCCGCCGGACGAGCAAAACGATAAACACCTGGTGTGAAAGGAGACCGAACGTATGGCGAGCAAGCTGGTACATCTACACGAGGAATCCCGGGTGGGGATTCTCAACGGGGTCAACATCCTGGCCGACACCACCCAGGTGACCCTGGGCCCACGCGGACGGAACGTCTTGTTGGAAAAGAGCTTCGGCGCGCCGGTCGTGACCAAGGACGGCGTGACCGTCGTCAAGGAAGTCGAACTCGCGGACAAATTCGAAGACATGGGCGCCAAGATGGTCCGTGAAGTGGCAACCAAGACGGCGGACGCCGCCGGCGACGGAACCACCACCGCGACCATTCTGTCGCGCGCCATTCTGGCCGAAGGGCTGCGTCTGCAGGCCGCCGGCTTCGACCCGATGTCCCTCAAACGCGGCATCGACGCCGCGGTGGACAAAGTCGTCTCCGGCGTCCGGGAGCAGAGCCGCAAGGTGCGTGACCGCGCCCAGGTCGCCCAGGTCGGCACCATCGCCGCCAACGGCGATGCCGAAGTCGGCGCCATCCTGGCCGACGCCATGGACAAGGTCGGCAAGGAAGGCGTCATCACGATCGAAGAAGGCAAGGGCCTGGACACCCTGCTGGACGTGGTTGAGGGAATGCGCTTCGACCGCGGCTTCCTGTCGCCGTATTTCGTGACGGACGCCGAGCGGATGATCGCCGAAATCGAGGAGCCGTACATCCTGCTGCACGAGAAGAAAATCTCGAACATGCAGGACTTGGTGCCGCTGCTCGAAAAGATCGCCCAGAGCGGCCGGCCGCTCGTCATCATCGCCGAGGACGTCGAAGGCGAGGCGCTCGCGGCCCTGGTCGTCAACAAGATTCGCGGCACGCTGAACGCCGCGGCGGTCAAGGCGCCGGGCTTCGGCGACCGGCGCAAGGCCATGCTGGAAGATCTCGCCATCCTGACCGGCGGCCGGGTCATCGCCGAAGAGCTGGGCATCAAGCTGGACAGCCTCCAACTCGGCGACCTGGGCCGCTGTCAGCGGGTCATCCTGGACAAGGACAACACCACCATCGTTGGCGGTGCCGGCAGCAAGAAGGACATCGCCGGCCGCGCCGACCAGATCCGCGCCCAGATCGAAGAGACCACGTCGGACTACGACCGCGAAAAGCTCCAGGAGCGGCTGGCCAAGCTGGCGGGCGGGGTCGCGGTCATCAAGGTCGGCGCGGCAACCGAAGTCGAAATGAAGGAGCGCAAGGCGCGCGTCGACGACGCCCTGCACGCCACAAAATCGGCCGCGGAAGAGGGGATCGTGGCCGGGGGCGGCGTGGCGCTGGTCCGCGCCCAGTCCGAGTTGGACGGCCTGACGTTCGACGACGACCGCGCGGCCGGCGTGAACATCGTCCACCGCGCGGTGGAAGAGCCGCTGCGGCAGATCGTCGCCAACGCCGGCCTGGACGCCCCCGTCGTGCTGAACAACGTCAAGCAGCGGAAGGGTGACGTGGGGTTCAACGCCGCCTCGGGCGAGTACGAAAACCTGTACCGGGCCGGGGTGATCGACTCGGCCAAGGTGGTCCGGGTCGCCCTGCAGAACGCGGCCAGCGTCGCCGGGCTGATGTTGACCACGGAAGCCGCGGTCGCCGAAAAGCCGGAGAAACCGCAAGCCGCCGCGGGCGGCGGCGACCACGATTTCGACGACGACGATTACTGAGCCGGTTCACGACGGCCAGTGGACGCACGGGGGCCGCGAGGCCCCCGTTTTTCGTTTGGGCCGCGGCGGTGTAGCGTTCCCATGGGGAATCGCGTACCAACGGGCCATGATCGACTTTTCCCCGCCGGACCACGTCGCCGCTACGGTGTCCGACATCCACCGGTTCATCGAGCGGGAAATTGCGCCGATAGAGCGGGACCTGTTCGAGCATCTCGTCAACGAACATCTCTATTTGCGCGCGGATGGGCGGCTCGCCCCGGAGGTCGAGGACGCGCAGCGCACGATCCGCAAACGCTCGGCCGAGCGCGGCTTCTACGCGCTGCACATGCCGACCGAGGTCGGCGGCGGCGGGTTCTGCCTGACCGACATGTTCTTCGTGCACGAAGCCGTTTATCGGCACGGCATCGGGGTGGCCCAGTGGCTGTTGTCGTGGACCGAGGGGCCCAACCGGATGCTGATGTTCCTCACGCCCGAGCAGCAGCGGAAATATCTCCTGCCCCTGGTGCGCGGCGACGCAACGGCCGCGTATGCCATTACCGAATACCGGGGCGGCTCCGACGTGCTGGGGATGGAGACGCGCGCCGAAAAGCACGGCGACGCGTGGGTCGTGAACGGCACCAAGGCGTACATCACCAACGCCCAGTACGCCGACCTGATCTTCGTGTGCGCCCTGCACGACCCCGGCGCGGGCGGGGCCGGCGCGATCGCCTTCGTCGTCGAGCGCGACAATCCCGGCCTCGGCATCGGCCGCACCTACCGGACCATCATGGACGACGGCATGACGGGCGAGTTGCGCTTCGAGAACTGCCGCTTGTCCGCGGACCACTTGTGGGGGGCACCTGGCGACGGCTTCTATCTGAGCATGGGCATGATCAACTGGATTCGCGTGCGCCGCGGGGGCATGTGCACCGGCCTGGGCCACTACCTGCTCGACCGCTGCCTCGCCCATCTCAAGAACCGGCAGGCGTTCGGCGGGCCGCTGAGCCGGTTTCAAGCGTTGCAGTGGATGGCCGTCGATGCGTACCTGGACGTGCAGGCCATGCGCAGCCTGTCGCTCCAGAGTCTCTGGCAGGCCGACCAGGGCAATCTGTGGACGCTCAAGGTGGACCCGCACCTCATCAAGACCGTGTCCGCGCTGAAGGTCTTTTGCGACGAAGCCTTGTACCGCGTGGCGGACCGCGCCGTACAACTGCACGGCGCGTACGGTCTGATGAAGGAGTCCGGGATCGAGAAGATTTTCCGCATCGCACGGAACCTGCGCATTCCCGGAGGCACGGACGAGATCCAGCGGGTGAACATCGCCAAAGCCTTGGGGCTATAGACGGTTCGGCGCAATCCAGATTGCTGTGTGGCCACACGTGTCTCCACCGTATCGAGAGCCGGTAGAATTTCGTTGCGAACTTTTCCCTCCTCCTTCTTTCTCTCCGACCTTTCGACACGGTTCGACCCTTCGACAAGCTCAAGGACCTTCCCATCCCCAAGTTCGTTGAGCTTGTCGAAACGAACCCCAAGGTGACCTCGACCTTCGCACCCCACCCCGGCCCTTCGACCCTTCGACAGGCTCAGGACGTCGCAAGCTCAAGGCGTTACCTGCTCAGAGACCAGGAAAAGGGGCCGACTATAGCGGGGCATCGGCCCGGGAATTGCAAACCGGGACACGCCTGAAGAGCCGACGCCGCGGCTTTCTCCTCCGCAGCATTGAAACGTGGGTTCCCCGTTTTCACCCACCGAGCTTCCCGTCATGCGGTCCGGTCGATCTCAGGCGCCTCGCCGGTTCTTCTACGGCTGGATCATCGTTGCGTGCTCGTTCGTCGTCCTGGCGGTGTCCTACGGCATTCAGTTTTCGTACGGCGTCTTCATGCCCGCCATTTCCGCAGAAACGGGCTGGGGCCGCACCAGTCTGTCGCTGCCCTATTCCCTGTACGTGCTGGTGTACAGTGCGTTCGGCTTCGTGACCGGCGTAGGGACGGACCGGTTAGGTCCGCGGATCGTGATCGGGGCAGGCGGCGTGTTGTTGGGCACGGGGATAGCGCTCATGAGTCGAGCCGAGGCGCTCTGGCATCTCTACCTGTGGCTGGGGTGCGTTGCAGCGCTGGGTATGAGCGCAGCGTTCGTACCGTGCAACGCGACTGTGGTGCGCTGGTTCATCCACAGTCGCGGGCTGGCGCTCGGTCTGAGTGCCAGCGGGGCGAGCTTCGGCAACTTCGCGATTCCGCCGCTCGCCGCCGGCCTGATCGGCCTGTATGGCTGGCGCGACGCCTATCTGCTGCTCGGACTCGGCAGCGCGGCGATCCTTACCGTCTGCGCGCTGTTCATGGTGCGCGACCCGGAAGCGCGGGGGCTGTATCCCGACGGCATCGCACCGGCCGACGTATCGCCCGCGGCGCGGGCCGAGCCCGGGCCGGCAGCGGACGCCCGCGACGCGTGGACGTTGGCGCGCGCCCGCCGCACCCTGCCGTTCTGGCTGTTGATGGGCGTGTTCACGAGCACGTGGCTGGTCATCTTCCTGCCGATGGTACACATCGTGCCGTTCGCCGTCGATCTGGGCGTGCCGCGGGTGCAGGCTGCCACCCTGATCAGCGCCATCGGACTGGCCGGGTTCGCCGGCCGGCTGATCGCCGGGCCGCTCTCCGACCGCTGCGGGCGTCTGGTGACGCTGGCGGCGTGTCTCGGGGCGGAGGCCGTGGCTTTCGGCGGGTTCGCGTCGAGCACGGACTCGTCCGTCTTGTTCCCGTCCGCGGTGCTGTTCGGATTCGGGTACGGCGGCAGCACCGCATTGTTCCCGGCCATCATCGGCGACTTCTACGGCCGGCTGGCGGTCGGCGCAATCGTCGGCTTCTTCTTTTCGTTGGCCGGCTCCGCGGCCGCGGTCGGTCCGCTCGCCGCGGGCTACATCTACGATGCGTACGGCGGATATCGACTCGCGTTCGTGATGAGCGCGGTGCTCAACCTTGCCGGGGTCGCCTTCTTGTGTTTTGTGAAAAAGCCGTCCGCGCCGCCGGCCGGCGTACGAGCTTCGTCCGGTGCGTAAGGGCGACGCATGCGTCGCCCTCCACCCTCGACCCGAACAGGAGTTTCCATGTCATCCTCCGAAGTCACCAAACAGCACCAGGCGCGCATGATGCGCGGTTGGATGTTGGGGCTGCACGCGACGCATATTCTCGACGTCGGCGGCCGGCTCGGTTATTTCGCCGAGCTACGCCGCCGCGGCGGCAGCGCCGAAGCCGCGGACCTCGCCGACGCGCTCGGACTCGAGGCATGGCGGACCAAGGTGTGGTGCCAAGCCGCGGCCGCGGTCGGCATACTGCGTGCCGAAAGTGCGGAGCGGTTCGGCTTCGCCCCGCACATGGACGCCTTGGTAGACGACGCCTCGCCCGAGCTGCTCACCAGCCACGTTCTTTCCAGCCTGTCGCGCGACTTTCCGGCGTATCCCGATGCGTTTCGGACCGGTGCGCTCAAGACGTTCCACGACCATGACGAGGACTTCTTCGCCGCGCAGGCCAAGGTCTCGGCTTTGCGAGCGCCCGTCGTGGTGGCTGCGGCACGCGACCTGCCCGGCATGGCGGCGCGACTGGACGCCGGCGGGCGGGTGCTGGACGTGGGATCGGGCAGCGGCACCGTCGTCCTACGCTTCGCCCAGGAGTTCCCGGCTTGCCGCGCGACCGGTGTCGAACCGCTGCCGTATTTCGTCGATACCTCGCGCCGATCGATCCGCGAGGCCGGGCTGGACGGACGCGCCGACGTGCAGGCGTTGGACGCGACGGCGTTGCCCTTCGAAGACGAGTTCGATCTCATCACGCTGGTGCAGGTGTTCCACGAACTGCCCGACGCCCGAAAGGCCGACATCCTGCGCGGCTGCCGGCGCGGCCTCAAGCCGGACGGCGTGCTGCTGATCATCGACCGCTGCGCGCCGGAAACCGCCGCGGACGTGCACGACCGGCGCTTCACGCTGAGCATTCTGGAGCAGTGGTTCGAGGTGACGTGGGGCAACGTGGTCAACACCCGCGGCGAAATTCTGACCATGCTGGCCGACACCGGATTTCGCGTCACGCACGATACGCCCGACCTCGTGCCGACGTATTGGACCTTCGCGGCGTGCAAGGACGAATCCGCGGGAGGCACGGCATGACCCGCACGGGGCTCGTCCTCTACCACGGCATCGACAGCGGCGCCGAACTCGCGCGCTACGCCCGCCTCGCCGAGCGCGCGGGTTACGAGTCACTCTGGGTGACGGAACGCTACTTCCACGAAGAGATTTGCTCGCTGCTGGGGTATCTGGGCGCGACGACCGACCGGCTCAAGCTCGGCGTCGGCGTCGCCAACCCCTACACGCGCAACCCGGCGTTGCTGGCAATGGCGAGCGCGACGCTGGACCGGTTGACCGGAGGCCGCTTCGTGTTGGGGCTGGGGCGCAGCGAGCGCGCGGTCGTGCAGGACAAAATGGGCATTCCGTACGGGGACGCGCCGGCGGCCATGCGGGGCTGCGTGTCGCTGGTCCGGCGGCTGCTGGCCGGCGAGCGGGTCAGCGATACGGCCGGTCCCTTCCGGCTGAGCGGTGCCAAGCTGGCGACGACGCCGGTCCAGTCCCGGCTGCCTATCTATCTGGCCGCGATCGGCCGCAAAGGTTTGCGGCTGGCCGGCGCGATTGCCGACGGCGTGTTGTTGAACGCCTACGTACCGCCGGCCTACGTCCGCTACGCCGTGGCCGAGATCCGCGCCGCGGCGCAGGAGGCGGGCCGCGACCCGAACGCGGTCGACGTGGCCTGCATGATGGTCGTGCGCCCGACCGACGACCCGCAGGCGCTCATGCCCGGCCTCAAGAAGCGCCTCGTCCGACTGCTCGACGAGGCGTACGTCGGCGAGATCCTCCTCGACAAGGGCGGCTTCGACCCATCCATCCTGGACCCGCTGCGCGACTCGTACGCCGAGGACGGGGGAACCGCCGCGGTCGAACTGATCGGGGACGACATGGTGGAGGCGTTCTACCTTCTGGGCCCGGACGACGTCTGCCGGCGTCGCGTTGCCGAGTATCGGCAGGCCGGGGTGGACCTGCCGCTGTTGCTGCCGCGGCTCGAAGATTTTGCGCGCACCGCGGACGCCTTTCGGCCGGTCCGTGCTGCCCCGTCCGAGTAGCCGCGCCGCGGCCAGTCCGCTATAACCGGGGCCGATTACGCCGCGCCGACGAGGCGATGTGCAACGGGAAGAAGGAGCACGCATGAAACTGGCGATAGGCATCGGTTATTCGGGCGGGCGCGTCGAACTGCCCATCGACATGGTGCAGCGGGCCGAGCAGCTCGGCTACGATTCGGTGTGGAGCGCGGAGGCGTACGGCTCGGACGCGGTCACGCCGCTGGCCTATCTGGCCGCGAAGACCTCGCGCATCAAACTCGGCACCGGCATCCTGCAGATTCCGGCCCGCACGCCGGCCATGTGCGCCATGACCATGTCCACGCTGGACGCGCTGTCGGGCGGGCGCGTCCTCGTCGGGCTGGGCATGTCCGGCCCGCAGGTCATCGAAGGCTGGCACGGTATGTCGTACGGCCGGCCCGCGGCGCGCATCCGCGAGTACGTCGAAATCCTGCACAAGATATGGGACCGTCGGGAGCCGGTCGCGTTCGACGGCAAAGTCTATCGCCTCCCGTATCAGGGCGACGACGCCAGCGGCCTAGGCAAGCCGCTCAAGTCCATCCTGCACTCGCGCCGCATCCCCGTCTATCTGGCGACCATGAAGCCGCTCAGCATTCGGATCACCGCGGAACTGGCCGACGGCTGGCTGCCGATCTGGTTTTCGCCGTACCGCATGGCGATGTTCACCGCGGACCTCGAAAAGGGATTCGCGCGCGCGGGCAACGGCAAGTCGCTCGACACGTTCGAAATCGTGGCGGGCTGTACCGTCGTGATCGGGGACGACGTCGAAGCCTGCCTGGCCCAACTCAAGCCGACGCTGGCGCTGTACGTCGGCGGCATGGGCGCCAAGGGCCGGAACTTCCACAACGAAATGGTCTCCAAGTACGGCTACGCGGACGTGGCGGCCGAGATTCAGGATCTGTACCTGGCGGGCCGGAAGCAGGAGGCCACGGATCTGGTACCCGACGAATTGTGCGACGAAATCTCGCTGTGCGGGCCGCCGGCGCGCATCCGCGAGCGGTTCGGCGCGTGGCGGCAGGCCGGCGTGAAAACCATGATGGTGCAGTCCACCCAGCCGGAGGCGCTGGCCTTGATGGCGGACGTCGCCGGCACGACCGGCTAGGAACTCGTCCGATCCGGCGCGTTACGGCGCGGAACCGCAAAGCAGACCTCGCCGGACGGCGGGAACAGAAAGGCGACACCATGTCTGAATCCATTTCGGCCACCGACCCTTACGACCGCAAACGCGTGTCCGTCCTCGACAGCGACATGGCCTACGTCGATACCGGCAGCGGCGATCCGGTCGTGTTTCTGCACGGCAACCCGACGTCCTCTTACCTGTGGCGCAACGTCATTGCGGAGGTGGAAGGCGGGGCGCGCTGTCTGGCCCCCGACCTGATCGGCATGGGCGACTCGGGCAAGAACCCGGCCGGTTCGTACCGTTTCGTGGACCATGCGCGTTACCTGGATGCGTGGTTCGCCGCGCTCGGCCTCGACGCCGCGGACGGCACCGTCACGCTGGTGGTGCACGACTGGGGTTCGGCCCTGGGCTTCCACTGGGCGCACCGCCATCAGGCGTGCATGAAGGCGCTGGTCTATATGGAGGCGATCGTCCAGCCGCTCACCTGGGCGACGTTCCCCGACGCCGCGCGCCAAGTCTTTCAGGGCTTCCGCTCGCCGGCGGGCGAGGAGATGGTGCTGCAGAACAACGTGTTCGTCGAGCGCGTGCTGCCCGGCAGCGTGGTGCGGAAGCTGGACGAGGCCGAAATGGCCGTCTATCGCAAGCCCTACACCGAGCCGGGCGAGTCGCGGCGGCCGACGCTGACGTGGCCGCGCGAAATTCCGATCGAGGGCGAGCCCGCGGACGTGACCGCGATCGTCGAAGGCTATGGCGCGTGGCTGTCGTCCAGCCCGCTGCCCAAACTGTTCGTCAACGCCGACCCGGGCGCGATTCTTACCGGCCCGCAGCGCGAGTATTGCCGCGCGTGGCCCAACCAGCGGGAGATCACCGTCGCCGGCTCCCACTTCATCCAGGAAGACGCGCCGCAGGAAATCGGCCGCACCATCGCCGAGTTTCTGGTCGCGATGTAAGCGCGCCGCGGCGCCACGGAGGCGGGAATGCCTTACACCATGCTCCGGTTCGAACAGACGGACCACGTCGTCACGATCACGCTGGACCGGCCCGATGCCGCCAACGCGCTGAACGCCGACTTGGCGCGCGACCTGATGCACGCCGCACTCGCCTGCGACGAGGACCCGAACGTGCGCGCCGTCGTGCTGACGGGTGCCGGCCGCATGTTCTGCGCCGGCGGGGACCTGAAGAGTTTTGCCGCCCAAGGCGACGCCCTGCCCGCGCACCTGAAGGAGATGACCGTCTCTCTGCACGCAGCGGTCTCGCGCTTCGCCCGCATGGACGCGCCGCTCATCGGCGCGGTGAACGGCGCGGCCGCGGGTGCCGGAATGAGTCTCGCCTGTGCGTGCGACCTCGTGCTCGCCGGCGAGTCGGCCAGCTTCACGATGGCCTATACCCACATCGGGTTCACGCCGGACGGCTCGTCCACCTATTTCCTGCCGCGCACCGTGGGCATGAAACGGGCGCTGGAACTGGCGCTCACCAACCGGCGGCTGTCCGCGGCCGAAGCCGAGGCGTGGGGGCTGGTGAACCGCGTGGTGCCGGACGCGGAGTTGCCGGCCGAGGCCGCGCGTCTGGCCGGCACGTTGGCCCGCGGCGCCACGAGCGCGCTGGGGGCCGCCAAACGCCTGTTGCACCGCGGCTGGACGGAGACGTTGGAAACCCAGATGGAAAACGAGGCGCAGGCCATTGCCGCCCATGCCGGGACCGCGGACGGCAAGGAGGGGCTGGCCGCGTTCCTCGCCAAACGCGCGCCGGCGTTCCGCGGCCGGTGATCCGCCGGCCACCGTCGGAAACCGCGCCGCGGGGAAGGGACGATTGCATGGCACGGACGTACCGCTTGTTCGGCGTCGAACTGTCGCCCTATTCGCTCAAGGTGCGCGCCTATTTCCGGTACAAACGCATTCCGCACGAATGGATCGCGCGCGATACGAACAGCCAGGAAGAGTACGCGCGCTACGCCCGGTTGCCGCTGGTTCCGCTGGTGGTCACGCCCGACGGACAGGGGATGCAGGACTCCACCCCGATCATCGACCACTTCGAGGCGCGCGTTCCCGACCCGCGGCTGCATCCCGCGGACCCGTGTCCGGCCTTTCTGTCCGCGCTCATCGAAGAGTACGCCGACGAGTGGGCCAACAAGCAGATGTTCCACTACCGCTGGAGGGACGCGGCCGACCAGCGTTCGGCCGCGGAGCGCATTGCGCGCCTCACGCGGCCGGGGCTGAGCGAGGAGGCATACGCCGAGGCGACCGAGCAGATTCGCCGACGCATGGTGCCGCGGCTGTCGTTCGTGGGCTCGTCGGAGGCGACCCGCGACCACATCGAGTCGTCCCTGGACCGCCTGCTGGCGATCCTCGAACGGCACCTGTCCGCGCGGGCGTATCTGTTCGGCGGCCGGCCGAGCCTGGGCGATTTCGGCTTGAGCGCCCAGCTCTACCAGTGCTCCACGGACCCGACCGCCGGCGCGCTGATGCGGAAGATCGCGCCGACCGTCACGGCCTGGGCGGTCCGCATGCTCGACCCCGCGGATGAGGGGGAGACGGAGACGTGGGACACCCTGGCGCCGACGCTGCACCCGTTGCTGGTCGAGATCGGCGAGACGTTCCTGCCCTGGACCGCGGCCAACGCGCAGGCGCTGGCCGACGGCGCCGACGTCTGTACCGTCATGCTGCGCGGCGCGGAATACCGCCAAGCCCCCCAAAAATATCACGCGCGGTCGTTCGGCGTGCTGCGCCAACGCTACGCGGACGTCGCCGACAAGACGGCGTTGGACCCGATACTCGAGGCAGCGGACTGCTTGCGCTGGCTGCGCTGAAGTGTCCGGTCCGCCTGTGGCAACCGCGAACGGCAAGGAGAGCTTCATGTACGGCTTCGACCTGACCGCCGAACAACAGCAACTCAAGGAGACGGTGCACCGCTTCGCGGTCGAGGAAATGATTCCCCTGGCCGCGCAGTACGACAAGGAGCAGCGCTTTCCCGACGCGGTGTGCCGCAAGGCGTGGGAACTCGGCATTCTCAACCCGCTCGTCCCCGCGGACAACGGCGGCCTGGGATTGCCCGTGTTCGACACCTGCCTGATCGACGAGGAACTGGTGTATGGCTGTGCCGGCATGGCGCTCAACATGATCGCCAACAATCTGGCGACCACCCCGCTGTTGGTAGCCGGCAGCGACGCCCAGAAAAAGGAATATCTCGGCCGGTTGGTGGACGAGCCGGTGTATGCCGCGTTCGCCCTGACCGAGCCCGGCGCCGGGTCCGACGCCGCGGCGATTGCCACTACCTACCGCCGGGTCGGCGACGAGTTCGTGTTGAACGGCACCAAGCACTTCATCTCCAACGGCTCGGTGGCACGCTGGTACGTGACGTTCGCGACCGAGGACAAGGGGCAGGGCCACCATGGCGTGTCGTGCTTCGTGCTGCCCGCGGACTTGCCGGGGATCACCGCCAACCGGATGCATGACAAGATGGGCCAGCGCGCCTCGGACACGGCCGAGGTCGTGTTCGAGGACGTCGCGGTGCCGCGCGCCGGACTCGTCGGCGCGGAGGGGCAGGGCTTCAAGATCGCCATGCGTACCTTCGACCGCAGCCGGCCGGAGGTGGGCGCGTTCGCCATCGGCCTGTCGCAGCGCGCGCTGGACGAGTCGCTCAAATACGCCCGGCAGCGCGAAGCCTTCGGCCAGGCGATCGCCAACTTCCAGGCCGTGCAGTTCATGCTGGCCGACATGGCCATCGAACTCGAAGCCATGCGCCTGCTGACCTACAAGGCGGCGTGGATGCTGGATCAGGGCGCGCCGTCGACGATCGTGTCGAGCTACGCCAAGGCGTTCGGCGCCGACCGCACCATGCAGATCACCACCAACGCCGTCCAGATCTTCGGCGGCTACGGCTACTTCAGCGAGTACCCGGTCGAAAAACTCATGCGCGACGCCAAGCTGTTGCAGATCTACGAAGGCACGTCGCAGATCCAGCGTGTAGTCATCGCCCGGCATCTCTTGCGCGAAGCCTGAGCCGGCCGGTCATTCCCAAAGAAAAAGGAGGCACCCCATGCCGGAAGAACTCGGCGTCTTCGAAACTATCCACACCATGCGCGCCATGCGGCGGCTGAAGCCCGACCCCGTCCCGCTCGACATGATCCGCAAGATCCTCGACGCCGGCATTCGCGCGCCCAGCGGCCAGAATCTCCAGGCGTGGGCCTTCGTCGTGTTGCAGGACGCGGACAACAAGAAGTTCTTCCAGGAGCGTTACCACAAGGCCATGTTCGACCGGTTCGGCGAGGCGCTCCACCCCAAACCGGACGACACGTCCTCCTGGGCGCGAACCGTCCGCGCGGCGTTGCACTTGGCCGAGCACATGCACGAAGCCCCGGTGCTGCTGCTCATCTGCGGCAAGCGCGACTGGCCGTTCGCGGTTCCCGCGGACAAACGGGTCGGCAAGGCGCCGCCCTCGTACGGTTCGATCTACCCCTGCGTGCAGAACATCCTGCTAGCCTGCCGCGCGTTGGGGTTGGGGGCCAGCCTGACCACCATGCACCAGATGTTCGAGAACGAGTTACAGGAGCGGCTCGGCATTCCGTTCGAGTACGGCGTGGTCGCCACCATTCCGATCGGATTTCCGACCGGGAAATTCGGGCCGGTCAGCCGCCGCCCGGCGCCCGAAGTCACCCACTTCGACAAATGGGGCAGGCACGCCCCCGACGCCTAACCCCCCGACAACGTTCGTACTCCTCCTTTCTGCCCTTCCCTCCGGTCCCTGAGCGCGCCGTGCCTTGAGGGTGTCGAAAGGTCGAAGGATCGAAACGAACCCCGATGTCACCCTGGCCTTTGCTCCCCCCGGTCCTTTGACCATTAGTATTTTGTTGTATGTAATTTCCTTGAAAATCCCAGCCGGTATCATTTCCGCGAAAGCGGGAATCCGGAACAGGGATACCTGCTTGCACAGGTATGACGAGGAACACCCTCCTTTGGGGTCGTCTTCCAGATCATTCCCGAATCAAGCATCTCCTCCCCCACAAACCCAGACTCAACATACCCAGCATCGCCGCCGCGCGAGCGGATCTGAACGCCGCCGCTCTCGGCTGCGGTTCGGACTGGAAGGGCGGGCCGAAAATCTTTCTCCCGGCCCCGCCCGCGTCGTCTTGATCTTGGGTATCCGGCCGGCGCCGTGCCGCCGGCCGGCTCAGTTCTTCACGGGGACGATGGTCTCGCCAATCCGTGTATAGCCCCGCACGTCTACCGGGTCGGTACTGAATACCTGGCACGTCGTCCGCCGCCGGGCTTCCGCTTCCGCCTTGCCCGCCGCGACCAACGCGGCCGCCAAGTTGTCCGAGGTCCCCTCCGGGGTCGTCCGCCCCGGCCAGTAGCTGAAGAGCGTCTCCGGTGCCACCTCCACGCCCCATGCCACCGACGCGCCGTCCCGCTGCCCGCATTGCAGGCGGACGGTACACGGCTCAACCGTCTCTGCGTCCGGGTGCTGCGCCTTCCGACAGTAGAAATGCACCCACGCGTGCGCCGGCGCCAGGTTCAGCAACGTCCCGATGCGGGTCGGAGTGTCGGCGGTAGGCATGATCGGCGGATTCGCTACCGGTACCACCTCCCCGCCCAGCCGCGTGTAGCCCCGCACGTCCACCGGATCGGTACTGAACACCTGACACGTCGTCTGCCGTCGGGCTTCCACTTCCGCCTTGCCTGCGGCGATGAGCGCGGCCTCGAAGTCGGCTCGCGTCCCATCCGCCGCCGTCCGGTCCGGCCAGTATGTGAAGATCGTCTCCGGCGCGACCGCCACGTCCCAGGCCACCGGCGCCCCATCCCGTTGCCCGCATTGCAGGCGGACATTGCACGGATCAACGGTCTCTGCGTCCGGTCGATGCGCTTTCCGACAGTAGAAATGCACCCACGCGTGGGCCGGCGCCAGGTTCTGTAACGTCGTCACCCGCGTCGGGGCGGCAGCGTCCACCGGAGCCGGCGGATTCGCCACGGACACCACCTCTCCCGCGACCCGCGTATAGGCCCAGGCAGCTACCGGATCGCGGCTGAACACCTGACACGTCGTCCGCCGCCGGGCTTCGGCCGCGCTCTTGCCCGCTGCGACCAACGCCGCGGCCAAGTCGCCCGCCGGCCCGCCCGGCCCGTAGGTCACCGTCGTCTCCGCAGCAACCTCCACCTCCCACGCCACTGGTGGCCCGGCCTGTTGGCCGCATTGCAAGCGGACGGCGCACGGATCAACGGGCTCCATGTCCGGTGGGAGGGCCTTCTGACACGAGAGATGCACCCGGGCGTGCGCCGGCGCCACATTCAACAACGTCGCCACCCGCGTCGGGGCCGTCGCGTCCACCGGGGCCGGCAGGTGCGCTACCGGCACGATGTCCTGCCCGACCCGCGTGTACGCCCGCACGTCCAGCGGGTCCGCACTGTACACCCGACATGTCGTCCGTTGCTGCGCGTCCGCCTCGGCCATGCCCGCGGCGATCAACGCGGCTGTCACGTTGTCCGGCGTCCCATCCGCCCGCGTCCGTCCCGGCCAGTAGGTGTTTATCGTCTCCGGCGCGACCTCTACGTCCCACGTCACCGACGTCTCTTCTCGTTGCCCGCATTGCATCTGCGCGGTGCATGAGGCCGCGTCGGAGTGCTGCGCGCGCCGACAGTAGAAATGTACCCACGCCTGCGCCGGGGACAGGTTCGGCAGCGTCGCCCGCAATGGCCCGACCTCGCTCGCCGCCGTGAAGCGCACCGCCACGGTGTAGCCCCCCGTCTGCGTCCGCGCGGCACCCCCGACCACCGCCACCTGGTACGTCCCCGCCGTCACCGGCCACGCCGCCTCACGGGCTCCCTCTCCACTTCTGCCATTTGCCCTTGCACTCTGCGCGGCACTCTGGTGCAGCAACGGCTCGTCCCCCGCCCCGAAGTACGTCACCGGTGCCGCCGCGCCGGCCGCTTCCACCGTCACCGTCCCGGCCTCTTCTATCTCGAACCGGAAGTAGTCCACTTCTCCGGCCCGGTCCAACCTCCCCGTCGTCTCCGTATTCAACCGGAGCGGGGCCGGCTGACCCGCCTCTCCGTCCCCGGGCTCTCCCCCATCCGGAGGTGTACTGCCCGCGGGCGGCGATCCGCTCCCGGACGGCGGGACTACATCCCCGACGGTCGTCCCGCCTCCCACCGGCGTGAACCGCACGGACAGGGTGTAGAGCCCGACGCCTTGCTCGTTCTCCCCACCCGTCACCGCGACGTAGTACGTCCCCGCCTGCACTTGCCGCTCGACCCGAAAGTTGCTCCCCGTTCCGCCGTCGTCGTCCTCGGTCAGCGCTTGGCCGGTCGCGCCCTGTAGCACGCCCACCGTGTCCGTGGTTCCCGTCGTCTCCACCGTCAGGCGGGCTGCTCCAGGCACCTCCACCCGGAAGTAATCCGCATCGCCCATCTGCTCCACCGCTCCGGCGACCTCGGCGCTTTTGGCCGTACCGACGTTGCCTTGAAAGCCCTCGTCGCCGCCCGTCTCGCCCACCCGGCCGGTCGTCCGCACGGTCAGGGCGAGCAGCGTCGCCTGCTCGCGGGTGTCGCCGTGCTCCACGACGTCCGTGCTGCCGTCCACCTTGCGGGTATCGTCCGTCGCCAGCGCAGCGTGGCTCAGAGCGGCAGCGGTGGTGGTGTCGCTGGAGAGGCTGATCGTGCCGCCGTTGAGCGTCAGCGCGTTGGCCGCAATGCTGATGCCGTCCGCATCCGCGTCCGTCGCTTGCACGGTGTAGGTGAATGTGAGCAGGGTCCCTTTGGACCGCGTAGCATCGTAGGTCGCCTGCCGCGTGGCGGATCCGACGGTCAGCCCGATCTGCGGGGTGCCCGTCACCGTCACCGCGTCGCTGAACGTCACGGCCACGCGAATCTGCTCGCCCAGGCGGTACGTCTCCTCGCTTACCGGCGTCCCCGTGAACGCGACGCTGCTGACCCGCAGACTGGGCTCGGGATTACCCCCGCCGCCGGGGTTCGGGCCACCCCCGCCGGGGTTCGGGCCACCCCCGCCGGGATTCGTGCCACACACAGCGGGGCACGTTTTAATAAAAATAGTCCTTTCGCCTCCAAGGCCGTTGTCGCTTCCTGGGAGCCAGGCCGGGAAAGCCATCTTCGTCCCGTCGGACGACCACGAGAAGGAAGAACGCCCATCGAGAAGAACACGAGGAGCTTCTTGAATTAGCCGGGTGTCACTACCGTCGGCGTTCATCACGTAAATACCAGAAACATGAGTCCCATATACGAGTTCGCCGTGGCTATCGCGCCAGCTGCCGCGGCCACCGACGAAGGTGATTTGTGTGCCGTCGGGCGACCATTGGGGAGAATCTTGGTGCTTACGCCTCGAATCATTCGTCAACCGGACGAAAGCACTGTTGTCGTTGGCGTTCACCACGTAAATATCGCCACCTTGAGAAAAGGCGATCTTCGTGCCGTCAGGTGACCATGCAGGGTCAAGAAACACTCCACTAGCGTTCCTAGTTGCGTTCATCAGACGCGGATTGCTACCGTCGGCGTTCATCAGGTGAAGCCCGGGACGGCCGGTCCCGTCGTTATAACCGGAGAAGGCGATCTTCATGCCGTCGGGGGACCACGTAGGGTTCGAAGCCCCATCGGGATCGTTGTATAGCTGGACGTGATTCCCGATGTCGATGGTATCTATTACATCTATTCCCCCTCTTATACCACTAATAGGATCTGTTGGATATGTTCCCCAGGCGAAGGCGATTTTCGTACCATCGGGCGACCATGCAGGCTGTCTGATGTTATTACGCGACAACCCGTCGGCGTGGGTGCCGACGCCGAGCGAGGTCGGATTACTCCCATCAGCGTTCGCTATGTAAATATTCGGCTGATTCCCACGGTCAGAAGAGACGAAGGCGATTTTCGTACCATCGGGCGACCATGCGGGGTCTCTATCATCATATGCGTAAAAGCCAGAAGGGGATTCTATTTGTACCAGATCCGTGCGCCCGTCCACCTTTCGCGTCGCGTCCGCCGCTACCGCCGCGTGCTCCAGAGCCGCGGCGGTGTCGGGGTCATTAGCGAGGGTGATCGTGCCGCCGTTGAGCGTCAGCGTGTTGGCTGCGATACTGATTCCATCCGAATCGAAGTCCGTCGCCGATACGGTGTAGCTGAATGCACGGGCGTCCTCGTCGTAGATATTCATCACATCTGGGTCTCGTACGATTACGGACGTGGGCCAGATATAAGAGCAGTAATGGCATGCGGCCTGCCGCGTTACGGACCCGATGGTCAACCCGATCTGCGGCGTGCCCGTCACCGTGACGTCGCCACTGAACCTCACCACGACCACAATCCGTTCGCTTGGACGGTACGTGTCCCCGCTCACCGGGGGCTGCACCGTGATCTGGCTGACTCGTAGGGACGCGTCTTGCGCCGGGGCCTCGTCTATCGGTGCGACGAGCAGCAGGATCGTCGCAATTCCGGCAAATAATGCCCTCACCGCTGACTTCTCAATTCCGCGGGGGGGGGGGGGGTATTCGTTTCAGGACGTCCAGTGCAACGGGAATTCAGATGACGAGTCAGCATGGAAAATCCCTTCCGGCGACGGGCCGCCTATGAGCTTGAGAGGCTCCTATCCGAAATAATCGCCCGTTGTCAACACGGTCATCCGAGCTTTCTGCATGTCCGCGTTGCCGAATAATCGCCGTGAAATTGTCCAGACAGCGCCGCGCTCCAGGCGTGAACCGCACACTTTTGCCAAGCCAATCCCGGAGCGGTCGCTCGTCGGCCGGCCACGCCGGGAAGGAGCCGGCCGGGAGTCTGTCCGCCAGCAGACAGATCGAAGCGTGCACGACCTCCGAAACGCGAGATCTGCTTCCGTTTGCGAGTAAATAAGAGGCTGCTTGGCGAAGAAGACCGACGTAACGTAGGGGTTCGTTTCGATCCTTCGACCATTCGACAAGCTCAGGGACCGCAGGCTCACCAACCGAGATCAGGGACGAGAAGGTCCCCGAACTTTTCGAAGGGTTTCGGATCGGAGGGACTCGGGATACAAGTCGGGGGGATTTCCAGGATCGTCCTGTACGTAAACCCCTCTGAAAAGGACCCACCATGAAATACTCCATGTTCCTGTCCGCCGCGTCCCACGCAGATATGCTCGGTTGGCTGCGCAAGTACGAGGCCGCGGGGTTCGACTCGCTGTGGACCGCGGAACTGACCAATTCCGCGTTGATCCCGCTGGCCGCCGTTGCGCCGCAGGTCGAGCGGATCGACATCGGCGCGGGCGTGGTGCTGGCCTTCAACCACAGTCCGGTCATGCTCGCCTACCAAGCCCTGGACGTCGACCTGCTGTGTCGGGGGCGCTTCCGCCTCGGGCTGGGCGTGGCCGCGCCGCACCGCAACAACAACTGGTACGCCGGCCGCGACGTAGGCAAGCCGGTCAGCCAGATGCGCGAATACATCGAGGTGCTGCGGCTCATCATGGACACGTCCGCGGCCGGCGGCGAGGTGCGCTACGAGGGCGCGTTCTACCGCGTCCAGGCGCGGAACTTCTTCGCGCGCGCCACGCTACAGCCGCGCACCCGCGTGCCGATCTACGTGGCCGCGGTCAAGCCGCGCATGGCCGCGTTGACCGGCGAGATGGGCGACGGCCTGATCGGTAATCCGATGTTCTCTCCGCAGCACGTGCGCGACAATATCCTGCCGCCGCTCAAACGCGGACTTGACAAGGCGGGCCGCGACCGGCGCGAGGTCGAAGTGCTGGGCCAATGCTTCGTGGTCATCGACGACGATCTGGCGACCGCCCGCCGCGTCGGCGCGGGCGCGATGCTGTTCAGCATCTGGGCGCGTATCTACGACGACATCTTTGCGGCGCACGGCTTCACCGAGACCGTGGGTCGCGTCCGCGAACTGCAACGTACCCCGGACCGCGACAAGGGTCTCGACCTCATCCCGGACGACATGGTCGATGCGTTCTGTGCGGTCGGGCCGCTGGACCGCGTGCGCGCCAAGCTGGCCGAACGCGAGGGTCTGCTCGACACGACCATCGTGGCCGTTCCCAACACGGGCACGACGCAGGAGCAGCGCGACCACTACCGCGACAAAATCCTCGAAGTCTTTGCGACCTGAGCAGCGAGCACCATAAGACGTTCCCTCATCATCTCAGGAGAGGGTTGAGCATCCTGCAATCCTGTAGGTTGGATTAGCGAAGCGTAATCCAACAGGGCGGTGGGGCGAATCACGGTGTTGGGGATGTCGGATTACGCCTCCGGCTAATCCGACCTACAGGGCGGGGCTGCAATATAAGTCGCGTTTCCGATTACGGTGAGGGAGAGACCTGAACAACGACGTTCCACATCAAGGAGGGGCAGTATGAATCCGACGACGAAAGTCGCCCTCGTCACGGGCGCGGGAACCGGCATCGGCAAAGTCAGCGCACTGGCACTGCTGGCCGAAGGCTATGCGGTCGTCCTGGCCGGTCGCCGGCGCGCCCTGCTGGAAGGCGTCGCGGCCGAGGCCGGCAGCGAGGCGCAGACGCTCGTCGTCCCCACCGACGTCGGCGACCCAGCCGCGGTGCGCGCCCTGTTCGCCGCCACGAAGCAGGCCTTCGGGCGGCTCGACGTACTGTTCAACAACGCGGGCAGCGGCGCCCCGCCCGTGCCCTTGGAAGACTTGGCGTTCGAGACGTGGCAGGCCGTCGTCGACGCCAACCTGACCGGCGCGTTCCTGTGTACGCAGGAGGCATTCAAGCTGATGAAGGAGCAGGACCCGCGCGGCGGCCGGATCATCAACAACGGCTCCATCTCGGCGCAGGTTCCGCGGCCCAACTCCGCGCCGTACACTGCAACCAAGCACGCCTTGACGGGTCTGACGAAATCGACCTCGCTCGACGGACGCAAGTACGACATCGCCTGCGGCCAGATCGACATCGGCAACGCCGAAACCCCCATGACCGCGGCCATGAAGAAGGGCGTTCCCCAGCCACACGGCGCCATCGTCGCCGAGCCCACGTTCGACGTGCGCCACGTCGCCGAGGCCGTCGTCTATATGGCCAACCTCCCTCTGGACGCCAACGTCCAGTTCATGACCGTCATGGCGACGAAGATGCCGTTCGTGGGGCGGGGGTAAACGGTGTCCTGAGAGACAGGCGAAAGGGGGTATGGCACCGACAATCCACAAGGAACGCGAGTATAGATATTTCTTCTTCTCGCGGGAAGAATCGCGGATGCACATCCATGTTTCCTGTGCGGATGGAGAGGCGAGATTCTGGTTTGAGCCCGACATTGCGCTTGCGCGCAACTATCGTCTCTCCAAGATACAACTCCGAGAAGCCTAAGCTGTCATACGGAGGAATTAAGGATGCATTCAGAGCACTTGGCGTCGGCACTTTGAAGGTTGAGGTCACTAACATCTCCACGCACGGCATTTGGTTGCTTGGTCGAAGAGCCCTTCGCCGGAGCACTTCTACTGGCCCGCCTTGGATATCGACCTCGGTCTGCGCACGATCGAACAACCCGAACGGTTCTCTCTGAAAACCGAGAAGCGTTCCCGCAGGTCGGATTACGCTTCGCTAATCCGACCTGCGGGCTTCAAGCCGTTCCTCCCTAAGCCTATTCCTCGTCCTTCAATCCCCCCTCCCCTGATGGGAGAGGGGGTGGTAGAGGAAACCCTCACCATCTTTATCCACTCCTCAACGTGGCATCTTCCCACGCGCGAAACCTCCATGTCAACTCGACCGTAGATGAACGCATCCTGTAGCAGCATCTCCGCGCCTATCGCTTACGCGGCCACAAATTCCGCTGGCAAACACCGATCAGACGGCACATCGTCGATTTCGTGTGCTTTGAAGCGCCTCTCATCATCGAATTGGATGGCGGACAGCATGCGAACGAACCAAATACGAGAGAGAACGGACCGCTTGACTTCGGGGGCAAGGATTCCGGGTGTTGCGGTTCTGGAATAGGAGATGCTACATAATTTAGGGTGAAGGAATGATGTTATCGCTCAAGCCTGTCCGGGGAAATCCCCTTCCCCGGGAGGGGGGAGGAAATTGAAAACGACGGCAGGTAGAGAAACCTTAACCTAGGCACAGAACGGCATAATAGGTTGACAACGCCTTGGGGATGTCAGATACGCCTCGACTCCGATATAGTTCCTTCGTTTTTGATAGCGACAATCAATGCGTATGAAGCTAAAGATACTATCAAGAAGACGTGACAGACGCCTCTCGACATGCTCAAGGCACCGAAAACTCAGGGCCGGTCCGTTGAGCCGGTCGAAACGGACCAAGGATCATCTTGTCTTTGATTCCCAACCTGTAAACTCCGTCACCGCTATACATTCATCGGGACTAGAAAGCGCGAATGCTGTTTCAACATCGACTCATAATTTCAGGCACGGGCGCCCTACGCTAGGCCAGCGCATCGGGGGCGTGTTTGATCTGTTGCCACTGGGCAGGATCGTGGCCGTAGATGATGGTCGCGCCTTGCTTGTCGCGTAGGTCGCGTAGGGCGTCGAGCGAATGGTACATCTCGTCCGTGTCGTAGGCGATCGATGGCAGCAGGTGCTCGTCCATGTTGCGTTTGGTGTAACAGGCGTCGGCCGTCACGACGATGTCGGTGCCCTTGGTGATCCGGATCCGCATGGACTGGTGGCCGGGGGTGTGACCGTGGGTCGGGAACAGGACCAGGGCGCCATCTCCGAAGATGTCCAACTCGCCGTTCACGGCCCGGTAGTCGAGCCGATGGTCGTAGTCCTGCGGATCGAAGAATGCCTTTTCCGCCACCGCCGGGTCCTTGCCGGCTTCCAGTTCGTTCTTCTGCACCAGGAAGGTGGAGTTGGGGAAGAATTCGTTGCCGCCGGCGTGGTCGAAGTGGAAGTGGGAGTTCACGACGTAGGTGACGTCGTCCGGCGTCAGGTTGAACTTCGCCAACTGGCTGACGATCTCTTCGCCCGGCTTGGCGCGCGGCACGAAGGTGTCGGCAATGTCACCCAGCCGGCCCTTGGCGTCGGCGATGCACGAACAATGGACGCCCGTGTCGAACACGACGTTCCCCTTGGGGTGCGTGACCAGATAGCTCGGCACCGGAATGGTCATCTGTTCGCCCTGTTTGTCGTGCGGAAAGAACAGGCGACTGTCGAATTCCAGGAACCCGACCGGCATGGAAAAAACTTGCAGCATGACGTCCTCCTTTATCTGATCGTGTGTAGGTTTGAGTCCGGCAACTCTGCGGCCTTTCTCCGTCCGCCCCTTCATCTTGACGGAGTTTAACCCTTCGACATGGTTCGACCCTTCGACAAGCTCAGGGACCGCAGGCTTACCAACCAGGCTCGGCGACCGGCAGGAATGAAAGGGCACCGTGACCGATTTTGCCCACTCTTAGCCATCTCTCCCGTCGGGAGTCCAGACCGGCCGAATCGGGGACTTGCCGGCGCTATCGTCGTTTTCACGGTAAATTGACGGAATCACCGACCCTCGGTGAAAGGGCGTTTTCGTCCGGCCTCGTGAACGGCACTGGCCCGTGAGCCATGCGGAACGACAGCGCGAACAGCGCCGCGAATCCACCCATGACGCCGAGTTCCAGCCAGCCCAGCGGCAGCGATGCCTGGTGCCAGACGGACGGCACGATCAGCATGTACCGCTCCAGCCACATGCCGGACACGACGACCGCGCCCACGCCAGCCAGAGCACGAGGCGCGCGCTTCACCCCCTGGAACAACAGGAGCGGGAACGGCAGGAGGAAGTTGAGCGCCAGCACGGCCCAACTCACGCTTTGCCAGGGCGCGGTGTGCAGCCGGACGATCAGGAACCCGGTCTCTTCGGGCAGGTTGGCGTACCAGATGGGTAGGTAGTGGCACCAGAACAGATACGTCCACAGAATGCAGAAGCCGAACAGCAGTTTCCCCAGGTCGTGGCTGACGTCACGCCATTCCGCTCCGGAACGGGCTCGGTCGGATAGCAGCCAGCCGAGGACCGCCAGCAGGCCCAGTCCGGCGTACAGATTCCCAATGCAGACGTAGGCGCCGAACAAGGTGCTGATCCAGTGCGGGTCGAGCGACATCACCAGATCGAAGGCGAGCAGGCTGCCGACGACCGCGTAGAGCACGAGAAACAGTACGGACAAGACAGTCGGTTGCATCGAAGACGGGCTGCTGGATTTGCCGATCGGGGATCGGCCGGCGGCATGTTCACGCTCGAGACGTGACGCACGCAACAGCATGAACCCGACGCCGTACAGCGCAATCAGCCCGGCCACGTCGCGGGCGATCAGAAAGGGAGTGTCAAGCCAAGCGGCTTTGGCCGGGACCGGATGGGCCATCCAGGAAAACAGGTACTCACGACCTAGGAACAGCGGCCCGAACAAGAGCAGGGAGATCGGCAGAAATCCGGCTAGCGCCTCCGCGGTTCCCTGTAGCGGCCCAGCCCATTCGGCTTTGGTCAGCCGCAGCATGGCGATGAACGCAAGGCCGCTCAGGGCCAGCCCTGACCAGAATAGCCAGTTCACGAGATAAGCCAGCCAGGCGCGCTGGGCATGCGGCCCGCTGACCCCGGCCAGGAATACGCCCGCGCCGAGTGCGGCCAGCAGCCACAGGGCGACGCTTCCGCGGCCGGCACGCAAGGCTACGGGCGGGTCGGGCTGAGCGGCGAGCGGTTGACTCATTCTGGTCGGCCTGTTTCCGGGCGTGTCCGCAGCGCCGTATCGGAGGTCCGCGGTTCGTCCGTAAGCAATTCCTGCTGGATCGCGCGGACATAATTCACGACGTCCCATCGTTCTTCGATCGACAGGGCGTGTGCGTAGGCCGGCATCACCAGACCGCCGCTGCGGATCGTGGCGTATAGATAGCCGTCGTGCTGAGTGTGGAGCCGCGCGGTATGCAGGTCGGACGACGGCATCACCGTGCCGACCATCGGGCCGTCGCCGCGTCCGCGGGGTCCGTGACAGGTCGTGCAGTATATGCCGAACAGCGCCTTGCCGTTACGGATCGACTCCGTGGTAGCGGCCACCGGGTTGCGCAACAGCAAACCGGCACGCATACGCGCACCGATGCGGGCCGACCCGGGCGGTTCGGTCCCTTCGGTCGGAACGCTCCGGGCCGCGGGCGGACGCGCCGCGGTCCCCGCTTCGAGTTCGGGTTGCCAGTACATGTCGTCGTTCCAGGGCAGCGCGTGCGTCCAAGGCACGCGGATCAGCCCGACCAGACAAACCACAACGAGAAGGCGTCCCCGCCTCGAACTTCGCCAGTCCGCCGACCCCTGACCCCTGACCACCGACCACTGTTCACCCGGCCTGCTCATACACCTCCTCGGCGCCGTCCGTACTGAGCATCGTGCGCACCATGTCGCGCTGCTCGGCGTCGCAGGCGACGAACAGGCCGAAGCGGTCTTCCGAAAACCGGGGGTCGTGCCGCACCGCGGGCGACTTCGCAGGCAGCCGCGCGTTCACGAACAGCCCGATCAGCGTGGCCGCGGCGCCGAACAGGATGGTCAACTCGAACGCGATCACCGCGAATGCGGGCAACGCCACGATCGGCTTGGCGCTCGTCTGAAGCGGCCAGTCCAGCGCCGTATAGGTCGGCAAGGCGAAGCCCGCGGCGCAACCCAGCAGGCCACCGGCCAGAGTGAAGTAGCGAACGGAACTCTTGCGCTTCGGCAGTGCGGCCTCGATCGTATGACTCGGAAACGGCGCGACTACGCGCAGCGTGGAATGGCCGTCCCGACGCAGCGTTCGGATCGCATCGGTCAGTGCGTTGGCGTGGCGAAAGACGCCGACCAGCCCGGCCTCGGATCGTCCTTTGCCGCTTCGCCCGTCTCCCACTCGGCCTTCACGTCGGGCGCTCGTGGCCCCGGCCCGGGAGGCGCCCGCAGTTGAGACTTGGACCGTGGTGGGATCTTGGGGCGGAAGTTGCTCCTTGACCTCGGCCAGCGACACCAGCGGCAGGAATCTGACGAACAGGAGAAAGAACAGGAAGAACCAGGCGAAACTGCCCAGCGTCACCCCCACCTCCACCCACGAGGGCAGGTAGCCGCCCCAGGCCGACGGGTCGAACTCGTGCGCCAGCGAACTGACGATGATGACGAAGCGCTCCAGCCACATGCCGACGTTGACCAGCAGCGAAATGCCGAACAGCCAGCCGGTATGCGTGCGGATCGATCTGCGGAACAGCAGCAGGGGCACCGCACAGTTGCAGGCGACCATCAGCCAGAACAGCGGGGCGTAGTCGCCGGCCGCACGAAACCAGAAGATGCTGCGCTCGTACGGGTTGGCGCTGTACCAGGCGATGAAGAACTCGCTGACGTAGGAATAAGTCAGGATCAGCGAGGTGACGATCAGCAGCTTGCCCAGATTGTCGAAATGGTCCGCGGTGACGTAGGCGTGGAGGCCGAAGACGTGCCGCAGCGGAATGATCAGCGTCAGTACCATCCCCAGCCCGGAGAAGATCGCACCGGCCACGAAGTACGGCGCGAAGATCGTGCTGTGCCAGCCCGGCACGAGCGACATGGCGAAATCCCACGACACCACGCTGTGGACCGACACGACCAGCGGCGTGGCCAGCGCGGCGAACAGACCATACGCGGCCGCATAGTGATGCCACTGCCCGTCGGTCCCCTGCCAACCGAGCGCGAAGAACCCGTAGAGCTTCCGCCGCACGCCGGCGGTGCGGTCGCGTGCCGCGGCCAAGTCCGGGATCAGCCCGACGTACCAGAACATCAGGCTCACCGCGAAATAGGTGCTGATGGCGAAGGCGTCCCACACCAGCGGCGACTGGAAGTTCACCCACAGATCGCGCTGGTTGGGGTAGGGCAGCAGCCAGTAGAAATTCCAGGCGCGGCCGAGGTGGATGATCGGGAACAGCCCCGCGGTCATGACCGCGAAGATCGTCATGGCCTCTGCGCTGCGGGCGACCGAGGTGCGCCAGCGCGCGCGGAACAGGAACAACACCGCGGAGATCAGCGTACCCGAGTGGGCGATGCCGACCCAGAACACGAAATTGGTGATGTACACGCCCCAGCCGACCGGATGCGCCAGCCCGGTGACGCCCAACCCCGCGGAGATTTGATACCCCCAACAGAACACGCCGAACGCCAACACCGCCACGTCGCAGCCCAGCAGAACGCACCAGCGGCGCGTCGGCGAGCCGAGCAGATTGCCCAGCAGGTCGCGGTTGACCTGCGCGTAACCGAGCGGGGCGGACATGCCGAACCTAGACGGGACCGCGACGAACCTTCTTGAGATAGGTCACCGCGGGTTTGGTATTCAGCGTGTCGAAGACGCGGTAGCCGCGCACGTCGTGCGCCGCCCGGGCGACGCGGCTGTCCGGGTCCTTCAAGTTACCGAAGGTGATCGCGTGGGCTGGGCAGGTCTGCGCGCAGGCCGGGGTCACTTCGCCGTCGCGGACCGGCCGGCCGGCGTCCTTGGCGCGGTCCTTGGCCTCCTGAATGCGCTGCACGCAGAACGAGCACTTCTCCATGACGCCAGGCTCGCGGACGGTCACGTCGGGGTTGAGTTGCAGGTGGAGCGGCGCCGGCCAGTCCGCCGGGTTCCAGTTGAAGCGGCGCACCTTGTACGGGCAGTTGTTGGCGCAGTACCGGGTGCCGACGCAGCGGTTGTAGATCTGCGCGTTCAGTCCCTCCGGGTTGTGGTAGGTGGCGTACACCGGACAGACCGGCTCGCACGGCGCGTTCCCGCAGTGCTGGCACAACATGGGCGCGAAACGGACTTCGGGCGCGGCGGGCGTCTCCGCCGACTGTCCGGCGGGGCCGACTTCCTCGAAATAACGTTCGATGCGCAGCCACGCCGCTTCCCGGCCCTGCGCCACGGCCCGTTCGCCGACGACCGGCACGTTGTTCTCCGCGGAACACGCGGTGACACACGCGCCGCAGCCGGTGCAGGCCGACAGGTCGATGCTCATGCCCCAGCGGTAGGTTTCGTAGGTCGGCTCCGGGTACATATCGGACGCATGGCCCGGTTCGGCGTGGCCGTCGGCATGCGCCGCGGGTTCCGTTCGATTCGCGTCCACGGCTTGCGCGATGCCGCGGCCGAGTTGCCGGCGGCTGCCGTCGGTCGTCGCCAGCGGCACGCGTCGGCCCGTCTGGGTCAGGCGCACCTTCGTCGATAGCCACGCGAATCCGCCCGAGGCCGCTTCGGGCCGGGCCGACAACAGATGGACGGGGTGGGCGCCCCGGCCACGCGCGTAACGGCCGTAGTGCGTGTGGCCCAGGCCGATGGGCATGGCAACGGCGTCGCGGCGCAGACCGGGATACAGATAGGCGCTCGCCTCCAGAGAGCCGTGCGGTGAGGTGACGCGCAGCAGGTCGCCTTCTTCGATGCCCAAGCGCGCAGCGGTGTCAGGATGAATCTCCAGCCACGAATTCCACACCACCTGCGTCAGCGGGTCGGGCAGTTCGTGTAGCCAGGGTTTGTTGGCCCCGCGGCCGTCGTAATACCGGGACGACGGATACGCGATGAACGTCAGCGCGTCGTCGTCCGCCCTGTCCAAGGCCGGCTCCTCGAACCGCGTCTCGAATACCGCGGATGCCAGTCGGACGCGATTCGCGAGGCCCCCGCTTGCCGGCAGGGCGGGATCCTGCGCCTCGCCGTCCGGCCAGACACCCCCGGTTTGCAGCGCCTTCCGCCACCACGCGTCGAAATCGCCTTCCAGTCCCTCCCGTTCATGGCGGTCGCGCCACACGGTTTGCACGTAGTCGAAGTAACTCTGCCAAGGCAGGACATCGGCAGGCTCGAGGGCGAGTCTTCTGCCGACGGACAACAGCGTGTCGCCCACCGCCTGCGTCTCGAACACCGGCTGCATGACCGGCTGCATCAGGCCGGCGACGTCCGCCGCGGGCCGTACATCCCCCCAACTCTCCAGCGGCGTGTGATCGGGAAGGATCAAGTCGGCGTGCTCGGTGGTTTCGTCGGGAAACGACGAGAAGCTCACCACGAACGGCACCTTCGCCAACGCTTCGACGAATCCGGCGGTCCGCGGCAGGCTGAAGGCCGGGTTGGTGTGCGCAAGCATGAGCAGCGGCACCCGGCCTGCAGCCATGTCGTCCACCAGGGACAACAGTCCGGCGTACGAGCCCGGCTGGCGGCTCGCCGCTTCGTCGAAGCGGACGGTGTGGCCGACGTTGCCGGCAACGTAGTTCAGTAGGTGGACCGTAATTGCCAGCGCGGTCGCCTGCCGCGAGCCTGCCGCGACTCCGCCGGCCAGGGCCAAGCTCGGACGGTGACGCGCGAACGCACGGGCCAGCCGCTCCTGCGTAGCGACCGACACGTCGGTCAACGCCGCGACCCGTTCCGCGGCATACGGTGCGAGGAGACGGGCGAGCCCGTTCCGCTCGCCGTCGGGCACCGCGCTGTCGGGCAGCAGGCGGCGCGCCATGCCGAGCGCCAGAAAGGCTTCCCGACCGGGTGCGACGGCAATCCACTCGTCCGCGTTGGCGCCGGTGAGCGACATGCGCGATTCGACTTGGACGAAACCGCCGTCCGGTGGGGCCGCGGTGCGCCGCATGCGGCCGAACGCCTCGGCATAGTGCGTAGGCGAATGCCACGTGTCCAGAAAATCGGCGCCGAAACCGATGAGAAAACGCGTCGCGGCAAGATCGGAGGTGGGGACCGTCGCTCGGTCGAAACAGACGCGGCCGGCCTGTCGGAGGGCTTCGTCGCCGAACGGCTCGTAGGTGAGCAGCCGTTCGGAGCCCAGCGCGGCCAGCCAACGTGTGGTCAAGTCGTACAGGCTGTCGGGCAGCCGGCCGGCGAGGAACGCGAGCCGGTCGGCCGCCCGATTGTCCCTGACCTGCCGCACCCGCTCGGCGAACAGCGATTCGGCCTCGGTCCACGACAGGGGCGCGAGACCGCCGTCCGGCCTGCGCCGGAACGGTCCGCGGAAACGGTCGGGATTGTACAGCCCTTGCAGCGAGGCGTGGCCGCGGGCGCACAATCCGCCCCGATTCAGCGGATGGGCCGGATTGCCCTCGACCTTGACCGCGCGCCCTTCGCGGGTACGAACCAGCATCCCGCAGCCGGCCGGGCATTCCTGACAGACCGTCGCGTAATAGGTCGCCACCCCCGGCGTGATCTCCTCCGGCTCGACCACGTACGGAATCAGAGTCTCGACAGGCTTGGACGTACAGCCCACGACCGGCGCCGCGGCCCCCGCGCCCAACAGCTTGAGGAAATCGCGCCGGTCAAGCCCGCCGCCTAGGCTGGACGCGCTTTGCGGTTCGCTCTTCCTCGTCATTGCGAAGGTGCTGCCTTCATGTCGAGATCAGGCCCGGATCCGTGGGCGATTCTTTCTGCCGGTTCATCCCGTCGGACCGCCCGTCACTTCGTCTGCCGCGCCACCGCGCATCGACCAACGTTCAGGAAGGGGATTCCCTCCAAGATGATCCCACGCCCGTTTCGACACCCTTCGACAAGCTCAGGGACCGAACTCAACGGGCTGGCTTCCGAGCTTGTCGAAGGGCGTTGAAATAGTCGGAGGATCATCTTGTAAGGCACTCCCTTCAGTAATGGCAGACGAGGCAATCCTTGCTCGCCCGGCTGGCGTCGTGACATCTCACGCACCAGCCCATCTTGAGGGACGAGACCTGCTCGACGCGCGCCATGCGCTGCACCTCGCCGTGACACGCCTGACACTCGACGCCGGCGCGGACATGGCGTTTGTGGTTGAAGCGGGTGAACGCGGGCAGCGCGTGGACGCGGACCCACGGGATCGGCTCGCGGTTCTTCCAAAAGGTCTGCAATTTCTCGATTTCCGGGTTGTCGGTCGGTTTCGCGTGGCAGCCGATGCACGTCGCAACCGGCGGGACGTGGGCCGCGGGCGAGACGCGCGCCGCGCTGTGGCAGTACAGGCATTCCAGACCGTACTCGCCGGCGTGTAACGCGTGGCTGAAGGCGATCGGCTGTTCGGGCGCATGGCCCCACCCAGTTAGCCCCAGGTCAAGGGCGCGGGCGTCCCACCAAGCGGCTTTCCCCGCCTGCCACAGCCGGTCGTCGAACCGGTCGCCGACCGGCTCGTGCAGCAACACCGACAGCACGGCCAGCCCCGCGCCGCCGAGCAGCACGACCCGCCAGCCCGGTCGGACGATGAAGGAAAAAATTCGGGCATACGGCATGGCATCCGGTTGTGCGGCGTTCGGCAGCGCCGCGGCGGAGCCCCTGCCTATACCCTATCCGGGAGCGTTCAGCCAGCGCGGGGCGATCCCGCGGTCCCCGGTTTCGGGCGCGGGAGACCGAAAAATCCCGGCCGGTCGGCCCGCGTGTTTGGTTGACCCGTCCCTGAAAAGTCAGTACTTTCCGCCGCGTTCGGCCCGGGGGTTCAGAGGGTCCGAACGCCTTCGGAGGAGGGGAGCCTATGCCGTCTTTCTGGCCGAAAAACATGCTGTTCGGGGCCGGATTGGTCACCGGCGTCGTCGCAGCCTCGACGTGGCTCGCGCCCTCGGCGCTGGCCGTGGGCGGGCGCACACCGGCTGCCGCCGAAGCCGCGAAACCGACGCAACCCGCCGCGGCCCGCTCCAACGACCCGGCCAACGGTGCCGCGGCGACCGCGGCATACGATTTTCAGCCGATCACCCAGCAACATCTGCTGCACGGCACCGACGATCCCACCTACTGGCTGATGTACGGCGGCAACTATGCCGGCTGGCGATTCAGCCCGCTGGATGACGTCAACCGCGACAACGTCAAGAATCTGGCCGCGGCCTGGATGTTCCAGACCGGCATCCCGGCCCAACTCCAAGCCTCGCCCATCGTGGCGGACGGCGTCATCTATCTGACCGCGGCGTACAACCACCTGTTCGCCCTGGACGCGGTGACGGGCGCGCTCTTGTGGCATTACGAACATCCGCTGCCGGACGACATGCGGATCTGCTGCGGGCCCTCCAACAAAGGTGCGGCCATCGCCGGGGATAAAATTTTCATGTCCACCCTGGACGCGAAGGTGCTGGCGCTCGACCGCAGGACCGGAGCCGTCATTTGGGAGACAGTCATGGACCGCTACACCGACGGGTTCAGCGCCACCGCGGCCCCGCTGGTGGTCCGTGACAACCTGATCGTCGGCATCGCCGGGGGCGAGTACGGCATCCGCGGCTACATCGACGCCTACGACGTCGATACGGGCGTGCGCAAATGGCGGCGCTACACCATCCCGGAGGCCGGCGAGCCCGGGGCGGAAACCTGGTCGGGCGACTCCTGGAAGCACGGCGGCGCCCCGACGTGGGTGACCGGCTCGTACGACCCGGAGGTCGACCTGCTCTACTGGGCGACGGGCAACACCGCGCCGGACTGGAACGGCGACGTGCGCAAGGGCGACAACCTGTACGCCGACTCGGTACTGGCCCTGAATCCCGACACCGGTGAGATGCAGTGGTACTTCCAGTTCACGCCGCACGACATCTGGGACTACGACGGCAACACCGACCTGTTCCTGCTCACGGTCGAGCGCAGCGGGGAGCAGGTCAAAGCCCTGGCCCAACCCAACCGCAACGGCTATGTCTATGTGCTGGACCGCGCGTCCGGCCAGTATCTGCACGGCACCCAGTACGTGGACCATCTGAACTGGTCGAAGGGGCTGGATGAGGCGGGCAGGCCGATCGTCGATCCCAAATTCGTGCCCACCACGGAAGGCAAGGAGTTCATCTGCCCCGGGTCCGTGGGCGGCAAGAACGGCTCGTACACCGCAGCCTACAGCCCGCGGACGAAGCTCATGTACGTGCCGGTGATCGAAAGCTGCTGGCAGATGAAGAAGTCCACCTCCATCTTCATCAAGGGGATTCCGTTCTGGGGCGGCGGCCCGGGCAAGACGCAGGGCGACGACGGATCCTCGTACGGCCACCTGTCGGCCATCGACCCATCGACCGGCCAGATCAAGTGGCGCTACCGGGACGAGTATCCGATGATGGGCGGCGCGCTGGCGACCGCTGGCGGCGTGGTATTCACGGGCAACCTGGAAGGCTACGCCCTGGCCTTCGACGACACGAGCGGCGAGCTGTTGTGGAAATTCCAAACCGGCTCGTCCATGCGCGGGCAGCCGGTAACCTACCGGGCGGGCGGACGCCAGTACGTCGCCATTCCAAGCGGCGGGGGCGGCTTGGCCGTCACCCTGGCCGGCGAGCCGCCGCTGACGAGCAAGGGCAGCGCCCTGCTCGTATTCGCGCTGCCCGAATAAGCGCCGAGTCGGCTGTGAGTGAGGATGTCGCTTCCGGTCCGTTTTTCGTGCGCGCCACGCCGGTGGGCCGCGGCGCGCCGCCTCCGCCATCCGCGGCTTCGGCGAAACCGATGGAGGGACGTTGCGACGCTCGTTTTCCTGCTGGGTGGATTCGGGTCCCCGTCGCCGCTCGCCGCCCAACAAACTTCCGGCGACACTCCACCCCTGCGAGTCTGTCTGCTGACGAACAACCCGCCGTTCTCGGTCCGCGAAGACGACACGGGATTCGACGTTGACGTGGCACGCACGGTCGCCGAAGACTTGGGCCGCGCCTTCGTCCCGGTCTGGACTGCGCACGACGAGCGGATCACCGAGGTCGACGAGAGCGACTTCCCGCTCCGCCGGCTGTCGAACGGCGATTGCGACGCCATTTTCAGCGTCCCGGGGCGGGACGTGGTCCGCGATGCCGCCACCCTGGACGTCGGCCGGGCTTACTACGGCGCGGCCTTTGCGCTGGTCGGTCGTGCAGGGCTCATTCCGGCGTCGGTCCGCGAGGTCGAAGCGCAGGCCGTGGCGGTGCAGGCGCAAACGATCGCCGGGTTCGTTCTCGAAGCATTGTCGGTCTCCATGCGAACCTTCTTTTCCACGGAAGAGGCGCTCGCCGCGGTCGCCGCTGGTGACGCGGATCTGGCCTTCGTGTGGGGACCGACCGCGGGCTGGTACGCCAGGACCCACCCGGAGGCGAACTTGGACTTCGCCGCGGGGGAGCCGCTCTCCGTGGCGCGCTGGAACGAACACGTCGCCACGCGGCAGGCCGATGCGGCGCTGCGTGACCAGATCGACGCCGCGCTGACCCGACTCCGGTCCCGCGGCACCCTGCAAACCCTGGCCGAACGGTACGGGGTCCCCTGGTACGCGCCGTTCGACAAAACCTACGACGTCATCGACATGTTGAAACTCGCGCGAGAAACGGCCAAGAACGACGACACATGAAACGAGGAGACGTATGACCCGGCTGTCCGCTGCGCTGCTGTTGAGCCTGTTGCTCGGAGTGCCCGCTCCCGGTCTTGCCGAGGAGGCAGTCACCAATCCGTTCGCGGGTGACGAGGCCGCCATAGAAGAGGGCGGCTTTCTGTTCGAGGCCGTCTGCTCGGGCTACTGTCACGTCAGCGCCGAAGCCGACCGCGACGGGAAATGTCCCAACCTGTTCGACTGCGAGTGGGTGGACGGCTCGGGAACCGACGCGGAAATGTTCAAAGTCGTGAGCGAAGGGGTGCCCAAGACCGAGATGGTCGGATTCGCCGGCCAGTTGCCTGACGACATGATCTGGCAGATTCTGGCCTACGTGCGTGCTGCCTCCAAATGCGACTCAGCAGCCGCGGCGACCGCCCTGTCTTCAACGGAACTGGCAGACCTGTCCACGAACGAATAGCCGAGGAGTTCACCCATGCCGCGCAACGGTCCGCTCCCCGAATCCACAATCCACAATCCACAATCCACAATCCTCGGGCTCCTCACCTGCCTCGCCCTTCTCGCTACCGCCCTCTTCCCCACCGCCGCACCCGCCCAACCCTTCGTTTACGTCACGCACGAGAAATCCAACGACGTGTGGGTCATCAGCACGCAGACCGACACGATCGGAGCGAAAGTCCCGGTCGGAGAGCGGCCTCGCGGAGTGGTCGTGTCGGCCGACGGGAGTCGCATCTACGTCGCCAACGGGAATTCCAACGACGTCTCCGTCATCGTCACGGAGAGCCGCAAGATGTGGGACACGTCGGCGTCGATCATTTTCAAGATGCCGATGCCGATGATGCACACCCACTGGACGCACGAGGTCGTGGAGACCTTTTCCGTCGGGATCGATCCGGAGGGCATGGACCTCAGTCACGACGAGACGCGGCTGTTCGTGGTCAACGAAAACGAAGGGGTGATGCGCGTCGTGGACCTGGAGACCAAAGAGGTGATCGCCACGGTTCAGGCCGGCATCGAGCCGGAGACCGTGGTCATCTCGCCCGACGGCAGCCTCGCCTTCGTGCCGAACGAGACCTCGCACGACGTGACCGTCATCGACACCGAGACGTACGAAGTCGTCACGTCGATCGCGGTCGGCGAGAACCCGCGCGGCGTGCTGTTCATGCCCGACGGCAAGACCGCCTACGTCAGCAACGAGCGCACCAACACCCTGTCCGTCGTGGACGTCGCCACGCTCACCGTCACGAAGACGCTGGAGATGGGCGAGCGGCCGGTCGGTCTGTCGGTGCTGCCGGACGCCTCCAAACTCTACGTCGTGCACGGCCGGGCCAACGACGTGCGCGTCCTCGACCCGACCACCCACGAGCTACTCACGACGATTCCGCTGGGCGGGGAACGCTGCTGGTGGTCCGCCCTCACCCCGGACGGCAAGAAGCTGTACGCTACCATGGGCCGTTCCGACGCCGTGGCCGTGATCGACACCGAAACCGACACGCTGCTCAAGACCATCGCGGTCGGCAACGTCCCGTGGGGCGTCGCCGTCACCCCGTAATCCCAGCGTAACCGTTCGCTACTCGCGTCGACCGAACTCCCGTTGAGTCGCAATTGTTGCCCGGGTGTGGGCGGTTCAACTTTCGTGGCCGGGTTCACCCGGCCTGGGGATTGTGGCTGTCCTCCAGACGACCGCGCCGGCTTGTGCGTCGAACGCCTTCACGAAACCGCGGATGCCGAACTCGCCGCCTGACACCTCGATGAGGATTTTGCCGTTCAACGGCCAACAGCGCGAGCGTCAGGTAGTAATCCGCCAGATGGTCTTCGGCCTCGATCCCCCCACCCCAAACCGTCCGCCCGTCCAGGCATCCAACGCGACGAGAGACGCATGACACGTCGTCTCCCGTGGCCCGGTTGGCTATGATCAACCTGCCCTCCCTACCCCCCTCCCAGGGGGTTAGGGGAGATTGGCGTATCGGCAGGGCGGCTATGCCTCGGGCGGGAAGAAGACCAGGGTGCGGGCCTCGATGCTTTCGCGGGCCGGGGCGTCGGGTGGCGAGGTCGGGTCCTGGAAGGCGGAGTGGGCGGTGAACCGCGCGCGACCGTCCGTGGCCGAGTCGTAGCACTTGAGCAACATGGCCTCGTCGGACTGCATCCGGGGAAAGTAGAACCAGCGGTGGTTCGGGTTGTAGGACACCGAATAGACTTCGCCCGTACGGTCCCGGTATTTCAGGTCGGTCTCGTTGAAATCGTCCTGGACCATGCTGGCGGCATCGCAGACGGCCAGCGGCGTGTCCTGCACCGGCCCGCGGATGGGCCGCCAGACGTTGATGACCGCGAAGCGGTGCTTGAGCCGTTCCTCGGCCTCGTCCGCAGGCAGCAGGTCGCGCACGCGCTGCGGGCCGGATTTGAGTGTGTAGTCGTTGTGCGCGAACTTGACGGGCTCGCGGGCGCCGTTTTCGCCCCGCTCACACATCGGCGCGCAGCGCACGTTGTGGTCGAAGACGTGGACTTTCTCGGCGCCGGTGATCCGCTTCACCAGTGCGGCGACTTCGGGGTAATAGACCGCCCTGACCTCGTCGGCGTCGTAGAAATTCTCGACCGCGCTGTCGTGCCTGGTGAACGTGATGCCCTGTTTGTCGAGCGAGATTTCGTCGATGTGCTCGCGGGCGCTCTCGATGGCGACGGTGTGGCGAACCTGTTTGGTGTTGCGCTGCGGGACGCCGTCCGGCGGGGTGTAGAGATAATAGGCCGGCTTGTCGGTCATGGCGTCGATGTCGAGGTAATTCATCGGGGCGTCGACCCGGGCAGACAGAGCGGTGTGGGGTTGGGTGCTCACGGTATCCTCCTTTGTGTCGGCCGCGGGCGGCCTGAGCGTGCGGATTCGATTACAACATCGGGCTGATCTTGTACAGTGTTCGCCGCGGTCAGCGCGCGGCCCCGCGCGTCAGTCCGTACGCCTCGCTGCGCGCCATGAAGGTCGCGACGTCGTTGGCCATCAAGAGCAGGTCGTGGGTCTTGCCTGCGCGGTCCTTGACCTCGTCGCGCAAGACCGCCTCGGCGCGGAAGCCCAATTCTTCGAAGACGGTTCGCGCGCCGACCTGATCGAGGGTCATGCGCGCGACGACTTTCTGTATGCCCAAAGTCAGGGCGAGGTTGAACGATTCGCGCGCCAGTAGGCGGCCGAGGCCGATGCGACGCGCCTGTGGGGAGATCAGCACGCGCACTTCGGCGACGTGCCGCGACCAGTCGAAATCGTTGCGGTACAGCGAACAATAGCCCAGCAACCGCGTCTCGTCCTCGGCCAGGAGGGTGTACATGGTCTCGTCGGCGATGTCGCGCAGCCAGCGGTCGATGACCGACTGTTTGGTGATGTCCCGACGCAGGAACAGCAGGTCATGATAGGGCAGGTGTTGGGCGAAATCGAGCATCAGCGGCCCGTCGGCGGCGTTCATCAGGCGCAGGGTGACCGACCGGCCCTTGACCGTCGCCGTCTTGGGAAATCCTTCCACGTTGTCCTCCTCGGGGCGGCGTCCCTCGAACGCACTCAGACGGACCGCTGCGACAGCCAGGCGTCCAGCCGCGGCCAGAGCCGATAGACCGCGTTTCCGCCGGCAACGAGGCTGACGTGGCCGCCCTTGAGCACGATCTCGGACTTGTCCTCGCTGCCCACCAGCTTCAGAACGTCCTGCGAGGCGGCCGCGGGAACGATGTGGTCGTGCTGCGCCGCCACGTGCAGAAAGGGCACGCGGACGTCGGCTAGGTGCAGCCGCCGGCCTGCAATCTCCATTGCACCCCGCACGAGTTTGTTGTCGCGCAGAAAGTCGTTGACCAACTGCCGGGCGGTCTCGCCCGGAAACGGGATGTGGTCCGCGGCCCAGCGGTCGAAGCGCAGGTGCGCGGTCACGAACGCCTCGTCCTGGGCGTGATCGAGCAGCTTGAGTTGGCCGGCGGTTTTCTGGAACGGGCGCAGCATCTGGATCGAGGCGTCGATGAGTTCGGACGGGATGTTGCCCAGGCGGTCGATGAGGCGGTCCAGGTCGAAGTGCGCCGGGTCGGTCCAGGTGCGGTACATCGACATACCGTCCGCATTGACCGGCGTGGTGAAACAGACCAGATTCTTGAGTGGCCCGCCGGACGTCTCCGCGGTGTGTGCGGCGTACAACAGCGCCAACAGTCCGCCGAGGCAGTAGCCGATCAGCGACACGTCGGGTTCGCCCGAGTCTTCGCGGACGACCTCGATACACTCGGGGATGAAGCGCGTCACGTAGTCGTCGAGCCGCAGCCCGCGGTGTTCGCGCCGCGGCACGCCCCAATCGATCAGATAGACGTCGAAGCCCTGCAACGACAGGTATTCGATCAGGCTCTGGCCCTTTGCCAAGTCCAGAATGTACGGCCGGCTGACCAGCGACATGACGAACAGAACCGGCACGCGGTAGATCTCGTCGCTCAGCGGTCGGTAGCGGTACAGCTTGAGCGTGTCGTGCGAGTGCACGACTTCTTTAGGCGTCGGGCCGACCTCGATGTCGAGATCGAACGGCGGGGCTACGCCCGGCACGTTGCGCTCGATAGTGCGCTCGACCAATGCGCGCGCCTTGGACGCGGCCTCGGACGCGGACAGGCGGGAGACGGCGGGCTCCGCGGACGGCATGGCTTCAGCCCTTCGGTGCGGGCGGCTCGGGCTGTTTGGTGCGTGGCGGCTCGGACGTGGGGTCGGACTCGGTCAGCGAGCGGCGTAAATGCCGGACCTCGACCTGAAGACCGGCCAGGGTGTCCTCCAACTGGCCGAGCCGTTCGCCCAACTCGGTCAGGTCGCTGCGCGACGGCACGTTGATCGCGGACAGATATTGCGCCATGGCCTCGTTGAACATGCGGTGCAGGTGCATGGCTTCCTGGGCATACTTGCCCGTGGCTTGCGCGAACTTCTCGCTGCCCAGCAGACCCGACAGCGCGTCGCTCCACTGCTTTTCCGACTTCTGGTACCACTCCCGCCACGCGTGGAGCGGGTCGAACGTCTGGCCTGCTTGGGATTTGTCCTCGGTTTTATCCATGACTGACCGCCTTGCGGGAATCCGGCGCTATGCACGCACCATCCGTTTCGGGTCGGGCTGTTGGTGGCCCAGAATCGGGTGCGGCCGATAGGGGGCTTCGATCGCCGCGGCTTCCTCCGCGGAGAGCTTGACGTCCACCGTCTCGAAAATCTCCTGCAAATGCCGCGTCTTGGTCGCCCCGATGATCGGCGCGGTCACGCCCGGTGCCTGCAACACCCACGCACAGGCGATCTGGGTCGGCGACACGCCGCGCTCATCGGCGACCTTGCGCACCGCGGCGGCGACTGCTTCGTCGCTGTCGTTGAAGTACATGGTGCGCGTCATCTTGTCGGTCTGCGCCCGTTTGGTCGGCCCCTCACCCGCGGTCTGCGTGCGCTGGCCGGCGAAATACCCGCGTGCCAGCGGGCTCCACGGAATCAGCGCCACGCCCTGGTCGATGCACAGCGGGATCATCTCGCGCTCTTCCTCGCGGTAGATCAGGTTGTAGTGGTTCTGCATCGCCACGAAACGGTGCCAGCCGTGCTCCTTGGCCGTGTACAGCGCCTGCGAGAACTGCCAGGCGGCCATGCTGCTGGCGCCCAGGTAGCGCACCTTGCCGTCGCGCACCAAGGTGTCGAGCGCGTCCAGGGTCTCCTCGATCGGCGTGGTGAAGTCCCAGCGGTGAATCTGGTACAGGTCGACGTAATCCATCTTGAGCCGCCGCAACGAATGCTCGCACGCTTCGATGACGTGTTTGCGGCTGAGGCCGCGGCAGTTCGGGCCGTCGGCCATCGGCATGTTGACCTTGGTGGCGACCACGATGTCGTCGCGCGAGGCGAGCTCGTTCAGCCATCTGCCGGTGATCTCCTCGCTCACCCCGAGCGAGTACACGTCGGCCGTATCGAAAAACGTGACCCCGGCTTCCAACGCCAGCACGAAATGCTCACGGGCCTCATCACATGCCGAGCGTCCACTCGCGCCACTTTCGGTCGCCGTAGCTCATGCAGCCCAGACAGATGCGCGACACCGTCAGACCCGTCTTGCCCAGCTTTGCATACTCCATGTCTGCTCCGTCGGAAGATGATTCGAAACGCGTCCGCTACCCTCGTTCATGCCCGGGCGCCTGTCAAGGCTGACGGCACGAGGGGAAAGAGAACACGGCCGAATCGGCATCCTCGAAAGCAGCGTACCGGTTGCGACCACCACTTCCCAGCGTGTAGGCAGTCTCAACGACAATTATGGTGGGGACGGGGCCTGAATGGAAATAGCGAAACTGATCACGCCGACCATTGCGGGGTTGGCATTTCTTCTGAGTTGGTACAATTTCGTCCGGTCATCCCGAGCAAGACGGCGGAAGCTCATCAACGCGGTGTACTACCACGTTGACTTGGCGATACGTACTCTTCAGGAACAGGAAAAGGGCAACCAGGCGATACGAGAAAAGATTGAAAACGACGAGTCTTATACGCCGTACTTGGTACGTTCACCGAACGATGATCTGACGTACGACCACATCATAGAGGTGATGGAATGGTTGGACGCGAAAGGAGAGGAAGCGGTCTCGTCCTATTTTCATTCTCAACTGGCTCTTCATGCACTCGCGGAGAGTTTCAAATTGGAGTTCGTCAGAAATTGGCCGCCGGAGAGGAAATTGCGGGCGTGGGATACGTATGAGCGGTTCCGGAGAGATACGATTGAACACGCTCAACGGACGAGGGAGACATTGGAGGAGCGAAAGCTTCACAGTTGGTGGGAACGACCTTTCGACGTTATCGTCAAGAGAAAGAGGAAAGGTTCTTAAAGGATAGGAAGGCCACCCGGACCGGAATACGTCATCATCTTCTCCTTTTATCGAAGCAGCAACAAGCTGCCGGGGCGTTTAAGATGTGCGGAGGGTAGCCGAATTCTTCGAATCGGGCAACCGCGACCTGCTGGACATCTGGAAAGGACACCGACCATGAATCCGACCGAACACACCGTCAAGACCGCCCGCCACACCACGTTCCATCTGGCCGCCGGCCCGGACGACGGGCCGCTCGTCGTCTTCGTCCACGGCTGGCCGGAGTTGTCAATAAGCTGGCGACACCAACTGCCGGCGTTGGCCGCGCTCGGCTTTCGCGCACTGGCGCCCGACATGCGCGGCTACGGCCGTTCGAGCGTCTATGCCCGACACGACGACTACGCGCAGGAACACATCGTGCGCGACATGCTGGAACTGCTGGACGCGCTGGGCCGCGAACGGGCCGTGTGGGTCGGCCACGACTGGGGCAGCCCGGTCGTCTGGAACATCGCCAGCCACCACCCGGACCGCTGCCACGCGGTCGCCAACCTGTGCGTGCCCTACTACACGCTGGAACGCGGGTTGGAGCATACGCTGACGCTGGTGGACCGCGCGCTCTACCCCGAAGCCGACTATCCGGCCGGGCAGTGGGAATACCAGCGCTATTACGAGGAGAGTTTCGCCGAGGCCATCGCGCCCATGGACGCCCGTGCCTACGACTTCATCAAACTGTTGTTCCGCAAGGGCAACCCTGCGGGCGAGGGCGAATCTGCCCTTACCGCGACCGCGCGCCGCGACCGGGCCCTGTTCGGAGGATTCCGCGAAATTCCCGACGTGCCGCGCGACGCCGACGTGGTGAGCGAGGAAGATCTCCGCGTGTACGCCGCGGCATTGGAGCGCAACGGCTTCTTCGGCCCGTCGTCGTGGTACATGAACCACGCGGCCAACGCGGCCTATGCCGCAACCGCGCTGAACGGCGGTTATCTCGACATGCCGGTTCTGTTTCTCACCGCGGCCTACGACTTCGTGTGCGAATGCGTCCACTCGCGGCTGCCCGAGCCCATGCGCACCTACTGCCGCAACCTGACGGAAGCCACGATTCGCTCCGGCCACTGGATGGCTCAGGAAAGGCCGGTCGAAGTCAACGCCGCGCTCGTCCACTGGTTGGCGACATCGGTCTCCGATGTGTGGCCGCGACCTGAATAATAAAAAGCGCGGGGAGAAACGCTCTCTTCCCGCGCTCGAATGAAGATTGACGGGTCTCCCGTCATGCGAAGTTCGGGAATGAGCCCGGCTCACGCCACCTCGAACAGGCCGGCCGCGCCCATGCCGCCGCCGACGCACATCGTGATGACCACGTGGCGCGCCCCGCGGCGCTTGCCCTCGATCAGCGCGTGCCCGACCATGCGCGAGCCGCTCATGCCGTACGGGTGCCCGATGGAGATGGCCCCGCCGTTCACGTTCAGCAACTCGTTCGGAATGCCCAGTCGGTCGCGGCAATATACCACTTGGCAGGCGAACGCCTCGTTCAGTTCCCACAGGTCGACGTCGTCCATGCGCAGGCCGGTGCGCTCCAACAGCTTGGGCACCGCGAACACCGGCCCGATGCCCATCTCGTCCGGCTCGCAGCCGGCCACGGCCATGCCGCGATAGATGCCCAGCGGCCGGAGCCCGCGCTGCTCGGCCTGCTGGCGCTCCATCAGTACGCACACCGACGCGCCGTCGGACAACTGGCTGGCGTTGCCCGCGGTGATGAAGCCGCCCTCGCCCATCACGGGCGGCAGCGCGGCCAGCCCCGCGGCGTTCGTGCTCGGCCGGTTACATTCGTCGCGGCCGATGGTGACGTCCTGGCGCGTGCGCTTGCCCGTCTCCTTGTCCGTGAACAGCTTGGTGACGTGGCACGAAACGAGTTCGTCGTCGAAGCGGCCGGCCTCCTGCGCCGCGGCGGTCCGCTGCTGGCTTTGCAGCGCGTACTCGTCCTGCGCCTCGCGGGAGACGGCATAGCGTTTGGACACGACCTCGGCCGTGTCGATCATGGCCATGTACAGGTCCGGCGCCTGGTCCAGGGCGATGGGGTCTTCGTTGCGGTACTCGTTCTGATGATCGTTCTGGACCAGGCTGATGGACTCCAGCCCGCCGGCCACGACCGTCTGCATGCCGTCGCTGACGATCTGCTTGGCCGCGGTGGCCACGCTCATCAGCCCGGACGAACACTGGCGGTCCATCGTCTGTCCCGACACCGTGACCGGCAGCCCCGCGGCGATGGCACACTGCCGGGCCACGTTGAAGCCCTGCGTGCCTTCCTGCAGCGCCGCGCCCATGATGACGTCGTCGACCTCGCCCGGCTCGACCTCGGCGCGCCGAATGGCCTCTTCGATGACCGGCTTGGTCATGGTCGGCGTGGTGGTGTCGTTGAAGGCCCCGCGGTACGCCTTGCCGATGGGCGTCCGCGCGGTGGATACGATGACGGCTTCTCGCATGGTGCGTGCTCCTCTCTGAATATGGCGGTGAATATCGGGGCCTCTTAGCAGGCCGCCGCGAGTTCTCCAACCTGCGAGCGGCGTCGGGACTACCGTTCCTCCGTCATTCCTGCGGAAGCAGGAATCCAGAGGAAGACCGCAGTCGTCTCGGCCTGGGGATACGAATTCCTGCTTCCGGTAGGTCGGATTAGCGGAGCGTAATCCGACAAGGAGAGATCGGCTGGGCAGCACGCCGGGTATTCGAGCCAGGGCGTCGGATTACGCCTGCGGCTAATCCGGCCTACGGGCCTGATGAAGTCCAGTTGACAGGGGAAAGGAATTTTGCAATAGACGGCGGCGACAACGCTATGCAGAGGCCCGCTGTGTCGGGTCGCCTGCCCAATAGAAAAGCCTTTTTTCGGCAGCGAGGGGTAGCTCCCCAAGCTAGGCGAATAGGCAGGAACCTTCACACATCTCTGTGTAGTGTTGTCAACGGCCCGGCGTTGTGGCCGGGACATTGGTCACTCACGGAGGAAGGATGAAGGCAAAACACACCGTTTCTTTTCTGGTTTCGACTGTTGCAGCTTATATTCTATCCGGCTGTGCCGCTCAACAGACGAGAATGCTCACCCACGATGTCATCCAATTCAGGGGCGATGCGCAACCGAAAGTGACTTCCAGCGACATTCTCTCAGGGACCCTCACGAATCTGTCGGAAGGAGAGACGCTTGTGGCGGCGGTGGCCCGTGATGGTTCGGGGGCACTGTCGCAACCCACGATCGCAACCGTGAATGTAGTGGAGACGATGATAACGAATACGAATCTGGATCGGGACCTGGCGTTGGAACGGTGGGACTTGGCGCTGGAACGGTGTGACCCGGATAGCGACGGATTTTTGGATATTTACTGCCCGGAACTTGCCTCGATGATGAGTAGCGGGGCTCTCGGCAATGAGAAATATGTTCTCTTGCAATCTTGGCAAGTTTTGTCCAAAGACCGGCATTCGGACGAAGACCATTGGCAAGATTCGACAACGGTTGATGTCGCTGAAGAAAAAATCCGGAATATTCCCATCCATCTGAAGATGCTGACCGTCAATAGAGGAAACAAAACCTTCACGGGCGACGTGTTGGTTCATTCACGCCTTCCATCGCAGGTCACACCAGTGAAAATCGACGAAGTTTCGAAAGTGAGAGATAATACGGCCGCAAAGGAATTTACCAGCGGGATGGCATTGGGAATGCCTTTATATGGTCTCCCCCTCCTTCTGATATCCGAGATGATGGACAATTACCAAGTCGTACAATCGAATGCGAAATTCGAGAGCGAATATACACCTGATGGAAATATCAAGATAATTGCGGAGGATATTACGCTCGGCCCGGGAGAGGGAATCAACGTTGAATATACGGCAAACTACGAGATTCAAGATTAGCTCGGTCGGGGATATGCTGAAATGGGGCAACACCGTTTGGCTGTAGTCATTCTCGCCGCGGTAGGTGCGTCGGGATGTACCCCCGTCTATGAATCCGCTTGCCATGAACTTGCCTCCCGCAACAGGGGCGAAGTCCAACGCCGTGTCAGGACGGCCGCAAACAGCACTTTTGAACGTCATTTCATTCTGATTGAAACCGGAAACGAGATGTCTAGTAAATGTAGGAGTAGCTATATTGATGAAAGAACTTTTCGGGGCTTACCCGAGTCGCTGCGGGAGAAATGCCGTCAACAAATATCGGGATCAGGTAAATACTGCCTCTTGTATCAGCTTGACGGTGAGGTTCTGAAACAACGGATTACCGAATATTGAAACAGGATTTCAGGGAACCTGCACGAAGTTCTGCGGTAATAAGAGAACGGTCATGACGATCATCGCTTGCGAGCGGAGCACATCGTTATGGGTCGCTTCCGGGTGGCCGGAATCCTGGACGACTCTCCGGCTGTCTGGTTGATCGGCGCAACTGTTGAACAATCCGAGGGGGAGACTATGGAGCCTGGAACTTACTTCCTGATGCGAGAAGACACAGAAACCAAAGGACCCCCCACGCGTGAGACCGTCGTTAACGTGACACAAGCCGAAAAGAAATCCGACGGAGTATTGCGTCTCAATCCGCGTTCTTCGACATCTTCGTTCCTGTCGAGAGTTGTCGGAGCCTGTCTCGCCGTGCTCCTCTGGGGTGTCGGTGCTCAGGCTCAGGACGAGGTAGCGACCCTGCTCAATCTGTCCCCGTGGCAGAGCTACGTCCACCTCTTTTGCGACAAGACCGGCGGCGCTGACTGTGCCGTAACCTTCCGGTGCGGCCAGCAGAGCGGCGCTCCGGTAACGTGGCTCGTGGAGGTGGAACCGAGCCGAATCTTCACTTACTGGCCGAACAAGACGGATGGGGCTGGCCGCCCCGCCGGTCTGGAAGCGGCGCTGGTGAACGCGGGTTTGACCTCTCCTGAAGCACGGCGCCGCACGACCTGCACCGTGCGTAGTGACGATCCGGTCGAGGCACGGGCCTACACGTTCTTTGCCGGGGAGCTTACCCCTGTAGCGAATATTGTTCAGAGGGCTGGAGATGACAATAAGGTTGCAACCTTACTCAATCTGTCCCCGTGGCAGAGCTACGTCCACCTCTTTTGCGACAAGACCGGCGGCGCTGACTGTGCCGTAACCTTCCGGTGCGGCCAGCAGAGCGGCGCTCCGGTAACGTGGCCCGTGGAGGTGGAACCGAGCCGAATCTTCACTTACTGGCCGAACAAGACGGACGCGGCTGGCCGTCCCGCCGGTCTGGAAGCTGCGCTGGTGAACGTGGGTTTGACCTCCACCGAAGCGCGGCGTCGCACGACCTGTACCGTACGCAGTGACGCTCCGGTCAAGGCACGGGCCTATACGTTCATAGCCGGGCAACTCGTCCCCGTGGCGAATGTGAATACGGTCCAGTCTGATGGACGTCAACCTGGACCTACGGACAGCACTCTGAGTGACCTGAGCTTATCAAGATCAGACAACGGCAATCCCGTAACGCTCGTCCCCCCGTTCAACAGCGGCACCACGAGCTATGAGGCAACGGTACCCTATGACGTAACTGCAGTATTTGTCGCCCCCACTACTACGGACAGCCGTGTAGGAGACAGTTTGGGTGGTTTGAGGGTTAATGGCACTACATCTTTTAGCGGCGTGCCCACCCTAATCCAGTTGACTGCCGGACAGACCACCACGATTTCAATTACGGTGAGAGGCTCCGCGTCAACGACAACCTATAGGATAGCAGTCACTCGGCAGGAGGCCACCCGGCCGCCGACACCCGGATCGAATCAGGGGAGCATCAGTTTCCGAATCCAGGATGGCTGCAATGATGGGCGCGACATTGCCTATAAGTTTTTCCATTACCGCCGATCTAGTAGCCAAGTGGTAGGGATCCATCCGTCCGCTGATACGTATTGGTCAACAGATGGATACTATGACAACAACCCATATACCCACTCTCTAAGTTGTACTGTTGGACATCTGGTGTGTTACGGTGCAGTTCGATTAATAAATGGTCGGTACGATCTCAATAAGCATTGGGGAGTTGGGATTGAGGGTAAGCAAAACTGCCCTTCCACTCCTTGCTGTTGGACATGTACTGATAGACCCGCTGCGTCCATTGACCGACGCTTATTATGCAGCGAGTAAGCGCGTGAGTCCGGAGCGACAGGAAGATGGTGTGTTGGCCTATGGAATCGCGTCGAATCAGAAGAAATTTGATTCTATCAATAAATTATGCACTACCCATCATGCAGGAAAGCCGGGGTCATGCCCGACCGGCAAAGCCTCAATAGGGGCGTCCATTGTATGAGTGCACATAGCAAAGCGACCCATACATAACATCGTAAGAGAAAGGAGCTTGAGATGAAGGGCCAACAAAGAAGGCAACGGAAAAAAGGAACGTTAAAGAAATGTATTTTCACGCTCGCGATTCTGTTGCTGTATAGTTCCTCAGCTATGGCGAACGGGGCGCTTGCAATTGATAGCAACAAGGGGGCTCGGTATGGATTCTCCTACGATTATCCATCAAGGCAAGGGGCTCGCTCTCGGGCTCTACAGGAATGCGGGGTGGGCTGCAGTATCGTTTTGGAATACTCCACCGGATGTGCTGCGTATGCCGCAGATCAGGCGTACGGTAGCACGGTTTACGGCTGGGCTACTGCGCCAGATTCAAGCTATGCTCAGAGTATGGCAATTAGTGAATGTCACAACCGAGGTGGAAGCCAATGTATTGTCAGGGTATGGGGCTGTAATTCGTACTGAACATACAAGCCGACTCGGTGTAGGGCCGCCCATCATCCCTGTAGATGAATACCGACGGAAACTCAGGCCAAGCGTAGGGACGACCAGCCGGTTCTTCTACACCCATTGCGGGGCCGGATAAGGAGGCATGTTTTCCCCTGGATTCTCGTTTTCATGGGAATGAATGACCGAGGGGGCACGAGTGAGAGGAGAAAATCCAAGTCGGGGCGCCCTCTGTATCACGTTCGGAAGGAGTGTGCTGCGGACGCGGGGAGTATCTCGGTTTGGATGCTTCACCCTTCTCACGGGAATTACATACTTGAAGATCCCACCGGTCGTCATTCCCATGAAAGCGGGAATCCAAAGGATGGATACCGGCTACCACCGGGACGCCCCCGCTTGTCGCTCCCGCGCCTCCACTCGTCGCCCCGGCGAAAGCCGGGGCCTAGGGGAAAGGTGTCCTCTGGATTCCGGCTTTCGCCGGAATGACGAAGGGGGCCGGACGGGGGCGGGGGACGAAGGGGTATGACGAGGAAAAACCGTCTTCGGGATCGCCTTAATATATAATTCCCCTTCTCACAGACCGCGGCGGGACCCCCCACCGGCTCGCCTGCGGGCTGACGCCCTTGTCTCGCCGACTCCCCCTCACCCTTCGATAATCTCATAGACTAGCCCGTTGAGCTTGTCGAAACGGGCGAAGGATCATCTGGTGTGTCATTCCCAAAGCAAACCTTCCTCTCCCCGTCCTTCAACGGGATCGGGGATGGCGGGCAGGCTCACGTAGCAGGGGCGACCGGCCGGTCGCCCCTACGCCCGTTGCAAGGCTGGATAAGGGAACATGTTTTCCCCTGGATTCCCGTTTTCACGGGAATGACGGAAGGGGGGCGGGAATGGGAAAAATGACGAGGGCAACGGAGGCGGTCGGTGCGAAGGCCGAGGTGACATCGGGGTTCGTTTCGATGTTTCGACATGCTCAACACAACGCAGGCTCAACGAACTTAGGGGTGGGAAAGTCCCTGAGCTTGTCGGAGAGTGTCGAGAGGTTTGGGGCTAGGAGAGTATGGCGTGGAAGCCAGGGAAGGCTCCAGGATCAGCTTGTCTGTAATTGCCAATCGAAAACCAAGATACTCCCGAATGGCAACGTCAGTCCGCGCATGTTCTCATCCCCTCTCCCTCTGGGAGAGGGCTAGAGCTTGCCCCGGACTTGATCCGGGGGTGAGGGTCCGACCGCGACAGGCCATGCTCGGCCTGCCACGTCGCCAAGTCGGCGAGGGCGCGGTCGGCCAGAGCGCGTTTCTTCTCGCGGCCGCGCAACCGGCGCGGGAGGGCGGGGAACAGGCCGTAGTTCACGTTCATGGGCTGGAATGCCTGCCGCTCCGGGTCGGTGACGTAGGCGATCAGCGCGCCCAGCGCGGTCGTGCGCGGCAACGTGACGGGCGCTTCCCCGCGAGTCATCATCCCGGCGTTATAGCCAGCCAGCCAGCCGGCCGCGGCCGACTCCAGATAGCCCTCCACGCCGATCATCTGGCCGGCGCAGAAGACCTCCGCCCGCTGCCGGCATTGGAGCGTCGGTTTCAGCAGGCGCGGCGATTCGATGAAGGTGTTGCGGTGCAGGCTGCCCAGGCGCACGAATTCCGCGTGCTCCAGCCCGGGAATCGTGCGGAAGATGCGCCGCTGCGCCGGATACGTCATCTTGGTCTGGAAGCCGACCATGCCCCACAGCGTCCCGGCCCGGTCGTCCTGGCGCAACTGCACGACCGCGTGCGGACGTCGTCCGGTGCGCGGGTCGGTCAGCCCGACCGGCTTCATCGGCCCGAAAGCCAACGTGTCCTTGCCGCGGCGCGCCATTTCTTCGATGGGCAGGCAGCCCTCGAAGTAGGCGCAACGCTCGAAGGGTTTTTCCGGCACCTTGTCCGCGTCCAGTACGGCATCGACCAGTCGGTAATAGGCGTCCCGCGACAGCGGGCAGTTGAGGTAGTCGGCGCCCCCGTGATCGTAGCGCGAGGCGCGAAACACCGTCTCCATGTCTATGGAGTCCGCGGTCAGGACGGGCGAGATCGCGTCGTAGAACGCCAGATACGCGCGACCGAACAGGTCGCGCAGGTGTGCGGCCAGCGCCGGCGCGGTCAGCGGGCCGCTGGCAACGATGGTCGGGCCGGGCGGAATGGCGCGGACTTCTTCGCGCCGAATTTCGACCAGGGGATGGGCGGCCAGCGCCCGGGACACGGTGTCGGCGAACACGTCGCGATCGACCGCCAACGCCTGCCCGGCCGGCACCCGCGCCGCGTCCGCGGCGGCCATCACCAGCGAACCGAGGCGGCGCATTTCCTCTTTCAGCAGGCCGACCGCGGCTTCGCGCGCCGCGCTCCGAAAGGAATTGGAGCACACCAGTTCGGCGAGCCGGTCGGTCTGGTGCGCTTCCGTGGAGCGGACCGGGCGCATTTCGTACAGGCGGACGGGCACGCCCTGCTGGGCGAGTTGCCACGCGGCTTCGCTGCCGGCCAAGCCGCCGCCTATGACGTTGACGTGCTGCATCGGGGAGTGTCTTCCGCGGTGTTGAGTGAGGATGCGAGTTCGAGGATCTCGGGAATGACATACGAGACGGTCCGGTGACCGTTTCGATACTCGTACCACCAAGGCGAGGAACCCCCCAACCCCCCTTGTGAGGGGGGCTTTCATCTTGCTCCCTGACAAGGGGGGTTGGGGGGTTGAACTGAGCCCTTCAACCTGGGGAAGGACGGTCTGTAAGCGGAATACGTCCAGGATCGTCTCGTCTGTCCTTCTCTCGATACTCGGACCCTCACCCTAACCCTCTCCCAGAGGGAGAGGGGAGAGGAAGGGGAGGGCAGACAAGATGATACGGGGACCGGTTGCTCCTCGTCATGCACATAAGCAGGGATCCATCATGGATTCCCGGTTCCGCGGGAATGACGGTCGGATGAGATTGCCGATGTCATACCCGAGAGTAAAGCAGAATCCCCTCCCCTTCGGCCTTTCGACACCCTTCGACAGGCTCAGGGTCCAGCCCGTTGAGCTTGTCGAAACGGGCGCGGGATTATCTCCTTGTAGGAGTTCCCTTCCCGTTACACCTACAATGTATTACCGCCGCTTCCGGCGCGCTGCCCGCGCCGCCACGCGGCCCTTCTTTGCGGCCCGGCCCCTGGATGCGGACGGTTTGCGCCGTCCCCCGCTGCGGCCTTCGCGCACTTCCCACCGCCCGTTCCGGTAATGGGCGCTCCAGGCCGTCGGCTTCCCGTCCACCTCCGACGTGACGTATTGCTCGCCGCTCTTGCGCGAGAATCGGACGACCGCGGGATTGCCGTCCGGGTCGGCCTCGGGCGCGCCGAGCAGATAGTGGAATTTCGGGTCGAGTTCGCCGCGGTGCGGTTGCAACTCCCTGATGAGCGGGGCCCGGGTCTCGCGGTTCTTCGGAAACCCGCTCGCCGCCAGAAAAATGCCCGCGGCGCCGTCGCGCAGCACGTAGTGGTCGTCCACGGTGCGGCAACGGAGTTCCGGCATGGGCACCGGCGCGGTCCGCGGGGGCGCGGCTTGGCCGTTGCGGAGCAGCTTGCGCGTGTTGCCGCAGCCGTCGCCGGTACAGCGGAAGTATTTGCCGAAGCGGCCGCTCTGCAACTGCATCTCGGTCCCGCATTTCTCGCAGGCCAGGACCGGCCCCTCGTAGCCCTTGAGACGAAACTCGCCGCGCTCCACCGCGTGGCCGTCGCAGTCCGGGTTGTTCCCGCACAGGTGCAGCTTGCGCGTCTCGTCGATCAGATAGGCGTCCATGACCGCGTCGCATTGCGGGCAGCTACGCTTGGCGCGCAGCCGGCGGCTCTCCTCCTCGTCGTCCGCATCCGCGGCCACGGCCTCCTCGCCCGGCACGAGGTTGAGCGTGCGCGTACAACGCTCCGCGGGCGGCAGTGCGTAGCCGGAGCAGCCCAGAAATACGCCGGTGCTCGCGGTGCGCACCTGCATGGGCCGGCCGCACGTGTCGCACGCGACGTCCGTGGTGGTGGGCTGGTTGGGCCGCATCCCTTCCGCGGCGCCGGCAACGGTCAGCCGCTTGGAAAAATCCTCGTAGAACGTGTCCAGCACGCCGCGCCACTCGCGCTCGCCGACCGCGATCTGGTCCAGGTCCCGCTCCATGCCGGCGGTGAACGAATAGTCGAGCAGGTGGGAAAAATTCTCGACCAGCCGGTCGGTCACGAGTTCGCCGATCTTCTCCGCGTAGAAACGGCGTTGCCTGAGCGTGACGTAGCCCCGCTCCTGGATGGTGGAGATGATCGCCGCATACGTGGACGGCCGGCCGATGCCGCGCTTTTCCAGTTCGCGGACGAGACTGGCTTCGCCGTAGCGGGCCGGCGGTTTGGTGAAGTGCTGGCTGGTTTCGATGCCGTGGCAGACGAGCGCCTCGCCCTCCGTGAAGTCGGGCAGTTCGGCTTCGTCCTGCTTGTTCGTGCGCGCCGCGGGGGGCAGCACTTTCGTGAACCCGTCGAAGCGCAGAATGCGTCCGCGCGCGCGCAACTCGAACTCCCCGGCCTCCACCGTGACCGTCGTACTGAGATATTCGGCGCGCGTCATCTGGCAGGCAACGAACTGGCGCCAGATCAGGTCGTAGAGGCGCCGCGCGTCCCGGTCCGGGACGCTCACGTCGTCCGGCCCGACCGATAGAGCGGTCGGCCGGATCGCCTCGTGCGCCTCCTGGGCCGCGGCCTTGCTGGCATACGCGTTGGGCTTGGCCGGCAGATAGCGCGGGCCGTAGGCGCGTTCGATGTGCGTGCGCACCGCGGCCACGGCCTCGCGCGCGAGGTTGGTGGAATCGGTCCGCATGTAGGTGATGTGGCCGGCCTCGTACAGGCGTTGCGCCAGCGTCATAGTCCTGCGCACCCCGAACCCGAGTCGCGACGACGCGGCCTGCTGCAACGACGAGGTGATGAATGGCGGCCCGGGGCGGGTGTAGGTCGGCTTGTCCTCCCGGGTCGACACGCGGAAGCCGCATTCGCGCAAACGCGCCTCCGCTGCCGCGGCCTGCTCCGCGGTGCGCGGGCGGAAGTCCTTACCCTGCGTTTTGACGACCTGGAAACGGTGAGCCGCCTCCGCGGGATCCCCGGCCCGCGCCAAGTCGGCGAACGCCTCCCAATACTCCTCCGGCACGAAGACACGGATCTCGCGCTCGCGCTCCACGATCAGGCGCACGGCCACGGACTGCACACGGCCCGCGGACAGTCCGCGCGCGACCTTGGCCCACAGGAGCGGCGACAATTCGAAACCCACCACCCGGTCGAGAAAGCGGCGCGCCTGTTGGGCGTTGACGCGGTTTTCGTCGATCTCGCCGGGGTCCTCGAACGCGGCACGAATGGCGTTGCGCGTGATCTCGTTGAACACCACGCGCCGGAAGCGGCTCGACGCGCCGCCGATGAGTTCCTTCAGGTGCCAGGCAATGGCCTCGCCCTCGCGATCTCGGTCGGTCGCCAGATAGACGGCATCCGCGCCGCGGGCCAGCTTCTTCAGCTCGGCGACGACCTTCTCCTTGCCGGGCAGCACCTCGTAGTGCGCCCGCCATCCCTTGGCGGGGTCGACGCCCATGCGCGTGACCAGTTGCGCGCGGGCACGCTTGCGGCGCTGCGTCTCGCGCGCCTCGGGCGTCAGCTTCTTGCGCGCCGCGGTTCGCTTACGTGCAGCCGTTTTCGTCTCGCGCCCGGACTTGCCGCTGACCGGTAGGTCACGCACGTGGCCGACGCTCGATTTCACGACGTAGTCCTTGCCCAGATACCGGTTGATCGTCTTGGCCTTGGCCGGCGACTCGACGATGACCAGGTGCTTCGCCATCCTCACATCCCCCCTGCCCGCTGGGCGCGTCGGCTCGCGTAATACATGCCGGGAAGCTGCACCACGACGCCCTTGAGCTCCATGTCCAGGAGCAATTCCAACACGCGCGCGGTCTCCATCTTGCTCTGCGTCACCAGCGCGTCCACGTGCACGGCCTCGTCCGACACCAGATCGAACAGCGCTGCGGCCTCGGGCGCCAGTTGCGCCGCGGCCGCCGGCGGCACGTCCGCTTCGGGCCGCGCGGCGTGCAGTACCGCGGGCGCCACTTCGCTCAGAACGTCGTCGATGTTTTCCACGAGTTTGGCGCCGTCCTTGATGAGGCCGTGCGGGCCGCGGCTGCTCAGCGCCGTGATCGGACCCGGCACCGCGAACACCTCGCGGCCCTGTTCGAGCGCGCAGCGGGCGGTAATCAGCGAACCGCTCTTTTCACCGGCTTCGACCACGATGGTGCCGAGGCTGAGTCCGCTGATGACCCGATTCCGGTGCGGAAAGTTGTGGGCGAGCGGCTCGCTGCCCAGCGCGAATTCGGACACCACCGCGCCGTGTTCCGCCATGCGTTCCGCCAACGCTCTATGCTCGCGCGGATAGATGACGTCAAGGCCCGAGCCCAGCACGGCAATCGTGCGCCCGCCGGCTTCCAGCGCGGCTTCGTGGGCCTGCGCATCGACTCCGCGCGCCAAGCCGCTCACCACGCTCAGGCCGCAGCCGGCCAGATCGCGGGCCAAGCTGCGCGCCACGTCGCGCCCGTAGCGGCTGGCCGACCGAGCGCCGACGATGGCGACCGCCAGCCGGTCTTCGGAGGCGAAGCCGCCGTGGACGTACAGAAACGGCGGCGGATCGTGGATTTGGGCGAGGCGCTCGGGATACTCCGGATCGGCGCGGGTGACGAGCCGCGCACCGAGCTTGGTCAGCGCGGCGAGTTCGCCATCGACCGCGGCCCAGTCGTCGAAACCGGCGATCTGCTCCGCCACGCCATCGGCGACGCCCGCGGCGCGGAGTTCGGCCACGGACGCGCGCAGTGCTTCGCGCGGCGACGGAAAGCGCCCCAGCAACTCCCGATAGACCACGTTCCCGACGCCGGGCACGCGGCGCAATGCGAGCCACGCCACCCAGTCGGCGCGTTCCATGTCGATCCGATCCGGCATACCGGTTGGCAGGAGGCCCGCGGCGGGCTGGTCATGTGCGCCGGAAACGAGCCTGTACTTGCCCGCCTGCAAACGCCCTTGTACTAATCAGCCGCGTCGGCCCGGCGCACGCCTACCAGAAGACGCGAACCATGCCAACAGTCCGCCAACTCCTGGAAGACCGGACGGCGCAGGCCATCCGCGCCGTCAGCGGCACGGCGCACCCCGCGGTCGTCAAGCCGACCGCGGATCCCAAGTTCGGCGACTACCAAGCCAACGGCATTATGGCGCTCGCCAAATCCGCGGGCCAGAACCCGCGGCGCTTGGCCGAAGACGTCGCCGCACGGCTTGACCCGGCCGCTATTCCGGCCACGTGGGACATCGCCGGCCCAGGCTTCATCAACTTCCGGCTCGACCCGGAGTGGCTCGGCCGGACCTTGCTGACCGCGGCTCTGGACGCGCGGCTGGGCGTCGAACCGGCCGCGGCCCCGGAGACCGTCGTCATCGACTTCAGCGCGCCCAACGTCGCCAAATCCATGCACGTCGGCCACATCCGGTCCACCATCCTGGGCGACGCGCTGGCGCGCGTGCTGCGCTTTCTCGGCCATACGGTCGTGACCGACAACCACCTGGGCGACTGGGGGACGCAATTCGGCCTGTTGATCGTCGGCTCCCGCGAGTTGCGCGACCCGGACGCGTACGCGCGCGACCCGCTGGTCGAAATGGAGCGCATCTACCGGGAGACGCAGACGCGCGCCCGGTTCGACGCCGGCGTGGCCGACCGCGCCCGCCGGGAATTGGCGAAGCTCCAGCAGGGCGACGCGGACAACACCGCGCTGTGGACCGAGTTCATGCAGGTGTCGCGGCAGGCGTTCGAGCGGCTGTACGCGCGTCTCGGCGTCGATTTCGACCACTGGCTGGGCGAGAGTTTCTACAACCCCATGCTGGCCGACGTGGTGTGCGACCTGCGCGAGCGGGGGATCGCCCGCGTCAGCGACGGCGCGGTGTGCGTCTTCTTCGACGAGGCCGACCTGGCCGACGCGCCGTTCCTGATCCAGAAACGAGACGGCGCGTTTCTGTACGCCACGACCGACCTGGCGACGATCAAATACCGCGTGGAGACCTTTCGGCCCGACCGCATCGTCTATGTGACCGACAGCCGTCAGCGCCTCCACTTCCGCCAGCTGTTCGCCACGGCGCGGCGCTGGGGATACGACGCGACGTTGGAACACGTCTGGTTCGGCACTATCCTGGGCAACGACGGCACGCCGATCAAGACGCGCGAGGGCGAGCCCATCAAACTGGCCGGACTGCTCGACGAGGCCGAACGCCGCGCCCTGGAGATCGTGCGGACGAAGAACCCGCACCTGTCCGCGGCCGAACAGGCGCGCGTGGCGCAAGTGGTGGGCATCGGTGCGGTCAAATACGCCGATCTGATGCAGAACCGCACCGCGGACTACCGCTTCGGTTGGGACAAGCTGCTCGCCCTGGACGGTAACACGGCACCCTATCTGCAATACGCCTACGCCCGCATCCGGTCGATTTTCCGCAAGGGCGGCCTGGACGACTGGCACCCCGACGCGGGCCTCGCCGTGCGGCTGGAAGCGCCCGAGGAACTGGCGTTGGCGAAACAGATGGTGCGCTTCGGCGACGTGTTGCTGGAGGTCGAACGCGCGTACAAACCCAACCTGCTCGCCACGTTCCTGTACGAGTTGGCGACGCGCTTCAACCTGTTCTACCAGTCCCATCCTGTGCTCAAGGCGCCCGCGGAACAACGGCCCACGCGGCTGTTGCTGTCGGCCCTGACCTCGCGCTATCTGCGCACCGGCCTGGATATGCTCGGCATCGAGACCGTCGACGCGATGTAGCGCAACGGCTCATTCGGTCTCGCCCGCCCTACGGACCGACCCGTCGCCCAACGTGAAATACACGCCGACCCGGCCGCCCGCGGGCAGCGGGGGCAGGCGCAACTCCTCGGGCCGGGCGGCATAGTAGCGTTGCTCGGCCTCGGCACATCTGGCCAGGAACGCCTCCAACTCGACCCGATAGCGGTCCGCGGCGACCCCGAGCCGGCGCAAGTGAAACAGTTCGTCGTCGACCGCGCGGATCCGGCGCCACAGTTCCGGCTCGTTGTCCAGCAACCAAGCATCTATCGTGCCGAAGAATAGGCTCAGCGGGTGGGTGGCCTCGACGTAAGCCTGTTGGAGGCAGAACCGGGAGGCCGGGTGTGGGCGGGGAGACTCGGGGCGTCTGCCCCGTTCTCGGCGAGGAGCAGTTGCCATGCCGGCATTGTACGAACCGTCCGCGGGGCCACACAAGACACAGCAGCCGGCAGTCTCTCAGTTCGAAAATCCTCCTCCCCCGAACCCTCCGACAGGCTCAGAGCATTCCCACCCCCAAGTTCGTTGAGCCTGCGATGTGTCGAGCTTGCCGAAACATCGAAACGAACCCCGATGTCACCTCAGCCTTCGTACCCCCGACCCTCCGACACCCTCCGACACCCTTCGACCTTTCGACAAGCTCAAGGCACCGCAGGCTCAGGGACCAGGGAGAAGGTCCCCTGCAACTCCACCCGAGCCAGACAATTACAATCTGAGACACTCCCCCGCCTGCTAGACCCTGACCCGCGCCCATCCCCGCGTCTCCCAACTCCACACGAACGTGGCCGCCTGCAGCAGGCGATAGGCCAGGTTGGCAATCCAGATCGTCAACAGGCCGACGCCCCACACGGCTTGCAGGACCAGCGCAACGGGCAGGAACAGACACCACTGCATGATCAGCGAGATCAGCAACACGCGGCCGCTCTGGCCCGCGCCGTAGTGTGCATTCATCAGCACCATGCCCAGCGCTTCGAGGCCCATGGTCGCCGCGGTGAGTTGTAGCGGCAGCCGCGCCAGGGACAACGTCGTCGGGTCGTGCAGAAACAGCAGCAGACACACGTCGGGCAGCAGCAGCGCCGGCAGGGCCAAGCCGCCGACCACCAGCATCGCCAGCCGAGTCACGTACCAGCCCCAGGCGCGCGCCGCGGGAACGTCGCCCGCCCCGAGCGCCTGCCCGACCAGCGACGCCGCGGCCAGCCCGAAGCCGTTGGTCAGCAGCAGCCACAGCAGCAGCAGGTTGGACAGGACGTGTCCCGCAGCCAACTCCGCCGTCCCGATGTTCCCCAGAATCCAGAAGAAGGCCAACATGCCCGCGGCGAAGAAGACGTGCTGCATCCCGGCCGGGACCGACAGCCGGAGGAGCGCGCGCAGCGTAGGCCGGTCGGGCCAACGGTCGAGAAAGCCGCCGGCCCGGGCGCGGTGCCACGCGGTGAGCAGATAGGCGGCCGATCCGACGTACAGCGCCACGGTCGTACCGATGCCGGCGCCGAGCACGCCCAGCCGCGGGGCGCCCAGATTGCCGAAGATGAGCAGCCAGTTGAGAACGATGTTGGTCACGTTCATCAGGATGATCGTCCGCATGTAGATTTTCGACAGATTGACCGCGTTCCAATACCCGCGGAACACGAAATTGGTGCCCATTGCGACCAAGCCGAGCAGCCGCGCCTGGAAATACACGCTGCCCTCCGCCGAGACCGCGGCGTCGCGGCTGAGCACGCCGAACAACTCGGGCGCAAAAGCGATCAGCAGCAGCGAAGTCGGCACGCCGAGCAGCAGCACGAGCAGCAGCCCGCCGTTGAGCGGCACCGCGATCTCGCGCGAGCGCCCGGCCCCCAGCCAGCGCGCCGAGGTCGCCTGCACCCCGGTCGCCAAGCCGATGATGAACGCCCCGCCCGTGAACGTGGCGAACTGCGCCAGTCCGACCGCGGCCAGCGCGGCGTCGCCCAGCACGCCCAACATGGCGATGTCCACCAGATTCATCACGTTCTGGGACACCATCCCGCCCATGATGGGCAGGGCCAAGCCGAGTGTTCGGCGCAGGCGGGAAGTCACCGCCCGGTTATACAGGAACCACTGGCGGTTGCGTGCCCCCACGGGGAACGGGAGAGCAGGCGTTTCAGGGAACTTCCGGGCAAAGCGACGCATGACCTTGAACACGACGACGGCCCTTTTTCCACGTGTTCTACGCACACGCAGCGATACGGCTCTTGAACGTGGGCAGGGCGAGGGTGCCTTTGCCGGTTTTCTTCCCTGCAAGTCGCAACTCGTACAGCTTCCGTAGATTCAACCAAAACTCCGGGCTTAGGTAGGCAAGGTCACCAAGCGTGGTCGCCGCGTCCGAGCAGTATGTTCTATACCGGAAAACCCTCCGACTCGTTTTCCGGCAGCGAAATCACTGGTCCGCTTATCACGATAATTGACAATCATAGGAAACTACACGAAAGTTACACACTGCATCAAAAGTGAATCATAGCAATGAGGGGTTTGATACCAAGTTAGCCGCTCTCGAAGCTGATCTTGAGCCAAGTTCCGGTGGCTTGTCCGATCCGTTCAAGCATTTTGGTCGAGGGGTGAACGTGTCCCCTTCCAATCGTGCTACCACTGATTGCATCGTCTTCCTCCGCTTCGCAAGTTGTATCCGCGTGAGTCCGGCACCGAGCCGGGCCTTGATCAACGCGCAGGCCAAGTTGAACTCCGGCTCCTGTTCGTCATAGGCTGCCCGATATTCCGCATTTTGACTCCTTGACGGGATAGATCCTTCATCTCGCTCATGACAGCACCTCCTTGACGCAGCGCAACGCTAGATTTCTAGGTCGGATGAGCCGGAGGCGGAGTCCGACATTCTCGGCTCGGCGTCAGGTTGAGCCAACCCTAGCGCCCCTTAATTGGATTACGCTGCGCTAATCCAACCTACGGGAACACATCATGTGTCAGTCAACGCCAGGACCGTAACGATGCGGCGGGTGGTGTCGGTGAAGTGCCGCACTTCTTCCGGCATCAGCGGGCGGGCGAGGATGCCCTGTTCGCGGTACGACAGCCACTTCTTCAGGACTTGGTAGCCGCCGAGTTTGTACCGCCACACCGCCGGCACGTTGTACCAGTAGGCACGACCATTCAGGTAGGTGTCGAACGTGGTGGGGCTGTGTAGAGGCGACGCATGCGTCGCCTCTCCGAGGGTGGCCTGTTCGTCTGGGGTGCAGGGACGTTCTTCCATGCGGCCTTGGCCGGGCATGACGGCGCCGCCACTTCCGTAATGCCCCCAACCTGCGGTCAGGGCGAAGTCGTCGCCGGTCATGTTGCGCCCGTCGGTCGTGGCGGGCACGGCGATGGCCGCGCTCTCCGGGCGAAGCGTGCCTTGGGTGATACCGGGGACCGGCGTGTCGGGGTCGAGGAGTTGGGCGAGTGCGCGGCCGCGGGCTGCCGATTGAGCGAGGGGCTCTGCCGCGTCCGTGGCATTCCCGTCGGGCCAGCCGGGCCGCGGGATGCGCGACCATTCTATGCGCAGCGCGCCGGCGTTGGAGGTGCGGTAGGTCGGGTCGTGCAGCACGGCGAAGACATGGTGGAACATATCCTTGACACCCCTCCCGAGGCGGTTGAGATAGCACTGCGCGGTGCCTAAGAGGTTAGGGCTGTGGCCCACACTTTCGCTGTCGTCGCGGAGCCACGCGGGAATGCATGTTGCACTGGCGGTCCATGAGATCGATGCAACCGATATTCGCAATTGTTTGTGGTGACGACCATTCCCGGCGAGGTTTCTGCTGTGCCACCAGCCATTCGTTCCCCTTGAACACGTGAGGTTGATAGTCTGCGCACGGACGGTCAAGCAGCCCGCCATCCGCCTCCCAATAGAGCCAGCGATGGTCGAACGGGCGGGACGCGAATCGGATGAACCCGGCTTCGTTCGGGCCGCCACGCGCCCGCAAGGTCTCTCGCACGGCCCGCGCGTCGAACCGCGCCGTGGTCTTCATCACACTCGGATACCGCCACGCGATTTCCTTTATGGCTTAGTGCCTTGTCGAAGTACTCCGTGACTCGGGCTTTAAGACGCTCCAGATCGACATCGACGAGAAACCCGTCTCGGCTGGTCTTCACGCCCGGAAACGACACTGGCAACAGCTCGGGCAATGCCGGCCAGTCGGACCAGCCTTCGCTGACCGCTGTGAGCGTAAACGGCAGCCCGAGCGGTAAGACCGGCTGGATACTCTCATAGAGCGCGGTCGGCTCTGCTTCCGCGGTCTCTCCCAATGCCTCCCGCTTCGTTTGCCCCCATAGATGCCGAAAGCTCGCTTCTGCCGGCGTGTACCAGACCCCCAACTGTTTATGCAGGGCGGGACCGAAGGCTTCCAGGAAGGGTTCGTAGAAGTACGGGACGGCGTCGCCTTCGTTGAAGTGGGCGAAGAAGGCGGCGTGGTCCACACGGTCGAGCGCCGCGGCCGTCCAGTCCAAGACTTCGACGAGGCCGAGCGGGTGCAGCCGGCTCGGGGCGGAGATTTGTTGAAACAAGGCTTGCAGCACTGGCGCACGGAGGTGCCAGACCGCTTCGCGCCAGTGGAAGGAGGCGGGCGGGACGCCCGCGTTCCCAGGCAGAACGTCAGTCGGAACGCTCGGACTGTCAGCGCGTGCCCACAGGACCTAGGCGGAGAACAGCGTCTGTACCAGCGTCGAGCGGAAGAACCGCGCACCGCGCTCGCCCTCGAATCGGATGCCGAGCGCCTCTTCCAAAGCGGCTCGCACCGCGTGCAACGACGGGGCGTCCCTCACAGCTTCGACCCGATGTAGGGCGTCGCGGGCATACGAGGCGAGCAGCCACGCCACGTCCTTCGGTTCGGTCAGGGCCGCGCGATGCGCCAGGGAACAGCTCAGATATTCCCCCAAGCCGGCGCCCATCTTCCGGGCGAAGGCTTGGGGTGTTTCCAGCCCGCGAGCGAACGCTTCCGCGCTGTCCGCTAGCCGAAACGTTTCGAGCTTGGCCGGTTGGCCGTTCGTATCTTCCCCGACGAGCACGAAGTCGTGCGTATTCGTGACCAGCACCAGCCGATACCGGCTCCAATACCGGCTGACCTGCTCCCCCGCGGCAGTCACGAATGCGTCGTCGTCTGCGGTTTTGACTTCGACCACGCCGCGTTCCGGCGTTTGGCCGTCGCGCGGCTGGCCTTTCTGTAGTTGCTTGGTGGCGTACAGCCCGAAGTCGGGATGCCCGGCGCCCTGATCGGCCAGTTCGCCGACGCAGAACACTTTCGGTTTGAGCGTATGGCCGATGGCGTTCAGCAGATTCGTCAGCGGGCCGTAGCTCGACCGCTCAGGGGTAGTGCCGCCCGACGCGCGGACTCGCCCCAGGTCGGCGAGGGAGGTCTCAACTGCGGCGATCAGGCGCGCGGTTGTGTCCGGCATGGAAAGTTCAGGACCAGGTCTTCCAGACCTCGGGGCAATGGCCGACGGTCGCTTCCTTGCCGTTGCGGACGACCGGGGTGCGCGTCAGCAACGGGTCGTCCAGCAGCAGGCTTTCGATGCGTGCCGGGGTGAGGGACGCATGAGCCAAACCCTTTTCGAGGAAGCGGCTGCCCGTCCGGTCCAGCAGGGATGCCAACGGCACGCGCACGGCGACGGAACGCAACTCGCCTTTGGAGAGGCCCTTGCGGCTCAGGTCGATGAACTGGAAGCGGATTCCGCGCTCCTTGAAGAACCGCTGCGCTTTGCGGGTGTCGGCGCATTTCTTCAAGCCGAAAATCTGAACGTTCATGCGTGTGGAGCTCGATCCCGGCGGGGGAGAAAGAATGGCTACCCCGGGGGAGAGGAAATTCTTTTCGCTTCTTGCAAAAAAGTCAAATCTCTGCATAGTGTCCCGAAAATCGAGAGCAGGCCGCTGGGTCGGACGGAGCGCCGGCCGCCGGAGTCACGTCTGGACAAGCCCGCGGCCATCGGGTAGCGTGTCGAGGATCAAACAAGGAGGTAGCCTCATGGCGTGGGAAAAACCTGAATTCACGGAAGTGAGAATGGACGCCGAAGTCAGCATGTACATTCTCGTCTCCGAGTAACTCCTTTCTAAGGGAGTACGCTTCACGGGCTTCCCCATCTTCTGGGAGAAGCCCGTTTTTTTGCCGGTGCCGGCGATTCCGCCCGTACCGGTCAGGGGAAACAGGGGAACGACATGCGGGTCCGTGTCCTGGGTTCGGGGGCGGGCGGCGGGTTTCCGCAGTGGAACTGCAACTGCCCGCAGTGTCGCGGATTGCGCGCGGGTACGCTGCACGCCGCAGCGCGGACCCAGTCCGCCATTGCCGTCAGCGCCGACGACCGGCGCTGGTATCTGGTCAACGCCGGTCCGGACGTCCGCCAGCAGATCGCCGGCTTCGACGCCCTGTCGCCCCAATCCAGCCCGCGGCACAGCCCCATTCATGCGGTGTTGCTGACCAATGCCGAGGTGGACCATATCGCCGGCCTGTTGACGCTGCGCGAATCCCAGCCGCTCACCCTGTACGCGACCGAGCAGGTACGCGGCTGGATCATGGACGGCAACTCGGTGTTTCGCGCCGTGTGCGGCCCGCCCCGTTGTGCCTGGAAGAACGTCCACCTCGGCAGTGACCCGAACGATCTGCACGACCTGATAGGCGTGGACGACCGGCCTAGCGGCATTCGTTATCAGGCGTTCTGCGTGCCCGGCCGGGCGCCCGCGTATCTCGTGGGCAAGGCGGACGATTGGAGCCAGGCGTCCATCGGCTATCGGTTCACGGAGGCGGACTCCGGGCGGTCGCTGGTCTATCTGCCCGGGGTGCGCGAGGTGGACGACGCGGTGAAAGACCGCTTGCGCGGCTGCGACGTCTTCTTCATCGACGGAACGTGCTGGACCGACGACGAGATGATCGGCGTCGGGTTGGCACAGAAGACGTCGTTCTCCATGGGCCACGTCCCGGTCAGCGGGCCGAACGGCAGTCTGGCCCGACTCGCCGACCTGGCCGGCGTGCGGAAGATCTACACCCACCTGAACAATACCAACCCCCTGCTGGTCGAGGATTCGGTCGAGCGCCGCGCCGCGCAGGCCGCGGGGTGGGAAATCGCTTTTGACGGCATGGACTTCCGGGTCTAAGTAGGGGAGCGAACGCAGGCCATTCTTCCGTTGACCTTCTCCCGGAGTTTGAGAAAACGGGAGGGTGCCGACACAGGACGATCGGAATCCACGGGGGAGCGTCCCGATATGGCGGGCAGTGGAACAACGCAGGCGGGCGCCGCAATCCTGAGCCCCGAAGCCTTTACCGCGCGGCTGCGCGAGATCGGCGCGCAGGGGTATCACGACAAACATCCCTTCCACGTGCTGATGCACGCAGGCGACCTGACCAAGCGCCAACTGCAAGCCTGGATCGAAAACCGCTTCTACTATCAGTGTATGATCCCGCGCAAAGACGCGGCCATCATGGCCCGCGTCAACGACCCGGCCATGCGCCGCGCCTGGATTCAGCGCATCCTCGACCACGACGGCCGGGGTGACGACGCCGGTGGCATCCAGAAATGGCTGGTGCTCGGGGAGGCGGCCGGCCTGTCGCGCGACGACATGGTCGCGTTCCGCCACGTGCTGCCCGGGGTGCGCTTCGCGGTGGACGCCTATCTCGCCTTCGTCCAGAACCGTTCCCTGATGGAGGCGGTCGCGTCGTCCCTCACCGAACTGTTCGCCCCGACGCTCATGGCACGCCGGCTGCCGGCGTTCGATACGCATTATCCATGGGTGGAAGCGCACGGCCTGGAGTATTTCCGCGCCCGGCTCGAACAGGCCCCGCGCGACGTGGAGTACGGCCTGGACTACGTCATTTCCCACTGCCAGACGCGCGACGATCAGGAATGCGCCATGGCCGCGCTGCGCACCAAATGTCACATTCTGTGGAGTCTTTTGGACGCGGTGCACTACGCCCACGTCAGCCCCGGGCTCAAACCGCCGTTCTGGGAAGAGTAACGGGAAGCCTACGCCGGAAGTCGAAAACCGTCTTCCATATCGGGACCTACGCATGGCCGTTCCGCCTCTGTCAGATTGGAAACCGCGCTTGGCGGCCAAGGCGCGTCTGCGCTGGGACAAGGTGGACGAGCGGTACATGCTGGTCTTCCCCGAGGCGGCGCTCATGCTCAACCCGACCGCGGCCGAGGTGCTCAAACTGTGCGACGGGCAGCGCAGCGTGGCCGACATCGTCGCGGGCTTGGACGCACGATTCGCAGACGTCGACCGTGCGCAGATCGCCGAACACGTCCACGAACTGCTGACCCGCATTCACGAGCGCGGCCTGTTGGAGACCGGGCTGGACGGCCCATCGCCGCGGGAGCCGGAGCAGGCATGAGCGCGCCGCGGCCCTACACCGTCGTTGCCGAGTTGTCCTACCGCTGTCCGCTCAAATGCGTGTACTGCTCCAACCCGGTCGATTTCCATACCCAACTCGCCGAACTCACGACCGAGCAGTGGTGCCGAACCTTCACTCAGGCCGCAGAACTCGGCGTGGTTCAGGTGCATCTGTCCGGCGGCGAGCCGCTGGTGCGTAACGACGTCGTCGCGCTCGTGCGGCACGCCCGGATCTGCGACCTGTACACCAACCTCATCACCGGCGGCACGCTGCTGGACGGGCACCTCCTCGCCGAACTCAAGGCGGCCGGTTTGGAACACGTCCAACTCAGCATTCAGGATACCGACGCGGACACCGCGGACCGCATCGCCGGTATGCCCTCGCACGCCAAGAAACTGGACGTGGCCGAGGCCATTCGCACAGCCGGTTTTCCGCTCACGCTGAACGTCAACCTGCACCGCCTCAACATCGCGCGCGTACCGGAATTGATCGAGCAAGCCGTCGCGCTCGGCGCCCAACGGCTGGAACTCGCCAATACCCAATACTACGCCTGGGCGTTCGAAAACCGTGCCGCGTTACTCCCGACCCGCGCACAATACGAGGCCGCGGAGCAGGCGGCCCGCGACGCCCGCCGGCGTTATCAGGGCAAGTTGGAAATCGCGTTCGTCAAGATCGACTACTTCGAGGACCGGCCCAAAGCCTGCTCGGGCGGCTGGGCGCGCAGCTACATGTGCATCACACCAACCGGCCAGGTGCTGCCTTGCCACGCCGCGCACGCGATCGCCTCGCTCCGCTTCGAGAGCGTCAAGGACAAGCCGCTGGCCGACATCTGGTACGACTCGCCCGGCCTCAACGCCTACCGCGGCGAGGAGTGGATGCAGGAGCCGTGCCGAAGCTGCGAACACCGCACGAAGGATTTCGGCGGTTGCCGCTGCCAGGCGTTTCTGCTGACCGGCGACGCCGCGGCGACCGATCCGGTGTGCGGATTGTCGCCCCACCACGGGACCGTACTCGACGCGACCCGTGGGGCCGACACCCCTGCATCGGCCCCGACCTCGCAAACCGACGGCACGCTGGTGTACCGCGATTTGCGCACCAGCCGACGCCTTGCCTCGTCCGCCCGACCCGCGGCGCCGCGGCACGAGTAGGTCGGCGACGCGGTGCCCATGACCGATCCACCCAGCCCGGGTCGCGCTACGCCGGACGGCCCGGGTGCGTCGTCCGTTTCCGGCGCGCCGCGGTCGTCACCTCCCGACTCGTCCACGCCGCGGGGCCAACCCACGTCCAGGAATCGCACTATGAACACCGGTGTGCTCATCATGGCCGGCCTCACCTTGGGGCTGATCGTTGTGGCTTTTCTCAAGAGTCCGGCGTTGCCGCTCAAGGGGTTCCAGTCGGCCGCGGGCCTGCTGCAAGACGTCTGGCTGCCGCTCCTGTTGGGCTTCTGCTTCGCCGGGTTCTTCAACGTGTTGCTGCCGCGCGAGACGCTCGTAGCCTGGATGGGCGCACAGTCCGGGGTCAAGGGCGTGTTGCTCGGCTGGCTGATCGGACTGCTCATGCCGGGCGGGCCGTACGTGGTGTTTCCGGTCGCCGCGGCGCTGATGAAACAGGGCGTAGCCGTCGGCCCGCTGCTGGCGTTCATCACGGCCAAGACGCTGCTATCCCCGACGCGGCTGTTCACCTGGGAGATTCCGTTTCTGGGCTGGCCGTTCACGGCTGCGCGGGCCTTGCCCAGTTTGGTCTTTCCGCCGCTCATCGGCATCGTCGGCCAGCGATTGTTCAACATCTTCTCCCGTTGGGCGGGATGATCTACGCCGCGGACCGGGAACGGATCAGGTCGAACGCCCGGATTCGCGTTCCGCGCGCCGGATGCCGACCGGAACGTCGACACCGGCTTGGCGCGCCTCGCTCCATTTCGACTCCGAAGCGAGCCGTCCCTCCGCCATGCAGCCTCACTTTCACATCGGACGAAGCTGGCCCCGCCGATTTCAGTCCCGCCCATCGCCTTGGGCGTGCAGCAGAGCCAACAGGCCGCTCCCGACCTGAACGGCGACCAGTTTCTTGAGGGGGAGGACTTCGATGTTGCTGTCGGCTTCCAGCCGTTCGATGCGCCGTTGCACTTCGCCGCGAATCTCCTCCGCCTGCCCGGCTTCGCCGCCCGCTTGCGCAAGGCGATAGACCTCGCCCAACTGCAAGACGGCCTGAAACGGCTTGCAGACCAGGGCATCGAACGCCTGTGCACGGGTCGCCGGCTCGCAGAATGCGGTATCGGCTTCGAGTTGACGACGCTGAGCGGCCAAGCGTGCAGGTGTGCGGTGTAGATAGTCGGCCACCGACCGGTACAGACGGGAGGAGGATTCCTGCAATTCGGGTTGGCGGCTCTGCAAAGCCGAGAAGTGCGCGTCGATCACGCGCAGCGTGGCCTCGGTCCGCGTCAGCCCTTCAGCCAACGCCTCGCCGCGGGACGTGTCCGCCGGACGCTGATCGGTAATCGCAGCGTCGGTGAAATAGGGCAACTCGCACACCATAGAGAGCGCGTCAGGGACATGGGCGCGCACGTAGTCCGCGGAACAGGTGCCGGTTGTAATGACGCGCCCAGGGTCGTCGTCGAGATGCCGGGCCATGTAGTCGTAGGCGGGGCGGATGCCGAAGAATGGAAAGACCGCCGGCGCCCACGCGTCGATGAACGGGACTTCGGGCTCGCCACAGTGTAAAGGGAGACCATACGCGCTAACCAAGTCGTGCAGCCCGGCAAACAATCCGCTGCGGCGCTGCGACAGATAGTAATAAACGCCGCAAAAACTGGCATTGTGCAGCGAGTAGTAGAAGTCGGGCTTGTGATCGCGCACGAGTTGCATGACGACCCGTGTCTCGGCCGGCGGCTCGGAGAAATGCAGGGTCTTGTAGGTAATCGGGAACCCCCACTCGACCTGTTCCGCGGCGCTGCACCGATAATAGTCGAGGGCGTAACGCAACGGGGAGAACGTCCCCTTCAACCAGCCCTGGTTGAGCGCGAGGCCGTCCGCGTCGATGGCCTTGACGAACAGGAATCGAGTGTCCAACCGCTCGCGTAGTTCCGCCCGTTCGCACAGCGCACGGCTCAGAAACTCAACGCTCAGGCTGCCGATGGGCTCGTTGGGATGCGGAACACCGAGCCACAGCGCGGTCTGCCTACCCTGCCCGACGGTCAGCAGTTCGATCGGCCGTCCGTCCGTGGAACGGCCTACGGTCCGCAGGCTGGCGAGCTCGGGAAACTCTTCGACGAGCCGAACGGAACTCCGGTGCAGTTCCGCGGGAGTCAGAAACTCCCGGTAATCCGGCACCGCGTCCAGCACGGATGCGAGCCAAGCGGCAGGCGGCATGGCGGGGTTCTACTCCAAAGCCCGCGCACGTTCCAACCGCTCGGCGTCCACAACCTCTTCGAATCCTCCTCTCCCCAGAGCCTGTCGAAGGGTTGAGGAGAGAGGGAAGCGTCTCCACTGTACAACGGTCACCGCGGTCAAGGGCGCTTTCATCTGGATTCCTGCTTCCGCAGGAATAACGGAGAAGATGCAGGATCCTGTCGAAAGCTGGGATGCGTCGGAGATCGGTATTATTCCTTTCCAATGTCTGGCACGGAAAGGTTGCTGAAGATTTTGCGAGCCAAGATGTCGGGGATTTCCGTGTGGCGTGGGATAGACTCAACAGTACCGCTAGCAGGATTACACCATAATGAATGGGCACGGCCTTCGCATTTGAGATAACATCCGTACCTCCGGAGATGCCAGAGGAGACTGCTCCGTTTCATGGAAGAGTGACCGTCTCCCGAGTTGCCTCGGGTGGAACTCCGCGCAATCCTTCCTCCCGGCGATCATCAAGGATGAGTGCTATGGCTTCGGCTAAGCTTTTGCGGGCTTCATCCTTGGTTCTTCCTTGACCATTAGCCCCGGGAATCTCCGGGCAATAGGCAATATACCAGCGCTCGTCCTGTTCAATAACGGCTGTAAACTGGTTTCTCATGACAGAACCCTCCTCTCTGTTTTCTTAGCCGTAAAGGCCATGGGACGGGTGAGCGAAGCGCACCCGTCCCTCTCTTATCCAACGTGACCTGTATGGCAAGGGTCGTTCGTTCATCACCCTTGCCGGCCGCTGCGACCTCTTCAGTACACCGCGACGGGAACGAGCGTCGGTTGGCCGCCGAACAACGTATAGCCTCGCACGGCGAGCGGGTCCGGGCTGAACACTTCGCACGTGGTCCGGCGCCGGGCTTCGTCCTCCGTCTTGCCCGCTTCCATCAAGGCCGCTTGCAGGTTGGCGCTCGTTCCATTCGCCATTTTGTTCGGCCAGTAGGAAAAGATGGTTTTCGGCGCCACGTTCACGGTCCATGAAGCCGGCTCCCCGGACATCCCGTTGCACTCGAACCGGACCGTACACGGAGCCGCGGGGTCATCGTCGGAGGCAGGCCGGTCTTTCTGGCAGTAGAGATGGACCCATGCTTGCCACGGGGAGAGGTTCATGAGAACAGCGGCCGGACCACCAGGAGATCGGGCTGTCGTCGGCTGAATTTCCTGGATCAGCGGCAAATTTACTAGAGTAAATTCGTAGCGTCCAGTTTCAGTCCTATGTTCAGCCAGTGGTTGATTTGCCACTGCAACATAATAAATTCCCGGGAATAGACCTGCCTGTCGTCCAATGCCGGATCTGGAACCAACAGAGTTCCCACTACTGTCGTATAATTCAATCGTATTAACAAGAGAACTGCTTTGATAACCCGAGTAGGCGATAAGGGCCAGAGATGAAATTTGGAATCGATAAACGTCCAGGTCCCCGCTACATTCAAACTCAGACACAACGGTCATCGCTTTCTCACCTGGCTCACCTGCGCCATTATCTGGCGTAAGCCAAGTCTCCACATTTCCGAGATCATGTGCCGTGGCAAGCGAGTCCCCAACGTCGCCGTCCCCGCATCTTCCAGGGGTATCGGGTTCTACCGGGTCTGGGTCAGATTGCGCAGATACTATGTCCGCAACCCCGAACAAGGTCCACAACGCTACGGTCGCCAGTGTGAGCTTCTTCATGCTGAATCTCCTCGGCGTTGTCTTCTTCTGTTCGCCTACGCCGAGTCTCGTAGAAGGGCGACCTGAACGGGCCGTCCAGAGTTCAAACATGTATTTCCCCGTGGTGCTCGTCGATTCGTGTTGCATGGTCGTCCTCCTCCGTTATTCGGTTCTCCGACTCGGCCTTGAGAGCGCCGGGCCGTGTCAACTTCACAACAACGAACGGAGTAATATCCTGCTTGTTCGCCACAGCGCGGGTAGCTACTCCCCCGCCTGTGTGCGGCTCTTCTATTCAGCAAGCAACCCGACCAGCAGGTTCGTTGCTAGAAGTTGACGAGAGGGACGATGCCGAACGGTGAGGCCAATGTCAACTTGAAATTTCCCCAGTCGGAGCACCGTCCTTCGTCATTACCTGTGCAAACAGGAATCCAGCGGGGAAAGGCGCGCCCCTTCGACAATCTCGGGGACCAAGCTCAAGGCACCGCGGGCTCAGGGACCGGACTACGGCTTCGCTTGACAGACCGCGGGGACTCGTATTTCTCTGCTCCGATGCCGTGAGCGAGCGCCCGCCATTACGCTCGACTTCCGAAGCCCATTCCTCACCCGACACATGTCAAACACTTCGCCCAGCGGCGGACCATCTGCCGACCGGTGGACCCGCTTCCTCAAGACGTTGGGACCCGGCCTGCTGTTCGCCAGCACCGCGATCGGCGTCTCGCATCTGGTGCAGTCCACGCGCGCAGGGGCGGACTACAGCTATGCCCTCCTGTGGGCGGTCGTGATCGCCAACCTCTTCAAATATCCGGCATTCGAGTTCGGATCGCGTTACGCCAATGCGACCGGCGAGAGCCTGATCGACGGCTACGCGCGGTTCGGCAAATGGGCGATGTACGCCTATCTGCTCATCACCGTAAGCCCGATGTCGATCGTCATCGCGGCCGTCGGCTTCACCACCGCGGGGTTGCTGAACAACCTGCTCGGGCTGGACCTGCCCGTGATCCACACCTCGCTGTTCCTCATCGTCGGATGCGTGGCGCTCCTTCTGGTCGGGCGCTACGGCGTACTGGACAGCTTGGTCAAACTCATTTGCAGCGTGCTGCTCGTCTCTACGCTCGCCGCCTTCTGCCTGACGCTCTGGTGGGGGCCCGTAGCCCCGGTGGTCTTCTCCGCGCCCGAGGTGTGGACTGCGTCGGGCTTCGCGTTTCTGATCGCGTTGATGGGCTGGATGCCGGCCCCGCTGGACCTGTCGGCCCTCAACAGCCTGTGGACGCTGGAGCGATTCAAGCAAACGCGCTACACGCCCACGCTGCGCGAGACGCTGCTGGATTTCAACGTGGCCTACGTCATGACCGCGGCGCTGGCCGTATGTTTCATGACGCTGGGCGCCTACATCATGTACGGCTCCGGCCAGTCGTTCTCGGACCAGAGCAGCACGCAGTTCACCCACGCGGTCATCCGGCTCTACACCGCCTCGCTGGGCGACTGGAGCTACCTCATCATCGCCTCGTCGGCGTTTTCGGTCATGTTCGGCACCACGCTGGTCATCTTCGACGGCTATGCGCGGGCCATGGACCGGACCTGGACGCTGCTGTTTTCGCGCCGCACTGCCACACCGGACAGCCGCATCGTGTACAAGGTCTGGCTGCTCATCGGCGCGGTCGGTGGCTATCTCATCATCGCCCAGTTTCTGAGCAGCTTTACGACCCTCGTCGATCTGGCGACCGTCATCTCGTTCCTGATCGCACCCGTCATCGCGGTCGCCAACCACCGGCTGGTCCTGAGCCCGCATGTGCCGGGCGCCGCCCGACCGCCGGGCTGGCTACGCTACCTAAGCTGGGCGGGCATCGTCTTTCTGTCCGCCTTTACCGCAGTGTACGTCGTCATGCGGCTGGCGGGGTAGAGGCCTGCCGCGGCTTGCACGTCATCCGGTCACGTGGCATAGGGGAAGATATGACAATCGAAATCGGCGGTTTCATCGGGTTGGCGGCCTTGATGGTAGGCCTATTCGCTTGGCTGCGCCAAGACATCAACCGTTTGGAAACCAGACTCTCCAAGGTCGAGTCCAGAATGGACGCTCAGACTTCAGAGCTTCGCGAGCGGATGGCGAAGCTGGAAGGGTTGCTCGAAGGGCTGCGCGAGTCCATCACCGGTCGCCGCGCGGCTTAGGGCGCCTATCTACCTTCTGCCGTGGTGTTCATTCTCCTGCGGCAAGCAGGATAACGGCTCGGCACGGCGGATACAGCTTGCACGCCAGCGGGCGGCGTGGCATACGGAACCCATGACAATCGAAATCGGCGGGTTCATCGGGCTGGCAGCCTTGATGGTGGGGCTATTCGCTTGGCTGCGCCAGGACATCAACCGGCTTGAGACCCGGATGGACGTTAGACTCTCCGAGATTGAGACTCGTATCTCCGAGGTCGAGACCAATATGAATACCCAGTCATCCGAGCTTCGCGAACGGATGGCGAAGTTGGAAGGATTGCTCGAAGGGCTGCGCGAGTCCATCACCGGTCGCCGCGCCGCCTAGGGTGCCTGTCCACCTTATCCTGTGGTGTTTGTCATCTTGTTGCAGGCGAAGTAGCGGCTGGCCGCGGCCGGCACGACATAGGAGAATTATGACAATCGAAATCGGTGGCTTCATCGGATTGGCGGCCTTGATCGTGGGACTATTCGCTTGGCTGCGTCAGGACATCAATCGGCTTGAGACTCGGATGGACACGAGACTCTCCGAAGTCGAGGCACGCATGGAGACCAGACTCTCCGAGGTTGAGGCCCGCATGGACACTCGGCTCTCCGAGGTCGAGGCCAACATGAACACCCAGTCGTCCGAGCTTCGCGAGCGGATGGCAAAGCTGGAAGGGTTGCTCGAAGGGCTACGTGAGTCCATCACAGGCCGCCGCGCGGCCTAGGCGGTCGGCCCACTTCTTCCACTGTGCCTGCTGTTGGATGGTTGGGAGGATAGTTGCCTGCAGCAGCGGATGCAGCTTGCACGTCATCAAACAGCTAAGGGATAGGGCAACATGACAATAGAAATCGGCGGTTTCCTTGCGTTAGCGGCCCTGATCGTGGGCCTGTTCGCTTGGCTGCGTCAGGACATCAATCGTCTTGAGGCCCGGATGGACACGAGGTTCTCCGAGGTCGAAACCCGTATCACTGAGGTCGAAACCCGTATCTCCGAGGTCAAGACCCACATGAACACCCAATCGTCCGAGCTTCGTGAACGGATGGCGAAGTTGGAAGGGTTGCTCGAAGGGCTCCGCGAGTCCATTACGGGCCGCCGCGCAGCTTAACCTTTCCTCCGTATTCTTTCGGTTCGTTCTTCCTTCCAGTGCGCCAACACGTCAAGGGTCCGCCGTGGAACCGGGACAGCGCGAGTCGCGCGTCATCGACGAAGTCACGGCCGCGGGCTGGATCGAAGACGGCATGACGTTGGCCGTCGGTTCGCCGACGCCCATGGCACTGCTGCGCCAGATCATCCGCCGCGGGGTGAAGGATCTGACCGTTATCGACGTCGGGCTGTCGCTCGACATGCTGATCGCGGCCGGCTGCGTCGGGAAAGTGGTCAGCTATTACGCCGGCGGCGGATTCGGCGTGCCGGTCGCGCCCGCGTTCCGCGCCGCGGCCCAGCGCGGCGACGTCCAAGTCTGGGAATGCGAGGAAGGGATCGTGACTTCGAGCCTCGACGCCGCGGCGCAGGGGCTGCCGTTTCTGCCGTGGCGGGGTGGGGTGGGTACGTCGCTGCCGGACGTGAATCCCGACCTCAAGGTCTTCCGGGACCCGATCGGCGGCGAGACCCTGCTGGCCGTCCCGCCGACCAAGCCGGACGTGACGATTCTGCACGCCGCGACGTCCGACGCGTACGGAAACGTGCAGCACGTCGGCGGCCCTGGCTGGCTCGACCTGTTCATGCAGCGCGCCGCGGACCGCACCATCGTCCAGGTCGAAAAGGTGGTCGCCAACGAGGAAATCCGCAAGGACCCGTGGGCAACGACGATCGCCGGCGCGGACGCGGTCGTGCGCGTTCCGTACGGCGCGCATCCGTTCTACAGCCGCGGTTCCTACGTCCAGGACAACGCTCACCTCAAGACGTATCTGGACGCCTCCACGGCCGCGGCAGGGGGCGACGCCGCGGCGCTCGACGCCTACCTCGACTGCTACTGCCGCGAACCCGCAACCCACGCCGACTATCTGGAACGGATAGGCATCCGCCGGCTGCTGGAGTTGCACGAATACTAGCCGCACGTACGGCGAAAGACGCGATCATGCCGAGCGACGTTTCCGCCCAGGAGATCATGGCCGTTTTCCTGGCGCGCGACCTGAAGGACAGGGAGCACCTGATGGTCGGCGTCGCCATGCCGGTCGTCGAGGCGGCGGTGCGCCTGGCCCATCTCATGCACGGCCCGAACATGGACCTGATCTTCTTCGGCACGCGCATGAACGTGGCGCATCTGCACAGCCTGCCGTTGCCGGCGTTCGCCTGGGACCACCGCGTCGTGCGTTGGGCCGAGTCGTACAGCGACACGGGGCACCGTTTCGCCGACGTCAGGCATTGGCGGAAGCGGGTCTTCTTCATCGGCGGGGTACAGGTGGATCCGCATGGAAACACCAACCTGATCGGCGTCGGGCCGGATTATGCCAAGCTGCGCTTCCGCGGGCCGGGTTCGGTCGGCACGCCGACGCTGAGCACGCACGTCGGCCGCTACTACATCGTGCTGAATTCGCACTCGCCGCGCATCTTGGTCGAGCGTTGCGACTACCGGAGCACGTTCGGCTGGGGCGACGGCGGCGCGGATGCTCGCAAGAAGCTGGGTCTCCCTGGTGGTGGGCCGAGGTACTGCGTCACTCCGCTGTGCGTCATGGACTTCGACGACGAGGATAAGCATCTACGCCTGCGTTCCGTCCATCCGGGCGTGACCCCGGACGATGTGCAGGCGCAGACCGGCTTTCCGCTCCGGCGGCTGCCGGACACGCCCGTTACCGAAGCGCCGACGGACGAGGAACTGCACGTATTGCGCACACGCGTGGACCCCGGCGGGCGGTTGCGGCGGATGTGATCCAGCCTCGGTATTCTGGCCGAGGCAACGTTTGGGAATTCCTTACGAGATGGTCCGAGGACCGTTTCGACACCCTTCGATTTCTCGACAAGCTCCGAGCGCCACGGGGCCGGTGCCCCTGGAGTAAGGAACAGGGCTGGCGCTTTACTCTTATGGGTGAAGCGTCTATTTTCCGGCCTGCCGTGATGGGGATTCCCCCGCACGTTCCCGGCCCGCTGCAGGCCATCGGCCAGGACTTCTCTGAACCAGGAGGGCAGACAGCAACATGTTCAATTCCAACGACCTCGCGGGCAGCATTTCGTCCTATGCCGTGATTCTCGGCGTGATCGGGCTCGCCGTGGCGTTCCTGATCTTTCGGTCGGTGACCGGCCACTCGGACGGGAACGACCGCATGCGCGAAATCGCCGCGTCGATCTACGAAGGCGCGATGGCCTTTCTCAAACGCGAATATCAAATTCTGAGCATCTTCGTGCTGGTCGTCTTCGGCCTGCTGGTCTGGAAGGTCGCATTGCAGACGGGCGTCGCCTTTCTGGCCGGGGCGATCTGTTCGGTCCTGGCAGGCTATCTCGGCATGCAGTCGGCCACCAAGGCGAACGTGCGCACCTCGCAGGCCGCGCTGGCCGAGGGTGAAGGCGCCGCCCTGCTGGTCGCCTTCAACGGCGGCGCGGTCATGGGTCTGTCCGTCGCCAGCCTCGGGCTGTTGGGCGTGGGAGCCTTCCTCGGGCTGTACTCCGACCCTGAAACCTCCAAATACATCAGCGGGTTCGCGATGGGCGCCAGTTCCATCGCCCTGTTCGCGCGCGTCGGCGGCGGCATCTACACCAAAGCAGCGGACGTGGGCAGCGACTTGGTGGGGAAAGTCGAGGCAGGCATTCCCGAAGACGACCCGCGCAACCCGGGCGTGATCGCCGACAACGTAGGCGACAACGTAGGCGACGTGGCCGGCATGGGCGCCGACATCTTCGAGTCCTACGTGGGCTCGATCATCGCGACGATCGCTATCGGCGCGACGGTCATCGTGGGCAGCGACGCCTGGAACAAGTTGGGAGGCGCAGGCGTGGAAGAGGCCGTGCTGCGCAACGCCCTGATGGCGCTGCCGCTCAGCATGGCCGTTGTCGGCCTCCTGGCGTCCTTTCTGGGCATCTTCTCCATGAAAGCGTTGAAGAACATGGGGCCGCAGAACGCGCTGCGCTACTCCGGATTCATTGCCGCGGGCGCGTTCATCGTCGCGGCGTTGATTCTCGTGAACGTCCTGCCCGTGGCGACAGGGATTTTCTGGGCGGTGTCGGCCGGCTGCGTGGTCGGGGTCGGCATCGGCCTGATTACGGAATACTACACCTCCGCGTCGCCGGTGACGCGCGTGGCCGAAGCCAGCAAGACCGGCTACGCCACGAACATCATCCACGGCATGGCGGTCGGCCTGGAAAGCTGCGCCCTGCCCGTGCTGGCGATTTGCGTCGCCATTTTCATCGCCAACCACTTCGCCGGCCTGTACGGCATCGGCATCGCCGGGGTGGGGATGCTGGCGACGGTCGGCGTGACCATGACCGTGGACGCGTACGGCCCGGTCGCGGACAACGCCGGCGGCATCTCGGAAATGGCCGAACTCGGCCCGGACGTGCGCAAGATCACCGACGGGCTGGACGCGCTCGGCAACACGACCGCGGCGATGGGCAAGGGCTTTGCGATCGGCTCCGCGGCGCTGACCGCGCTGGCCTTGTTCTCCGCCTTCACCCAGTCGGTCGACCAGAGCCGGCTGGCCGCGGGGCTGGAGCCGCTCAAGATCATCGTGACCGATCCGCTGGTCGTCATCGGCCTGTTGTTAGGCGGCATTCTGCCCTTCTTCATCGGCGCGCTGACGATGACCGCGGTGGGCCGTGCCGCGGGGCAGATGGTGGACGAAATCCGCCGCCAGTTCCGCGAAATCCCCGGCCTGCTGGAAGGCAAGGCGGGGGCCAAGCCGGACGCGGCCCGCTGTGTGGACATCTCCACCTCCGCGGCGCTGAAGGAAATGATCCTGCCCGGCCTGACCGCGGTCATAGCGCCGGTCGTCGTGGGCCTCGGGCTGGGTGCGGCCTCGCTCGGCGGCATGTTGGCCGGCGCGACCGTGACGGGTGTATTACTCGCCCTGCTGATGGCCAACGCCGGCGGCGCCTGGGACAACGCCAAGAAGGCGATTGAGAAGGGCGAGATCGAGGGCGAGGGCAAGGGTTCGGAGGCACACAAAGCCGCGGTGGTCGGCGACACGGTCGGCGACCCGTTCAAGGACACGTCCGGCCCCTCGTTGAACATTCTGATCAAGCTGATGTCGGTCGTAGCGCTGGTGATCGCACCGCTGCTGGTGTAGCCCTTTCCTGTCTGTCGTCGTACAAAGAAGGCGGATCTTTGGATCCGCCTTCTTTGTATAGGCTTCTCGGGCATGGAGGATTCGGCGATGGGGGCCTCTCCAATCCGATGCTTTGGGAATCGCAATGAGAATATCCAAGAATATCATCAATGAAGAGAGGACCATCCGAACGGATTCGTCCTTCACATACGCTCCAAGAAGAAAGACGACATGTATCACAAGGCCGATTGCGGCCAGCTCGATCACAACAAACCAATGAAGATTCGACGGCTTCCTGGCCGATTTCGGTATACGAAAATCTGTTCGGAGTCCAAGCAGGATTTAGAAGAGTGGCTGGCAAAGAATCAGCCAAACGCAAGAGGGCAAGATGGCGGGTGGTGTTTGATATGATGAAGGCGATCCGGTTGCGAGACATCCCGACGACCTTCATTCGATCTCCTAACAGGCCTTGGCCGGCCCGGACTGCCCTTCTGCAAAGCGGCTTCGGAGTAGGCTGCACCGGTTCGATGAATCGGATTAGGAAAGCGTGTCTGACATTTGGTGGGTTTCAAGGCTATACCACAGAACGAAGTCCCGACCCGGTGAAACGGCCTGAAGCAGTTCATCCAGCTTTTCTACTGTTAGTCCGGATGTTCCTCTCTCGTAGCGAGCGTACGCATTACGAGATTTGGCCCCCAAACGCCCAGCCGCCTCAGCCAACGACAGTCCGTTCCGCTCGCGTTGTCGCCGTAGGAGCAGACTGACCAAGCCGCGGGTATCCGGTGAGCTGATTTCGAAATTCTCCTTCGTCACCGGATGTGTCGTAACCGAAAATCCGGGTCGGTTCGCCAAGGTCTCCAATAAATCCTCGACCATAGCCAGGGCCTCTTTCTTCGTGTGGCCTTGGGTCATGGCGTCGAGAATGGGCACTTCGGCCAACCAGAACTTTCCGTCTTTGTACACTCTGCCTGAGAGTCGCATATCAACTTTTCCTCTTGGCTCTCTTTATGAGAGCACGCGCGAGTTTTTCGTGAATATCGGTGTGACGTGGGATTGCCTCTTCATCCTTCCCATTCGTCCAAACGTCGTGCCGCCTCCCGTGACGGAGAAACGTCCATCCGGCTTGCCGAAGGGTTTTTTCCAGTTCACGTCTCCTCACGTGACGAGCGTACACGTATATGCACTCTCCACAAAGAGGAAGGCAATAGAGCGTAACTCAGTCTCTCTACTATCACATCGCGTCGCGCTTGATGCGCCCCTGTTCGTCGTCCGGCCAAGCTGGTAACGCCCGGCCGGCCGGCACTTCGATCAGCGTGAGTCGCCGCCGCCCTTTCGGCCCGGTCCCCTCGCTGGTGTCGAGCAGTTGCAAGCGGGCTTCATCGGCACCGTAGGAAGCGACTTCCGTTCCGTTCTCACGGGCAGCCGTTGGCCCTGATCCCTCGTCGAGGCGCTGCAGGCGCTTCCAGTCTTCTTCCGAGGTCAGGACGTAATACGGCTCCGCAAGGGTGATCGAGGGCGAGTAGAAGGGGATGCGGCGGTCGGCGTAATACAGCGCGCCGCTGTCGAAGCAGCGGTAGAAGAACAGCGGTCTCGAGCCGACCGTCTCGACGACGCGCGCCATGAACGGCCGATAGGTGCGCGCCGCGGCGATCGTCGGTTGGATGACGTGGTTCACGAGCAGGAACATGCTCGTCGTGAAGACGACCAGCGCGCCGAATACGCGGCCCCATACCTGTATGCGCAGCCCGTGGATCAAGGCGAACATGGCGCCGCCGACACCGAGAAACCAGCACGCGAACGCCACGGAGTGATCGGATACGACACTGGTGAAGAAGGGCAGGTTGCTCTGATCCTTGGGATGCAGGAACGGCCGGATCGTGCCGAGCGGGTCGAAGCCGCCGGCCTGAGCCGCCACGCCGAGCATGGCGAGACCGATGACGGCCGCGCTGACGTACCCCGCTGCCCGGATGAGCCGGACGAAGCCGCGCGGCAATGCGATTTCGCCCCGCCGCAGCGCCTGCCACCACGCCCCGAGCAGCAAGGCCGCGGCCGGATACAGCGGCAGAATGTACACGCTGCGTTTGCTGCTGGAGGCTGAATAGAACAGGAAGACCGTCGCGAACCAGACTATCGGAAACAGGAACTCCTGCCGTGCCCAGCGTCCGCGGAAGCGATACAGAAAATAGACGAGCGGCGGAAAGAAGAAGCTCCACGGCGCCATGCCCATGAACAGGTTGGGCACGAAATAATAGAAAGGATGGACGTGGCCGGCGCCGGCCGTCTCGCTCGCCACGAACCGCAACACGTTCTCCTTCATGATCTGCTTCTCGAAGAACGCCTCCCCGCCCTGCCACAACGCCAGCCCGTACCACGAGCCTGCCACGCACAGGTACAACAGCCCGCCGCTGAACGGCCGCATACGGCCCACGAACCCGAGGTCTCTCCTCACCAGCAGAAAGACGCCGACGGCCAAGCCCGGTAGCACGCCGCCGACCGGCCCTTTGGTCAGAGTGGCCAAGCCCGCCAAGCCGAAGAAGCCGAGGACGTGCGGCCAGCCGAATCGCTTGCCCCGGTAGCCCGACCAGAAGGTCAGCAGCGCGGCGACCATGAAGAACGCGAGCGTCATGTCCACGCGCGCGCCGGTTGCAGCGCGGACCCACTCGAAACTCGTCGCCAGAATCAGCCCGGCCACGAGCCCGGCCTCGACGCCCCACACCGAGGCAGCAGTGCGGTAGGTCAGGAAGACGCCCAGCAGGGCCAGCAGCGCAGAAGGCAGGCGAACCGTGAACTCGTCGAGCCGCCCCGCGGCGATGGACGCCAGCGCGCCCAGCCAGTGAAACATCGGCGGTTTCGACGGGATAATATGGCCGTTGCGCAGCGGCAACACCCACTCGCCCGTGTGGTACATCTCCCACACTACGGTCGCCTCGCGCGGCTGACCCTTGCTGTAGAAGGGCACGTCGCCCAAGCCCCACACGAACAGCAAGGTGCAGAACAGCACCACTCCGACGCCGGCGATACGTTCGTGCGGTTGCAAGGCAAATTCCGTGAAACGCCGGTACGGCTAGATTACGCCGTCCACGCCGGACTGCCGCACCAAGCTGGAGGGCGAGGGAGTCGGCAGAGGGAAGGCCGCGGCTTCCGTGGCGTCGCTCGGACCCGCCGGCGGAGGGAGCACCGCGGCCAGGACGAGCCGGTGTCGCTTATGTGGCCCCTTGCCATAGCTGGTTCCCAGGCGTTGGAGGTGCGGGTGACGTTCGGACAATTGCGGCCAGTCACGCTCGCGTACGAGCAGATACACCGCGTCCGGGCCGGAATCGGGGAGGCCGGACGCGGGGAGGTTCGGAACGCGGCGACCGGCATAGAAAATGGCGCCGTAGTCCGAGGCGTCTGCATAAAAATACAGTGGCGCGTCCCGAACGGTTGCGCGCACGCCGAGCATGAACGGCTTGTACGTCCGCTCACCGGCCAGCAGCGGATGAAACATCGCGTTCGTAAAATACAAGAGGGCCGCGATCGAGACCGCGAGCGCGCCGAACGCGGGCAGCCAGTCGTCGCGCCCCGCCGACCAGACGAACCAGCCTATCCCCGCGGCCAGCAACCCGAGCAACACCGCCACGGCCGGAAACGTGGCCTGCACGGTCTCCGAGATCAGCGGCAGGTTGGCGCGGTCGCGCGGATGCAGCATCGGCGCGACCGTGTCGGCGAGGTCGAGAACCCCTGCCGCGTGCGCAATCAGGGCCGCGACCGCCAGACCGGCGAGCCCGCCCAGCCAGACCGCGCCCTGCCGACATGCACGCCTGACGGGCGGTGGCACCGCGGGCAGCCGGTCCATCGCCGCCTGCCACCAGAGCGCGGCCAGCAACGCCAACGCAGGATAGGCGGGCAGGATGTAGTTGCTGCGCTTTCCCGAGGCGAGGGTGAAGAAGAGGAATTCGACCGCCAGCCAGCACACCAGATAGCGCTGCCGGTTGTCCGTCGGCATGCAGCGGTAGGCGAGAACCGCGACCGCGGGAAAGAAGAGGCTCCACGGCAGCATTCCGGCGAAGACGGTCGGCAGGTAGTAGAACAGGCCGTGACGTCGGCTCGGCCCGCCCGCGTCCGAGGAGAAGAACCGGAACACGTTCTCGTCCAGAATCTGGCGCTGAAAGAACTCGCCGCCCCCCTGCACCAGGGCCGGCAGATACCACGACAGCGCGATGCCGGCGACGATCGCCGCCCCGTGCCCGAGGCGCAGATGGCCCAACAGCCCCAGGTCGCCCGCCCGCCACAGAAACACCACCGCAACCAAGCCGGGCAGCAGTACGCCCTGCGGCCCCTTCGCCAGCATCGCCAAGCCGATCGCGGCGTAGAGCATATATAAGGTACGCGGTCGGGTGGCCCGTTCCTCGAACAGGCGGAAGAACAGGAATTGGGCCGCGGTGACGAAGAAGACGAGCAGCATGTCGCTGCGCGCGCGGATCGCCCAACGCACCCACTCCGGGCAGGTCGCCAGGATGAGTGCGGCCAGCAGCCCGACGCGCCAGTTCCAGACCGCGCGGCCGAACAGGAACGTCGCCAGCACGGTCGCGGTCGCGGCCAGCGCGGAAGGAAAACGGACCCCGAACTCACCGACCCCGCCTCCGACGAGCGCAACCAGCGCGCCCAGCCAGTGGAACAGCGGCGGCTTGACCGGCTGTTCCACCCCGTTGCGCAGCGGCAGAATCCAGCCGCCGCCATTCACCATCTCCCAGACCAGCAGCGCTTCCTTGGACTCCTCGTAGTTGTACAGCGGAACCCGGCCGAGGTCCGCAACGTACAGCAGCGCGCACAGCGTCAGCAGCCCGCCGGCGACCAGGCGGGTCCGCCGCGTCTCGCTCATGGGAACTCGCCGCATGGATTCCGCCTACGAACGACGCCGCGCCGCGGAGGGTCCCGTGCGCGGGCGGGAAATCGGCCTAGGACTTCGTGCCGCCGCGGCGCAGCACGCGGTAGTCGGCCAGCAATCGTTCCACGCGCTCCTGCTCCGAGGTGTGGCGGCGCAGTTCGAGGAACAGTCTGACGAGTTCGTCCTCGCCCGCCTCGTCCGCGGGCTGCACGACCTTGAGCAACTCGTCCACCAGCTTGGGGAATTTCTCGCTCGGGATGTAGTAATGGGCCCAGCCGAACTCACAGTGCCGGTGGAGGATTTTCGCAATCATCTTTTCCAGATTTTCCTGCCCCACCATGACCGCGGTCCCGCCGTTCCTGTTTCCGGTGTGAAATGCGCCGGCAGCTTACGTGACTCTCCGATTTTCCGTCAAGGCGAGCGGCCACGGGGAATGATCGGTTTGAAATTCACGCCGCCGCGGTCCGAACCCTCACCCCAAGCCCCCCTCTCTGGGTTTTCTGAAGGTGATTCCATACTTGAAGGTCCCACCCGGTCGTCATTCCGACGAAAGCGGGAATCCAGAGGATGGATACCTGCTTCCGCCGGGGCGTCCCCCCCATCACCCCGGTGTCCCCCTACTCGTCGCCTCGGCGAAAGCCGGGGCCTAGGGGAAAGGTGTCCTCTGGATTCCGGCTTGCGCCGGAATGACGGAGGGAGCCGGACGGGGGTGGGGGGACGAAGGAGTATGGCGAGGAAAACCTGTCTTCGGACCGTCTTGCATAGAACTCCCCTTCCTTTTCTCCATCCCTTCGGGAGAGGGGCTTTTGAAACTGAAGCATTCCCATCCGTATCGAGAGATGAAGAAGCGGTGAGAGCATCTTCCCCCGCGCTCCGGTTTCTGTCAGATAGGGCGGCACCGTGTCACGCCGGAAGAAATCCTCGCCCGCCGACTCCGGCGTCGAAGCGTCCGAACCCCGTTTCGCCCATCCGGCCACGATCCGCGCGGTCCAGCGCCGTCTGATCGATTGGTATCGCCGGCACGGCCGCGACCTGCCCTGGCGGCGGACGCGCGACCCGTACGCCATTCTGGTGTCCGAGGTCATGCTGCAACAGACGCAGGTCCGGCGCGTCACGCTCTACTACGACAAGTTCCTGAAACGATACCCGACCGCGGAGGAGCTTGCCAAAGCCGAGGAACCGCAGGTGCGCGAAGCCTGGGAAGGACTCGGCTACTACGCCCGGGCACGCAACCTGCACAAGGCCAGCCGCCACATCGTCGAGGAACGGCAGGGCAAGTTTCCGCGCAAAGCCGAAGACTTGGCCAAGCTGCCCGGCATCGGCCCTTATACCGCGGGCGCGGTGTCCAGCCTCGCGTTCCGCCGGGACGAGGCCATTCTCGACACCAACGCCGCGCGCGTGTTGCGGCGCGTGTTCGGCCTGCCGCGGGAGCAGCATACGCCCGCGGCGCTGTGGAAGGTCGCGCGCCACGTCACGCCCAAGGGCCGCGCCCACCTGTTCAACCAGGCGATCATGGACGTGGGCGCAACCATCTGCGTGGCGCGCAAGCCACGTTGTAGAGGTTGCCCGCTGCGCCCGGTCTGCCGCAGCGTCGGTCGGGCCGAGGGAAGCGTTCGGGATTGACGCACTTGACGTTCCTGCTCCGAAACCTTCCCATCCCTAAGTTCGTTGGGCCCGCGGTGCCTCGAGCTCGGTCCCTGAGCCTGCGATGCCTTGAGCGTGTCGAAAGGTCGAAACGAACCACGAGGTCACCTCGACCTTCGCCTCTCACCCCCGGCCCTTCGACCTTTCGACACGCTCAAGGCGCCGCGGTCTTAGGAACCCAGCGGGAGAGGGTTCCCCCGCCGCGGCCCATCAGCCTCGAAAAGACGAACCGAAACACGCCCCGCAACACCGCCTGACATCCCCCGCGTCCTGTGACATAAGGCGGCCTCCCGACCACGATTACGCGGGAACCCCATGCAGACCATGACGCTTGAAGCGAGCCCGACCGCCGTCCGAAAGGCGGACGTCATGCCAATGCCAGCTCTCGCCCTTACCCCGCGGAATCTAGCCGCCCCTTCTCTTTCATTCTCCCCCGTCATTCCGCCGGCGCCTCCACTCTTCGGAGTGCCGGTTCAGATGTCCTCGTTCACGGAGCGGACCCGTGGGCGGTCTCTACCCCTACGCGAGGCTCACACCGAGGTCCGAACGACGATCGGAAGGAGTAGTCCCACGATGAGATCCCTTTCCATCCAGGTGCCGGCGTTCTTGGCAGCCCTCCTGCTTGCACTGACCACCGCGGCCGTGACCCGCGCGCAGGCCGCGGAAGACGACTATGTCTTTTGCATCGTGCAGAGCATGTCGGATTTCTCGGGCGAAACGAAGACGACGCGCTATTACAGTGCGATCTTTCTCGGCGACTATTCGTTCACCACGGGGGTCGAGAACGATTTCTACGACTACCTGAAAGAGGAAGCGGGCGTGCAGCCGAATCGGGGTGCGACGTGGTGTTTCAAGGGGGATTCTCTGGCCGAGGCCGAACGCGAGTATGCCGAGCACGTCCGCGACGACAAGAAATTGTTTCGGGTCGTCCACACCAAATGGGCGCCGGACAACTTCACGAACCGGCCGTTGCAGGATTTCGAGATCACGGTGCCGGCGCATCGGCGGGAGGTGACCGTCTGCGTGCGGGACCACGAGTGCGAAGACGGCGACAACGTGCGGGTATCGGTCAACGGGGGGAGCGTCTTCTCCGGAGAGATCGTCAACGCCTGGGCGTGCAGCGACGTCGCGGTGACGGAGGGGCGCAACGCCGTGGAACTCTACGCGGTCAACGGGTCGGGGCGCAAAGGCAATTGTTCGTATGCGGATGCGAATACGGGCGAGATTCGCGTGAGCGGCGAAAACGTTCAGACGCAGTCGTGGCGGCACCGCGGGGGCGCGGGTTCGAGCGCCAGTATCATCGTCACCGTGCAATGACTCGCGGCTCACGCAGCGCGCCTCAACGCAAGAAAGGACGAAAGATGAGTCAGTCGCAGCATTCGGCTTGGAAATCCGTCTCCTTCGACGTCCGCATCCTCCTCATCGGCTTGGCAGTCGCCCTGCCGACGGTGTGGGGTCCTGCGTTCGGCGATGCGGGACCCGAGGGGCAGGAGCCTGGAATAGCAGGGCGAGCAGAATGGGTCGTCGAGGAACCCAGCGGCGAGCCGATTCCGGAATCTCCATTTCGCGAGTGCCCGACGTGTCCGGAGATGGTGGTGGTGTCGGCGGGCTCGTTTCGGATGGGGTGCGTATCCGGGCAGACATGTCAGGACAACCAGAAGCCGGTGCACCGGGTGACGATCTCGGCACCCTTTGCGGTAGGGAAGTACGAGGTGACGTTCGCGGAGTGGGACGGGTGCGTGGCGGACGGGGGGTGTGACGGGTATCGGCCCGACGACATGGGGTGGGGGCGGGGGAACCGGCCGGTGACCAACGTGAGTTGGAACGACGTACAGACGTACGTGCTGTGGCTGAGCGAGAAGACGAGGAAGACGTACCGGCTGTTGAGCGAGGCGGAGTGGGAGTACGTGGCCCGGGCGGGGAGTGAGACACGATACAGTTGGGGAAACGAGTTCGGGCGGAACCGGGCGAACTGCTCCACATGCGAGAAGAGGTGGGAGACGGCGCCGGTTGGGTCGTTCGCAGGGAACGCGTTCGGGCTGCACGACGTACACGGCAACGTATGGGAATAGGTGCAGGACTGTTGGAACGAGACATATGCGGGGGCACCGGCGGATGGCAGCGCATGGGAGCAGGGAAACTGTAACCGCCGCGTGGTGCGCGGGGGCTCCTGGTTCATCAACCCGTGGGTCCTCCGGTCCGCGCTTCGATTCAGGTACTCCGCCGGTAGCCGGCTCACCATTTCGTCGGTTTCCGTGTTGCCCGGAGTTTAACCCCATGAATCCTTACCTCTTTACGTGGGGGTCCAGGGGGCAGCGCCCCCTGGCCGCGGCTGGAAAGTACGAGATGGAGGTGTCTCCATGACCGACCGTCTTGACAAAGCGATCTTCATAGTCATGTCGATCGTGTTGTTGGTGCTCATAGTATGTATGACCTCCAATTTGAGGTTTCAGTATAGGAATTATGAGAAGGGAATCGAAGAGGCCAGAGAGACGACAGATCCCCATCGTGTAGATCATGCAGCGCTCTTATCCTATTCGCGGGCGTGGGATTTCGCGGTGGTAGAGACTTCCGCTCTGTTCCTCTCGTATTTGTTGATGTTCACCGGGGCGATATATGTCCTCAGAGTGAGCAAAAGCGACTTCCAATTATCCGCGGAAAAAGGAGATTTCAAAGGTCACCTGACTACGAGTTCACCCGGACTCGTTATGATGGTTCTGGGAGCCTTTCTCGTGATAGGCGTACTTATGGACGAAAATGCTATCAAATATGACCGGGAAATTTCCGTCGAGCAGCGAGAATACGAAGAGATTATAGAAGGAAACATGGGGTACGAAGATGACGTTTTAATCAAGAGAATTCCACCTTTCCCACTGGAAAGGGAGGATGGATCCCCGATACCGTAGAGGAGGACCGATGGGCGTCATTCGAGTCGTAATCGCGTTGTTACTCCTACTTATCGCGTGCTCCCCGAGTTACGCTGAAAACGTAGGCCAATGGATACAGAGAACGCCCGAGGGGCAAGTGTTCACGTGTGAGCGGGTTACGGGCCGTTCTCGTTTGCTGAGAGTGTTGCAGGAAGCAGGCTGGGACGTAAAGGAAGGCATTCCTCGTATAGATTGGGATCGCCAACATGCCTTGGTTGTGGCACCCCCTAAATCTTATGATTCTTCGCAACTGGTTCTCTCTCGGCTCAAACGCACAGAGGATGTTTTAGAACTCCAATACGGCTGGCAATATTCTGGAGGAAAGAGAAGAAAACGGCTCTTCACTAGAATAAAAGAATTCGTCACTGGAACAAGCACGGAGATTCATAGCTCAAGGGTGCCAGCAGAGCCAGAAACCCTTGTCGTCTCCTACGGCAAGCACCTTGAAGACGGGTTAAAAGTGAGATGTCGAAACCTGGGGAAGCTGAATTAACCTCTCCGAGCCATTCCTGTTGGCGGGACGGCTCAATGGTGCCTATGTCCCGAATAATTCAAACCGATCTCACCCGCCGCACTTTCCTCCGTGCCCTCGGCGCGTTCTTCGCCGTCACGAGCGCCAACTGTTCCGCCGTCGCTCATGCACTGGCCGGCCCCGACGTCCGCGCGCACCCCGCCCAATACTTCCCCGGCTCCGACGCCTACTCTCCCGTCCCCCTGACCGGTTGTACCCTCACTGGCGATGCGGCGCAGAGCTTCCGCGCCCGGATTCGCCCGCTGCCTTCCACCGGCAATCCGTTCTTCGACCAACGCTTCCGCGCGGAATACCAGGCGTTGGTGTCCACGATGGGACATCCGCCGTCGTTCGCCTTTCTGGACGACGCCCACGCCGCCAACGCGATTGCCCTGAACGTGGACGTCGTCAGCGGCACGAGCCCGTTCGGCGCGATTCTGTTCGGCGTGCGGCTGCTGGCCGAGCAGTTGCGCAAACCGCACCCGGTGCCGCTCGACAATGCGTGGACGATAGCGGCGATCATGGCTCACGAGTGGACGCACATCGTGCAGTTCGCTACGGGGCTACGCAGCCCGCGGACGCGGAACACGGAATTGATGGCCGACTTCATGGCCGGCTGGTACTTGGGAGCGAAGCAGCGGTACTACAGCTTCTGGGACCGGGGGTCGGACGTGCGCGCGGCATTCCGCAGCTTCTTCGACATGGGGGACACGAATTTCGACCAGCCGGGCCACCACGGTACGCATGCAGAGCGCCTGACGGCGATCATGCAGGGCGTGCAGCTTTCGTACGCGACGGGTGCGGACTTCCGCACCGCGCTGGGCCAAGCCGCGGCCTATCTGTCTTGACAGACGCCCGTCGTCGTAGGGGCGACGCATGCGTCGCCCCTACCATTGTTGTCTGATTCACCTCTCCCCGGCTCCCTTTAATCCACCTTTCGACGTTCCTTGGCAGGCTCACCGCCCAGGTTCGGAGTAGGGGCGACCAGCCGGTCGCCCCTACGGCATCCGTTGCGGAGCCGGAAAGGGACATGTTTTCCCTGGATTCCCGTTTTCACGGGAATGACGAAGGGGGACGAGGCGACGAAAGAGGAGGAGAAATGATGAGGGAGACGGAGCGGGTCGGTGCGTAGGGGCAGGCCCCTGCGATGCCCTGAGATTGCGTCCCCTTGAGCAGGTCCAAGGGTCAAAGGGCCGGGGGGTGGGTGCGAAGGCCGAGGTGACATAGGGGTTCGTTTCGATGTTTCGACAAGCTCAACACATCGCAGGCTCAACGAACTTAAGGATGGGAAAGTTCCTGAGTCTGTCGAAGGGTGTCGAAAGGGCGAAGGGGCGTAAGGAACAGCAAACCGACGTACCGCTGGCAAAGGCGTTGGTTTGACGGTGTGCAGGCCGTGCCGTATAGTCCCTTCCCGACCAGCCGCCGGCCCGCCGGCCACGGTTGCAAGGGCTCCCCCCGTGTCGGTTATCGCCATCATCCCCGCCCGTTACGGTTCGACGCGCTTTCCGGGCAAGCCGCTCGCACGGCTGCGCGGTAAACCCATGCTCCAACATGTCTATGAGCAGACCCGGCGCGTGCCGGGGTTGCGCCGCATCCTGGTCGCCACGGACGACGACCGTATCGCGCAGACGGTACGGGGCTTCGGGGGCGAAGCCGTCATGACTAGCCCCGACCATCCGACCGGCACGGACCGGCTGGCCGAGGCGGCCAAGCCGCTCGCCGTGGACATCGTGGTCAACGTGCAGGGCGACCTGCCGTTCTTTCCGCCGGACATGATCGGCGATGCCGTCCGACGCTTGCAGCAGTCGCCCGAAGCGGACATGGCGACGGTGCAGACGCCGATTTCCGATCCCGAGGAGTGGCGGAACCCGAACGTGGTCAAGGTCGTCACCGACCGGCGCGGGTTCGCGCTGTATTTTTCGCGCAGCCCGCTGCCGTGCCGCCGCGATGGAGACGATGCCGCGGACGGGGTGCTGGGCCAACGCCACATCGGCCTGTACGTTTACCGCAAGGACTTTCTGCTCCGATTCACGGAACTGCCGCCTACCCCGCTCGAACGGGCGGAAAAGCTGGAACAACTCCGTGCGCTGGAATGGGGACACAAAATCTGCGTGACGGATACGGACCGGCCCACGGTCGAAGTCGATACCCCGGAAGATTTGCGGCGGGCGGAGGAGGCGATGGCTGGTGGCTAGGACTTGCGGCAGGCCGGGCGCAGCAACGTTCACGGCGCAAATAGCGTGAGGGACGGGCGAAGCGGGATACGATCATGAGCAACGTCGGCAAGCAGGGGCGGAAGACGAAGTTCATCTTCGTCACCGGCGGGGTCGTGTCCTCGCTCGGCAAGGGCTTGGCCGCGGCGTCGATCGGCGGCCTTTTGGAAAGTCGCGGCCTGTCGGTCACGCTGCTCAAGATGGACCCGTACATCAACGTGGACCCGGGGACGATGAACCCGTTTCAGCACGGCGAGGTCTTCGTCACCGACGACGGGGCCGAAACCGATCTCGATCTCGGCCACTACGAGCGGTACGTCTCCACGCGCATGACGCGCAAGAACAGCTTCACGACCGGGCAGGTGTACGACGCGGTGATCGGCCGCGAACGCCGCGGCGACTATCTGGGCGGCACCGTGCAGGTCATTCCGCACGTCACCGACGAGATCAAACGCCGCATCCTGGCCGCGGCCGAGGGGTTCGACGTCGCCATCTGCGAGGTCGGCGGCACCGTGGGTGACATCGAAAGCCTCCCGTTCCTGGAGGCGATCCGCCAGTTCCGCTGGGACTGGGGCAGGGAGCACGTCCTGTACGTCCACCTGACCCTGGTGCCGTTCATCGCCGCGGCCGGCGAACTCAAAACCAAGCCCACGCAACACAGCGTCAAGGAACTGACCAGCCTGGGCATCCAGCCCGATCTGCTGTTGTGCCGCACCGACCGCTACCTGGACGCGCAGGTCAAGGCCAAGATCGCCCACTTCTGCAACGTGGACCAGAGCGCGGTGATCACCGCCAAGGACGTGGATTGCGTGTACGAGGTGCCGTTGGTGTTCCATCAGGAGGGGCTGGACGAACGCATCGTCGAAAAACTGAATATCTGGACCGGCGCGCCCGACCTGCGCCGCTGGGAGCAGATCACCCATACCTTCCACCACCCGGCCCGGCGGGTCCGCGTCGCGATGGTCGGCAAATACGTCGAACTGACCGATTCCTACAAAAGCATCAACGAGGCGCTCGCCCACGGCGGATTCGCCAACACCTGCCGGGTCGACGTCGAGCACATCGACTCCGAACGCCTCGAAAACGGGGCACTGCCCGATTCCTTGCTGGGCGCCGATGCGGTCCTGGTGCCGATGGGGTTCGGCCAGCGTGGGGTGGAGGGGAAGATCGCCGCGGTGCGCCATGCGCGCGAAAACGGCGTGCCGTTCCTGGGCATCTGCTTCGGCATGCAGATGGCGGTCGTCGAGTTCGCCCGCCACGTGTGCGGCCTGGAACGGGCACATTCCACCGAGGTGGACGACGCGACGCCGGACCCGGTCATCGCGCTCATGGACAAACAGCGCGAGGTCGTGGACAAGGGCGGCACCATGCGGCTGGGAGCCTATCCCTGCCTGCTGGCCGACGACAGCTTGGCGCAGCGGGTCTATCGGCAGTCCGAGGTGGCCGAACGCCACCGCCACCGCTACGAGTTCAACAACGCCTACCGCGAGGTATTGGCTGCCCGCGGCATGGTCTTCAGCGGCCTGTCGCCCGACAGCCGCCTGGTCGAGGCCGTCGAGTTGCGCCACCACCCCTGGTTCATCGGCGTGCAGTTCCATCCCGAGTTCGCGTCGCGGCCGTTCGCGTGTCACCCCCTGTTCAGCGGGTTCGTCCGCGCCGGCATCCAGCGGCACGCCACGGTTCGACGGTCGGAGGACCAGCCCGCGGAGGAGGCGCGACCGTGAACGCGCGGGAGGTCTCGCCGCCCGGGGTGTCGATCGGTTCTCTGACGTGCGGCGGTAACAATCCATTCGTGCTGATCGCCGGGCCGTGTGTGGTCGAAAGTTTCGAGTCGGCCGTTCGGCACGCCGAGGCGCTGCGGATGCTGACCGACCGCCTGGGCGTCCCATTCGTGTACAAATCGTCGTACGACAAGGCCAACCGTTCGTCGCTCGACTCGTTCCGCGGGTTGGGCGTGGACGAGGGATTGTCCGTGCTGGCGCGGGTCAAGCGCGAGGTCGGCGTGCCGCTGCTCACCGACGTGCATTCGCCCGCGGAGGTCGCCGGGGCCGCGGAGGTCGCCGACGTGATTCAGATCCCGGCGTTTCTGTGCCGTCAGACTGACCTGTTGCTGGCCGCCGGCCGTAGTGGGCGGCCCGTCAACGTCAAGAAGGGGCAGTTCCTGGCGCCGCACGACATGCGTTACGTCGCGGAGAAGGTCGCCTCGACCGGCAATGCGCGCATCCTGCTGACCGAGCGCGGTGTCTCGTTCGGCTACAACAATCTGGTGTCGGACCTGCGCTCTCTGACCATTCTGGCGCAGACCGGCTATCCGGTCGTGTTCGACGCCACGCACAGCGTGCAATTGCCCGGCGGTCTGGGTGGCGCGTCCGGCGGGCAGCGCGAGTTCATCGCCCCGCTGGCGCGCGCAGCCGTGGCCGCGGGCGTGGACGGCCTGTTCATGGAGGTGCACGAAGAACCCGAGCGGGCGCTGAGCGACAAGGCGACCGTCTTTCCGTTCGACCGGCTGGAGGCGTTGCTGCGCACGCTGGTTGTGCTCGACGGCTTGGTTAAGGACCTGCCGGCGCGCGGGGCGGGGCGAACCCCCCTGGCCCCCCCTGTCAGGAGGCACGGATAGAATCCTCCCCTGTCAGGGAGGACGGATGGAATGCCCTTTGTCAGGGGGATGGCGTGGAATCCCTTGAGCAGGGGGCCGGAAAAAGGGGGGAAGTGTATGGCATTCGTAAGGGGTTGATCGGCCTATCGCCCGCGCTGCCCTGATCCCCCCTGACGAGGGGGCTAAGGGGGTTCGTTCTCCAGTGTGCCCGGCTGGAACCCCCCTACCCCCCTTGTCGGGGGGAAATCAGGACGGCGTGAGAAATGCCAACGAGGCACTCTCCATCCCCGCCCCCCGCTTTCTGTCTGCGCCGTTTGCGCCTATTGTGGTTCGTCCGGCTGGGAAGTGTTAGGTTGTTTCGAATTATCGGGGGAGACGCGCGTGGGTCGTAATCAGATTCGTTTCGTGCTGGGCATCAGCGTGCTCGTCGTCATCGTCGTGCTCGGCTATCTCGGCGCGCGGCTCAGGCAGGACGTGGAAACCCGGCAGATGCTCGACGAAATCGCCGCTTCGACCGAGGATGGCGCCGTCTCGCAGCGCATGTCCGAGTTCCGCCGCATCAAGATGAAGGACGGCAGGAAAGTCTGGGAAATCGCCGCCCGGCAGGCGCGTTACCTGGCGGACACGAATACCGTAGTCATCGACTCCCCCGAAATTTCGTTCTACTTCCAGGACGGCGAGACCGTCGAGTTGAATTGCCGGGAAGGGACGATCCATCTGCACGAAGAGACCCAGGACTTGGTGCGGATCGATCTGAACGGCGGCCTGACCATGCAGGTCGGCGACGTGTCGTTCACGACCGACCGGGCCGTGTACGACCATCAGGACAACACCATCGTGTCGGACGGCGTGTTGAACGTGGCCGGCGAGGGATACACGGCCACGGGCCGCGGCTACTCCGTGACCGTGGACACCAAACGGCTGGTCCTCGACGCGGACGTCCGCACCACGGTGACCCGAAAGGTCGGTTGATGCGTCGGGTACGCGCAGGCCGCGGAAACCTGCTGGCCGCCGCGGTGGGCCTGCTGTTGGCGGCAGCCCCGCCGGCACTTGGTCAGACCGCGCCGGACGCGGGACCGAGCGCGAACGGCACGCTCGCGGATTCGTTTTCGCTGTCGTCCCGGGACGATCCCATCCACATCCGCTCGAACGGACTGGAGTTCCTCCACGAGGAACAGCGCATTCGCTATCTCGGCGACGTGCTCGTCACCCAGGGCGACATGACCATCAAAAGCGACCGCCTGACCGTCCTGTACGAAAACGGTGCGTCCAATCACGCCGCGAACCCGATTGCGGGAGCCGGCACGTCGAGCCGCCAGCGGCTCAGGAGCATCACCGCGGAGGGCGGCGTCGAGATCACGTCCAACGGTCGGCGCGCCACCAGCAATACGGCCGTCTTCAACGAGCGGAAGCGGACGGTCACGCTGCGCGGCAACGTCATCCTGCGGGAAGGGGAGAACCAGGTCACGGGTGACGTGGTGACCGTATTCCTGGACGAGAAGCGCAGCGTCGTCAAAGGCGGGCGGGGCAAGCGCCGCGCGCAGATGTTCCTCACCCCCGAGTAACGCGCTCCCGTCCTCCCGGTCCCAATCAAGGTGCGCCGCCGTGAACGACACGCCGCTGCTGCAAGCCCGGGGCTTGTGGAAGACGTATGGCAAGCGCCCGGTCGTGCGCGACGTCGCCGTCAACGTGCGGGGCGGCGAAGTGGTCGGGCTGTTGGGGCCGAACGGCGCGGGCAAGACCACCACGTTCTCCATCATCGTCGGCCTGATCCGACCGGACAAGGGCGAGGTGCGCTACAACGACGAAGACATCAGCGGCCTGCCGATGCACAAGCGGGCGCGCAAGGGCGTGACCTATCTGCCGCAGGAACCGTCGGTCTTCCGCAAGCTGACCGTGGCCGAAAACGTCATGGCCATTCTCGAAACGACCGGCCTGCCGAAGAGCCGGCGCGAGGCGCGGTTGGCCGAGTTGCTCGACGAGTTGAGCATCGGCCATTTGGCCGACAACCGGGCCGACTCGCTGTCCGGGGGCGAGCGGCGCCGCGTGGAAATCACCCGGGCGCTGGTCATGTCGCCGGCCTTCATGCTGCTGGACGAGCCGTTCGCCGGCATCGACCCGCTGTCGGTGGTGGACATTCAGGACATCATCCGGCAACTGCGCGAACGCGGCATCGGCATCCTGGTGACCGACCACAACGTGCGCGAAACGCTCACCATCTGCGACCGGGCGTACATCATCAGCGACGGCAGCGTGTTCGAGGAAGGCACGCCCGAAGAGATCATGGCCAGCCGCCGCGCCCGGGAACTCTATCTCGGCGAACGATTCCGCCTCTGACCGGCCGCCTTGCGACCCGCGTATCCCGCGCGAACGGGTGACACGAGCATGGGACTCGACCTGCGACTGACGACCAAGCTCGGCCAACGGCCGGTCATGACCCCGCAGTTGCAGCAGGCCATCAAGATCCTGCAGCTGCCGCGCGGCGAACTGGACACTCTGATCGACGAGGAGTTGGCGGAAAACCCGGTGGTCGAGCGGGTGACCGACGACGAAGAGATTTTCGACGACGGGCGTGCGAACGGCGAAGCGCCGGACCCTGCGGACCGGACGAACGAGGGAACGTCCGACTCGCCGAAGAACGACGAGATCGACTGGCGGACCTATCTCAGCACCTACAACAACGACGTGCCCGCCCTGCCGCGCACGCGCTACGACGAGAGGGACGACACCGGCGCGCCCGAGGACCGGTTCCCGCAGACCGAATCTCTGAGCGAACACTTGGCCTGGCAACTCCGCTTCCGCGAACTGAGCGAGGAAGACGAGCGGCTCGCCACGCTCGTGATCGGCAACCTGGACGCGGACGGCTACCTGGAGACCGGGATCGAAGAACTCGCCGAGTCCGCGGGTGCCGGCCCGGCCGAGGTCGAATCCGTGTTGCGTGTCATCCAGTCCTGCGACCCGCCCGGGGTGGGCGCGCGCGACCTGAAAGAATGCCTGCTGCTCCAACTGGACGCGCAGGGTGCGCGGGACGCCGCCGGCCTGGACGTCGATGATGCCGGTCGTGCGTTGGCGGTCGCCATCGTCCGCGATCACCTGCCCGACCTGGAGGCGCGCCGCTACGCCCGACTCGCCAAGCGGCTCGGGGTGGAACCCGCGGACGTGCAGCGCGCGCGCAAGCGCATCGCCGGCCTGGAACCCAAGCCCGGGCGCAAGTACGGCGCCGGCGACGTCCGCTACGTGACGCCCGACGTGTACGTGCATCGGATCGGCGACGAATACGTCGTCACGCTGAACGAAGACGGGCTGCCGCGCCTCAAGGTCAACGCCGCCTATCGCAGCCTGCTGGCCGACGGCGGCGAGGCCAAGGCGTACGTCCAGGACAAGTTGCGCGCCGCGGCGTGGCTGATCCGCAGCATCCACCAGCGCCAACGCACGCTGCTCGGCGTGGCGCAGAGCCTGGTCAAGTTCCAACGGGACTTTCTGGACCGCGGCGTCGCGTACCTGCGGCCGCTGGTGTTGCGCGACGTGGCCGACGACGTCGACATCCACGAATCGACCGTCAGCCGCGCCATCGCCGACAAATACATCGCCACGCCGCGCGGGCTGTATCCGCTCAAGAAATTCTTCACCACCGGACTGAAGCGCCGCTTCGGGGAGGACGTCTCCGCGGAGAGCGTCAAGGTCCGCATCCGCGAGATGATCGACACGGAAGACCCGCGGCGACCGCTCAGCGACGACGCCATCGCCAAACGGCTGGCGCGCGGCAACGTCGCCATCGCCCGCCGCACGGTCGCCAAATACCGGGAGACCCTCCACATCCTCCCATCCGCCAAACGCAAACAGGTCAACCAAGCCGCTCTTGCGGAATGAGGAATCCCGCCATGCGTGTCGCCGACATCCTCTCCTGCGAACTCGTCGTCCCGGAACTGGCCGCCGCCACCAAGACCGACGTGCTGCGCGAACTGGCCCACCACCTCGCCCGCCACACCCCCGGCGTGGACGCGGAGCAGCTCGTCGGCGTCCTGCTCGACCGCGAGCGGCTGGGCACCACCGCCATCGGCGAAGGCATCGCCATTCCGCACGGCAAGCTACCCGGCCTCGCCGGGGTGACGGCCGTGTTCGGCTTGAGCGCGCACGGGGTGGATTGCGGGTCCCTGGACGGCGAGCCGACGAGGCTGTTCTTTCTGCTGGTCGCCCCCGAGGACTCGGCCGGCGTCCACCTCAAGGCCCTGGCCCGCGTCTCACGTCTGCTGAAGGACAAGGCGTTCCGCGAACGCCTGCTGCAGGGCGGCAGCGCCGCGGACCTCCACCGCCTCATCTGCGAGGAAGACAGCGCCCTGTAGCCGCGTCCTCCGGCGCTGCCCGCCGTCATGCACGTCGTCATCGTCACGGGATTGTCGGGCTCGGGCAAAAGCACCGCCATCCGCGCCCTGGAAGACTTGGGCTTCTACTGCATCGACAACCTGCCGGTCGCGCTCATCCCCCACGTTCTGACGCTGAGCGAAAACGCCAGGGAGCCCATCGGCCGGGTCGCCCTGGGCATCGACGGGCGCGAAGGCGACTTTCTGGACGCCTATCCGGGCGTGCTCGCCGGGCTGCGCACGAGCGGCCACGCCGTCAAGGTGCTGTATTTCGAGGCACCCGAAGACGTGCTGTTGCGCCGCTTCAGCGAGACGCGCCGGCCGCATCCCGCCGCGGGCGAGCACAGCGTACTGCAGGGCATTCGGACCGAGGAGCGGCGCCTCGCCGGTTTGCGCGAGTCGGCCGACCAGGTCATCGACACCTCGTCGTACACCGTCCACGAACTGCGCGACGTGCTCGCGCGGCACGCCGAGACCGACCCGTCCATGCAGCGCACGTTGCGGGTCACGGTCCAGTCGTTCGGCTATAAATACGGCGTGCCGATCGACGCCGACCTGATGCTGGACGTCCGGTTCCTGCCGAACCCGTTCTTCGTCGAGGCGCTGCGCGACAAGAGCGGGACCGACCGACAGGTCGTCGAGTTCGTGCTGGGGCAGCCCGATGCCGCACCGTTTCTGGACCGGCTGTCGGCCCTGCTGGAGCTGCTCATGCCGCTGTACGTGCGCGAGGGCAAAAGCTATCTGATGTTGGCCGTCGGCTGCACGGGCGGCCGCCACCGCTCGGTCGCGGTCGCTCAAGAGGTGGGCCGGCGGCTGCGCGCCTGGGACTATACGGTCCGCGTCCACCACCGCGACGTGCAGCGCGCGGACCCGCCGGCATGACGCCCGCACCGCACGCCGAGACCCGCCTCACCCTCGTCAACACGCTGGGGCTGCACGCGCGCGCCGCGGCGGCCTTCGTGCAGACGCTCCAAGGGATGGACGTCGAGGTCGCCGTGGGCTGGCAGGGCCGGACCGCGAACGGGCGCAGCGTACTGGATCTGCTGACGCTGGGCGCCCCGCAGGGCAGCGTGCTGGAGGTGCGGATCGACGGCGCGGATGCGGAGCGGGCGCTGGAGGCGCTGCGCCGGCTGGTGGCCGACCGGTTCGATGAGGAATGACGGGGGAAATTGTGGATTGCGGATTGTGGATTTTGGATTGCAAGGCGCCGAGCGTGCGGCGCCCGGGGAGTAGAGGCTTTCTATCTCCTCTCCCTCTGGTCCCTGAGCCTGTCGAAGGGTCGAATGGCCGGGGTGGAGCACGAAGGCCGAGGCGACATCGGGGTTCGTTTCGATCCTTCGACAAGCTCAACGAACTTTGGGGTAGGAAGATCCCCGCGCTTGGCCCCCCTGACAAGGGGGGTCCCCCGGGCACGACGAACCGAGGGATGAGAAGGTCCCTGCGCTTGCGCCGCCTCGAGCGAGCCGAAAGCCGAAGGATTTTTTGGGGAATGACAGACTTGAAGATCCCGCCCGGTCGTCATTCCCGCGAAAGCGGGAATCCGGAGGATGGATACCTGTTTCCGCAGAGCCTGCCCCCGGCTTGAACGGGGGAATGACGGGGAAAACCTGTCTTCGGGACCGGTCTTGTTGGGGATTGCCGGTTGCAAACAGCCCCTGCCCTCCTATGCGGCTCCCCTTGACGCTCAAAAAGGGATTCTATTATATGCGCCGATTCTATCGGGACGCGCGCGGCGTCCGGCCGGGGAGCATACCGACATGACCGGGAAAGAATATCTGTTCACGTCCGAATCCGTGTCCGAAGGGCACCCCGACAAGATGTGCGATCAGATTTCGGACGGCATCCTGGACGCACTGCTCGAACAGGACCCGCACAGCCGGGTCGCCTGCGAAACCCTGGTCAAGACCGGTATGGTCGTGGTCGCGGGCGAGATCACCACCAACGCACAGATCAGCTACATGGACGTCGCGCGCCGCGTCGTGCGCGACATCGGCTTCACCGACTCGTCGCTCGGCTTCGACGCGGATACGTGCGCGGTGCTGACCGCGCTCAGCGCGCAGTCGCCCGACATCGATCAGGGTGTCAGCGAGGGCCAGGGCCTGTTCAAGGAGCAGGGCGCCGGCGATCAGGGCATGATGTTCGGCTTCGCCTGCGACGAGACCAAGGAGTACATGCCGTTTCCGATCTACACCGCGCACCGCCTCGTGCAGGAAATGGCGACGATCCGCAAACAGGGCCAGCTTCCGTTCCTGCGGCCGGACAGCAAGTCGCAGGTCACGGTCGAATACCGCGACGGCAAACCGGTCCGCGCCGACACCGTGCTCATCTCCACCCAACACGACCCGGACGCCGCGTACGACAGCATCAGGGAAGCCGTCGTCGAGGAAGTCGTGAAGCGGGTGATCCCGCCCGAATTCCTGGACGGCGAGACCAAGTTTCTGGTCAACCCGACCGGCCGGTTCGTGAACGGCGGGCCGTACGCGGACTGCGGGCTGACCGGGCGAAAGATCATCGTCGATACGTACGGCGGCTACGGCCGGCACGGCGGCGGCGCCTTTTCCGGCAAGGACCCGAGCAAGGTGGACCGTTCCGCGGCCTACATGGCCCGCTACATCGCCAAGAATCTGGTCGCCGCGGATCTGGCGAAGCGCTGCGAGGTGCAGCTCGCGTACGCCATCGGCGTGGCCGAGCCGGTCGGCGTGTACGTCGATACCTTCGGCACCGGCGCCCTGCCCGACGGGCGGCTCGGCGAAGTCGTGCGCGGCGAGTTCGACCTGCGGCCCGCGGCCATCATCGACACCTTCGACCTGAAACGCCCCATCTATCTGCGCACCGCGGCCTACGGCCACTTCGGCCGGCCCGCACAGGACGGCTATTTTCCGTGGGAACGGACCGACCGCGTGGCCGCGCTCGAGCGTGCCGCCTAGCCGGTTCCCGCCCGCGCGGCTTCTCTTTCTTTCCACCCCCCGACAGCCCTGCACGACACCCGCACGACAAAGAGGACGTATGCCCAAACGCCAAGGTGACGTAAAAGACCCCGGCCTCGCCAAGGACGGGCGCAAACGCTACGAGTGGGCCGACCAGCACATGCCGGCCCTGCGCCGCGTCAGAGAAATCTTCGCAAGCGCCAAACCCCTCAAAGGCACGCGCCTCGCCGCCTGCCTGCACGTGACCGCGGAAACCGCCAACCTGATGCGCACGCTCAAGGCCGGCGGCGCGGACGTGACCCTGTGCGCCTCCAACCCGCTGTCCACCCAGGACGACGTTGCCGCGGGGCTGGTCCGATACGAAGACGTTCCGACGTTCGCGGTGCGCGGGGAGAACAACAAGGTGTACTACCAGCACCTGCACCAGGCGTTGGCGCACGACCCGACGGTCACGCTGGACGACGGCGCGGACCTCGTGTCGCTGCTGCACACCGACAAGAAGTACGCCGGGCGCGTCGGGCAGATGTGCGCCAGCATGGAAGAGACCACGACCGGCGTCATCCGGCTGCGGGCCATGGAGAAGCGCGGCGTCCTGAAATTGCCGGTCATGGCGGTCAACGACGCCACCACCAAGCACTTGTTCGACAACCGCTACGGCACCGGCCAGTCCACGCTGGACGGCGTGCTGCGTGCCACCAACATCCTGCTGGCCGGCAAGACCGTCGTGGTCGCCGGATACGGCTGGTGCGGCAAGGGCGTCGCCATGCGCGCACGGGGGCTGGGCGCGCAGGTCATCGTGACCGAAATCGATCCCATCCGCGGGCTCGAAGCGGCCATGGACGGGTTCCGGGTCATGCCGATGCGCAACGCGGCGCGCGAAGGCGACCTGTTCGTGTCGGTGACCGGCGACACCAGCGTGCTGCGCAAGGAACATTTTCTGCGCATGAAGGACGGCGCGATCCTGGCCAATTCCGGCCACTTCGACGTGGAGATCGACCTGAAGACGCTGGGCAAGATCGCCGAACGCGTGCAGCGGCACGTACGCACGAACGTGGACAGCTACCACCTGCCCAACGGACGCTGCATCTACGTGATCGGCGAGGGCCGGCTGGTCAATCTGGCCGCGGCCGAGGGACATCCGCCGGCGGTCATGGACATGAGCTTCGCCACCCAGGCGCTCACGGTGCGTTGGGCGGTCGAGCACCGGCAGCGGCTGACGCCCCAAGTGCACGACGTCCCCAAAGACATCGAAGACCAGGTCGCCGGCCTGAAGCTCGCCAGTATGGACATTCAACTCGACCGGCTGACCCCGGAACAGAAACGCTATCTTGCATCCTGGGAGTTCGGAACGTAGTCTTGGGGCATGTGTGGTGGGGTGTTGCGGTGGAGGCTGAGCGCATTCCTGGTCCTGCTCTGGACCGCGGCCGCGAACGTCGGTTCGGCCGCTCCCGCGGCGGCTGACCAATCTCCCGATCCTGCAATCGAGGACATCCGGCACGTTTCGGTGCCGGGCTACACGCGCGTCATCGTCACCCTGTCGGCCAGGGCCGACTACGAACACTTCCAGCTTGCGGCCGCGCGCGACCAGCCGTCCAGGATCGTCGTCGACTTCTCGCCCGCGCGTATCGAGGCGGCTGCGCAAGCGTCCACGCCGGTCAACGACGGCCTGCTCGAGAACATTCGGACCGGCCAGTTCGCCGCGGATACGGCGCGCGTCGTGCTCGACCTGGAGCGGGCCGGCAGCTATACGGCCTTTCCGCTCTACTCGCCCTACCGGCTGATCGTCGACGTGCAGGCGACGGCCGGCCAGGTTCGCAAAGTACAACGCACCCCTGCGCCTCGACCTGAACCCGCGGTCCGGCCGGCACGCGCCGTGGCCGTGGAGCCGAAATACCGCGTCATGATCGACCCGGGACACGGCGGACGCGACCCGGGCGCGGTCGGCGTGGGCGGACTCAAGGAGAAGACCGTCGTCCTGGACGTCAGCCGAACGCTGGGCCGAAAGCTGGAAGCGCGCCTGCCCGTCGAAGTGCTGTTCACGCGCACGTCCGACGTGTTCGTTCCCCTGCCGGAACGCACCGCGCGCGCCAACGCCGCGAACGTCGACCTGTTTCTGTCCATCCACGCCAACGCCAGCGAGAACGCGCACGCCCAGGGCGTGGAGACGTATTATCTGAACAACACCAACGACCGCGCCACCATCCGGCTGGCCCGCATGGAGAACGGATTGGGGCCGATGCAGGCCGTGCTGCACGAGGACCCGACGCTGTCCCTGCTGCTCAGCGACATGGTGCAGAGCCAGAAGGTCGACGGCTCGATCGCGCTGGCCAACGCCATCCAGACGTCGATCATTCCGCAGGTCTCCCGCCGCCACCGCCAAGTCCGCAACCTGGGCGTCAAAAAGGGGCCGTTCTACGTCCTGGTCGGCGCCCACATGCCGTGCGTGCTGGTCGAGGTGTCGTTCCTGACCCACCGCGTCCAGGGCCGGCTGCTGCGCTCCGCGGAGTACCGCGAGGCGATCGCCGAGGGGATTTTTCAGGGCGTGGCGCAATTCATCCGGCAGGAACGCCAGGGGCTGGGTCCCCTGTAGGCCGTGGCCAGCCGCAACGGACATGAACCCCGCTTCCGAGCCGTCCGGCCCGCTCCTGCCGGAGTTGCCGCCCCTGCCCCCCGCGGACCCAGAGGCGCCCATCGACCCCGCCTGGGACCTGGGCCGGATCGCGAAGCATTACCGGGAAGAGGTCGGGCGTCTGCTGGCCGAGCGGCACGCCGCGGGCGGCAGCGGACGGGACGTCGTGCGCCTGCATACGACGCTCATGGACCACTTCGTCGCATACGTCTTCACCGCGGCGACCCGCCTGTACACGCGCCGCCACATGAGCCTGCACCAGCGCTGCAGCGTCTTCGCCTTGGGCGGATACGGGCGGCGGGAATTGAGCCCGTACTCGGACATCGATCTGCTGTTCCTGTACGACTGGAAGATCACGCCGTACGCGGAGACGGTCTGGGAGCGCCTGTACTACAGCCTGATGGACGCCGGCTGGAAGGTCGGCCACGCGGTGCGGAACGTCCGCGAGTGCCTGCGCCACGCCAACCGCGACTTCGAGGTCCGCACCTCGCTGCTCGACGGCCGGTTCATTTGCGGGGATGCGTCACTGGCCGAGGAGTTCGGCGCCGCGGTCGCCCGCGACGTGGTCGGCAAGCGCAGCGCCGCGTTCTTCGAGGCCAAGGCGCGGGAAAGCCGCACCCGCCACCACCAGCACGGCGACTCGCTGTACCTGCTGGAGCCCGACGTCAAGGACGGCTGCGGCGGGTTGCGCGACCTGCATACGGCCTGGTGGCTGGCCAAAGTCAAGTTCAAGCTCGCCGACCTGCGCGACCTGATCGTGAAGGGCCTCGTGCCGGAAACCGGCTTGGCCGACGTGGAGGCGGCCCGCGATTTTCTGTGGCGGGTCCGCAACGGGCTGCACCTGATGGACGGCGCCGAACGGAACGTGCTGAGTTTCGAGCATCAGGACCGGCTCGCCCCCGCGCTCGGGTTCGCGGACGCGACCGACCTCATGCGCTGCTACTACCGGCACGTCACCGCGGTGCACGAGTTCGCCACGTGGATGTTCGAGCGCTGCGTCTCGCCGTCGCGGCTCGTCAATTTCTGGCAGCGTCCGCGCGGCCGCAACATCCGCGACGGCGTCCGCATCGTCGACCGAACCCTGCACGTGACCGATCCCGGCATCCTCGTCCGCGACCCGCGCAACCTCGTCACCGTGTTCCACGACGCCCAGCGGCACGACGTCGCGGTGTCCAGAGAAACGAAGGGCGCCATGCGAGACGCCGCGGCCCGCCTGCCGGCGGACACGGCCGCCCGGCCGGACGTGCGCGACGCGGTGCTGGCGGTCCTGTCGTGGAAGCAGCGCGTCGCGCCCACGTTGCGGGCCATGCACGAAGCCGGCGTGCTGGAGTGGCTGCTGCCCGAGTTCGGCCACCTGCGCTGGCGCACCCAGCGCGACCTGTACCACGTATATGCCATCGACGAGCACACCCTGCACGGCGTGGCCGAACTCGAACGCCTGCGCGACGGCGCATACAAGGACACGCTGCCGCTGCTGACGCAGGTCATGCGCGAGATCGACCGCGTCGACCTGCTGTTTCTGGCTCTGCTCTATCACGACGTGGGCAAGGGGTTCGGAGTCGAGCACTCCGCGCGTAGCGCCGAACTGGTGGACGCCGCGGCCCGGCGCTGGCAACTCCCGCCGGACGACACCCACGAGTGGAAGCTCCTCGTCGAGCACCACCTGTCGATGTCGTACATCGCCCAGCGCCGCGACCTGTCGGACGACGCCCAGATCGCGGACTTCGCCCGCGTCGTGGAGAACCCCGACTGTCTGAAACGCCTGTACCTGCTGACCTTCGCGGACATGAAGGCCGTCGGCCCGAAGGTCTGGAACAGTTGGAAGGCCGGGCTGCTGGGCGAACTGTATCTCTACACGCTGGAACGCTTCGAGCGCGGCGCGTCGGAAGAGGAAGAACAGGCCACGCGGCTGCAGCGCCGGAAGGACCGGATTCGCGCCACGCTGGCACCCGCGGCGTCCGAGGCGGAAGTGGCCCGCTTTCTGCACGACATGCCGGACCGCTACTTTCTGACCACGCCCCAGGACGCGGCACCCGGGCATTTCCGCCTCATGGCCGGCTACGAACGGACGCTGGCCGACGCCGCGGGCGAGACGTACCGCGCCGAACTGACCCACGTGACCGAGCAGGAGTACAGCGAGTTGACCCTGGTCACGCGCGACCGGCCCGGGCTGTTCTCCATGCTGGCGGGCGTGTTCGCGACCAGCCGGCTGAACGTCTCGCGCGCGCACATCGCCACCAGCCGCACCGGCATCGCACTGGACGTGTTCCGCCTGTCGCACCTCGACCGCCAGGACGCCACGCTGTCGCCCGACACGTGGGCGCGTTTCTACCGACGCCTGCACGCGGTCCTGTCCGGCGGGCAGACGGTCGAGGACCTCCTGCAAGGAGTGCGGCGGCCCACGTACCGCAAGCACGTCCCCGCCCGCCTGCGGACCGAAGTCACGCTGGATAACGCCACGTCGGCGCACTACACCCTGGTCGACGTGAGCGCCCTGGACCGCGGCGGCCTGCTGTTCGACGTCACCTACACCCTGTTCCAGCTCGGGCTGGTGATCCACTCGGCGAAGATCACGACCAACGTCGACCAGGTCCTGGACGTGTTCTACGTCACCGACTCGGCGGGCGCGAAAGTGGCCGACCCCGACCGGGTGACCGACGCGTTGTCCGCTCGCCTGCGCAGCGCGGAGGACGCGGCATGAGGAGCGAAGCGAAACCGTCGGGCGAGACCACGCCCCTCCCCGCTTCCCTTCCTCGTCATTCCGGCGAAAGCCGGAATCCAGCGGAACCCGTGGCCGGGGATGCGCTGCTGGACGCCTACCTGGTCTATCTGACCGTAGAGAAGGGACTGTCGCCGCGCACGGTAGAGGTGTACAGCCGCGACCTGCACCGTTTCCGCGCTCACTTGGCCGACCAGAACGTCCACGATCTGCGCGACGCGCAGTCGGTACACGTGGTCCGCTTTCTGGGCCGTCTGCACGAGCAGGGCATGTCCGGGCGCAGCCAGGCGCGCGTGCTGACCGCGCTGCGCGGCCTGTACGGCTTTCTGCAACGCGAAAACGAGATTCGCGGCGTCGACCCGACTGCGCTGCTGCGCCTGCCGAAGTTCGGCCGGCCCCTGCCGCGCGTGCCCTCCCGCCAGCGGGTGGATACCCTGCTCGCCACGCCGGAAGACGACGCCCCGCTCGGAGTGCGCAATAGGACCATGCTGGAGGTGCTGTACGCGACCGGCCTGCGCGTCTCCGAACTGGTGAAGCTGGAAGTCGCTCAGATCAACCGCGAAGCCGGCTTCGTGCGCGTGCGCGGCAAAGGCAACAAGGAACGTCTCGTTCCGCTCGGCCGTCAGGCGTTGGCCCGCCTGCAAGACTATTTCGACACCGTCCGGCCCGTGCTCTTAGGCGAACGCAGCAGCCCGTACGCCTTCGTATCCCGGTCGGGCAAGCCGCTCACGCGCCAGATGTTCTGGCACGTCGTCAAACGCTACGCCAAGCAGAACCCGGACGCGGGCGGCGCACTCTATCCGCACTCGTTCCGCCATGCGTTCGCCACACACCTGTTGGACGGCGGCGCCGATCTGCGCGCGGTCCAATCCATGCTCGGGCACGTGGACATCGCCACCACCCAGGTTTACACCCACGTCGCCGGCGCGCGCCTCCGCGAAGTGCACCGCAAATACCACCCGCGCGGGTAGCATTTTCTCTTCCCCCTCTCCCTAGCCCTCCCCCACCAGGGGGGAGGGGATAGGAGAAAAAGGGGCTCCGTAGGTCGGATTAGCCGAAGGCGTAATCCGACATCCCCGTGGCTCACGCCCCCTGTTGGATTACGCTTCGCTAATCCAACCTACGGGAATTGTCTTTCCCTTCCTCCTTCTCCAACCTAAGGGGAGAAGGAGGAAATCGGAAAGAGACAATCGCACACCTCCTTCCTGTCCCCTCCCCCCTGGTGGGGGAGGGCTAGGGAGAGGGGAAGAAAGAAGCTCCGACAGTTACTGCCAGTCCCGCAGCGGAGACCGCTACGCCCGCGCGGTTTCCACCGCGTCCCTGAGAACAGAACCCCGCAGAATCCGGTGCGAGGCGGAGTGGGGGTCGAGCCGCCCCTCGCCGACCGCCTCGAAGCAGGCCGCGACTTCGGGGTCGGTCTGCGCACGCGAGGTCAGCCGACGCCGCACTTCGTATTCGACGCGCGCGATCAGTTCCTCATGCCGGCGTTGCGAACGGCGGCGCGCCAAGGCACCGGACTCGGCCGTCGAACGGTGGTGCTCCCGAACGGCCTGGAACAGCTCGGGCAACCCGGTGCCGTTGAACGCCTGGGTCGCCAGCACCGGAATCCGCCAGCGCGGCCCGGTGTCCGCTTCGGGAGCGCCTTCCGGGGGCGGGCTGCTGTATTTCAGTTCCAGCATCAGGCTCAACTCGGTCATCATGCGCTGGGCGCCGTCCCGGTCGGCCTTGTTCACCACGAACACGTCGGCGATCTCCATCAAGCCGGCCTTCATGACCTGCACCCCGTCGCCGGCCTCCGGCACCAGCGTGACCAGCACCGTGTCCGTGGTGCCCATCACGTCCAGTTCGGTCTGCCCGACGCCGACCGTCTCCACCAGCACGTAATCGTAGCCCGCGGCGTCCAACAGCTTGATGACGTCCTTGGTGGCGCGCGCCAGCCCGCCGTGACTGCCGCGCGTCGCCATGCTGCGGATGAACACGCCGGGGTCCAGGTAGTGCTTGGTCATCCGAATCCGGTCGCCCAGCAGCGCCCCGCCGCTGAACGGGCTCGACGGGTCGATGGCGACGATGCCGACCGTCTTGCCGGCCTCGCGCATCAACGTGGTGAGACCGTCCACCAGACTCGACTTGCCTGCCCCCGGCGGTCCGGTGACGCCGATCGTGAACGCCTCCCCCTGCCGCGGGCCGACCGCCTCCAGAATGCGGCCGACGACTTCGCCTTCGCGCTCCACGTGCGACATCAGGCGGGCGAGTGCCGACCGCTCGCCGTTCCACGTCTTTTCCAGCAAGTCTGCCAGCGTCTGTCGTGCCATGTGTCCGTTCGGGTCGGTCCGTTCGTCCAGGGTCGTATCGGAGATGGTGTTCGTCGGGCGCTTGTATATCCCAAGCGGCTGGCAAAGTCAGGACAGCTTGGTATGTTGCCGCCCGCGGCGTCGAGTGGGCGAGGGGAACGGACCGTGCGTTGGATCGGGAGTGTCTCGGCCCGCAATTTCCGGGCCGATTCGTCACTGCGGGCCAGGGTGGGGGGTCCTCGGCCAACCTCGATTCCACGACCGAACACCGACATCACCCCGAACGAATCCGCACACCACGGGAGAACGGCATGGAGTGGTCCACCCTGTACATCGAAAAAACCGACGACGTGGCGGTACTCACCCTCGACCGCGCCGCGTCGCTCAACGCGGTCAACGACCAGTTCAGCGCCGACCTGGAGGCCGCCAGCCAACTGTTGGACGCGGATGCCGACCTGCGCGCGGTCGTCGTGCGCGGCGAGGGCCGCGCGTTCTGTGCGGGTATGGACCTCAAGGCCGCGGCATCGCGCCCCTCCACAAGCGAGGCGATTGCCGCGGCCTGGGCGCCGTTCCAGCGCGCCCTGGATACGCTGGAACAGTTGAACGCGCTGACGGTCGCCTCCATTCACGGCGCCTGTCTGGGCGCGGGCTGCGAAATCGCCCTGAGTTGCGACTTTCGCATCGCCGCGGACAGCGCGTTCTTCTCCCTGCCGCAGGTCCTCTACGGCTCGCCGCCGGACACCAGCCAGAGCTATCGGCTCGTGCACCTCGTCGGCTTGGCCCGGGCCAAACAGATCATGATCCTCGGCGAACGCTTCGACGCCGCACAGGCCGAGCGCTGGGGCCTGCTCACCAAAGTCGTCCCCGCGGCCGATCTCGAAGACGAAACGACCGAACTGGTCGGGCGGTGCCGACAGGTCGGCGGCCCGTCCGCGAGTCTCGCCAAGCGTCTGCTGCACCGCGCCTGGGACATGCACGGCGAAGACTGGCAGCGGGAAATCTCTCGCGCCCGCGCCGCGGCGCTCGACGACGAAGCCTTCGCCGAGTCCATGCGCATCTACCGCGAACAACGCAAACCCCAGGTCTAGCCCGCGCCGGACCCTCGGAGTTCGGCGGTGTCTCAGCGTGAAGGGCCGATTCAGGGGCGTGGCCCTATCCTCCCCCGATCACATCCGGGGCAAGCTCTCCCCCTCTCGGAGGGAGAAGGTCTTTGTTTCGGGAATTCCATACTTGAAGATCCCACCCGGTCGTCTTCCCGCAAAAGCGGGAATCCAGAGGATGGATACCTGCTTCCGCAGGGGCGCCCCCTCGTTGCCCCGGCGAAAGCCGGGGTCTAGGGGAAAGGGGTCCTCTGGATTCCGGCTTTCGCCGGAATGACGAGGGGGGCCGGACGGGGCGGGGGGATGAAGGGGTATGACGAGGAAAACCCGTTTTCGGGATCGTCTTGTATGTAATTCCCTTTTTATTCCCTCCCCCCGGTCCCTGAGCCTGTGGTCCCTGAGCTCGTGGTCCCTGAGCTTGTCGAAGGGTCGAAGGGTGAGGGAGGGCTAGGGAGAGGGTCCCCACGTACTCGCAACCCGCCGCTACCGCGCGTCCAGTTCCCGAATCACCTCGACCAGAACCTGCACCCCCTCGCGCAGACCGGCCAGCGGCACGCGCTCGTCGTGGCCGTGCACGCCGTAGCTTTCACCGGCCCGCAGCGCGATGCCCGAAAAGCCGTAGCTCACGATCCCCTGTTCGCGGAAGTAGTGCGCGTCCGTGAAGCCGGTCAACATGCTCGGCAGGACGCGCGCCTCCGGTTCGCGCCGCGCGGCGACCGCGGCAATCGCGCGGAACAGCGGCGTGTCCGCCTCGGACGCGGCCGCGGGAAAATTCAACAGCACCGAGACGTCGACCTGCGGGTCGTCCACGATTTCGGTGAGCGTCGCCACGAACCGATCGGGGTCTTCTCCGGGCAGGAGCCGGCAGTCCAGCTCGGCCTCGGCCCGGCCGGGAATCACGTTGGTCTTGTCGCTGCCGCGCAATACCGTGGGCGCTATGGTGTTGCGGACCAGCGCGTCGTGCCGCGGGTTCGCCGTGAACGTGCGCCGGAAATCCGGGTCGGCCAGCGCGCGTTCGAGATGGCGGTAGCGGTCCGCCTTGGCCGGGTCGTCTTCGTACTCGGCCAGTGCCGTGAAATACGCCTGCGCCGCGGGTACGACCTTGATCGGCGCCGCGTACGCCCGCACGTTGCCCAGGGCGCGCAGCAGCCGCGCGACCGCGTTGCCGGGCCGCGGGGTCGAGCCGTGGCCCGGGGCGCCCTCGGCCGTCAGTTTGATCCAGCACGGCGCCTTCTCGGCCACGCTGACCGTATAGGACGTGCCGTCCTCTCCGCGGCGGATGCCGCCGCCCTCGGTCAGCAGAAACCCCGCGTCCTGTATCAACTCGGAATGGTGTTCGACGAACCAGCCGGCGCCGAGCCGCCCGCCGGTCTCCTCGTCGCCGGTGCCCAGAAAGATCACGTCGCGCTCCAGCGCCACGCCCTGCCGCTTGAGCAGCGCCAGCGCCAGAAATTGCACCACCGCGACGCCCTTGCAGTCGATCGCGCCCCGACCGTGCAGATGGCCGTCCCGGAGCGTGGCGGCGAACGGCTCGGTCTGCCAGTTCTCCGCACGCGCCGAGACCACGTCCATATGGTGGAGCAGGATGAGCGGCTTCTTCCGCCCGCTGCCTTTCAGACGGGCGTACACGACCCCGCGGCCCGGCTGCGGCTCGAAGACCTGTGCCGCGATCCCCTCCGCGGCCAGCACTTCCCGCCAGAACCGCGCCGCGGCCAACTCGTTGCCCGGCGGGTTCGTCGTATCGATTGCGATGTAGCGTTCGAGCAGCCCGACGGCTTCGCGCTCCACCGCCTCCCAATCCGTCTGCGCCGCGGCCGCGGGGAACGACAGCAGGAGCGACGACAGCAGGGCTGCGGCGGAACGAAACAGGGTTGGACGAGCAAGCGACGCGAGGTGCAACATAAGTCCTCCAGATTCATTCCTCCGGCCACTTTCGCGCTCCCCAGTTGCGCAGTTCCTTTTCGACGGCCTCGTGCGGAACGCCCCTGCCGGCCTCCATCTCGGCGATGGATCGTTCGACCTGGGCGACCTGCCACGCCTGAAGGTCGAGGTACGCATTCAACGCCTGCTCGATATGCCACGACCGAGGCCGGTCGGTCGCCTTGGTCAGGCGTTCGAGCGCGTCCACCACGTCCGCACGGAGGCGGAACGAAATCGCGCATGTCTCCGGTCTGCTCATACTCCCCCGCGGCGGTGTATCGGTTCGAAATTTTCCCTCATCTCAACCCTTCTCCCCCCTTCGACCCTTCGACAGGCTCAGGGACCGTAATCTCAGGGACCACCGGGAGAGGGTCCCCCGGGCCACCATTATTCACGCTGCACACTCCCGCGCATTGTCCATGCCCAACCCCGCATATACAGTCGGGCGCGCATGGACAAGCACGGCCTGAGCGAACGCGACGTCTGTACCAAGTTCATCACCCCCGCCCTGCACCACGCCGGCTGGGACGCGATGACCCAGATCCGCGAAGAAGTCTCCTTCACCAAGGGCCGCATCATCGTGCGTGGGAAGCTGGTCAGCCGGGGCCGGGCCAAACGCGCCGACTACGTGCTGTCCTACAAGCCCAACCTGCCCATCGCGCTGATCGAGGCCAAGGACGCCACCCACCCGGTCGGCGCCGGCATGCAACAGGCGCTCGACTATGCCGAGACGCTGGACGTGCCGTTCGTGTTTTCCTCCAACGGCACCGGCTTCGTGTTCCACGACCGGACCGGCGCCGGCCCCGAAAGGGAAACGACGCTCCCGCTCGACGCCTTCCCGTCCCCGGACGACCTGTGGGCGCGCTACCGGGCCTGGAAGGGCCTGACGCCCGACGCCGAGGCGGTCGTGCTGCAGGACTATTGCGACGACGGCAGCGGCAAGGCGCCCCGCTACTATCAGGTCAACGCCGTGAATGCCGCGGTCGAGGCCATCGCCGAGGGCCGCGACCGCATCCTGCTCGTCATGGCCACGGGCACCGGCAAGACCTATACCGCCTTCCAGATCATCTGGCGGTTGTGGAAGGCCTGCCGCAAGCAGCGCATCCTGTTCCTGGCCGACCGCAACGTGCTGGTCGATCAAACGCTGGTCAACGACTTCCGCCCCTTCGGCCCGGCCATGACGAAGCTGTCCACCGCGGCCAAGACCATTCGGCGCGGCGCCGGCGCACACCGCCGCATCGACACCGCGTACGAAATCTACCTGGGGCTGTATCAGGCCCTCACCGGGCCGGAGGACGACCAGAAGATCTTCCGCACGTTCTCGCCCGGGTTCTTCGACCTGATCGTGATCGACGAGTGCCACCGCGGCAGCGCCGCGGAGGATTCGGCGTGGCGCGAAATCCTGGAATACTTCTCCGCGGCCACGCAGATCGGCCTCACCGCGACGCCCAGGGAAACCCGCTACGTCTCCAACCTGCATTACTTCGGCGCACCGGTGTATTCCTATTCGCTCAAACAGGGCATCCGCGACGGCTTCCTCGCGCCCTACAAGGTCGTCAAGGTGCACGTCGATCGCGACGTGCAGGGCTATCGCCCGGAACAGGGCCAGCGCGACCGCGAGGGCCACGAGGTCGAGGACCGCATCTACGACGCCGGCGACTTCGACCGGACCCTGGTGCTGGACGAGCGCACCGCGCTGGTCGCCCGCAAGGTCACCGAGTTTCTGCGGCAGAGCGGCGACCGCTTCCAGAAGACCATCGTCTTCTGCGTGGACCGCGAACACGCCGGCCGCATGCGCCAAGCGCTCGTCAACGCCAACGCCGACCTGGTGGAGGCCGACCCGCGCTACGTCATGCGCATCACCGGCGACGACCCCGAAGGCGTGGCGCAACTCGGCAACTTCATCGACCCGGAGTCCCGCTCCCCGGTACTGGTCACCACCTCGCGGCTGCTGTCCACGGGCGTGGACGTGCGGACCTGCCGGCTGATCGTGCTTGACCGCAAAGTCGGCTCCATGACCGAGTTCAAGCAGATCGTCGGCCGCGGCACCCGCGTGCACGAGGACACGCGCAAGCTCTTCTTCACGCTGATGGACTTCCGCGGGGCGACGAATCACTTCGCCGACCCGGACTTCGACGGCGAGCCCGTGCAGATCTACGAACCGGGCCGGGACGACCCCATGATCCCGCCCGACGACGCGCCGCCCCCGGACGACGGCACTCCGTCCGAGCCCGGCGTGGACGAAATCATCGTGGACGGCCTGCCGGACGCGCCGCCCCCGAACCGCCGGCGCAAGGTATATGTGGACGACGTCAGCGCGACGATCATCGCCCAACGGGTGGAATATCTCGACGCACACGGCAATCTCGTCACCGAATCCCTGCGCGCCTTCACCAGGAAGGCGCTGAAGAAGCGCTTCGCCAGCCTCGACGACTTCCTGCGCCGCTGGAAGACCGCGGAGCGCAAGCAGGCGATCCTCGACGAACTGGAGGACGAGGGGCTGGCGCTCGACACCATTGCCGAGGAACTCGGCAAGGAGTTCGACCCCTTCGACCTCATCTGCCACGTGGCGTTCGACGCGCCGCGGCTGACCCGCCGCGAGCGCGCCTACCGGGTGCAGCGGCGGGACGTGTTCGGCAAATACGGCGCGCAGGCGCGTGCCGTCCTCGACGCGCTACTCGCCAAGTACGCGGACGAGGGCGTGCTCAACCTCGACGACGCCGACGTGCTGCGCATCCCGCCGCTCGACACGCTCGGCACGCCGGTGCAGTTGATCCGGGCGTTCGGCGGCCGGGACGCCTTCGTGGCCGCGGCGCGCGACCTGCAAGCCGCCCTCTACCGGGAGACTGCCTGACCCGAGGCAGGTTCCGCTTCGTCATGGGAACGCCCGGCAAGATGCTCCGCCGCCCGTTTCGACACCCTTCGACTAAGGTCAGGGCGTCGGAAGTTCAAGGACCGCAAGCTCACCAACCAAGCTCAACGGGTTGAAGGGTCAAAGGGCGGTGGGGGGTGAAGGCCGGGGTGACATCGGGGTTCGTTTCGACAGGCTCAACGAACTTAGGGATGGGAAGGTTCCCGCGAAGGTAGAGAAGGCAAAGAACGAGTCCCCCTCGGAGATTCTCCCATGTCCGTCCGCACCCTCGTCAAATCCATCCAGAACGTCATGCGCCAGGACGTGGGCGTGGACGGCGACGCCCAGCGCATCAGCCAGTTGTGCTGGATGTTCTTCCTCAAGATCATCGACGACCAGGACCGGGAACTCGAACTCCTGCAACCCGGCTACGTCTCCCCGATTCCGCCACCGCTCCGCTGGCGCGCCTGGGCCACGGACCCCGAAGGCCCGACCGGCGAGGCCCTGCTGACCTTCGTCAACGACGTCCTGTTCCCCGGCCTGAAGCACCTGGGCGCCGACGGGCGGGCCGACCCGCGCGGGCGCGTGGTGCGCGACGTGTTCGAGGACGCCTTCAACTACATGAAGTCCGGCCAACTCATGCGGCAGGTCGTCAACACCATCAGCGCCGTCGATTTCAACGACCTGACCGAACGCCAGCACTTCGGCGACATCTACGAACAGTTGTTGAACGACCTGCAATCCGCCGGCAACGCCGGCGAATACTACACCCCGCGCGCCGTGACCGCGTTCATGACCGACCGCATCGATCCCAAGCCGGGTGAAATCCTGTTCGACCCGGCCTGCGGCACGGGAGGATTCCTGACCAGCGCGCTGCGCCACATGCGCGGGCGCTACGTCAAGCGGCCCGGGGACGAACGCACGATGCAGGCCGGCCTGCGCGCCGTGGAGAAGAAGCAGTTGCCGCACATGCTGTGCGTCACCAACATGCTGCTGCACAACGTCGAGAACCCCAGCTTCGTCCGCCACGACAACACCCTGGCCCGCCCGTACGTCGGTTGGGAACGCAAGGACCGCGTGGACGTGGTGCTGACCAATCCGCCCTTCGGCGGCAAGGAGGAAGACGGCATCGAGAGCAACTTTCCCCCGCACTTCCGCACCAAGGAGACCGCGGACCTGTTCCTGGCCCTGATCGTGCGGCTGCTCAAGCCGGGCGGGCGCGCCGCGGTCGTGCTCCCCGACGGCTCGCTGTTCGGCGAGGGCGTCAAGACGCGGCTCAAGCAACACCTGCTGGAGGAGTGTACGCTGCACACCGTCGTGCGTTTGCCCAACTCCGTCTTCAAACCCTACGCCTCCATCGGCACCAACCTGCTGTTCTTCGAGAAGCCCGGGCCGACCCGCGACGTCTGGTTCTACGAGCACCGCGTGCCCGCGGACCGGAAAGCCTATTCCATGACCAAGCCGATCAGGCTGGAGCATCTGCAGGACTGCATCGACTGGTGGGGCGGGCCGGACCGCACGGGCCGCACGACGACCGACCGCGCCTGGAACGTGCGCGTGGAAGAGATCGCGGCGCGCGGCTGGAACCTGGACGTCAAGAACCCGCACACCGCGGCAGCCGATCACGGCGACCCCGCGGAACTGCTGGCGCGACTGGAGGCCGCGGAGGCCGAGACCGCGGCCGTGCGCGAGCGATTGAAGGCGCTGTTGGCGGAGGCGCTGTTGCGATGAACGTCCGACACGACGCCAGAGCCGGGGGAGGCGCTGTGGGACGGCCGGCTGTTTGCCGGGCTGACCGACCCGCGGAGCATGGGGAAAGCATCGGGCGGCCCGCTGGCCGGGTTGTGGCGTTCCAGGGTTGGAGATTCCCGCGTCGTCTGCGACATACAGACAGCGACGCTTCGTATTCTGGTGTACGGATCGGAAGCCGGGACAAGGTCTATCGCTGACGGTCAAAGCACGCCGGGATGAACGCCGACCGATTTGACGCATACTGCTGTTTTCCATAGGTTTGACCAATCTGGTCATAGGGAGGGATTCCGGTGAACAAATCTCTTCACGCGAGAGGGGTCGGCCCGACACCGACTTCCGGCTGGAAGTTGGGAGAGGCGAAGGCAAGGTTCAGCAAGCTCGTGCGTCTTGCCACGTCCGGGCAGCCGCAGCGGGTCACGGTTCACGGGAAAGACGCCGTGGTCATCGTCGCGGCAGACACATTCGACGCCCTCCAGGCACGGAAGCAGTCGAGCAGCCTACATGAACTCCTGTCCCGGTCTCCTCTGAGCCGGATCAGGTTCGGTGGAGACGGTGTTCGCAGCCCGGTCCGTGAGGTTGCGTTGTGACGGGGTGGTTACTGGATACCAGTGTCGTCTCCGAACTCCGAAAGAAGCGGCCTGATAATCGGGTGAAAGCGTGGTCGGACGCGCAACCCGCAGACAGCCTGTTCCTCAGCAGCATCACACTGGCCGAGATTCGGTATGGCATCGAAAGACAGTCTGACCCCAAGTTGCGCAAGGCACTTTCCGTGTGGCTCGACCACCGGCTGCGTCCGTGGTTTGCCGGGCGTATCCTGCCAGTGGATGAGGACGTGATCCTGGAGTGGCGCCGGATGGTGGCACGGGGTCGAGAAGATTCGATTCCTTTCAGCCGGCCCGACCTCTTCATTGCGGCCACCGCGCGCGTCCATTCTCTTGTCGTGTGCACCCGAAACGCGGGCGACTTTCGCAACACAGGCGTGCCGGTCTTCAACCCCTGGGTCGGGTGAGTGCCAATTGGCTCCGTCGAACGATCACCGCCCGGCCCGTTCTTCTCGGACAGCTCGGGCTGACGAGAGGGACATCGGACAACTGTTCACGCACTTCGACCGGCTGATGCAGTCGCCGGAGTCCGTGCAACGGCTGCGCCGCTTCATTCTCGACCTCGCCGTGCGGGGCAAGCTCGTGCCGCAATATCCGGAGGACGAGCCCGCAGCGACGTTGCTGAAACGGATTGCGAAGGAGAAGGCGCGGTTGGTGAAGGCGGGGGAGATCAGAAGGACGGTGGCTCTTGAGGATGTAACCGAAGACGAGGAAATTTTTGTCATCCCCGAAGGTTGGTGTTGGACGCGCCTTGGGAACATCGTGACGTATATGCAAAGGGGGAAATCTCCGAAGTATGCAACAGGTACAGGACTTTCAGTTATTTCTCAGAAATGTGTACGGTGGAATGGGCTAGACCTAAGCGTTGCAAAAGAAATCGAAGCAACATCGCTAAAGAATTACGAAGCCTACAGATTTTTGCGTGATGAAGACTTACTCTGGAATTCGACCGGAACAGGAACAATTGGGAGAGTCGTTCGTGTTGTCCGTCCGCCTGCCAAACTGGTCTGCGATAGCCATGTGACACTCGTTCGATGTCCTCATGTCGTTCAGGAATATATTCGGACTTGGCTTCGGTCCGACCACGTTTACGGCGTCATTGAGGACCGGGCCGCAGGCTCTACTAAACAAGTCGAATTGACCACGGGCCTTGCTCAGAACTGGCTTGTGCCTCTCCCACCCCTCCCTGAACAGTACCGTATCGTCGCCAAGGTCGATGAACTGATGGGATTGTGCGACCGGTTGGAAGCGGAACAGACGGAACGGGAGACGACACGAACCAGCCTGACCGCAGCGAGCCTGACCCGCCTGACTGCGCCCGACCCCGACGAAGCGGCGTTCCGGGAACATGCCGCGTTCGCCCTCGACAATTTCGCCTCGCTGACGGCACGGCCCGAACAGGTGAAGGCGCTGCGTCGGACCATTCTGAACTTGGCCGTACGGGGGAAGCTGGTGCCGCAGGACCCGGAGGATGAGCCCGCGGCGGAGTTGCTGAAGCGGATTGCGAAGGAGAAGACACGGTTGGTGAAGGCGGGAAAGATCAGAAAGCAAAAGGCGATTCCGCCATTGACAGAAGACGAACTGCCCTCTGCATTGCCGACAAACTGGCAGTGGACCCAGGTTGCGGAGATCGGATTAGTGAGTCCGAGGAACGAAGCGGCGGACGACCTTCCGGCGTCATTCATCCCGATGCCGATGATCCCCGCCGACTACGGCGCCACATGCAGCCACGAAGTCCGACAATGGGGGGACATCAAAAAGGGCTACACGCACTTTGCCGAAGGCGACGTCGGCCTGGCAAAAATCACCCCATGTTTCCAGAACGGGAAATCCGTCGTCTTCCGCAACCTGACCGGCGGTCTGGGGAGCGGCACGACCGAACTACACATCGTCCGCCCCCTGTTCGTCGAGCCGGACTTTATCATCCTTTTCCTGAAATGCCCGGACTTCATCGAAACCGGCATTCCGAAAATGACCGGCACCGCGGGCCAAAAGCGCGTCCCGGCGGGATACTTCGCCCATTCCCCGTTTTCCCTCCCGCCCCTCGCCGAACAACGTCGTATCGTCGTCAAGGTTGACGAACTGATGGGGCTGTGTGACAGATTGGAAGGGAGCCTTGAAGCTGGAAACGATGGACGAGGGCTGCTGGCGGAAACCCTATTGTGTGAGGCTATTAGTAACATGGAAATTGCTCCGGACGGCGCATTGGACAAAAATGGTCTGGAAAACGCTGTCCAAACACATGAACTGGAGGCAATATGAAACTTACAAAAGTGCGTATCACAGAATTTCAAAGCATTCAGGATTCAAATGAGTTCAAGATTGGCGATGTTACTTGCCTGGTTGGCAAAAACGAAGCAGGGAAGACAGCATTACTGAAGGCACTATACCGACTGAATCCGATTATTGAGGCTGACGGTAACTTTGATGCGGACGATGACTATCCGAGTAGAAACGTTAGTGACTATCTGGAAGACATTGAAGCCAAACGTCGAGAACCAGCAGATGTCGTTCAAGCTACGTATGCCTTGGAAGCGAGCGATATTGCCGCAGTTAGGAATGTCTTTGGCCCTGAATGTCTCAGGGATGAAACGTCAAGCATAACACTCTATAAGGGATACTCTAATCAACAAACATTCAACGGGCTGAATGTGGATGCTGGGGCAGCAATCAAACACATAGTGGAAGCTACGGATCTCCCGCAACCGCTTACCGTTGAATTACTCGGAAATAACACAGTTGAGGAAATGATTGAAATTCTTGCCAACAGTGAGCAGACGGAAGACATAGAAGAACTCACATCTACGCTTCGGCGTATTTCTGAAAACGATGTATCTTCCGTCGTCTATGATGATGTCATATATGACCGTATTCCAAAATTTCTCTATTTTGACGAATACTATCAAATGAAGGGACAGGATAACCTTGACGCCCTCAATATTCGAGTCAAAAGTAATGCCATCGAAGAGCGAGACCGCCCGCTACTCGGCTTGATTGACCTTGCTGGATTGGACTTGGCCCGCCTTACCAACCCGAGGCGAACGAAAAGACTTTTTGCTAATCTGGAAGCCGCCGAAAATCATCTTACACGGAAGGTGCTCACATGCTGGTCTCAGAACCGCCATCTTCGGATGAAATTCGATATACGGCCCGCCCAACCCGGAGACCCACCAGGCATGACTTCGGGAACGAACATCTGGGTGCTTCTGTTCGATACGAAACATAAGGTCAGCATACCGCTCGGTAGTCGTTCCCGCGGCTTCATCTGGTTCCTCTCTTTCCTTGCTTGGTATTCTCAGCTTCGCTGTAAAGGCGAGAACATCATCTTGCTTTTGGACGAGCCGGGCCTGTCTCTTCATGCGAAAGCTCAGGAAGACCTACTGCGTTATTTTGAAAGAGAACTTACTCCTCATCACCAGCTTATTTACACTACCCATTCACCATTTATGATCGACCCAGCGCATTTTGATCGGGTGCGTATTGTTCAGGACCTCAGCCAAGACTCAGACGACGTACCCGAGGAACAGGAAGGGACTAAAGTCATTACCGAAGTCCTTGAGGCCGCACAGGATAGTCTCTTTCCTCTTCAAGGAGCTCTTGGTTACGAGATTTATCAGACTCTTTTTGTTGGTCCGAATAGTCTCGTCGTCGAAGGTGTTTCCGACTTGCTGTACATCCAAACCATATCGGCTCTTCTTCAGAGTAAGGACGAGGTGGGTCTGAGCGCGGAGTGGACCATCACGCCGGTCGGAGGGGCAGACAAGGTTCCGGCCTTTGTCGCAATGATTGGCGCTCGGACGAACCTGAACGTTGCAGTCCTTATTGACTACCAGAAAAGGGATCAGCAGAAAATCGAAAATCTGTATAAGAAGAAACTACTTCGCAAGAATCATGTTCTCACTTATGCGGATTTTGTCCAAGGTGTCGAAGCTGATCTTGAGGATATGTTTAGCCCCGAGTTCTATCTGAAATTGGTAAACAGAGCTTATGGCTCCGCCGTTGAGTTAGCACATTTACGAGACGAGCATCATCGAATCCTTCGTCGCCTTACGCTATATTTTGGCGAGACTCCACTCTCTGAAAAAGTGAATTTCAACCACTACCGTCCCGCTCGCTACTTCACCGAGAATATCGCTTCACTTGCTGGTGAGCTAAGCGAGCAGGAATTGAAGCGATTTCAGCATATATTCGATAAGCTCAACGCGCTGTTGTAGAATCAGTAGGTCGGATTAGCGAAGCGTAATCCGACATTCCTCCCCAAGTCCAACGTTTCCCAACGAAGATGTCAGGTTACGCTTCGCTAACCTGACCTACGGGGCTTTTGGAGATCACACCATCTTCCCCCTCCCGCCCCTCGCCGGACAGGGGCGCAGCATTGCCGAGGTCGATAAATTGCTGATGCTGTGTGACCGGCTGGAAAAGAGCCTCGCAGCGAGAGACGACACGCGGGGGGCACTACCAGTGGATCTGTTGAACGAGGCATTGGGACAGGACGAAACGTGGGCCGGTCGCCAGCGTATCATCCCTCGTTATTCTCTCGAAAGTGGAATCCAGCCATTGTTTGGGGAAAGGCTTAGATGATTTACGAATAGAAGAAATTTACGTATTTTGTAAATCGTCAAGAGGGGAGGGAAACCATGATTGGACAAAGGCTCAAGCTCGCACGATCCGCCGCCGGCCTCTCACTCCGAGCCTTGGCGGCGAAAATTGGAAACCGGGTCACGGCCCAGGCGATCGGGGCATACGAGCGCAACACCTCTATGCCCGGCTCTGGCGTCCTGATTGCGTTAGCCGACGCGCTCGGAGTCTCGGTGGACTATCTCGTCGGCGACCAGGATATGGTCCTCGAATCGGTAGAGTTCAGGAAGAAGACGATCACGAGCAAGAAAGAAGAAGCGCAGGTCGAGGCCAAGGTGCTCCACCTTCTGGAACGCTACTTGACGGTCGAGGAGGTGCTTCACCTTCCGAGCGTCGAATGGAACCGTCCGCGTGAGGCGCCGTTTCCCGTCGCTCGGGATGTCGCCGAGGCCGACCGTGCCGCCCGGAGCCTGCGAGACTACTGGTGCCTCGGCACGGACCCGATCCCGAACCTCTTCGAGTTGCTGGAGGAACAGGGGATCAAGGTGCTGGCCGTCGAGCTCCCGAAGGTCGACGGTCTCACGGCACGCGTCCGCCGCACCGGGAAAGACGCCGTGCCGGTCATCGTGGTCAACCGGAAGGACTGGCGGGAACGGCAATTCTTCACCTTGGCCCATGAGCTTGGGCATCTGGTGATGGACGTGGCCCCACGTTTGGATGAGGAGCGGGCGGCGCACCGTTTTGCCGGGGCCTTTCTCATGCCGGCGGAAGCCCTCTGGGCGAAGATCGGGAAACGCCGGTCGTCGGTCGGGCTGGCCGAACTGCTCGAGGTGAAACAGCTTTTCGGCGCGAGCGTGCAGGCGGTGACGTACCGCTGCAAAGACCTCGGTATTTTCAGCGAGACCTTGTTTCGGCGGCTGTTCGACCGGTTCGCCCGTTTCGGTTGGCGCACCCATCCGTACAAAGAACCTCGTGCGGTGAAAGGCGAGGAGCCGAAGCGGTTCGAGCGCCTGACGCTGCGAGCCCTTGCCGAGGGCGCCGTGTCCGAGGCCAGGGCTGCGGAGTTGCTCGGCCTGTCCGTGTGCGAACTCAATCGGCGGATGGAGGAGCCGCCCGATGTCGAGCGTGAAGCTGCGGCGGGACACTGACCCCGATGCGGGTGTTGGTCTCGGATACCTCCGTTCTCGTCGATCTCGAACGTGGGGGTCTGCAGAAAGCCTGCTTTCGTTTGCCGTTCCGGTTCGCCGTGCCGGACTTGCTTTACGGGCGCGAACTCGAGCCCTACGGCGGCGAAGAACTGATACGTCTCGGCCTCACCGTTGAAGATCTGGACAGTGCCGGTGTAGTGCGCGCCCTGACGTACCAGCGACGCGCCCGCGGTCTTTCCCTGCCCGATTGTTTCGCGCTTGCCCTGGCCCATACCCAATCCTGGATCTTGTTGAGCGGCGACGGCGCGCTTCGCCGCCTTGCGGCCGAGGAGGCAGTCGAGTGTCATGGCCTTTTATGGCTTCTCGACCGGATGCACGACGCAGCCGTCGTGAGCAGTCGAGAACTGTACGACGGTTTGACTGCTATTTCACGGCATCCCCGCTGCCGCCTTCCCAAGGCAGAAGTCCGTCGCAGGCTCACCTTCCACGCCCGGCATCGGCGTTAGTCTCCTGGGGAGGCAATAGGGACGTTGCCGGACGACGGTGGGCGGTAGAGGCTCACGCCGCGGCGTAAGGATGAATACGCCGTTCGATTTCCGGGCCGGCGACACGGCGTGCCATGCGCAGATCGTACTCGGCCTGGAGCCCGAGCCACATTTCCGCGGAAACGCCGAAAAAACGCGCGAGCCGCAAGGCGGTATCCGCGGTGATGCCCCGCTTGGCGTTGACGATCTCGCTGATTCGGCCGGGTGGCACCACGATCTCCCGTGCCAGACGGTTGATGCTGATGCCCAGGGGCGCGAGAAATTCCTCGCGGAGAATCTCCCCCGGATGAATCGGATCGAGGATCTTCGCCATGCCTGTCCCCCTCAATGATAATCGGTAATTTCAACGCTCCACGCGTCGCCGTTCTTCCACCGAAAACAAATGCGCCACCGGTCGTTGATACGGATGCTGTACTGCCCCTTTCGGTCGCCTTTCAACGATTTGAGGCGGTTGCCGGGCGGCGCCATGAGTTCCTGCAAACGAAGGGCCGTGTGCAACAGCAGTAACTTGCGTCTCGCAGGTCGCTGAATGGTGCGGAACCGAGGAACGGCCCGATCATTGAACAACGCCTCGGTATCCTTACACGGAAACGACCGGATCACCTGCGAAGACTATTCCGATAAACGTCATACGTCAACCGAAATATCCTCGGGGATTCGGTTTGAAAGATTCCCCGCACTCCCCTTGGTCCCTGAGCTTGCGGTGCCTTGAGCCCGGTCCCTGAGCCTGTCGAAGGGTGCCGAAAGGTCGAAGGGTGTGGAAGAGAGGGAAACGGAGAACCTTTGACCGGCCAGTACTCGTCTGGGTTGGGCGCTTGTCTACCTGGATTTCTGTTTGAGGCGCGGCGAGCCTGCTCACACGGCGGTGTTCCATTGACGGCCGACGGTATGGAATGGTTTGTCCCGTGTCCGAACAGCCGTCGTGGTGATTCGAAGTAGCCGACGGCGTAAGCCGCTGGTCAAGTTTCCACTACGTTTATTCAGAGGTGGTGGGCTGGCGGCGTTCGCGGCCGACACATATTTACCGAGGAGGATAGCTCCCGTGGGACACTACACTTGTTCTAAGATGTCCGTGGCTCAGATCGGTTCCTATAGGGAAGAGAAGCATACCTGATGGGTGTTTTCAGATTGGTATTGGTGGCAACCCTCTTGCTGTTGCCGTCTTCCCCGGGGGCGGACGCTTCTCAAACCTTCAGAAATCCGTTCCCCAAGCACATCGCCGCGACCGCCGGATCAGTCACGGTGGGAGTTGCCGAGTTTGCAACGCTGCCGATTGTGGACGGCTATCCGGCGCGGATGATGAAGATGGTCGACGAACCAGGCGCGGGGCGATTGTTCGTAAACGACATGGGCGGCGTCCTCTACGGCGTCAGCTACGACGGCGGCACAGTCACGCCCTATCTCGACCTCAAGGACCCGCGATGGGGGCTCGATCCAATCCCGACCGTCAAGAGGGGGAGGGGGTTCCAAAGCTTTGCCTTCCATCCGCAATTCGCCGAGTCGGATGCCCCAGGGTTTGGCAGATTCTACACCTTTGGTGAATTGACGAGGGGAACTTCAAGGGCGGACTTTGTAGCTGAAGGAAGACGGCTGTTTGACACGGTGTTGCTGGAATGGAGGGTGCACGATCCAAAGGCCGCGTTCTACGATGGGAGTCAGCCGCGGGAGCTGATGCGTATCGGGCAGCCGCTTGAAGATCATAACGGTGGACAGATCGCTTTCAATCCGGGTGTGGTTTCGGGGAATGCCGACTTCGGTATGCTTTACCTGAGCGTAGGCGACGGAGGGGGTGTGGGCGACCCGCTGGATCTGGCACAAGATCTCGGTCAGGTGTTCGGGAAGATTCTCCGCATCGACCCGTTGGGAATGAACAGTACTACCGGACATTATGGTATACCTGCGAAGAATCCGTTCATCGCGGATCCCCGCGCGTTGGGCGAAATCTACGCCTTTGGCTTACGCAACCCGCAGAACTTGAGCTGGGATATGCACACCGGACACCTATTTGTCGCCGACATCGGTGAGGCGACGGTCGACGAAATCAATATGATCATGCCGGGGGCGAACCTCGGCTGGGACCACTGGGAAGGCAGCTTTCGCCTCGTGGACTATTGGAGGACTATTGCCAGACGAGTGCGAGACCATATCCTTTCGATCTGGGACGGTACGTTCTCCGTCTCCAACGACCGGCGTGCCGTGAGCTTGCAAAATCCGCGCGCCGACACCACGATCACGTATCCTGTGATCGAGTTCGACCACCAAGATCCCTTGTTTGGCCAAGATGTCGCCGTGACCGGCCCCATCGTTTATCGTCACCGTGCGATTCCACACCTCGCGGGCTGCGTGCTGTTCGGTGACATGGTGAGCGGCGAGGTGTTCTACTTCAATGCTGACGACTTGCCAGACGGCGGGCAAGATGCCATTCGCCGTATGCTCTTCCGCCGCGATGGCGAGGTCAAGTCGTTCCTGCGGATGGTCGAGGAGAAGGTCGCCGCGCAGGGCCGGAGGCCGATGGGACGCGCGGATTTACGGTTGGGAACCGGCCCTGATGGTCAGCTATTCCTGCTCAACAAGCACGATAGCACTATCCGACGCGTCGTGACTGTAGAACATCCCCCGCGCGACAACTGATGCCATGGAGGACGTTCAATGCTTTCGAGGCGATCTTCTCTGAACCGCCCTCGTCGTGTGATTCGTGAGATTCCCCGCACTCCATCCGGATATGCGTGTCAGGCAGGAGGGAAATTTTCAGAACACGGTCGGCGAGATGTTCCACGGTCGAGATGATGAACCAAGCCGGAAGCGGATGGAGATCGGGCATGAAATCGACTGCACACTGTTCGCGATTCCCATTGATCGGTACCGTCCTCGGGCGGTCGGCATGCACCAGCAAAAACGGGCGGGGCTTCACCATTGGCGACTCGAGAGGCGAGCGGGCGGCTTTCGTTCCCCGCCTGTACCGCCCCATTTCCTCCGTAGCGACCGGGTAATGAGGGCAACGCCGCGGAGGTTCGGGACTTACAACCGACCGTCGGGTGCGGATCGAATGCCTTCTGTGAGGAGCGCCATCGGGCTGCGCACGTCCACGACCCCGATCGCGACGTGCGACTCGTAACCCAGCAGTTGCCGGGCGCGGACGGGCATGGTGCGGACTTTTTCGATGGGAACGCTCAAGAAGGTGTTTTCTTCGGTGCGCAGCCAACCGACCACGAACCCGACGAACATCCCGCGGCGCGGCGCACTCCTGGTCCGGTTGGCGCCGCCGCCGTGCAGGGTCGCGCCGAGATAGAAGATGGCGCCGCCGGCCGGCATTTCGGCCTGCACGATTTCGTGCGGCCGGGGCTCGCGGTCGCGCGGCCAGCGGTGACTGCCGGGCACGACGCGCGTGGCGCCGTTGGCCGCGGTGAACGGGCTCAGCGCGTACATGGCCTCGACCTGCAGGTGGGGTTTGGGATCGGGGAAGAAGCTCCAGGCGTCCTCGTCGCGGTGCAGGGGTTGGACGGTTTCGCCCGGTTCGATCTGAATGAGCTGGCCGGTGTTCAACAAATAGTGCGCGCAGTTCGGCAGGAGGAAGCGGTCCGCGACCGCCAGCAGCCGGGGCGTCAGCATGACCTCGACGAACGTGGCCGACTTGGCCGGCAGCCCGTCGATGCGGACCGTGGACCGACCGAAGAACGCCGACATGTTCTCGTCCGGCAGATCGACGCCCGGGGGCGTGGCCGAGACGCACGCCTCGAATTCGGCGTTGAGTCGGTCGAGATGCCCTGCGGTCAGCGCGTCTTCGACCACGACGGCGCCGTCGCGTTCCAGCAAGTCGCCCAGCGTGTCGGACGAGACCGAGGAATCCACGCATTCCAGACGGAGAGTCATGCGAGCCTCCCTTGTTTTTCATGCCGCCTCGCGTCGCCGGCGGGAGTCTTTTTCCGAAGGCACACCACCGGCCCATCCGATGCTGCGGATCGGTCCGCGGTGATCCCGAAACTACGCCGCGCCCTCGGCCAGCACGAGTTTGGCATGCGAGGCGCTATGCCGCAGGCGTTTCGGTTCCCGATATTCCTCGGAGTCGTACCACGCCTTTGCCTGTTCGGTACTCTCGAACTCCAGCACGACGAGCCGGTTGGGTGTCCAGTCGCCTTCCAGCGTCTCCGTGTCGCCGCCGCGCACCAGGAATTTCCCGCCGTAGGCTTCGACCGTAGCGGGCACGAGTTTGGTGTAGCCCTTGTACACGTCGGGATCGGTAACGGTCACGTCCACGATGATGTATGCCGCCATTGCGTTCTCCTTCTCTTAGATGGGGATGTCGTGCCGCGGCGTGTCCATACGCCGGGATTCTGTAAACACCGTCCGCTGCGGCGTTCGTCTTAGCGCAAGCCGTGGTTCGGGGCGAGCCTTGCACACGGCAGTGCATGCATCACCTCGAAAAGTCTTCCTCGGCAGGTGCCGACGTACGTTATGGAAGGGTAACCCCTGTGATTACCTTGGGGCGGTTATGGGCAGGCACGAGGGGCCGGTTCCCATACACTTAGTGATGTCGTGAAATTCAAAGGAAGATACCATCACACTACGAGACCCACGGCTTCGTTGCTTGACAATGTTTTTCGTCTGCCGCGATAGTTGGAGCCTCCAAGGTCTCCGGCTTACGACCTGCACGCGAAGCACGAGGAGGGAACGCCATGCCTGACGATTTCGCCGCGCTGGACGCGACGGCCCAAGCCGAATTGGTCCGCAGCGGCCAAGCCAGTCCCCGCGAGCTGGTCGATGCGGCCATTGCGCGGGTGGAGAAGCTCAACCCCCAACTCAATGCCGTGATCCGCCCGCGCTACGACAAAGCCCGTGCCGAGGCGGACGCGCCCGATCTGCCCGACGGGCCGCTCAAAGGTGTCCCGTTCCTGCTGAAAGACCTGTTCTGCGCCAATGCCGGGGACGAGATCCACATGGGCTGCAAAGCCTTGAAAGCGGCCCGCCATACCGCGGCGCACGATACCTATCTGGCCGCGAAATTTCGCGCCGCGGGGCTGATTACCATCGGCCAGACCAATACGCCGGAGTTCGGCTTCGCCGACACGACCGAGCCCGAAGCCTACGGCCCGAGCCGCAACCCGTGGAACACCGCCCATTCGACGGGCGGGTCCAGCGGCGGCAGCGCCGCGGCGGTCGCGGCGCACTTGGTCGCCGTGGCGCACGCCAACGACGGCGGCGGCTCCATCCGCATTCCCGCCAGCGCGTGCGGCCTGGTCGGACTGAAGCCGAGCCGCGGGCGGCTGTCCCTCGGCCCCGACTATGGAGAAGCCTGGGCCGGGTTCATCGCCGAGGGTGTGGTCACGCGCTCGGTCCGCGACGCCGCGACGGTGCTCGACGCGACCGCGGGCTCGATGCCCGGCGATCCATACACTGCGCCGGCGAGTGCCGGCACGTTTGCGGACGCTGCGCGGCGGACGCCGGAACGGCTGCGCATCGGGCTGATGACCAGCCTGCCCGGGGGCGCCGGATCCTCGCATCCCGAGTGCGTGGCCGCGGCGGAAAACGCGGGCCGCCTGCTCGAATCCCTGGGCCATACGGTCGAAGTCGCACACCCCGCGGCGCTCGACGAGGACTGGGGCGCGCGGTTTTCGACCATCGTGCTGGCCCACGCCGCACGCACCGCGGAAGACGTGGCGACCGCGGTGGGCCGCGAGGTCGGGCCGGACGACTTCGAACGCTACACGTGGCACCTCATGAACGAAGGCCGGGCGGTCGAGCTGACCGACTACATTGCCACGCGCGAATGGGTGGAGCGTTGGCAACGTCGTGTCGCGCAGTGGTGGGCCGACGGGTTCGACCTGTTGCTGACCCCGACGCTGAGCACGCCCCCGCCGCGGCTGGGCTATCTGTGCAGCGCGGCCGCGGAACCCGCGGAAATCTGGAAGCGCGTGCTCGCCCTGATTCCGTACACCCCGGTCGGCAATGCGACCGGCCAGCCGGGCATTTCGCTGCCGCTGCATTGGACCGCGGACGGGCTGCCGGTCGGCGTGCACCTGATGCCCGCGTACGGGGGTGAGGACCTGCTGCTGAGCGTGGCAGCACAACTGGAAGAGGCACAACCCTGGGCGGACAAGCGGCCTGCGGTGTGCGCCTGACCGGACAACGTTTGCCGGCGTGGCCGCGGTGGACGAGATGCGCCGCGGCCACACCGGCGGGGATCCGAATACGTGGCCGCCATCGAACTCAATCCGGAATTCGTACGGACGCTGGCGCTGATGGAGGCCGGCGAGCGGCATCTATTCGTCACCGGCAGGGCGGGAACCGGGAAATCGACGCTGCTGTCGCACTACTGCGCCACGACAGACAAGGAAGCGGTCGTCCTTGCCCCGACCGGCGTCGCGGCGCTCAACGTCGGCGGGCAGACGGTGCACCGCTTCTTCGGCTTCGGCCTCGACGTGACGCCGGAGAAGGTGCGCAAGCAACGCCGCGCCCCGCGCAGACCGGAACTCTACGAGCGCCTGGAAACCATCGTCATCGACGAGGCGTCCATGCTGCGCGCAGACCTGCTCGACTGCGTCGACGCGTTCCTGCGCAAGCACGGGCCCGAGCGCCGCGTGCCGTTCGGCGGGGTGCAGATGGTGTTCGTCGGCGACCTCTACCAGTTACCGCCGGTCGTCCCCCCGGGCGAACGCGAGATCTTCCGCACGCTGTACGACACGCCCTACTTCTTCAGCGCCAAGGCGCTCGAAGACGCGGATCTGGAGATCGTCGAACTGGAAAAGGTCTATCGCCAGAAGGATGCCGAGTTCGTCGCCTTGCTCAATCGGATTCGCAACAACTCGGTGGAGCCTGGGGACCTCGCCCGCCTGAACGAGCAGGTCCGGCCGGCGTTCGAACCTCGCTCCGACGAGTTCTACGTCGTCCTGACCACCACCAACCGCAACGCGGACCGGATCAACGCCGAAAAACTCGCCCGCCTGCCGGCCGAGCGGCTCGTCGCCCACGCCGAGATCTTCGGCGACTTCGACCGGCAGTCCTATCCGACCGCGGCCGAACTCGTCTTCAAGCCGGGCGCGCAAGTCATGCTGGTCAGCAACGACGCGGCCGACCGCTGGGTCAACGGCAGCATCGGCGTCGTGGAAGGGATTGCCGCGGGCGAGGCGGACGACGACGAGGACGATGAAGAAAAAGTGCTGATCCGGCTGCGCGACGGCGGGGGAAGCGTGGCGGTCGGCCGGCACACCTGGGAACTCGTCCGCTTCACCCTGGACCGCGGCAAGATCGTCACCGAGCCGGCCGGGACGTTCACCCAGTACCCGTTCCGGCTGGCCTGGGCCGTGACCATCCACAAGAGCCAGGGCAAGACGTTCGAGCGGATCGTCATCGATCTGGAGTGCGGGGCGTTCGAGTCCGGCCAGACGTACGTGGCGCTGAGCCGCTGCACCGCGTTCGAGGGAATCGTGCTCAAACGTCCGATCCGCGCCGGCTCGGTGCGGGCCGACTGGCGCGTCCGGAAATTCCTCACCGCCGCCCGCTGGCGCGAGGCCGAGCGGGCCATGCCGACCGAAGACAAGGTCGCGGCCATCCGCACGGCTATCGAACGCCGCAGCGCACTCACGCTGACCTATCTCCGCGCCGACGATACGCGCAGCGAGCGAGTCGTCGTGCCGGTCAGCGTCGGGCAGGAGTCGTATGCGGGCAAACAATTTCTGGGAATGCGGGCTTATTGCACCGTGCGCCGGGACGAGCGAATGTTCCGCGTCGATCGCATCCTGATGCTCACGCCGGCCGGCGAAACCGGGTCAGCGGCCGACGGGATGTGAGTCTCAGCCAAGTCGGGCCGCGGCCCGGCAAGGGCGCCCCCACCCCCGGCCCTTCGACCCTTCGACAAGCTCAGGGACCGCAGGCTCAAGGACCTCCCCCGCCTCCCCCCTCAGTTCGTTGAGCTTGCGGTGTGTTGAGCCTGTCGAAACATCGAAACGAACCCCGAGGGTACCCCAACCTTCGCACCCTACCTGACGGTCGCCTCGGCGAGAGCGGCGGCCAGGTACGCCACGCCCTGCTCGAACTGCCGCTTCGACTTCGGCCGGTGGAAGATCGCCACTTGCACCTGCCGGGCCGCCGCCGTCAGTAGCCACCCGAGGAGGCGCCGGCGTCCGACGATGACCAGGGCTTGGCGCCTCCGGTAAAGGGCTTCGTACAGGGCGACGACTGCGCGCCGGCGGGTCAGCGGCTCGATGGAGCAAGGCGTGGCGTCCCCGGGGCGACCGTCCCGGTACGACAAAATGTGCAGGGTCCGCAGATTGCCCACGAAGCGCGGCGAACGGTGCACCGGACGCGCCCACCGCTTGCGCGTGCCCTGGTACACCGGCGCGCCCGGCGTCGCCGCCGTCAGCGCCAGCGCATCCGGAAACAGCTTCAGGCCGGCGTTGCGGTAGCACAAGCATCCCTCGCCGAACGAGGCCGGGTCGAGCAGCAGCAGATCGTCGACGAAGAACGGCAGTCCGTGCCGGCCCAGCGCTGCCGCCAGCGTGGACTTCCCGCCGCCGGACGCGCCGCTGAACGCATGCACCGCCCCGGCACGGCTGACGGCGCTGGCGTGCAGCGGCAACAGGCCGCGCTGCAACGCCACCGCGGCCCAGGGCGACCCGAACAGGGACAGGACCCCCCCTAGGCGAACTCCGGCATGACCTCGTGCGCGAACAGTTCCAGGCCGTCGCGTGCGCGTTGCGGGTCGCGCCTGCCGGCGTGGAAATAGAACGCGACCTGGGCGAGATCGAACTCGTCGTCCAGTTCGCGCAAGCGGCGCCGGCCGTCGGCCGGCGTGCCGACCACGGCGCGCTGTTCCAACTCGTCGGGCATGGCCTGCGCGAAGTCCAGAAACTGCTGGAACGGGTCCTCGGTCGCGCCGTTGGTCTGCATCTCGGACCTGCCGGCCAGCAGTTCGGGAATAAGTATGCGCCCGAACAGATCGGTGTAGTTGCGCGTGATGTCTCGTCCCTCGCGGACCGCGACGTCGTGGTCCCGGTCGATGAACAGCCAGAAGACCCACGTCGCGCGCTTGGGGCCGTGCCCATGCTCCTTCAGCAACTCACGGTAGCGCGTGACCGATTTCCGCACGGCCGGATGTGGTGCCGTGAGCCAGGGGACCAGCAAGAGGTGGTCGCCCGCCCGCCCCGCGCCCTCCAAGCCGGTCATGTTGACCACGCCGCTGTAGATGGGCGGGTGCGGCCGTTGGACCGGCTTGGGCGACAGCGACAGCACGCTCCAGAATCGCCCGGTGTATTCGACCGGATCCTGCGTCCAGGCGCGGCGGATGATGGTCAGGGCTTCTTCAAAGCGGTCGCGGCTCTCGGCCGACGGGACGCGGAAGCCCTCGAAGTGTTTGGTGATGCTCCCGCGACCGACCCCGAAGTCCAGCCGCCCGTTGCTCAGAATATCGAGCATGGCGAAGTCTTCGGCCTTGCGCAGCGGGTTCTCGAAGGGCAGCAGGCTAATCGAGGTGCCGAGCCGGATGCGCGACGTCTCGCGCGCCGCCGCGGTCAGAAAGATCTGCGGGCTGGGGCAGATGCCGATGGTGTAGAAGTGTTCCTCACCCAGCCAGGCCGAGTCGAAGCCGAGCTGTTCGGCCCGGGTAATCAGGTCGAGGGTGTCCTGATAATAGCGGACCTCGTTCTGGCGGTCCCGGAAGAAGTCGAACAGGGAAAAAGTCCGAATTTCATAATCCCTCCTCTTCTGGCCCGTTCCGGCCGGCCAAGCCGCGCGGGCGGTTGAAACCCCGATCGAGTCCAAGGCAGTCAGAGCTGCCGGCGACACCATTCGTCGAGGATCTCCGAGTACTCCTCGGTGTGGAACAGCATGATTTGATGTTTGTCGGTCTTGAAGACCTTGAGTTCGGTCGGTCCGCCAACGGCGTCGAACGTCGGCTTCGTCGTTTCGAGTGGGGCGAGCGGGTCGTGTTCGGCGATCATGAAGAAGAACGGCTTGGTATTCTCGGCAAGGGGGCGGGGCCGCTTCCAGCACATAAGCGACGCCCAACTCTTGAGCATGATCTGCCCGGTGTGGTTCGGATCGGCCACGATCGCGCGGGCGGTTTCCACGTCGCCGTAATTTTTTTCCCAGTCGATGACCTTGTCGAGGTCGAGGATCAGTCCGTCTCCGATCCGCGGCGCGTTCAGAAGGGTCTGGACCGGCTGACTGCCGAAGAGTTGTGCCATGCCCTGCACCATCGGCCCATCGCACAGGATCAGGCTCGCCGAGACGATGACCGCGTGGACTTCCTCCAGATAACTGGCTGCCGAGGCATGATAGGCGCCCAAGCTCGATCCCAGGCAGAAGATGGGCCGGTCGTGTACCTTGCGGATCTCGCGGGCGAGCGCGGCCACGGCTCGATGCTGCTCATCGGCAGTGAAGACCCCCCGCTCTCCGGTCCGACCGAAGCCGGGCAGGTCGAGCGACCAGATGTCGACGTTCCGCTCTGCGAACGGGTAACAGAATCTGTCGTACATCCCGCCCCAACCGCCGCCATGGCAGATCAGGAGCGCGTAGTCGGGCTGTTCGCGTGCATAGCGGTAGGTATGGACCCCGTTGCGATCGAATTCTCGACGTCTCATGCGCACCTCCCTATTCGGCTGGCTGCTGGACCATCTTCTCGAATTCCGCCAGCTTTCGGGGATCGGACAACAGGGCCGTTTCTGTCGGCTCGAGGATCTGTCTCTCGGGGTCGTAGGTCGGCTGCTCGACCGTTCCCCGGCGACTCCGGAAGGCAGGCGGATTCCGGTAGCGGTCGATCTGTTCCGGCGTGAGACCCGCATGCTCGACCGTGGTCGGATCGATCCACTGCGCCGGGTCGATGGGCTGCGCCGAGGTCGAGAACTCGACCATCATCTGCTCCGGCGCGCCGGGTATATAGACGGATTGGCAGAAGCCGTGGTCGATCGGGCCGAAGGTCTGATAGCCGTGCGCACGAACGCGGTCGCGCATCGCCAGCAGATCATCGACGGAAGCGACGTTGAAGGCGACGTGCTGCATGGCCCCACGAATCCGGCTCATGCCGAACATGCCGCGCTGCTCTGGGCGTGCCTCGATCTCGTTGTCCGCGGGGTCCCGCACCAGGGCGACCGAGGAGTGGCCGTTGAGCTTCAGGAAGATGTGATACGCATCCTTCACGCCGTGCATCCAGTAGAAGGCGACCATCTCCATCCCACACACCTGGGTGAAGAACTCCAGCGGCCCTTCGACGTCATGCACGTTGAGGGCGAGGTGACGTAACCCGTTCGGGAGCCCCATATCCTTCCTCCTCCTGGCGTCTCGTTCACACCTGGGTGTCTTCAGATGAATGGAAAGGCCGGCTCGCCGCCGAGCAACATCGGCCCGATGCCCTCCCAGCCTTTGGTCTGACCGACGAGGTGCTGACAGGCGGTCTGGAGATCGCGCAGATGGCGGTCGAAGGGGCTCTTCTCGGAGTAGATCGCGCTGGCCCCGATCGTGTCGTAGAGCAGCGCCACCACGTTTCGCCCCGTCCGGAATGCGTTCGTGCGCGAGAGCCGGGAGTCGGCGCGCTCCTCCACGGTCAGGGGCTCGCCCCGCTCCAGCTTCTTCCACTGGGCTTCGAGGGACGTGAAGACGTAGCTGCGCGCTGCGGCGAGCATACCGTACGCCTGTGCGACCGCGGATTGCACCCGAGGGGTGTCGCGGTAGCGAACGCCCGTCCACCGGTCGGTCTTGTCGGACAATAGCTCCCGCGCCGTCTCGAGCGCATCAGCCGCCACACCCAAGGGCACGCCCGACATCTTGCGCATCAGATGGTCGGGACCGCCCCAGATCTTCGGCATGTTCATCCGCATGATGCCGGCCGCACGGATTTCCGCGACGATGTCATCGGGCAGGCGACGCAGCCGGTCATACTCGGCGGCAAGGTTCTTCTCGCGGACGCGGGTAGCGAGGGCGCAGGCGTTCTGCAGGATCTCCGCTCCGGAGAGCGGTGACGACACTCATGTGGACCCTCCGTTTCGGAACAATGACGGCCGGAGCCGCGTCATGTCGTCACGTGCTCGGGCCGAGTGGCTTCCCTCGGACTCCATGCTAAGATTGTCTTTCCTGATCGAATGTTCAGGAAAACACGAATTGATCGAACGATCAATAGCCGGGCGAAAAAAATTTTGTGACGTTCCGTACCAAGCAACACGGTGTGGGAATGAAAGCCCGAACGAGAGCCGCCGGCACTGCCCGCAGTCGGATCATCCGCGCCGCACGGGCGCGGTTCGCCTCGGTCGGCTTCGAGGGGGCTTCGACCAGGCAGATTGCAGAGGATGTCGGCGTCGCGCAGAGCCTCCTGCTGTACCACTTCGCTTCCAAAGAATCCCTGTGGAAAGCCGTCATGGACGATCTGTTCGTTTCTGCGCGAGCGCGGCTGGACGAAGCCGAGCGGGCCAGTCGGGATGCGACGATCCCGGAGCGGCTGATGGCCGTGGCTCGGCTGATCGTGCAGTTGGCCGCCGAACAGCCCGATATCCACCGCCTCATGACGATCGAGGGCCGCTCGGAGAGCGACCGGTTGCGTTGGCTCGTCGAACGCCATCTGCGTCCGATCCATGAAAAGTACATCACGTGGATTCGTCGGGGCCAACGGGCGAGGCTCATCAGGTCGGGCGATCCCGTCCTGCTGTATTACAGCATCCTCGCGATTGCCGGCACGACGTACAGCCTTGCCCCCGAGATCAAACTCCTGACCGGAACGACGTCTCCCCCCGCTCCCGCCGCCGTGGAAGCACTCATCCGCTCCCTGCTGCAAATCGAGACAGAAGCGCCCTGAAGGGAAACGTCGCCCTGGACGGCGAGGCCGGGAAGGTAGCCGACGGGGCGTAAGGCCCCGTCCGGATCACGCCGCAGCGCCCGGCTCGGCCCCGGCCACGTGCGCCACAAGCACCGCCGGTGCGAACACCGCGACCGCTTCTTTCAAACGAAAACTCTTATGGCTTGTCCGACCGAGTCCTCAGACGGAGCGGCGCGTTGCCGATGCCCGGCCAGATACGCACTGCTCCGAAGCCGGCGCGAATCCCCGCCCAGCCGGTCACGGCGAGCCAGAGATGGGCGAAGGCATGCGGATGTCCGTGATCGATGGCAGCGAGCAGCAGCACACCGCCGGCCGTGGACACGATCATCGCGTTGCGCAGATAGGCGTAATCGCCGGTGCCCCAGTGAATGCCGTCGGTCACGAACGCCAACGCGGTGAGCGGCTGGGACAGCGCGCTGATGAACAGGCCGGCCACAAAGTAGGCGCGGGCGTCGGCCGGGACGAACACGACCGCCAGCGGAGCGGAACACAGGAGCAGCAGGACGAGCAGACCGGTCCCGCTGCCGACCGCCCAGCCGCACGCCACGCGCGCCGTCCGCCGTGCCCCGTCGCGCCGCCCGGCGCCCAGGAAATACCCGATCAGGCTCTGTGCGGTGACGGCGAACGCGTCGAGCAGATACGCCAGGAACATCCAGAGTTGGCGCAGGGCCTGATGCGCGGCCCCGGCTTCCACCCCGATCTGCAACGCCGTCCACACCGTCGCCAGCATGAACACCTGAGCCGAGCCGGTGCGCACGCCCACGTCGCGACCGATCGCGAAGAATCGCCTCGCGCGCCGCCAGTCGAGCGGCGCTCCGAGCGGCGTTTTCTTGCCGACGGCCCGCACGACCCACGCCATCCCGACGAACTGACTGATCGTGGTGGCCCAGGCCGCGCCCGCGATACCCAGCGCCGGAATGGCACCGAACCCGAAAATCAGCACCGGATCCAACACGATGTTGACAAGACTCATCGCCCCGGCGATCCAGACCGGCGTGCGCATGTCCTGCACGCCGCGCAACACGCCGAACCCCGCGGTCACCAGCAGGCTCGGGGTCACGCCCAACAGGCGAATGTCGAGATAGGTGCGCGCGTCGGTGCGCACCCCGGGTTCGGCGCTCATCCAGCCGACCAGCCGCTCGACGTTGAGCCATGCCAGCAGCGTAACGGCCAAGCCCAACCCGACCGCCAGCACGAGCGCGATACCGCTGATCTTGCCGAGTTCCGCGGGCAGCGTGCCGTGCGGTGCGGAGGTTCGCCCCAGGGTGCGGGCGGTCTCGGTCTGCGCGCCGATGCCCAGGAAATTGAAGACCCACAGCAAACCGGACAGCAGCGCGGTCGCCGCCCCGAGACCGGCCGCGGGGACGACGCCCAGCCGTTCGACGAAGATCGTATCGACCAAGCTGGCGAACGGCTCGACCACCAGCGACACGAGTACCGGCAGGCTCAGGCCGAGGAAGGTCGTGTGCGGGCGATCGAGAAAGGGGTGAGTCAACCCCGTTGAGCCCGGCTGCGTGTGTGGACGCCGCGGCGCGGACGCAGGCCGGGCGGGCGGACGAGACATGGACGACTAGAACCAGTAATCGTCCCAGACCAGCAGGCCGACAATGGCGCGCCGCCGATGCCGCCGGGTGTAGCCTTCGGCCGCGTCGATCGCCGCGTCTTCCTGCAGGTGGTAGGACAGCACGTCGCCTTGTGCGCCCGGGGCCGGCGATGGTTCGGCCAGCACGATGAACGACCCGCCCAGCCCCGTGACCGGCGTGCGCTGGTCTTGCGTGGCCGCGGGCGCGTGTGAACGCACGGGAGTTCCCGCCGGGCGCGTGCTGTAGCGTTTTTCCAGCAGCCAGACGTGCGCAAAGCCGGGCGGGATATGTTTGCGGGCTTCGGGATAAATCCGTTCGACGCGATCCTTTGCCAGCAGCAGGCTCCAGCGCAGCAGCCGGTTGGAGACGTAGATGAACAACAGCCCGGCGTCCCCGCGGCCCGGGCGGGTGAACGGTGTCCGGGCGGGCAGCACGTTCGACGGAAAGTCGCGGTAATAGAACTCCGGCCGGGCCATACGTCTCCACTCATGGCTTCCGGCAGTTAGACCCACGCAGGATCGTCCACGGTGAGGGTGCTACGCTCGTCTCCCGTGTTGACGGTATCGGCCGGCTCGAACAGGAGGACCCGACATTCTCCATCCGCCCGCGGCCGGTGTTCGACCCATTTGGGGACGACGAACATCTCTCCGGCGCGCAGCGCGACGGCGCCGTCCCGGAAGTCGATCCGCATGGCACCGTCCACGACCAGAAACGCTTCGTCCGTATCCGTGTGGCGGTGCCAGACGAATCTCCCGCGGAATTTGGCCAGCTTGATGTGATAGTCGTTCAGCCGAGCGACGATCTTCGGCGTCCAGGGTTCGGAGAATTCGGCGAATTTCTCCGTCAGATTGATGGGCGCATACGCCATGTTCACTCCCCGTGCTACACGAGCCGGTCCAGCAGCCGGTCCGGTTCCCGTTCGACCGCCAGCCGGTCGAAGTACTTCGCCTTGAAGAAGCGTTCGTCCACGGTATGCCGCAAGAATTGCAGCAGCCCGTCGTAATATCCCCCGACGTTCAACAGCCCGCAGGGTTTGTCGTGGATGTGGAGCACGTTCCACGTCACCGCCTCGAACAGCTCTTCCAGCGTACCGATGCCGCCCGGCAGGGCGATGAAGCCGTCGGACAGTTCGGCCATGACCGCCTTGCGCTCGTGCATGGTGTCCACGATGCGCAGGTCGCTCACCGCGCGGTGGGCGACCTCCAGATCGGCCAGCCGCTCCGGGATCACGCCGGTCACCCGCCCGCCGCGGTCGAGCACCGCGTCCGCCACGATGCCCATCAACCCGATGTTTCCCCCGCCGTACACGAGTTCGAGCCCGCGGCCGGCCAACTCGATGCCGAGTGCCCGTGCGGCGTCGGCATAGTCGGGACGGGCGCCTTTGCTCGACCCGGCAAAAACACAGATGCGTCTCATACGTCGTGGGTGACGCGGTATCAAACTTCGCAGATGTCCGCCACGCGGGGAGGGGAGGGGGAATTGTGGATCGTGGATTGTTGATTGTGGATTGCAGAGCGTTCGTCATACTCCCGGTCTCCCTCCGAAAGCGTTGTTCTCGTCTGGGCTTCCGTGTACGAGAGGCGGGCAGGAATACCGTCCGCGGGAGGGAACGTTATGCGCGCCGTCAAGCAACGATCCACGTTCGCCGCGTCCGAGGACTGGGTGTGGCGGGCCGTGCGGGACGAAGCCGGGCTGGAGGCCGACCGCGAGCCGATCCTCGCCAGTTTCCTCCATTCGATCATCCTGAACCATGCCTCCCTGGAGGAAGCGCTGAGCTACCACCTAGCCGGGAAGCTGACCAATCTGAACCTGCCGTCCATTACGCTGCGCGACATCATCATGGCGGCGCTGGCCGCGGACCCGTCCATCGGCCACGCGGTACGGGCGGACATCTGTGCCGTCCGCGACCGCGACCCCGCCTGCGCGCGCTATTCCGCGCCGCTGTTGTATTACAAGGGCTTCCACGCCCTGGAAGCCTACCGCGTGTCGCACTGGCTGTGGCAGCAGGACCGCAAGACGCTCGCCTTCTGTTTCCAGAACCGGATTTCGGAAGTCTTCGGCGTGGACATCCACCCTGCGGCGCGCATCGGATCGGGCATCTTCGTGGATCACGGCAGCAGCCTCGTCATCGGCGAGACCGCGGTGGTCGAGGACAACGTATCCATGCTGCAGGAAGTCACCCTCGGCGGCACCGGCAAGGAGTCGGGCGACCGCCACCCCAAGATTCGGTCCGGCGTGCTCATCAGCGCCGGGGCGAAGATTCTGGGCAACGTCGAAGTCGGGGCCAACGCCAAGGTGGGGGCGGGCAGCGTGGTGCTCGCCGACGTGCCGGCCGGCTGTACCGTCGCCGGCGTGCCGGCCAAGCTGGTCGGCCGCTGTGCCAAACTTCAGCAGCCCGCCCTGGAGATGGACCATCACCTCCCGACCGGCGGCGAGAGCGGGGACGGGTGGGACGACGGCTGATCCGGGGATGGAAAAACGACATCGTTTGGGAAGGGAATTGCATACAGGAAGATCCTCATAGTCAAAGGATCGAGGGTGGGGTGCGGAGGCCGAGGTGATCTCGGGGTTCGTTTCGACAGGCTCAACGAACTGAGGGATGGGAAAGTCTTTGAGTTCGTCGAATTCGATCTTTCAACCTTTCGACACCCTTCGACCTTTCGATCCTTCGACAAGCTCAGGACACCGCAAGCTCAAGGCACCGCATACTCAGGGACTAAGGAGAAGGCCAGAGCTTACCCCGGGCGTGTCCGGGGGTGAGGGTCCCCACCGTTGCGTTGCGTCGGTCCGAAAATCCCCCTCGACAAGGGGGGATGGGGGGGTTCTTCGACGATGTCGTCCGGCTCGGAGGATTGAAATATCCAACCGATCCCCCGCGATTTTTGATTCCAACTGACAATTCTGCTACTGATTGTCAAGATAATCAGCAACAGAAACGTGGATTGTCATCATGGCTGATTATCCCGTGGCGCGATTTCTCGACGTGCCGCGCATCTTGGCAGCGAATTCGTGCTTTCTGTTCGGTCCGCGGCAGACCGGGAAGTCCACGCTCATTCGCCAGCAACTCAGCCACTATCCCAGCTACAATTTGCTTGACCAAGCGCTTTTCGTCCGTTTGTCCCGGAACCCCTCGTTGATCCGCGAGGCGCTGAAGCCGGACGACACCATCGTCGTCATCGACGAAATCCAGCGGATTCCCGACCTCCTGAACGAGGTGCATCTGATGATCGAGGAGCGGGGCATCCGGTTCCTGTTGACCGGGTCCAGCGCCCGCAGCCTGCGGAGAAAGGGCGTGAATCTGCTTGGCGGGCGGGCGCGTTCGCGCAATCTGCATCCCTTCGTCCGCATCGAACTCGCCGAGCGATTCGACCTGGACCGGGCGTTGGAATACGGGCTGCTGCCGCCGATCTTCTTCTCCGGCGAGCCGGCCGAAGCGCTGGCCGCGTACGCGGGAGACTATCTCCGGGAGGAAATCGCCGCGGAGGCGATCGTCCGAAACGTCGGTGCGTTCAGTCGTTTTTTGGAAGTGGCCGGCCTCGCGCATGGGGCAATGATCAATTTCTCCAGCGTGGCGAACGATGCGCAAGTGCCGGCGTCCACCGTGCGCGAATATTACCAAATCCTGAAAGACACCTTCCTCGCCCACGAGGTGCCGGCCTACACGGAAAGTCGCAAGCGCAAGGCAATCTCGACCTCGAAGTACTATTTGTTCGACATTGGCTTGGCGCGGCATCTGCAAGGCCGGCGCGGGCTGGCGCCCGGCACGCCCGAGTACGGGCTCGCATTCGAGAGCTACGTCCTTCAGGAAATCAAGACGTTTTGCGACTACCACCGGCGCGCCACGCCGCGCTATTGGCGGTCGAAGTCGGGCTTCGAGGTGGATTTCGTCTTCGAGGACGTCGCCGTGGAGGTGAAGGCCAAGAAGAACGTCGGCCCGCGCGACCTGAAAGGGCTGCGGGCACTCCGCGAAGAGCGCCTGCTTCGACACCTTCTGGTCGTGTGCATGGAACCCGCCTCTCGTGTGGTGGACGGATTCCATATTCTGCCGTGGACCAATTTCCTCGATCTGCTGTGGGCCGGTGAGTGGACGAGGTGAGCCCCATGACGAACTCATCCGAGGTGTCGGTGTCCTGTCCACTCAGCCGCGGGTCAGGCCGATCGAACCGGAGATCCTCAATCGGCACCTCTGTGGTCGAATCGAGTTTCGGGAGTGCGCTTTTTTCCGCCGCAGGGCCATCTCCCTCCTCCCAATAGACTGCGGGCAATTCACACCCGGAACACCTTCATCACTTCGTCGCCCAGGTGGTTTATCACCTTGACGGCGATGCGGCCGGACGCGGGCTTGGGGAAGGGCCGCGAGGTGTCGCCGTGCAGGCTGGCCCAGGCGTCGGCGTCGATCTCCGCCTTGAGTGTCGTCTTCAGGGCTTTGTAGGGGTCGCCCGCGCCCAGGAAGTAGGCGTGGCGGACGAAGAAGCTCTCACCGTCGTAGTCCGTGTCGATGAACCAGCAGGCGATGCCTTCGGGGCCGTCGCTCCGCACCTCGCCGGTGTTGGGGTGGAACACGTCCACGCCGTTGATCCTGACCAGGATACGGCCCTCGTCGCCGCCCGCTGCCGGGAGGAGGTCCACGTCCGGCTCCCCGAAGATGACGAACAGATTCCCCTTGCCCGTATTCTTCAGGTCGCCGGCCATGTGCAGGTCGGCGTTCATGCGCGCCTTGAGGATGGGAATGCGCCCCAGCTTGCCGAACTCCGACGCATGGGCGTCGAAGTTGAACGCGCAGGCGACCAACACGTCGAAGCCGGCCTCCGCGGCCTCGCGCGCCGCGTCGACCAGGTCGGGCCGCGAGACGGTGCCGAACTCCGGGCCGATGAAGATCGCGGCACGCTTGGCAGCGGAGAGTCGTTTCCCCTTCCCGCGCCCCACTCGTCCCTCATCTTTCTCCGTTTCCTCCTCTTCCCCATACCGTCCCTCGGCACACACGAGGTCGCCCGGCCACGGCGTCAGCGATGAGAACACGATGCGGTCGTCCTTGTGCGCCTGCTGCACGCCCGCCGTGCGCAGGTTGTCCAGGATCAGAGCGGCGAAGTCCGGTTTGTCGCCGTAGCCGAGCCGCGCCTCCGCCACGGTGTCGATGAGTTCGTCGTGCTCGTCCACGCCCAGCACACGGTGCGGCGACAGGCTCTCGACCGTGAACGGCCCGGCCACGCGCACCTTTTTGGTGTCCGCGTACGGTTTGTCGTACAGGTATTCGGAGTCCGCCTTGGCCGCGATGGACGCGTCGATTGCCTGTTGGCGGGCGATGCGCTGTTTCCACCACTCCGCGTGCAAGGTCTTGGCCTTGGCCGACCACTTGGCGTCCGCGGTACGCGGGATTTCCCATTCCTCCCAGCGTTTCTTCAGCGCCGCGTTGAGCTTGTCCCGGAGCGGGCCGAGCGTTGCCTGGAACTGCTCATGGATCACGTCGATCTCGGCGTTGTTGGCGATGGACTTCAGGGTGATGTGCGGCACGCGCTCATAAACGAAGCCGTGACGAACGTTGCCGTAGGTGGGGGCGTCGCCGGGCGCGGTGTGGGTGATCTCTGCTTCCTTCCGCTGGCCTTCCGGGCTGTCCGCCAGCAGGTAGTACGGATAGCGGGCGCCCATGATGCGGGCGCGGGCCAACGCAAGGGCGACGCGGGAGGTGTCGATGGTGATCCAGCGGCGGCCCCACTGTTCGGCGACGTAGGCGGTGGTGCCGGAGCCGCAAGTGGGGTCCAGCACCAGATCACCGGGGTCGGTGGTCATTAGGATGCAGCGTTGAACTATTTTGCTACGGGTTTGAACAACATATACTTTTGGATCTGAGACACTTGAGCCTGATGATGTATCACTCCATGAATTGTTGATATAGTTCGCAGGAAAATCGCTCAAATACCGTTTGAACATCAGTACCTTGTCGTGGGCCAAAAAGCGGTCTGCTGCTTGGGCTCGGACCATACCGACTTCACTGGTCCGCCAACCTCTACTTGTGGAAGGAACGAAATTTTGATTGCGAAATTTTACAACAAATCGAATGCTCTCACTACCTGTTTGTGCAGTAATGTCTTCATATAGAAAAGGGTTTTCGTTATGTTCTATATCTTTTAACCCTTTTCGTTCTTCATGTTGCAAACGACGCATATAGCCCAGATCATTTTGGACATGCGAGTATTTCCCAGTACCATCATCACCAAGTTTCTTCGGAGTCAATAAGCGTCTAAATTTAGTCTGAGTTACATGTTTCCCAAACCACAAGATGTAATCAGTTACGTTCGGAATCAACTCAGAAGTAGCTCCCATCGTCTTTGTAACCGAGATAAGGGATACAAAGTTCTCATCCCCAAACACCTCATCCATCAACGCCCGCACCCGATGGACGTTCTCATCCCCGATCTGTACGAACACCGAACCGCTATCCGTCAGCAAGTCCCGCGCTACCGTCAGCCGATCGCGCAGATACGTCAGGTACGAGTGAATGCCATCCCGCCACGTATCGCGGAACGCCTTGACCTGCTCCGGCTCGCGGGTGATATGCTCGGCTTTGCCGTCGCGCACGTCGCGGCTGGTGGTGGACCATTGGAAGTTGGAGTTGAACTTGATGCCGTACGGCGGGTCGATGTAGATGCACTGCACCTTGCCTTGCAGCCCCTCCCGTTCCGCCAGCGATGCCATGACTTGCAGGCTGTCGCCCAGGATCATGCGATTCGACCAGTTGGCGTCGTGCCGATAGAACTCGGTGCGGGCGTCGGCGCTCGGCAGGCCGTTGAAATCGGCGAACAGGTCGGGCTGGGGCGCCTCTTCCGCTTGCCCCTCCTTGCTGCGCCGCAACAGATCGTCGATCAGCACCTTCGGGTGCACCTTCTCCTGAATGAACACCGGCGGGGCCGGCACCACGAGGTCCGACCAGTCCTGCACCTCCTTGCCGCGCCAGACGAGTTGCGGGTCGAGATCGCGGTTGCGCCGTTCGTACGCGACCTGAACGGGATGCCGATCGTCGTGCTCCATGACCGCCTGATATTCGGCGGTAGGGATATTCTTGCGCGACGCCTCCTCGTGCGTCAGCGTCGTCACGCGCTTCGGCGTCCGCTGCTTGCGTTTAGCCACTGTCGGCCCCAAGCCGATACGACATCACATTTGCCTAGAGAGCCACGGTCTCCCACCGCGCCAAGCCACGTTCGACAGCGGCATCGAGCCAGTCCCTGAAGCGCAACTTCTGTTCGTCGAGAGGTTCCTTGTAGTTGATCTGGAACACTTCGTCGCTGAGAGCGGAGGCACCTTCGGTCTCGCTGCCGTCGTCGGTAGGCACGCGGCGAAACCAAGTGGCCGAGCAGGCGAGAACTCCCTGAAACTGAAATCCGATGCAATGAAAGGAGATAAGGACCTGCGCTTGGCTGCCGTCGCGCATCACCAAACGCAACCAGGATCGATAATGCTTGGTGTTGGCGTAGTAGTCCAGTTCCTTCGCCGTCGAAACGATCTGGTGTTGGAACCAGTAGCTTCGGTCTCCATCGTCGGGCTCTTGATCGACAAAGAATGTGAAAGCCCCATCGGTGGACAACGCATCTTCCAGCATGGAACGCACTTCCGCTAGGCGCCCCCCGGCAATTTCCTGCAAGCACACGGCCTTCTGAATGGCCGCTTGCCACTCCTGCTCCAGCTTCTTCCGCCGCTCTGCCAGTCGTTGCTTCATCGCTTGGATGCGGGCATCGACGAGTACTTTCTTTTCCAGGTCGCGAGCAATTCCAAGCGCATTGATGAAACGTTTGCGCTGGAGCTTGGAGAAGAGCGCCACCAGCGGCGGCAACCGCCCTTCGTCGGCTTCCTCCAAGGCCGCCAAATACGGTTGCCGATCCGCGTCCCGAACAACCAAGGGCAGCCAATTTGCCTTGATGAAGATGAGCGTCGCCAACGCGCGTGCGACGCGCCCGTTGCCGTCCTGAAACGGATGTATCTGGGCGAATCGATGATGCAGCCACGCCGCCTCCACCTCCGGGGCAACGTCGGCGTGCTCCGTGTGCAGTTGCACCAGCCTGTCCATTTCCGCGGCGACATGTTCCGGTGGACAATAGACATGCACGCTGCCGTCTGGTCGAGTGGGATTGTTCGCGTGCTGCTTGTATTCGCCTCGGAGCAGCGGAACCCGCACTGCGCGGCGGAACTGGTCCCGTCCCTCGGCGTCCGGCTGATGGCGCGTGAACAAACTGTGAAGTTCCTTGATGTAGCCAGTGGACAACGGCCGGCTCCCGTTGACGAACGCGAAGACGCTGTCGATGGCTTGTTGCTGATCGCCGATCATCGCTGCCGTCCATTCCGGTTCTTGACTCGATCGATGCGGAATCAAGGCGGCGTTCACGCCCTGTTGGATCATCAGTTCGGTGATGCCTCGGTCCAACGTGTAGAGGCGCTCGATGAGGCCGGTTTCGATTGCCCACTCGCGCTTCAGGCGTTCGATGAAATCCGACATACGCGACGATTCGCCCAGCTCGGCCCTTTGCTCGATCCACACGCTGGAAAGGGCAGCCAGTTCCTTGTCGGCCAGCGTGGTCGGGTCGATCTCATAGTCGGCGATGGGACGCCATTCCTTAGCCACCATGTTGTGACATCCTAGGTTGAGGTCCTTCCGAGATGTTCGGTCCGTTCCATGCAACCTGCCCCCGTCAGGCCGCGACCCGCCGAAGCAGCTTGCGGCCGAAGTCGTCGCTGGAGTCGAGGGACGAGATCATCTCCCCGCCGACATCGGAGAGCCTGGCCAAGTCCAGGCGCGGAATCTCCGTCTGATTCTCGAAGACGATGATCGACTCGAACGACAGGTCGTGGCGGTGGAAGTGAGAGAGCATGATGGTCGTCAGCCGAGCCTTGTCGCGATTCGGGACGCCGTAGAGGAATAGGGGAAGGTCGTCACGCCCTTCGATGCGGTAGTCCACCGGATACGCACGGCCATTCGGCACGTCCGGTTCGTAGTCGCGCTGCATTCGAGATTCATCCACGAGGTTGCCAAGCAGCGTTGCCAAGTCGTCATAGAACGTCGAGTCAACCCTGGAACGCGACAGAAACGTGAGGTCGTAGATTCTGGTAAGGGTTTGCCCCAACTGAAACAGCGCCTCCGGCAACCTGTCGGCCGGCGTGTCCACGCAGAACGCGCCGCCCTCTCGCTGCACGCCGCTTTCGGCAACGATGCGCTCCAAGAGCGCCCCGCGCGTGCCATCCATGAACGTATCCACGTCGTGGTTGTAGCTGATGTGCATCAGCGTGTGGCCGCGGTCCGAAAGACGCAAGCCGCCGGCTGGCGCTTCCGAAAGGTGGATGGGAAACCCGTCGCCGTCGGGGAAGCGAAACTGCGTGCGCAGCATCAATGCGCCATCGGGACGTCGATCGATGCCTACGTCTTGGCACAGACGTTGGCATAGAAGGTCTCGAAGTGCGTGCTCGTCGATGGTCATCGCAATAGCCTCGGTTCATCGCGCCGAGTGCTGATTCCCGTGACGTTGTAATCCTGCAGCAGACAGGCCGATGCACCCTCCAGCGTGGTGTAGCGGTCGGTCCCGCTGGCTTCGGACTCGGGTGTCCGGCCAGCCAGTAGCGCCGCGGCCGTCGTACTATGGATATGCGGGCGGTACGCGATGTCGCCGTGGACGTGGCTGGCGCCGTTGTAGCGGGCGAGGACGATGGACTCCCCGCCCAGCGGACAGTAGCGAATGCCGCAGGAGAAGTCGGCTTGGTCAGCTAGGCTCTCCCGCTGGTAGATGGCGAAGCGCACGTCCGTCTGCGTGACGACTTGAAAGTTGCGCTGCCGGTGTGCGGGAGTGGCACTCGGCTTCTCCTGCCAGCGCGCACCCGGATTGGTTGCTCGCTTGGGCATGGCTTTCAGTTTAGCGAGCTCATCGTCAGTGTAGGGGTGAGGGTTCATGGTTGGCGTTCGGTATGCCCTGCATCATCCACTGTGCGACAGCACCTGCGCAAGCCGCTTGCCGAAGTCCGCCAGCGCCGCGTCCACGTCCTCGCGCATCGTGTACACGTCCTTGAGTTCCACGAACGCCCAGCGTCCGTAGGCGCCCAAGCGGTTCACGGCCGGCACCCAGTAGTTCTCCATCGTCTGCTTCTTCGCCTTGGCGTCCTCGCGCCGGTAGCCCTTCACTTCCACCACTAGGTTCAGCGGATCCTGCTCGCCGCGGCCGTCGTCCACCAGCACGATGAAATCCGGCAGGTAGGTGCGGGACGTGGAGCCGAAACGGTAGGGGACGTCCAGCCCGAGGCCGTGGTTCTTGACGTAGGCATGCACGCGGGGATGCGCCTCGACGACGCGGCAGAACTCGGCTTCCCAGTCGCTGTCGCAGACCACCAAGTCCACGTGGCAGCGGTGCGGATTGGTCTGCCAGCGTGTTCGTTTGGAGGTGGTGAAGTGCACGTGTGCGGTCGAGCCGGTCGGGTTGTAGGGGTCGAGCACCGCGGTGATCGGACGCGCGTCTTCGTGCCGCGCCACGATGCCGCGCGTGATGCGCCCGCAGGCCAGGTCGGCGAGTTCCTGATAGAGCAGTTGGGCGGGATAGGTGTCGCCTTTGCAGACGAGGTGGCGGTCCAGCCACTGGCGGGTGACGCGCTTGAGTTGGCCGAAGAGGTGGAGCTTGGGCTCCTGTCCGGGGTCGCGCCACTTCGTTTCCAACAGCCGCCTGGTCAGATGGAAGAGCAGGCTGGCCGGGCGTACGGCGCCGGTATGGACCAGGCTCAGGTCCACGCCCTCGCCGACGATGCCCTGGTTGCGGGTGATGGACGGGCCGACGAGGTCGGGCGTGAGTTCCAGGGTGGAGTCGGCGTCGAACGTGGCGGACAACCGCTCGTCCGGGAGTTCGACGCGGTAGCCGGCGACGCGCGGGAAGCGGATTTCGCACGCGTCGCGGTCCGGGCTGACCGCGGTGACCTGCACGGTCTCGCGCGGCGGCTGTGGCGGCACGACGACCGGCTCGGCCGCGAAGTCGAACGGCACGCCGAGCACGTCGGCGTACTCGACGTCGAACCGGCCTTCCGCGTTCAGATCGTACGACTGGCGGCGCAGCGCCCGGCCCACCACCTGTTCGCAGAGAAGCTGCGTGCCGAAGGCGCGCACGCCGAGGACGTGGGTGACGGTGCTGGCGTCCCACCCCTCGGTCAGCATGGACACGGAGACGACGCAACGGGTCGCGCCCCCGAGCCGCCCGGGTTTGCCCACGGTGTTCATGACCTCGCGCAGCAGGTCCTGGTCCGACAGATGTTCGGCCTGCCGGCGGTCGCCAGTGCGCTGGACGATCTCGCGGCGGAACCGCTCGATTTCGTCCGCGGCCATGTGGCGGAAGTTCCCGTCGAGGGCGTCGCCGGATTCGAGTTGCTCGCTGTCGATCAGCAGCGTGTGCGGTCGGCCGAGCGGGTCGCCGCGGTCGTCGAAATTGCGGAACAGTTCCAAGCGGCCTGGTACCAGTTCTTCGGAACCATCCGCACGCTGGCGGCGGAAGCCGGCAACGTAGTCGTACACCAGTTTCGAGGTCGCGGTGTTGTTGCAGACCACGATGAAGCAGGGCGGGACGTCGATGCCCGCCTGTCGCCAGAGCGCGAACGTCTTTTCGTAGTGGCCGTACAGGGCGGCGAGCGCGGTTTGCAGTTCGACCGGGATGCTGAGCGGGTCGAGGGCCGCGGCCTTTCCGCGGCCCTTTCTGGGCAGCTTCTTGCCGATGGAGTCCCACAGATTGCGAAAGCGCGGCATGTCCGCGCTGGGGACGTTGTCCGCCACGGGCACGCGGGGCAGCTTGACGATCCCGCACTCGATGGCGTCCATCAACGAAAAATCGCTCATCGTCCACGGAAACAGCGTGCCTTCCACGTAGCCGGAGCCGCGCAGGAAGAAGGGCGTGGCCGACAGATCGATCACGCGGCTCAGGCCCAGCGTGCGCTGCGCCGCCTCCAGGCCGGAAATCCACACACGGGCGGCTTCCGCGTTCTTCTCCGCCTCCTTGCGCTCTTCCCCCTTCAGCGCCCCTTCTTCGTCCTCGTCCGGCGGCCGCTCGCGGTAGCAGTGGTGGGCTTCGTCGTTGAGCGCCAGAATGTGCGTCATGCCCATGAGTTCGGGCATGACGCGCTGGAGCATCTGCCCCTCGCTTTCCGCCGTGCGCAGTTCCGGGCCACTCCCGCGCAGCAGCGCCCGGCCCGTTCTGGAAATCTCCAGCGTCTCGCGCCGCAGGAAGGCGTGGTAGTTGGTGATGATGATCCTGGCGCGGTCCAGATCGCCGAGCAGGTCGTGCGGCACGAGTTCGCGGCTGGCGTAGTAGCTGTCGGGGTCGTGCGGTCGGAGCACGCGCAGCCGGTCGCGGATCGTCAACCCCGGGGTGACGACCAGGAACCCGCGCGTGAACTTCCGGCTGCCGGGACGGTGCACCGCGTTGACCGTCTGCCACGCGATGAGCATGGCCATGACGGTCGTCTTGCCGGCGCCGGTCGCGAGTTTGAGCGCCAGCCGGGGGAGTCCGGGATTGGCCTGCTCGTTCGCCGCCTCGAGATGGTCGAGGAAGCGGCGGCCCTCCCGTCCCAGGGTCGGGGCGACTTCGGTCAGCCAGATGACCGTTTCCACGGCTTCGACCTGACAGAAGAAGGGCCGAATGGCGCCGAACCGGTGGTGCCGCCAGTGTTGCAGCAGCCGGGCCGTCTCGGGCGTCACCCGCCACTGGCGCGGGTTCGGCAGGTCCCGCCAACGGTCGATGCGGTGGCGCAGGTCGGTGATGATCGGCGTCAGGTCGTATTGCTGGCTTGCGGTCCCGATCGCCTGCGACGCCTCGTCGAACACCATCTCGCGCTGGCGATGCCGGTGCTTCCGGGGCTTGGGGATGGGAGTGATGAACGCGATGGGTCGCCGGTCGGAGACGGTCCGATGCGTAGGCTGGCCGGTCTCGTCGAGTTCCCAATGGTACGACGGGTACTCGTACGGCGAGTTCAGAATCGGCCGCTCGGAGAAGGTGGGATGCATGTTCGTGGAAACGCACGAGGGGAGCGTCCGGGCGCGTGGAGGCACGGCTCCGGCAGGGTAGCAGCGTGATGCGGGGCGGTCGCTATGAGCGGAGCCCCATACTGGAAGAAAAGGGAGTGGGGTGCAAGATTCCGGCCCGCAACGAGATACCGACGGGACGGGAGCATAGGGATTCGAAATCTGCCCTTGCCCCGGTCTGGGACGTCCATGCGGTGCCGACGCCGAAGGCCGCTTCGAGACGTGACCGGACCGGGCTGGGAGGAGCGGACTGCGGGGTCGTCTCGTATGACATCTCCGAACCGATCATCTGTGCCGTTCAGCCGTTCCGGCAACGGCCTCGTCCATCTTTGCGAGGCTGAATCCCCGAGTCCGTTGAGCTTGCGGTGTCCTGAGCGTGTCGAAGGATCGAAACGTGCTCCGATGTTACCTCGGCCCCCGTCCCCGGCCTTTCGACAGGCTCAAGGACCTTCCCCGACTCCCCTCAGTTCGATGTGCCTGCCGTGCCCTGAGCCTCTGGAGGTGCTTCTCGGAAAGTGCCTCGTAACGCCGGTCGTCACGCTCCGCGGGACGAAATCGGCCCCGCCAGCGCGAGGCGAAGGATGGCGCCGGCTTTCCCGCTACCTCCCGGAGAGACTGTTCGACGAGCGAGCAAAGCGACAAGCCGCGGGCACGGGCATACCGTTTGGCGAGGCAGCAAATCCGCGTCCACGGTAACGCTGAGCTTTCGCTTCATTGCGACTCGTGATTCCCTTTTTTCTGGACACGTGCGTTGCTCGAGGGGATACGTCTCTCTGGCGTGACGTTCAAGGCCGATGACGCTCGCCCCTCCGGTATCGTCTGAGACACTCGCCCTGAATCAGGTCGCCCCCCCACCGGTCGTCCTGACGGAAATGCTGAGGCCCCGCGGTTGGAGACGAAAGTATCGCGGTTCATTCGCCGGATCCCGACCTCGCCCCCTGACAAGGGGGAACCGGGGGGTTCGCTCGTCACGCGCGTTGATCTGCCCGTTCAGACCTTGGCCGGTCAGGGGACGAGCGTCATGTAGCGACCACGAGCCGCCCGACGATCGAAGGTGTAGGTTTCCGCGCACCCGCGCGCGTGATTGCGAGAGGCAATCAGACAGTCGGCGAATTCCGCGGTCCTCGCTTCGAAGGTGCGTAACGCAGCCCACACGGTATCGCGATCTTCGACCGTGAATTCCGCGGTGCGCAGAATTTGGGCTATCACCGCTGCGACGGTGGATTTCTTGTAGCGGTACGCGGTCGTGAGGACCCAGACCAGTTCCATCAGCACGAGGACACTGACGTAACCAGGCGTTTGCGCGGTACACCGGCTTTCGATGAGGCGGGTCGCGGCATCCGCCTGCACAGGATCGTCCTGAACGATATACCGCACCAGAACGTTCGTATCGAAACCGATCATCGACGACGTCCCGCAGCGTTGGCGACGGCCTCGTCCATCGCGGCAAGGCTGACGGGGGAGGCGGGTTTCGGAACCATGCCTTTCAGTTGCGTGACGGAGGCCGTCACCGGGACGATCTGCACCCCGTCATCTTCCAGCCTGAAATCGATCTTGTCACCCGGCCTGAGCAGCAGCTTCTCCCGAACCGGCTTGGGAACGGTCACTTGTCCCTTGCTCGTCATGGTTGCTTGCATTTCTTTTTCTCCTTATCTTACTTCTCAGTAAGGCGAATTCTAGCATATTGAAACCTGCGTTCAAACCCTCCCCTCGCTTTCTCCATCTCCGGGGCGCGTCAGCCCTCCAGGTCTTCGATGCGCTTGGGGTAGGTGTCCTTGAGCAGGCGCGACAGGGAACGGTCGGCGAGCAGCTTGCCACCGGTCTGGCAGGTGGCGCAGTAGTTGGTCTCGTTGTCGGGATGGACGATGCGCTGCACGGGCGACCCGCAGACCGGGCACGGCTGCTTGTATTTGCCGTGGACGGCCATTGCGTCGTGGAACGCGGTCACCTTCTCGGGAAACGCGGCGCCCGCCTCATTGCGCAGGCGGGCCGTCCATTCCGTCAGGACGTCGCGGCAGGTCGCGAACAACTTGTGCGCCTCGGCGTCGGTCAGGTGCTTGCCCTGTTTGAACGGGGAGAGGCCGGCGCGGAACAGGATTTCGTCGCTGTAGGCGTTGCCGATGCCGGCGAAGATGCGCTGGTCGGTCAGCGTGCGCTTGAGCGTGTGCGGCGTGGCGCGCAGACGTGCGAAGAACGTGTCGCCGTCGATAGCGAAGATTTCCAGCCCGCCGGGGTCCAAGGCCGCCAGCGCCGGGCGGCCTTGGATCAAGCGGAGGGAGGCGCGTTTCTTCTTGCTCGCCTCGGTCAGGATCATGCTGCCGGTTGCGAAGTCGAACGCGGCGAGGCCGTTGCGCTTGGGCACCGCCTTGCCCGCGGCGTACCAACGCAGCCGGCCGGCGATCATCAGGTGCAGCACGGCGAAGAAATCGTCGCTAAGCTCGATGACGATCTGTTTGGCGATTCGGCTGACGCCGACGACCTCGCGGCCCGAGAGTTCGTCTATCCCAGGCGAGACGGTGCGGAGCAGGAACGGGCTGGTCAGTCGGATGCCGGTGAGCCGATGTCCGCGCACCCGCTCGTTCAGACGTTCGACGTACACGGTCAGGTCGGGCAGTTCGGGCATGGCGGACTCGGATAAGAGGGTAGGAAGACTGCGGAGGCTGAGTAACGGATTCGCCGCGTGGGCTCAATCTTCGGGCATGTTCCGCTCGGGGATTTCTCCCGTGTTCGGCTACGTCTGCGGGGGACTCTGACTTTCCTCGGACCCTCTCCCCCGCCGCATCGCTTCATCCCCGAACATCTCGAACCGAGACGTTCCCGATCCTCGGTCCCCTTGTTCGCCCCGCCGCCTTTCCCTAGGGTGCAGCGTTCCTGACTCGGACGAACGACGGAGACTCACAAGATGTGTAGAACCGGACGAATGGCATGCGGCGTCGTATTGGCAACGGTCGTGACGGCCGTCGGAATGGGCGGAGTAGCTCGGGCGCAGGACGGCAGCCGAACCGCAACGACGCGCGAGTCCGTATTGGCATGGGCCGCGCAACATCGCGACGCGACGCCGGACTTCCGGCCCGGCAACGTGCTGACGCACGCCGACCTGGAAAAAGTCCGGCCGTTCCTGCCGCCGGGCTATTTCGAGGAAATGGACTTTCCCGACGTCGAATTCATGATAAGCGAAACCGGCGACTACGCCCCGCATCCGGCCTTTCTGGCCGCGACGGAGCAATACGCCGGGCAGACCCGCTTGGCCGACGACGGCGCGCTGGTCGATTACGTGGCCGGCCAGCCGTTTCCCACCGACAGCCTCGCCCTCGACGACCCGACCGCGGGCTGGAAGCTGGCCTGGAACTTCAATTACCGCTGGCAGCACTTCGGGCAGCGCACCCGGAATCTGTACATCGCGCTGGTCAAGGAGGGCGGCGACGCCATTGCGCCGGTCGGCGTGCCGGACGGTTTCCTGACCGGCGGCGGAACTTTCGAGCGGGTGTTGGTGGAGGCGTATCAGCGCGTGTACTTCACGCACGTCGCCACGCTGGCCTCGCAGAATTTCCTGCTCGCGGCGCCGAACGCCGCGGACTTCGAGTGGAAGGACTATCTGGAGTTCACCGCGCCGTACGACGTGCGCGGCCAACGTATGGTGGTGCAGCGGGCCGCGGACCCGCACCTGACCGATCAGGCGTGGTCGTACGTGCCGTCGCTGCGGCGGGTGCGGCGCCTGTCCGCGGAAGAAAAGGCCGACTCGTTTCTGGGCACCGAATCCACCCTAGATGACTTTTACGGCTTTTCGGGCCGCGTCCTGGAGCACGACTGGAAGTTCCACGGCACGAAGTCGCTCCTGCACGTGATGAACTCGCGGCACGCCGTGGCGCGGTACTCCGGGCCGCACAGCCGGGTTCCGCACGACCGCTGGGAACTGCGGCCGTGTTTCATCCTGGAGCAGATTCCCAAGAAGCCCAACTATCCGTACAGCAGCAAGCTGTTGTTCATCGACACGCAGACCTCCAATTGCACGTCCGCGGTCGCGTTCGACCGCGAGGGCAAACTGTGGAAGCTCTGGAACCACATCAACTCGTGGTCCGAGGACGCGCAGGACCTGCCCGAACAGAACAAGGGCACGCACGTCGCGCGCTTTCTGGGCGTAGCGACGATCGACGTCAAGAACCGCCGCGCGACCATGCTGACCGCGCAGGACACGGACTATCCGCCCGTGCAGCCCGACGAGGCGGACGAGTTGTTCAATCTGAACAAGCTCACCGAGGGCCGGCGCTAGGCGCGCCCGGTCGTTCTCGGTCGCCGGCTATGTTTGTCGAAGAGTCAAAGGGTCGGGAGCTGAGGTGACGTTGGGGCTCGTTTCGATCCTTCGACCGGCTCACCAGCCAAGCTCAAGGCGCCGCCAGCTCCAAGGACATCCCAATCCCGAAGTTCGTTGAGCCTGCGATGTGTTGAGCCGGTCGAAACATCGAAGCGAACCACGATGTCACCCCGGCCTTCGGACTCCACCCCCGGCCCTTCGCCCGTTTCGACAAGCTCAACGGGCTAGTCTCTGAACTTGCGGTGCCTTGATCTCGGCCCCTGAGCCTGTCGAAGGGTGCCGAAAGGTCGAAGGGTTCCGCAACAGGGCGCGGGACCGTCTTGTATGTACTTCTCTTCAATTTCCCTCTTTATTCTTCGGTGAAGACGAGATGGCCGGCGGCTTCCTGTAAACGGATTTTTTCTTCCAGGTCCGCGGACAGGACGATCTGCCGATCGGCAGGAAATTTCTCGCGGTCCAAGCGCGGGCGCAGAAAATACTGCTCCGGGGTCTGTACTTCGGCCTGGCTCTTGAGTTGGGCGAAGTACCACACGCGCGGCAGCACGCCCGGGCTGAAATAGACGTCCTGATCCTCCGCCGACCACTCGCGGAGTTCGTGGGCGTCGTGCACGCTGTAGCGCATGTAATCGATGGTCACGTCCCAATAGTGGGTGAAGAGAATGCCGTAGCCGCGTGCGCCGGCCGGCTTGTTGAGATGCTCGGCAATCCGGGTTTCCACGAAAATCAGATTGCCGTCCCGGCCGTACTGTTCGATGCGCAGCGGGTAGAAATAGTGCTTGTCCAGCCAGTAGATCATCTTGGGCGCGTAGTAGTCGGGTAGCCAGTCTTCGTTGACGGTGCCGGCGACCACCCAGCACTCGACTCCGCCGTCCGCGGTATAGAACGGATAGGCGTCGCCCATCATCCGCAGGGTGCCGGTCGCCACGTCGTGTAACGCGCCGTCCGGCTCGGCCAGCGTGACGGTCGGCCGCGTGCTGGGGAACCGTACCGTCTCGTACAGGGTGTCCACCCCGAGCAGGCGCCACGAGAATTCCCACGGGTCGCGGCCGAAGATGTCGTCGAAACTCTCGGCGCCCTGCGCGAGTTTGTCCCCGCGGCGCGGTTGGGGTTGGCGGCGGACGCGGCGTAGCGCGGGCGAATAGGCGAACAAATCCCACCGGGCCGCGGCATCGCCCCCGGCCCGGTACTGAGTCAGGAACATCTGATTGCCCAGGTTCTCCGGCGGATAGAAATTCTGGCCGGTGATCTTGCGAGTCGGCTCGCCCGGCCGGGTCGCGTACAGTTCGCCTTCCAGCCCCTGGCCGCCCGTGGCGTTGGGCACGTAGAAGATCGGGCTGTACATCTTCTCGGTGAACAAATAGCCGTGCGCGGTCAGCGCCCCGGACACGTCCACGAGATTGCACGACCAGCGCGGCGAATGGCTGAACTCCATCGCCCGGTAGCCCATTTCCTCCGCGGTGTACGGCGGGGTGAACGGGTAGCGCTCCGCGGGGAGTATGAGTTGCCGCGGGTCGCGTGGAGTGTCGGTGCGCGGGTCGAAAAGCTGCCGTTCTTCTGCGGTCAGCGCGGAGGCCGGCCGCCAAGTCTGCGTGGGGGCCTCCGCTCGGCTCGGATGCGCCAGCAACAGGCTGCCGAGAACGAAGGCGAACGTGACCCCGCGCAGCATGGCGGTTCTCCGAGTTTGCAGCGCCTTCAACTTACCGTGCTTTGAGCCGAGTCCCTGGGCCCGCGGTGCCTTGGTCTCTGAGTCCGGTTGGTGAGCCTGCGGTCCCTGAGCTTGTCGAAAGGTCGAAGGGTCGAAGGGTCGAAAGATGCCCCGTCTGCCGGGTTCCCCACGTATGGAATGTCTCTCCGACCCGGTCCGCGCCTTCCGACCCGACGAGGGACGACCAGCTACCGGCGCCCCTCGGTCAGCTTGTTCACGTCGTACAGGCTGAGGACTTCTTCGATCTCGACGTCGGGATAGCCCATGTCGAGCGCCGGAAACAGCGACGCCTGGTCGGTCCGCACGTCGATGACGGCCACGCCGAGATAGCGGCTGACGTGCATCCCCTTGTTCATCTCCTGGCGGATGGTCGCGTCCTCGGACCAGGAATTCTGCATGTCCCAGATCTTCCAGAGCTTGCCGTCCCGGTCGAACGCGAGGCCGCAGGTCACGCGATACGTTTGCGCGTCGAGGAACAGCCACTTGCTGCTGTAGGGATGGTTGGCGCGCTTCGGCACGATTTCGACCGCCAGCGTGTTGCGCAACTCCCAACGCCCCAGGGGCGCCCGGCCCGCGGGGCCGTAGTAGCGGGCGTACGGATACTGCGAGTTCATGACGTGAAGCATGTCCTTGCGCCCGTGGAACGTCCACGCATAGTCCAGCACCCGCCCGGAGAAGCCGAAGAAGTCGTCGAGCGTGGTGTCCGACCCCTGGAACGAGTCGGCCTTTTCCTCCGCGGAGACGCGCCGCACCTTGCGCAGCGAGGGGACGTACGTCCACGCCTGGTCGGCCAGATGGGGGTCGTTCGAGCGTTGGATGAGAATACGCAGGCCGCGCATTTCGTACGGGTCAGTGAATTCGGTCACCTCTTTCCACTCGAACTGTCCGGCCCCGTCGATCGGCAGGGTGTAGTCGTCATCGGGCCGCATCGCCAAATGGCTGTGATACACGCGCTGGTAACGCTGTAGCAGCACGCGCTCGACCGTGCCGCTCGCCGGCAGCACGTCTTCGGGCAAACCGGACGGCGCGGCGTGCGTCCCGCCCGGGGCGATCAGAATCGTGCCGAAATTGCCGACCTCGATGCCGTAGTTTTGCCAGCGGAAATTGAAATTCCAACCCAGCTTCAGGCCGGACGTCGGGTCCGCGGGGTTCAGCGTATCGGCGGCGAACGGCTGGCCGGCCACGTAGTTCAGCAGGCTGCCGTCTTCGGCCAAGCGCGTCTGGCCGGCGAATTTCTCCGTGGTTTCGAGATAGTCCTGCCGGGGCGCGTAGTCGCCGGGCGGCACGATCTCGAACGTCGCTTCCGGGAATCGGAACTCCTCGACGTAACCCGGCGGCAGAAACGGCCGCAGCTTCTCCAAATCGGCCTGGGTGAGGGTGTCGCCGGCCTGAAATTCGGGCTCGGCGTCTCGATACCGTTCGACCCAATCGAGAATGGTCTGCCGGGTCATGGTATGGCGCTCGTTTTGCGCCCAGCCGGTGCCGGGCCAGAGCAGAAGTCCCAAACCTACGAGAAGATACCGCATGAAACCCCTTTCGAAGCCGTCCGTTTCGCCGCGCAACGTGATGGCGACCGAAGTGCCGGTCAGCCTAACGGGTTTCGTTGGGGATGCAAGGCCGAACCTAGCAAAGGGAATTCCATCCAAGATGATCCTTCGCCCGTTTCGACAAGCTCAACGGGCTGGTCCCTGAGCTTGTCGAAGGATTTCAACCAAGAGACGCGAGACACAAGTCAGGGAGAAATCCTGAGATCATCTGGTATGGAATTTCCCTTGCAAACCGGACCGGCTTGGCTATGGTAACGCTCCGCGAACGCCCATTCACGAACGATTCGTCGAACGACAAAGGAGACTCCCATGAGCGCCGAAGATCTGGCGAAACGGCTCCAGGTATTGGAAGACATCGAAGCCATCAAGAAGTTGAAGGCGCAATACTGCGCGTATTGCGACGCCGGCTACGACCCGGACGGCATCGCCGGCCTGTTCACCGAGGACGCGATTTGGGACGGCGGGACGTTCGGCAAACATCAGGGGCGCGAGGCCATCCATAAATTCTTCGCCGGCGCGCCGAAAGTGATTCCGTTCGCGGTGCACAACGTCATGAATCCGATCATCGAGGTGGATGGCGATACGGCGACCGCGCAGTGGTATCTGTTCCAGCCGTGCACCATGTCCGGCCCGGACGGCGACCAAGCCATCTGGGGCGCGGCCAAATACAGCGACGACTACGTCCGCGTCGGCGGCGAGTGGCGCTTCCAGCACTTGCGCGTCGCGTTCGACTTCTGGACGCCGTACGAAAAAGGCTGGGCCAAGCAACGGCTGATGGACGACTAGCCGCTGTCGATCCTTCTCTCTCGCAGAGAAAGACCGTCTCGATCGATACGACCCAGGCGTGTCGCCCCTGGGAACGCGGGTCTCCGGCCCACATCCGAGGCGGGCGAGACGCCCGCGTTCCCAGGAGAGAAAACGTCATGGCAGGAAAAAACGATCTGCCTTCCGCCGAGGCCGAATTCATCGCGGATACCCGCGGCGTACGCACGTTGCAGTCCCCCAGCACGACTTCTCTGTAACCCCATTCATCGACCCACTCTCCCCGGAAGTCTGCCAGAAAGAGAGTATAATGGAGGGTCCTATGAAAATCGGCTTCATGCTTCCCGCGTTCGGCAGCATGGCGACCCAGCAGAACATGCTGGACATGGCGCAGCTTGCCGAGGAGCGCGGCTTCGAGTCGGTCTGGGCGCCCGACCACGTCATCATGCCGACGAAGATCGCAACGCCGTACCCATACAGCAAATCGGGCCGCTATATCGCCGACCCGAAGGGTGCGCATCTGGAGCCGTTCACCGTGCTGTCGTTCGTGGCGGCGTGTACCCGCCGCGTGCGGTTGGGATTCACCGTCATCGTGGCGCCGTACCGGCATCCCGTGGTGACGGCGAAAATGCTGGCCTCGAATAGACGTCCTGTCGGGCGGGCGGCTGATCGTCGGCGTGGGAAGCGGCTGGCTGGAAGAAGAGTTCGACGCGCTGGAGGTGCCGTTCGCCAAACGCTGGACGCGCACCGACGAGCACATTCGCATCTGGAAGGAGTTGTGGACCGCGGAAGAGCCGCGCTTCGAGGGCGACTACCACCGCTTCGCCGACGTACAGTGTCGGCCACAGCCGTTGCAGAAGCCCCATCCGCCGATCACCATCGGCGGCCGCGGCCGGGCGAGCCTGCGCCGCGTCGTCAGCATGGCCGACGGCTGGCAGGTCGTCTCCGAGCATCCCGACGACGTGTACAGCACCGAGGGCGACTTGGCGCGGGACCTGCAAACCCTGAAGCGGATGTGCGACGAGGCCGGCCGCGACTTTGCGACCGTCGAGATCACCGCGGTCATCATCGCCGGCACGGCCGAGGGCGTGCTCGCGGACATTCCCGGCTACGAGCGCCTGGGCGTCGGCCGCCTGATCCTCGACTTTCCGTCGTTCGCGTCCGGCCCGGACGAAATGGCCGCCACGCTGGAGAAGATCGCCGCGGAGGCCGACCTCGACGACGCCTGACCGCCCTTACTTCCCCTCACCCCCTGAGTTTCGTTCCGGGGGTCCGACGTTCTCCCAGCGACAAAGACAATCCAAAAAGAAGAAGCAGAAACCCCTCTCCCTGGTCCCTGAGCTTGCGGTGTCCTGAGCTCGGTCCTTGAGCCTGTCGAAGGGTGTCGAAGGATCGAAAGGTCGAAGGGGGAGAGGGCGTTCCGATGCGCGATTGCCGCAGCGGGAGCCCTCCTCTGCGGGTTGGGAAGAACGCCCGCGTTACGGCTGCACGTACCGATGTCCCCAGATGCTTCCCGTCGTATGCAACTGCACCTGCCACGTGGCATCGTCCACGACCCGCGCGCCCCAGCCGTACTCGACCTCGAACCCGGACGGCGACCGCATGTAGAACGACACCATGTGGTCGTTCGTATGCCGCCCCAGCGAGCGGGTGACGGGAACGCCGGTCTGCTGACACAGGTCGTACGTCGTACCGACGTCGTCCATGGACCGCACCTGCAGCATGAAATGGTTGAGCCGTTTGGGCGGATCGGGCCGTCCATAAAAGGCGATGGTGTGATGCCGCGGATTGCAGTGGAAGAAGGCGAGGCGCAGTTGCTCGCCGCCCGGCCGGGTGACGGTGACGTAGTCGCTGATGCGCATGCCCAGCACGTCGCGGTAGAACGTGACGCTCTGCTCCAGATCGTCCATGCTGACGACCATGTGGCCGAGCCCCTGTTCCCCGCTAACGAATCCCGACAGGGGACGTGGTGACCGGAACGGCTGCTGGAACGCCATGAGCGGCCCGTAGAAAATCTCCGAGGCGATACCGCTCGGATCCTCGTACTTGACGAGTTCCACGACGCGGCGCGCCGCGACTTCTTTCTCCGTGCCGCGGCGAACCTCGATGCCCGCGGCGCGCAGTCGATCCTCCACCTCACGCAGTTCGTGCGCGCCGGTCACCTCCCAACCGAAATACGCCACGTCGTCCTGTCCATCCGGATGAATCAGAAACCGATGGTGATAGTCGTCAAGGCGCAACAGCAGGGTGCCGTCGTCCTCTTTGCCGCCGAGTTGCAAGCCCAGGGTTTCGGTAGCGAACCGTTCCCAGGCCGCGACGTCGCTCACGCCGATGCCCAGATAGCCTAATTGCGTCACACCGTGCATGGCTTCCTCCTACTCCCACCGTGCGTCGACCCGCAACCTACGCAGAGATTGGATTTTGTTTCCAGCCTGGACTCTGAGACCGATTACCTTTTTGGTGTTCTCGTAGGTTGGATTAGCGAAGCGTAATCCAACAAGGGCTGTGGAGGTCCGCACAATCTCACTTCCAGGCCGAGGATGTCGGATTACGCCTATGGCTAATCCGACCTATGGGATTAGGCACGAGTGCAAAAGTAGCGGGTCATCAGCAGCCGAGAGGGGATTACGAATAGGGAATGGGACTCGTTTCGCTGCTCAGAAGGTCTTGAGTTCCAGGAAGTCCCCGGCGTCTTGGCCAAACCCCTGTCGGACAGCTTCTTGATAGACGGCGAAGCCCGCAGCCACGTCTTGAATTGCGGTGCCGACCGATTTGAACAGCGTCGTTTCATCCGGCTCGGTTCGGCCCGGGGTGCGACCGGCGACGACTTGTTTGAGTTCGGTAACTTTGGACCGGTCGTACGTGCCGGCTTGGCGGGCGGCATGCAAATCGCCGGATTCGGCTTCGAGTTGCATCCGCGAATCGGTGACGATGCAGTCGGCGCGGGCGAAGGTTTCCGGGTCGATTTCGCGCAGTTGCAGGCCGGTCGAGCCGATGGAGTTGACGTGCTGGCCCGCGATCATCCAGCGTCCGCGGTAGGCGATCAGGTCGCCGACTCCGGTCGTGTTGGTGGCGACTACCACAACGTTCACGTCAGCGACCGCCTGCTCCGGGGTGGCGACGGCTTCGAGGCGGATGCCGAGACGGACGCTCATGCGCGCAGCGAAACGTTCGCGGTTGGCCGGAGTCGGGCTGAAGACTTTGCCCTCGCGGATCGGGCGGACGGCGCAGACGGCTTCCAGATTCGTCGTCGCCTCCAGGCCGGAGCCGATGACGCCGACGGTCGCGGCGTTCTGCAGCGCTAGGTACTTGGTCGCTACGCCGGTCGTGGCGCCGGTGCGCGCGGCCGTCAGATAGGCCGCGTCCATCAGCGCCAGCAGGCGGCCGTCTTTTTCGTCGTAGATGGCGATCAGATAGCGCACGCCATGTTGCACCGAGCCATGGAAGACCTTGTAACCCATCAGGCCGCTGTCGCGCATGACGGCCGGCATGACGCGGAAGAAGCCGGTGGTCGTCGCCAAGTTGAGCCGCGGAGGCAGATCGACAGTGCCGTTCGCTTCTTCGCGCAGGCCGGCTTCGATGACGTCGATCTGCACCGCGATGTCGCTGGCGCGTTCGACGTCACTATTGGTGAGCAGCAGGGTCACGCCGTCCGCCTAGCCGGGGTGGCGTCCGGTGAAGAAGGCTTTGTCGTCTTCGACCGGTACGGCGAGACCCGAGGCGATCAGACCCTGGCGCAACGGTTTCATCTGGCGGTCGGTCAGGCGCATGGTGGGCGCACGCAGCGGGCCACCGTTGAAGCCGGCCAACCAGCCCTGGTACTTCCACACCATGCGGTGCAGAAAGTTCGCGCCGGCCAGCATCGCCATTGCCTGCATACTCGCCTGGCGAGCGGGCTGAATCCGCCAGTATCGCTGCATCGCGGCCTCGCACTGCCCGTCCTGAATCAGACCGAAAATCTCGGGGATGGTCGGTCCCCAGTATTCGTAGTTGCTGGTGCCCATGAACTGCATGGGGACGAGGCAGGCCATCGGCAGGCCGTTGGCTTCGATGGGTTCGGTGACGACCACCCGCTCGCCGAAGCGTCGGTACACGTCCACGAAGCCGCCGATGGACGGCATGCCGCCCTCGGCCTTTATCCCAGCGATGTTCGGCACGTCGTCGAGCAGGCGCGCAATCAGTTCCGGCCCGAACCCCGCGGCCGGGTGAATCCGCTCGAACCCCCACAGTGGAACGGGGAACAGCATCACCGCCAGATTCGTGCCGTCGCAGAACGCTTTGGTGTAGGCGTAAATCTCGTCGGCGCTGTCGGGATAGAAGGTGGGCGGATAGGAGAGCAGCACGAGGTCCGCACCGGCCTGCTCCGCGGCTCGGACGGCGTGGACGTTCTCTTCCAAAGTGTTGAAGCTGGCATGATGGATGAGGCGGAGCCGGCCGGCGGCCTCGTCCGCGGCCCACTCGGTAAAGCGGACGTATTCTTCGAGCGTGGTCGCGGTTTCGGCGACGAGCAGCGCGCCCCAGAAGCCGAACTCGATCTCCGTGCGCACGTCGTGGCGGATGGCGGCTTCGTTCAGGCCGCGCAGGTCGTGGGTGAAGGTGGGGGTGATGGTATTGGCGACCCCGCGCATGTGTTCCCGCGCCCAGTCGCGGGCTTCGTGCTTGCGATACTCGGGCATGGCTTCACCCTCTCTGATTGTGCGGCTCACATGGTGAGCATCAGCCCGCCGTCCACGTACACCAACTGGCCGGTGACGTAATCCGCGGCGCGACTGGTCAGCAGCAGGACGGCGCGCCCGATGTCCGCCGGCGCGGCCCAGTCGCCGAGCGGAATCTTTTCGGCGAATGCGCGATCCACGGGCTCCGTCGTGTCGTGACCCTGCTCGCGGGCCAGCCGGGTACGCACGTTGAGCGAGCCCGGGGTCTTCACTGCGCCGGGCGCGATGGTGTTGACGGTAATCTTGTGCGGAGCGTATTCCAGCGCGCTGGCGCGCGTGAACGCGTTCAGTCCGCCCTTGCTGGCATCGTAGTGCGCCATGCCGAGGTAGGTGCGCGCGGTGTTGATGGACGAGACGTTGACGATCCGGCCGCCGCGTCCGCCGACGATCATCTGCGCGGCCGCGGCCTTGGTGCACAGGAACGGGCCGCGCAGGTTGACGTTCAACACCGTGTCCCACAGTTCCGCGGACAGGTCGCCCAGCCGCGCCATGGGATAGACCGCCGCGTTGTTGACCAGAATGTCGAGGCGTCCGAAGCGGTCCATGACCGCGGCGACGAGGTTTTCGACCGACGCCTCGTCCGACGTGTCGGTATGGACTGCGAGTGCGGCCCTGCCTCGTTCGTTCAGGGTTGCCGCGGCGGCCTCCGCACTCGTGGCGTCGGTATCGGCCAGCACCACCGCGGCGCCGGCCGCGGCCAGGACTTCGGCCACACCGAGCCCGATACCCTTGGCGCCGCCGGTGATGACGGCCACTTGGTCGTCTAGGCTGAACAGTCGGGAGATATCGGCGTCCATGCGCGGCTTCCTTCGAGAATTCCCTACGAGCTTATCCTGGAACCTGTCACAGCGTATCCGTCCGTGCCGCTCGATTGAAAACCCTTCGACATAGTTCGACAGGCTCACCAACCGGGCTCAGGGACCAAGCTCAAGACACCGCAAGCTCAGGGACCAGCCCGTTGAGCTTGTCGAAACGGGCGCGGGGTCATCTTGGAGGTAATCCACTTTGCCTTCCCTCGGACATGGGGACGCGCTGAACCTAGAACAGCACGGTGACGTTCTCCAGGACGTTGTGGTCGAGGAGGATGAAGCGTTCCTCGTTCCGCCACGCGCTCCCCCGGTCTTCTCCGGCCTCGTCACCGCATCGCCACCAGTCCTCACGGCAGCCAACGAACACGTGTTCGGCGCCCTGCCAACGGCTGCGATACACCTGGAAGTTCGAGGCGACCTTGACGCGCCGCAGGCCGTCCGTGTCGAGGATGCGGACATTGGAGATGCAGTGGCGAATCCGCGAGCGCGGCTCTTCGGCGTGGGCGCTGCCGGTGCGCAACCGCCGGACGCGCAGGGTCAGACCGGCTTTGTCGTCGTCGAAGTGGGCCAGCAGATGGGGCTGCGTCACGTCTTCGGTGCCGGTTTCCAGGTTACGCCGCACCGGCGCCCAGTAGCGCACCGTGTCGGCGAACAGCGCCAGCCACTCCTCCAGCCGGTCGGTGTCGAGCAGCCACGCCTCATAATACAGCAAGTCTTCGAACTCGTGGCGGAGTTCGCGGAGAGCGTTCCGGTCCGCATTCATGGCCGCGGCTTCTTTCGCATGAGGGATGACGTGAGAGATGATCCGGCGCCCGTTTCGACAAGCTCAACGGGCTGATCCCTGTGTCTGTCGAAGGGTGTCGGAACGGTTCCCCGATCGTTTTGTCTGCCGTTCTCTTTTCGAGTTGCCTCTTTTTTAACCATGTGCCCGACGTCATTCTGCGCCGCCCATCAGCGCGCGCCACTGTTCGTACAGGCCGAAGATGCCGATCTCGGTCGAGGGCGGATGGATCAGGCCGGGCTTGGCCGGGTCGGTTCGGCCGTGGCCGGCGCCCATCTCATAGTTGAGCGGATACCGGCGCCGCTGGGCGCCGCGCAGGGTTTCGACGCTGTTGCCCCACATCTCGCCGTCGTCCTGCTCGAAGATGCCGCTCGGAGAAAACGTCAGGACCTGCGCCTTGCGCGCGATTTCGACGACCTCGGGCGGCGCCTCTTTTTCGATCATGCCCCAGGAATAGACCTCCATGCCGTGCGGGCCGCGCGGATGCCAGACGCGCACGGTCAGAAAGCCCAGGAACGTCAGCACCGAGAAGTTCGGAAAGACGGTGCCGACCTGCACGCAGCCGACGAGTGCGCTCTGCGCCGGCGTCAGCCGCCGTTTGGCCGCGGCCTGCATGGCGTCCAGATGGGCGATCAAGGCGGGAGGTGCGCCGGCGTCCATTTCGACCTTGAAGTTGATCCAGCCGTGGCCGCGGTCGAGCTTCGCCTCGAAGTCGCGCACCCACGGCTCGTTCCCCTGATAGCCGCTGCCCTCGCTGGGGCCGAGGCCGATCTGGATCATGGCTCGGTGCGCAGCGCCCGTGTGGTAGTTGTCGCCGTTGAACTGCTCCGCGGCCAGCTTCCAGTTGCCGCCCAATTTCCATCGGTGCATGCCGGGCAGGACCACCATGCCGGCCTCGGTCTTGTCGAAGATCAGGTCGAGATACCACTTCATGTCGCCGAGATAGGCGTCCAGGCTGACGGCGTGCTCGTCGAAACAGGCGAAGACGAGCCCGCGGAACGTTTCGACGCGCGGCACTTCGATCAGCCCCCACTCCTCGCGTTCGAGCTCGCCGTAATAGGCTTCCCTGAACTGCGGCACGCCGACCAGCCGACCGCAATCGTCGTACGTCCAGCCGTGGTAGGGACACGAGAACGTCTTGGCGTTGCCGCTGTCCAGGCGACACAGGCGCGCCCCGCGGTGCCGGCAGGAGTTGAGGAAGACGCGCAGCCGGCCGTCCGCGTCGCGCACCACGAGCACGGGTTCTTCGCCCATGGTGTGCGTCACGAAGTCGCCCGGATTGGGCAGTTGCGAGTCGTGCGCGACGTACAGCCAGCAGCGGCCGAAGATGCGTGCCTGCTCGTCTTCGTACACGCCCGCATCCACGAACGCGCGCGGGCTGACCGTCCGGCGTTCGAGATCGACGAGATGCGACCAGTCCGTCCCGTTGGGCACCGTGCCGACTCCGTGTTCCGCCCGGCAGGTTACGCGGGATGCTGATGGCCCCAAATGCTGCCCGTGCGATGCAACTGGACCTGCCACGTGGCCTCGTCGATTTCACGCGCCCCCCAGCCGTACTCGACGCTGAAGCCGGACGGGCTCCTGAGATAGAACGACAGCATCCGGTCGTTCGTGTGTCGCCCTAAAGTCAGATCGATGGCGACCCCCTGATCCTGGCACAGGTCGTAGGTCGCGCCGACGTCGTCCAGCGTCCGGGTTTGCAACATGAAATGGTGCAGACGTTTGGGCAGGCGGCCTTCCCAGAACGCGACCGAGTGATGGCGCGCATTGCAATGCAGGAAAGCCAGATTCAGGCTCGACGCCACGCCGCGTTCGGGCTGCGGGCGGACCCAGTCGCTCAGCCGCAACCCCAGCGCGTCGCGGTAGAAGCGCAGGCTGTCTTCCAGGCTATCGACCGTCATGGTGATGTGGCCGAGACCCATGTCCCCGGTGGTGAATCCGGAGATGGACCGCGGAGACTGAAACGGCGTGTCCACTCCCATCAGCGGCCCATAGAAGATTTCGGTCGCCACGCCGTTCGGATCGTGGAGTTTGAGCAGGCCGACCACGCGCCGCCCCTCGGCCTCGTCCGGCGTGGCCCACTCGCAGGCGACGCCGTGCGTAGCCAGCCGCTCGGCCACGGCGCGCAGCGCGGCTTCGTCCGCGACTTCCCAGCCGACCAAGCTGAGATCGTCCTCGTCGCCCGGCGTCACGATGAATCGGTGGTGGTAGTCGTCCATGCGCAGCAGCAGCGAGCCGTCCGGGTCGCGCGTATGGGCCTGGAGCCCGAGCACGCGCGTGGCGAAGTCTTCCCAGTCGGCCACGTTGCTGACGCGCAAGCCGAGATAGCCGAGTTGCGTTACGCCCGTCATGTCCTGCGTCCCCCCGTTCCGAACATGGAAGACGGAGCCGGCCACGTTGCCGTGACGCCCTTCTTTTCCACCTCCAGTCGAGCGAGTCGCCCGCCGGAACCGGAGCCTGCATAGCGTGTTTTCCCCAGCGCAGGAATCCCTCGCGTCTCCGGGGAGTGTGTAGGTTGGGATTGCCCCTTCGGTCAAGGTCGGCCTCACATTTGAGTGTGGCGATAACCCTCTGCAAGGGTTCGCCGCAGGCAGATGAGAGACTGTTGTTCGGAGAGATTGCAAAGGGAATTACATGGAAGACGATCCTTCGCCTGTCGCGACACGCTCGAGGGGCAAAATTCCGAGCCTGCGATGCCCTGAGCTTGTCGAAGAGTCAAAGGCCGGGGGTAGGGTGCGGAGGCCGAGGTAGCGTCGGGGTTCGTTTCGACAAGCTCAACGAACTCAGGGATAGGAAGGACCCTGAGCTTGCAGCGATGTGAGCCTGCCGAAAGGTCGGAAGATTTTTAGCCAGGGGAGCATGGGTCGTAAGCCAGGGAAAGCTCTAAGATCATCTTGTCCGTCATTGCTTTTGCAATTCACAGGTCGATTCGCTTGCTGCGGTGCGGACCCTCTCCCCCGGATTGTGTCGGGGGGAGAGGGTCCCCCGCCGCAGTGAACCTCCCCGGAAATTTGGAACCGAACTCTTCCCGTTCTTCCCACCCGGCGATCTCACGGTCGCCGGGCTCTTTACTTCCGCGAACGGCGTCGCATAGGCTGGCCGAATCTCATCTTCAGGGAGGACGCCATGAAACTGTACGATGCCGCGACCGCGCCGAACCCGCGCCGGGTCCGCGTCTTCATTGCCGAAAAGGGCCTGGACGTGCCGTGCGAACAGGTGGACATCATGAAAGCCGTGAACCGCGGGGAGGAGTTCCGCAGGAACGTCAATCCGATGGGCACCCTGCCGGTGCTGGAGCTCGACGATGGCACCTGCATCGCCGAGACCGGCGCGGTCTGTCGCTACTTCGAGGAGGTGCAGCCCGACCCGCCGCTGCTCGGCGTGGATGCCAAGGACAAGGCGGTCGTGGAAATGTGGAACCGTCGCATGGAACTCGAACTGTTCCAGCCCGCGACGCTCGCGTTCCAGCAGCAGCACGAGTTCTTCAAGGGGCGCGTGCCTCAGGTGCCGGAATACGCCGCGGTGTCCAAAGCCAAGGCGGAAAAGACGCTGGCGTGGCTGGACGGCGTGCTGGCCGACCGGGAATACATCGCGGGCGCGCGGTTTACCGTGGCCGACATCGTGGCCCTGTGCGCGGTGGATTTCGGCCGGGTGTCGAAGATCAAACTGCAACCCGACCAGAAGAACCTGGCTCGCTGGCACGAGCAGGTCTCCGCCCGTCCGAGCGCCAAGGCGTGACAAGTACGCCCGCCTGAACGGGGACGCCCCCTTAGCAGGTCGGAGGGGGCGTCCTTTATTATGAGGTATTATCTACAAGATGCTCCTGTGCTCGGTCCGTCACTCTTCGACGTGGTTCGACCTTTCGACAAGCTCAAGGTCCAGTCCATCAAGCTCGGTCCCTGAACTTGCGTTGTCCTGAGCTTGTCGAAGGATCGAAGGGCCGGAGGGTTTTCGACTAGGGGGACGGAATTCCCCTCTTTATGCCGCTCTGGCGTGGCCGGTCTCTTTGAGGACCAGGAACAGCACGGCCGACAGCATGTAGCAGCCGCCCCAGAACCAGAAGCCCAGCGACGGGGCCACGTCCACCAGCCTCATCCCCAGGATGGGCGCAAGGACGCCGCCCAGAAATCCCGCGGTGATGGCGATCCCCACCGCGGAGCCGGCCAAGCGAGGCCCCACCCCGTCCATTTCGAGTGGGACGGCGAAGGCGAGCGGGGCCACGCCGGCGAAGAACCCCCAGACGACCGCGACCGCCAGCAGCGGCGCGCCCAACACGTACGCGGCCGCGGTCATGCACGCACCGGCGATGAACATGCCGGGAAAGTAGAACGCCCGGCGCAGGCCGACCCGGTCGGAGGCCGACGGCAGGATCACCGCCCCGGCCACATATGCCCACAGAAAGAGCGAAATGACGAAGCCGGCCGCGGCCGGCGTCATGCCCTGGACGTCCGCGAAATACGTCGGCGCGTACCCGATGATACCGATGTAGCCGCCCAGAAACAGCAGGTAGCACGTGGCGAGAATCCACACGTCGCGGACGCGGAGCACTTGCTTCACCGCGGCCAGCGCACCCAGGGCTTCCTCATCCGCGGCGCCGGACGCCTCGACCGTCCGGTCGCGGACGGTCAGAAACCACACTATGCCGATCGCGATGGTCGCCATGCCCAGGATCGTGGTGAGCGGACGCCAGCCGCCGACCGCGTCGATCACCAGCGGGGTGAGGATCGCGGCCAGCGCCGCGCCCGCGCCATAGCCGGCCTGCGTCGCCCCGTTCGCCATGCCGAACTCCTGCGGCGGGAACCACATGCCCAACGCCTTGGGCACGTTGGGAAAGGTCAGCGCCAGCGCGATTCCGAACAGAAACATCCAGACGTACAGGGATACGAACCCCGCGGCGGTCGCCCGTCCGAGCAGGGCCCCACCCATCAGGCACACGCCGATGGCCACGACGCGCCGCACCCCGTAGCGGTCGCCGAGAATGCCGCCGATCAGGGCCGACACCAGCGTGCCGAACGAAATGGCGGCCCACAGCGCGCCCCAATCCGACAACTCCAGGTCCAGGTCCGCCAGGACTTGGCCGACGAGCATGACGATGTAGGTCCAGCCGAATCCGAACGCGAACGTGAAGACCAGCACGCTGATGGCGAGCACCAGCCAGCGATAGCCGCCTGCCGACGTGTGTGTATCCGTCATGCGGCTGACCCTGCCACACGTGGCCCCGCGGCGTCTATACTGAGGCGGCCCGCGCTTGCGCCCCCGCGGGCGTTCGCATAGTCACGAAGGCCGACGTTCGGGGCGCGCGTGCGGACGCGGCCCCGCCTGCCGCCATGCGCCACCCGACTCAGCCCCCCGTCGAACCGGACCGCGACGGACTGCAACTCGGCATCTTCATGCCGAATTGCAGCCACACCTACCACATCAGCCGTTACAAGCCGGAGCCCGACGACTGGACGTACGCGGCGAACGAGCGGATCGCGCTGGCCGCGGAGGCCGCCGGCTTCGACTTTCTGTTTCCGGTCAGCCGCTGGCGCGGGTTCGGCGGCGAGACCGATTACATGGGCCGTTCGCTGGAAACCATGACGTGGGCCGCGGCGCTGCTGGCCGCCACGCGGACGATCCGGGTCTATTCCACGGTGCACGTCCCGGTGTTCCATCCGCTGGTCGCCGCGAAGATGGGCGCCACGCTCGACCACATCGGCAACGGCCGCTGGGGCATCAACATCGTCAGCGGCTGGAACGCACACGACTTCGACATGATGGGCGTCGAACTGCTGCCGCACGCGGAGCGGTACGTCCGCACCGCGGACTTCATCGCCATTCTCAAGGGACTGTGGACCGAGGAGCCCGGCACGTTCGACTACGACTCCAAGTGGTATCGCATCCGCGGCGGCTACGTCATGCCGCAGCCGGTGCAACGGCCACACCCGCCCATCGTCAACGCGGGCTCGTCCGACGACGCGCGCGACGTGGTGGCGCGGCTGTGCGACTGGATATTCCTGAGCCCGCCGTCCATCGAAGCCACGCGCGACATGACGGCCGACATCCGCACGCGGGCCGCGGGCTACGGCCGCCGGGTGCGCAGCGCGAGTTGTCCCTTCGTGCTGTGGCGCGACACCGAGCGCGAGGCCGAGGCGGAGAAGCGGCGCATCATCGACGAGGCCGACGACGTCGCCCTGGCCAACTGGGCGCACGGCCTGGGCCTGGAGAGCGGCTCGTTCGACGATTTCACCAAGGAGATGTTCGTGATCGGCGGCGGCGCGCTGCCCATCGTCGGCACGCGGGAGCAGGTCGTGGAACGGCTCGCACAACTGTACCGCTCCGGCGTGGACGCGGTGCTGATGATCTTCCTGTCCTTCCACGACGACACCGTCCGCTTCGGCCAGGACATCGTGCCGCTGCTGCGGCAGTTGGACGTGGTGAAATAGCCCCGCCTGTCCGTCGCCGGCGGATTTTTGTGGGAGATTAGATACAAGATGATCCTTCGCCCGTTGCGGCACACTTCAATCCTTCGACAGGCTCAAGGCACCGCAAGTTCAAGGACCAAACGCAACGGGCTAGAGCCTGATCTTTTCGAAGGGTCGGGGGTGGGGCGAAGGCCGCGGTGACATCGGGGTTCGTTTCGACAGGCTCAACGAACTGAGGGAGGGGAAGGTCCCTGAGCTTGTCGAAGGGTCAAAGGACGGGAAGGTATTTGGCCAGGGGAGCATGGGTGTGGAAGCCAGGGAAAGCTCTAAGATCATCTTGTACGTCATTGCCACTTTTGTAGAGTGTCCACCGAATCCACTCGAACCGCCGTCCCGACGCCCATGCCGACCGACATCGCTCCGGACACCGCCGCCCCGCGCAACGACCGGAACAAGGTGCGTGCCGAGGACCGGACGGTCCACGAGTGGTATCGATTCGTGCTGTCGTTCCCGCCCCATTTGGTTGCAGATTATCTGGACCGGTTCGGCGTCGGGCCTTCCCGCACGGTGCTCGACCCGTTCTGCGGTACGGGAACGACGTTGGTCGAGTGCAAGAAACGCGGCATCGGGAGCGTTGGAATCGAGTCGAACCCCATGGCGCATTTCGCCAGCGCGGTGAAAGTCGATTGGACGGCAGAGCCCGCCGAACTGGAGGCTTACACCGAGGCCGTCGTATCGTCGGTGAACGAAACCCTGGCGAAACAGGGGTTCGACGAACGCCGTGGCCTACCGTTGTTTTCCGTGAACGGCGATGGGCCGCAGCCTCCGCTTCACAGTCTGCCGTCCGAACAGGCGAAACTCTTACTCAAGGATTCGATCAGTCCGCTTCCACTGCACAAGACGCTGGTTCTGCGGGACGCCATAGACGGACACGGCAGCCCCCACGAGCGGAAATACGGACGGCTGGCATTGGCGAACGCCCTCGTCCACCGCATCGGCAATCTGAAATTCGGCCCGGAAGTCGGCGTCGGCCGGATCAAGGACGACGCCGCGGTTTCGGAAGCGTGGTCGGACTATCTCCGCACCATCATTCACGACCTTGGTCTTCACCAGGACCGGGCGCACGTGCCGGCGCGGGTCATCAAGGCCGACTCCCGGGACGCAGATCGGCTCCTCGCCCCGCAGTCCGTGGACGCCGTGATTACCTCGCCGCCGTATCCCAACGAGAAAGACTATACGCGTACGACGCGGCTGGAGTCGGTCATCCTCGGCCTCGTCCGTGACAAACGGGAATTGCGGGCACTGAAACAGCACATGGTCAGGTCGAACACCCGCGGCGTGTACAAAGCCGACACGGACGACCGGGAGGTCGCGGACCACGCCGCGATAGGGAACATTGCCGACGCCATCGAGCAGCGTCGGGTCGCGCTGGGGAAAACGTCCGGCTTCGAGCGCCTGTATCCGCGCGTCACCCGCCTCTATTTCGGCGGCATGCGCCGGCATCTCGCCTCGCTGCGTCCGGTTCTCAGACCGGGCGCGAAGCTAGCTTACGTCGTGGGCGACCAGGCGTCATATCTGCGCGTGATGATCCGCACCGGCCGGCTGCTGGCCGACATTGCCCGGTCGCTGGGCTACACCGTCACCGGTATCGACCTGTTTCGGACCCGGCCTTCGACGGTGACCGGCGAACAACTCCGGGAAGAAGTCGTCCTGCTGGAATGGCCGGGGAAGATCAGGACGTTCACTGAAGGTAGCCAATTGTCCAATGGGGACTTGAGCGGGCGCGCGTAAGGCGGCGAACGGCAATTATCTTCCACTCAAAATGAAACACTTCCCCGCCAGGAGACGACGTTGACTGATTTCAGAGGCGCCCGGGGCTCCAACGCAGGAGATGATTTCCATGAGTTGTGGGCGACCCGGCAAGTCATTCGGCTTCTGTCGAAAGAGGACGGTCTGGAAGCCGTCACGGTTGAAGGTCTGAGCGCCCGCGACGAGGCAGGCGTGCCTCCCGACATTTGGGACGGAGTAGATTGCACCTTGTACTTCGGTGGGCGGAACGCAACCGAAGCCGACCGCGTACAAATCGTGCAGCTGAAATATTCAGCAGCAAACCCGAATAAAAAGTGGACCGTCGCACGTTTGGTTGCAGGCCAACGACGCGACCGGTCGATCATCGCCCGGCTGGCGAAACCCTGGAAAAAGCTTACGGAAAAGCTGAAAGCGTCTCACGCCAAGAATCCCTCCATTCCTTCTGTCGTCCTGAGTTAGTAACCAACCTGTCGACGGAGATGTCCGCCCGGCGGTGCGACGCGCGGCCGAGTCTTCCATGAACGTTCCAACGCGTAAGCCGATGGGTACGGCAAAGCCGGAAGTTCGCTTGGCTTATACGGCAGGTGCGGCAGGGCTGAACGCTGATGATTTTCGAGCCTTTGCATCTGCTCTCAGCTTCGAAGCCGGCACAGGCTCACGTTTCGCGCTTGAGGAACGGGCACTCCGAGCCATCGCCAAGTGGACTGATCAGGACGTTCAGCCAGTCGTCACGGGACTGAGGCAGTTCGTTCGCCAACGGATGAGGCCCGAGTTTGCCGGCGAATCGATCACGCGCGAGTCCGTCCTCTTGCACTTCGGCGCGTCGGAGGAGGCCGCGATGTTCCCCTGTCCGTCTGCAATCGCTCCGACGGAGGCGTTGGTCAGCCGTGCACCTATTCGAGAAGCCATCGAAAGACTCCGTTCCGGACTCCAATATCTCTGCCTGCATGGGCGTGCCGGTACGGGGAAGACGACCGCCCTGCAGGAAATCGAAGCTGACCTTCCTCCAGAATCGGTCATGGTCAAGTACGACTGCTATGGTGGTGGTCGCTACCTGGACCCCAGCGCACTGCGCCATCGTACTCAGGATGCTTTTCTCCAGTTGACGAACGAGCTTGCCGCCCGCCTGAATCTGCCGCTGCTCTTGAGTCGCCGGAAAGATTCGGACTACCCGCGCCTGTTTGCGAGCCGACTGAGGCACGCAGCCCAAGCACTCGCCGCCGAGCATCCCGACGCCTTGATCGTCGTTGCCGTGGATGCCGCGGACAACTCGGTCCATGCGGCGCAACAACGAGCCCCCGTCGAAGTGTCATTCGTTCCTGATTTCGTGCGATTGACCGAATTACCGGAGAACGTCCGTTTCATCGTGGCGACCCGAACCGGACGGTTGGAGCATCTCCGTTTGCCTCCCTCGTACTGCAGGATGGAAATAGCGCCGTTCAGCCGACAAGAAACAGCGGAGAACGTTGCGCAAGTATGGGCCGCGCCTGAATCATGGATCGAGGACTTCCATCATCTCTCCGGTGGTATCCCCAGAGTTCAATCCTATGCCCTTCACGAGGTCGATAGCCCCCATTCGTCTCGTGCCCTTGACCGCTTGAGGCCCGCCGGGAAGTCACTCTCGGATATTTTTCGGCAGGGGTTCGAAGACGCGATCAAGAAAAGTGACGTCGCCGAGGTGCAAAGACTATGTGCCGGTTTGATTGCGTTGCCTCGCCCCGTTCCCCTGTCGGACTTGGCTGCGGTCCTGGAGAGTACTGAGACGCAACTCGCCGATGTCTGTGTGGACCTCGCGCCCGGTATTCGATTGCAGAACGGCACGGTGAATTTCGCCGACGAAGATATTGAGGAGTTCGTGCGAGACGAGGGAGAGGCCGAGCTTACGGATGTACGAAAACGAGTTGCAGAACGACTCCTCACACGGGCTTCTGACGATCGTTACGCGGCGTTGAACGTCGCTGCCGCACTCGTCGCCGCCGGACGCGGCCGTGATTTGTTGAATCTCGTAGAAAGGGAATCTGCCCCATCCGCCGTGAAAGACCCAATTCTGCGCCGGGAAGCCGAATTACAGCGCCTACGTCTTGCAATCAAGGTCTGTCGTGAAGCAGGGGACGTCGTGCGTGCACTGCATTTCGTTCTGATTGGGGCGGAAGGCATCAAAACCGAGACCGCTTTACGGAGACTGTTGGTAGAGAATCCGGACCTTGCGGCCCGCTTTGCACAAGAAACCGCGGGACGCCTGATCCTTTCCGACGGGAAGCACGTCGAAGATCATGGACCGCTACTGTTTCAGAGGCTTTCGGTCGACGCGGATCGCAGTGATGCGGTCTCCGTTCGAGCAGGACGGCGCTCATTGAATGTTTGGCTCCAAGCTCGAAAAATCTCCGATGAGGACGAATATGGGAGCAGCCCAGGGGCATGGAAGATCGGTCTCTCTGACGTCTCCAGCACGGTGGAGGCTGCACTCAAACTCGATGGTCCAGAGGCTTCGCTTGCAATGCTTCGAAGCTGGAAGCCGAGGAGCCTCGCCTTGAAGGTAGCTTTAACGCTTCCGTATCGATTGATCGCCGAAAGACACGAAAGCAAGATCGAAGCACTCGTGACGGACCATCTCAGGCCGCTCGGGTCCCTTTTCCTCATGATTCCGTTGGCTTTGGCCGGCCGCCCGATAGCCACTGAACGGATGGCCAGGGGCTTGACTCAACTCATGCGGCGGAAGCTTCGTATAGGGCGCTTCTTCGAGCTCAGCACTCTCGATCCTGGCCAGCAGTCAATTCATGGCAAGGTCCTCGACGTCGCGTTGACCGCTTGTGAACTCCTGACAATCGAACGCGCGGCGGATGACATCGTCGATAAGGTGCTGGAGAGTTTTCTCGACACTGAATTCCGTCGGATCGATCGGCGCCGTGACCATGAGGCATTCAAACTGGATCTCCTCTTCCGAGCGTATGCGCTGAGAGAAGCACGGGCGGGTCGAACACTAACGGCCGAGGGCATATTCGAGCCACGACCGGCATCCGAAAAGGACAATCCTCACCAGAAACGCAGGTATGCGGAGGAACATGACCGTCACTTGAGGGAACTCGCGAACGTGGTGTTCGACGTATATGCCACCGTCGCCAACACTTTGGTCAACCGCCCGACGCGATCCAAATTGGAAGACGATCTTCGTCAAATACACGGTGAACCTGAACGCAATAGCTGGAACATCTCGCGTCAGCACGGTTCTCACGCCATGTTTGGTTGCGCGGCGAAGCACGCTGCAATCCTGCTCGTCGCCGGCTACGCGCCTCCGACGATCAAACACTTTGCCGATAAAGTTTGTGGTTCATGGCGAAGCAGAAATCACGTTCTCAACGAACTGTTGATTGCACGGTTGAGCCTGTGGCCCGAACTGCATGCTTCTTTGTTGAAAGACCTCGTTACCGCCGCTGGCGAAATCCGAACGACGCGGGTCGGGGCGAGCGAAAAATCCGAGACGCTCGTCAATTACGCGCGTCTCATGAAGCCACTCAGCGAACCGGACGCGAACGTTATTTTCAACTACGCCGTCGAAGCCGCCAGTGAGTTGGATTGGGAAATCATGGCCCAAATCCGGTTGCTCGGCGAACTCGTGAATCGCGGTGGTAAGGACTTTCCGGATGCGCGAAATACGGCACGGCAGTTCAGCAACGTTATTGCGGACGCAGCGATTCGACTGGACGGGTACGACCACTTCCTTGGAGCGAGGCGATGTCCGGTCTGGCATGCCTGGATACTCCGCTCGCATTGGCGAACGCGGCCCGGTGGGACGACGAGGGAGTCGTCGGGCTTTACGGCACCTTGGCCCCCATACTGAAAACGGCTTTGAGTGAACGAACGCTCAGGCCCGAACAGGCTGCCGCTCTGGCTCTACTCTCTGATGACCGCGGCGACGTGATCGCCGAAGTCCTGAAGCAAGTCGGGCAGACATCACATGCAAACTTCCCGGCTCTTGCCGAGGAAGCCGCCCACGACGTGCTCACCAGAAATTCTTCTTATCGGCTTGACGAGGTCGTGCGATACATCGAACAGAATGGTCACCACGGCCCCTGGTCAGACGCATCGCTTCGTCAGGAAGGGTTCTTGGCGAAGCTGCAGCCGACCCGGACTGAAAAACCGGACAACGGTGTTGATCCAGAAGCGAAGGGTAAATATTCGTTCGATACACGTGTCTGGCAACGTGAAGCGTTGACCGAGAGTCCACTCCTGCACGCCACGGTTCAGGATCTCTGGAATCGTACAAAAACCGCAACCGCTTCGGGGTACTTCCCCATTGACGGCATATTCGAGTCTGCCCGCAAGGCCGTGCTGCCAAAAGACCGTTCTCTTCACCTTACGGCGCTTGCCGGGCTCGAAGAGCATTCCATTTCCGACGGGGCGGTAAGATCGCTGCTTCGGGCGATCGACGACTGGTGGAGCGCCAGTCCGTCCGTACAGGATTGGTGCAGGACGAATCTGCCAGAGATTATCGTGGCGCAGTTTCCGGAGATGCCGCGCTCTTTCGGAGATGAAGAAGAGTGTCTGCTCCGGACGATGGAGCGGGCGGGCTTTTCCGATAGCGAACAGCAGTCTCTCATGCTCCGCGGGATCGAGCGCCATGTGGACGGTCTCGGCGCGGAGCGTCTCTTCAATCTGGCGGGAAAGATCGGGTGTAAACTGGCACCGTCGGATGCCGCCCGGTTGGTCGATTGGTACGTCGGGCGGCTGGCGGAACGGATTCCGACCGACGAGCAGGACCAGCCGGTACGCCTCCACGAACTGCCGCGACAGATGAACGAGGCGGTGGCGCGTTTCCTGTTCGCCTATCTGGGTGACTGTGATCTCCGCCTGCGTTGGCGCGCGGCCCACGCCGTTCGACGCTTGGCCCGAACAGGGGAAGATGCGACCTTGGTGGCGCTGGTCGCAGAGTACGACCGACGCGAAGAACCGGCGTTTCGCGGGCGGGACGTTGCCTTCTACTGGCTTGCGGCCCGTCTCTGGTTCGTCGTGACCTGGGACCGGATCGCCATCGAGAATCCCGGCCTCGCCAGTTGCGTCGCCCGCACCCTGTTACGGGTCGCGCTCGACGATTCGTTTCCTCATCTCCTGGTACGTTCCTTCACACGCGACGCCTGTGAAAAGCTCGTGGCGGCAGGGTGCTTGTCGCTGACCGAAGCGGAATCTTCGGATTTGAAAAGCGTCAACGAAACGCCTTTCCCACCAGTCCCGGCCAAGGGCATATTGGGAAGCACTTTTGCCGACAGTGACGAAGGCCGCCGGTTTCGGTTCGATTGGCTGGATACCCTTCGCTACTGGTACGAACCAGTGACGAGAGCGTTCGCCGGTGTGGACGGCGAACGTTTCCTTCGGGAAGTCGAACGCTGGATCATCGACGTTTGGGGCTACCAGGGTAACGTTTGGGACTGGGACAAAGAACGGCGACGTGGACGGTTCGACGACAGGGATTGGATGTCGTGGGGTCACCGCCACGGATCCATACCAACGCTGGAACGGCTCAGTACTCACTTGGAATGGCACGCCATGTGGTGCGCGGCGGGGGAATTGCTGAAAACCGAACGCCTCTTTTCTTCTGGTGGGGACAATCGGTATGAACTCGGCGATCGGGTCAGCCGCGAGAAGCTCGCGGAGGCGCCCATTTGGCTGGCGGACCTCCTGGTTCCGACACCGCTTGAAGCCCGGAACTGGCAGCCTGACTCCGAGGCGTTGGACGATTGGGCTTCGATGGCCGGAGAGTCCGTCCATCGTTCTGCAATCCTTCCAAGCGATTCGCCGGATCATGTCGCCGTTTCCGGCTACTCGGAACGCCGTTCGGATGATCGTAGGGAAACGATAAGTGTCACTAGCGCCCTCGTCGAACCTTCGACCGGACGCTTTCTTCTTCGGGCGCTGCAGACGATAGACGACTCTTGGGCTTACAAACTGCCCGACGAAAGCGAGGACCGAGCCGAAATCGACGAGGCGCCCTATCGGTTGCTCGGATGGTTGCAGAATGGCGACATTCGGGAAGGCCGCATCGATGAGAAGGATCCCTTCCGGGGGTACGCCTCCGACATCGGTGCACGCCCGGGGCAACGGGTTATCGTTGCTTGCGATCTGATACGGGACGCGGCCGGACGGCCCCGTTGGTCCAGCCCCCATGCGAAGCAGCCGATGTTCGCCTACGAGGTCTGGGGAGAGCCGCCCGAAGATGACGAGAAATATATGGTGAGGTTCGCCGTCGCCGGCCAACGTCTGCTCGTACACAAGGAGCAACTGCTGAACTTCCTGCGCGGACAGGAGTTGGACCTGATCATAGAAGTGGAGGTGGAACGCCGTGGCCGAGAAGCTCGACGATACGCTGACGAAGAAGGAAACCCCACGCCGGAAGGTCGATTCATACGCCTCTACCGGCTTGACGGACGAGGCGGCCTTGAAGTCGCCGAAGGACGTCTTGGCACTTGGGCGGGTCATCGTTCGACAGCTTGAACTGGAAGACCGTGGAACCGTACTGGAGTGCTGGCTCGCGCATCATCTGGCCGAGGTCTTGGCCGAAGCCGACCGGACAGATGGGCCTCCGAAGGCCGCGGCCGAGACACGGGCGGTCAATCTGATTCTCAAACTCTGGATGCATCGGCGTGCCCTTCCGGAACCGGTCGATCCACTCGGCGGATACCGAAATGCAGTCGCCGTGCTTGGCCGTCTCACCGCGGAGGCGAATCCCTGGAGAAACTTCCAGCACTCCAATACTTATGAAGAACTGTTGCAGGAAACGTTCGCAATCCTGACTCGGATCGTACTTGCCGGCCTCTTGCTCACTCAAATTTCCCGCCCACGCCCGGTCACTACGGAGGAGTTGGAAGGGTTGGAGGAAGAAGAGATATTCTTACGATCCAAACTCGAAGAATGGATGTCCTTCTTCTCTCGTTCACAATCGGGGGACGAAATCGACACCGAGGTTGTCGATTCCGATATTGCAGAACCCGTTGAGGACACCGCCAAGCCGGAACGGCCCGACGGCCCCGACAATGCAGCGCGAACGCAAGATGGACAGGTCCCGCAAGATGAGGCTGTCTTACACTCTATCATCATCGAGAATCTGGAACGTATGCGGGAGAATTTAGGTGTGCTTTTGGACCGTTGGCGAAGGACGACTCCTCATCAGTCCGAATCCGACGACGCAGATGAAGCGAGCAAGCCATGAAGCGGAACCGCCTTCACTGCGGGGGAGCGAACATCCCGTTCAACCGCTGCTCCCACTCCTCTTCATCCACCACTTCGTACCGCACCACTTTCCCCTGCATCGCCGGCACGAAGTCCGCCCAGTTCGCCTTCTTCGCGTGTTCGGAGCAGATGTCGAATACCGAGCGCTTGTAGGCGGTGTCTGCCGCTTCCTTCAAGTGCATGCCCTTCGTTTCCACCACGAACACTTGGTGGAACTCGTCGTCTTGGTTCGGCTCGTCGGGTTGCAGCGTGAGGATGAAATCCGCGTAGATGCGTTGGGGTTTCCAGCCTTGCACGTAGTAGTCCTTGCGAGGACGGTTGCGGTACCAGAAGAAGAGCCGGGCTTGGCGATCCAGGTAGGTGGCGACTTTGTTCTCCAAGCCGTTGAGTTCGCCTTCGCTCACGCGGTCGAGCAGGCTGAGTTGGTACTGGCTGCCGTCCTCGCGGTTGGCTTGGCGCTCGGTTGCCAGAGATTCGATGCGTCGGGGCAGGCGGGTGAACTGCAAATCGTCGGTGACGACGATGAAGCGCATCGTGCCGGCGTCCAGGAGTTCGGCGAACACTTGCTGGGAGAGGCGATCCCGCTCCGCCTCCAAGCGCTTGCGGAGTTCTTCGAGGATGAACACGGTGTTCGCCAGCACCTGTTCGCGGGCGTGCGTCTCGAGCAAGGCGTTGAAGACGCGCTCGGTGGCTTCGGCGCCGCGCCACGGGTTGGGCATGGCGTCGAGCAGGTGGCTGGCGGCGAAGTAGGTGTCGATGCCGGTCTCCGAACTCGCGGACTTCCCAACTGCATCCACGTCCGCGAATAGCGGCTCGAAATCCAGTCCGGCGCGCAGCGTCGCGTCTTTGTTCCCTTGGGCTTGCAAGTCCAAGCTGAACAGGGGGCTGACGTCCACTTCGTCCCAGGGCACGCGGGAGAGGATGTCCGCTTCGTAATGCACCAACCGCCAGCGGCGGCCGTCGCGGATCATGAACGTCGGCAACACCAGGCTCCCCGCCGCTCGGCGAAACCGCTCGCGTTGCTCGGAGACCGCCAAGCCGCCGGGCCGTTCTTCCGCATCGGCCTTGACGCGCCCTTCCAAGCCCTGCAACCCCTCCAGCCCGAACCCCTTGCGAACTTCCCGCAGCAAGTCGCCGCCCTTCCGTTGAAAGCAATACACGTAGCTCTCGTCCAGTTCCCGCACATGGGTCTTGCAGGCATACGGTTGCCGCAGGATACGCCCGACGAGCTGAGTCAGCGCACTCTTCGACCCCGGGTTGGTGAGGATGGCCAGCACATAGGCGAAGGAGCAATCCCAGCCTTCCTGCAACGCCTGCTTGGTGATGATGAAGCGGATCGGGCAGTCTCGGGAAAGCAACCCGCCGGCTTCGTCCACTTCCTTCAATTCGTCGCGTTGGCTGGTTTTCACCGCCACCTGCTCGGCGCTGATCGCGGGGTGGCGCAGCAGGTATTCGCGCACGTCTTCGGCATGAATGAAGCCCGCCTGCCGTTGCTCCTTGCCGGTGCGTTCCACCTGCACCAGACAGATGGGGCGGATGTAGGCGCCGGTCTCCGCTTCATGTTCCCGCGCCTTGGCCTCCAAGGACGCCCGATGTTCGATGGCGGCCAGCAGCGTGTCCTGCCAACTGACGCTGGCCTTGTTGTGGATGTTCAAGTCCAGCTTGATCATCTCCTCGGCGTTCAGCGCTTGGCCGGTGATCTCCACCAGCACGTTGGCTTCCTTCGGCGGCGTGGCCGAGAGTTCGACGATCATGGAGGGGTTGAAGCCTTCCAGCGTCTTCTTCGCATTGACGCTGTACGCTTTGTGGCCTTCGTCCAAGATGATGAGCGGCTGCAACAGGCGCAGCGTATTGCCCAAGGAGGTCTTGGCCAGCCTACCCCACACGCCGCCTGCGGACTCGAAGGCGTCCAAGTTCGGCACCTCTGTGAGCAGCTTTTCTTGAGCGCTGGCGTCGTCTTCTTGGGGAAAGAAGCTGTCGTAGCCGCCACTGTCCCGGAACATTCGCAGCCGCTCCTTGGTCACTTGGTTGGCGGACGGCAGCATGAGCAGCAGCACGCAGAGGCGTTCGCGCACGTCCTGCGGCTTGAAGCCGGTGTTCTTCTCCAAGATCAGCGTCTTGCCGGCGGAGGACACGTCGAGTTGCTGGCGGTAGGGATGGTCGCGGTCCTTCAGGGCCTTCAACGTCTGGTTGTAGATCTGCGTCGTGGGCACGATCCACAGCACCAAGCCGGTCTGCTGGCGACGGTAGTGCGTGTTCACCAAGTCGATCACCTTGGTGGCGAGCAGCGTCTTGCCGCCGCCGGTGGGAATCTTCAAGCAGAAAGTGGGCAGCGACTCGCCGAGGCCGTTCACGCGCGGCAGGTAGGCACGACCCGTACCCGCCCGATCCCATGCCCGCGCCACCCAGTCGAAGCCCGCATCCGGCACGGCCTCGCGCACGGCTTCCTCCTTCTGCCGCCATTCGATCAGCAAGTCGAGGAACGTCCGCACGGCCTGCAGCGCCGTCTTCTGGTACTCCTTGAGAATCATCGCCCCAGCCGATCCACCGTCTCGTAGATCTCGAACGGCAGTTGCTGGAAGGTGATGCCGTATTGGTGCAGGAACTCCTGATCGAGGTATTTGGTGGGCGCGAACACCAGCTTCGGGCGCTCAACCCGCGAAAACTTGCGGGCGACGTCCATGGTGAGCGCCAAATCCTTCAACTGCTCGAAGTCGTCCGTGTAGATGAGGAACACGTCGTAGTTGCGGCTGCGGCCAATGAAGTGCCGCTGCGGCCGCATCTTCGCCGCGTCGAACTCCTCGCCCGTGGCCGTGAAGAAGATGTACGCTGCCAGCCTCTCGTAGCTCGGTAGCTTGTCCCGATCCAGCATGGATTCTTTCCGCATCGCCTTGCCGAGCTTGAAGTAGCTGAACGTGCCGCCCAACCCTTCGCGCAGCGACTCGTCCTTGGCGGACGGCACGCCCTTGATGACGCGGCGAACCCGCTCGGCGGTGATGGCGTCCGCGTACTCCTCGCACTCGACGAGGATGAAGCGGCGCTCGCCGCCGTCCTCCTTGTTGAGGGCGAGCACGGCGTGGCCGGTGGTGCCGGAACCAGCGAAGGAATCCAGGACGATGGAATCCTTGTCGGTGGCGATGCGGAGCACGCGATCAATCAAGGTCGTCGGCTTGACCGTGTTGAAAACGTCCTCGGACCGCTCAAAGTTCAGGACGGACACAAGCTCCTTTTTGGCGGCCTGTGTGTGTCCTACATCGGCGTGGTGCCACAGCGTTTGTGGAACCACACCGCTCTTGACCTCCGACAGATACCGTTTGAGCCGTGGCATCGCATTGCCATTCTTACCCCACCAAATCCGGCCATCGTCATCAAGCGCCTTGAAGTTGCTTGGCGAAACCCGGAAGTAATTGCCCACAGATGGTCTGAAAGTCCGCCCCGATGGACTCGCCACTTCATAAGTCCCTTGGCTGTAGTAGTTTCTGGCGGTAAGGTCGCTCGATGACCAAGGGCCGCGTTCGTCACCATCCGGATTGCGATATCTGTCGGTGGCGCCCGTCGGTCGCTCCATTAGGTTTGGCTTCCATTGTTCGGCATCCCGTGCGTACACCAACACAAAGTCATGGTCTTCGGAAAAGTGCCGGGCCGTGTTCTTCGGCGAGAACACCTTCTGCCAGATGACCGTCGTAAGAAAGTTCTCCTCCCCAAACACCTCGTCCATCAAGCACCGCAGCCGATGCACTTCGTTGTCGTCAATCGACACGAAGATCGCCCCGTCGTCGCGCAGCAACTCCCGCAGCAGCTTCAGCCGCGGCAGCATCATGCAGCACCACTTGTCATGCCGGGTCAGGTCGTCCCGATCCACCTCCTTGCCGAGCCAGTCCTTCATCATCGGCGAGTTCACGCGGTCGTTGTAGGCCCAGCCTTCGTTGCCGGTGTTGTACGGCGGATCGATGTAGATGCACTTCACCTTGCCGTGGTACGTCGGCAACATCGCCTTCAACGCCGCCAGATTGTCGCCATGCACGATCAGGTTGTCGTGCAAACTCACCGGCTTGGAAAGCCCCTTGCCCCGCACCGGCGTCAACTCGTGGTACGGCACCCCAAGATGCAGATTCTCCACGAACACCTTCCCCTTGAATTGCAGGCGCGGCATGGCGGTCTTCTTATCCTGTCGGGCGGGCCGCTGAAAACGCTGCCACGCGGGCTATGTGCCGAAAGTCGCCGGGGGTCGAAACGGGCGAAGGATCGTCTTGCATGGAATTTCCCTACCACATGCGGTTGACGCCGTACCGGCCGAACACCCGGTCCACGGAGACGAGGACCAAGTTGCGGGCGAGTGCCTGGGCGGCGAGCAGGCGGTCGAACGGGTCTCGGTGTGGGCCGGGAAGGCGCCCGGCGCGTTCAGCGTCTTCGACGCTGATGGCCAACTCCTCGAAGCCTTGGCTGGCGATGACCCCGGCCACGTCGAGTGCAAGGGCGTCAGCTTCCGAGAGTTTTCCGATGCGGTGCTTGGTGGCGATTTCCCAGGCCGATGCCGCGCTGACGATGACGGTGTTGGTTTCGTCCGCAATGAGCCCGTAGGCGCTTGCCGACAAACGCCCAGACTCCACCGTCCACCAGACGAACGCATGGGTGTCCAGCAGGAGGCGCACGACTGCAACCTGTCCCTACCTGCCTTCCCAGGCTTTCAATTCTTCCTCCGGCAGCGGGTCGAAGAAGAAGCCGTCGGGAATAGAGACTTTCCCTTTCAGGGTGTCGGGCTGGCGCTTCCCGCACGGCTTGCAGGGGACGAGCCGGGCGACCGGTTCGCCCCGGCGGGCGATGACGACGTCCTCGCCCGCCTCGACTCGAGCCAGCAGGCGGGAAAGCTGGGTTTTGGCTTGATGGACGTTGACGATGGGCATGGTCCGAGCCTCCGTTAGTCTTGTTGCTCTGCATTAGAGCGAGATTCCTGGAGCGGTCAAGTTCCGGGAATCTCTCGTCTGGTGCAGGCAACGATTGTCGGACGACGGACGATAGGGCTTCGGTGAAAACCGAACATCACAATTTGCGGCAGGTGCGGGCAGGCTTTTGCCCAGTTGTCCCCCTCATACGAATCCTCGGTGTATGTGTGGGTTGGCGAGGTGAAGATTACAGTTCTTGACAGCAAAATTTGCGAGTCCTAGCCTCCGCGGCTATGGGATATTCGGGAACACCAGCTCAGGAGAGAAGACTGATGAACACTACTATCACTGTCCGTCACCTGGATCCCGGGGACAAGTCCTGGCTGAAGCGCGAAGCCCGCCATCTCGGCATTTCCATGGAAGAATTCGTCCGCCAGCTGATCCATGAAAAGCGGGAGCGTGCTCGGCAAGAGGCCATGCCCTCGGAAGTATTCAAGCGGTATTTCGGACCTGAACATGGGGTCGAGTTGTCGCTGAGAGATCGCTATGGCTACCGCCCGGTCGAGCTCGAACGCGAAGACTCAATATGAATGCCCCTTCGGCTTATCTCCTCGACGCCAACGTTATCTCCGAGATGATGCGCCCGACCCCGGAGCCAAGAGTCGCCGAGTTTCTCAACCGGACGGCTCGGAAGGGTCTTGGTGTCGCCTCCATTACTGTTTGGGAAATCCTGAACGGTCTCGGTCGTTTGGAACCCGGCCGGCGGCGACACGACCTTGGTGAACGGTTCCGGAGTATTCTCGACGAGGTCTTTGGGGGACGGGTATTCGACTGGACCGTTGACGACGCTCGCGCATGTGCAAACGTCATGGAAGAAAGGCGCCGGCGTGGCGAGCCACTCGATCATCACCTGCCGGATGCCATGCTCGCCGGAACCGCCCTCAACCGCGGGCTCACCATCGTGACAAGAAACGAAAGAGAGTTCCGAAACACCGGGGCCGCATTGGTGAATCCGTGGGTGAGCCCACCTCGGTTCGGAGGGTAACGTGAAGGGCGCGACGCGATTCTGCGCGTCGGCCTTCTCCCCGCGGCAGTACGTTCTTCTCAACTACAACCGCAAGGCCGCCCGCAGCCGATCACCCAACAGGGCTAGGCGGTCGACCGGCTCGTTCGCGAAGACGAAGCGGACGTACTGCCTAGCGTGCGTCTCCCCCCAGCCGTTCATGGGCGTGGCGGCGACGCCGTGTTCCAGAAGGCGTTCGGACAGGGTTGCGCCGTTGATGCCGAAATCGGTCGTCCGCAGCAGAAGCGACCAGCCCCCGGCCGGTACGCCGACAGGAAGGTCGGCCAAGTCGTGCAGGATGACGTCGCGCCGCCGCTGCAACTCGTCGATGTAAGCAGGCAAGGTGTCGTACGAGCGCAGCAGCGCCGTGGCCGCGGCGTCCTGCGCAATGCCGACCGGCACCACGACGTTGGCAAGGGAAACGGCCACCAAGTCGGGCATGAGGGCTTCGGGCGCGACCGTCCAGCCGACCCGCCAGCCGATCATGCGGAGTTCCTTGGACGCGCTGCCGACCGTGATCGTACGTTCCGCCATGCCCGGCAATCCTGCGGGATGGATGACCTCGCGACCGTCGAACAGCAGGCGTTCCATAGCCGCGTCCAGAATCAACGTCAGATTGTGTTTGACGCACAGGTCGGCCACGGTCTGCCAGTCGTCCGCGTCCAGAAAGGCGCCGGATGGCATGGACGGTGACATCAACAGCATGGCGCTGGTGTTCGGACCGACCACGGTGCGCAGCGCGTCCCGGTCCAGCGTCCAAGTGTCGCCCGGGCGGAAACGGAAGGGCACGAAGCGGGGGACGCCGCCGGCCAGTCGGACGCGGTTGATGAGCCCGGCGTAGGTCGGATCCGTCACGACCACTTCGTCGCCGACTTCGACGGTCGCCAGCAGGGCATTCAGAATGCCGGACAGCCCGCCGGCAGAAATGACGCAGTTCCGTTCGCCCGAATAGGAAACGCCGGACACCCGCGAGACGTGGGCCGCGGCGGCTTGGCGTAGTCGCAACTGGCCGACGAACGGCAGATAGCTATTGTCGGCGTCGATGGACGTCGCCTCCTTCGTGCGGGCGATAGCGGCCTCGTCCGGTGGCATGTCGACGTCCAGGTTCTCCAGGCGCAGCAGGTCGCGGGCGTCCGCATCGGCGGTCGACCCCACACGGTCGACCCCAATTCCGGCGATATGTTCCAATCGTGTCGGTCGGCGTCCCAGGCTCATCGACTCCCTCCTTGCGGTCGTGTCTGGCCGAGAAAAGTAACGCGGGCGGGGAGGATTGAGAAAGGGAAATCACAGACGCGATGATCCAGCGTCCGTTGCGGCACTCTCCGACCTTTCTACACCCTTCGACAGGCTCAGGGACCAAGCTCAACAGGCGAGACCCCGAGCCTGCGGTCCCTGATGCTGGTAGCACCTTGGTATCGTTGAAAGGTCGAAGGGCCGGGGGTGAAGGATGAAGGCTAAGGTGACATCGGGGTTCGTTTCGATCCTTCGACAGGCTCAGGACACCGCAGGCTCAACGAACTTAGGGGGAGGTCCCTGAGCCTGTCGAAGGGTTTTTGACCAGAGGAGCATGGCATGTAAGCTAGGGGAAAGCTCTGGGATCGTCCTGTCTGTAATCTGCAGATTTTTCTCTCGGGAAACGTCTGTGGCTAGGGCGTAGGGGCAACCCCCTGCGATGCTCTGAACTTGCCGAAGGGTGGTTGCCCTGGGCCGCGGGAAGGGCAGCCACGGAGCCTGCCCTGCGCAATGAAGCGCGGCGTGACATTCGAACTGAAGACACTACATCTCGCTTGTCCCCGCGGTCGGATGTTTGGTAGAGTCCCGGCTGCTTAGCCCACCATAATTCAGGAAAACGATGTCATTCCCGCCCTTTTTGCGTTTGTCCGCACTCGCCGTTCCGGCGCTTCTGCTCGTCGGCTGCGGCTCGGAGGATCGGCAGGCCGCGGAGGCACCGGCGGGGGAAACGAGTCCATCGGCTCCGGTAGCGGAGACCCTGCCCGCGGTGTCGGCGCCTGCCGCGGCACCGGAGGCGGCACTCGCGCCGACGGACGAGTACGACGTCCGCGATGCGGAGATGAGTTGTACGGACGCCAACCGCCACGCCTTACGTGCGGTCGAGCGGCTGGGCTACGAGGTGACGGATTTCGCCCAGGCTTCCGAAACAGCCGCGGGGCGGATCAAAGCCAAGCAGCGCGGCTCGTGGGGCGAAGACGAGCCCGTGTCCGTCGGCATCACGTGCGAGCAGGAGGGGGTGCATCTGGCGCCGCGCTCCGAGATTCCGCCGTGCGAACAGGCGAACAGGGTCATGCGCCGCGCGGTCGAGAGCAGCGGGTTCACCGTCGATGCGTTCCGGCCCGCCAGCCTGAGCGCCGCGGGCCGGGTGGAAGGCCGCAACGCCGCCGGCGAGTCCACCTGGGTCTCCATCACCTGCTACATCGACCGCAACCGGGTCGAGATGGATACCGACGAGAATAGCCCGTTGCTCGAAAACATCAACTTCTACCAGGCCCTGACGGACTTCCAACTCGGCTTCTATACCGCGTTCAACAAATACCTGGGCGACGAACGAGCGGCGGACGGGCAAGGCAGCACCGTGAAGGTCACCGTGCAGCCGTTCGACGAGACGGACGCGCACATCGTCTTCGGCACGGCGAGTATCGACCCGCTGCCGGTGAAAGTCGTGATCGCCAACCCGACCCAGCGCACCTACCGGCTGGAAACCGCACGGGTGATGCTCGTGGCCGCCTCGGGCGACCGCGTCGAACCCCTGAGTGGCGACGCTGCTACGTTTCCGACCGAGGCGCTGACCGACCGGCCGATTCCGCCCGGGGCACGTGTCGAGGGGTATTTGTTCTATCCACCCGGAAGCTATGCCGGGGCGCGTGGGTCATTGGCCGACGAACGGAGCGGCGAGATGGAAGGCTTTCGGCTGGACTTCCAGTCGGATTGACACCCCGTCACGTTCCCGGCAAAGCGAACGCCGCGCCCGGCACCGAATCCGCAATTCCAAAACCGACAGGGAGGCTCGACATGGCAGACAACCCGGACCGGAAGAAATACGCGCGCAAGATCGACCGCGACAAAGTCCAGAAGCTGGCCGAACACACGATGGGCCTTCTCGGCGGCGCGGTGACGTCGGGGATGATCTATCTGGGCGACCGGCTGGGGCTCTACAAGGCGATGGACGCCGCAGGCCCGCTGACCAGCGACGAACTCGCGGCCAAGACCGGCCTGCACGAACGGTGGGTGCGCGAATGGCTGGAAGGTCAGACGACCGCGGGGTTGCTGGAATACCGCGGGGAACGGACGTTCGAGTTGTCCCCGGAGGGGGCGCTGGTGTTCTCCAACGAACAGAGTCCGGCGTTTCTGGCGGGCGGCTTCTGTTCGCTCCCGCAGCAGATGGGCGTCATCGAGCGGTTGCCCGAGTCGTTCAAGACCGGCCTGGGCCTGCCGTACGACGCGTTCGGACCGGAGGGGGCGCGCGGCATCGAGCGGTTTCTGGCGCCGTGGTTCCAGGCTCACCTCGTACCCAAGGCGTTGCCCGCGTTGGACGGTGTGGTGCCCAAGCTGGAGGCGGGCGCCAAGGTTGCCGACGTGGGCTGCGGCGCCGGCGTGGCGCTTCTCAAGATCGCCCAAGCCTATCCGCAGACGGATTGCCACGGCTACGACATCTCCAAGCACGCCCTGGCGCGCGCGGAGCAGAACAAGGCCGAGGCCGGCGTCGCCAACGTCAGCTTTCACGACGCGGACGGCGACTCGCTTCCCACCGACAGGAGTTTCGATTTCATCACGACGTTCGACTGCCTGCACGACATGCCGAACCCGACGCCGGTCATTCAGGCCATCTACAGCGCGCTCAAGCCGGACGGCACGTGGCTGATCGCCGACATCCACAGCCTTCCCAGCTTCGAGGAGAACCTGGAGAAGAACCCGCTCGCGCCACTGCTGTACGGCTTCTCGGTGATGTGCTGCATGTCGTCGGCCATGTCCACGCCCGACGGCGAGGGGCTGGGCACGTTGGGCTTCAGCGAGCCGGTGGCGCGGCGCATGGTCGGCGCCGCAGGCTTCACGCGCTTCGCCAGCCACGACTTCGACAACCCGATCAACGCCTACTTCGAGGTGCGCCCGTAACAGGCAGGACTCTGAGCTTGTCGAAGAGTCGAGGGGATGGGGGGTAGGGTGCGAAGGCTGAGGCGACATCGGGGTTCGTTTCGACAAGCTCAACGAACTTGGGGTTGGGGAAAAGTCCCTGAGCTTGCGGTGCCGTGGACCCGGTCCCTGAGCCTGCCGAAGGATGTCGCAACGAGCGCGGGACCCTCCTGCAGGTAGTTCCCTTTTTATTCCCTCCCCCCTTGAGGGGGAGGGCTAGGGAGGGGGGGCCAAGGTTCCAAGTCGAACCGGAGGCCCGACCTCCGTCGTCTCAGTACCGCTCGATGACGTGCTCGGCGAAGTCCTTGTACACGTCGCGGGCGCGGTCCATGGACGGCAGCAGCGTGACCTCCTTGAGCCCGGCTTTCTCGGAGGTACGGATAGAGTCGATGATCTCGTCCGGTTCGCCCACCAGACACGTGCCGCGAATCGTCTCGGGCGTGACGAAACGCCGTTCCTCGGCCACCAGAAACGTGCAGTGCCCGTTGTGGATTTGCAGATAACGTTTCTCGCGCGACGTCTCCATCTTCTCCACGGACGCGCAGTATTCGTCCCAGATGCCTTTGTAGGCTTCCGGGATCACGGCTTCGTCCCGCGTCTGTTGATAGATTTCCCACACGAAGTGAATGATGGCCGTGACGTATGAGCCGCACTCCTCGATCACCCGGTCCGAGGTGAGCGCCTCGCCCGGCTGGAGCACCACCGCCGAGGTGAACGCCGCCACGAAATAGTCGTCCGGCAGGCTGCGGCCGGCGCGCTGCGCGCCTTCGCCGACGAGCGCCAAGTTGTGGGCCACCACGTCGGCGCGCTCGTTGAATACCGACACGAGACCGTCGCCGTACTCGCCCGCGCAACGCAACGCGCGCGGCCCGTTGGCCGCCACGTAGATGGGAATCGGATTTTCGAGATTCACGAAACGCAAGTCCCGATGGAGAAAACGGATCGTGCGGGTCGTGTCGCCGTAGGTGTAATCGACTTCCTCGCCCCGCAGCAGGGTACGCACGACGCGCAGATATTCGCGGAAGTCGCGGATCTTCATCGGTTGCATGCCCATCACCCGCATGGCGGTGTGGCCGGTGCCGATGCCGAGAAAGACGCGACCCGGGGCGATCCGGTTGATGGACGCGATCGAGTGCGCAGTCACCGGCGCAATGCGCGTGCCGGGAATGGCGACGCCGGTGCCGATCCGAATCCGTGAGGTGTGCTGCGCGGCCAGGGCCATGGTGGCGTAGCAGTCCGACCAGATCATCTGCGAATCGGGGATCCAGGCCATGTCGAAACCCTGATCCTCGGCGAATTGCACCAGTTGCCAGTCGTCGATCTTCGTGGAAACGCACACCCCGAATTTCATGGGTCCCTCCTCGGTCGTCGCCTCACGGGCGCGGTGATGCGCGCCGATGCTAGGGTTCGCCCGCGGGGCCGTCAAGCCGCGCGCTTCTCATTCCGGACGGATTCGGATACCGTCCCCCGGACTCGAGCCGGAGGAAGCCGTGAAGCCGCTGCAAGATCTGATCGTGCTGGACCTGACCCGTTTTCTGGCCGGGCCGTACTGTACGCTGCTGCTCGGCGGCCTCGGTGCGGAGGTCGTCAAGGTGGAGCCGCCCGGCCGTGGCGAGGCGCACCGCTACCGCGCGCCGTGGGCCGGCCGCCGCGGGGCCGGTATGGAACGGCAGGACGAGGACGACATCGGATTGATGGTGCTGCACCGCGCACGCAACAAAAAGAGCATCACGCTCAACCTGCGCGACCCGCACGGCACCGCCCTGTTCCTGCGGTTGGCGGCCCGGGCCGACGTGGTGGTGGAAAACTACTCGCCCGGCACGCTGGACAAGATGGGGCTCGGTTACGCGACCCTGCGCGAGGCCAACCCGCGTCTCGTCCTGTGTTCGATCTCGGGCTTCGGCCAGCACGGCCCGCGCCGCGACTGGCGCGCCTACGATCCCATCGTCCAGGCGGCCAGCGGCATCAACAGCGTGACCGGCTTCGCCGACCATCCGCCGGCGCGCTGCGGCGCCGCGATCAGCGATACCACCGCGCCCCTGTTCGCCGTGATCGGTATTCTGTCCGCGCTACAAAAACGCGCCAGGACCGGGCAGGGCGAGTGGGTGGACATTTCCATGCAGGACGGAACTTTCTTCTTGCTGCCCGACATCGTGGAGCACATGGCGGGGGGCATGTCGCCCGAGCGCCGCGGCAACGGTCATCCGGGCGGCGTGCCGTTCAACGTCTATGCCGCCACGGACGGCTACGTGTCGATCTGCGCGGTGTCGGCTCAGAACTGGAAGAGCCTGCTCGCGGCGCTGGATCGCCAGGATTTGTCGGACGATCCCCGGTTCGTGAATCTCCAGCAGCGCATGAAATACCGAACCGACGTGGACGAACTGGTCCAAGCCTGGATCGGACGGTACACGGTCGCCGAGGCGGTCGCCCATCTCCAGGCACACGAGGTCCCGGCCGGACCGGTTCTGAGCCCGGCCGATCTGGTTGAAGACGCACACCTGATCGAACGCGGCATGGTCGTGGACGTGGAACATCCCCGGCACGGCGTCGTGCCCGACGTCAAAGGGTTCGGCATGCCGATTCAGTTCGTGGGTGATCGGCTCGGCTTCGACCGGCCCTGCCCGGAAGTCGGCCAGCACAACGCCGAGATATACGGCCGCCTGCTCGAATTCGACGACACCCGCTTGGCGGAACTGAAAACACAGGGCGTCATCTAGTGCCGGGCGTCGGAACGTCTCGGAAGAAGACGAATCTCGAACGGGAAGAATTAGGGCATTACATACTTGACAGTCCTACTCGGTCGTCATTCCCGCGGAAGGGGGAATCCCGGACATGGATACCTGCTTGCGCAGAGCCTGCCCCCGGCTCGAACGGGGGTATGACGAGGAGACGCTGACTCCAGGGTCGTTGTGGCGGTAAGTTCCGAAAAACAGAAGGAGGACACGGACATGGCTGGACGACTGGACGGAAAAATCGCACTCATCACCGGAGCCGGATCGGGCATCGGTCGGGCGTCCGCGCTGACGTTCGCCCGCGAGGGCGCCAAGGTCGCGGTTGCCGACAAGCTGGTGGACGGCGGCCAAGAGACGGTGCGCATGGTCGAAGCCGCGGGCGGCACGGCCAGCTTCATCGAAGTTGACGTCAGCGACGCGGCGAGCGTCGAAGCCATGGTCAACGCGACCGTGGAGACGTACGGACACATCGACTGCGCGTACAACAACGCCGGCATCGAGGGCCAGGTCGCGCCGACCGACTCGTATGCGGACGACATGTTCGACAAGGTGATCGCCGTCAACCTGACCGGCGTGTGGCTGTGCATGAAGTACGAAATCCCGCGCCTGCTGGAACACGGCGGCGGCGCGATCGTGAATACGGCTTCGGGCGCGGGCCTGATCGGCGTGGCGGGCTTGTCGGCCTATGTCGCGAGCAAGCACGGCGTGATCGGGCTGACCAAGACCGCGGCGCTGGAATACGCCAAATCCGGCATCCGGGTGAATGCGGTCTGCCCCGGCCTGATTCAGACGCCGATGGTGGAACGACTGACCGCGGATCAGCCGCAACTCGGCGAAGCGCTCGTGGCGATGGAACCTGTCGGTCGCACTGGACGGCCCGAAGAGATCGCCGAGTCCGTCGTCTGGCTGTGTTCGGACGCCGCCTCGTTCGTAACCGGCCACGCCATGTCGGTCGATGGCGGCTTCGTGGCGCAGTAACTCGGTCGTATCTGCAACCGGTCGGCATCGTTGCGCCGCAGCGAAACGAACGCGCTTGATACGCCATGCGTATTGCGGTATGAAGGACGCGCAATGATGGTACGTACACAAATCTCCCTCAACGCCGAGTTGCATACGCGCGTCCGCGTGCGTGCGGCCGCGCTCGGCGTTTCGCTCGCCGAATACATCCGCCGGCTCGTCGATCAGGACTTGACCGAGTCCCCACGCCGCGCCGACCGTTCCGCGGTCTTCGATCTCGGAACGTCGGCCGGCACCGACATCGGAACGGACAAAGCCCGCATGGTCGCGGAGGCCACAGGCGCCGGGAAGTATCGCTATTCCGACCTGCCATGAGTGTCTTCGTGGACACGTCGGCCTGGTATGCCGCGGCCGACCGGGGTGACCGGCACAACGGGCGTGCGAAGCGGTTGTTGTCCACGGACGAACCGCTCGTCACGAGCGATCACATCCTGATCGAGACGTGGCGGCTGCTGCATCATTTCCTGTCCGCCCACGCCGCGGAGACCTTCTGGGGCGCCCTCCGAAACGGCGTCGCCACCATCGAACAGGCGACGCACATCGACCTCGAAGCCGCGTGGACCATCGGCGAACGCTTCCCCGACCAGGATTTTTCGCTCGTGGACCGCACCTCGTTCGCACTCATGGAGCGGCTGGGCATTTCGCGCGTCATCTCATTCGACGCCGACTTTGCCGTCTTCCGATACGGCCACGGCCGCAAAGCCGCCTTCGAAGTCCTGCGGTAAATAGCCAACCTTCCTCGCTCCTTACGGGCCGCCCTCAGGTCTTTTCCCATAGGGACTAGGGAAGAAGTAAAACATCTCTCCTGGGCTCCTGGTTTGGTCGGCAAGCCTCTGGACCGGTCAAAGGGCCGAAGGGAGGAAAGGCATGGAGGCCGTATAGCCCCCTCTCCCCTTGGGAGAGGGCTGGGGTGAGGGTTCGGTCGCGGCACCAAATCAGCCCGGGAACTTCGAGCTGAGACACTAGCGCCCGATGTCGTGGCGTTTCCAGCCGGGAACGTGCGCCGTCAGGAGCGCCTTGAAGAGTTTGCCGTGGTTGGGGACGCGCAAGTGCAGCAGTTCGTGCGCGATGACGAAGTCCTGGAAGCCGGGGCGCTGATCGGCCAGATCGTCGGCAAGAGTCACGACACCCGACGTCGAACATGAACCCCACTTGCGCGTCATGCTCCGCACCCGCACCAGCCGCGGACGGACGTTCAGCCGGCGCGCCCAGTCCGCGACGCGGCGGCGGATGGTCGCGCGCCGTTCGTCATGGAGTCGCATCGGTGTCCGTGTCCAGCAGAACGGTCAGTATCGACTCCACGACGCGACTCCGCGCCTTCGGCCCAAGCCGCAGCAGCGGACGGTACAGGGCCGCACGCAGCCGCCGGCGTTCATCGGCGCTGGCCGCGGCATTGGGGAAACGGTGGAGAAGGGTCTCCGCTTCCCGGGCCAGTTCTACCGTCGAGACGGACTCGGCTTTCAGAGCCTCTTCGTCCTTCAACGCCCAATGCACCCCGAACGCGCGTGGCGAAAGCCCGCTGTCGCGCAGGGCCACGATCGCGGAGTCTTTCTTCTCCGCAAGCGCGGCCAGCCGGTCCAACGCCGCAAGCCCCGCGGTTTTGCGATCCTCCAGATCCTTCAGAATGCCTTCGGCGCGTTCCTGCAACGGCCGCAGCACGGCCCCCATCTCTGCTTGGCGCGCGACTTCCTGCCGAAGGCCGCGGACCAGATTGAACGCTTTGGCCTCGGCGAGGCCCGACTCGCTGCGCAGCGTTTCGAGGGTTTCCACGTCGAAGGTCACGGTCTTCGTCAGCCGTCCGAGCCCCTCTTGATTCGCGTGTTCCCGCACCAAAAGGCCCGTCTTGTTGGCCAGGTCCACTACGTAGTTGACGCGGTTGGCATACGCGTTGCGCACCGCGGCATACACCTGGGTGAGCCGCTTGTAGGGCGCGATGTGGTCGCGGAGTGCCGGCGACGGCGAGAGGATCTCCCATAGCGCCTCGATCTCCTTGTAGGCTTTGAAAAACTCAAGGCGCGTCTCCGGGTCCAGAAAACCGCCATAGACGAGGTCTTCGAGCCGTTCGTCCGCGGGGCCGGCCATGTCGTCGGGAAGGTAGGCCGTTTGTGCCCGTTCGATCTTGGCGAGAAAGTCCGCGTATAGGAGGTCGAGATCCTCGATCGCGCCGTCCACGTCGGACGAGTCGAACCGCAACGCCTTCTGCAATTCGCGCAGCACGCCCACGAAGTCGACGACGAGGCCGATCCGCTTGCGCCTGCCGTCCGCGTCCACGTGTGGGCGGTTCACGCGCGCGATGGCCTGCAAGAGTACGTGGTCGCGCATCGGTTTGTCGAGGTACAGGCAATAGAGCAGCGGCGCGTCGTAGCCCGTCAGCAGTTTGTCGGTGACGATCAGGATTCGCGGGTTTTCGCCCGCCTTTTTGAACCGGAGGCGGACGTCGGCCTCGCGCTCCGGCGAAAGCTGGAGTTCGGCGACGAGCGGGCGGTCAACGGCGTCCGCGGCGTTCTCGGTGTACACCGCCGCGGTCCACGCGGGCGGCAGCCGGGCGTCCAGCGCGCGTTTGTACTTGGCGCAGGCTTCGCGGTTCACGCCGACGAGGAACGCCTTGTAGCCGAGCGGCGCCACGTTTTCCCGAAAATGTTCGGCGACGAAATCCGCGACCTTCTCGATACGGTCGTCCGCGGTCAGAAACGTCCGCAGGCCGACGGCGCGGTCGAGCGCGGCGTTGAGTTCCTCGACGTCGGTCACGCCTTCGGCCTCGGCCAGGGCGAAGAACTCGCGGTCGAGCCGCTCCGCGGGCACCGTCATCTCGCTCGGAGCCATGCGGTGGCGGATCGGCAGCGTGGTTTCGTCCCCGATCGACTCGCCGATGGTGTATTTGTCGAGATACCCGCGTGCGTCGTCGGTTCCGAAGATCGTAAACGTGCCTTCCCCGTGCGCGGTCCGGTCGATCGGCGTGCCGGTAAAGCCGATGATGGTCGCGTTGGGCAGCGCGGCCATCAGATACGTACCCAGGTCTCTGGCGACCGAACGGTGCGCCTCGTCAATGAACACGAAGACGTTGTCGCGCGTGTTGGCGTTCTTCTCGATGCCCTCGAATTTGTGGATCATGGACAGGATCAGGCCGCGCCGGTCGGTCGTGAGCAGATCCCGCAGTGCGTCCCGGGAATGTGCGCGCCAGACCGGGATATCCTGTTGCTGCATCTCGCCGAGCAGCCGTTCGACCCAGCCCCCGAGTTGTCCTTCCAGATCGGTGCGGTCCACGACGACGATTACCGTCGGCGTGTGGAAGTCGTCTTTGCGTTCCAGGATCAGGCGCGCCGCGGTCAGCAGCGTAAAGGTCTTGCCGGAGCCCTGCGTATGCCAGATCAGCCCGCGGCGTTTGGCCGGCGCGGCGCAGCGTTCCACGATGCGGTCCACCGCGCGGCGCTGATGCTGGCGCAGCACCGACTTCCGCGTCTCGCCGTCCTCGACGTAGAATAGGATCCAGTCCCGTAGCGTCCGCAGAAACGCGGCCGGCTCGAAGAACGACTGGACCGCGAACCGATAGCTGTCGTCCGGGCGATCCTTCCAGCGCGCCATGAAGCGGCGCGTGGCGTTCCAGGTCACGCCGTACCAGTAGTCGAGCAGGTGCGTGACGTTGAAGAGTTGCGCCGTCCCCAACAGTTCGGGCGTCTCCGACTCGTAGCGCCGCACCTGCGCGACGCCCTTTTCGATGGCGGCGCGGTCCGTGGGATTCTTGTGCTCGACGATGGCGGCCGGCACGCCGTTGACGACGAACATCACGTCCGCGCGGTTCCCTTTGCGGGCCGGGGGCGTGAGCGTCCACTCCCAGGTGACGTGCAGCGTGTTGGCGCCCGGTGCGTCGTAATCGACCAGCCGGACGGGCCGCTGCCGGCGTTCGGCCTCATCGTACCATTGCCGTTCGCCGCGCAACCAGGCGAGCATCTCGCGGTTGCCCTCGATCGTCGCCGGCAACGCCTCGATCCGTTCGACCGCGGCGCGCACGGCCTCGTCGCCCAGCCACGGGTTGCATCGGTGCAGCGCCGCCTCCACCTCGTCGTGGAACAGCATCCCGGCCTCGCCCCCACGCTTGCTCAGCGCGGCTTGCGGCGGAATCGGCGCCCATCCCACTTCCGCGGCGTGGCGGATCATCGGGAACTGGACGGAGTTGGCTTCGCTTATTTCGAGGTCGGACATGTCGAAGTCAGGACGTTGGAGACGCACACGCCGGCTCATTCGTATCGAATGAGCCGGCGTGTGCGCTAATAGCGCCCTCCGAGCGCCCCCTGTAGTCTGAGCGTCGGTCCAAGATCGTACATCAGTCCTGTTTCTGACGTTTCCAGCGCGCTGCCCGTCCGTGGCCTGCGGAGACGATCATTCCGCTGTCTCTCAACTCTTCCAGCACTCGCCGCAATTGGCGATCGCTGAGGCGGCTCGGCGATCCGCCCGGCGATGATCTGGTCGAGGGTCATCGGACGACTCTGTTTTCGGTTGCATCTGTGGCGGATCATGGAGGAACCGGAGGAATATCTGGTTTCGGTGGTGTCGAGGGAGATCAACGCGAAGATTCCACGCCGGCGTTCAGGAGGGTGTCGATCAAGTCCGCTCGGCGGAAGGTCGCCGACAGCCGTTGCAACGTCCGCTCTCGTCCATTGAACAGCGGTCGCAGCGCGTCTTCGATTCGTTGCTCGGCACGAGATACGTAGCCGTCCGATTTTTGCTCTACGAGGTTGCGCGCCTGTGTGAAATTCCGGTGATCGAGACGATCGAGCGGAATGCCCATTTCTTCCAGGAGATAGCGGCCCATCAGCATGGCGACGAAGCGAGAACCGTACGCCAGAAAGTCGGGCGCATTGTGCGGCGGTCGCTTGCGGCGGTTTTCCGCATGTCTGAGCAACAGCGCGGCGATGATCGCCTGCGCCCCGTTCAGCTTGGGATCGAATATTGTGTCGTACAACGCGCCGAAATGCCTTCGGCCGCTGAACCGTGCCTGATGGGGTCGCTCGCGCCAGATCGCCAGAACCGCTTCGGCAACAACGGCGCTCGTAAATTCGTTGGGCGATACCGGCCGGTCTTCGCGTTTGGCCCGGTACGTATAGCCCAACCCGGCAACCGATTCTATGAGCGCCCGTTGCCGCTCGTGGTTCGCCTTCAGATCTCGCAGATCGACCGGATTCTGGCTGTTGGTGGCAAGGGTGATCGCCTCCACGACCGCGGCGTCGTTCTCTTGTAGTTCGTAGATGCGGACCAGCACGTCCGCCCCCTGGACGTCCGCCTCGTTCTTCCGGTGGACTTGTTGCACCGTCCGGGCGGTCTGCCCACCGTTGACGATTTGCAGGTCGTTCACGTGGACGGTCCAGTTTTCCCGTTGCAGCGCGCTGTGGCGGAACTGGGAACAGGTAATCGTGATACCGTTGTTGTAGAAATAGAAATTGGGCCGCTTGGCCGAATCGCGCAGGGTCTCGGCCACGGCCTCGTTGACGCGGTTGCCGGCTAGGCCCAGATAGCGGCGGATGTTCCGGTCGAACAGCCGATTGTCGTAAGCGCCGGTCAGCCGGGCGAGTTCGGCAACCGGCATGCGTCCGATCAGGACCCGCCGGAAGTCGAAGGTTTCGACGGTCGCCTGTCCGGTCAGCCGCAACTCGGCGGTGATGGGCTGCCGTGCTTGCAACAGCGCCAGCAAGTCTTCGGCGCCGATGTACCGCCAGACAACCTGCCCGTTGAACTCCTTGGCCGCCTTGTCGATGCGCTGCTGTGCCTCCGCCGTCCAGTGCGTTCCATTGTTGGCCGCAACCGCGGTGACCCGTGGAATCGCGCCTTCCTTGACGAACGAACGAATGTCTTCGACCCGCTGCTTCAGGCGCGTATTCAACTGCACGTCCGTTACCGGATCAAACAGGGTGCCGACCGCGTCGATCATCTTGGCGATGGCGTTTTCCGGGAATGCGGAGTCTCCGCGAAGGTCGGTTTTGTACTTGCCTTGTATCAGCGTGATGGGAAGCTCACCGTCGTCGGGCGGCGCGAAGTAGAGCGCATCGACTCCGAAATCGTTTCCGCCGTCCACAATGCCGTCGAATGCTTCTTCATCGGTAAGGTCGAAAGCCGTTCTGGCGACGAGAAACAGAAACGCTGCGGAGCGATGCTTCTGTGTATCGGTTCCCAGCCGAAGCTCGTCGGCCAGTACATTCGCGTCCTTCTCGACGATACCGGAGACCTGCTGGTCGATGATCTGCGTTGCGAGCGACATGGCTCTACTCCTTAATCTCGCCTGCTCTGCTTGACACGAACCGCCTTAGCGTTCAGGAAGATCGAGTCGGGAATCTTGCGCAGCCTCGACGCAGGCTGTCTGGCTCGATAAAAGTCCCCCCCGATGACAAGCGGGTTGGGGGGTTGACAATCAGAGAATATCTTATATCCCCAGGCCGGCAGAAGGTTCCCCCCCGATGACAAGAGTGCCAAGGGTGCTCTCTCCCTCAGTGGAGTAGTCGGGGGAGTCATTTTATCCGCCTTCCCTCACTCCCCCAAGTACCATTCAAGTTCCGGCGCGGAACGTATCGAGTTGGCCGCGAACCGTGAGGCCGATATGGTTGCAATGGTCGAAGGCTATCCTCTCTCACTTCTGAAACATTGCCAAGCAGCGGTGATCCGCTAATGACAACCCATAGTGCGAACACAAAGCGTGATGAAAAGTTTGAAGCCTAGGGTTGCTAAGGAGAAGGCGCACCAAGGTCCGATGCGTGGCGATTTTTAGGGCGCTTCAGGATTTCGTGTGGATTGTGACACTTTTATCCTCGGTGATGATGTCCGATTCCCTCCTTGCTGTCTTGGGTTCGGCATTACGGAGAACTCCGATCCCCTCCCCCCCTTGAGGGGGAGGGTTAGGGTGGGGGGTCCTCAGTGCAACCGGACCGCTGGGTGTGAGCACCAACGGACAGACGGCTGAAACAGGTTGGGCCGGTTCGTGTAGAGGATTCCTCCCCTCAACCCCGCCGTACCCCCCTCCCTGTCCCTCCCCCTCAAGGGGGGAGGGGGCTCTACTCCCCTGAAACCCTGCCCACACAAAAACCGGAAGATCCATTTCTGGTATGCCGTTTAATTTACCCTTGCCTCGGAAGGATATTCTAGTTCCTCAATTAGCTCTTCCTCTTGAGGGAAAAGGCCGCCAAGGAAGTCAAGGGTCAGGTGCTTATTCAGAAACTCTTTGGCACCACAGGCTTTTACCTTTATCTGGTTATTATCGACGCTCAGTTGGTTGCAAATGCGTTTTTTTGCATCAGAGGCAGCTAGAGTGTCACCCGGCCCGACCACAGCGAGAAGTTTGCGCTCGCGGTTCTGCCGGAGGGACTGTTGCAGAATGCCATTTATATGGTCGTCGTCGAAGCCGTAACCTATACAGACGATGAGACGTGCAGCGTCCAGGGTCCATCGCCTTAGTTCATAGGCAAGAAAAAGGAAGGGATCGACATACTGAAGTTTGTAAGAAGTGCCGAAAATGAGTGCCATATTCTCGGATTTTATTGTAGCCGTGGAATCGGAGTAAGTAACCCTTTCCTCTCTGTTGAAAGACCAGTCCAGGGAACCGTGGAGCTTATAGAGCAGCAACGGGAGAGGGTCATCTGAGGTTTCGTCAAATAGTCGCCAGTCCCATGCTCTCTCGGAGAATCCCCTTTGGACTTTATCGTAACCACAAATTTCTTCGACACAGAGGTCATAGTTCAGGGAGAATATGCGGAGAGGGTATTCGTACATTTTTTGAAATCGCAACAGACCTTTGTAATAGGTTGCCTTCTCCCTTTCTGGCAGAGCAACCCATTGTTCCCGGAGAATGTGTATGGTCGCACTTCGGAAGGTCCCGACCTTTTCGAATCTATCCCCAGCTACATCTTGCAGCTTTGGGTTCCACGCACCTACAAAAGGATAAAGTGTGTGACGTTCCTTCTTGCTGAGTTCGTCCAGAACGTTCACAAGTCGTTCTATGTTGAAAGGAACCTTGTCGCCGAATCTTCCATCCAGTCCATCCGCGTAGAAAATTGAGCTGCGGACGTAACGATAGAGGTCTCTGAAAGGTTTCCATTTTTCGTTGTTGCTGGAGACGAGGTTCTCTATGTTATGGACCATTTTGCTGGAGTCAGGTATATCGGCTTCTACGCTGGCGCCGGCGCCAAGCAGCAGAATTATTTCGTTTTGTTTGAAGACGGACGTAGCCATCAGAGAAACCAGGGTGTAAGGATACCGACGTCCACTTTGCGAAGTCCATGTCTCTCGAACTCTTTCAGATACTTCGCAATCAGTTGTGCGTAATAAACGGAGACCGGTAGCGATTTAGCGTTGAATCCACGCCAGTTTGCACCTGACAGATTGATTGCGTCTTGTAGGTGTGTTCGTTGCTGCTCCTGAGTTAAACCCTCGGCTGGATATGTGAACTTCACATGCAGCGGGTTTCCTACCATCTTACGAACCGTGGGCTGACTGTACTGCAAACCCTCGAACCAGACGAGAAATTCGCTACGGGAGAGCGGAATTACAGTGCTTTCGTATGGTACGCGGCTGTTATTCTCCACCGCAAATCCAAAAAAACGGTTTCTGTCGTTGAACTTGAGAGCAACAAATTCTCCCGCCTCTTCCTGTTGATCCCGTTGCGCTGCGAGAGCCTCGGCGACGCTTTGCAACTCTCGCCGACGGATAGAAAAGGTTGCGTGGACAACAAAACTCGAAAAGCGATCAGAGTAGTCCGCAAAGATATTCCGTAAATTGTTCGAGAAGCCCTCAATGTAATGATCTTCGTTCCGATCGTCACCCAGGACTCTGACTTCCTGGAAGACACCGCTCGAGTCAGTGAGCACCGAATAGGCGAAGAATCGCTCAATAGTTTCTTCAGAGACTTGGTGCGCTTGGCCGATACCGACGATCAAGCAATGCTCTTTCCGGGGATGAACCTTCCATGGTGATCCACCCGCCTTAGCGAAAACTTGCAGCCCTATGCTCGCCGTGGACCACTTCAGTACATTCTCATCAGTTACAGTTTTAGAGGCAACGACCTGAATAGGAAGACCTTTTGAGAGAAAGGCGTGTTTCAAAGTCCAATAGGCTGCATTCTTGACCGGCTCATCGTGTCTGCTGAAGGGCGTCAAGACTATTGGGACGACTTTGCGGCCAGCGGCGTCCATAATTACCTGATCCCGGACCCGTTCTATCTCACCACTGCTGAAATCTTCCAGTGCGACGCCTTTGACGTTTTTGTTCGATATCGGAAATTTGAACATGCGTTCCATCCCAGGAAAAGTGCCGAAACTATCTCCACGCAGAGCCCGAAAGATGTCACGCGATAAGGGGCGCTCCTTCTTTCTGTAGATGAAATAGAGGCAGGCGTCTTCTGGACTTTGCTCAAACGGTCCATATTGTTTGACTCCCATGAACTGTGACTTCGATATGCTGTCAGAGCCTACCACATAATTCTTCACGTCGAGGGTTGTCGGGCGGAGTTCCGTAAGCTGAGAGCCAACTGCTACCTTTTGTCCTTCTGGCATGTGGAGCGGGAATATCTTGTTGTGGAATCTTGTCACGTAATCGGAAAGATACGAGTAGCGGTCTGCATAATAATTCAGATTTGTCCGTCCGTTCTGGTCGAGCGAGAGACTTAGTTGAAGGGACCGTGTTGCATCTCGATTTTTTTCGTTGGGATGAAACCGAAAGTCGGCGAGAAAGCCAAATTGGCGACGTGAGCGCAGGAGGTAGGGCTCCAGCGAGATGACCTGTATTCCTTCAGGATATGTGTCAATTGTAATTTCTACGCGTCGACGGAAGTCGCCGATGACTCTGAAACGTGAGGAATCCAAATTCTTTTCGCAACTCTGGATCAAGGCCAATCCCAGCGCATCTATAGTTGCATAGTTGTTATCAGATGGCTGGCAGACGACCTTAGTGGATCCTTCAGTTTGTTGAAATAGCGTCCAGTATGGATGATATTCGCCATTGATTTTGAGATTGCGTTGAACGGCTTCTTCATCTCCACATCTAGGCCGCCCTCCCTCGACAAAAGGCAAGCGGTAGAGTGTGATCGTAAATTGCTCCGTTTTGAGTGGAAAGAAATTTAGAGCGATTCCACGCATTTCTCTGCTTCCTTCGTACAGCTTAGGTCCGATCCAGTTCGGAGGCACGAATCTCCCCTGTCATCAGTTTATGCAACATGGCCTCGAACAGATCGCCCAGTACCGTCCGTTTCTGGTCGTGTATCTTGACGGCTTTCCGCACTCGTGCAAGCGAGATAACAAGACTCTGTTGTTCATTGATCGGGGGATGTGGTACTTCCAGCGCCGCCAGCCGGCTGCGCGACAGATTTGGGATCGTGGTCCTGTTTCCAGCACCTTCGAAGAGCCCGAGTTGTGTGAAGGCGGATTGCAGGAAGTACACGTAGAAGCGCGGCTCGACCTCCCTGACGATAGGCCGCAGCCGATGTAGGTGGTTCTGGAACGACATTGGGGCGACCTCCCCATTCCATATCGCCGCGCGTCCGATTTCGCCACCCTCGCAGACGAGTAGGTCCCCCGACTGAAGCAGCTTTGCCTGCAATTCGTGCTCCGGGATCGACATCTCATCCACGGACGACAGATCAATTTCATCCCATAGAACATTCGACGTCCGGAGGAACGGGATCTTCTGAGCACCACTCCGGGCGGCGGCGGACATGGTTTTACCCGCGCCGATCTCGAACAACTCCCCGAGGGGTCGCCATATCCAGGAGGGATTCACTGCGTTCATTGCAGGGGCTCCAGCATTTTTACCAACGATTCGTTGATCTTCTGGGTCTCGGCGTCAAGGCGTTGTATATCGGCAAGGATCTCCTTGATAGGCCGCAACGCTGTAGCGTCCGTCTGTCCCACCCACCGGCTCGGACTCAGGTTGTAATCGGCTTCCTCCGCCTGCTCCCGCGTGATGACGGCCACTTCGCCTTCGACCGGCTCGCCCTTCAGAAAGGCCGCGGCCAACGGACGGATGTCCTCCTCCGGGATGAAGTTCTTGGGCCGCCCCTTGCGGACGCGCTTGCTGGCGTTGAGCAGCACGATCCGGCCTTGCCGTGCCGCGGGTTTGCGTTTGGACAGGACGACGATCACGCCCGCGGCGCTCGTGTTGTAGAAGAGGTTGTCCGGCAACAGAATCACGCCGTCGATCAGGTCGCGGTCCACGAACCATTGGCGGATGGTGCGCTCCTTGTCTTCGTGCTTGGCACCCGAGCCGCGCGTCACCGCGCCCGTGTCGAGCACGACCGCGGCCCGGCCCCGCTCGTTCAGGCAGGCGAGGGTGTGTTGGAGCCACGCCCAATCGCCCTTGCCGCTGGTCGGGCCGCCGCACGGGCGGAAGCGGTCGAACGGGTCGTCGGCGAACAGGGCGGGGCTGAACGGCTGGTTCCACATCGGGTTGGCGACCACGACGTCGTGCCGGGCGATGCGGCCGGCCGGGGTCTTGAACTTCGGGTTGAGCATGGTGTCGCCGCGCGCGATTTCGACCTCCATGTCGTGGATGATGGCGTTCATGTGGGCCACGGCGTAGCTTTCGGCCTGCAACTCCTGGCCGCGCAGCTTAAGCGGTACGCGGCCCGTAGGGTCGAGTTCGCGGGCGACGAGTTGCAGCTTGACGAGCAGGCCGGCGGAGCCGCAGGCGTAGTCGTAGCATTCCTCACCCGGCCTCGGGCGCACGAGATGGGCCATGAGCACGCCGACCTCGGTCGGAGTGAAGAACTCGCCCGCGCTCTGGCCGGACCCTTCCGCGAATTTGCGCAACAGATATTCGTACGCGCGTCCGAGGAAGTCGGGCTGCACGTCGGCGAGGCCGAGGCGGTAGCGCGGGTCGGAGAAGGTTTCGACGACCGCGGCGAGCTTGGCGGGGTTGACGTCGCGCTCGCCGTTGCGCTCCGCGGCGAAGTCCACCAGATCGATGACACCCGTGAGCGAGGGATTGTGCCGGGCGACCGCACGCGCCGCTCGGGTCAGATGCTCCCCGACGTCTCTGGGCCGCGTGGGACGGCCCCGGTCGTCGGGCGGCCAGTCGTAGGCGGTGCGGCCGCTGATGACGCCCCAGCGCGCTTCCGGGGGCAGGTAGAACCGCAGCAGGGCGTGGTCGATTTCGGCGATCTCGGTGGCGGTCTGCCGGTCACCGTATTCCTCGGCCAGCCGGTCGATTTCGTCGTCGAAGACGTCGGACAGGCGCTTGAGAAAAAGCAGCGGCAGCAGATAGTCCTTGAACTTTGGAGCGTCCTTTTCGCCGCGGATGGAGCAGGCCGCGTCCCACAGCATCTGCTCCATCGTCTTGGTAGAGGGGGTCGCGGAGCGGCGTCGCGACCGGCGGCGCGTCACGCGGGAGGAGGGTTCGGCCGGGTCGGCCGCGGCTTCCGCGGGGTCGATGCCGGCTTCGGCGGCGAGCGCGGCGATGGCTGCCCGGGCCGCCTTCTGCGGTGTGGTGGTGCCGCCTTCCCAGCGGTTGACGGTTGCGAAGGCGACGCCGAGCCGATCCGCGAGTTGCTGTTGCGTCAGGTCGAGGTTGGCGCGGATGGCTTGCAGGGTGGACGGAACGTTCTGGATGTCTGTCATGTTTGCGCTATAGCAAAGATGACAGAAAAATCAACGTGTGCTCATTCAGGTCACGTTTCAATTTCGATTTCTCGGTTGATTCAGTCCCGGAGGACCCTCTCCCCAGCCCTCTCCCGGAGGGAGAGGGGGTTTTGCTCTTTATTGGGAATTAGATACGAATTGGGAACTAAATACGAGATGATCTCGCGCCCGTTTCGACAAGCTCAACGGGCTGGTTCCCTGGCAGAAAACCCTTCAACGGACTCAGGGATCTTTCCATCCTCAAGTTCGTTGGGCCTGCGTCGCCTTGAGCTTGGTCCCTGAGCCTGCGGTGCCTTGAGCCTGTCGAAAGGTCGAAACGAACTCCGAGGTCACCTCGGCCTCCGTATCCCGCCCCAGCCCTTTGACCCCTCACCCTAAGTCAGCGTTTCAGGAGTGAGTCGAAGTATGGCCGTCAGGGATTCACGCCTATGCTTTTCAGGAATTCTTCCGCGGCGTGTACGAACATCTCCGCTTGTCCCAGGCGGACTTCGACTTCCTCGCGAGTTGGAAATTCTCCTCCGTAATCGCCGGCTCCGCGGGCATTGAAAGCCGCGTGCAACGCCCTGTGGTGTTCTTCGGAAAAAGTTCCCGGCTTGACCATGTATTGACCGAAGGCGGCGATGACTCCGGAGTGTTTGGCCCGCGTGATTCCTCGGGCTCGCAGTGTGGCGTTCGCCGCATGGAACATGGCGTAATAGGCTCTCGACACGGCGAAATCATTGTCGCCGTCCTCGAGAATATTCCGGGCGCTCCGCAGACTGCGTCGTGCCCGATCCATGAGCGAGCGCAATTCTGTCTCGTTCAGAGAGGGACCCCATCTTCCCGGACGGCTTCCAGGAAAGCGAATCCGGCGTGCCGACGAAGAAACGTCGGATCGGCAACGAGGACGGAAACGAGAACGCCGGAATCGAGCGTCAAGTCAGAGGCAATGTCGAACGCCAGCTTTTCGATCTCTTTCCGGGGATCCTCCTGCTTCAGGGCGACGAACAGGTCAAGGTCGGATTCCTCGGTGGCATCCCCCCGCGCCCGAGAGCCGAACAGCGTCACCTCGAAGATTCCGGGATCGATTTTGCTCGCCAGCCTGCTGACGAATTCCTCGGCCAGGGCGAGGTCGTCTTGGTCCATAGGGACATCTCTTTCACATTGCTTCAATACTGCAATAGGCTGATCCGTACGAATTCAACGTCAGTCATCCTCCGATCTTCCCCTAAAAACGAATCGCGCCGAGCGGCAGGAAGAGTCGCATGGGGTCGTCCTGAAGCGGAACGAAGCCGAAGTTCATGTAGAAGCGTTTTGCGACGTTCTCCTTGGCGTCCACAATCATTGCGTGGATGGCCAGGGTCGCACTGGCATTGACGGTCCGTTTGATCGCGTCGGCGAGCAGCATGCGTCCGACACCTTGTCCGTGAACCGACGTATCGACCGCCAGCCTACCAATCAGCGCGCACGGAATCGGGTGCCGGGGCAACTTGCGCCTCAGAGATTCGGGCAAGGAACGCAGGTCGATCGACAGGGCGCTGAGCGTATAGAATCCGAGGACGGCATAGGCGTTCTCCGCCGTACAGACGAAGACTCGCGCGATGCGGCGTCGAACATCTTGGCCTGCCTGCCGCTTGAGGTACGTGTCGAGAGCAGACGTCCCACAAGAAAAGGCCGTGCGGTCGTGCGTCCTGCCCAACGGTTCGATGACGAGTGGGGAAGCCCCCGTCATTCTACTCTCACGCGCCGTCCGTGCTCGGACAGCGCTTTGCGGAGCTTGGCGTTGGGGGCGGGCGGATTGGCGAGCGCGTCGAAAAAGCGTTCGGCGTCTCGTCGGCTCGGGGTCGAGGTCTCGTGTTCCCGAATGGCGCGCTCGGCATTTTCGATCGCGCTGGACACGATGAAGCCGCTGACGGTCTTCCCCTCGAACGAAGCTGCGCGTTCGATCTGCCGTTTGACCGAGGGGTTGAGCCGCAGATTGATCCGTTCACTCTTGGCGACGTTTGCTTCGGTCATACCAGCGTCCCTCCTCTTGCGTTCCGAACGTATGCCTTTCTGGTGCCTCTCTCAAGTAAAGAAGACGTTCTCTCCGTTGACGGGGCGCTGACGGGCGTGTAGGTCCAACGACCGACCTTGATGAGGCCGTGGCAGGGGAATCACCGTCTCGACCGACTTTCCACCATGCGCACGATTGACGCGCGGGACATCGCCGACACGGTCGCGCGCCTGTGTCAGGAGGCCAATTACGAACTCGGCCCGGACATGCTGGCCGCGTTCGACCGGGCGCAGCAGACGGAACGCTCGCCCGCGGGGCGCGAGGTGCTCGGCCTGCTCAAGGAGAACGCCCGGGTCGCGCGCAGCGAGCGGCTGCCGTACTGCCAGGATACGGGGTTCGTCATCTGTTTCGCCGATGTGGGCCAGGACATGCATATCGCGGGCGGGCTGCTGGACGACGCGGTCAACGAGGGGGTGCGCCGCGGCTACACCGAGGGCTATCTGCGTGCCTCCATCGTCGCGGACCCGTTCCGCCGCACGAATACGGGTGACAATACGCCCGCGGTCGTGCATACGCGGTTGGTGCCCGGGGAGACGCTCTCGCTCATGGTCATGGCGAAGGGCGGCGGGTGCGAGAACCGCAGCCGGTTCAAGATGTGCACGCCGGCCGAAGGAATGGAAGGTGCGCGGGGGTTCATCCTCGACTGCATCCGCACGGCCGGGCCGGATGCGTGTCCACCCGTGATCGCCGGCGTAGGGGTCGGCGGCACGTTCGAACAGGCGGCGTTGCTGTCCAAGCGCGCGCTGTTCCGGGACGTCGGCGCGCCCAACCCGGACCCGGAACTCGACGCGCTGGAACGGACCGTGCTGCGCGAAGCCAACGCCCTGGGCATCGGCCCACAGGGGTACGGCGGCGACACCACGGCGCTCGCCGTCCACGTTCAGACGTACGCCTGCCACATCGCCAGCCTGCCGGTCGCGGTGACGATCGAATGCCACGCCCACCGGCATCGGGAGGCGGTGCTCTAGGTCTCCCGGATATCTCGGCCGCGTATGCGTTCCCCCGCGGTTCCGTCGCTGACCACGCCGTTGTCCGCCCCCGACGTAACGGATCTGCGCGCCGGCGACCGTGTGCGGCTGTCCGGCGTCCTCTTCACTGCGCGCGACGCCGCCCACCAACGGCTGGCCGATCTCATCGCCGCGGGCCGTCCGCTCCCAATTGATATGGCGGGGCAAGTCCTATACTACGTGGGGCCGACGCCGCCCGGGCCGGGCCGGATCATCGGGTCGGCCGGTCCAACCACTAGTGGACGCATGGACAGGTACGCACCCGCGCTGATGGCCCTCGGATTGAGGGGGATGATCGGAAAAGGCGTGCGTTCGGCTGCCGTGCGCCGCGCGATGCAAACCCACGGTTGTGTATATTTCGGCGCGGTCGGCGGCGCCGGGGCCATCCTCTCTAAACATATCCGCAACGCCGCAATCGTCGCCTACCCCGAACTCGGCACCGAGGCGATCCGGCGCCTGGAGGTCGCAGATTTCCCGGTCGTGGTCGTCAACGACACGCTGGGCGGCGACCTGTACGAAACCGGCCGGCAATCCTACGCGCGGGTCGAGTAGCTTCTGCCGGACACCGGCGCAGACCGCTCCATCCCGCGGCCGGGAGTGAACGAACAAGCGAATCGAAGATCGGAACGGAACGAGGATCGAACATGAGCGAACAAGCGGTTGCGGTGCACAGAGGCGGGCCGACCGACCGGACGTTGCGCATCGACGCATGGTGGGTCGAGCCGGCCATCACGGTCGGGATGCTGAGCACGTTCATCATCTATACGACCTGGGCGGCGCTGGTGAACGAGCATTATTACGTGGCGCCGTATCTGTCGCCGTTCTATTCGCCGTGTCTCAGCACCTCGTGCGCCCATCCGACGATCGGCAACGGGCTGTTCGACTGGCCGCTGTCGCCGGCCATCCTGATTCTGTGGGCGCCGGCCGGATTCCGGCTCACCTGCTACTACTACCGCAAGGCGTACTATCGGTCGTTCTGGATGTCACCGCCGGCCTGTGCGGTGCGCGACGGCCACGCGCGGTACTCGGGCGAGACGCGCTTTCCGCTGATCTTCCAGAACCTGCACCGCTATTTCTTCTACGCCGCGACGCTGATCGTGCTGTTTCTGTGGTGGGACGCGCTGATCGCCTTCCGCTTTCCGGTCGTGGACGACGCCGGGGCTGTGACCGGCAGCGAATTCGGCATGGGGCTGGGCACGCTGGTGCTGCTGGCGAACGCCGCGTTTCTGTCGCTGTACTCGTTCTCGTGCCACTCCTGCCGCCACCTGTGCGGGGGCGGCATCGACGTGCTGTCGCAGCACCCGTTGCGGCTCAAGCTGTGGCGCCAGATCAGCCGCCTCAACGCCAACCACATGCAGTTCGCCTGGGTCAGCCTGGTCGGAGTGATGCTGGCCGACGTGTACGTGCGGCTCGTGTCGATGGGTTGGATCTCGGACCTGCGGTTCTTCTGAGCGCGCGGCCCGATCGGATCGACGGCGAAGCGGCAGCGGCGTCCGAAGCACGAGCGGAGCGGAGAATCACGCATGGCCAACGAAAAGTACGAGACCCACGAACACGACGTGATCGTCATCGGCGCGGGAGGGGCCGGGCTGCGCGCCGCCATCGAAGCCTCGGCCTCGGGGGCCAAGACCGCGCTGATCTGCAAGTCGCTGCTCGGCAAGGCGCATACGGTCATGGCCGAGGGCGGCATCGCCGCGGCCCTGCGCAACGTCTATCAGGAAGACAACTGGAAGGTGCACTTCCGCGACACCATGCGCGGCGGAAAGATGCTCAACAACTGGCGCATGGCCCAACTCCACGCCCAGGAGGCGCCCGACCGCGTGCTGGAACTCGAAGAGTGGGGCGCGCTGTTCGACCGCACCGAGGACGGCCTGATCCTGCAGCGCGACTTCGGCGGCCACCGCTACGCGCGGTTGGCTCACGTGGGCGACCGCACCGGGCTGGAGATGATCCGCACCCTGCAGCAGCACGCCGTCCACCAGGGCATCGACGTGTACATGGAGTGCAACGTCCAACGCCTGCTCATGGACGGCGACCGCGTGTGCGGGGCCTTCGGCTATTGGCGCGAGAGCGGCAAATTCGTCGTGTTCAAGTCCAAGGCGGTCGTGCTCGCCACGGGCGGGGTCGGCAAAGCCTGGAAGTTCACCTCCAACTCCTGGGAGTACACGGGTGACGGGGTGACGCTGGCCGCGAACGTGGGCGCCGACCTGATCGACATGGAGATGATCCAGTTCCACCCGACCGGCATGGTGTGGCCCAACAGCGTGCGCGGCATCCTCGTCACCGAAGGCGTGCGCGGCGACGGCGGCACGCTGCGCAACGCGGAGGGCCGGCGCTTCATGTTCGACTACATCACCGATTATTTCCGGGCCGAGACGGCCGAAACCGAAGAAGAGGCCGACGCGTGGTACAAGGACAAGACCAACAACCGCCGTACCCCGGACCTGCTGCCGCGCGACGAGGTCGCCCGCGCGATCAACGCCGAGGTCAAGGCCGGCCGCGGCAGCCCGCACGGCGGCGTCTTTCTGGACATCGCCACGCGCCGCGGCGCGGAGTACATCGAGCGCCGCCTGCCGTCCATGCACCACCAGTTCAAGGAACTGGCCGACGTGGACATCACCAAGGAGCCGATGGAAGTCGGGCCGACCTGCCACTACGTCATGGGCGGGGTGCGCGTGGAGGCCGACACTACCGAAACGACCGTGCCGGGGCTGTTCGCCGCGGGTGAGGTCGCCGCCGGCCTGCACGGCGCCAACCGGCTGGGCGGCAACTCGCTGTCCGACCTGCTCGTGTTCGGTCGCCGCGCCGGACGGGCGGCCACGGACTACGCCCAGGGGCTGACGGGCCACCCCAGCCCGGACGCCGCCCAGATCGAACGGTACGCCCGGGAACTCCTCGCCCCGTTCGGCAACGACGGCGGCGAGAATCCGTACACCATCCACATGGCGCTGCAGGACTGCATGCAGAATCTGGTCGGGATCATCCGCACCGAGAGCGAACTCCAACGCGCCCGAACCGAGATCGCCGCCCTGCAGGAGCGGCTGACCAGGGTCAGCGTCGAGGGACACCGCCAGTACAATCCGGGCTGGAATCTCGCGCTCGACCTGCACTCCCTGCTGACCGTGGCCGAGGCGACGACGATGGGGGCGTTGGAACGCAAGGAGAGCCGCGGCGGCCACACGCGCGAGGATCATCCCGACCCAGACCCGGACAAATACGGCAAGATCAATCTGGTGCTGCGGCGTACGGACGGCGGGTTCAGCCTGTCCGAAGAGCCGCTGCCGGAAATGCCCGACGACCTCAAGCCCCTGTTCGAGTAGCAGCGCCGCACGGCGTGAGGAGAACGCAGCATGGCCAGTGAGTACAACATGCGGGTATGGCGCGGCGACGCCGCGGGCGGCGACTTCCGGGAGTATCCGGTCGAGTCGCAGGAAGGCATGGTCGTCCTCGACGTGCTGCATACCATTCAGGCCACCCAGGCGCCCGACTTGGCCGTGCGCTGGAACTGCAAGGCCGGCAAGTGCGGCTCGTGCAGCGCCGAGATCAACGGCAAGCCGCGGCTGATGTGCATGACGCGCATGAACCTGTTCGAGCCGGGTGAAACGATCACCATCGCGCCGATCAAGACCTTTCCGCTGCTGCGCGACCTGGTGACCGACGTGTCGTTCAACTACGCGAAAGCCGAGAAAATCCCGCCGCTCATGCTCAAGGCCAAGCAGGCCGACGGCACGCGCCGCATGTATCAGGACGACGTGGACCGCGTGCAGGAATTCCACAAGTGCATCGAGTGCTTCCTGTGCCAGGACGTCTGCCACGTCATCCGCGACCACGAAGACAACAAGCCGGAGTTCGCCGGCCCGCGCTCCTTCGTTCGCATGGCCTCGCTGGAAATGCACCCGCTGGATGAGGCGGACCGCCGCGAGCTGCTCAGGGACGACGCGGGGCTGGGCTACTGCAACATCACCAAGTGCTGCACCGAGGTCTGCCCCGAGGGCATCCACATCACGGACAACGCCATCATTCCGCTCAAGGAACGCGTCGTGGACGAATACTACGACCCGCTGAAGTGGGTGATGAACAAGCTGCGCGGCAGATAAACGCGCAGACGACCGCCAGAGACACGAAAGGGGGTGAAACAGCTTCACCCCCTTTTTTCACGTCCGGCCGCGATGCCGCCGCTTCTTCGACGCTAGACCTGACCCGTACTCCGTAGGTCGGATTAGCGAAGCGTAATCCGACATGGGCGGCGGGGCACGTGCAACGTCGTGATGGTCTTACCGGGATGTCGGGTTACGCCTACGGCTGACCCGATCTACGGGACGCCGATACCGGACCCCGCAATTCGCGCCGGGAGCCAACTAGACAGGCAACTTGGACATGACCTGAAAGGTCTCGTCCTCGATACACTCCTGGATGACCGGCACCCACTTCTGGAACTCGGGGTCCTGGGAAGCACTCTCCAAAGTGGTCTGGATGGAATTCGCGTCGGGAATCTCCCACACGTCCACCACGCTGTCCAGGCGGCCGATGACGTTGTAGTAGCTGCCTTGCAGCTTCCAGCCGCCATGCTTTTCGACGAGCGGGGCCAGTGCGCCGAGCATCTCCGTGAACTTCTGCACCTTGCCCGCCCGCAGTTTGATGTGTGCAAACAGATAGGCCATGGTCGTGCCTCCTTGTATATGGGGTGAACGGAATGGGATCGAATCGCCGCGAGCTTAACCGAGCCCGAAATTTCGCGTCAACCGGCCGTCCGCGGGGCACTGGAGGTAGGTTGAGCGAGACCCTCACTTCAACCCCTCTCCGGTTCCCTGAGCCTGTCGGAGGGGAAAATCAGAAGCCCTTCTGTCCCCTCTCCCGGTCCTTGAGCCTGTCGAAAGGCCGGGAGAGGGTTAGAGCCTGCCCCGGACGTGATCCCGGAGAGAGTGTCCGACCGATCTCACGCACCCGGTACGCATTGCAAACCGAGACCTTCTCTCCGCGGGATGATCGCCGCCGCACGCCCGCCACACTCTCATGCAGCATCGCCTTGGCTGTCCTGATGTGCCTGTCGATTCCGGCGTGGGCCGCGGCACCGCTGCATCAGGCGTGGTTGGCGCTGGGGCCGGGCGGACAGCCGGTCGTCCGCCTCGTCACCGGCCAAGACGGTTGTTCCGGTCTCCGAGTCGATGGCCGACAAATTGACTTTGCTATCCGCGCCCGCCCCTCACCCCCCGATTTTCCTGTCCTGGTGTGCGAAGCGCGGCTCTCTGCGGACGCCCGCAACGTAACGGTCGGCACACAACGACTCGCCCCACTTCCTCTACAGCCGGAGAAGATCGTCGTCGTGGGCGACACCGGCTGTCGTGTCAAGACCGGCCTCGTGCAAGCCTGCAACGATCCCGCGGCGTGGCCGTTTGCGCAGATTGCTCGCAGTGCCGCGGCGTGGCGGCCGGATCTGGTCATTCACGTCGGCGACTATTTCTACCGGGACGACCCGTGTCCCGCGGGCAACGCGGGTTGCACCGGCAGCCCCACGGGCGATACCTGGGCCGCAGCCCAGGCCGATTACTTCGCCCCCGCGGCGCCGTTACTGGCAGTCGCGCCGTGGATCTTCGTGCGCGGCAATCACGAGGCGTGCGACCGGACGGGCGAGGCGTGGTTCCGGCTGCTCGATCCGCGGCCCCGCCCCAATCAATGCCACGACCGGACCGAGCCGTACGTCGTCACGACCGGGGATCTGGACTGGTACGTGCTCGACTCGACCGCCGCGGCCGACGTGCATCCGGCCGCGGAACGCGTTTCCGACTTCGCCGCGCAGTTCGCGGCGCTGGCCGAGCACGGCGGCCGGCGGGCGTGGTTACTATCGCATAAGCCGGTATGGGCGTTCGGCTCGCTGGAGGATGGCCCGCCCGATGCCGCGCCGTATCGGACCAACCTGACCCTCCAAGCCGCGGCCCGACGCGCGTTTCCAACCGGGGTGGAGGCCGTGTTGTCCGGACATCTGCATTTTCTGGAACTGCTGGCCTTCAGTTCGGGCCGGCCGCCGCAACTCGTAGTCGGGCACGGCGGCGCTTTGCTCAGCCCGCGGGTTGCCGGCTCGCTGGTGGGTCTCGACATCGACGGGCAGCGCGTGTCCGCGTCCGAAGTTCTGCACGAGTACGGCTATCTGACTCTGGAACGGGACGGACGAGGCTGGCGGGTCACGCCGCGCAGTCCCTCGGGCAATGCGCGGCCATGCGACTTCCGCACCGATCGTCTGTGGTGCGCTACCGCGGACCGAGCAATTCGTTCAGGTCGGTGACGACCACGTCCGCGCCGTTGTCTTCGAGGACCTTGGGTTGGTCGTGGTGGTCCATGCCGATCACCAAGCCGAACCCGCCGGCGCGTCCAGCCTGGACGCCGGAGATGGCGTCTTCCACGACGACCGACCGTGCGGCCGAAACCCCGAGCTTGGCCGCGGCGGCCAGAAACGTATCCGGCGCCGGTTTGCCGGCCAAGCGTTCCTGGGCGGCCACGTTCCCATCGACCCGCACGTCGAGTAAGCCGGCAATGCCCGCGGACTCCAATACGAGGCGGCAGTTGGTACTAGGTGTCACCACGGCCGTCTTCATGCCCAACCCGCGCACGAACCGGACGAAGGCGACCGTACCCGGAAACACTTCCACGCCTTGCGAGGTGACCCTGTCGTTGACCAGCGCGTTCTTGCGGTTGCCGAGGCCGCAAACGGTCTCCCAGTCGGGCAGTCCGGCCGGGCTCCCCTCGGGTAGGTTGATGTCGCGGGCGGCGAGGAAGCTGCGCACGCCGTCGTACAACTCCTTGCCGTCCACGTACAGACTATAGTCCTGCAGCACGTCGAAGGGCTGGAATAGCGGGCCGCCGGCGTCCGCACGTCGGCGCAGAAACCCGTCGAACGTCTGCTTCCAGCACGCAGCGTGCAGCCGTTCCGTGGCGGTCAGCACCCCGTCGAGGTCGAACAACACCGCGTCGAATCGGTCGGTCGAGAGAGGCGGAAAAGCGTTCATCCGGCTGTGTCGTATCCGCGGCTTCCTGGCAGGCCGGGCGGTTACTATACCACGATGCCACCGCAGATGTCCGGCAGGTTCGGGCGGGTGCCCGTCAGTCTGTAATTTCCGTTCCAATTGACGTATTCCCGTTGTGGGTGTTGACCGTCGGAGCCTGATCTCCGTGGAATTCGTAACGAACCGCAGGACGCCTAGAAGATTGGGCGCACAGGGAGTGCTGTTCCCCGAACCGCCGGGCGGCGATGCCGCGGCCCGATCGTTGCCGGCGTTCGCCACCCCGCGGTTCACGGTCGTGCGCGAGACCGCGCAACTCGAACGGACGTTGCCGGTTCTGCACGCCGCGCCCGTTCTGGCCTGCGATACCGAAACCACCGGCTTGGACTGGCGAACCGCTTCGCTCCGGCTGGTCCAACTCGCTACGCCGGATCATGCCTACCTGTTCGACCTGCGCCGGGTCCCGCTCCAACGGCTGTTTCCGCTCTTTGCCGGTGAGCGCACAGACTCTCATCATTCGGATGGCCCACACGGTGACCGCGAGAAGAAGCTGTGGCTGTTCCACAACGCCAAGTTCGACCTGAAATTCCTGGTCGCCGCGGGATGCCCCTGGCCCGCGCGCGTCTTCGACACCATGTTGGCCAACCAGGTGCTGAAGGCCGGGCTGCGCGTGCGCCACGGTCTGGAGGAAGTCGTCGCCCTGGAACTCGGCCGCGCCCTGCCCAAGGGCTTGCAGGCGTCCGACTGGTCCGGGGAAATCGAGCCGGAGCAGTACGCCTATGCCGCGCGGGACGTGGCGGTGCTCTGGCCGCTGTACGTCCGCCAGCGGGCGGCGATGTCCGCGGCGGGGCTGCAACGCGCCGCGGACATCGAGTTCCGATGCGTCGTAGCCCTGGCGTGGTTGGAATTGGCGGGTATCGCGTTCGACGCCCCGCGTTGGCTGGGCCGGGTCGAGCAGGACGAGGCCGAACTGCGGCGGCTGGCCGGCCGGCTCGACGAACGCGCCCGCGCCCTGGGCCGTGCGGTCAACTGGGCGTCGGCGCAGCACGTCAAGGCCGTGTTCCAGGACGTGGACGTTGAGTTGCCCGATACGCGAGCGGCCACGCTCAAGCAGATCGATCATCCGATGGCCGCGTTGCTGCTCGACTACAAAGAGGTGGCGAAACGGGTCAGCACGTACGGCCGCGGGGTCATCGACGCGTTCTTCGACACCGGCACGGGGCGCGTGTTCCCGGCCTATTACCAGAACGGCGCGGCCACGGGGCGGATGAGTTGCGGCGGCCCGAACATCCAGCAGATCCCCAAGGCGCCCGCCTTCCGGTCGTGCTTTTGCGCCGGCCCCGGCAAAGTGTTGATTACCGCGGACTATTCCCAGGTCGAACTGCGTATCGCCGCAGCCGTGGCCGGGGACGAAACCATGCTGCAAGCCTTCCGCGACCGGACCGACCTGCACGCGCTGACCGCGTCGCGCATCCTGCGCCTGCCGCTCGACCGTGTCGAAGCCCGCCACCGCCAGCTTGCCAAGAGCGTCAACTTCGGCCTGTTGTACGGTATGGGCGTCAACGGCCTGCGCCGGGACGCCGAGGCCAAATACGGCGCGCGCATGTCGCCCCAGGAAGCCGCACGCTACCACCGCGCGTTCTTCGAGACCTATCGCGGCATCGCCGATTGGCACCAGCGCGCCAAACGACAGTCCGAGCAGGCTCGCCGGCTCGACCGCGGGGCGGAGACGCGCACCCCCACCGGACGCCGGTTTCTGGGCGTGCGGCAGTTCAACGCCCTGCTCAACATTCCCGTGCAGGGCGCGGGCGGCGACGGCCTGAAACTGGCGTTGGCCCGCCTGTTCGAGCATCGGGCGCAACTGCCGAGCGCGACGCCGGTCGCTTGCGTCCACGATGAAATCCTGGTCGAGGCGAACCGTGCCGACGCCGCGGAAGCCCGCGCGTGGGTACGCGAACACATGGTCGCCGCGATGCAGGAGGTCGTGAACGACCGGGTACCTATCGAGGTCGATACCACGCTCGGCAAGGATTGGGCCGGCACGCCGCTGGACGGTGCTCCGGACTGAACGCCTCCGGGTAGAGGGCTTCGGATGCAGGCCGGAGGCCCGCGCTCCCAGGCCGGACGCCACCCAGGGCGAATGCCTTCGATGCGGGGGCGACGCATGCGTCGCCCCTACGGCTTAGGGATCGTAGTAGCCTTCATACCCATGTTTCTTGGTTGAAAACCCTTCGACATGGTTCGACCCTTCGACAAGCTCAGGGACCGCAGGCTCACCAACCGGGCTCAGGGACCGATCTCGAGACACCGCCCGCTCAAGGGTAAGCCCGTTGATCCCGGTCCCTGAGCCTGTCGAAGGGTGTCGAAACGGGCATGGGATCACCTCGTGGAGAGGATTTACGCTACCGCTGCGGCTGCGCTACAACCGCGGGACACTGGCCCACGCGTCCGGCCGAGAAAAAACTGTTTCCGATCGCCCGATCGCTCCCATGCCGCGCCACCGCCCACGCGACGTTCAACTCCTGCCGCCACGGCACTGGCGCCGCGGCCCGTTTCTTCAGGCGTTGGCCGCCGCCTTCGTGCTGCACCGCGAACCGCCGGCCAACGAGACGCGGACGTATTACGACACTGACCATTTCCAACTCGGCCTGTATGACTTGGCGTTGAGCCACGCAGGGACGCGACTGTCCCTGCATACCGGCACCGCGGTCACGCCGTTGGCCGAGGCCGCCTGCCGAACCGCGCCCACAGACGCCGCGGAGGCGGGTGCACTCCGCCCGCGACTGACTGGCCTGATCGAAGACCTGCCACTCGTCCCGATCTGTCGCGTGCGCGCTCGACGGGAGACGGTGCGCCTGCTCGACCGCCGCGGGAAGACGACGGCGTGGCTGATCGTCGAAGAACAGCAGCCCGCGAGCCGTGGCACCGGTCCCGCGGGGTGGCGTCGCGTCTGGATTCGTCCGCTGACCGGCTACCGCAAGACCGCCCGCCAAGCCGCGGAATGGTGCACCAAGCAGGGATTGACGCCGGCCGCGGACGGCTTCCCGCACGCACTGCTGGCACTCGCGCCGCGGAAGCCGGGCAAATATTCGGCCAAGCGGCCTATGAAGGCGGCGCCCGACATGCCCGCGGACCGTGCGGTTCGACGCCTGTTGCGGCTGCTGTTCGCCATGCTGCGCTACAACGAAGACGGTATCCGACGGACGAACGAGGCCGTGTACGTGCACGATTTCCGTGTAGCGGTGCGCCGCGCCCGGGTGCTGGTCGGCCAGACCCGCGCCGTCTTCCCGGCCGCGGACGTGCAGCGTTTTCGCAAGACGCTGGCGCGGCTGGGCCGCATGACGGGCGACCTGCGCGACCTGGACGTTTTCATCCTCGCCGAAGCCGCGTCCGCGACGAATCGAGAGGCCGCGGAGCCCGCGATGCAACCGGTGTCCGCCTTTCTGCGTGAGCAGCGCCGGGAACACGCCCGACGGCTCGCCGCGGTGTTCGAGAGCGATTGGTATCGCGCGGCGCTGAAGGAGTGGCAAGCATTCGCCGCACCCGCGGCGCATCCGACACAAGCCACGCCGTGCATCGGCGGCGTCATATCCGCGTGCGTCGCCGACCACTGCCGTGCGTTGGCCGAGGTGAGCGCCGGTCGTCTCGCGCAGGCCGACGACGAGCAACTTCACGCCCTGCGCATCCAGTGCAAGAAACTTCGCTACCTGATCGACTGCTTCGTCGAAGGATTTCCGGACCGGCCCGTCAAGACGACGCTCAAGCGCCTCAAGCGCGTCCAACGCACGTTGGGTGGGCTCCAGGATGTGAGCGTCCAGCAGGGCTGGCTCGACCGATTCCAGGCGTCGGCCCCGGAATTGGCAGGCAGCGGCCACGCCATCGTTCGGGCGCTGGTGGAGGTCCGCGACCGCCAGGCGGTGCGAAAGCAGACCTTGCGCGAAAACCTTCCGGACGAGTTCACCGCACTGACGGCCAGCCTGCGGACGTGGCTCACCCCCGCGGCCCGCGGGCCGACCGAACTGCACACGCCGTCGGCATCGAACGGCCAGCACGAGACCGTCTCACGTCCCGACCCGCCGGTTCGGGTGCACGTCGCCTAGCCCAGCAACTCCTGCATTTCTTGCCAGAGCGCGAGGTAGGCCACTGCGGCCCGCGAGGTCGGCCGCGTGGCCGCGACCGGCTCGCGGTGGACGCCCATGGTTTCGACCTCGACCAGATACGGCACGACGTGCGGCAGGACTTCCGGGCGCGTCGCGGACAATTCGGCCATGACCGAGCGATGCAGCTTCTTCCTGTATTCGACCATCGAGAAGAAGGTGCGCAGCTTATCCGGGTCGTGGCCGTGTTTGACGTACAGCTTGCGGACCTGCCGGTAGGCGTGCACCGAGAGCGGAGTCGGCACGATCGGCAGCAGGATACGGTCCGCGGCGCGGAACACGTTTTCGGCCAGCAGCCCGACTTCGGGCGGGCAGTCGAGCACGACGTAGTGGTAATCGCGGCGCAGCCTCGCCAAGCTGTCGCGCAGGCAGTTGGCAGGCCGTCTGGCGCGGGCGAAGGTCTCGGTCAGCCGGCGGTGCGAGAGCGCCCCGGGCAGCAGGTCGAGGCGGTCGAAATCGGTCGCCTTGATGTCGTCCCACAACGCCTTGCCGCGGCGCAGAAACAGCCGGTGCTTGGCCTTGAGTTTGGGCCGGACGCGAAAGTAGAACGTGGCCGCGGCCTGCGAATCGAGGTCGCACACGAGCGTCGGCGCCCCCGACTGCGCCGCGAGATAGGCGAGGTTGACCGCCGCAGCGGTTTTGCCGACCCCGCCTTTCAGATGGTAGATCGCCAGCACCTTCATCGTCCTGATCCTACCGGCGCGGGCGGCTCTGTCTATGCCCGGCGCCCGGTCACGCTGGCATGTGGGACCGATCTGGCGTATGCACCCGGTCTGATCCCGCGTTCGACGGATCGCAGGCGCACGCAAAAGGAAGGGGATTACATCCAAGATGATCCTGGAATTTTCCCTGACTTGAGTTCCCTATCCCCAGGTTGAAAACCCTTCGACAAGCTCAGGGGCCAGCCCGTTGAGCTTGTCGAAACGGGCGAAGGATCATCTTGTAGGTAATCCCCAAAAGGAGGAATGCGTATGGCCGACATGAGCATCGAGAAACTCAAGCACATCCTGCGCGAGAAACAGACCCCGCCCGAGGTCGAGCCGCCGGTCGAGGCCATGCGCAAGAGTATGGAGAAGCTGGCCTTCCCGGCCGCGGCGGACATCGAGACCGAATCGCTCGACGTGGCGGGCCAGCCAGCGGAATGGGTCCGCGCCCCGCACTGTCAGGCCGATCGCGCGGTCCTGTACCTGCACGGCGGCGGCTACGTCATCGGCTCGATCGACACGCATCGCGCCTTGGCAGGAGAAATTTCCCGCGCGGCCCGGGCCGCAGTGTTGCTCACCGACTACCGCCTCGCCCCGGAACACCCATTCCCCGCAGCCGTGGACGACGGTGTGGCCGCGCTCGCCTGGCTGCACGAACACGGCTTCGCTCCCGAACGGACGGCGATCGGGGGAGACTCGGCCGGTGGCGGCCTCGTGCTGGCGACCTTGTTGGCCGCACGGGAGAAGCACGTCGCCATGCCGGCCGCGGCGGTCGCCATCAGCCCGTGGTCGGATCTGACGTGTACGAATTCGGCGTACGAAAGCCGGGCCGCGGCCGACCCGATGGTCACGCCGCACGGACTGCGGCGCATGGCCGACTTCTATTTGGCCGGCGGCGACGCGCAGCATCCGCATGCGTCGCCGAATTGCGCCGACGCCGGACGACTGCGCGGCCTGCCTCCGCTGCTGATCCACGTCGGTGGGGACGAAATCCTGCTGGACGACGCCGTGGCCTTCGACGCCAAGGCGCGCGCCGCGGGCGTGCACTGCACGCTCGAAGTCTGGGACGGCATGGTTCACGTCTGGCACGCGTTCCATCCGCTGTTGGAAGAGGGCCGGCGGGGTATTGCGCGCGTCGGTGAGTTCCTGCGCAAGCAGTGGGCCGGGGCCGAATAGTGGGAAGTGGAGAGGGGCGAGGAAGGAGTAGAGAGACGAAAAGGGTGAGGGAACTCCCGACTGAGAACCTAGCTATCAAAGAGAATGGAGACGGCATGGAAGTGACGACATCCCATACCGACGAGCAGATCGCGCACTTCAACGAGAAGCAGCGCGAAGCGTTCGACGCCGTTCACGACCGATTTCTGGTCGAGTTGCCCGCGGACGTCCGCGAACGGATGCGGCGGATCGTGGCCGCGGCCGGAATCCGCGCCGGCGAACACGTCCTCGACGTGGGCACCGGCACGGGGGCGTTGATTCCCGACATCCGCACGTACCGCCCCGGCCGGATCTTCGCCTGTGACTTATCGGGCAAGATGCTGGAACAGGTCGCCCGCCGGTATCCCGAAGTGGAACGTCACCAGTGCGACGTGCGCGACGTGGCATTGCCCAACGCGAGCGTCGACGCGGTATTCCTAAACGGCATGTACGGCAACATCGCGGACAAGCACGGGGCGCTCGTCAACCTCATGCGGATGCTGCGCCCTATGGGCCGTATCGTCATCAGTCACCCGGAAGGCCGCGGCTACGTCGAGCAACTCGTCCGCACCGAGCCGTTCCCGATCACGCCGTTGCCGTCGCGCACCGAGGCGCACGCCTTCCTGGAGCCCTTCGGCCTGACGATCCAGGAATACACCGACGAAGAAAAGCTGCTGATCGTCGTGGCCATCAAACAGAGCGGGTAGGGCCGTTCATTTCCCTTCCCGCGCGGGCGGATTCCAGAACGCCGGCGACGAGATGAGCGGATACCAGTCCTTGAGTGCGAGCGCGCCCATGCCGAGGATGCACGCCACGACTATACCCAAGACGATCAGCGAGCCCGGCCCGGGGCGGGCAGTTTGCGGGGAAGGTTCTCGAACGTCCAGGTCTGGGTGTGCGCGTTCCGCAGCCGGACTCGAGAACGGATCACCGTCGGGTTTGCGTCCGGCGGATGGGTCTGAAGGCATGAGGGAGTAACCGAAGCGTAATTTGGTTCTCACGTGAACGTGGCGGATACGTTGCCGAAGGTGGAGAAGGTCGTTTCCCAGACGTCGCCGGCCTGAATCGGCGTGGGCTTGGTCATGGAGCCGGTCATGACGTACTGGCCCGCTTCCAACGCCCGGTCGAATTCCGCCAAGTGGTTGGCCAGCCACGCTATCGTTTCGATCTGGTCGTCGATCGCCTCGCTGCCGACGACGCGGGCGACCGTCTCGCCGTTGCGCCGGGTTTCTGCGACCAACGCACCGAGATCGACGTCGACCGGGTAGGGGCGGACCTCCGGCCCGGTCACGAAACCCCACTGCGCCACGCCGTCGGCCACGCCCAGTGGCAGGTTCTTGGGGATGTTGAGCCGCATGTCCACCAATTCCAGCGCGGGCGCGGCGCCGGCAATCGCGGCCAGCGCCCGATCTCGCGTCACCCCGGGGCCGCGCAACGTTCGGCCCATCACGATGCACAGTTCGGATTCGATGATGGGTGTGTGAAAGTCGGCGCAGGCGAACGTACCCCCGCTGGCGAAGCGTCGGTCAGCCAGCAGATATGCGCTCACCGGCGCGCCGAGTCCGAACATCTTGCGCGTGGCGTCGGACGAGAGGCCCACTTTCCATCCCGCCAACCGGGCGCCCGCGGCCAATCGCCGGTCGAGCACGGCCAGTTGAATGTGGTATGCCTCCTCCAAGTTCATTTCCCCCTCCAGGCCGGCCGGCGGGTACGTTCCGGTCTGCGCGGCGTGCCACAGGCTTTCAATCGCGTCGTCGATGTTCATGGGCGGCTCCTTTTCGTGGGGGTGTGGTCCGCGTCGGGCGGCATCCCGATCGCGTCGAGGTCGAACATGGGGATGCCGAACGCGGTCTTGCCCAGCAGTTCGAGGCTCTCGTCCGAATCGAACGGGTGATACAGGCCGGCGCGGATGTCGCGGTAGTAGCGTTCCAGGGGCAGGCGTTTGAAATACGACGCGCCGCCCACCGCGCGCAACGCCAGATCGACGACGCGCACCGCGTTTTCGATGGCGACCATGCGGGCCGCCACGCTCTTGCGCAGCCACGTGCGCGGCGACTCGACGTCGGCCTCCGCGGCCGCCTTCCACAGCACGGCGCGCGCCGCTTCGAGCAGGGCGTCCATCTCGCCGACCTTGGTGTACACGCTGGGCAGATGGCTCATGGGCCGCGGAAGCGGAAAGCGCGGCCGGTCGCGCATGAAGTCCACCACGAAGTTGCGCGCCGCGGCGGCAATCCCGACGTACACGCTGCCGATGGAGAACGGCGCGCGCGGAAACATCTCCGTCACGCCGCCGCGTGCGAACACCGGGCGCTCCAGAAACACCTGCGCGTCGGCAATGAAGGCGTCCTCGAACTCGGTGCTGCGCGATTCGGTCGCCCGCATGCCGAGCGTGTCCCAGTCGTCCTTGATGGTGAAGCCGGGCGTCTCCGGGGGAATCAGAAAGGAGATGATGGTGCCTTTCCGGTTGGCGGGCGCGTCGTCGAGGGTCCGGTCCACGCACGTGGCTTCCGCGAAATAGCGGTTGAGCGCGACCGACTGGGTGGCGAATATCTTGCGGCCCGTCACGCGCCAGCCGCCTGCGACCCGCGTGGCCGCGGTGCGCGGACGCAGCACCGAGACCGCGTTGTCCGGCTCCGAACCCGAGCCGCCGACGATCAGCCGCCCGTCCGCGATCTCGCGCAGCATGGTCTCCACCTGGGGCGTCTTGTGGCGGCGCCAGACGTGGACGAGCAGGTTGACCACGTTGAAGTGCATGTTGACGGCGAGCGCCGTGGGGCCGCAGCCCTGCGCCAGCCGCTCCTGCGCCTTGGTCCGTTCGAGCAGGCTGGCGCCCATGCCGCCCAACGCCTCGGGGATGGTGAGCGTGGTATAGCCGGTCGCCTTGAGCCGCGCGTAGTTCTCGAACGGAAACGAGCCTTCGCGATCGTGCTGCGCGGCCCGCGGGGCGAATTCGTCGGCCAAGCCGGCCGCCACGTCGATGAAGCGCTGCTCCCGCTCGGTGTGGAACTGCTGCATGGCGCTGGTCCTTCGGGTGTTCCGCTTCGTAGCATTCCCAGAACGTGCTGGGAAATCGGGAGCCGGGCCCGGAGTGCATCAATTCGAAATCGTCTCCGCATGGTGTTTCGATCCCCCCCTGGGAGGGAGAGGGCTAGAGCATGCCCCCGGCTCGAATGGGGGAATGACGAAGAAAAGACGTTCCGCCCAAGGAAATCCCGAACGGATGTGCTGCAGGATGACGAGGCGTCTTGACAGACCGAGACCAGTCGTCAAGGACTGACGTATGGAAACGATCAACGCCTCCGACTTCAAGACTCGCTGCCTGGCACTCCTCGACCGGATTCAGAAGACCGGTGAGCGGATCGTCATTCTCAAGCGGAGCCGACCTGTAGCGGAACCGTCCCCTCCGCACCCACCTCGGGCCGAATATGCTCAGATGGAGTTGAAGGGCACCGTCACCGTGCTCGGCGACATCGTCGGGCCGGCGGCTCCAAAAGAACGGTGGGAAAGCCTCAAGCAATGAACGTGCTCGATACACATGTCCTGGCTGCTCGACGCCCATGACAGACTCCCACCAACCTGGGAGAAGGACAGAGCGCCGGCTGGCATCTTGCGGACTGCACTATCTCGTTCTCCTTTTGAAACGTCCGACGGCTATTGTTGAACGGCTAGTAGAGCCACCAGATGAAGCCGGCGACCGGGCAAAACACCCGAGAGACCGAACGCCTCCGCGCGCGAATCCTCCGCTCTTTACGCACACAAGGATTCCGGATTCGGGCGGGGCTTCTCGTCCCTCCTGACATCAAGGATAAAAACGATATCAGAGCGCTGCATCAGGAAGCCGTCGAATACCATGTGGCGCGAAGTCGTCCGAGCCTGAAACGACACGAAAGTCGACTGCTCTCGTATGTCGCGGCGGGGACGGACGTGGTTCCGGAAAGAATCCGGCCACGGCTCGTTCTGGTGCAACCACGGTCTGAGGATGAGCTTCTGTTCCGGTACGCACGCATGCATTGGAGTGTCCCGACGTCCGCAGGATATGGTCGGCGTCTGAGATTCGTCATCTACGATGAGTTCAACGAGAAATTGATCGGTATTTTCGGGCTGGGCGATCCCATTTTCGGACTCAACCCCCGCGATCAGTGGATAGGGTGGGACCCCGAGGCTAGGAAGCAGCGCCTGCAATGTGTCATGGACCTCTTCGTATTGGGCGCCGTCCCGCCCTATTCCCACCTCCTGTGCGGCAAGCTCGTTGCCCTGTTGGCAACCAGTCAGGACGTCAGAAAAGCCTTTCTCCGTAAATATGGGGGAAGGCAATCGACCATCAGCCGCAGACCTCTGGACGGTCGCCTGGCCTTGTTGACGACGACGTCTGCACTCGGGCGCTCCTCCTTGTACAATCGGCTCCGGTATGGGGAACATCGGGTATTTCGAAGCGTGGGGTTCACGCGAGGCTCTGGAGATTTTCACTTCAGCAACGGGTTCTATGGGGACCTCCGCGAATTTGCCCTTGCGCATTGTGACGCGACCGCCAAGCATCCGTTGTGGGGTGCGGGGTTCCGAAATCGACGAGAACTGGTGCGAAAGACGTTGTCGCTCCTGGGATTGTCCAGCGAACTTTCGTATCATGGAGTCGCGCGTGAAATTTTCGTCGCTCCGCTGGCTGCCAATACACAGGCATTCCTTCGCGGCGACCATCAGCGATTACGGCACCACCACAGAAGCGTGGACGATATCTTCGCATGGTTCCGGGACCGGTGGCTTCTGCCTCGCGCGGCGCGCGACGACCGCTACCGGGCGTTCGATCCCGAGGACTATCGGCTTTGGAGATCACCGTGACGCAAACTCCTTTCTCTCCAGATTCGGCTCCATTCGCCGACCTTCCCGCGGCGCTCGTCGACGATGTCCTCGATCAGACTTGCGACGTCGCAGGGAAGTTGCTGACTTCGTTCCAACAGGTCAGAGAGGACCGTGAATCGCTTCGTAAGCATCTCGTAGATTCCGGCCTTGTCATCGCCGAGTCTTCCCTGGGTTACCCGCCTATCCCGACGACATGCGCAACCGACGGTTCATACGCCATCGAACGGCTTCTGACGACGGATCTCGCCGCTGCCGCCGCCGTGGCGGTCGAAGGGCTCACACCGCCATCGGAGGAACGGCATTGGGAGATGCCCTGCCACCGGAGTTTCGTTGCTGCCGAGCCGCACACCGAGGACACCGCCACCATTCTTCGGGCAGTGATGTTGGGGGAGGAGTTGCGTCTTATTACTAACGCTCCCCACGACCTGTTGATGCTGGACGGCACGTTCACGCTACCAATCATTTACTTCAATCAGGCGCTCAACAAGGCTCCTGGCACCGATCAATTACGTTGCGCGCGGGAATTTATCGAGAACTGCTCAACCTATATCGAAGCCTATCTCACCACCCTTCGGTCTGAACGTTCGGACAAGCATTTCGTAGCGCTTCCGAAATACTCGACCCGGCGGGAGATCGGCAGAGAACTGGACTGGTCCGAGAACTACGACGACCGCGGGATGCTGACGATGCTTCTGGACCCTGGTGAGTTGACGAAACCCCGTCCGCTGGAACATCCGCAGGACAGCGAAGGGAACCTCACTTGGCACCTGAATACGCAACGGCTTCCCGCTTCGGTGAAGCGGCAGGCTACCGAGCTTACGGACGAGGTCGTGTCGGCCCTCCGTCCCCTTCGGGTGTTCTATTACAAGCCGCAAGACTGGCTACCTGCACTGCGGATCGAGGTTTCCGCAAGCATCGCGTCGAATACTCATCGCCTGGCAACGGTGGTACAGGGCATCAAGCACCAGACGGCGACTCCTTCCATGCTGGAACCGTACCCGATTTATCTCGCCGACCGCACCGTGAAGGCGCTCGCCCGCGCGATTCCCGCTTTTCGACAAGTCACGACACAGCAGATATCGGAACGGTACGAGGGCGATATCGGCGAAGTATTCTTTGCGATGCACGGATACCGGAGCGAAACCGGGAGATAGCGATGTCAGAAAGTGTAACCGAACTCCAGAAACTGGTTGACCGAGCCGAACGGCTTGGCGTCGTCGGCTCTCCGTCTTCGACCGTCCAACTGGCGCTCGACATCCTCGGCTCGGCCGTCACCCGCAAACTCGTTGGGGAGCTTGCTCTCTTCCGCTTCTTGCAAGACGCGAGTGTCCATTACGCGCTCGGTCAGATAACGGAAATCCAACTCCGCAATATCTGGCACGAAGACCCAACCATGCGCAGTCTCATCCGCCAACGTGGTCGGGTCGATGCGGTCAGCGAGCGGCAGGATACCCATCTCGGTCAAATGGTCATCAGCGCCGTTTTTCGTGAGGGTGGACAGGCGGGATATGAACCGAGCATCCTCGGGACCGTCCCGTCAACGGGAACCCTCATCCATCTCGTTAACGATTGGGTCCTTGACGAATTGCTGCGTCCTTACCGAGAGCAAATATTCTATCTCGGACATGTGTATGGCTCCGCCCCGAAACTCCCACTCTGGTTCAAACACTTTGATAAAGGGCCAGACGGAGCCGGCGAGGCGTACCACCTCGGTATCTTCGGGAAAACGGGCTCCGGCAAATCGGTTCTCGCCAAGATGATTCTGCTAGCTTATGCCAAGTATCCAAAGATGGCACTTCTCGTTATCGATCCACAAGGCGAGTTCGCACGGGACATCCAGAAAGACCCGCCGAATGGGGAGTTCGCCTTGCCCGTCGGCAATATTGCACGCCGGTTACAGAAACAGCCTGTCGTGCTGACGGTGCGGAATCTGGTGCTCGACCGGTGGGACCTTTTCGAGCAGATACTTTTCGAATCTCAGTTTTTCGAGCGGCTCACGATGCCGAAGGGAGAAAATCGGGAACTGGCATGCGGGATTCTCTCGGATCGTTTAAGGAAGCTTGGCGTCAAGCTCAAAAACCTCTACGAGCGTCCATCGTTCGACAGCGCGTGGAAACTACTCGGAGACGAGAAAGTCCAACAGGTATTCTACCGAAGCGCATCTTCCCGTGCGCGGTTCGATGACGCCATGCACAATGCCGACCCGGACGACTTCTACAATACCTACTGGGCTCCGGTGACTGAACTCTTCCGAGAGGATCGCAAAAAGGCCAGGAGTGTCGACCGGGCGCTCCAATGGCTCCTTGACATGAACAAGTCGGATCGACCGATTCTTGTAATTGATCTCTCAAAAGAGCAGGCTCAGGGGCTCTTCTGGAACGACAAAATTCAATCGTTGGTCATAAAGAGACTCCTCGATGGGCTCTCTTCTACCGCGGAGAATTTCTACAAGGAAGACCAGAGCCTCAATACCCTCGTCCTCATTGACGAGGCGCATCGCCTAGCCCCACATGATATTCCGCGGGAAGACGAAGCAGCGCCCGGCGTACGATCGGTTCTCATTGATGCCGCCCGGACGACTCGAAAGTACAGGTTGGGTTGGCTTTTCATAAGCCAGAGCCTTTCGAGTCTGCACCCTGAAATTCTGAGACAGCTCCGGATATTCTTCTTCGGTTTCGGTCTCAGCCTCGGACAGGAGTTCCAATCGCTCGGGCAGCTTGTCGGTTCCTCCGACAAATCGCTTGAACTGTACAAACTGTTCCGTGACCCTCATTCTGCCTTCGACATCGGTAGCCGACAGTATTCGTTCATGACCATCGGGCCGGTGAGTCCTCTCTCGTTTTCCGGCACCCCGCTTTTCTTGAACGTTTTCAACACGGTAGAGGCTTTCCTGGAAGCGAACGGCCTTCATCGGTAAGGGGGCAAGGCCGCATTCCTGCTTCCCCTTCGTCATTCCGGCGGAAGCCGGAATCCAGGCAGTGCGGCTCCTCTCTGCAGTAAACAGCGAGCGTTGGAGATAACCTCGGGGGACCCTCTCCCCCGGATCAAGTCCGGGGCAGGCTCTAGCCCTCTCCCAGAGGGAGAGGGGATAGGACGGAAGGAATGGCAGACGAGAGAATCAGGGGCCAAGTTCGAAAGACTGTCAGCCCCTAGGCGGGTGCTGCTAGTGAGGGCGGGTTCGAGAATTATTGCGTCTGCTCTTTTCCCCACAGAGAGCAAAATCCCCTCCCCCTCTGGGGGAGGGCTGGGGAGAGGGTCCCCCGACGTCACTCCCGCGCAACGCCTGACATTTCCCCACGGTGGTTGCCTCTGTTGTCCTCTGGATTCCGGCTTTCGCCGGAATGACGAAGGGGGAGCCAGACTGACGGAAGGGAAGCGGGAATGACGGAGGAGAAGACGGACTGACGAAAGGGGGAGAGCCTGCCTGTCGAAGGAAAAGACGGACTGACGAGGGGGGAAAGGGGATAAGACGGGAGTTCGATGGTTCGGTTGGATTGCTTTCGGACTATGGGCATTGGCCTGGATCGTCCTAGAACCGAAATTGCTCCTGCGCAACTCGTCGCAGCTCTGTCACAGCGACGAGTACAGATGCGATTTCTTCAGCGCCATCGGTGACTTCCGCGGTGAAGGTGTGGTTCAGGCAGTGGGAGTATCGGGAAGGGTCGTCACGAGATCGCGTTTCCTTTTCTCGATTCGTTTGATGATGTCCTCGGCGACTTCGAGCACTTCAACAGGAGCGCGAACGTCCTCGCCCGCCCGTCTGCGCAGGGCGACGACGAGCGGCGCCAACGTAGCGGCTTTCTCCTCGTCGCTCGATATGATCTGGATCAACTCGCGCTCCGATGCACCGAGTGTGATGAGGCTGGTCACGTCCTCCACCATCATGCCCATTCCCGCCTCGTTGCCGGATACGAACCCGGCATAGACGGAACGGAATTCCTCCATTGCAGCCGAGTGGTTCCCCTGCACCAGCAACGCCACGGACTTCATGCGCATTGCCAGCCACCCGAAAGCGATTCCATCGTCGTTCTGTAAGGCGTGGAATTTTCGTTGAAGTTCGTCCCATGTATGGAGAGCTTCTTGCAAGCGACCAAGTTGCACTTGCGTTACTCCCTTGTTGAATAACGCAGGAGCGGCCAGCGTTTGGAGTTCCGATACGTGGCTGGATCCAAAACGTCGGATCACCATATCGTAGGCGGTCACTGCGGCTTGAAGGTCGCCGAGTCCGTTATATGTCACGCCCTTGTTGAATAACGCCCTGGTGACTTCTACCTGGAGCAGTGGGACATCGCTTTCTTCAAAGCGCCGGATCACCGTATCGTAGGCGGCCACTGCGGCCTGAGGGTCGCCGAGTCGGTCGTATGTCATGCCCTTGTTGATTAACGCCCCAGCAACCGGCCCCTGAAGTTGCGGTGCATCACTTTCTTCAAAGCGCCGGATCACTGTATCGTAGGCGGCCACTGCGGCTTGAAGGTCGCCGAGTCCGTTATATGTCACGCCCTTGTTGATTAACGCCCTGGCGACTTCTATCTGGAGCAATGGGACATCGCTTTCTTCAAAGCGCCGGATCACCGTATCGTAGGCGACCACTGCGGCCTGAGGGTCGCCGAGTCGGTCGTATGTCACGCCCTTGTTGACCAACGCCCTGGCGACTCCTACCTGGAGCAGTGGGACATCGCTTTCTTCAAAACGTTGGATCACCGTATCGTAGGCGGCTACTGCGGCCTGAGAGTCGCCGAGTTGGTTGTATGTCACGCCTTTGTTGACTAACGCCCAGGCGACCGACAGTTGTTCATCGTTTTCTTCAAAGCGCCGGATAATCTCGTCGTAAACCGCGATTTGCTTGTCGGTTTCGCCGAGTTTCGAATGCGCTTCGGCCTTAAAACCAAGCGTGTCAGCAACAAACGAGTCCAACAGCGGAGATGAATCTGCGCTCTCGGACCCAAGAAACCGATCTGCGGCTTCGATAATCTTCTTGAAGTCATCCTTGCTCGTAGCGTCTTTGATAGCATCCCTGAGCCTTTCGATCGTCTCTGAAGCGTTTGTCACCAATGTCGCGGCCTGCAAAGTCTCGTGGATTTGCGGCGATTCGGCCATTGCCCGCTCGATACCCTCACGAATAGCCGGCGATTGCACCGCTTCAGCGCGAAACAGTCTGAACATCTCCGTCAGTTCGTCTTTGCTGTAGAACACCACCATGAAGTCGATCAGGCCGCGGACGACGGCGGCCTCGTCCCGTTGGCGGCGCAGCTTGTAATAGATGCTGTAGAGCCGTTCCGCGGCGGCATACAACCGTTTTCTGCCGCTTCCCTCCACGATGACCGCGCCCCGATCGACGAGGCGTTTGAGCAGGGCCGATACGCTTCGGACGTCCAGGCGGGCGCGCTGTGTGACCTCGCCGGTACTCGACGGTTGCCAGAGATCGATCACCGCGAGATACACGCGGCGCTCGGTTTTGGCGAAGCCTTCCAGGTGGCCGCGGAAATACTCGGTGTGGTCGTCGATCAGGGTCACCAGTTCTTCCATCAATTGGCGCAGGGAACGGTGGCGTGCGAAGTCGGCCACGATGACCAGCAGGCGGGGGTTGCCGCCGGTCAGGATTTGCAGCGGCCGAATCTCGCGGCCGCGGTCTTCGCCGCCGACCATCTGCCACACGCGCCGACACTCCTCGGTGTCCAACGGCTCCAGGCAGACGGTGCGGAACAACTCGAAGAATGGCTCGTTGGCGTCGTCCAGTCCCGCGAACCGGCTGGTGGCCGTGGCGAGCAGCATGATCCGGGGTTCCGTTTGTAACGTCTTGCGCAGTTTCCAGCCGAAATCGTCGTCCACGTCCCGACTGAGCGTTTGCAGATTCTCGACTATGAGGACGAGCTTTTTGTCCAGCCGGTCCGCGGCGTCCAGCACCGCGGCCCTGGCGCGGTCTTCCAGGTCTTCTCCGCGCCAACGGTTTGCCAAGTCGGTCTGCGTGGCGGACAGTTCCTGCGACAGGTCGGGGTGGGACTTGGCGATTTCCCCCGCAAGGTGGAACAGCGCCTCCAGCCAGAAGTCGCCCATGTCGAAGACTTCCTGGCTTTCTTCCATGAATCTGACCGGCACCAGCCGTTCGGACAGTGCGGCGTTCGCACGCAACTCCGCGGCGACGCGCGCCAGCAGCATGGTCTTGCCGCGGCCGCGGGGAGCAACGAGCAGGACATGCTGGCACGCCGGCGCATCGAGGTTGTTGCGCACGACGTCCAGCACGATGCCGAGTTCGCGGTGCCTGACGACGAACTGCCGGATCACTTCGCCGTCGGACTGGAACGTGCCCGGATTGAACTTGCGAAGCGTGGGTTCGTGCGGCTTGTTCATCGGGCACCCCCTTGATTTTCGCCTGGTATGCGCCGTTCAAGGGGGGTGTGGTGATCGCGGAAACGCGCTGCCCACCAATCCTTCAACAGCCGCGAGGGGAACCGGTAGCCGTCGGCGTCCCCGGCTTCGAGATAGCCGTCGTGCTCCAGGATATCGAGCGCTTCCTGCACTCGGCCTGGGGCATCCTCCATGACCCCGGCATACCTCTGCTCAAGGCAACGCCGCGCGTCCGGACTGAACCGGTCCTGGGTGGCTGCCTCGGCGAGGATTTCCATTGCGACCGTGTAACAATGCTGGTCCGGCAGCCCGTCCTTGAGGCGCGTTTCGTAGTGCATGAGATCGTTCTGCCCCGCGGGACCGAGCAGTTGCGTGCGATAGACTTCGGCCACGTCGTCCACCGTCACGCAGTCGCGGTTCTTCATGGCGGCGAAATCCTGCAACCGTGCGAAGAAGGATTGCACGTGATGAGGAATCCCGAGACCGAGCGTGTCATACACGGCGTTTGCGACACCCGGCTCGATCGAGAATGCGTTGCTTCGGGCGAGACGTTCCACACATTGGATACTGACTTCGCGGCTCCACGGACCGAGCCGAAAGAGGTCGAGATAATTGATGCGGTCGGGAATGCCGAGCCGTCCGACCAGCGGCGTGAGTCCGATGCTGCCGGATACCATGAGCACCGGAGATCGGCCTTCGAGACGCTGGAATACCTGTCGCAGCCAACTCAGAAACTCTTCGACCCGTCGCTCGCCCCGGTCGTTCCGGAGCAGCCGTTTGAGGAAGATGGGCAGTTCGTCGATGACGAGGAGAACGGACCGGTCGTGTGCGGCGCACGTTTGCATGAGTTGTTCCCCATGACGCCGCCACGTCCCGGCGTTCAGGCCGGCGCGAATTTTGACGCGGAAGTCGCGGGCGCTGATTTCTTCGATATTCCCATTGACCCAACGCTGCATTGTGTGGGCGAAGCGGGACGAGAGGGAGCGAATCGGATGGGTGGCCTCTGCAAGATCGGCGACAACGTCCTCCGGGCAGGTCGCGTCTTCGACATCCGCGAAAAGGAACGTCCATCCCCGGGCCTGAAGTCGGTGCCCGAGTTCTTGGGCGATGCTGGTCTTTCCCATGCGCCGTTGTCCGGTGAGCAAGACGTGGTTGCCGTTGCGAACCCGCGCTTCGAGCACCTGCAACTCGGATTCGCGGTCGAAAAAATCAGCGCCTCTCACCCAACGGCCGGTTGATGATCTCATACGTCCTCTATTTTCAACAAATTTGTCGTACAATGATATGAAAAGTTTCTTTTGTCAACCATATTGTCGTCAACATATTTGTCGGAAATAGATATTTTATTGCATTTCCTTGATTTTTCAGCGATTTCCTGATCTAGAGACGAAGAAATTTTTCCGGAAAAGCGGCTGGACATCGTCGTCCGAATGTGCTTCGGCCTGCAATTGCGAGGCGGAATACGTCCGAGCGTTCCCGTTGACGAAGACCTTGACCCGAGCTTCGGCCTCGCCCGAAGGGGATCTCCCCACCGGAAGTCCTGCTGTGCGCTGCCTTGATTTCCCGTTTCATTCGTCGAGCGGGATTCCCTCTTTCGTTAGGGGCGAAGATTTTTTCGCCCCTACGACCGAACCGCCGAACCCTTCTCGCGTTCCTTTTCGTCATCTCCACGCTCCTCCTCGTCAGTCCTGCTTCCCCTTCGTCATTCCGGCGGAAGCCGGAATCCAGGCGGGGCGGCTCCCCTCTATGGTAAACATGGGGCATTGGGGTAACCTCGGAGGACCCTCTCCCCCGCAACGCCTGACATCTACCGGCGCTGAGTAGGGCCTTCGTCCTCTGGATTCCGGCTTCCGCCGGAATGACGAAAGGGGGAAAGACGGACTGACGAGGGGGAAGGGGGAGAGGACGGGAGTTCGATGGTTCGGTTGGATTGCTTTCGGGTGACGGGCATTGGGCTGGGATGGGGGTCATGCCCGAGTGCCCTTCAACGCTCGGATCGAAACGAAACCCGTCCATCTCATCGGGAATCTCCAATTTTGCCTGCGCCCTACTCTCTCGTACTTCTGCTTGACGCTGTTGACGCGGTGGGGCTAGGGTCCTTGCGAAAGCGGCCATTATAGCGCCGCGAAGGGGGAGGGCATGGCGACGAAAGACATCAAGCTGGCGTACGGCATCGACGTGGACGCGGTCGGCGGCTGGCTCGGGTCGTACGGGGGCGAGGATTCGCCGGACGATATTTCGCGCGGCCTGTTCGCCGGCGAGGTCGGGGTGCCGCGGCTGCTCGCGCTGTTCGACAAGTACGGCCTGAAGACCAGTTGGTTCGTGCCCGGCCACTCGATCGAGACGTTTCCCGAGCAGACCCGGATGATCGTCGAAGCCGGGCACGAGGTCGGCGCGCACGGCTATTCGCACGAAAACCCGATCGCCATGACTCCCCGGCAGGAGGAAGACGTGCTGGTCAAGAGCATCGCGCTCATCGAGGAATACGCCGGCCAGCGTCCCGCGGGCTACGTCGCGCCGTGGTGGGAGTTCTCCCCGGTCACCAACGAACTGCTGTTGAAACACGGCTTCCGCTACGACCACAGTTTGATGCACGACGACTTCCATCCCTACTACGTCCGCGTCGGGGACCGGTGGACCAACATCGATTATGCCAAGTCGGCCGCGGAATGGATGAAGCCGCTGGAACGTGGCCGAGAGACGAACCTGATCGAGATTCCCGCGAACTGGTATCTCGACGACCTGCCGCCGATGATGTTCATCAAGAAGTCGCCCAACAGCCACGGCTTCGTGAATCCGCGCGACATCGAGCAGATGTGGCGCGACCAGTTCGACTGGGTCTATCGCGAATACGACTACGCGGTGTTCACGATGACGATACATCCCGACGTGAGCGGCCGGCCGCAGGTGCTGCTGATGCACGAACGGCTGATCGAGTATTTCAACAGCCACGCGGGTGTGACTTGGGCCACGTTTTCGGACATCGCCGAAGACTTCGCCCGGCGCCAGCCGCGGGGCGAATGAGGATGACGTCATGGATGTGGACCGGACTGCGGACGTGGCGGACAAACTCGCCATTCAGGAGTTGTTCGCCCGCTACGCTCACGCCATCGACGACCTCGACCCCGCCGCATGGGTGGCGTGCTTCACCGCGGACGGCATTTTTCAGGTCGGCACGCGGGCCATGCAGGGCGCCGCGGCGTTACGTGGCTATGCCGACGTGCACGTCCGTGAAATCCGCTGCCGGCACATGATGAGCAATTTTCTGTATGAAGTGCGCGGCAACGAAGCCGCGGGGCAGTGTAGCATGCTCGCCACGCTGGTGACGGCCGGCGGCTACCGCATCTTCGCGCAGGGCCGCTACGTGGATCGCCTGGTCAGGCAGGACGGAGTGTGGCGCATCGCACACCGGAAGGTCGAAACCGACCAACTCGCGTCCGACCCCACCGGCATCACCAGCATTGCCGACCCGGAAGTCACCGTACTGGTCCGCCCGTTGGTGGACGCCGCGCGCAAGCTGGGCCGCAGAATCGCACCTTCGGAATAGGGAAATGTCTCGGGTTGCAACCCTGCGCGCTGCTTCCTTTTTCACCCCCTCTCCCCTGGAGGGAGAGGGCTGGGGAGAGGGGGAAGGTGAATACCCGCCCCGGCTGGTATTCGGCTATGAGGAGGGTCTCCGCTGGGTTCCTGCTTCCGCAGAGTTCGTCGCCTATCCGAACGGGGAATGACGGAAAAACGGCGTCCCGATTTGGACGGATTCCAAGCGGAGATACTGCACCCAAGAGAAAAAACGGCTGGAACCCATACCGCACAGGAGGACGTCATGGATCTCGTCATTCGCAATGGAACGGTCGTGACCGCGGGCGAGATTGCCGCCGCGGACGTGGGCATCGAAAACGGCACGATCACACAAATCGGGCAGGGGCTCGGACCGGCCGCCAGGGAGATCGACGCCAACGGCACATACCTCTTTCCCGGCGGGGTGGACGTGCATACCCACGTCGATTTCGAGCTGATGGGGCGCCGCTCGGTGGACGACTTCTACTCCGGCACCATGGCCGCGGCGTGCGGCGGGGTGACGACCATCGTCGATTACGCGCTGCCCCAACCTGGGCAGTCCATCCAGGCCAGCGTCGAGGCGTGGGAGGCCAAGGCGAAAGACAAGGCCGTCATCGACTACGGCCTGCATCCCGTGATTCTGGAGCCCACGCAGGCCATCATCGACGAAATGGCCGACGCCGTGGCCGAGGGGCATTCCAGCTTCAAGCTGTTCATGATCGGCATGGCGCGCTTCGACGAACTCGCCGCTGAATATCTCAAGGTCATGGCGCAGGCCGGCAAGCAGGGCGCGCTGACCAACATCCACTGCGAAGACCAATGTCTGATCGGCTATCTGTGCGAAAAGCTGACCGCGGAAGGGAAGACCGGCGTGCGGCATTTTCCCGACTCGCGCCCGCGCGAGGCCGAAGGCTTGGCGGTGCAGCGTGCGATCACCATGGCGCGGCACGCCGAGGCGCCCGTCTATCTGGTGCATCTGTCGTGCCAGGAGGCGCTCGCCCCGCTGCGCGACGCGCGGGCGCAGGGGCAGGTCGTCTATGGCGAAACGCGACCGCTGTACCTGCATCTCTCCCGCGAACGTTTCGAGGAGCCGGACGGCGAGCGTTACGTGGGCTGGCCGCCGCTGCGCGAGGCGTCGCAGTTGGAGGTGATGTGGAACGGCTTGCGCACCGACAACCTGCAAACCGTGGCGACCGACCATTGCGGCTGGAATCTCGCCCAGAAGAAAGAGGGCAAGACCGTGGACGACCTGCTGCCCGGCATGTCCAACCTGGAGACCGTGCTCCCGATGCTCTATTCCGAGGGGGTGCGTGGAGGGAAGCTGTCGCTCAACCGTTTCGTCGAGGTCAGCGCCACGAATCCAGCCAAGCTGTTCGGCCTGTACCCCCGGAAGGGCACCATCGCGGTCGGGTCCGACGCCGACCTCGTCATCTTCGATCCGAACAAGACCGTGACCATTCGGCACCGCGACATGCACTCGCGTTCCGACTACGAATTGTACGAGGGCTTCGAGGTCACGGGCTGGCCCACGCACACGCTGTCGCGCGGCGAGGTGATCGTCGAGAACGGCAAGGTGCTGGGCAGTTCCGGCCGCGGCCGGCTGCTCAAGCGCCAGCGGTTCGCGCCGTTGTAATCTTGTCCGTCAAGACGCAGCCCCCCATCGAACGCCGCGCTGCTCAGACGCGGTCGGAATGTTCGGACTGCTCGAAGGATCGGGCGAGAGCCGGGATGTCGCTGACCGGCAGCACGGAAATGGCGTCGTCCAATGGATACGTCTCGGTCCCCGGGTAGACGATCCACAGGTGCGTGAGTCCGAGGTCCTGCATGGCGACGCGCATGGAACGTGTCGTGCCCGGGGCATCGGCGAATTTGCATTCGAACCCGTAGCGCCGGCCGCGGTGGGTGATGAGCAGGTCGAGTTCCGCCCCGCCGTGCGTGGCCCAGAAGTAGGCGTCGTGCGCCTCAAACACGCTCAGCAATTGTTCGATGACGAATCCCTCGAACGACGCCCCGGCCTTCGGATGGCCGGCGACGTCGGCGTGGCGATGCAGCCCGAGCAACGTATGCAGAAGGCCGGTATCGCGCACGTAGATTTTCGGAGCCTTGACCTGCCGCTTCTTCACGTTTGCGAACCAGGGCGGCAGCGCGCGCACCATCAAGGCGCCGGTCAGAATGTCCAGATACCGGCGGGCCGTCCCTTCGTTGGCACCGAGCGCGCGGGCGAACTCCGCGGCGTTCCACACCTGCCCGTGATAGTGGGCGGTCATGGTCCAGAAACGCCCGAGCGTCTCCGCGGGAACCGTGATGCCGAGTTGGGGAATGTCCCGTTCGAGAAAGGTGCGGGAGAAGCTGCGTCTCCACCGCGCGGAGGTCCGATCATCGGTCGCCAGGTAGGCGCGCGGAAAGCCGCCCCGCAACCACAGCGTCCGCCATCGCTCTGGCCCGGTCTCCGACAGGTCGAATCCGGCCAAGTCCACGAGCCCGACCCGCCCGGCGAGCGACTCCGAAACCCCGCGGACCAGCGTCGGCGACGCGCTCCCAAGCACCAGAAAGCGGGTCCGATTGTCGGCCCGATCGACCAGGACGCGCAGCGTCTCGAACAACGCCGGCGCCCGCTGGATTTCGTCGATGACGACCAGCCCGGCCAAGTCTTCCAACGTCCGTTCTGGAGTTTCCAGCCGCCGCCGGTCCCTTGCAGCTTCCAGGTCGAAGAGCGTGCTGCCCCGGTTGTCGGAGGCGATAGCGCGGGCGAGTGTCGTTTTTCCGCACTGGCGCGGTCCGGTCAGTGCCACCACCGGATGGACGGCGAACTCCTTGTGCACACGGTCGGCGTATCTTGTTCTTTCAATCACAACCAGTAGAATAATCCTTGAAAATCCACAGTTCAAGTGAGGATTTTCAAAGAAAATTTATGGCATTATGCGCGGGACCCTGGAGCTTTCCCCGGGAATTACATACAAGACGATCCTTGGCCCGTTTCGACAAGCTCAACGGGCTGATCCTTGAGCCTGCCAAAGGGTTTTGAACTAAAGGATACGGATGAAAGTCAGTCAGAGTTCTAGGGTCATCTTGTACACAATTCCCTTTCCCTGTCCTACCTGCCATGCTCCTCCCGACCAAGAGCCCTTCGACGGGCTCAGGGAGCTGTCCCTCCCCAAGTTCGTTGAGCCTGCGGTGCCTTGAGCCCCGTCCCTGAGCTTGTCGAAGGGTGTCGAAACGGTTCCCTAGATCCCCTTGTGTGTACTTCCCTTACTTCTTCCCACCGGGCCAATAGTCCTGGGCGCCCAGCCCTTCCAGGGCCAAGCCGTAGCCCAGGTTGTCGAGCATCAGCCGCTTGAGTTGCTGGGTCACCGCGACCCGGGCGTAACGCACCGTCAGGGGCGGTTGTTTCGCCACGGTCTCGGCCAATTCCCAGGCACGCTCCAACAGTTTGTCGCGCGGCAGGACTTCGTTGACCACGCCGAGGTCGAGAGCTTCGCGGACGGACAGCTTCTGGCCGGTCAGCAGAAAGTAGCGGCCGCGATTCGCGCCCAGCAGCAGCGGCCACACGATGTGCACGCCGTCGCCCGGCACGATGCCGTTGGGAAAGTGCGGCGCGTCCTGAAACACCGCGTCATCCGAGGCGAGGACGATGTCGCACAGCACCGCCAGTTCGGCGTGGATCGTGGCCGGGCCGTTGACCGCGGCGATCATCGGGACTTCGATGTCCAGGTGGTTCATCAGCAGCTTCTTGGCATCCCAATAGATGTGGTCCCAGGTCTGCGCCGACATGTCCCACTGCGAGCCGCGCGCGTATTTGGCGATGAACATGTCGTCCGTGCCAGTGATGATGACCGCCTTGTTCTCCGGATCGCTTCCCACGTCGTAGAAGCAGCGCCCGAGCTCGGCGTGCGGCCCTTCTCCCCAGCGCAGGGTCTTCCCCTCCGTATGCAGGGCGAGTTGCAGGATGCCGTCGCGGCGCTCCATCTTCACGTGTTGATAGGCGTCCTTGTATTCGTCGAATGTCGCCATGGTCGTCCTCCTTCCCTTGAAGCTCGATTACCCCATTCTCCCCGGCGAAGACAAGTTTTCAGGTGGGGGTTGCATACAAGATGATCCCGCACCCGTTTCGACAAGCTCGACGGGATTGATCCTCAGCTCGCGAAGGGGTTCTGACCGGGGAAGCACGGCAAGGAAGCCGGGGAAGGATCGAGGATCGTCTTGTATGGAATTCCTGAAGTTTGCGTTTCGTTGTCCACGAATTTCCTTATCTCCCGAGCAAGAAGAATTCCAGGAAGACAATCCTCCGGCTCCAATGGACGTGATCCGATGGAAGTCGTTTCCTATACCCCTCTCCCCCGGATCACGTCCGGGGCAGGCTCTAGCCCTTTCCCACCGGGAAAAAGGGGAGCGGATAAGGCACCGGCGCAAGATTGAAAAGCCGGGGGAAACTTCCTATTGTCCGCGGGCGGCACGGGCACGTCGCCCCGCAACGCCGCAACCAGCCGACTCGAAGGAGGGACCCCATGAGCAGCAATGGACACGCCACGGCGTCGCGGATTCGCGCCGGCCTGTCCCATCCGGTCATCGACGCGGATGGGCACTGGCTGGAATTCGGCCCCCTCGTGCGCGAGGAATTGAAGAAGCTCGGCGGCAAGAAGGCGGTGGACGGTTTTTCGTTCTTTCCCAAGTTGGTGCAACGCGAGTTGGGCATGAGCGTGACCGAACGCCGGGACCGGGGGATCGGCCAGCAAGCCTTCTGGGCGCTGCCGACGAAGAATACGCGCGACCGGGCGACCGCGGTCATGCCCAAGCTGCTGTACGAACGGCTGGACGAGTTCGGGTTCGACTTCAGCGTCATGTACCCGACGGCCGGCCTGGGGCTGCCTCTGATTCCCGACCCCGAGCAGCGACACGCGGCGTGCCGCGCCTTCAATACCTTCAGCGCCGACTACTTCGGAAAATACGCCGACCGGATGACGCCGGCCGCGGTGATTCCCATGCACACCCCGGACGAGGCCCTGGCCGAGTTGGACTACGTGGTCACGCAACTCGGCCTCAAGGTCGTCATGCTGGGCAGCATGATCCGGCGCGACGTGCCCGCGGCCTCTAGCCTCCACCCGGGGGCGGGCAAGTTCGCCGCCTACCGCGACGTGCTGGGGCTGGACAGCGATTACGACTACGATCCGGTGTGGGCCAAGTGCGTGGAACTCAAGGTCGCGCCGTCGTTCCATACCGGCGGGCGCGGGTACGCCATGCGCGTGTCGCCCAGCAACTTCACCTACAACCACATCGGCCATTTCGCCGCGGCCAACGAAGCGGTGTGCAAGGCGCTGTTCCTGGGCGGGGTGACGCGCCGCTTTCCCGATCTGCACGTCGCGTTTCTGGAAGGCGGCGTCGGCTGGGCCTGTCAGTTGTACGTTGATCTGATCGAGCACTGGGAGAAGCGCAACATCAATGCGCTGGCCGAGGTCGATCCGGCCAATCTGGACCACACGCTGTTCCGCGAACTGGCCGAGCAGTACGGCAACGCCATGATGGTCGAGGCGCTGCGGCAACGCGAGGCCGTGCTGGATACCGCCATGCCGCCCGGAGGCGCGACCGACACCGGCGGCATCGCCGACCTGGACGATTACGCGGCCTGCAAGATCGACCAAGCCGAGGACATCAAGGACCTGTTCACCAGGAATTTCTACTTCGGCTGCGAGGCGGACGACCGCATGAACGTCCTGGCGTTCAACCGCCGGGCGAACCCGTTCGGCGCGCAGTTGCACGCGCTGTTCGGCTCCGACATCGGCCACTTCGACGTGCCGAACATGGCTGCGGTGTTGCCCGAGACCTACGAATTCGTGGAAGACGGGCTGATGACGGACGACAACTTCCGCGATTTCGTGTGCGACAATCCGATCCGGTTCTGGGGCGAGAGTAATCCCGACTTCTTCAAGGGAACGGCCGTGGAAGATGCCGCGGCCGCGGTGTTGGCGCGGTCTTCCGCGGGCGCCCGGGTGGACGTCAACGGGCACGACGCGGCGCGGGCGGGGAAGTAGGTTCGAACCGGAAGCGGCCGTTGATCGTGAGGGTTCGTACAGGTTTCCAGGCCCCCCACCCTGGCCCTCCCCCTCAAGGGGGGAGGGAATTGGAAGGGGATGACAGACAAGACGATTCTAAAGTCGTTTTTCCCATCACACCTGTCGTTTTTCCTCGTCATACCTGCGGAAGCAGGTAGCCATGCCCTGGATTCCCGCTTCCGCGGTGTGACGACCGGATGGAAGCGTCAAGCACCTCACTCCCATAAATAAAGGAGGAGCCGACATGTTGTCCCTCAGTGAATACGCCAAGCACGACGGGTTGGGTCTCGCCGGGTTGGTGGCCCGCAAAGAGGTGAGCCCCGCGGAGTTGGTCGAGACCGCGGTGCAGGCCATCGAAAAGGTCAATCCGCAACTCAACGCGGTGTTGCAAGTACTGGCCGATGACGCGAAGGCCGAGGTTGCGGCCGGCGTGCCGTCCGGGCCGTTCTGCGGCGTGCCGTTTCTCATCAAGGAACTGGTGCTGCACGCCAAGGATGTGCGGCTGGACATGGGTTCGCGGCTCGCCCAAGGCTACGTGGCGAGCGAAGATTCCGAACTGATGGCACGCTTTCGCAAGGCCGGTTTCGTGTTGACCGGTACGACGCAGACGCCGGAGTTCGGCTACAACCCGACCACGGAGACGACGCTGCACGGTCCGGTGCACAACCCGTGGAAGGCCGGCCACAGCGCGGGCGGCTCCAGCGGCGGTTCGGGGGCCGCGGTCGCCGCGGGCATCGTGCCGGTCGCGCACGCCAACGATGGCGGGGGTTCCATTCGGATTCCGGCCTCGTGCAACGGGCTGGTCGGCCTCAAACCGTCGCGCGACCGGGTGCCCACCGGCCCGGATTATTCCGACCCGCTGTGCGGGCTGGCGTGCGAGTTCGTGGTGTCGCGCACGGTGCGCGACTCGGCCACGCTGCTCGATATCGTGGCCGGCGCAGACGTTGGCGCGCCCGGATTGCCTGTGCCGCCGGCTCGGCCATACCGCGAAGAGGCGGGTACGGACCCGGGCATGCTGCGCATCGCCTGGACGACGCAGCCCGCATCTGGCGAGCCGGTCGACCCGGAGTGCGAACAGGCCGTGCGCGATACCGTGCGCGTGCTGGAGGGTCTCGGTCATACCGTGCAGGAAGGCGGCCCCGCGTACGATTGGGACGAATTTCTCGACCGGATTCACGTGATCTGGACCGCGTACAACGCGATGGCGGTGGGCGAGGTCGCCAAGCTGATGGGCCGCACGCCCGGGCCGGATACGTTGGAAGCGGTCACACTCGCCTGCTGCGAGGACGGGCGCACGTACACCGCGGTGGACCTGCTGCAGTCCATGGAGTACGGCGGCAGCCTGTCGCGGACGGTCGGCCGCTTCTTCGAGGACATCGACGTCCTGGTCACGCCGACCATCGCCAAACGGCCCACGCCGCACGGCGAGGTCGATCAGAACCGGGCCGGCCTGACCGCGATGGAGTGGACGCGCCAAGTGTTCGCCTACGTGCCGTTCACGCCGCTGTTCAACACGACCGGCCAGCCGGCGATTTCGCTCCCGTTGCACTGGAGCGCCGACGGGCTACCGGTCGGCGTGCAGTTCGTCGGCCCCCTCGGGGACGAAGCCGGGCTGTTGCGGCTCGCCGCACAGTTGGAGCAGGCGAACCCCTGGGCCGACAAACGACCACCCGTCCACGTGGCGGCTTAGGGTCGTGTTCGCGCGGGTTCGGCTACGGTCGTGCGGCGTCCGCGGCATGAACGTGCCGGCGCGCATCCGAAAGGCTCACGCATGACCGTTGAGCGGCAAGCATCGAGCCTCATCCTGTGGGGTGCAGGCACGACGCGCACACTGCGTCCGCACTGGGTGCTGCATGAACTCGGCCTGGACTATGAGAAACGCCCGATCGGATCGCGTACCGGCGAAACGCACACCGCGGAATTCCGCGCCCTCAATCCGCGTGGCAAGATCCCGGTGTTGCAGGACGGCGACCTCGTGCTGGCCGAGAGCGCCGCGATCATCAACTACTTGGTGGAAAACTACGCGCCGGGCTCGGGGCTGGTGCCGCCTCCCGGCACGCCGCAACGCGCTCTCTACGACCAGTGGTGTTTCTTCGTGATGACCGAACTCGACGCCCACACACTCTACGTTCTGCGCCGGCACGAAGACTTGGCCGCGTTGTACGGTGCGGCGCCGAACGCGGTGCAGGCCGCGAGAGAAGGCTTCGCGCGCCAAGTCGCTGCGGTCACCCGTACGCTGCGGTCGGGCGGACCGTACCTGTTGGGCGACGGGTTCACCTGTGCCGACGTACTGTTGACGACGTGTCTGACCTGGGCGCGGTACTGTAAAATTCCGCTGGCGCCCGAGCTGGCCGAGTACGTACAGCGGCTGATGGCACGGCCTGCCTATCGCGCTGCCGCGGAGGTGAACCGCAGTCCGCCTGGGCTCACCTGACCGATGTCCAAGCGTCTCCTGCTGTTCCGGCACGCCAAGTCGGATTGGCATGCCGGCATTCCGGGTGACCACGAGCGCCCGCTGACGAAGCGCGGGAGTGAGTCCGCGCGCGTCATGGGCCGAGTGCTTGCCGCGGCGGACCAACTCCCGAACTTGGTCGTCACATCATCCGCGGTCCGTGCTCGCACCACGGTAGAGTTAGCGCACGCAGCCGGGGGTTGGACGTGCCCGGTCGAAACCAGCGACGCGCTATACAACACCGACGCCGCATCCGTGCTAGAGGAAATCCGCGGGCTGCCCGACGCCGCGGCCAGGGTGATGCTGGCCGGCCACGAGCCGACGTGGTCGGAATTGGCAAGCCGGCTGATCGGCGGCGGCGATCTGCGATTTCCGACTGCGGCGTTGGCACGGCTTGACCTGGACATAGCGCGGTGGCGGGACGCGACCTTCGGCTGTGGCGCGCTGGTCTGGCTGCTGCAACCGAAGTTCTTCGTCGAAGGGAACTTTCCGCTCGTTCCGGTACCCTAGCTGATCGCAGGGGGCTGCGGGATTATTTCACGATGGCGGAGGGGATGTTGGGGCTGAGCGGGTTGACCGTGAGTGTCTGCTCCCGCGGATGTATCACCAAGTCCATGTCTTCCAGTGGAACGGCGCCCATCAGCACGGTGTCTCCCAGCACGAGCGCGCCGGTGAAACACGTCCGGTTCTCGAACCTTACCTGAAGAGGGCCGACATACGGGACGAGATGGGGTTTTCCGTCCGCGGTCGTGACCTCGCGTTGTTCGATAGCGGTCAGCTTGAGTTGTAGGGAGACGTGCTCGGGAATGCACAACGTCACGGCACCGGTATCGACGAGGGCGCTCGTCTCCAGTGCTCTGATGGCTGGATCCCGAGGGTTCGAAAGACGGATTTTTGTGCGAACGAGTCCCATACTTTTATTGCGAGAAAGACCTTCGGCGGTCAGCCGCCAGCGCGCAGGTCGGCGCGAAGCTGCTGCGTGGCGGCCGCATCGACCGTCTTGGCGTTGACGTCGACGACGACGCCGTACACGGAGCGCGCCTTTTCGACTGAGACGTATTCGTCGAGGACGTCGTCCAGTACCTCTTGCTCGGGCCGGTCGAGCGGGTTGCCCCAGCCTCCGCCGCCCGTGGTCTCGAACCAGAAGGTGTCGCCGTAGCCGAGCTTGTGGCCGCGCAGTAACGGGTTCCGCCAGCGGCCATCTCCGTCGATGCCGCCCACGATTTTCCTGTCGCCGTCCGGGGAGAGATGCCACAGGCGCTGCGGCGCGCTGCGCTGGCCGCCGTTCACGCCCGGGGTGCCTTCGCGCGTTCGCGCGGTTTCCACGCTCATAGCGCCGTCGCACAAGAACCGGATCTTCAGGTTGGAGCCCAGGCCGCCGCGGTGGCAGCCGTCTCCGGCCGAGTCCCGGCGGATGTCGAATGCCTCGTACGCGATCGGAAACATCAGTTCCGCGGTTTCGGCCTCCATGTTCATGCAGTTGCCCAGCGGGTCCATGGTGACGTTCATGCCGTCGGCGAACGGCGTGCCGCCCCAGCCGCCGGCCGGCAGGTCGGAGAAGACGTCGGTCTTGCCGTCGGCCTCGCGCACGCCACACACGAACCAGTTGCAGTCGCCGCACGCCGAACCGACCGCGCGGTCGGGCAGCGCCTTGGCGACCGCCTGCCACACCGCGCTGGCAACCTTGGGCGCGGCCAGCACCGTGCAGCCGATGGTCGGCGCCGGCCACTTGGGGTTCAGCCAGCAGTCGTCGGGCAGGATCACGCTGATGGGATTGAACATGCCTTCGTTCTGCGGGGCACTCGGCTCCAGGAAGAACTGCAGCGAATAGAACACGGCCGAGTGGGTGTTGGCCTTGGGCGAGTTGATGGCGCCCAGGCATTGCTGGTCGGAGCCGGTCAGGTCCACGGTGATGTCCGAGCCCCCGACCGTCAGCGTGGCTTTGACCTTGACCGGCGTGTCGGTCTGGCCGTCGGTGTCGGCGTAGTCCTCGCCCTCGTACACGCCGTCGGGAATGTCCGCGATGCGGGCGCGCACGATGCGCTCGGTGTAGGCGATGAGTTCGGACATGGCCGCCTTGACCGTGTCCACGCCGTAGCGTTCGGCCGCGGCGCGCAGTTCCTCTTCCGCGGCCTTGAGGCACCCGACGTGGGCTTGCAGGTCGCCCTGGATGAAGTGCGGCGTGCGCGTGTTGGCGAGCAGGATTTTCAGAATGTCCGGTTTGACGGTGTTGTTTTCGAACGCCTTGATGGGCGGCAGCCGGAGCCCCTCCTCGGCGATGTGGGTGCCCCACGCCTGGCCGCCCGGGGCGCCGCCGCCGAAGTCCATCCAGTGCCCGCGGCTGACGGCGAAGCCCAGCAACTCGGTCCCTCGGTAGAACACGGGCTTGATCCAGGAGATGTCGTTGATGTGCGTGCCGCCGCGATACGGGTCGTTGACCACGTAGATGTCGCCGTCGCGCATGTTTTCGATGCCGAATTCGTCGCGCACCGCGTGGGCCGAGTATTTCATGGCCGCCAAGTGGACCGGCACGTTGGCCGCCTGGCTCAGCAGCCGCATGTCCGGGTCGTAGATCGCATTGGAGAAGTCCACCATGTCGGACAGGATGGGCGAGAACGAGGCGCGTTGCAGCACCGCGGTCATCCGGTCGCAGGTGTATTCGAACAGATTCCGCAAGACCTCGAAGGTCACGTGGTCGAGTCCGTCCCGATCCTGAATGCGGGCGGCGGTTTTTTCGAGCGTGCTTGACTGCATGGCCGGCCTCCTTCATCGCGTCGGACGTGTTCAGCGTCGTTCTGGTCCCACGTCTATAATAAGGTTCCCGTGCGAATCAACGGTCGCCCGGGCCCCGGGCGGCAGCACGGCGACCGAGTCGAGATATTCCAGAATGGCGGGTCCCTCGGTCCGATGCCCGGGGGCGAGGATCTGGCCGTTGTACACCGGGCAGTCCAGCCACTCGCCGGCGAAGTACACCGGTCGCGTGTTCTTCATGGCGACCACGTTCTTTCCGGCCAGCCGCGTGTAGGCGGGCACGGCCGCGGTCGGGGCGGTCGCGGCCACGCTGAGCGAGACGAACGCGGGCTCGAAGATGTCCGAACTGACGCCGTGCTCTTGTTTATGCGCGGCGTGGAACGCCGCGGCGATCTCGGCCAGCGAATCGCGGCTCAGCGGCCCTTCGGGAATCGGCGTCTCGATTTCGTACGTCTGTCCGACGTAGCGCATCTGCGCAGTCCGGTGCAGCGCCGCGTTGCCGGCGTCGACGTTGTCGCGGGCGAGACGGTCCAGCGCGGTCTGCTCCAATTCGGCATACGTCGCGTTCAGCCGTTCCAGATCGACCTCGACGACCGGCGCGTACAAAAAGCGTTCGACGTCCTGGCGCAGGTCCATCACGGTCGCGCCGAACGCCGAGGCCACGCCGGCCGCGGCCGGCACGACGACCTTCGGAATGTCCATGGCGCGCGCCACGAAGCAGGCGTGCATCGGCCCCGCGCCGCCGAAACTGGTCAGCACGAAGTCGCGCGGGTCGCGGCCGCGGTTGATGATGACCTTCTTGACGGCCTGCGCCATGATCTCGCAACTGATGCGGACCATGGCGTCCGCGGTCTCGACCGCGGACAGCCCGAGCCGACCCGCCACGGTGTCCATCGCCCGTTCGGTCGCGGCGCGGTCGAGATTGATCTTCCCGCCGAGCGTAGGCTCCAGACGCCCGAGCAACAGGTTGGCGTCCGTCACCGTGGGTTCGCTGCCGCCCGTGCCGTAACACGCCGGGCCTGGCTGCGAGCCGGCGCTGCGCGGCCCCACGCGCAACGAGCCGCCCGTATCCACCCAGCCGATGGACCCGCCGCCCGCGCCCACGCTGTGGATGTCGAGCATGGGCAGGATGATCGGCATCTCGAATTCGAGTTCGTATTCGCGCGTGACGAGCCCCTTGCCGTCCTCGACGATCGACACGTCGAAACTCGTGCCGCCCATGTCGGCGCAGATGATGCTGCGCTCGCGCGTCGTCTCGGCTAGGTAGCCGGCATACGCCACGCCGCCGGCCGGGCCGGACTCCAGCAGTTCTTCCGGGTGCTCCTTGGCGAGGTCCACGCCCATGACGCCGCCGCTGCTCTTCAGGATCAGCAGCGAGCCCCGAAACCCCTGGTCGGTCAGGCGCGCGAGCAGATGCTCGAAGTAGGCCGCCATGACCGGCTTGAGCGCGGCGCTCACCGCGGTGGTGACGAACCGGCCGTGCTCGCGGAACAGCGGTCGCGTCTCGCCCGACAGCATGACGTGCGCATCGGGAATACGTGCGAGCAGGATGTCGCGCATCTGCCGCTCGTGCGCGGCGTTGACGTAGGAATTGATGAAGCACACGGCGACCGACGTAATGCCCTCGGCACGAATTTTTTCGGCCACGGCGTGCGCCGCGGCGGTATCCAGCGCCCGTTCCTCTTCGCCCTTGACGTTGGTGCGCTGCGGCACGGTGTAGCGGTAGCGCCGCGGAATCAGGGGCTTGGGCTTCTTCTGATACGGGTCGTAGAGTTCCTTGCGGTGCTGGCGGCCGATCTCGATGGTGTCGCGGAATCCGTCGGTCGTGACCAGCGCGGGGTTGGGGTACGACCGTTCGATCAGGGCGTTGGTGGCGGTCGTCGTGCCGTGGACCAGGCAGGAGATGCGGTCGAACGGAATACCCGACTGTTCGACCGCTTCGACCGAATCGCGCGCGGCCCGTTTGACCGCCTCGATCACGCCGACCGAGCGGTCCCACGGCGTGGTGAGCACCTTGGCGGTGACCCGCTCGCCGCTCGTCTCCTCCCACCCGAACAGGTCGGTGAACGTCCCGCCCACGTCAACGCCGACACGCCACATACGCAACAATCTCCTTCCGATGATCGTCCGCCGCCCTTCCTTACGAGCGGCGGGAGAAGGGGTCAAGGGTGAGCGGCAACTGGCGATGCTATGCCTAGGTAGGTCGGATTAGCGAAGCGTAATCCGACAAATGGCGTACCGCGGAGATGTCGGATTACGCCTCCGGCTGATCCGACCTACGGGCCTGCTCCCGCAGACGCAGAGAGGGTTGAACGAACATTATGTGGTCGCCATGATGACGAGTCATCTTCGCGGCCTCAGCTTCGTCTCCGACGTCGTCTTGTAAGAGTGGAACAATGCAGGACTTCCGAAACCGACGCTTGTTCGTCTGGCCAAAGTCGTCACCATAGATAGAAGACTCATTCGCAGAAAGATCGGACGACTTCGAGCTTCCGACCAGAAAGCAGGAAAAGAAAGCTTCCGAGCTCTGTTCTCGTCTTTTTGATGTTGGGGGAGGTCTATACTTCGATGCCTGAAGCATTGTCAGCTAATGCATCGTTACGCGAGCATGAGACGTTCGCCCTTGGGTTGCGGAATCGGATCGCCGAACTCTCGTGCCGTGTCGATCCAAAGCTGTATAGCTTCGTTGACGTGTTTGATCGCTGCTTCTTGACCGTCGCCATGCGCCATACATCCGGGTAGTTCGGGTACTTCTGCAACGAAAGCCCGATCTTCGCTGCTCCAGTAGAGAATCATCTCGAACTTGTGCATAAGAGATCCTCTCTCTCCTAACGAACTCTCTCTAATTTCTCTCTCAAGCCAGCGATTGCTGCATCTTCGCTTTGAAGTCGCGCATGACGCCACAGACGGTCTCCGGCTTTGGCGCCGCGCAGGTGACGTGCAGACCGTGCACGCCGGCGTCGCGGTAGGTCCGGATTTCGTCCGCGGTGATGCTCGGATCGACCATCGACGTGATTTCCAGTTCGGCGAAGTCGCGGCCCGCGGCGTCCATCAGACGACGCAATTCGTCGAAGCGGGGCCGGATCTCGGCCAGCGGCACCGGGCCGATATGCCAGCCCTGGCCGAATTCGACCACGCGCTTGAGGGCCGGCGTGGACTCGCCGCCGACCCAAATGGGCGGGTGCGGTTTCTGCGTCGGTCTCGGAGCGAAGTGCAGGTCACGCGCGATCTGGACGTAGCGGCCGTCGAAGCGCGGGGCGTCGCTGGTCCAGACTTCCCGCATGACCGCGACGTATTCGCGCGTACGCGAGGCGCGCTGCTTGTACGGCACGCCCAGCAACTCGAACTCGTCCTCCATCCAACCGACGCCGGCGCCGAAGATCACCCGGCCGCCCGAGGCCACGTCGAGCGAGGCGACCACGCGCGCCATGTCCAGCGGATGCCGATACGGCACGATCGTCACGCTCGTCCCCAGCCGAACCGTTGTGGTGACCGGCACGAGCAGGCCGAGCACGACGAACGCGTCCATCCATTCCATCGTCGTGAAGACTGCATACGGGTCCTGGCCGCGGGCGCGCGCCGCGTCCACGTAGGGATACGTCGCACCGATCCGTTTCGGGATGGTGATGTGATCCCCGGTGACGATGCTGTCGAAGCCGAGTTCCTCAGCAGTCTCGCCGATCCGGCGGGCGCCGTCCACTTCGCGCAGCGCGGCTCCGCCGCCGAGGTGCAATCCGCAGTATATCCGCCCGTCCGCATGCGTGCCCGATGCCATCTTCCGTCCTCCTTCTTGCGGTCCGATGTCTGTCGGGCCGATTACTGCGCCACGATGCCGCCGTCCACGGACATGGCGTGGCCGGTCACGAACGAGGCGGCGTCCGAGCACAACCAGACCGCGGTCTCGGCGATCTCTTCAGGCTGGCCGATACGACCGATCGGCTCCCCCCGCACGATCTTCTCGAACATACGCGGCCGGCGCTCCTTGAGCCTGCCCACCATGGACGTGTCGATCACGCCGGGGCAGACTGCGTTCACGCGCACACCGGATTTGGCGTATTCCAGAGCCGCGGTCTTGGTCAGGCCGATGACGCCATGTTTGCTGGCGACGTAGGCCGGCATGCGCGGCGCGCCCAGCAATCCGGCCGCGGACGAGGTGTTGACTATGGCCCCGCCGCCGGTCTCCAACAGGCGCGGAATTTCGTACTTCATGCACAGCCACACGCCCGTGAGGTTCACGGCGATGACCGGCGCCCAATCCGCCTCGGTGTAGTCCGCCGTGGAGGCCAATACGCCTTCGATGCCGGCGTTGTTGAACGCGCAATCCAGCCGGCCGTACGTCCCGACCACCGCGTCCACCATCGCCTCGACCTCTGCCGCCTTCGACACGTCCGCCTGCAAACCGAACGCCTCGCCGCCCGCCTCGCGGATCATGCCGACGGTTTCCTCGGCGCTCGCCCGATTCACGTCCGCGGCCGCGACCTTGGCGCCTTCGCGCGCGAATATCTGCGCCGCGGCCCGTCCGATGCCCGATCCCGCGCCGGTGACCAGCGCAACCTTGCCCTTCGTCAGTTCTGCCATGCGTTTCCTCCTTCGTCAGAAAGCGGCGCGAGGATAACAGAAAATGCAGGGAAAACGACACCAGGCCCTCTGGACTCGAGGGGCGAGGAAGGTTGTCTTCATGTTGCATATGTAATACGTTTTTTCCATGAGCAGATCACCTACACATAAATCGGCTATCGTTCACGCTCGTGTAGAGCCGCAAACCAAGAAGCGGGCGGAAAGTGTCCTACGAAAACTCGGCCTTACCCCGACTCAGGCGATCCGGCTCTTCTACCACCAGATTTGCATGCACGGAGGGATCCCGTTTCCCGTGCTGGTCCCGAACGCCGCCACCAAGCGGACCCTTGAGAAAAGTCGTACAGGCGAGGAAGTTGAGACGTTCGATACACTGGAGGACATGATGGAGAGTTGGAAATGAAAGGGGATTATATACGAGATGATCCTTCGCCCGTTTCGACAAGCTCGAAAGGTTGGTCCCCGAGCTTACGATGCATCGAGCCTGTCAGAAGGTCAAACGGTTTTCAACCAAGGGTTGCGGATACAAGTCAGGAGAGAATTCTAGGATCCTCTTGTATGTAATTCTCCAATAAAAATCCCTGCCGGGAAGACAAGATGGAAGAAGAATGATGAAAAAGCTCTCTCAGACGAAACAGTTCAGGAAGGACGTCGAACGAATGCGCAGACGGGGAAAAGACGTTGAAAAGCTGGGAGTCGTCGTCAGCCGTTTAGCGAAAAGCGAAGCTCTCGGCCCCGAACATCGGGACCATGCGCTGGCCGGCGACTGGAAGAATTGCCGAGACTGCCACATCGAGTCCGACTGGATCCTGATTTACTCGGTCGACGATCAGTCTCTTCGGCTCGAACGTACCGGCTCTCACGCCGACCTTTTCGAGTAGCGCGTGCAGAACTTCCGCTACGTTCGCCCGAGTCCTTTTCGGAGGACTTTCACACAAAAAGCATTCAAACTCTGGTCGGCTTTGAGCGCAGCAACCACCAGCCGTTCGTGCAGGGATTCACCGACCCGGAGATTGAATTTCCCCGAATACGTCTTGTTTGCCGTTGCAGGTGGAAGATCGTCCCCGTCAGCTTCTTGAATGCGTATCCACTCTTCCACGACGCGACACAATTCCGCGTACACTTTGGCTTCGTCCTGCCCGTGGACTCCGCCCAACATGACGCCGGGCGCTCTGCCGACATAACATTGATCCTCAGCGGACCATTCGACGATTTTCAGGTAGCGGTCACTTTCTTTCCTTTTTTTCATGGCGCACCTTCTCTATGGCCGCGTTCACGTCGCGCTCCTGGTATGCCCGTGCATCGCTTCCCAGCCGCCCATTTAAGGTGACGCGGACCCCGCTGGGACGTTTGAAATTCTTGTGGCTCCCTTTTCCCCCCTCTGTCGGCGAATCCGACAGCCTCCAGTGCTTTGATCAGGGCCCGAACCTTGGGCTGCATTTCTATTAAGTACCACTTTGGTACTTAATCAACGACCGCGTCGGCGCGTTCGATCCATGTCCGCGCAACGGCGCTCATTGCGCGACGATGCCGCCGTCCACGGACATGGCGTGACCGGTCACGAAGGAGGCCGCGTCCGAACATAACCAGACGACCGCCTCGGCGATCTCCGCGGGGCTGCCCATGCGGCCGACCGGCTCGAACGACGCCATCTTCTCGAAGCGGTCGGTGCGGTGGCCGGTCAGGCGGCCCATCATCGGCGTGTCGATGGCACCCGGACACACGGCGTTCACCCGCACGCCCGACTTGGCGTACTCCAGCGCCGCGGTCCTGGTCAGGCCGACGACGCCGTGTTTGCTGGCGACGTAGGCCGCGGCGCCGCGGAAGCCGAGCAGCCCGGCCGCGGACGAGGTGTTCACGATGGCGCCGCCGCCCTGCTCCAGCATGGCCGGAATTTCGTATTTCATGCACAGCCAGACGCCGGTCAGGTTGACGGCGATCACGCGGTCCCAATCCGCCTCGGCGTACTCAACCGTCCGGGCGATGCTGCCCTCGATACCGGCGTTGTTGAACGCGGCGTCCAGCCGGCCGTACGCCTCCACCGTTTGCGAGACCAGCGTTTCGACGGCGTGGACCTGGGATACGTCCGCCTCAATGAACCGCGCCTCGCCGCCGGCTTGCGTCACCAGCGAAACGGTTTCCTGTCCGCCCACGGCGTCAACGTCGGACACCGCCAGCTTGGCGCCCTCGCGGGCGAACGCCAACGCCGCGGCCCGACCGATGCCGGACGCCGCGCCGGTCACCAGGGCGACTTTGTCGTGCATGAGATCGGTCATGTTCGTCTCGCTCCTTTCTTTGGGGAATGATCTACAAGATAATCCCACGTAGTCGTCATCCCCGCGGAGGCGGGAATCCAGGACATGGTTACCTGCTTCCACAGGCATGACGAGGAGAACCTGTCTTCAGAATCATCTCGTCGGTAATGCCCTTCTTTATTTTTGGGAATTATATACAAGGCGATCCCGAAGACGATTTTTCCTCGTCATACCCCCTCGTCCCCCGTCCGGCCCCCTTCGTCATTCCGGCGAAAGCCGGAATCCAGAGGACACCTTTCCCCTAGACCCCGGCTTTCGCCGGGGCGACGAGTGGGGGCGTCCCTGCGGAAGCTGTTATCCATCCTCTGGATTCCCGCTTTCATGGGAATGACGACCGGCTGGGATCTTCAAGTATGTAATTCCCTTATTTTTTGATCCATTCTCAGCCGGCCGGTCGGGCCGTCACGGTTTCCAACATGCGATCGAACACGGCGTCGGCGCGGCCGTGCACCTCTTCCGGGGTCAACGGCTGAATCGGGTGTTCGACCAGAATGACGCGGAACTGCGGCAGCCCCAGCGCCTTGGCCTGTGCAAGGGCGGCGTTGGAAAACTCGGTCGTGGCGAATACCGCGGACGGGATGCCCGCGTTCTCGAAGAAGATGCCGTCGTGCACACTGCACGTCGTACAGGACCCTCAATCGGCCAGCGCTTCGACCACAACGTCGCAGCGCTCCGCCAATTCGTTCCGCAACGCGTCTGGGGCCGGGCGGGCGAACGTCGGTTTGGTGCGCCGGACGATCTCGCGCGGCGCATGGCTCTCGGCCAGCGACGCGGCGACACGGTCCAGAAAGAAATTGCCCTTGGCCTTACTGATGTCCAGCAGGCCGACGGTCTTGCCGCGCAGGTCGGGCAGTCGTGCGGCCAGACTCGCACCGGCACGCGGTGGCGCGGCGGTCGGATCGTAGAGTTTCGTCATCGATCTTCCTCCTCGAGATGATGCGTTCGTTCAGGCGTCGATCGGGACGGTGACCAGCCGGCTCAAACCCGCGCCGCCGCCCCAGCCGCACATGTGGACGGAGAAGCGGCCCGCGGTGCCGCCGGCCACGACGAGGATGATGTCGTCCGCGGACGCGACCTTGGGGACCGGGGTCGCGTCGTCCGTGGCGTCGAGCCAATCCGGCAGGCGGTCGCGGTTGAGCCCTTCGCTGCCGTCCGGCCCGGGCAGCAGTTCGCGCAGCGGCCGGCGCACATGCTCGAACAGGTAGCGTTTGACGTCCGCCTTGTTCAGGCCGTCGCCGGCAAGGCTGCGCGCGTGCTCCGGCCCCAGCACGATCAGATGGTTGCCGACCAGATAGGTCTTGTCGCTCCAGCCGACGGCCATGCTGGCGCCGATGGTGTCCAGAATGCCGGCCGCGGTGCGGCTGCCGTGGTTGCTCACGCACTGCGGCGCATCGCAGCAGTACACGCTGACGGTGCTCTGCTCCGCGGTAAAACCGTGTTCGACGTGCAACGGCTCCCAGGGATTTTCCTCCTCGTACTCGCCGATGCAGTAGGCGTATTTGCCGGGATGGCCCATCGTCGATTTGTCGATTTCGCCCGGACGCGCGCCCCCGAGGTGCATCATGATGAGGCGCAACGCCCTGCCGATGGTCGCATTCGCCCGCCAGCCGGCACCGAACACGCCCGCGGCGCAGTTGACGTCCAGGCGGCCGCGGATCGGCCCGTTCACGATGAACAGCGGCGTGGCGGTATGCGTCGTCCCCTGCACGCCGTGCAGATTGGTCCGCTCGTCACACATGGCCTGCACACCGGCGATCACGACCGGCAGATAATCGGGTCGGCAGCCGGCCATGACCGCGTTGACCGCGATCTTCTCGACCGTGGCGGCGCCGAAGTTGGGCGGCACGAGGGCCACGATGTCTTCCGCCGGCCTTGGCGTGGCGTCCAGCATGGCGCGCACGCGGGCTTCGGTCGGCGGCACGACCGGCAGCCCGTCGGTCAGACCCTGCGCGAAATAATACTCAATGGCGTCGAGGTCGGTCTCTACGGTGTCGGGCATGGCGTGTGTCCGTGGGGAAACGTACGGTATGAGACGTGCACGGTCGAAAGGGACGCTTCGTCTTTCCTGGTTCAGCCGTTCAACAAATCCTTGACCCGATTCGTGCACGCCGCGGCGTCGAACTCGCGGTGCAGGCTGGCCGTAATCATGCTCGGGTCGCCGGCGTAGAACATTTCGTACAGTTCGTGCCGCGCGCCGAAGTCGGTGCCCACCAAGTCCCAGGCCAGTTTGAACAGCCGGACTTTCTCCCGCGCCGGAACGTGGGCGCCGCGATAGTATTTTTCGAGGTCCGCGCCGGTCGGCCCGTCGAACGACTCGAACGTAGCCGGCATCTGCATCAGTCCGCCCGCACCGATGCGGCGGATCATGTACATCAGCCGCGGATAGATGCGCGGCCCCCAGGCGCGGCCCACTTGCAGGGTGGTGAGCGCGGGATACAGCGCGCCGTTGGACGGGTCCACTTTCGCATCCTGTTCGGAGGCGAGCAGAATGGACTTGAGGATTTCGACATAGCTGGCCGCTTCGCCCAGGAGTTCCTGCACCGCGGGCTTGTCCTGGACGCCGATAGCCTCGGCCATGAGGCGCAGGACGCCGTACACGAACTCCAGCTTGGACCACAGCCGGGTGTTGGTCTGGTGCGCGGTCCACTCGCGGATGCGCGTGCCGACGTACATGTTCCCGACCAGGGCGGGGTCGCCGTGCAGGAACACGCGCTCCCACGGAATGCACACGTCGTCGAACACCGCGACCGCGTCCATCTCGTCGAAGCGCGCGCTGAGCGGATGATCTTCGACCAGCCCTGGCCGGCTGAAGGATTCGCGGCAGATGATCTTGAGGCCGGGCGAGGCGACCGGAATCACGAACACGACGGCGTAGGGCGCCTCGGCCTCGGTCAGCGTGGGCGGAAACGGCCACGCCAGAATCTCGTCGGCGAACGGCGCCGCGGTCGCGATCATCTTGGCCCCGCGCACGATCAATCCCTCGGCGGTCTCGTCCACGATGCCGAGGCATTGGTGCGGGTCGTCCTGCTCGGCGCGGTTCTTCGAGCGGTCCACCTGCGGGTCGACGAGCGTATGCGTCATGAACAGGTCGCGCTCGCGGCAATGTTCGTAATACGCCAGCACGCGGTCGCGGCAGGCCGGATTCTGTTGCGCGAAATAGTCGGCCTTGGCCGCCCACGCCGTCAGCATGGTGTTCAGGAAGTCAGCGCTGCGGCCCAACATGCCGCACGTCGCGTCCGCCCACGTTTTGGTCATCCTCCGCCGACTGACGAGGTCCTCGCGGTTGCGCGGAATCAGGAAGGAGCGGCCCACGGGATCGCCGCCGGACGGCGAGGGGTAGCACAACGTGTCCCGATGGGCGGGCGCGTGCTGCATGTCGTACAGCGTCGCAATGCTTTCCACCGCGGCCCGAAACGCCGGATGGGTCGTCACGTCGGCCACGCGCTCGTTGCCGAGCCAGACTTCGCGGCTGTCCCGCAGCCCTCGAACGTATTCCGCGCCGGTGCGTGCGCCCATGCTGTTCCCAAATGAGAATGCGGCTTGTGTCGTTTCGGCGGCCCACTGTACGGGGTTCCCGGCGAAAGAGCCAGCCGGACGCGCGAAGCTGCGAGAGCGGTCTGTTGAAGGAGAACGCATATTCCAGCACAGTGCGGCTTCCGGTTATTCTTGACTTGGCGTGGTGGACTGGAAGGCCCGCTCAGACCTTATCTTCGTGTTCTATGCTCCACTCGATAATCTGCTCTTTCCAAGCCTGGGTGCGGCGTCTCCTCCAACGCGGAAGACCCGGCCCGACCGCGGATCACCCGGGTCCGAATCCGTCTTCGGTATATCGAGTGCCGGAGGCAGGCTCGCCAAGTCCCTTCACGACTCCATCCAGCCCGAAAAATAGAATTCAGCACGAACCCGATACTACTGAGCCTCCTGGAGCCAACGCACCTGTAACGATACCGAATGATGCCACGATCTCGGATTTGCAAGCGGAGCTATCGGATCGTCATTCGGAAGAAGCCCAATTCCTGAATCCCGATAAGCAGGGCGCTCTCGACGCCGCGGGTGAGCAGGACGGCCCTTCGCCCGCCGTGTCGTTCGCCGGAGCAGACCAACCACCGTCCATCGGCGATGAATCGGTCGAGCCTGCGGACGTAACCGGCGGTGATTCGTTTCGACATACCCTTACGGAAATTATCGCTCCCGCGTCACGGAGCCGCACGTCGGGGGTAACCACTTCCGATACGCCCAAAGACACGTCCAGAAAAGCCGATTCGGCGCCTACGGGATCTGCCGAACATCCTCCAGTCGCCTCGCCTGACAACGCGGACACGAACGGTGTATCGCAACTCGACGTCAGGGTCTCACCTTCCGAACCACCGGAGAGCGCCGAACCGCCGAAAGGCAAAACCCGTGACGAGAATTCTCGATCCCCGGAGAGAAAGAGGATTCAAAAGAAGGCAAAACCATCGGCCCCACGCGAAATAGGGAGAAGGCGGAAGAGACCAGTAATCCCCGATCCTCTCGTGACCAGCACTCAAGACAAGCCAACGTCCGCTCCCAGGCCGGAGTTGATCTGCCGGAAAGCTCCCGGGTCACGGCAGTGGCAGGCAATGCTGACTTGGGACGGAGAATGCGGGGTGACTGAGGTGCGGCACAACGGAGAGCGGCTGGAAACAGCGAACGGCGAATGTCGGCTCTCGTCCTTCGTTGGTCAGGTCTCGATTGCCTTCGTAAATGGAGAACCCGCCGAGTTTCTGCTGTGTGACGACACCACGCCGCAGATCTTCAAGCTGGGGAAAGACTGGAAAGGGGACGGTCGCAAGGTCGGCGGCGTGACGAACGGGCACTTCATCGTCATGGCGCCGAAAGAATGGCATCGCAAGGGGAACGCCCCTGTCGAGCATGACGGGTGCACGGACCCCGGGTTCATTGCTCACTACTTTTTTCGTGGGAGAGGCGATTCAGCAGAAGATGTGGACGGCTTCGAGGAATATGCCGCTCTATTGACGCAATCCAGCTTCGCTTCGAGCGGGAATCGGGTCTTCGATGACTCCGAGGAAGGCGCACTGTTCGGCGGCTCGGTTCTCGAACTGCGTCCCGTATCTGAAGTCGTGCAGGCTCGAGTCGGCGAGGAAAGGGAGGACGAGAAGTTGAGATTCCGCTGACCGATTTCGTCGATTATTCGCAGATCGACCAGCGGCTGAACGAGGACGCTCTGTTCAACGTTCGATGCAGAGGAACGGGATTGACGCTCATTCGAGTTTCCGCCGATCCCATACCGACAATCGACGCCTTCACCTGTGAGCCGACGGAAATCAACGCGGGAGAGACGGCGACGTTGTCCTGGACGACGCGAAACGCGGAGCCCGGAGATGTGGCGACCCACCTGGGAAGCGAATCGGTTGGGCCGAGCGACAGTTTGTCCGTTACGCCCGGTGAGACCACGACCTTCACGCTGAAGCTGTCGGCCCCGGGCAGGGACGACGTGACGAAGGAACTTACGGTGACGGTTCGTACGCCGCCGTCAAAGCCGTTTCCTCTGGTCAAAGGCGGAAATGGAGAATACCGACGCGGTAGGGGATTCAGCCCCGGGGAGGTGTGTGTCGCGGGCCTGACAGTGGCGAACGCCGCACGCTTGTCTTTTCCCGTCGATGGCCGACGAAAGAGCATGCATCCGCCCAACATAGAAGCAATCAAGAGGTTGATCGATGCCTGACGCTAACGACATCGAACGGTGGACCGACACGATTCGTCAGCGTTACGAGCATTACTTGAAGACATCTTTCTACTTCAAGGATGCGGACCTTCGGCATTCGTTCCAGTCTGCCCTGCAAGAAGAAGGCAGTCTGCTGCAGGGTCCGTATGAAGAACCGGCGCGCGGCTTCAAACAGGGGCTGACCGCACGAGCCTTAGCGCAGGAGTGTTTTCCCCGGACGAGTGAGCAGCTTCTCCCGGCACTGCTCGACCACCCGCTGTACGTCCATCAGGAACTCGCAGTGCGCATGTGGATCGACAGAACGTCGTCGTCGCCACCGGCACCGCCAGCGGGAAGACGGAGAGTTTTCTCTACCCCATCCTGTTCGAGTTGTACCGTCAGCATCTGGCGGACGAATTGCAGGAACCGGGAGTGCGGGCCTTGATCCTGTATCCGATGAACGCGCTCGCCAACGATCAGCGCGAACGCCTCGGGGCTCTCTGCAAGGCTCTGAACGAAGCGGGACCGGCATTTCGCCCCACGTTCGGACAATACATCGGCCAGACACCCGAGGACGAAAAAGATCACCGGCGCAATGCCGCGGCGTGGGCGGAAAGACGACTCCCGAGTGAACTCGTCTTTCGGAAGGAGATGCGGAACACCCCGCCCCACGTCCTGCTTACCAACTACTCCATGCTGGAGTATCTGTTGATTCGTCCAGACGACAGTCCGCTGTTCGATGGAGGCCGGGGGAAGCACTGGCAGTTCATCGTGCTGGACGAAGCACACCAATACCGGGGCGCCAGGGGCATGGAAATGGGCATGTTGATCCGGCGCCTCGAGCAACGGCTGCGTGACGGCGGGCGGAAGGACGCCTTCCGTTGCATTGCGACTAGCGCAACCATTTCGTCCGGCGAAGACGAGGACGACAAGCAAGCGGTCGCGCAGTTTGCAGAACAGCTTTTCGGAGAACCGTTCTCGGCATCCGGTATCATCTTCGGAGCATCGGAACCGACAAGCGCCGACGAACCGCCACGTCGCTATCATGCCTTCCTGCGGGCGCTCGAAGGGGCATTTCTGGTTCGTCAAGACGGTGCGGACGCTGTCGTGCTCAATCGGAAAGGCGTCCCTGATGATGCGACTTCGGAACCCCTGGAGATCGCGTTGTGTCGCGAATGCGGACAGCATTACTACGTTGGCCAGGAGCGGAACGGAAAGTTGCAGGAAGCCGTACGGGATCCCAGCCAGCCCGACTTCGGCGTGGACTACTATCTGCCGTCGGAGGATGGAACAACGCATGTTCTGTGCAGGCGTTGCGGTGAGATCTCCGAGTCGAAACCCCCGTGTGATTGTGAAGTGCCGATTCGTGTCAGGAAGTGTGAATCCCACAAGGAGCACGCCGACCAGCTGAAGCAATGCGAGACGTGCGGGTATCAGCGGGGCGGCATCGGCGATCCCGTGCAAGAAATCGTCCACGGCTCCGACGCGCCCAATGCCGTCATTGCGACCGCGCTGCACGAACTGTTGCCCGAGGACCGGCGCAAGGTGTTGGCGTTTGCCGACAGCCGCCAGGAGGCCGCGTTCTTCGCCTGGTATGCCAAGGACTCCTACGCAAAGTTGCGCGATCGCAATCTGATGCTTCGCGCGATGAAAGCAGGACCGATTGACCCGGAAGGCTTGTCCATCGACGATCTCAGAAACCGGCTACGCAAACAGTGGCAAGACGCAGGCTTGTTCAGTGGGGCAGAGAGCGGGGAGAGCAAAAATCGGCGAGTGCTGACGTCGATCCTCCGCGAAGCGTTGACGGACGAACGGAGGCTGTCTTCGAGCGGGGTCGGTTCGGTCAGGTGGTCCGTCAAAATTCCTGACGATGTGGAATTGCCTCCGGAAGTGGGGCAGCCGCCTTGGAATCTGACAGAGAACGAAGGCCGCCGTCTGCTCGGGTATCTTATGGATGAATTGCGGGTGCGTCGTGCCATGAATCTCCCCGAAGGCCCTGAAGTGCCAGTATGGAGTGACGTATCGACTCGGAATCAACAGGCGTATGGTTTGGGAAAGCCGGGCAACAGGAGAAACGTTGCCGAATGGGGCGGTCCCCAGTCCACAATAGTCAGTCATTTCCTTTGCAGACTCCTCGCGGACAGCAGTTTATCCGACGATGGGAAACGGTCAAAATCAATTCGGATCATGAAGGACGTCTGGCGTACCTTGCGCGACCGAGATGGAAGACATGGCAAAACTGACGACCATATTCTTACATGAGCACAAGCCAACGGAACCTTTCGTCTCAACCCCCGCTTCCTCCGAACAACGCTGGCCGAGTCATACGAAATCCGGGAATGCGATACCTGTGCGAGCCTGACCCCTCATAACGTTCGCAACGTCTGTCCTCGGAATAAATGTCCTGGAAATCTGAAACCTGCCGGCCAATCGCGCCTTCGCGAAAACCACTATCGAATCCTCTACGAAAGTGAGGACTTCCCACCCGTGCTGTCTGCAGAGGAGCACACGGCACAGATCGAAAGTGACGAAGCCCGCGAGAGATAGGACCGGTTCAAGAACGGAGAAACGCACTTGCTCAGTTCATCGACGACGTTCGAGGTCGGCGTCGATCTGGGCGATCTGGAGGTGGTGTTCTTGCGTAACGTCCCGCCGGAGCCGTTCAACTATACTCAGCCTGTCGGGCGCGCCGGACGCCGCGAGACACCGGGATTGGCGGTCACCTATTGCCGCCGCAACCCGCACGACCTCTACCACTTCGAGAATCCGAAGGAACGTGTCATCGAAGGCAAGGTGCGGCCGCCGCGGTTGCAGATGACGAACACGAAAATCGTCATCCGACACATGGTCGCCGCGGCTTTGTCTGCATTCTTCAAGGAAAACAGCGTGCGCTTTGCAAAGGTAGAGGCGTTCGTCGGAGACTGGTCGAACCCGTGCGCCGTCTCCGACCTGAAACGGTTCTGCGAAAACAACGACGAGTTGAGAGATTCTCTTAAGCAGATCGTACCCGAGAAGATGTACAAAGACACCGGGCTTGCCGGCGACGGCTGGATTGACAACCTTGCAGGGCCGGAAAGCCGTTTCGCCTCTGTAGAAGCGGAAGTGTGCGCGGATTACCTCGCAATGAGACAGGCTAAAGAGAACCTTATTGAGGAGCAGCCGCTGAAGTGGACTTCTCGAGTTGGACAGTCAGAACGTCGGATGAAGACTATCGCCGGCGAGCGGATATTGAGTTTCCTTTCTCGAAAAGCAGTTATCCCGAAGTATGGATTTCCGGTTGACGGCGTGGAACTCGATACGCGTCCGCAGGATGGCAAGCCGACAGGCGTCTCACTCCAGCGAGACCTGTCTCAGGCCATCGCCGAATATGCCCCGGGGGGAAAGGTTGTCGCTAACAAGCTCGAATGGCAGTCCTGCGGCATCAAAACAATCCCTGAAAAAGCGTGGCCTGTTCGGCATTATCAGTATGACGACGCACGGAATTTCAGCCAATGGAATGAAGGCGACCCGGAGGCTCCCTCCGGGGGCGCGAAATACCTTTCCCCTACGTTCGGTTTCGTAACGCCGCTTTTCGAGCAGCCCAAGGAGCCCCGTGGACGGGCGCGGCGCCTGTACACGACACGACCGTTCTTCCAAGGATTCGGGAACGAGACAGAACCCGAAAGAAAGACCATTGTCGGCGTGCAGCTTACCAAAGCGATGCCGGGAACCCTGGTCATCCTCTGCGAGGGCAGAAGCAGGGAAGGGTTCCATATCTGTCGTTCCTGCGGCGCTCACATGACGGAGGCGAAAGGTGGACACAAATCGCCCTCGAACTCCACCTGCCGGGGTATGCTCGAACGGTTCTCGCTCGGGCACGAATTGGTGACGGATGTCGTGCGCTTGCAGTTTCCGCAACTGATGGGAGAGTGGGACGCGTATTCCGTTGCCTGTGCCGTTCTGCTCGGCGCGGCGGAGACGTTGGACGTCCCGGATACGGACCTGAACGTGACGATCACCGGCGGCGACAGCTTGGATGAGTCCGCGATAGTCTTGTACGACAACGTCCCCGGTGGAGCCGGGCTGGTCGCACAACTGGAGCGAGAGAACGTTTTCGAGGAGATGCTCCGAAACGCACGAAAGCGCGTGCAAGGCAAGTGCGGCTGCGATTCGAGTTGCTACGGCTGCTTACGCAGTTACCGCAACCAGTTCGCGCATCCGCACCTGAACCGAACGAAAGCACTGCACGTCCTGAGCCCCAAAGAAGCGCGATGACGCTGGCATCTGACAGCCGATCGGTTCGAAGTCATTTTTTCGGCGTCTTTCCATCCCTCCTCCTCTGGGGGGAGAGGGGGAAGGTGAAGAGCCTTTAACGGATGGACCTTTATCAAGGAGGGAACCTAGATTCCCATTTCTGTGTTCCCGTCCAGATGTTCATTGAGAACACACGGTTCCGTCTCGCAGTCCGTGATTGCGTTTCTGAAGGTTCGCAGCAGCGGCATCCGATCGAAGAAATACAAATGCGCCGGACACCGGCAGTCCGACGAGCCGAAGCCGAAAAGCGGAATCTCGCTTCTTCTCAAATTGGAAAAAGCGTCGGCCCAGGCACATTCCCGCCGGCTGACAACGTAAGCGTACCAGACGGCTACCCATTCGGTTTCCCGACGCAGATAGTCGATGTGCCAGTGTGGACGTGCCGCGGGCCGCAGATGACGACCGACCCGCGCCTTCAACCCACCCGGCCCTAGGGCGCTACCGATGTAAACGTAGAAGCCCTGTTGCATCGCAAGCTTGCCCAACCGACCAACTTGGACGTTCTTCTGCTGCGTGGCGCGGAGGACGAGCGCGTAGGTACCGGGACGGGATCGCATGGAGTGCGTAGGAAAGAAAAAAGAAAGACGCCTTCTCCCGGTGGCGGGAGAAGGCGTCTTTTCATAGGCCCGACGGTTGAACGACGGCGCGATCAGGCGACCGCCCGCTCGCCCAGCCGTTGCAATTGCGGCGCCACCTCTTCGGCGAACAGCCGCATGCTGCGCTCACTCTCTTCGTATGGCATGCCGCCGTAGCTGAAGACGCCGGTGTAGGAATCGCAGCCGATCTTCTCGCGGATGTCGAGGATTTTCTCGAAACATTGTTCGGGCGTGCCCCAGACTTGCAGGTTGAGGAAGAAATCGGTGATACCGTCCACGCCGTTGCTGCTCAGGGCGTCCGCCATCTTGCCGTAGAACTCGTAGCCCTTGGTTTTGGCGAAGTGTTCGCCGCCGAAGTTGTAGTGCTTGAGGGCGGAGCGCCAGTAGGCCCCGATGTATGTGCGAGCCATTTTCTCGGCCCGGCCGGCGTCCGCATCGCAGAACACCCAGCCCGCGCCCACCGGCGGCGGCGCCTCGGTGCCGTTCACGTCCCGATAGACGGCCCGATAGTTGTCCAGTTCGACCGCCACGTCTTCCCACGGCTTCTGTGGGATGATGAGAATGCCGATGCCCAGCCGGGCCATGATCTCCGAGGACTCCGGGGACACCGCGGCCGCGTACGTGCGGCCCTTGAACGACTTGAACGGCTTGGGCCGGATGTCTTTGCGCGGCTGCGAATAGAACTTGCCTTCGTACTCGCAATACCCTTGCTCCAGGCCGGTCAGCACCATGTCCGCGGCTTCGACGAAGCGTTCGCGCGACTCGCCCATGTCGAGGCGGAAGCCTTCGAACTCGACTTGGCCGGCCCCGCGGCCCATGCCCAGAATCAGGCGCCCGTCGCACAGGTCGTCCAGCATGGCGACCTGCTCGGCCGCGCGCATGGGATCGTGCCAGGGCAGCACGATGACCATCGAGCCGAGTTTGATGTGTTTAGTACGGCCTGCCATGTACGATAGGAACTGCATCACGTCGGGCACCATGGTGTAGTCGGTGAAGTGGTGCTCGACGCTCCAGATCGAGTCGAAGCCGAGCGGTTCGGCCAAGTCGGCGAGCCGGATTTCGTTCTTGTACACCTCGTAATCCGAAATGCGCTGGTCCGGGTTCTGACAGATCGTCGCCATGCCGATTTCCATCGGCGTCATGTGTGTGGCGGCCATGAGTGGCGTCCTCCTTCTTCCTTTTTTCTGCGGTTGAGTGGAAACGGGTCAAGCAGACCGGTCAGTGTCGACCGCTTCGTGAGTCGGGAAATGCGAAGCCCGAACCCTACCGGCAGACCCGAAGCCGTGTCAACTCCGCGGGATTCAGCTTGACCGTCTTCAAAAGAAACGGGTAGGAACGGGCAGATTTTCGGGGCGTCGTGTCAAGTCTCTTCTACGTGGCGCGCAGGCTTTCGGCGACATCTCTAATCGCAACGCGGACACGTAACTACCAGGAGCGGCACATCTGCCACTGGCACCAAGCACTGGACCGCCGGATCGGCGTGGACCGCATCCCCGAACGCTTGCGCGTCCCGCCTGTCCCTGATGCCTGGACCGAATAGGACCGATCCTCCTGCCGCCCAACGTTGACGTCAATCGAGCCGACAGGCTATGCCTGCCGCACTCTTCGCGTTGTGAAGGAAGCCGAGTATGAAGCTGTATCGGTCGAGCCTGTTCGTGCCGGGGAACCGCCCCGACTGGATCGCCAAGGCGCCGAAGTACGGGCCGGATGCGCTGATGATCGATCTGGAGGACGCGGTTCCGATTGCGGAAAAGTCTCAGGCTCGGCAAGTGGTGCGCGAGGGAATCGAAGGCTTGCGCGGTCGCGGAGTTGGGGCGTTCGTACGGCTGAATGGTGTGGATACCGGCCTGACGGGCGAAGACGTGGAAGCGGTCGTGACCGAGGGGCTCGACGCCGTCGCAGTGCCCAAGCTGGAGAAGGTCGAAGATGTCCTCAAAGTCGACGCGTGGTTGGAGTTGTTCGAACGCAAGGCAGACCTGCCTGTCGGCGGAATCGAAATCATGGTGCTGCCGGAGACGGCGCGCGGCATCATGGACGCTTACAAGCTCGCCACCGCGTGTCCGCGCGTCGGCAATATTCTCGGTGCAGTGGGAGCGCGCTCGGGCGACGTGACCAAGGCGATCGGCTACAAGTGGACGCGCTCGGGACTCGAAACGCTGTACATGGCCTCGCATCTCCTTTTGGCTGCACGCGCCGCGGGGATCGAATATCCGATCGGCGGCGGATCGCTGGAGGTCGGCGACCTGGATCTGGTGCGCGCCCAGATTCAGCGCGGGCGGGAGATCGGCTTTCGGGGCTGTCTGCTGATCCATCCGTCCGCGGTGCCGATTGCCAACGAGATATTTTCTCCGTCTCCCGAAGAGATCGAATGGAACAAGGGAGTGTTGCAAGCCATGGCCGACGCGGAGCAGGCCGGCAAGGCCGCGGTCACGTACGACGGGATGATGATCGACTACGCTCACGTGCGCAACGCGCTCGACCTGCTCCACCAAGCCGAATCGTTCGGCATCGACGTGGGCACGTACGCCGACGTCAAGGCATTGTAAAGGGGAGAAGGTCGCTGCCCGATTGCCCATCAAGCTCGCTGCTCCCTTCCCATAGACGGGCTTCGTCAATGTACTGCCCAGTGGAAATTTTGGAGATCGGGTAGTCGGGAAGCCTCCGTGCTGCCGCGCAGTTGCTCCCGTCCAGTATCCCGTAGTCGTGGAAGAAGAAGTCCAGATTGTCGAAGCCATATTCTCTGCGGGGCTCGGGCAAATCTTCTATGTCAACGGGAATGACGTGCAGGAAAAACGGTGCGCGGAGGTCCTCCTTCCGACAGGATTCCTTAAAGAAAGTCAGCATGTTCTGAGCGTGGTTGAAGTATACATCGAATTTGGAACGGATCAGAAGCTTTTGGGCTTCAGAAGGAACAGAAAGTTCGACTTCTCCATTTGTCAGACGATGGATGTTCCATTGGTACTGATCGGGGGAGTGGACCCCGCCGTCCGTTTCAAGGAATGCAGGCTTCCCTTGAAGGAAACTTGCTATCCTCGAGGCATACGACAAGAGGGGGTAGTTCGAATAAGGGACTATCGTCACAGGCGGATCTCCGAGGACCGGCAACGTTCTCCTTGTGATGAAGAAATACTCTCTTCCTACTTCCGGTTTGTCTTTACGTACGCGGAGATTTCGATGATGAAAATAAGCGGAATGACGGGGTAAAGAATAAAGAAGTTGGTTCTCAACATAAGCCCCGGTATGATCTATTTGTACGTGCTCTCCCCGATCGATAAGATGGAAGACTTCGGATACCAAACGTCCATCAGCATAACGCAGAGCATGTTGAACGGTCGTCTGGAATAGAAAATTGCAATAATTGACAACCACGAAAAACACAACAAAGCCGGTTAATGTGGTCACTCCCAGGTACGTGAATATTGCATGACGTCGCCAGGTAGTTTCAACGATGATTTTTACGGAAAAAGCTAGCAACATCGCAAATACCGGTATGAGGACGTACCAGTAGCGGAGCGCGACGCCGTAGGACAAACTGAGGAATGAGAACATGCTCATAAAGCTGCCGAGGAGAAACAGAAAAAAAAGACTTTCATTTGTGAGTCTTCGATTGACGATTTTGATGACAACGGAGAGGAGCGATATCACGGACAAAATAGTGAACCCGACGGTAAGTCCCAGAGACGTCTCTATCTGAAACAGCCCTTTGAGGAGTCTTATTGCGTTTTCATAAAATGGTTCTGGCACGACGCCGATGTTCTTATAGCCGGTGCCGGACGTTTTCGAGGCTACGTACACCATTCCAGTAGTGTGAAAGAAGATCAGGGCCAGCGGTGTGCTGCTCATGAATTTTTTCCAGTTGTTCCCGGGTACGAGAAAAACATAATAAAATACTAATATCCATGCCGCTACGGCGACGCCAACTTCCTTGGACCAACAGATGCCTACGTAGCCCACGTGGAACACGACGTGCTCCAGGATTGATGAAGATGTTCTGCTCCTGCTCCTCTTGGAAAGCATGAGGGCTGTCATCCAGGTGCACAAGCCGAAAAAGGAGACAGTGTAAACTTCCAAGGGGCCCAACCGGGAGCTGGGCGAGTTCGGAAAGAAAACATAGATGTACACCAGGAAAATCAGAGGCAGCAGATCGTCAAGCTTCTCGCATTCGGCCGGGACGGTAGAATTTGCTGCCGACGATTTCCGAGAAAAAACACGAAAGGCAGCATAGAAAGTAAAAACCGCGCCAAAGTGCAATATCCATCGGCTCAGGTGATGCATCCATGGGGTTGCACCAAAAAGACTCCATGTAATCGCATTATAGATCTCCCAAAAAGGTCTATATCTCGCACGGCTGTCGCTAAAATTCAGGAATGTTCGGTCCAACCAGCCCAAAAACGAATCATTGAATATGCGCACATGTCCCGAGAGTACGTAATCATCTACCAGACCAAAAGGCGTCGTTAATGAGTAATACAAAATTGGAATGTGAAGTAGGGAAGGGACGACGAGGAAGATGAGCATCCTCAAGATTGAATTGTTGCGAACAGGTGACGGACAGTTTCGTGACACGAGTCCAAGCATCGAAGCCTCTCAGCTTCTGTCAGAAGCTCTAATCAGTTAGTCAGCCCATATCGGGAGATAAGCAGACGTAACACCAACCTGTCTAAACAATGTCTGGGCTGTGATGTCATGGATGCTCATGAGCTCGCTACCCCGTATTAGTGGGGAGAGAACATCCTGAGCATAACGGGAGAATATGTTGCGAAGAGCAGAGAGGAGGCGCCATGTCACGCCGAAATCGAAGAGGGAGCGTATCGAGCCGCTTCCGGCGTTTCCTGAAGCGGCTCGGCCTGGAAATATGCACGAGCGCGGCCCAGCGCCATGAGCGGGAAATAGTGACGGTACATGTTGTAATTGATCATGACTCCGCGTTGGAGTTCCGTGCCTTGTTGAAAGAGCCGTTTCATTTCCCGGAGGCGGAAATTCGTGCGGGCACCCGTACCATAGCCCGGAAATCCGGTCCCGGTGTAGTAGCGTTCGTCCCACGTGCCGTCGCGCTGCGTGCGCAGCAGGTAGTCGAGCCCACTACGGATGGCGGCATCGAAATCGTGTCCGACCACGGATAAAAGCGCGAGCAGCGCCCAGGCGGTTTGCGATGCGGTGCTGGGTCCGGTCCCGCGCAAGCGGTCGTCCACGTACGAAGCACAGGTTTCGCCCCACCCGCCGTCCTGGTTCTGATGGTCGACGAGCCAGCGGGCAGCAAGCAGGATGTGAGTCGCGTGCATGTCCTCGCCGATTGCATGCAGTGCGGGAAGCACCGCGGCCGTGCCGTAGATGTGGTTCACGCCCCAGCGGCCGAACCAACTTCCCTCCGGCTCCTGCTCGGCCAGGAGATAGGCGCGGCCGCGCGCAACCGCGGGGTGGGTTCGGTCGTAGCCGAGCAGACCCAGGGCTTCCAGCACGTGGGCGGTCACGTCTGCGCTGGGGGGGTCGAGCGCCTCGCCGAAATCGGCAAACGGCGTCTTGGTCAGGAGCCCCCGGTCGTTGTTCTTGTCGAACGCGGCCCAGCCGCCGTTGTCCGACTGCATGGCCAGCATCCAGTCCACGGCACGCGAGATCGCGGCCTCGAAGCGCGGTTCATGCGGGCCGTGGGCGCACAACCGGGCCAGCACGATCAGTGCCACCGCGGTGTCGTCGACGTCGGGATACGCGGCGTTCTCGTATTCGAAGGCCCATCCTCCGGGCTTCGCCTCCGGGACGGTGTATTGCCAGTCGCCGTAGGTCCGTACCTCCTTCTCCAGCACCCAACCGAGCGCCTGCTGGAGCGGTTCCGATTGTTGGAGTTGGAAGCGGCAGTCGAGCAGCGCCAGCATGGACAACAGCGTATCCCAGACCGGCGATTGGCTGGCTTGGATGTGGAGGCCGCCGTCGCGGGTGTAGGACCAGCGGTCGTCGAGGGCTGCCAGCCCCTTGGCCATGACCGGATGGGACAGCGGATAGCCTTCGACCTTGAGTGCCATCAGACTGTAGATCCACGGGGGCTGAATGCCGCCCCACGCGCCGTCGGCGTCCTGATGCCGGATCACCCACTCCAGGCAGTTGCGCACCGCGGATTCTCGGCCGGGCAGCAAGCCGCGGCGTCTTCCGACCGCTTGGCCGATGCCCTGGCCAAGCGTTTGGTATGTGTGGAGCAGCTTGTCGACCACCAGAAAGACTTTGTGCCACACCCCGGCTCCCGCCCGCGCCGGCAGGTCATAATCCGCCCGGTCGCGTCCGGCGGGGAACAGTTCGTCCAGGCGGGATTCCCGCGGCAACGGACGCGAGACCCGACGGGCCGACAGCACCGCCAGCGGCACGACCGTGGCGCGTGCCCAGGAGGCGAAGTGATAGAGGTTGAGCGGGACCCAATACGGCAGAAAGATCGGCTCGGGCGGCAGGTTGGGGGTCTTGTGCCACGGCCACTCGCCGATCAGCGCGAGCCAGTAACGGGAGAACACGCGCATCTCGCGCAATCCGCCGTGCGCGAATATCCACTCGCGCGCCGTGCGCAGCCGGGCGTCGTCCGGGCCGAACCCGTTGGCGCGCAACGCCGCGTAACATTCGACCGTCGTATTGATGTCCCCGTCCGGGGCGTCGTAGTAAATCTCCCAGGAACCGTCGTCGCGTTGGGCGTTCAGCAGTGTCTGTACGATGTCCGCTTGCCGCGGGTGCCGATAGTCCAGAAAGTGCATGGCCAGCAGCCACTGTGCCTCCATGCAGCAGTTGGATTCCAGCTTGCCGACCCAGTGGCCGTCCGCGGCCTGATTCCGGTACAGCCACGCCGCAGCCGCGTCGATAGCGGCGTCGATCTGTAAAGCGACATCGGTCGGAGCACTGACCACGGACACGGGTAATTCCCCCTGGATTTGGTAGATAATCGAGAATGCGAGACGTACAAAGATGAAACTATGGCACACTCGCCGGGCGACTTCCAGCGAGCGGCCTCCGGTCTCCCTTGCCATTCCGCTTATTTGCTCGGTAATATCCTGCCGTTTCCACCATCGCCGTGTGCCGGGATGGCGGAATTGGAAGACGCAGTGGACTCAAAATCCACCGCTGGCGACAGCGTGCGAGTTCGAGTCTCGCTCCCGGCATTCTTCTCTCGGTCCCATTCCTATTTCTAGATAGCCGCAGGCGTTGCGCTGGATAAAACTTTCAGCAACATCCACTCTGGATCGTAACCTTGACATTGAGGCTATAAACAAAGGCACTGCTCTTGTCGCCGTTGTCTCTCCTACCGATTTACTATAGGCAGGGAGCCCATTTTTCGACCGATTCGAGGATGTTCTATGAGTAGTGCGGAGACGGCTGCCAAGGCCCGTCAGGATTGGGAAGACTCTGTGCTGAGCAAGGCGCTCGCGCGTTCCCCGGAACGGAAAGAACGGTTCGAGACGTCGTCGGGCATCGAGATCAAGCGGGTGTACACCGACGAGGACGCCGCCGGCCGCGACTATCGGCAGACGCTCGATTTCCCCGGCCGATATCCCTACACGCGCGGCGTGCAGCCCACGATGTACCGCGGGCGGTTCTGGACCATGCGGCAGTATGCCGGCTTCGGAACCGCCGAGGAGTCCAACCGCCGCTACCGCTATCTGCTCGACCAGGGGCAGACGGGATTGTCGGTCGCCTTCGACCTGCCGACCCAGATGGGCCGCGACTCCGATCACGCATTGGCCGCGGGCGAGGTCGGTCGGGCCGGGGTGGCGATCGATTCGCTGGCCGACATGGAAACTCTGCTGGACGGGATTCCGTTGGAGAAGGTCAGCACCTCGATGACGATCAACGCCACCGCGGGCATCCTGCTGGCGCTCTATCTGGCCGTCGCCGAAAAGCAGGGCGTCGGCTGGGACGAGGTCAACGGTACGATCCAGAACGATTTGCTCAAGGAGTACATCGCGCGCGGCACGTACATCTATCCGCCTGGACCGTCGCTACGCATCATCACCGACATTTTCGCGTTCTGCGCGGACCGGGTGCCGAACTGGAATACGATTTCGATCTCCGGCTACCACATCCGCGAGGCCGGCTCGACCGCGGCTCAGGAGATTGCCTTCACGCTGGCCGACGGGATCGCATACGTCGATGCGGCGCGGTCGGTCGGGCTGGACGTCGACCGCTTCGCGTCGCGGCTGTCGTTCTTTTTCAACGTCCACAACAACTTCTTCGAAGAAGTGGCGAAGTTCCGCGCCGCACGGCGGCTGTGGGCCAGGATCATAAGGGAGCGGTTCGGGGCCAAGAACCCACGCTCCTGGATGCTGCGCACCCACGCCCAGACCGCGGGTTCGACGCTGACTGCGCAGCAGCCCGACAACAACGTCATTCGGGTGACGCTCCAGGCCCTGGCCGCGGCCCTGGGTGGCACCAACTCGCTGCACACCAACTCGAAGGACGAGGCGCTCGCCCTGCCGACCGAAGACGCGGTGCGCGTCGCCCTGCGGACGCAGCAGGTCATCGCGCACGAGTCGGGCGTGGCCGACACCATCGATCCGTTGGCCGGGTCGTATTTCGTCGAGTCGTTGACGGACGAGTTGGAAGCCAAGGCGGTCGCGTACATCGACCGGATCGACGCCCTCGGCGGCGCGGTCAAGGCTATCGAGACGGGGTTTCAGCAACGCGAGATTCACGAGGCCGCCTTTCGGTATCAGCGGGCGGTCGAAAGCAGGGAGCAGATCATCGTCGGCGTCAACGACTTCCAGGTTGCGGAGGACGCGCACGACGACCTGCTCAAGGTCGATCTGGCCCTGGAACGCCGTCAGCAGGAAAAAGTGGCCGCGGTGCGCGCCGAACGGAACGCCGCGGTGGCTCGAACGGCACTCGACGGCGTGAGTCGCGCGGCTCGGGACGGGACGAATCTGATGCCGGCGATTCTCGACGCGGTGCGCGCATACGCCACACTGGGTGAAATTTCCGACGCGCTCCGCGAAACGTTCGGCGAGTACGTGCCGCCGACGTTCTAGTTTGCTCTACTCTCATACATCACGCCGGCGAGCCGGGCTTCTGCACGGCCTGGGAATCCGAACAGGAGGCAACGATGAAGGGCACCGTCAGCTTCATTCCGAAGGCGCGCACGATCGAATTCTTCGAGTACGACCTGCCGGAGGTCGCCCCGGGCGCGATTCTGGCCGAGGTCACGCGTACCAACGTGTGCGGTTCCGAGGTGCACATGTGGCGCGGCGAGTTCGGCAAGCGCGGCGTCATGCCCGGCCACGAGATGGTCGGCCGCGTGTACAAGCTCGGTGACGGCGTGACCAAAGATACGGCCGGCCAGCCGTTGAAAGCGGGCGATCGGATCGCGCCGGTGTACTACGAGACGTGCGGCAACTGCGTGAACTGTTGCGTCGGCAACTCGGCCGCGTGCGTGGTGCTGGGCATTCGCGCGCGGCGCGTCGGCCCGCACGATCCGCCCCATTTCCACACCCCGTTTGCGACGCATTACTACGTGCAGCCCGGCCAGCACGTGTACAAGGTGCCGGACAACGTGCCGGACCATGCCGCGTCCGCGGCGAACTGCGCACTGTCGCAAGTGTTCTTCGGACTCGACCAAGCCGGCCTCCGCTATGACGAAAGCCTCGTCGTGCAGGGGGCCGGCGGGCTGGGTCTGCACGCCATGGCGGTCGCCAAGGCCCGCGGTGCGCGTGTCATCGCGATCGACGGGGTGGACTTACGCCTGCAACGTGCCAAAGCCTTCGGAGCCGACGAACTGATCGACATGCGCGAGTATCCCGACACGCGGGCGCGCACCGGCCGGGTGCGCGAACTCACCGGCGGGCTCGGCGCCGACGTCGTGCTGGAGGTCGCCGGCGTTCCGCAAGCCTTTCTGGAGTCGATCAATTTGGCGCGGCACGGCGGCCGGGTGATCGAGATCGGGAACATTGCGATCGGGCTGACCGTCGAGGTTCCACCCGCGCTGATTACGTTCAAATCCCTCCAGATGATCGGCGTGGCGACCTACAATCCCGAATATCTGCACAAGGCGCTGCGTTTTCTGTCGGCCCACATCGACACGTATCCGTACGAACAGTTGGTGGACGCCGAATTCCCGCTCGAACGCGCGGGCGAGGCCATGGAAAAATCGGACCGCAAGGAAGTAACCCGCGCCGCGCTGCTGCCCGGCTGAGACCGGGTTCGCGGGGGTCGCTCGGACCGGTGCTATGCGGAAGCAAACGGAGGAGACATGAAAGACTCCCTCAAAGTCGGAATGACGCACGAAAAGACCATCACGACCACGCCCGAGATGGGGATCGTGCATCTCGGGCCGGACGCGCCGCAAATGTATTCCACGCCTGCCATGATCCAACTCATGGAAGGCACCTGCGTCGAATTTCTGACCCCGCACATGGACGCGGGGGAACAGACGGTCGGCTTCCACGTCGACGTCAAGCACGTGGCGCCGACCCGTATCGGTCAACAGGTCACGGGCAAGGTCGCTCTGGACAAAATCAACGGCCGCCGGCTGCTCTTCACGGTCGAGGCGTTCAACGCGGACGGAACGAAGGTCGGCGAAGGCAAACACCAACGCGCCGTCGTCGACATCAGCCGTTTCGCAGGGAAAGAGTAGCGCCCTTTCACCACCGACGATCTATACCGGCTGGTGTAGCTTGGAGCCCCGTTCGGGGGCGCGGAGGATTAGACGGCGGTTTTTCTTCACTTTTTCAGACGCGGATTGGATCCACCCGTGGAAATGACCCAACCACCGTAGAGGAAAATGGCGCACGCCACCGTGCCGAGAGCAATCGCAATATACTCCTCGGTCATGGTCTAGTCCTCCGGAAAGTCGTTAATCGCCGTTTCTATTTGCCGACGAAGACGGGCCATGAATATCACGAAGCAGGAAATGGTCACAATGCCGAGAACGATGAAGACCAGCCGTCGGGCGCTGAATTCTCCGAGGAGAAGACCAAACGTGCCAGTCGTAGCGGCAAGCGCGGAGAGCCAGGCAAGCCTGAGCATCTCGGTCATGAATCTGAGGCGCTCCGTTGCCTGTGCTTTCGTATCCACAACTCATTCCAACCTACTGGTATCTCAACTCACCTTGGCGCCGGGGCGAGTGCGTTTTTCCGGCTGTAAGACGATGACCTGGTCGCCGTCCGAAGCGGCCAGCAACATTCCCTGACTCTCCACGCCGCGCAGTTTGGCAGGTTGCAGATTGGAGACCACGACAACCTGCAGCCCGACGAGGTGCGCCGGGTCGTAGGCGGCCCGGATGCCCGCCACGAGTTGGCGCGGTTGGTCTTCTCCCAGATCGACGTGCAGGACCAGCAGCCGATCGGCGTTCGGGTGCGGCTCGGCCGACCGGATCGTGCCCACCCGAAGATCGAGTTTGGCGAATTCTTCGATGCTCAGCATGGGGTTCCACTCTTTCGTTTTTGGAGTCGCGCCACTATAGCGGGGGAAAACCAAAGAGCAACGTCGCAGTGCTCCATACTCTCCCGATGTCGGCGGTACTCGGCCGTTTTGACTTTTCACCACTGGCCCGACATAATCCCGCACGATTTCGCTGAGTGAGGAAGACGGGAGGAAATTCGGTCGTGTTGCACCTCGAGCGTGCCGTTCATGCGGCCATCGGTCAGCACGCGCGCGAAGCCTTTCCTGACGAGTGCTGCGGAGCCGTGCTGACCGTGGATGGTCGACAGCACGTGCGCCGGATTACGAACGTCCAGAACGCCCGGCACGTGCACGACCCGGTGACCTATCCGCGTGACGCCACGACCGCATACTTCATGGAACCGAGTGAACTCCTGGCGGTCATCAAGGCGGCCGACGAAGGGCGGGCCGAACTGACCGCTTTCTATCATTCGCACCCCAACCACGCCGCCTATTTTTCGGAGGAAGACAAGGCGCAGGCGCTATTCGGAGATGAGCCCTCCTACCCGGACACGGACTACGTCGTCGTTGCGGTCTCCGACGACGACGTGCAGACCGTCAAGGCGTTCGCGTGGGATGCGGCCCAGCGCGATTTCGTGGAAACCGGCGTTCGGATCGGCGGCCGGCCGGAGTGATCCGGCGATCCGTTATCGTCGTCAGCAGCCAGACTAGAAGGGAACGGGCATGACCAGAATAGCAGGCAGACGCGGGGCGCGGCGGCTGGCGGTGATGGGCGCCTTGCTCGGCATGTTGGCGGCGTCCGCCGGCTGGGCGGGTTCGTTGCCCGGTGAACTGCCCGACGCCGGGACCTGGTCGGTCGGCCTGCACTCCGGCTACACGATCAGCGGGGATTCGGGGACCCGAAAAATCGAGAAAGTTCCCTTCCATCTGCGGCTCGGCTATACGGCGTTCACCGGCTCTCCGTGGTTCCTTCCCAAGGGGTCGTTGACGGTTGCGACCGAGCCGTTCGCCGCGTTCGTGACCAAAAAGCATCGAGGCCGAGGACGGCAACGCCGCACAGCCTCGTTCGAGGCCGGGTTGATGCTGCCCGTGCTGACCTACCACTTCGACATCGGCCTGTACCTCTATCCCTACGTCGAAGGCGGCCTCGGCGTGATGTACCACGACTTCCAGGGCTACGACCTCGGCGGCGGGTTCAATTTTGCGGAGATGGCCGGCGGCGGGTTGAGCTATTATTGGAGCGACCGGTTCATCATCGACCTCGGTTACCGCTTCCGCCACGCCTCGAACGCGAGCCTGTACGACGAGAACCGCGGGCTGAATACGCACACGCTGATGGCCGGCTTCTCCTACCTCCTGCCGGCCCGCTAGAGGCGGCGCCGTCCCCCGGACAACAGCATCGTATGGCGAAGCCGAAACCGTCCCCGGCCAAAGCCGAGCCGGTCAGAGACAACCGGCGGAAGCCGCCACGCGAAAAAGAATGGTGGGTCGAGGAGCACAAGGGCGGAGAACGCGCCAAACCTGAAGAACGACAGGCGCCCGTGGGCGCGGCGTTCTTTCGGACGGTCGAAGAGTACGACCAGACCCAGGCCGAAAAGAATCTGACCGATCTCAACCCTCAACTGTTGGCCCAGGCCGACCCGGAGCCCGGAGCTTGGGGGTACGTCGCTCTGCTCGAAACGACGTCGCCGCAACGGGAAATCGAGAAGATCAAGCGCGCCCTGCCGCTGCCGCCCGCGGCGCGCGGCGTGATCGTCGACTCGGGCTTGTCGCTGCGCGCCATCGTGGCCGATACGCAGGACCTCGGCATCCTGATGGAGTTCAACTTCATGGAGGAGGCGTCGTTCGACTGCTGGATTCGGAACGAATGGGTCGGCGAGCGGGTCTTCGCCGGCAAGCGCGAGTTGCTGCGGCGCGCCGAACGCCTGCTCAAACGCTATCTCCGCCGCGGCGCGCGCTCCGCCGAAGAGTCGGTCAACGCGCCCAGCCCGACCGGGGCGCTGCCCCCGGGCCGCACCGATTGGTCCTGAACGCGTCGCCCCGCCGCGGCTTTCCCCTTACAGTTTCAGGGAGGCAAGCATGTCGAGTCCGGCATCCCGTTTGCGCGCCATGCTGACCGGCTCCGAGATGGTGCTGGCGCCGTTCATCTTTGACGCGTTTCAGGCGCGCATCGCCCAGGCCGCGGGGCACCACGCCGCGTACATGACCGGCTTCGGGACCGCGGCCTCGCGCGGCTTCCCGGATGTCGGACTGCTGACCATGGCCGAAATGGTCGACAACGTCCGCTACATTGCGAACGCGGTGGATATTCCGTTGATCTGCGACGCCGATACCGGCTACGGCAACCCCGTCAACGTCTATCGCACGATCCGCGAGTACGAAGCTGCCGGTGCCGCGGCCCTCCACATCGAGGATCAGGTCTGGCCGAAGCGCTGCGGGTTTCTGAGCGGCAAACAGGTCATTCCGCTGCGCGACATGGTGCCCAAGGTCAAGGCCGCCTGCGATGCCCGGCGCAGTGCGGACTTCGTCGTCATCGCGCGCACGGACGCGCTGGCGGTGAACGGCTGGGACGACGTGATCGAGCGTGCGCGGGCCTATGCCACGGCCGGCGCGGACGTCATTTTCGTGGACGGCATCAAGACGGTCGCCGACATGCGGCGCTATGTAAAGGAATTGGGCGACCTGCCGCTGCTCTACAACGGGCAGCTGCGGCCCGTCGCCGAACTCCGCGAGTACGGGTTCAAGATCACGATCCACACGGCCACGCTGATGGCGTTCTACATCCGTATGCGGGACGCCATGCGGGAACTGCAAACGACCGGCGGGATCGCGCAGGACGCGGGCTGGGAGGCGTTCGAGGAACTGACCGCTCTGCTCGGCGTACCGGAGGCGGTCGCAATCGGCGAAAAATACGAGGCGTAGCGCCCGGGTCTAGCCGACCCGCTGAAAGCCGAGCAACGACAGTCGGCGGTGGATCCGACCGGCCGGTTTCGCCTGTCCCACCACCTGTTTCAGCTTGGTGGAGAAGGCTTCGAGGTCTGCGCGCTTGCGCTCCTCGAAGGCTTCGAGTTCGCGGCGCCGTTTCTCCTGGAAGGCGGCGAAGTCGGCCGTCCATTCGGCGTGAAAGCCGTCCAGGGCCGCGGCCACGTCCTTGAACATGGACGAGTTGACGACGAGCGAACCGGCGCAGTGCGTACAGTAGAACACCACCCCGACCCGAAAATGCCGGAACGGCGCGCTGAATTCGCCATCGCAACGCTGGCACCGAATCGGCACCTCCCACTCGTCGAGGGCGGGAATCGACACACTCAGGCTCTCGGCTGCTGGCGCTGCGACAGGGACGGGCGCAGATGCCGGGGCGGGTGGAGCAGCCGGGGCCGGTGTGGGGGCCGCAGCTTCCGGTGCGGTCTCCGCAACCGGGGCCGCGGGCGCTACCCCGGCTTCACCCTTGAAGCGGGACGGGAAATCGTCTCCGAACGTCTGTTCGGGATGCAGTTGCTTGGCGCGCCCGAGGAGAACATCTTCGGTCTCCACAATGTCGGGGTTGGGGATGCAGCAATCCACCGGGCAGACCGCGGCGCAGGCTTCCTGGTCGAAGAACCCCACGCACTCGGTGCATTTTTCCGGCACGATGTAGAAGATGTCGTCGTCCAGGGCGTCGCTGGTCGCGCCGTTCAGTTCCCACTCGACCCCGCCCTGATAGATAGCGGTGTTCGGGCATTCGGGTTCGCACGCCCCGCAATTGATGCAGTCGTCGGTAATCATCGTCGCCATTTCAGTGAACCCCTTTCGCGTGCGTCCGCGGGATCGGTCCGAACGACGCTACGGGTAGCGACCGCCTTGGCGGCTGTCAATTCCCCTGTCCGGCAGCGGCATTGCTTGCAAAGCCCCGGAACAGCACTGATAATGCCCGTGCATTTAGAGCCGGCTGTAATTCTACCCTCTGGCTCGCTGGCCTCAAACCTGCCGCCTCCCTTTCTCAGAATATTGACCGAGAATCCCAGCTTATGAACGCCGCGATCGAGCCGCGCCTCGTCAACGGGCCGTTCGGCGACCCCGGCCTGTACGTCCATCTGCGCTGGGAGGGCCGCGCGCTGCTGTTCGACCTCGGACAGAACGACGCGCTGCCGCCCGGGGACCTGCTGCGCGTGAGCGACGTGTTCGTCTCGCACTGCCACATGGATCACTTCATCGGGTTCGACCGGCTGCTGCGCGTGTTTCTCGGCAGCGGTCGGGTGCTGCGGATTCATGGCCCGCCCGGCATTCTGGACTGCGTGGAGGGCAAGCTGCGTGGCTATACCTGGAACTTGGTGGACGGCTATGCCTTTGCGCTCGACGTGGCCGAAGTGTCGCCCGAATCCATCCGTCGCGCCACGTTCCGCGCAACGACCGGCTTCGTGCGCGAGCCGCGCGACGCGCAGCCGTTTGCAGGCGTGGTGCTGGATGCCGCGGACTTCTGCATACGGGCGACGCATCTCGACCACCGCATCTTCAGCATGGCCTACGCCCTCGAACAGAAGCCCCGTTTGAACGTGGACCCGGCCCATCTCGCCGCACTGGACGCGCCGCCCGGCCCGTGGCTGTCCGAACTCAAAGAGGTTCTGCGCCGTACGGAACCGGACAGCACGGTGGTCACGGCCCGTTGGAAGCGGGACGGGAAAGAATGCACGCGGAATTTCCGTGTGGGCGAGGTTCGAGACACGCTCATCCGGCAGACGCCGGGCCGCAAGGTCGCCTACGTCGTGGACACGCTGTACAGCCCTCACAACGTCGAGCGGATCGCGGCGCTGGCGCACGGCGCGGACGTCTTCTTCTGTGAATCGCCGTTCCTCGACGAGGACGAGGATCAGGCGACGAAGCGTTACCACCTGACGGCCAGGCAGGCGGGGCTGCTGGGCCGTGCCGCCGCGGCGCGCGAGCTTCAGGTGTTCCACTTCTCCCCGCGCTACGCCAGCCGGGCTGACGATGTTTACCGCGAAGCTCGGGTCGCGTTTCAGGGTGACGACAGGCAACCGGCCCCGCGTGATGCAGCCGCGGGCGCAGGCGAGTGACCCGTTGCCATGTCGCTCTCTTTGTCCGAACCGGTCCGCCGGTTCATCGACGCCCACCAAGTCGCCCGGTTGGCGACCGCGGACGCCGAAGGCCGGCCGCACGTGATTCCGTTCTGTTACGCCTTGGACCGCGGGCACGTCTATTTCGTGGTCGATGCCAAACCCAAACGTCGGACCGGCAAACCGCTCAAGCGGATTCAGAACATGATCGAGAACCCGCACGCCGCGATCGTCATCGACGACTACGACGACGACTGGACCAAGCTCGCCTACATCCTGCTGCGCGGCAACGCGGCGGTGGTGCGCGACCAGGCCGAGTACGACCGTGTCCTCGCGCGGCTCCGCGAACGCTATCCGCAATATCGCACCATGACGCTGACGTTCGCCACGAACGACATGGTCCGTATCACCCCGACGAAAGTGAACGCTTGGGGCCGCATCGAACGAAGTTGAGACGGTGCAACGAAGCCGGATCCGGAGGTCCTTACGAGTCTCCCCGATTCCTGGGGGCCGGGCGCCTCAGCCCCGCGTCAGCACCTGCTGCATGGTCGAGACCGCGCGGTCCATCTCCGCTGCGGATATGACCATCGGCGGCGCCAAGCGCACCACGCAGTCGTCGTGCAACGTCCAGCCCACGATCAGCCCCTGGGCGAAGCAGCCTTGGACGAAGTGCTGCGTGCGGCGGGGCGAGTCGAACTCCATGCCGATGAGCAGGCCGCGGCCTCGCACTGCGGTGCATCCGCCCGTGCCGACCAGTCCGTCGAGTTGCGCCAGGAATGCCGCCCCTTTGTCGTACGCGGCTCGGACTAAATCCTGCCCGACGAGCACGTCCAACGCGGCGAGCCCCGCGGCACAACACACCGGATGCCCGCCGAAGGTGGTCACGTGGGCCAGCGGCGGGTCGTGCGACAACGTGTCCATGACGCGCGGGGTGCCGACGAATCCGCCGAGCGGCATGCCGCCCCCCAACGCCTTGGCGACGACCAACAAGTCGGGCGTCGCGTCCCAGTGTTCGCACGCGAACGGCGCGCCGGTTCGCCCGAAGCCGGTCACCACCTCGTCGAACACGAGTAGCGCGCCGACCTCGGAACAGCGCCGGCGCAGCCCGGGCAGAAAGCCGTCGTCCGGGATGCGCACGCCGGCTTCGGCCTGAATCGGTTCGACGATCACCGCAGCGACCGACGCGTCGATCCGTTCCAGCGTGGCGGGATCGTTGAACGGCAGCAACGTCACGTCCGGCAGCAACGGCGCGAACGGACGCCGGTACACGGGGTTGCCCCCGACCGACACCGCGCCGAAGGTGTCGCCGTGGAAGCTGCCCGCAAATCCCACCAGCCCCGGCCGGCCGGTGTATTTGCGTGCCGTCTTGAGCGCGCCCTCGACTGCCTCCGTCCCGCTATTCGTGAAATAGGTCACCGACAAATCACCCGGTGCGATCTGTGCCAGCTTGCGTGCCAGGGCGACCTGCGGCTCCTGGACGTATTCGCCGTACACCATCGCGTGCAGATAGCGCCCGGCCTGCGCCGTGACCGCGGCCACGACCGCGGGATGGGTGTGGCCGATTCCGCACACGCCGATGCCGGACAGCAGGTCGAGATATTCCTTGCCGTCGCGGGCCACGACCGTGCAGCCGTGCGACCGGGCGACCTCGATCCCCATCGGTTCCGCGGAGGTCTGGGCGACGTAGCGGAGAAAATCGGCGCGCAACGCGGACATGACGGCGAACATACGCGAGGCCGCCCGGACCGGCAAGAAATCCGGCTTGACCGTGCCTCCCGGCTTGGTAGCGTGCGCCGCATCGAAGGCGGAGGAGGGGAGCATGCCGAAATACAAAGTGCTGGTCGCCGGCGCGTCCGGCTTGGTGGGTTTCGCCGCGGTCCGACATTTCGCCGGCTTGGCCGATTGGGACGTGGTGGGCGTCTCGCGCCGCATCCCGGACGGGCTTGACGGCGCCGACCTCGTATCGGTCGATCTGCAGGACCGGGCGCGTTGTGCGGAAGTCTTCGGCCGGATGCACGACGTCACCCATCTGGTGTACGCCGCGCTGTACGAAAAGCCCGGTGTGGTGCAGGGCTGGCGCGAGCGCGACCAGATGGAGACCAATCTGCGGATGCTCGACAATCTGTTCGAGCCGCTCGCCGTGGCGGCCCGCGGCCTCCGACACATCTCGCTGCTGCAGGGCACCAAGGCGTATGGCGCCCACATCGAGCCGTTCCCGGTTCCGGCCCGCGAGCGCTGGCCGCGACACCCGCACGAAAATTTCTACTGGCTGCAAGAAGACTATCTGCGCGACCGCCAGCACGGCAAAGACTGGGGCTGGACCATCTTTCGCCCGCAACTCGTCTTCGGCGAAGCGCTCAAGGGCAACCTCAACGTGCTGCCCGCGATCTGCGTGTATGCCGCGCTGCGCAAGGAAGCCGGCCTGCCGCTGTCGTTTCCCGGCGGTCCGGCGCCCGTGTTCGAGGCGGTGGACGCCGACCTGCAGGCACGCGCCTTGGCCTGGGCCGCCACCAGCCCCGACGCCGCGCACCAGACGTTCAACCTCACCAACGGGGACGTGTTCGTCTGGCAGCACGTCTGGCCGGTGATCGCCGACGCGCTGGGCATGGAAGTCGGTCCGCCGGAGCCGTGTTGCCTGACGCGTGAAATGCCCACGCGCGACGCCGAATGGGGGGCGATCGTGGACAAATACGGGCTGCGCTCCCCGCGGCGGATGCTGGACTTCGTGGGCGGCTCGTTCGAGTTGACCGACTTCACGTTCGCGTACGGTGCAGAGAGCGAGCCGCCGCCGATCCTGGTCAGCACCGTCAAAATCCGACAGGCCGGGTTTCACGACTGCCTGGATACCGAGGACATGTTCCGCAATCTGATCGCCCGCTACCAGGCGTTGGGGTGGATTCCGCCGGTCTAGTATGCTCCGTCCTGAACCCTCTCGCGTTGTCTCCCTCTCCGGTGGAGGGGAGGCGGAGAGAAGGAGAGGGGTCTCTGTCGTCTTGTCGGTCTTCTGGTATGCGGAGGACCCCCCTCCCTAACCCTCCCCCTCAAAGGGGGAGGGGATGTTTTTTTCTGTTGTCGGTGGAGAGCCGGTCCAGCGGAGGAAAGCGCCGATTCGTGGACGGCCCCCGCGACGCCAGTTCAACGGCGGACGCTGCATCTTTCCCAGCGGACATACCCGGCTCACGCCCAGGCCGGCGAGCAATTCTCCGAGGCGGGCGCTTTCGTCCGAGTCCGCGGCTAGACCCACGGCTTCGAGATGCGGACGCCAGTCCGCCAGCAGTTCGGCTAAATGCGTCGGTCCGCGCAGCGGCTTGACGCGCACGGTCCGATACAGCGGCGAGGGCGCAAACGTCGGGTCGGCCTCGTAGATGACGGTCCAGTCCGTCCCACCACGGCTGGCGTGTAATTCTACGTCCTTGCCGGCCAGGGCCTGCCATTCGGCTCGATCGCGCAGGCGCCGGACGGCACTGACGGCTTCGGTGGGCACGGCGCCGCGCGGCAGCGTGATTTGCCATTCGGCCAAGTCGTCGGCGAGCGCCGAGGCGAACTCCCGCGGGCTGACCGGGCCGCCTTCCTCGACATAGACGAGTTGCGGAGACAGACAGCCGAGCTGGTCGTAAACAGCGGCGTCATACGCCGCCGCGCGGGACCAATGTGCCAGCGCCCCGCAGTCGGCCAGTCCGGCTCTGGTGACGAGTCCGAAGCTCAGCTTGTGTCCGTATCCTATGAACCGGGTGTCGGCGCCGAGGCGTTCCCGGATCGACGCCAAGCTGACGTCGGAGCCCGAAGCGACTACCAAGTCGGCGCGTCCGAAGGCGGCTTTCTCCAAGTCGGCGCGCCCTCCCGGCCAGTGCACGACGCGCAGACATGCGCCGAGTTCCGGATCGACCGCGGCCAGCGAACGGGCGAACAGGTCGGGCAGCACGGGTTCCGTGGACGCGACTTTGATCAGCACCGCCGACTTGACCAGCAACGAGAAGATGACCCCGTCGAGACCCGCGCCGGGCAGATTCCCAGCCAGCACGTGCACGCTGAGCCCCGGGCCGATGGCGCGGCGGTTTCCCTCATTCGATGCGACCGCGCGGTCGAGGCTGTCCCGCCCGCCGAGTTCCGCGTCCAGCAGGGCGCCCAACCGTTCGCCGCGATATTCCTCGAACACGAGCGGCAGTACGTGCCGCAGCATGGGCGGCGACAGACCGGTCGTGGCGGGCAGTTGCGCTTCGGCCTGCCGGCGTTCGTTCGAGTCCGGGTCCAGCCAACGCCGAATGCATCGGTCTATAACGGCCAGGATGTCGTGCACGGGCCGCCGGACGAGATGCCGCCGGCGACGCGCCAGCAGCGTGTCGATAATAGCAGTCAGTTCTTCTGGAGACGGAGATGAGGGCCTCTCGATGGACATGCGGCGGCCTTTTCTGTGGGGCGGGTTGAAGGAACCACGGATTACAGCGGGGACACTTCGACAGGCCCGGTGTCCGGTCGGAATGGCCTCCGAGTCTCTCGAAGGATCGTTCGAGGGGGGATTGCAACGGGGTCCGACCGCGCTCGCTCCGAGCAACTATTGCACGGCCAGGAACTCGTCGAGCGTGAGGGCGCAGCCGCGCGCTTCGGCCCCGGGCGTCCGGCTGACGATCTCGAAGCCGGCGCCGGTCAGATACCCTACGTCGTCGGTCTGAATGGCCATGACCGAACCGCAGTTCGCCAGGTCGAAGTGGCGCAGAATTCCCCGTTCGCCGTGCGGCACTTCTTCCAGTGTCTCGGGATCGACGACGAGCGTCCGGGTCCACGCCGGGCCGATTTTATAGCGGGGCTCGTTGCTGTTCCGGGCGCGGTTGTACAGGACGTGATCGTAGAACTGCGATGCCATTTCGGTCATGCCGTATTCGTTGACGCAGGCGTAGCCGGGCACTTTGAGATACTTCCAGCACGACTGCAAATAGCCGTTGCGCGACAACGGGCGCCCGCCGCCCTTGTTGCCGCCCGTGTCCATGATGCGACTTCCGGACGGCAAGGCAAAGGTCCGACCCAGCGCAGCGCACCGATCGAAAAAGGCGGTCAGAGCCGACGTGATCGCCAACACGCATACCGCACGTCCATCGGTATCGGTTTGCGCCACGGCTTCGGCGAACGCGTCGAGATGGATGCCGTCCGCGTCGATGAAATACCGGCTGTCCGACGTGCCGAGGTCGCGCATGACCCAATCGGCCATTTGGGTCAGCGACGAGTCAGGTCGCGTTGCGGGTGAAGGAATCAGACTCAGAATGCGCAGCGTGGCCGAGTCCGGCAGCAGACACGCCGTGAAATGCGCCAGGGCCGAAGCGTGGTACAGCTTCAGGTCGGGCACCAGATGCCTGCCACGTGTCTGCTGCCCGCGTGTCGTGCCGCTGGTCAGAAAGACCTTTTCCGCGGGTCCGCACGCCAGATCGAGTTCCTTGAAGGCGAGCGCCGGCACGGCCGGAACGTCCTTCCACATGGTGACGGTCGCGGGTGTGCGGGCGCGCGCTTCGCAAAAGCGCCGGTACGGTGAGTTGTGCTCGAACTGATAGGCGAACACGTCCAGGGCGAGGCCGGGAAACGCGTCGGAATCGGGCGCGGCGATGAAATCCAGGACGCGCGCGGGCGTCGATGGGTAGGACGGCGGCACGGGAAGCGGAGCATAGGAAGCGCCCGAAAGCGTGTCAACGCGCGCGACCGCGGGCTTGGAGCGGTCGGGCGAATCGGCTAGATTCGGCGGACGTTTCCAGCCGTGCTTCCGATGCTGCGGGCGCGGCACCCTCGGAGGACCCATGCCATCCATCGACGAAATGTACGACGAGGCGTACGACTTTCTGTGCGACGGCGAGACCGATCGGGCGATTGCGACATACAAGGCGATTCTCGAGATCGATCCGAATCATGTCGAGGCAGTGCACGACTTGGCGCACGCCTATGCCGACGCCGAACAACTCGACGACGCGATTGAAATGGCGAAGAAGCTGACGGAACTCAGCCCGGACGACGAGATGAGCTTTACGGTGTTGTCCCGCCTCTACCAGCAGAAGGGCATGGTCCCCGAGGCCGAGGCGGTCGCGGCCAAGGCGCGTATGCTCGACTGGAAGCGCCAGTTGCAGGAACGGAAATCGACGGAAAATCCGGGGGAGAACGGGTAGGGCCACGCGCCGGGGTGGACGATCATGCCGGATCGAAGCGACGAGGAAATGGTGATCCGGCTGGTTCGGCAGATGAAGCTGTTGATCGCCACGGACGACGAAATCCCGGTCGAGACCAAGTTGCAGTCCCAGGCGATGTTGAAGGAGTTCGAGTCCCTGTTCGCCCGGCCCGCGGACGAGCAGGACGAGGACGAAGTTCGCGGCCAGTACGATTTTCTCTATGCCGAACTGAACGAATACGCCGACCTGCACGCCTTGCTGTCAGCCATGCGCAATTTCAGCCCGTACATTGATTGAAGTGGAGGACGAGGCCGGTCCGCCTCCACGACGATCCTCGACTTTCCGGCACCCTTCGACCCCTCGGAAAGCTCAGGCCACCGCAAGTTCAGGGACCAAGTTCGAGGCACGGCGGACTCGGTGTCCGGGCGTAGGGTATGCTTACCGACTCGGCCTCGAACCCAAAGGAGACCGCCAATCATGCCGCATCTCGAATCCAACGGTGTCAAGCTCTACTACGAAGAACACGGCAGCGGCGAGCCGCTCCTGCTGATCATGGGCTTCACGGTCAGCATGGTGGGTTGGCACTGGAACGTTCCGGGCTTTGCCGAGTCGTTCCGTACCATCGCGTTCGACAACCGCGGCGTAGGACAGAGCGACAAACCCGACGAGCCGTACTCGATGCCCATGTTCGCCGACGACACGGCCGGCGTCCTGGACGGGTTGGGTATCGAACAGGCCCACGTGTTCGGCATTTCGATGGGCGGCATGATCGCTCAGGAGTTCGCGTTGCGCCATCCCGACCGGGTGAAAAGCCTGGTGTTGGGCTGCACGAACTGCGGCGGGGAGACGGCGGTGCTGTCGCGTGACCCGGAGGTCGTCGAGATGCTCGGCAACATCGCCGCCTTCGAGGTCGAGCAGGCGGCGCTGGCGATGACCAAGGTCGCGGTGACGCCCTGGTTCATGCAGAAGCACATGGACACCTTGCTGGAACTCAATCGTCTGTCCGCGCTGCATCCCACCCCGAAACATGGCATGGTCAATCAAATGGCGGCCATTCAGGGGCACGACACGTACGACAGATTGCCACAGATCCGGCAGCCCACGCTGGTCGTCACCGGCACACGGGACGGCCTCGTGCCGCCGGAGAATTCAGTGGCTCTGGCCGAACGGATTCCCAACGCGGACCTGCTGATGCTGTCCAACGCGAGCCACCTGTTCAACGTCGAGCTGGCGCAGACGACCGTGGACGTGGTGAGCGAATTCGTGCGCCGCCGCCCGGCATGGGCGCAATGAGAAGTCCTGTAGGTCGGATTAGCGAAGCGTAATCCGACGGTGGAAGCGGTGGGAATGTCGGATTACGCCTCCGGCTGATCCGACCTGCGGGAAGGGCTGATCGTGACGAAAAAAGCGGCGTCCCGTTCGGACGCCGCTTTGCTTTTCGAGGCGGGGTCCTGGAATGCGCGAACTCTCTACATCCCCGCTTTGAGCGCCTTGAGTTCGTCGGTGATGGTCTTCTTCTCCGCCTGACAGATGTCCAGGGCCTCGGCGGTCGCGCGTTCGCGGCCGATCAGACCATCGAGACGTTGCTTGGCGTCCTTCAATTCGCGGACCTGCTCGGTGAGCGCGGCGTTGTCGGCCCGCAGCGTATTGACCGCTCCCGGCAGGATGCCGGTCAGAAGTCCGCTGGTCAGGTCCAACCGCTCCAGGGCCATGCCCGAGATGATGAGCGAAAGCCATAAGACGCCGACCCCGACGTATCCCCAGGTCGCTTTCTTGAGTTGTTCGCCCGCCGATAGGGTTTCGTCTGCCATGCGGTCCTCCTGAAGAGTTTTCGGAACCCTACCAGATGCGCCGGGGCAAGAACAGTGGCCGGTCAGGAATGGGAAAGTTCAACTTCCGGGATGTGGCTGTTTTCTGCGAGATATTCTTCGAGAGCCTGTTTGGTACTGGGGAACGCCAGTTCGGACCAGGGGAGGTCCGCCGGGGAAAACAGCCGAACCTCCAGGGTTTCGTCGAGCGCCCGGGGCCGACCTGCCACGACCCTGGCCGGATACACCAGCACCACGACGGGATAGTCGGAATAGGAATAGGCGTTCAGCAGGTGCCCGACTTCCACGGTCGCCCCCGTCTCTTCGCGGGTTTCTCGAATCGCGGCGTCCTCGACGCGTTCCCCGCGGTCGATGAAACCGCCGGGAAACACCCACTTGCCGTAGGCCGGTTCGATGCCGCGTCGCAACAGCAGGATCTTGCCGTCCATGACCGGGATCGTGCACGCGGCGACTTTCGGGTCGTCGTACAGAACGAAAGTACACGTCCCGCAGACCAACCGCGGCGGCTCGTGAGGTTTGAGCCGCTTGCGGTCGAGCGGCCCCGCGCACTTCGGACAGAATCGGAACGCGGGGCGGGCATGATGTCTATGATCGTGCGTGTGATGCGACGAGGATGACTCTGCCATGGAGTGATTTCCCTCCGAGTGAGGCGGCCTCGTCTTATGTGGTTTGCCGTGGGTTGGCAAGAAAAATGTCGGTTGCCCAATCTTGTTAGCTCTTTATGAATTTTCTATTTTTCGCTCCGTATCCTTACTTTCCGTGAGCGTATTTCTAGCAAGGAGTTCTTCCATGCAGCACAGCGTTGATCGGATTCTGACGACGCACGCGGGGAGCTTGCCGCGCAGTGACGAATTGCTGCGGTTGCTGCTGCGCAAGGAGGCTGGGGCGCCGGTGGACGAGGGGGAATTCGAGGCGCGCGTGGCGCAGGATCTGGACGTGGCACTGCGCGGGCAACGTGAGGCGGGCGTGGACGTCGTCTGCGACGGGGAACTGCCCCGGCTCGGGTTTTCGTTGTACGTCAAGGACCGGATGTCGGGCTTCGGCGGCCGGGCGGCGCGCGGCACGGTGACGGATTTCGCCAAGTTTCCGGGCTATGCCGCGCTGAAGCGGCGACAGGCCGCCCGCGGAGACGCGATTGCCGAGAGCGCGAGCCTGTACGACATGCCCGCCTGTCAGGCTGCGGTGAGCTACGACCCGGAGCAGCGTGCCGCGCGTCAGGAGTTGCGTCTGTTCGAGGAGGCGCTGACGCGCGCCGGCGGGCGGAACGCCGTGGCCGAAACGTTCGTGACCGCGGCCGCGCCCGGCATCGTTTCGACCACGCTCCTGCGCGACCCCGCCCATCGGGAATACGCCGACGACCGCGCCTACGTCATGGCCCTGGCCGAAGCGTTGCGCGGCGAATACGAACTCATCGTCGCGCACGGCCATACCTTGCAGATCGACGCGCCCGACCTGGCTCTGGAGCGTCAGATCATGTTCGTGGACGACCCGCTCGACGCATTCCTCGAGCGGGTCGAGCTGCACATCGAGGCGCTGAACGCCGCGCTGGTCAACGTCCCCAGAGAGCGGGTCCGCCTGCACGTGTGCTGGGGGAACTGGGACGGCCCGCACATCGACGACATGGACTTGGAGCCGCTCTTGCCGCTGCTGTACACGGCCAAGGTCGGCGGGCTGAGCCTGCCGTTCGCCAACCCGCGGCATCAGCACGAAACCGAATGTCTGATCGGCGACCCGCTGCCCGACGACATGCTGCTGTTTCCGGGGGTGATCGACGTCACCACCAATTACCTCGAACACCCCGAGGTGGTTGCCGAGCGCATCGCCCGCGTGATCGACGTGGTGGAAGACCGCGAGCGGGTCATTGCGGGCACCGACTGCGGCTTCTCCACGTTTGCGGGCTATACGATGGTGGCCGCGGACGTGGTGTGGGCCAAGCTGCGCGTTCTGGCGCAAGGGGCGGCCCTGGCCTCCGAGCGGCTCTGGTAGTCTCGGCATCCGGAACGCGGGGCGTCTCCGACCGATCTCGGCCCCGTCTTCGTCTGGATTCCTGCTTCCGTGTGGGGGGCGTATCCGTCGGATCGATTCCCGGTTCCTATCCCTCTGTCAGCGTCTCGACGACGTTGCGGATGAGCCGGAGTCCCAGATCCTCCTGCAACGTCAGAATCGACTCGGGGTGAAACTGGACGCCCGCCACGGGCAGGGTGTCGTGTTCGACCGCCATGACCACGCCGTCGTCGCTCTCGGCCGTCACGCGGAGGGACGCGGGCAGCGTGTCCCGCACGGCGAACAGGGAGTGATAGCGGCCGGCACGAAATTCTGCGGGCAGGGCGTCATGGAGACGGCCGCCGCGCGTGTGCACGACCGACGGCTTGCCGTGCATGGGATGGGCCAGGGTCGCCAGTCGTCCGCCGAAATGCTCGACAATGCCCTGCAAGCCCAGGCAGACGCCGAAGACCGGCAGGCGGCGTTGCATCAGCGCCGCTAGAGTGTCTCCCATGCCGAAGTCCCGCGGCCGGCCGGGACCGGGCGACAGCACCACCAGGTCGGGCCGCGGCGCGTCGAGCATGCTGTCGGGAAACCCGGCGCGCAGGGTGACCACCTCGGCTCCGGTCTGGCGCAGATAGTTGGCGAGGGTGTGGACGAACGAGTCCTGATGGTCGATCAGCAGAATCCGTTTGCCGCGGCCGACCGGCGCCGATGACGTGCCGGCCTCGTGCGTTGCGCCGCGCGGGCGGCGAATGGCGTCGAGAAAGGCCGCGGCCTTGAGGCGGGTTTCTTCCTCCTCGGCTTGCGGGTCCGAGTCGTACAACAGCGTGGCCCCGGCGCGGACCTGGGCGACGCCGGCCTTCAGGCGGATGGTGCGCAGCGTCAGGCCGGTGTTCAGGCTGCCGTTGAATCCGATCAGCCCGACCGCACCGCCGTACCAGGCGCGCGGCGATTTTTCGTGATCCTCGATGAACTGCATGGCCCACGCCTTGGGCGCGCCGGTGACGGTGACCGCCCAGGCGTGGGCCAGGAAGGCGTCCAGCGCGTCGAATTCCGTGCGCAGCGTGCCCTCGACGTGATCGACCGTGTGGATCAGCCGCGAGTACATCTCGATCTGCCGTCGCCCGATGACGCGCACGCTGCCCGGCTCGCAGATGCGCGACTTGTCGTTGCGGTCCACGTCCGTGCACATGGTGAGTTCGGACTCGTCCTTTTGCGACGTGAGCAGTTCCCGGATGCGGTCCGCGTCGGCAATGGCGTCGTGTCCGCGGGCGATGGTGCCCGAGATCGGACAGGTCTCGACGCGCCGGCCTTCGACCCGCACGTACATTTCGGGTGACGCGCCCACCAGATACTCGTCCTCGCCGAGGTTGATCAGAAAGCCGTAGGGCGACGGGTTACGCTCGCGCAGCCGGCGGAACAGTTCCGCCGGCGAGGCGCCGCAACCCTCGGCAAACGTCTGCCCGGGCACGACCTCGAACAGGTCGCCGCGCGCGAACGCCTGCTTGGCGACGGCCACGCCCTCCGCGTACTCGCCGGGCCGATGGTCGCCGCGCGGCGCGACGTCGGGCCGGCCGGTATAGCTGCGATACACCCCGTCGCAGGGCATGCCGTGCGTCGAGCGGCCGTCGATCTCGAATTCGTACCGGCGCCGCGTTGCGCGTTCGCGCCGGTGATCCACCACGATGAGTTCGTCGGGCAGATAGAGGACCAAGTCGCGCTGGTCGGCCGGCCGTTCCTGACGCAGGGCGACCGGCTCGAACTGGAACGCGAGATCGTAGCCGAACGCCCCGTACAGCCCGAGGTGCGGCTCGGCGGTGCTGGAGAAGAGTTCGACGATGGCGCGCAGCAGCGAGAACACGGACGGTTGGCGGCTGCGTTCCTCTTCGGGGAACCGTTCCGTGGTCGGGGAGATCGTCCCGGTCAGGCCCGTATCGTGCGCTTGGAACGCGGCGACCGCGGGCAGGCGTTCGACCGCGGCCGCAATGGGCGGGAGTAGCAGGTGGCCACGTGCGTTGAGCGCCGAGACCTGAAACTCCAGGCCGCGGCACACGACCGCCAGCGGCGGGTTGACGAAACCCATGTCCCAGCGTGTGTAGCGTCCGGGATATTCGTAACTCGAGGCGAACAACGCCCCGCGGCTGCCGTCCAGTGCGTCCAGTAGCGGCTCGATGGTGCCGGCGACGGGCAGGTCGTCAACGGCCCGATAGACCGTGACGCCGCCACGGGTGTGGTAATGGTCGGTGTGATGCGACAAGGCTGACATGGTAGTTACCGTCTCCTCCGTTCGGGGAGCCGAGCCCGCTCGGTGCAGGCTGGAACCTCGGCTGGGAGGCGGCCAGGCAAAAGAAAAGCCGCCTCGTGACCAAGGCGGCTCCGTGTTGGCGTCGTCGTCCGACGTGCCGGCCGCCCGTTACGGCAGCCACCACCAGTTCCGGCGGTTCGTCGCGGCGGCCCTGTGCGGACGATTCAGCATGCGATGACTATACGCAAAGCGGACGGAACAGGCAAACCCGCCGCGTAAAGGAGCGTAGCTCGGTTCGGAGTTCTCGGACGATTCGATGGGGAATTATATACAAGACGATCCCGAAGACGATTTTTCCTCGTCATACCCCTCTGTCCTTCCGCCCCTGTCCAGCCCCCTTCGTCATTCCGGCGAAAGCCGGAATCCAGAGGACACCTTTCCCCTAGACCCCGGCTTTCGCCGGGGCGACGAGGGGGCCGGCGGAATCAGATATCCATGCCACGGTGGCAGCCCCTCTGCTCACCCCTCTCCCTTCGGGGAGGGATTTTAATGGGAATTACAGACGAGGTGATCCCACACCCTTTTCGACAGGCTCGAGGTCCGGTCTCACCGGACGGTCGGGCTCAGCCCTTGGGCAACCCCAGCACGCGCTCGCCCATGATGTTCTTCTGAATCTCGCTGGTGCCGCCCGCGATCGTGTATTGCCGGGCGCTCAACACGCGGTTGAACCAGCGTGGCGCGTCGGGCACCGCGTCGCTGGCCCGGTCGGTGACGGCCGCGGGCCCGAGCAACTCGCTGGCGAACGCGGCGATGTCGATGCCGAGTTCGGAGCCGCACAGCTTGAGCATCGAGCCCTCCGGCCCGGGCGGCACGCCTTTGAGCAGATTGGTCAGTCCGCGCAGGCGGGTGTATTTGAGCGCCTCGCTCTCGATCCGTAGCTGCGCCAGCTTCTGCCGCACCCAGGTTTCCTCCCACGCCGGGCCGGCGCCGAACGCGACGGTCTTCGCGAGTGCCGCCAAGCGGCCGATCTGGTCGTCGTAGTTCGCCACGCCGGCGTACGCGCGTTCGAACATCAGCGTGGTCATGGCGACTTTCCAGCCCTGGTCGAGCGGGCCGACCAGATTGGCCTTTGGGACGCGCACGTCCTCGAAGAAGACTTCGTTGAAGTGGGCGTGGCCGTTCATCAGCACCAGCGGCCGGACGGTCACGCCGGGGGTCTGCATGTCCACCAGCAGGTAGCTGATGCCGCGGTGCTTGGGCGCGTTCGGGTCGGTGCGCACCAGCATGAAGATCCAGTCCGCGTACTGCGCGCCCGAGGTCCACACCTTCTGCCCGTTGACGATGAAATCGTCGCCGTCCGCGACGGCTCTGGTTTGCAGGCCGGCCAGGTCGGAGCCGGCGCCCGGCTCGGAATAGCCCTGACACCAGACGTCGTCGCCGTTCAGAATGCGCTGCAGAAACCGCCGTTTCTGTTCGTCGGTGCCCCAGTGCATGAGCGTCGGGCCGCACAGCGCGATGCCCGAATAGCCGGGCAGGATGGGCGCACGGGCCGCACCGTATTCCTCTTCGAAGATCACCTGCTCCAGAATGCCGGCCCCGCGGCCGCCGTACTCCGTGGGCCAGGCGACCCCGACCCAGCCGGCCTCGAACATCGTGCGCTGCCAGGCGCGACGCTGCTCGAACGTCGCACGGTTCGGGGCAACGCGCTCGTCCTTGGGATCGTCGACACACAGGTCCGGGGGCAGGTGCACGGCCAGCCAGTCGCGGATTTCCGCCCGGAACGCCTCCTGCTCCGCGGAGTACTGAAAATCCATGCCGGCCTCCCCACCGCTCCCGGCGCGTCACTCCCCGAGGGTCTTGAGCGCGGGCAGGATTTCTTCCCCGATGCGCTGGATGCACTCGACGACCTGCTCGGGCCGCGGCCCCATCGGCACCCGGCAGCGCAGCACGAAGTGTTCGACGCCCAACTCGCGTTGCCACAGATGCAGATGTTCGAGCCAGTCGTCCTTGGTGCCGATGGGCAGGAAACGCCGCACCTTGGCGGGCGTGAAGTCGGACTCGGACCGGAATTCGTCGGTCGGCGCGAGCATGCCCATGCGCAGGTAGAACTTGCACTCCTCCACCCACAGCCGGCCGAAGGTCGCTTCGGCTTCCTCCATGCTGGAGGCCAGCCAGCCGTCGCGCAGCAGGGCGACGCTCGGACGTTTGCCGGCCTGCTCTGCGGCCTGCCGGTAGATGTCGAGTTGGGCCTTGAGCGTGTCGAAGCCGTCGAAGAACGGCGCCATGCCCCACACGTCGCCCAAGCGGCCGGCCCGCGCGATGGACTTGGGCCCGAACGCCCCGATCCAGACCGGGGGACGCGGCTGCTGGTAGGGTTTGGGCGTGACGTGAATGGCGTCGTAGTCGTAATACTTGCCGTGATGCGCGACCGGCCCTTCGTGCGTCCACGCCGTGTCGAGAATTTCCAGGCTTTCCTCGAAGCGCCCTTCGCGCTGGCGGATCGGCACCCCGAAATGGTTGAAATAGTCCGCGTGATAGCCCACGCCGACGCCCAGAATCAGCCGGCCGCGCGACAGCACGTCGATCATGGCCGCCTGTTCGGCCAGATGGACGGGGTCGTACAGCGGCGGCATGATGACGTAGGAGCCGATCTTGACCCGTTCGGTACGCACGGCCAGCGCGGACATGAGCGTCAGCGTCGAAGGAAACATGCACTCGGTGCGCGCGTGGCGTTCGGGCACGAACACCGCGTCGAAGCCCGCCTTTTCGGCTTCCACTGCCTCGTTCAGCAACTGCTGCGCGAAGTCGGCCGAACGTTGCGGGTCCGGTTCGGCCTGTTCGTACGGCCCACCGTGGGTGTCGGGGACGTATCCGACCGTCGGCATGTGCCCTCCGTTCCTAGAAATATTCTCCGCAGCCCGCCCACGAGAATACGGCGTCTCCTTGCTCCTCGCGCATGCGTCGGTTAGCGTACGCGCCCGAGGAGAAGCGTATGGGAATCATGGTGAGTGAAGTCTATGACGCGTTCATCGCCGCAGGTGTGTCCGAAGCCAAGGCTCGGTCCGCGGCGGAAGCGATTCCGGCGACCGAACAGTTGGCGACGAAAACCGACCTCGCCGTCCTCAGAACCGACATGGCGACCGGGTTCAAACATCTCTACCGTCACCTTTGGATCGTAGCCGCGGGGATCGTCGGCCTCAACGTGGCCCTCATCAAGCTCCTGCCTTGAAGCGCGCCGCTCCGGTCAGTTCGTCTGCGTTTTCACGAGGGTCACGAGCGTGGCCAGTTTACCGGCCGGCGGCACGCCCTGAATCAGCCGGCCGTTGGCGACCAGGGTCGGCGTGGCCCGGATTTCGATGCGCTCGGCTTCGGCGATGTCGGCGCGGACCAACTCCCGGATGCGCGTCTCGTCCAGACAGGCGCGAAACCCCTCGAGGTCCAGGCGGAGCGCCTCCGCGTGCGCCTCGAAGTCGGCGCGGGCGAAGCGGGTCTGATCCGCGAACAGCAGGTCGGCATACTCCCAGAACTTCCCCTGCTCCCCCGCGCATTCGGCCGCCATGGCCGCGGCGCACGCCCCGGGATGGACCTGGTTCTGCATGCCGGAGTTACAGCCGCGGTCGAGCGGATAGTGCCGGAACACGAGGCGCACGTCGTCGGGGTTGGCGCGCTGGAACTTGTGGAGCGTCTCGCTGGCGATGGCGCACTGCGGGCAGCGGAAATCGACGAATTCGTGCAGGGTCAGCGCCGCGTCGGCCGGGCCTTTGACGTGGCGTTCCTCCCCGCGCAACACGACCGCGGGCTGCTCGTAGTAATAGCGCACGAAGCCGGCGTCCATGTCTTCGGCCGCGGGGGCCAGAAAATCCTGCGGCGGGGTGACGAAGGCCGCGTCGCGCGCCTGGGTCAGGCCGATGCCGGCCAACGCCACGCCGAAGCCCAGCGCCGCGAAACCGAGTCCGGCTCCGCTCACGCTGCCGGTCGCGCGTCCCAGCAGCGCGGCGCAGCCGGCGAGCCCGAGGTTCACGACGTACAACGCGGTACACAGCGGGCACACCGCGCCGATGCCGAAAAAGGACAGCGCTGCCAGGTACACCGAAAAGACGAACGCCCAGCCGCACAGCAACAGCGCGGGCCACAGCGTCGCCAGAAACGTCCCGGCCAGCAGCGCGGCGTACGTCGCCGCGGCGTACAGCGCGATCGGCCAGCCGAACAGCGTGGCGTACGCGCTGCCCAGCACCAGATTGCAGTTGACCGTGGCGCCCGCGCCGCACAGCGCCGACTCGATCTCGCCCGTTGCACCGGCCTGGTAATGCAGCAGGGTCAGATGACCAGCCAGCCCGAGGCCGATTCCGGCGAGGCCGCGCACGGCCCACAGCGCCCGGCCGGGGCCGCGCTGAGCGGCCCGACCGTCGGGCGTTCGTTCGGTCTGGCGCTCGGCCGCGGCCCGGCGTTCGGCCTTGGCTTTCCTGGCTGACATGCGGCGACGCTTTACCACACGCGTTTTCGGAGCGCCAACTATTTCCCGTCCGGCGCGCCGCGCGCCCGCGGTGAGGAGCCGTTATCGGCGCGCCAGGGCTTCCTCGACCGCATCGACGAAGGTCGCGTACGACTGGGCGCCGGACATGAAGCGGCCGTTGACGAAGAAGGCCGGCGTGCCGGTGACCCCGAGTTGCGTCCCGAGTGCCGAGTCTCGATCCACGGCCGCCGCGTGGGTCTGCTCTTCCAGACAGGCGGCGAACTCGGCGGCGTCGAGCCCGACGTCGGTCGCATAGCCCTTGAGGTGATCGGGTTCCAGCGCGTCGGTGTGGGCGAACAGCACGTCGTGGTACTCCCAGTACTTGTTCTGGTCGCCGGCGCAGCGCGCGGCCTGTGCCGCGGTGTGCGCCTGCGGGTGAATATGGGCGAGCGGAAAATCCTTGAAGACGACGCGGAGCGTGTCCGGATAGGTTGCGCGAAGGCGGGTGAGTGCAGCCTGCACTCGGGCGCAGTAGGGTCATTGATAGTCGGAGAACTCGACCAGCGTCACCGGGGCGTCGGCCGGCCCCCGGGTCGGCGCCGCGCCGACCGGCACCTCGACCAGGGGCGGGCTCAGGGCGAAGTCGATGGCGACGTTCTTGCGCAGCTCCGCGGTAAACGCGGCTTGGCGTTCGGCCCGGGCTTGCGCCTGGAGCGCGGCCGTGAGCCGGTCGCGGATCTCTTCCAACGGCTTCCCGTCGAATTGTGCCGCGTTGGCGTCGTAATACGCCTCGACCGCGGCGTCGCCGACCGTCCCGGTCTTCTCGTCCACTTCCCGCTGCAGCAGTTGCGTCCTGCCGATGCCGCGGCGGGCGGCCTCTTCATCGATCAGGCGGGCGTCGATGATCGCGTCGGCCGCGCGCTTCTTGACTTCGTAGATCTGCGTGTTCAGCCGCAGCAGCGGGCCTTTGACGTGCGGGGCGATGTCGGCGTCGGTGATCGGGGTATCGCCGACCGTGGCGATGACCTCGTCCGCGGCCGCGCCACGCCACGTCAGGCACAGGCCGCAGACGAGCATGGTTATGGCCAAGAGCCCGGGTTTCGTTCCGTGTCGGCGAACGGTGTCGCGTGTCATGGGAGTCGTCCCTCCTCCGGTTCGGTTCACGGCCGCTCCTAGCCGGTAAACGTCAGGGCCAGAAAGAACACCAGCGTGGGGACGAGCATCCACAACAGAAAGACGACCCAGCCCGGACCTTGCCCTTGATTTTCCATAGCGATTCCTCCCGTCGATGCAGGGGTGCGAGGGTGTGACCCCTGACCATAAGCAAAACCCATGTGACGCTCAATGCCGGGCCGCCGTTCCCCCGGCGCCACCGTCCGAACCGGCCCACGTCCCGCGTCCGACACGATAGCGGACGACGATCCACGACACGGCCGCGGCCAGCATGACGGCCCAGGCCGCGGTGCCGAGCCGGTGGATCGAGGCCAACGCCGCGTCGATCTCCGCGCCGAACGAATACGCCAGCGTGAAGATCAGCGGCACATAGACCAGGATGGCGAGCAGCGAGATGCGCACGTAGGTCGCGGTCGGCATGCCGTGCGCGCCGACGATGACGTGGGCGGGGAGCCGCAGCCCGGGCAGAAAGCGCGTCAGGAACAGGGCGCGGTTGCGGTGCGTGTCGAGCCAGCGTTTGAACCGCTCCACCCAGGCGCCGCGGCGGAACCGGAGCATGGCCGGATACGGGCGTCGTCCGATCCAGCGCCGACCCAGCCAGAAGCCGGCGAAGTCGCCGAAGAAGACCCCCACGCCGAGCACGATCAGAATGGCGGTCAACTGGACTTGGTCCGAATAGTACAAATAGCCGGCCGCCACGAGCGCCATTTCCTCGGCCAGCGGGATGATCCAGACGCCGGCGATGAGCAGCACCAGCACGGTCGCGTAGGGGGCGTAGGCGAGGGAGGCCGCCCAGGGGTCGAGCGTGGAGGCCGAAGCGGGTTCGATCACGACGTGAGCTACTTTCCGGACGCGGGGCCGATGTTTCCGAACGGCATGCGCCGCACGTTGGCGAAAGAGCGGAAGAATGTATGCGATATGCCGAACGGTTCAAGCCCGATGTCCTCCGGGGCGCGTCTCGATTCGAAATCGCTTCGGTGGGGAAGGGACGGGCTGTTCCCTTTCCTCATCTCCCGCTCCCTCTCTCACACTCTACGGCCTTTCGATCCTTCGACAGGCTCGAGGCCCTTCCCCGCCTCCCCCCTCGGTTCGTTGAGCGCCCGGTGTCTTGAGCCTGCCGAAGGGTGGAGAGTTCGCACCGCCTCGAAGGGCAGTCTCCTTCTGCTCCCCCCGACAGGAGGGCTTGGAGCTCCCGCCGCAGAGTCGAACCCCGTCGAAGGACGCTTGTCGCGGGGCGAGGGCCGGCAGCCGATGCACCCGTCTTCAAGGGAAGTGCGTCCTGGGAACGCGGGCGTCTCGCCCGCCCCGGGGCGGGCGAGACGCTCGCGTTCCCAGGGAGAGCACCCGCTGACTGTCTCCCTCCATCCCGCCCCATGAACCGCCGAGAAACCGGAGTTGGGCAGCCGAGTCGTTCCCGTCATGTGCGCAGCGTGTTGCTTCACGAGCCGGTTCGATGTTAAAAAGCGCGTCGAACACGAACATCCACGCGATCATCGGAACCCGATCGGGAGAGTCGCATGACCGAATTCCAAACCGCCGCGCTCGCCATACAGGAAGCGACGCTGGCCGTGCAGCAAACGGCCTTGACCGTCCAGGAATCGGCCCTGGCCTTGCAGGAATCGAGCTTGGCCTTGCAGGAAGCGGAGTTGGAAGTCAGCCGCTCGGGGCTGGAAATCGGCCGCTCGGCGCTGGAAGTCAGCCGCTCCGCGATCCGGGTCGGCATCGGGCAGATCGTGGCGGGGGTGCTGCAAACGGTGGTGATCGCCGGCGGCTTGTTGTTCATGCGGTCGGAGAGCCGGGCCCGGGCGCGGGAGCATGCGCGGCGCCATGAGGAGACTATGGCCGCCATGCAGACACAGCACGAGGAAACCATGACAGCCATGCAGGAACGGCACGAGGAAACCATGACGGTGCTGCGGGCGCAGCAGGAAGCGCAGCAGAAACAGCACGAGGCCACGATGGCGGCGCTGGACGTCCAGCGCCGGGCGATGGAAACCCTGATCGAGCGCACGAGCCTGGCCTGACCTTTCCCCAATCCGACCCGTGAACCGCCGAGAAACCGGAGTGAGGGAACCATGTTTTTCCCGTTACGCTCCGCGTCGATGAAGCGCCGCCGCAGTGGATGTATCCCCCCCCCCCGCACGATTTCGGGGGATTGTCAATAGGGGCGGCGGGCGGGGGAGCCGCCGGGACACGCATGGTGCTCCCGGCGCTGATTTTCGCGGCGGGTGAGGTTCTCTCACGCTAGCCCGCAGGGGAGACACCGATGAATACCACACGCATCTCGGAGAACGTATCAGTGACCCCGGCTTGCCTCGGACTCGGACGGATAGCCCGTCTCCCGCTCACTCCCGCCCGCGGCTTCTGGCTCGCCCTCTCGCTGCTGGCCGCGGCACTGTGGTGCGCGCCGTCACCGGCGGCGGCGCACACTTCTCCGAACACACATGGCCACTTCAACATAAGTCTGACCCCCAGTACGATCACCGAAGGGCAAACCACCACCGTCACCTATAGCTACTCTGGGCCAAATGCGGTTGTCCATTCCGGAAACCGCGGGAACAGATACGCCAGCGCATACATCCAACTCTCGAAAAGTGCGGCATCCCCGACCGGCGGCGGGGCTGTCAACTTCAGTACCAACACACGGTGGAGTTGGCAGACGTACCTGGAAAACCGGCATGATAACTCGCTGGGCAGCGGAAACTTTAACGGCAATGCGAGCGGAACGGTGACGATCACTCCCGTGGACGACAGCAACGCCACCGGAACCCGGACGGTGACGGTCACGGGAACTCTGCCGATCACCACCTCGGATTATTTTTATGGCGTCGGGGATGGCGAATTCGTCATTTCGACCGCCACGCTGACGATCCTGGACAACGACGTGGCGATCGAAGTGAGTCGGGGGACGGGGGCGCTGGCGCTCACGGAAGGGGACAATACGGCGTACACCGTGGCGCTGGCGGGGCAGCCGACGGGGGCGGTGGTGGTGGACGTCACGAGCGACGACGCGGGGGCGGTGGCGGTAGCGCCGGCGGCGCTGACGTTCAGTGGGACGACGTGGAACACGGGGCAGGCGGTGACGGTGCGCGCGGTGAGCGACGCGGACAGCGACGCCGAGACGGTCACGGTGACGCACGCGGTGGACGATGCGAACAGTGCGGACGAGTTCGACCCGGCGCCCGACGTGACGTTCATGGTGAACGTGACGGACCGCAACCCGGAGATCGCGGTGAGCCGGGGGACGGGGGCGCTGGCGCTCACGGAATACGGCGATACGGCGTACACCGTGACGCTGACGCAGCAGCCGACGGGGACGGTGGTGGTGGACGTCACGAGCAACGACGCGGGGGCGGTGACGGTGGCGCCGGCGGCGCTGACGTACAGTGCGACGACGTGGAACACGGGGCAGGCGGTGACGGTGCGTGCGGTGAGCGACGCGGACAGCGACGCCGAGACGGTCACGGTGACGCACGCGGTGAACGACGGGGCGAGTGCGGACGAGTTCGACCCGGCGCCCGACGTGACGTTCACCGTGAACGTGACGGACCGGAACACGCCGAGAAGTACGTTCACGTCGGGTACTATCGGGACCAACATCCATGGGGTTTCCGGGGGCGCCGTCCCGGCCGTGGTGGGGACGAGGAGTATCACCATCAACGCCGTCAATAATTACAACTGGGGCCTTTTGCAGAACTTCGTTTGGGCCTGTACCAAAACGGTGACGCCGACAACCTAGGCCCTCTCCTATCTGGCGCCGGGATGTACCCAACTTTCCGGTGGAGGTTCTGGCGACATAACCACCACGACCAGGAACCTCCCCATCACCCAGACCATGATCGACAACGGCGGGTTCGTCCTCGCGGTGCGAACGAATATTCGCATTATTTACGCCGCGTGGGTGCCGTTGAGCACGCCCAAGACGCCGACGCTGGTGCTGTCGCCGACGTCGATCACGGAGAACGGCGGGGTCTCGACGGTGACGGCGACGCTGTCGAGTGCGCCGACCGCGGCGGTGACGCTGACGGTGGCGGCCGCGGCGGTGGCGCCGGCGGTGGCGGGGGACTTCACGCTGAGTGCGGCGGCGACGCTGACCTTCGCGGCGAGCGCGACGACGAGCACGGGCACGGTGACGCTGACGGCCGTGGACAACGCGGTGTTCGCCGCGGACAAACGGGTGACGGTGTCGGGAACCGTGGCGAGCGGCGACGGACTCGTCGTCGCCCCGGCGGCCGTGACGCTGGCGATCACCGACGACGACTCCTCCCCGCTCACGTTACTGCGCATTCAGGACCGAACGCCGGGCCGGACGGGGAACACCGACTTCAGCTTTTCGCCGGCCTGTTGCAGCGGGACGGCCTACACGGCCAGCGTCCCCGCGGCGGTGACCGCGGTCCAGCTTCGCGTGAACGGAGGCAGCACCCACGGGATATACCGGAGGGAGGGACTCACCGGGAATTTCAGTGCCGGGACGGATGCCGACCATACCCTGAGTACGACCGGGGCGACCGTCATCCAGGTGCAGATTCGGGACGGACTCACGACCGTCCTCCAGACGTTCACCGTCACGATCTACAAGGCGGGCGTGGCGGTCGGGGCGGTGAGCGGGCAAGCGACGGAGGCGGGAGGGACGGCGACGTTCACGGTGCGGCTCACCGGGCCGCCTTTGGCGAACGTGCGGATCGGAGTGAGCAGCGGGGATTCGGGGGAGGGGCGGGTAGCGCCGGCGGCGCTCGATTTCACGACGACGACGTGGAACACGGCGCAGACGGTGACGGTGACGGGGGTGGACGACAGCGTGCCTGACGGGACGCAGACCTGGGACGTCGATCTGGGAGCGCCGACGAGCACGGACGGCACTTACAGCGGGCTGGCGGCCCGGACGGTGAGCGTGACCACCACGGACGACGACACGGGGCTGGCGGTGGACCCGACGACGCTGACGTTGACGGAGCAGGATGCGAGCGCGGGGAGCGGGACATATACGGTCGCGTTGGCGACGCTGCCGGGCGGGCCGGTGACGGTGAGCGTGACGAGCGGGGACGCGGCGGTGACGGTGACGCCGACATCGCTGACGTACGGCACGACGAATTGGAACACGGCCCAGACGGTGACGGCGACCGCGGTGGACGACGAGAACGGGGTGGGGGAGACGGTGACGGTGTCGCACACGGCGACGAGTAGCGACGGGAGCTACACGATCGCGTCGGCGCGGGCGGCAGAGAGCGTGACGGTGACGGTCACGGACAACGACGTGGGGCTGGATGTGGACCCGACGACGCTGGCGCTGACGGAGGAAGATGCGACCGCGGGGAGCGGGACGTACACGGTCGCGTTGGCGGCGCTGCCGAGCGGGCTGGTGACGCTCACGGTGACGAGCGGGAACGCGGCGGTGACGGTGACGCCGGGGACGCTGACGTACGGCACGGCGAATTGGAACACGGCGCAGCCGGTGACGGCGACCGCGGTGCATGACGAGAACGCCGCGGGGGAGACGGTGACGGTGACGCACGCGGTGAGCGGGACCGCGGATACGACCGCGTACCCGACGACGCTGTCGCTGACGGCCGCGGACGTGACGGTGACGGTGACGGACAACGAGACCGCGGGCATCGCGGTGGACCCGACGGCGCTGGTGGTGACGGAAGAAGACGCGACGCTGGGGCGGGCGGCGTACACGGTGGTGTTGACGGCCCAGCCGGTGGGCGGGGCGGTGACGGTGGGGGTGGCGAGCGGGGACGCGAGCGCGGTGACGGTCGCCCCGGCGGCGGTGGTGTTCAGCCCGACGAATTGGAACACGGCGCAGCCGGTGACGGCGCGCGCGGTGGCCGACGCGGACCAGGACGGAGAGGACGGGACGGTGACGCACACGGTGAGCGGGACGGCGGATACGACGTCGTACCCGACGACGCTGGCGGCGGTGACGGTACAGGTGAAGGCGCGCGACGACGACCGGCGGGTGTGGACGAACACCGCGCTGAGTTTCGACGTGCCCACGCCGGTTCTCTTCACCTACACGCCGCCGAGGGAGCAGACCGTGGTCGTGCAGGCGCCGACCGCGCAGAATTGGAACGAGCGGCGGATCCTGGCCTGCGCCTGGACGGCGGTCGAACCGGTCCCCGTCCAAACCACCGCGCTGCCGGCCGGGTGCACGGTCATCAACAACCGACCGAGCGTGAACGCCATGACGCTGAGTTCGCCGATCACCCCGACGCAGGCGATGTTGGACAACGGCGGGGTGGTCATCGGGATGACCAATGCATCGACACAGTTCGACTACCGGTTTTTCTACACGGAGTGGGTGCCGCTGGACACGCCCAAGACGTCGACGCTGGTGCTGGCGCCGGCGACGATCACGGAGGCCGGCGGGGTGGCGACGGTGACGGCGCGGCTGTCGAGCGCGCCGAGCGCGGCGGTGACGCTGACGGTGGCGGCCGCGGCGGTATCGCCGGCGGTAGCGGGGGACTTCACGCTGAGCGCGGGGCCGACGCTGACCTTCGCCACGGGGGCGACGACGAGCACGGGGACGGTGACGCTGACGGCGGTGGACAACGCGGTGGACGCCGCGGACAAGCAGGTGACGGTGACGGGAACCGTGACGAGTACCGACGACCGGGTGGTTGCGCCGGCAGACGTGACGCTGACGATCACCGACGACGACACCGCGGCGGTGGCGGTGGACACGGACGTGGGGACGGTGGGGGTGCAGACGGGGGCGCTGGCGCTCCCGGAAACGGGGCCGGGGAGCGGGACGTACACGGTGGTGTTGGGGACGGAACCGACCGCGCCGGTGACGGTGACGATTGCGAACGGCGATGCGATGGCGGTGAGCCGGGCACCGGCGGCGCTGACGTTCGGCACCACGGATTGGGCGACGGCGCAGACGGTGGTGGCGACGGCGGTGGCGGACGCCGACGCGGTGGACGAGCGGGTGACGCTGACGCACACGCTGACGGGGGCGGCGGAATACGCGGGGAGTGCGGGGCCGCCGGCGGTGGCGGCGGTCACGGTAGCGGACGTCGTGGTGACGGTGGAGGATGCCGAAGAGCAGGGGCTGACGCTGACCCCGCCGGCGGTGACGGTGGCGGAGGACGGGGCGGCGGGGACGTACACGGTGGTGTTGGACAGCCAGCCGACGGCGCCGGTGGTGGTGCGCATCGGGAGCGATAATACGGACGTACACGCCATGCCGGGGTTGCTGCAGTACATGGCGAGCAATTGGAACACGGCGCAGGCGGTGACGGTGCGGGCGGACGCGGATGCGGATGCGCGGGCCGACATGGCGACGCTGACGCACACCGCGGCGGGGGGCGACTACACGGGGCTGGCGGAGCAGTCGTTACCGGTGACGGTGACGGACGCCAGCGCGGGGGTGGTGGTGAGTCGGCAGGGGCTGACGGTGGTGATGGGGGAGACGAACACGTACACGATCGTGTTGACGGCGCAGCCGGCGGGGCCGGTGACGGTGACGGCGGCCCCCGCGCTGCCGAACTTGGTGACGGTGGACACGGACAGCACGCCGGAGAGCCGGGCGGTGGTGTTCACGGCGGGGAATTGGCAGACGGCGCAGACGGTGACGGTGACGGGGGTGGCGGTGACCACGTCGCTGACGCTGAACCATAGGGTGGACGGCTACGGCGGGGTGACGGCGGCAGACCCCGTCAGCGTGGTGGTCGCGGCGACGGGGGCGCGCCTGCTCATCGATCCGCAGGTGCTGCGGGTGCTGGAAGGGGGGCCAAGCGGGACGTACACGGTGCGGCTGGCGACGGACCCGACCGGGACGGCGACGGTGACGGTGGTGGCGCCGAGCGGGGCGAACCACGCGGTGAGCCGGGCGCCGGGAGCGTTGACGTTCACGGGCGGGGCGACGGGGAATTGGGGGACGGCGCAGCCGGTGACGGTGACGGCGGCGGTGGAAGACCCGGCGAATGCGGTGGCGGGGACGGCGCTGATCCTCCACACGGTGGGGGGCTATAACGGGGGGACGACGAACGACCGCACCGTGAATGTGAATGAGATCGAAGACGTGACGCCGACGCTGGGAGCGGTGACGCCGCAGACGTACCGGGCGGGGCAACCGGTGAGTGTGCGGTTGCCGGGGGCGACGGGCGGCAACCCGCCGCTGCGCTACGCGCTGACGGGGCCGTTGCCGGCGACGGACCTGACGTTACCGACGGGGTTGGCGTTCGCCGCGGAGACGCGGCGGCTGCAGGGGACGCCGGGGGCAGCGGCGACCGCGGCGACCTACAGGCTGACGGTGACGGACGTGAACGGGAGCACGGCGACGCGGGACTTCACGGTGACGGTGGCGGCGAACCCGCTGCCGGGGTTTGCGGCCGCGGTGCCCTTCATGCGGCATCCGCTGAACCAAGCAGCGGAGCAGACGTTGCCGGCGCCGACGAACATGGACAACCGGGACCTGACGTTCGTGGTGACGCCGGGGCTGCCGGCGGGGTTGCGATACGTCCCGCCGATGAAGGTGGGCGGGGCGTACACCACGGGCGGGCAGATCGTGGGAACGCCGACGGCGGCGAGGGCCCGGCAGGACTACACGCTGACGGTGGTGGACGCGCAGGGGAACGAAGCGGCGGTGACGTTCGCGGTGGCGACGGGGGCGGCGCCGGTGGTGCCGGAGCCGGAGCCGGTGGACCGGCAACCGACGTTCGGGGACGCGACGGTGGAGCCGCAGCGGTACACGGTGGGCACGGCGGTGACGCTGGCGTTGCCGGCGGCGACGAACGGGGACGGGCGGCTGACGTACACGCTGACGCCGCCGGAGTTGCCGGCGGGGCTGACGTACACGCCGCCGGCCGCGGGGGCTACGACGGGCGGGACGCTGGCGGGGACGCCGACCGCGGTCCACCCCGCGACGACGTACACGCTGACGGCGACGGACGCGGACGGAGACCCGGCGGAGTTGACGTTCACGGTGGAAGTGGGCGCGGCGGGCGCGCTTCGGCCGCAGGAAGGGACACAGACCTACACGGTGAACGGGCAGCAAGTGACGGTGACGCAGGCGCCGGGGACGCTGGCGGGCATCGCGCTGACGGTGACGGAGCCGGCGAGGCTGGATGGGGCGGTGACGATCACGTTGGCGCCACCGGGGGCGGACGTGCCGCTGGTGCGGGGCGGGTACGGGTTCGGACCACCGGGGGCGCGGGCAGTGGTGGCCCTGACGGTCGCGCCGGTGCCGGCCGGGGGGCTGCGCGTCTGTCTGCCGGTGCCGGCGGAAGTGCGCACGGCCGCGGGAACGCGGGCGCTGGTGCTGGTCCGCTACACCGGGCAACAGTGGGAACCGGTGGCGGGCGCGACGGACGACGCGGCGGCAGGGCAGGTGTGCGCGGCGGGGGTGACGGCGTTCGGGCCGCTGGGGGTAGGGTATGCGAACCGGGTGCCGACGTTCGAGGACCGCCCGGTGGGGGCGCTGGCGTTACAGTTACAGGTCAACGAGGCGCACGCGGTGCCGTTGCCGGCGGCGACGGGCGGGGACGGCGTGGTGCGCTACACGCTGACGCCGCCGGCGTTGCCGGCGGGGCTGACGTACACGCCGCCGGCTGCGGGGGCCGCGACGGGCGGCGTCATCGCGGGCACGCCGGCTGCGGAGACGGCGGCGCGGGCGTACACGCTGACGGCGACGGACGTGGATGGCGATACGGCGACGCTGGCGTTCACGGTGGAGGTGGTGCGCACGCCGGTGCGGGTGACGGTGACGGACGCGACAGCAGTGGAAGGCCGACCGGTGGAGTTTGCGGTGACGTTGTCGCGGGCGGCGGGCGGGCCGCTGACGCTGGGCTGGACGGCGGGCCGGCCGGGCAGCGCGACGCCGGGGGAGGATTACGAAGCGGTCGCGGCGGGGCAGGTGACGGTGGCGGCGGGAGCCACGGCGGGGAGGCTGGTGGTGCGGACGCTGGACGACCGGCGGGTGGAGCCGGTGGAGACGTTCACGGTGACGGTGACGCTGCCGGCGGAGACGTCGATCGAGCTGGCGCAGGGGACGGCGGCGGGGCGGATCGAGGACGACGACACGGAGCGGGCGCGCCAACGGAGCTTGGGGATGGTGTTGGCGGGCGTGGGGCGGACGCTGGCGACGGACGCGGTGGACGTGATCGGGGACCGCTTCGTGCGGCCGCCGAGCGCGGCGCAGGCGACGGTGGGCGGGCAGGCGGTGGACTTGGAGCGCGGTCCGCAGCGCGGGCGTTGGCGGCACGCGGCGGGCGTAGCGTATGGCGTGGCGCGGGCGCTGGGCGTGGAAGTCGGTTCGCCGCTGGAAGGCGGCGACGGGCAATTCGGGCAGGTGCGCGGCGCAGCGTGGAGCACGTTGACGCGGCATCTGCGCGACCCGCACGCCCCGACCCCGCCGCTGAGCGCCTGGGACGCGCCGGGCGCCTTTGCCGCCCCGGCAGGGCCGGGACCGGAAGGCGTGGCGGCCGCGGGCTGGGGGAACCCTCATGCTACGGGTGAAACCCCTTCGACAAGCTCAGGGACCACCGGGCGGGGATTTGGGCCAGCCCTGGACTCGATCCGGGGGGACGGGTCCTCCGCCGGACACCGTCTGGCTGGCGATTCTCACTTCGGACCCGCGCCGTTCCCGGGCTTGGCGGGGTACGGCCCCGGGTTGGGCCAGTTAGGCTTCGACCGCGCGCACGCGGCGACGCCGCAGGCCGTGCAGGTCGGCGCGTTCCGGGCGCCGATACAGTTCCGGCGGGTGTCGGGGGCGGAGGTCTTGTCGCAGAGCGCGTTCGAGCTGCCGCTGAGTGGCCCGGCGTCCCCGGCGGACCCACCGCCGGCCGCCAGCGTGGCCGAGGCCGGCCCGGCGGCAACCGACCCGCTGGTGGAACCGGCGGCGCAGGCCGCGGCCGCGACGTGGACGCTGTGGGGCCGCGGGACGGCCAGCGGCTTCAACGGCAAACCCAAAGCCGACTTCTCGATGGACGGCAACGTCTTCACCGGCTACCTCGGCGTGGACTATCGCTTACAGCCGAACGTCCTGGTGGGCTTGGCGGTCGCGCACAGCCAGGGCGACGTGGACTACGAAACGACGGACGTGACCAAAGGCGACGTGGACGTCACGCTGACGAGCGTGCTGCCGTATGCGCACTGGAGCCCGCGGCCGGGGTTGGGCGTGTGGGGGTTGTTCGGCGCGGGCTGGGGCGATCTCAAACTCCGCGACGAGGCGGGCAAGGTGAAGACGGACTTGGAGATGCTGCTGGGGGCGGTGGGGGCGCGGCAGGAAGTGCTGACGTGGCGGCGGATCGACGTGGCGCTGAAAGCGGACGCCTTCCTGACGGAGTTGGAAGCGGACTCGGACGACCGGCTGCCCGAGACGGCGGGCGACGCGCAACGGCTGCGGCTGATGGTGGAAGGCCGCACGGCCTGGGCCCTGTCGGAAGACTCGCATCTGACGCCGGTGTTCGAGGTCGGGGGCCGGTGGGACGGCGGCAAAGCGGAGACGGGCGTCGGGGCGGAGATGGGCGGCGGCTTCGAGTACGCGCACACGAAGCTGGGATTAGGGATCGAAGCCCGGGGACGCTACCTGTTGGCACACCAGAAGTCGGCGTTCGACGAATGGGGCGCGAGCCTGACGTTGAAGCTGGACCCGGGCGCCGACAAGCGGGGGTTGTGGTTGGCGCTGGCACCGGTGTGGGGCGCGGAGGCGAGCCAAGTGGAGCAGATGTGGGGCAGCGCCGACGTACTCCGCGCCAACGGTGAGATGGACACACAGCCGGGCTTCTCCCCGGCACAGGTGGAGTTCGACCTCGGCTACGGCATGGTGACGCACGAGGGGGCGGGGTTACTGACGACCTACGGCGGCCTGTCGATGCTGGGGCCGGAGAGTCACGGCGTGCGGCTGGGCGGCCGCCTCGCACTGGGCGAATGGGTGGACCTGAGCGTGGAGGGCGAACGCACCACACAGGGCGGCGAGGCCGACCATCAAATCGCTCTCTACGGCCACCTCGGCTGGTAGCCTGCCGTCCGACCTCTACCCCGCCTTCGGAGGGCGACGCACGCGTCGCCCCTACACCTCCCTTGCAAGACGACACATCCGGCCCGTCCGGGGCCGGCTCTCGTCCTCTCCCCGGTCCCTGAGCGTGCGATGTCCTGAGCGTGTCGAAAGGTTGAGGGGTAGGGATAGAGAGCGAAAGCCGAGGTGACTTCGGGGTTCGTTTCGACCTTTCGACACGCTCAAGGCACCGCAAGCTCAACGAACTTAGGGATTAGGAAGGTCCCCGAGCTTGCCGAAAGGTCGACGGGTTTTGGACCAAGGGAGCATGGCATATGGGCCAGAGAAAGCTTTAGGAGCATCTTGTATGTCACTGCCTTCTTTTCCCCCGCCGTGCGGCTTGGTACATTCGCAGTGACCCGAACGACGCGGTAGAGGGGTGTGACTGATGAGGCGGAGGGGGTTTTCTACAGGAGGGCGCTGCGGATGGTTCTATCCGCAGTGGGTATTGCTTGCCTGCATTCTGCTCTTGGCCCGGCCTGCCGGTGCCGCGACGGACATCGCACCCGGCTTGCTGGGCATGTACCGGAAGACGATCGAGGTGGACCGTGAGTTGTTCGCCGGCACGGCGCACTACGGCGTCGACCACCGCATGGCGCGCGCCGTGATGCTGGCCGAGTCGGGCGGCAATCCGGATTTGACGGCATCGCCGGCGCGGCGCGGATATTTCCAACTCACGTCCGGCTTGACGCGCCTGCTCGGTGCGCAGACCAACGTCGAAGCCGGCGTGAAATATCTGGCCCGGTTGCAGAATCAGTTCTCGCGCGAGGACTACGTCCTGGCTGCCTACAAGCTGGGGCCGGACCGCGTCAGCGAAGACGAGCCGCTCGACCTGCCCACGCTGCGTTTCGTCGTTCGGGTCGGCCACTACAAGGCGGTGCTGCAAGAATACGAACGCGAGGTGCGAAGCCAGGCCGAGCAACTCGCGTTGACCCGCGTCGGGCACGGCGAGACCTGGAAGTCGGTGGCCCGCGGCGTCGGGCTGACGCCCGCGGTGCTGCGCCTGTACAACCCGCGGCTGGCGCCGCATGCACTCGGGGCCGGGGCCAGCGTCGCCTATCCGGCCGAGGTGTCCCCCGCTTTGGCCGCGGCCGCGGCGGACCCCGCCAAGTACCTCTCCCGTATCGGAGACACGGCGGAATTGCTGGCCGGCGTGTTCGGCCTCGATATGGAAGCGCTGCGTCGCGGGCACTCGCTCTGGGAGTTGCACCCGCTGGCGGTCGGGACGGAGATCGTGGCCACCACACCCGCCGGCACGACGAAATCGGTGCGGCCCGTGGCCCGTGCTCGGGCATCGGCCGGGGCGGTCGCTACCACCGCCTACCGCATCCGGTCGGGCGATACGCTGAGCGGGATCGCCCGGCGGTACGGCACGACCGTTACCGAACTGGTGCGCGTCAACCGGCTTCCGAACCGGCGGATTCGGGCCGGGGCGACGTTGCGCGTCCCGACCCGGTAGCCGGGTCCGCGCCCGGGAACGCGGGCGTCTCGCCCGCTTCGGGTGTTGCGGAGCCCGGCCCGCCAGGCGAGTGCGCGCGACGCCCCTACTCACGTCCGCGCGAATCGCATACAAAAACGCCATGCCCCCCACAGACCCTCCGCGACCGGGCCGCGGCGTCGTGCTGGTCATCGGACTGCTGGCCTTCGGCGCGGTCGCCGTCGCGTTCGCATACGTCTATCGCACCCCGCCGCCCGAAACGCTGCACGGCGTCCTGCAGTCGCGTGGCTTCCCCGCGGCCAAGCGCGGCATGGCGCTCGCCCAGGCCGGCCGCAAACTCCTGCCCGCGGAAGAACGTACCGAAATGGACACCTTGTACACCGAGGCGTTCCAGACTCTGACCGATGGGCAACGTGAGACGCTCCGTTCCCTGGTCGCCCGCGCAGACCAAGCCGGCGCGGACGACGTGGCCGCGCTGAGCCGGCTCATCCGTACCGCAATCTCCGGCCTGCCCGCGGAGCGATCCGGGCGGTTACTGGCCCTCGTCGAGAAGTCGGTCGCCTTGCAGCTCGATGCCCAACGCAGCGCCCCACCGGCCGGGCGCGGGTCGATGCCGTGAGCGACACCGGCGTTGCGGTTTCCTCCAACACGGCGAACGGGCGGCCCCGCGGCACCGGTCGTGTGTGGCGAAGCGTGTATGGCCTCGTTCTCGCCACGTTGACGTGCGGAGCGTGGACCGTTGCGGTGTGTTCGGCTCGCGCCGACGCGACTACGCTGTTCGGGATCGAGGGCTTTCGGGTCGAGGTGATCGCGTTGTCGCCCGCGGCGCGCGGGTTGGGATTTTCGGAAATCGGGCTACGCGCGCTGGCGCACGAGCATCTGCGCCGCAACGGCCTGAACGCCGGCGATTTTCCGAATCGCCTGAGCATCACCCTCCGCGTGGTGGAACATCCCGCGGCCGTGCTCGCCTATTCTCTGGAACTCCAGGTTCGGCAGGTCGTCCATTTGAAACGGACCGAGCAGATGCATCTCCTGGCGCCGACGTGGACCGAGGGGCGTTTGACGATGGTCCCGCGCACCGGGCTGCGGCGCAGCGTCGAAGGCGCGCTGTTCGAGTTGTGCGACGCGTTGAGCCGCGACTACCGGCGCGTCAACGCATGACCGATCCGGCCAAGCCCTCATTCGTCAATCCGACCGACGGCAGCCGCCTCGTCCACGTCCCCGCGGGCACCTCCCGCATGGGCGACGACACCGGGCCGCGGCCCGAACGTCCCGCGCATCCGGTGACGTTGGACGGCTTCTATCTCGCGCAACACCCGGTCACCAACGCTCAGTACCGCCGTTTCGTCGCCGCGACCGGCCACCGCGTGCCGTATCTGGACGACGCGCGGGTCGCCCGCGAAAATTGGGACCCGCGACGACGCAGGCCGCCGAACGACCGCGGCGCGCATCCGGTCGTACTGGTGAGTTGGCACGATGCCCGAGATTACTGCCGGTGGGCGGGCGGACGGCTGCCCACCGAAGCCGAGTGGGAGAAAGCGGCGCGCGGGGGCTTGGCGGGAAAACGCTATCCGTGGGGAGACGAGACCGGACGCGGACTGGCGAACTACGACAACCCGGCCGGCACGACCGCGGTCGGCAGGTATCCGCCGAACGGCTACGGGCTGTTCGACATGGCCGGCAACGTGTGGGAATGGGTCGCCGACTGGTATGCGCCCGACTTCTATGCCGCCTCGCCCGACCGGAACCCGCGCGGCCCGCGGACCGGGCGCGTGAAAGTGTTGCGCGGGGGCGCGTGGCTGCTGTTCCCGGAATTCTGTCGCGTATCCTACCGCTTCCGCAACAACCCGGACTTCCGTTTCAACCTGATCGGCTTCCGGCTGGCCCGGTCGGCCTGAGCACCCCATCCTGACACAGTCGTGCCAACACCTGCCGAACTTCGGCGGTCCGGCTGGTTGGCCGCCGGCCGGGTGTGCGTCGATAGGCCGCCAGAACGTCAGGGACCGCCCCCTGCGCCCGGACGCATTCGAGCAGCCGCGGCACGTCCACGCCGGACAGAAAACGCAGCCCACGCGGGTAACGCGGGGCGATCACGACCGGTCGCAATTCGACGTACGCGCCCTCGATGACCGGCTGCTCACGGACCACCGCCTCGGGCGCCACGCTGAGGTGGGACACGGGCCGCGCTGCGAACGGGGAAAATTCGACCGAAGCGCCGGACGGGGAGGAGGGGGCACCGGGTTCGGGCAGCGGAGCACCGCGGCGGCGTTGCCAGAACGGGCTTTCCGGCCAGCGGCCTTCTTCGGCGTGATAGCGAACCGACTGCCGGTAGTGGCTGTCGTACGTGTCGCGTTGGGCGTCATTGTACAGCGTCGCAGCGTAGCGCCGCATGGCCGGTCGTTGGAGGATCGTGTTGACGATCGCGACGCCCGACACCGCGGAGGCCAGCGCCTTGTGCACGCCCTCGGAAGACAGTGGATCGATCGTCAGGCCGGCATCGCCGACCAGCAGGCCGTGTCGGGTCGTGAAGCCGCGGGCGGTGTACAACGACGCGTCGAAGACGTGCGGCCCGGCGGCGAGTCTCGCATCGGACAGCAGCCGCGACACGTAGCCGGCGCGCCCCAGTTCGGCGACGTAGAAATCCCGCAGCCGGCCGCGGGCGAACGCCGTACCGCGGCGCCAGTCGATCAGCAGCGTGACGTTGCGCAGGCCGGTATGCAGGGGGACCGACCAGACCATGCCGTTCGGGTAGGCTTCCAGCAGAGTATTGGCGAAATCGGCGCCGGCCGGTCCCGCGGCGTTGCGCCAATAGCCCGTCAAGGCCAACGTCCGAAAGGCCGAGTCTCGCTGGCGCAGGCTGCCTCGGGCACGCACCCCGGCGCGGCCCGTGGCGTCTATGCAGAAAGCCGCGTGGATGGGCGCGCCCCGTCCGTAACGGACGCGGACCCCTAGTGTCCCTTCGGCTACCTCCTGGACGGGTTGGCCTTCCAGAACCCGCACCCCGGCCTGCCGCGCGCGGTCGAGTAGAATCCGGTCGAACGTGGCCCGGACGCACTGGAACCCCCGGCGCCGCCGGTCCAGGCTGTAGTGCGCGGTGCGCGGCTCCGCGGACCCCCAACACACGCTGTGTCCGGCCATGCGCAGAAAGCCGGCCGCTTCCACCTCCGCCCGCACGTCCAGAAAATCGAGCAAGGGCAGAATGGTGGGCGTGAGCGACTCCCCGATTCGATGCCGCGGGAAGCGGTGTTTTTCGAGCAGCACCACCCGGTAGCCGAGCGTGGCGAGCCGGGCGGCGATGGTCGCCCCTGCCGGGCCACCGCCCGCTACGACGATGTCGGTTTCGGTGGTCATTGAACGAAACGTTTGGACTCACGAGCGCGATCTACCGACTTTCAGCCGCCGCAACGCCGGTGTGCCGGTTTTGCGTAGCCTCCTACCGAGAGGCCGGTTGGTCCGCGAGATGTCGATGCGCAGCGTGCAGCGATACTGCTCCATTTCGGAATGTATTCCGAGATAGTCGAACCAATTCGGAATATGCTCCGAACCGGTTCGCTCGACAAAGGCTCCGCGGGCTTTCCGTATCGGATGATCCGGAAAGGTCCAACATGGTGAAATATCCTTCGGCAAAATTGGGGAACAGGCACACCAGGCTGGATCGGGAAGCCTGGTCTTCGGGCCTCTCGAAGGGGTGTGCAGACTATTCGATCAGGGGAGAGTCCGTCGGTAGGGTCTCAGTTTGGAATTTCCGGGCCGATTCAACGTTGAGGTCTAAGCCCTCACCCCAACCCTCTCCCAGAGGGAGAGGGAGCTTTCTCAGGGTCCAGTCCATCGAGATCGGCCCTTGAACTTCTGGTGCCTTGAGCTTGTCGAAAGGGCGAAGGGCTAGGATGAAGATAGAATCAAACCGAGCCCCTCTCGGTTTGTGGCAGACGCCGGAACAGTCTCTGGAACCGTCGAGTCTGTCGCGCCGGGTTGCCGCCGCGGGCGGCTGCGCTACAGTCGCCCGCGTGTCCGCTTCCGCCCCTCCCGCCGCCCCGATCGCGGCACGGCGGCTGAGCGCATTGCTCGGCCGTTTCGCCCGGCTGTCTCCGTTCGTCAAGCCGTACTTCGGACGCCTGGGGCTCGTCTTTCTGCTGTCTTCGTTCGGCGCGGTGCTCGGATTGCTGTGGCCGCTGTTCACGAAGATTCTGATCGACGACGTCCTGCTGGCGCGCAACCTGCCGCTGCTCTTCATGCTGAGCGGGCTGATGGTCGGCGCGACGCTCCTCGGCACCGGCGTGGGCGCGATCAACCGCTACGTCTATACCCGCGTGACGGGGCACGTCCTGTTCGCCCTGCGCCAGCACCTGTTCGCCCACGTCCAGAAATTGTCGTTGCGCTTCCACACGCGCGCCCGCGTCGGCGACGTGCTGACGCGCCTGAACACCGACATCGCCGACATCCAGGCCGTCCTGACCGACGCGGCGTTCACGTTTGCGACCAACCTGTTCGTGCTGTGCGCCAGCGTCGGGTTTCTGGTGTGGCTGGAGTGGCGGCTGTTTCTGGTGAGCTTGGCGGTGGTCCCCCTCCAGATCTACGGCATCCGCAAGGTCCAGCCGCGGCTGGTGGCCGCCACGCGCCGCGTCCGTGAACTGAACGCCTCCATCTCGTCGTTCCTGGTCGAGGCGCTGTCGGCCGTCAAATTCGTCAAGCAGTTCGGGGCCGAGGCCGTCCAACTCGACCGGCTGACGCGGCTGGGGCGCGACTTCGTCCATACCGTCACCCGCTACGAAATGGTAGGCTACGTCGGCAGCACGACGACCGGCGCGGCGTCGTTTCTGGGCGGAGTGTTGGTCACCGTGTACGGCGGGTATCTGGTCATCGACGGCCAACTCAGCATCGGGAGCCTGGTCGCCTTCACGGCCTACCAGTCGCGCGCCTTGGGTCCGATACAGGTCTTGATGGACCTCTATCTGCGCATCGAACGGGCGGGAGTATCGGTCGATCGCGTCTTCGAGTTCCTGGACCTGGGCGAGGGCTATCGGGAACCGGCCGGGGGAACGCGCCGCCTCGACGCCGTGCGCGGGGACGTGGAGTTCCGCAACGTGAAGTTCGGCTATCGGGCCGGCGAGCCGGTCCTGCACGGGCTGAATTTCCGGGTGCCGGCAGGCCAACGGCTGACCATCCTCGGGCCGAGCGGGGTCGGCAAGTCCACGCTGGTCGATCTGCTGATCCGGCTGTACGAACCCGACGCGGGGAGCATCCTGCTGGATGGTCACGACGTGCGGGACCTCGATACGACGTGGTTGCGGCAGCAGGTGGTGGTGCTCGGCCACGAACCGGTATTGTTCAACGCTTCCGTCTTCGAGAACGTTCGCTACGCCAGCCCGCAGGCGTCGCGTGGCGAGGTCGCCCGCGTGCTCGAAACGGTCGGCTTGCACGACTACGTAACGCGCCTGCCGGACGGCTACGACACCCTGATCGGGGAACGCGGAGCGCGACTATCCGCGGGGCAGCGTCAGCGGGTCGCGCTCGCCCGCGTGGTGCTCAAGAAGCCGCGCGTGCTGGTACTGGACGAAGCCGTCTCCGGCCTCGACGCCGAAAGCGAAGCTGACATCCGGGCCGCCCTCGCTGCGGCGATGCGCGACCGAACCACGCTGGTCGTGACCCACCGTCTGACCTCGCTCCGGCCCGATGACGCGGTACTCGCGCTGACGAAGGGTCACGTTGCATGGCAGGGCTGCTACCGCGACCTGACGCACCGTCCCGAACTCATGCGTGGACTGCCGGGCCGCGTCCCATGACCCTTCGACCTTTCGGCAGGCTCAAGGCACCGCAAGCTCGGGGTCCTTGCAACGTACCCTCTCATCTTTCCGAGGGGTTTCGAGAAGCCCCTACCGGTTTCACTCGGCTTCACTGCAAAGACTGGCGTTCTGCCCGTTCGCCAATGCTTGCAGATACTCGTATGCGCCGTGCGGTCCGAGGTCGGGGTGATCCTGGACGCGTCGTGCCAGCACCGCGGCCACATGTGCCGCGGCGAAACTGTGGCCGTGGAAATTGCGTTGCTGCGCCGGGCCGGGCAACGGCCGCGGGTGGGGATGGGCGCGGAACGGAACCGGCTGATCCGCCAGCCAGCGGTAGTCGTCCCAGCCGCACGTCTCGTCCGCGGCCACGCCGACCACCCCCGGCAGGCAGGCCGGCAGCACGTCGGACCGGTCGGGCGGCGACGAGGCGACCAGGATGACGTTGGCCGCGTGGGCGGATGCGACCAAAGCTTCCAGCCGTGCACGGTGCGCCCGATTCACCAACCCCAGGCTGAGATTGACGACGTGCATCCCTTCCCGCAGCGTCCATTCCAGCGCCGCTTCCAGGACCGGAAACGACGTCGCCAGATGGTCGGTGAACACCTTGACCGCGTACAGTTCGACGTCCGGCGCCTTGCTGCGCAGCACGCCGGCCAGCGCGGTTCCGTGGCCGAGTTGATCGGCGTAATCGGCAGCCGAGGCGGGCGCGTTATTTTCGTCCAGGAAAAAATGGATGCCGCCGGCCACTCGCCCTACGTGCGAATGTTCGGCGTTCATCCCGCTGTCGATCAGCGCGACTCTGACGGGCGATGCGGCCCGTATCTCCAGAGCGGCTCTTCCGCTACGAAGCTCGACCATAGCGCCGACCTTCCGGCAAAGTCGCACGCTCCGCAACCCGGCCGGTTCGTCGGGCGGGCGGGCTCAACGGAAAAAGACGTCCCTCGGACTCTCCATACAATGCTGATTGGCCGTGGAGGTGATTTCTCCAGCGAAGCGGGTATAAGCGCGCACGGACAGGTCTCTACAATCCGGGGATACACTCGAGATGACACCCGTCTCGATGAACACTTCGCACGTCGTACGAACCTGCGCTTCCTTCGCCGTCAGACCAGCGGCAACGAGGGCGGCTTCGAAATCGTCCGGGGCGGATGCCGAGTCGGTCTTCCCCGGCCAATACGAAAAGAGCGTCTTCGGATTGACGGTCACCTCCCACGATACCGGGTCCCGGTCGGCCATCTGGCCGCAGAGAAAAAACACGTTGCACGTCCGGCTGGTCTCATCGTCGTCCGCCGATTCCGGCCGGTCCAGCGCGCAATAAAGATGCACATAGGATTGTCCCGGAGAGAGATTCATCAAGGTTGCCACCTTCTCCGCCCTCCGGGGATTCATCTCGGCCCCGTCAGATTCGTCGGGCGTTCCGGGGCCGCTCGGCTCCCTCGGCGTCTGGGGTTCATTGGGCGTTCCAGGTTCGTTCCGGGGATTCGTGCCGGTCTGGTCGGATTCGTCGGATGTTCCGGGGCCGCTCGGCTCCCTCGGCGTCTGGGGTTCATTGGGTGTCCCAGGTTCGTTTTGGGGATTCGTGCCGGTCTGGCCAGATTCGTCGGACGTTCCGGGTCCACCGGGTTCACTCGGCGTCTCGGGTTCGTCGCGCTCGACAACCACGGTGACGGGCCCAATAGGGTTGACGGCCACGGCGACCGGATACCATCCATGACTCCCCCAAAACGCCCTATCCTCCGCGTCGCGGGTCAGCCGGACTGCAATGTAGTAAGTTCCCGGGTTCAGGCGACGTTTGTAAAAGAACGACGTGCCGCCATGCCGTCTCTCATGGTCGGAGGCAATTTCCGATCCGTTTGCATCGAGGATAGTCGGCTCCACATATATCCAGGCCACACCCGCCGGCATCCCTCTATAGCCCACCCCGGCAACCCCGATGAACACTTCGAAAGAGGATGCGCCCGACAGGTCGAACCGGAAGAAGTCGACGTCCGTCGCGCACCCCTCTTCAACGAACCCCGTCGCGGAGTACGGCACCGACCCCGACCGCCCGTCGAATCGGTAGAGAAGTCGATCATACGGTCGATTATCAGGTTGTAGAGTAGGCGGGATGGTCTGGAACGTGGAGGCGTCGAGAACCGTGGCGGTCGTCTGCGAGTTCCCGTGGTCGTCATTCGTACATTGCGCCGCGGCCGGGGCCGGCCCGCTGCCGAGCCACGCGACCAGCGTTCCCACTACGACCTGCGACCATAATCTCGTGCGAGACATCGTGATTGCTCCCCCATCCGTCTTTCCTCCAAGAAGGGCGAACGCATATCAATTCTTTCACCCGCCTTCAATCTATTCGAAGGAGTATCCCGGCTGCGAGAACGATTGCCTTGCCGCTGGCGGCTGTGGTAGCGGTGAAGCTGTTTCAAGGAGGCCACAGGTATGCGCATTCCTGCGTGCTTTTTATTCCTGTTCGTGGCGTGGGGGGTCGGCTCGGCGGCCCGGCCGGGACTGGCTGGAGCCGAGCAACAGGACGTGGCGGCGTCCGAGGCCGCGCTCTCGGCAGCGGAGATTCTGGAGCAGCGCTGTTCGGGATGTCATGCGCCGCAGCAGGCGGGCGGGCCGCTGGACGCGATTGCGGAACAGCGCAAGACGCCCGAAGGATGGAGCATGACGCTCAGCCGCATGGCGCGCACCCACGGCGTGGAGTTGCAGGCTGGCGAGGCGCGCATACTGGTCAAGTATCTGAGCGACCGCTACGGGCTGGCGCCCGCGGAGGTCGGGCACTACCGCTTCATTCTGGAACAGCGCAACATCCGCACGTCGGAGGACGTTCCGGCGCCGCTGCGAGCCGGCTGCGTGCAGTGCCATACGTATGCGCGCACCGCGTTGCAGTACCGCACCGAGGATGCCTGGCTGCGGCTGGCGGATACCAAGGTCGCCATCATGGCGAATATCGGCAGCGAGACGGCTTCGGCCGGACTGCTGCGCGATTACTGGTACGACGATGCCAAGAATAGCGCGTTTCCGCACCTCGCCGAACAGCAGCCGTTCGAGACCGAAGCCTGGACGGCGTGGCAGGCCAAGCAAAAGGCGGATTACGCCGGCGATTGGGTGGTAGTCGGCCACGACCCCGGTCGCGGCGGAGATTATACCGGGACGCTTCGGCTCGACGCGGTCGGGGACGACCGGTATCGGGGCGCGTTCACGTATGCCTTCACGGACGGTTCGCGGCTGACGGGCACGACGACCGGCACGGTGTACACCGGTTTTCAGTGGCGTGGCGTGGCGCAGACGGACTCCGACGACGGAGCCGACGCCCCGCAGCGCGAGATCATGTTCGCGTCGGAAGACGGAGACATGCTGGTCGGCCGGCGCTTGCTGACCAATTTCGGCGACCTCGGCATGGACGAAACGTGGTACCGCCGCACGGACCGTGCGCGGTTGCTGGCGGTGAGTCCCCGGAGCGTTCGGACCGGAAGCACCCGAACGGTCCGGCTGTTCGGGACGGGTTTTTCGGAGACGTTGCTGTCGGACGGGGGACCGACGTTCGGCGACGGCATCACGGTGTCGTCCGCGAGGCTCGAGGACGACACGTCAATCGTGGCCGAGGTGTCGGTCGAGGCCGGCGCGGCCGAGGGGATGCGAAAAGTGGGGGTCGAAGGCGCGACCGGGCAGGCGCAGGTCGCAGTGTACGAGGCGATCGATTACGTTCGCGTCTTCCCGGAGCGCGGCTTTGCACGCCCGGGCGGGATTCGGACTCCGAAGATTTTTCAGCAGTACGAGGCCATCGGCTACGCCAACGGGCCGGACGAGAAGAAGGGAACGGACGACGACGTACGGCTGGGTCGGGTCGCGCCGGTCCGCTGGAATATCGAAGAGTACGTCAAGCGCCCGAACGACGACGACGTTCGCTACGTCGGCTCGATCGACCAGAACGGCTTGTTCCTGCCCAACGAGGATGGGCCGAACGCGGCGCGGCATTTGATGGAGGGCAACGTCGGCGACGTGTGGGTCGAGGCGTGGTACGCGCCCGACGGCGCGAAACGGCCGATGGGGGCGCGGGCGCATCTGTTGGTCATGCCGGCCAAATTCATCTTCCCCCCGATAGAATAGCGTGGTATGGCGGACGCCGGGTAGGCAGCCGATGGAACTCCACTTCCGCGCCGAGAACGCGCATACGGTCGCACAGGCCGGCGGGCCGACCGAGGGCGGCGCCGCGCCCGACATTCTGGTCGCCGCGAAAAGCATGTCCATGTTCGTCATGGACGCCGTCTCCGAAGCCGTTCTCGGCTACGTGCGGTCGCACCCGCATTCGAGCGAGACCGCGCTGAGCGAAGCGCTGGCACCCCGGTTCTCGACCTCCGCGGTCAGAGAGACCGTCCGGGAATTGCTGGCGCTGGAAATCCTGCATCCCCACGACCGGCCCGCGGAGCCTGCCCCGCTGCCGGCCATCGACGTCGAGCGGTTCCCGGTCACGTCCCTGGTCGTGAACGTGGCGAACAAGTGCAATCTCCACTGCACGTATTGCTACGAGCCGGACGGCGCCAAATACGGTCCGGCGCCGGTGCAGATGGATTGGGAGACGGCGCGCGCCAGCGTCGATTTTCTGTTCAGGAAGTCCGGGGACAGCAAGGACGTGAACCTGATCTTCTTCGGCGGCGAGGCGCTGTTGAATTTCCCGCTCATGCGCCGCGTGGTGGCATACGCCGAGGACAAGGCGACGGTCGAAGGCAAGAGCGTCGATTTTTCGCTGACGACCAACGGTACGCTGCTGACCGACGAGGTGATCGACTTCTTCCAGGCCCACCGCTTCGGCGTGACGGTCAGCATCGACGGCCCCAAGGATCTGCACGACAAGCGCCGCGTCTTCCGCAACGCACGCGGCGCGCAGCTCGGATCGTACGAGATGCTGCGGCCGCGGTTGGAACGCCTGTTCGAACGCTACACGGCCCGGCCGGTGGTGGCGCGCGTGACGGTCGCCAAGGACGCGGTCGACGTCGTGCGGACGTACGAACATCTGACCGACCTGGGATTCTTCGAGGTCGGTTTTTCGCCGGTCACCGCGTCACCCGGGAGCGACTACGGCCTGGAGCCCGCGGACCTGCGCGACCTGCTGAACCAGTTCCGCACCTTGGGCGGCCTCTATGTCGAACGCGCGCTCGACGGCCGCTACACCGGCTTCTCCAACCTGAGCACGCTGTTGACGGACATCCACGTGGGAACGAACAAGCTGTTCCCCTGCGGCGCCGGCCTGGGTCTGCTGGACGTGGACGGCAACGGCGACGTGTATTTGTGTCACCGCTTCCCCGGCACCGAGGAGCAGAAATACGGCAGCGTGCAGGACGGCCTGGACTACGCCCGGCTCAACACGTTCATCAACGGCGCCCACGTCGGCAACAAGCCCGTGTGCCAGACGTGCTGGATTCGCGGGTTGTGCGGCGGGGGCTGTTATCACGAAGCGCTGACCGAGTTCGGCGACGCCACGCTGCCGAACCTGCACTACTGCGACTTTCTACGCGCATGGACCGAATACGGCATCGGCGTGTATATGCAGCTTCAGGCGCGCGTCCCCGGCTTCGTCGAACAGTACGTCCTGCGCGGGCGGGGCGACGCGCCGAAAGAACTCACGTGAATGGATGGGGAGGTCCCTAATGCGCTGGCCGCCACCCGGCGGTGTCGGTGATAAATCTGACGCTAAAAGTAAGCCGGGAAAATGAGCCCGCGGATTGGCCTTCCGCTCCCGTGTCTCCCTCTCGATAGATCGCTCAAAGCACTAGCGGACGAGTTCACGCATCAGAATTGAAAGTTGTGTCCAGAAAAGCCTGGACGTACCTATGACAGCATATCGGGACACAATCGCGTCTCTCATAAGGGACTCCCCGTTCGAGATAGACATGGGTATCCGGATAAGCGGCCGTCCGCCGACGATGGCGAGTTCCGAGTTTCTCACGAATAAAGAACAAGGCGATTGGGCTGAACAGGTGGTCTTCAACGCAATCAATACGCATTCGGACGACTATTGCGCCATTCGGTACGGTCGTGGAGATAGTCTTGCAGCCGGGGACCCGGGGTTCGCCGATTTCTACTCGGAATATCAGGAGGAATTAAACAACATTGGAAAGAAACCGGATCTTTTGATTTTCCGACGCTCAGACGCCACGACTGGTAAAAATTGTGGGCTCGATAACGAGCACTTCGTCCGGAAGGCTGTTGCCGCGATTGAGGTTCGGTCGAGTAGCTTCCTCGCCGACAGATATTCAGCCTTCATGGAGGACAGAACTCGCGAGGCCGAAGCGGAATGTAAAAGGATCCGGGACATTCTTTTACAGGAACCCTTGTCCGGCTTACTCCTCGAAAAGAATCCGCAACTTTACGATGTTATTCGTCGTGCGACATCAAGTACGTTTAGAGAGATCGATTTCCGCTTACGTTCGTGGTCATCGTCGGAAGCGCTCAGAAATCTCAGTAAACACTTGCGAGTTCTCAAAAGCCAAATCAAAATACTTCACAAGAGAGACTACCTGAGCATCACACCGAAGCTTGAGGATTTGGCCCTTGTGAACCGATGGATTCAGCGCTTTGGCGTGCGGCATTATTATTTACAGGTATTTTTCGACAAGGCCTATGTGCTCTCATTCAAGGACATTCTCATACTGAGTTCGGATTCTGGAAAGGAGGGCGTCAATTTCTCGGTAGAGCAAGACATCAAGAACCAAGGGAAGACCACCATAAAGATCAACGTCCGGGTAGGGAAAGAAATACTCGGTCGAATCGACATGCCCGAACACCGTTCTGCACTAAAGGAACTAGATCGAGGGAGGCTTTTATTCTACGTTACGTTCCAGGGGGGCCGAGGCTATCTCGATCCGGCTGTTTTTTCGGAAGAAATCATCAATGATGTGTGAATACGAACAGTATGTGGGGACCGATCACCGCAGGTCCTTCGGCCAGTTCTTCACTCCCCCGGCAGTCTCCAAGTTCATGGCGCGGTGGGTTCTTGATTCCGGAAATAGGTCCCTTTTTGATCCAGCCTTCGGGCTCGGCGCTTTTCGTGAAGCGATACCCGAAAACGCAGGCGTTGAATTCTCTGCGTGTGAGGTCGACCCGAAGATCATAGAATTCTGGCAGCGGAAAACAGGCAAAAATGCCGAATTCGTCGCCGCGGAGGATTATCTGCGCTCCTGGGGCAGGACCCACTCCAACATCGTCTGTAATCCCCCCTACATGCGCTTCCAGAAGTTCCTGAACCGATCCAGAGTTTTTCAAGAGTTTCAACGACGTCTCGGAATCAGGCTCTCCGGCTATACCAATACGGCGTCCGCCTTCCTGCTCAAATCGATCTCAGAGCTGGGACCGTCGGGAAGGCTCGCATATATTATGCCCCTCGAATTCCTTAACACCGGCTACGGATCGTTAGTGAAGCAGAGGCTTGTTGAATCCGCCCACTTGTTCGCCATTCTTCGCTTTGATTGCGAAAAGGATATTTTCCCTGATGCCATTACGTCAGTGGGCATAATCCTTTACGATAACGCCACCGATTACAATTCCGTGAAGTTTTACTCAATGGGCGCTATCGCCGAGTTGGACTTTTTCGACAAGATCGAGCCGATCGTGGACATCCCTATCGAGGCCCTGGATCCCAGGTCCAAATGGCTGCCGTTGTTCGAGAAAACGACATTCGGAGTCGATCCAGATCGGATGACGACGCTTCGTTTTTTTGGAACATTCAGCAGAGGTATCGCGACCGGCGCGAATGAGTTCTTCGTACTTCGTCCGTCGACCGCTGAAGCAAAAGGCATACATGGAAAGGGTGAATGCGTTCCGTGTATCACTAAAAGTTCGCAGATCGACAAACCGATATTCGACGATGCCGATTACGATCAACTGTATGATTCGAACAAGCCGGTCCTGTTATTTTCTGTCAATGGCGAGCATTCCGAAGAAGCTGAGGAATACATCAAGTCGGGACAAACCGCCGGATTCGATAAGCGCTTCCTGACAAAAAATCGCAATCCCTGGTACAAGACGGAGCAGAGACAGCCTTGCCCTCTTTTGTTGGGAGTGTTCTCACGTGGCGGATACAAAATTGTCCTGAATAAGAGCAGAACGCTCCATTTGACGTGCTTCCATGGCTTCCAACCGAACCTCTTGGGGTACCAGTACGTCGAACATCTTTTCCTCTATCTTTCATCGAAAGTCGGTAGGGAGATAGCCGGGCTCTCAATGCGAAAATATGGCGACTCGCTCGACAAATTCGAGCCGAACGACCTGAATGACGCCCTGGTTCCATCTTTAGACTTCTTAGCTTCTATGCCCACAAGAAAGGTGTCCGAGGCCGTCAAGACGATCAATGATGGGGGGAGATTGCCGCAGTGGGCCGAGAATTTCTTTGCCCCCTTGAAAGTAGAGGCCGGGATCGGGTACCCAACACCCTACCGGCGTGCATGGACTGAAAAAACAAAGCAAATCGGAGGCCGTAATCGCCAAGGAGTAGCGCATGAAACATCTCAAAGCAGCTAATCGGAAGGCGCAGGCCGTGAGCGACGCGGTCGACGTCCAGAAGAAGCCGCGGCCCGCAGCCAAGCCGGAGGTGGTAGAAGACGTCATCGGCATGGCGCAGCCCATCGGCTGTACGACCATCTTCAACCCCGGCTGGGAGGCGAACCCGTGGGGCGGTGCGAGCAGCATGTGCGCGCCCATGGAAGCGGACCTGCTGAGTTGCGCCAACCTGTGCTGGTGGCCGGCGCAGGTGCCGGACAGCCTGCAGAACGCGCCGGAATGGGCCAAGGCGTGCTCCGGCATGAACCAGGAAGACTGGCGCAACCTGGACGTGGTCTTTCCCAAGCTCGACGACTGATCCGGGTGGCCGAAACGGAACCGCTGCGAGATCCGGCAATGTCGCCATTTCGACCCGCATGGGGCCGCTCGACCCGCTTCGCCCGCGGCCTGTTCTTCTTCTTTGCCGCGGTGCTGGCATCGACGCCGTCCGCGGCCTGGGCGAAATGGCATCTGCTCGCCAGCACCCACCCCAACAATCTGGTCGTCGTGGATACCGAGACCGATACGGTCGTCCAGGACATCGCGCTCGACGGCCGCGGGCCGGCGCTGTACATCGCGCCCAATCCCGCGCAGCCGCAGTTCGCGTACGTCGTCAATAACTTGGCCCGAAGCGTGGCGATGGTCGATCTCGACGAGGGCAAGCAGGTCAAGAGCTTCGACCTGTCGAGCGACGGCCAACTCGTGCGGACGATGGCCATCGACGTGAACGTGCAGGGAACGCGGCTGTTCGTGCACGAAATGCCGATCGCCCAGGACCTCGGCCGCTACGCCGCACAGGAAAACCGCATCCGGGTCATCGACCTCGAGACCAACGAAACGGTCACCACGTTCCCCGCTCCGCGGCAGGTCATGTCGCTGGCTTCGTCCCAAGATGGGGAGCGCCTGTACGCGTTCAGCGTCGGCCAGGACATCTTCGTGTACGACGCCGAGACCGGCACCCCGCTCGACACCATCCCGCTCGCCAACCGCAACATCAGCGGCATCGCCCGGACCGACGGCCTGCCGCTCGGCGGCACCTACCAGGAAAGCGGCCATCTGGTCTCGTTCGGCACCTTCACGACCGACTCGATCACCAACCAGATCACGCTGGGAATCGGGTCGCTCGACCTCACGCAGAAAGAGCCGGAGTTGAAGATCGTGGAATTGCAGCCCTTCGTCGAAAGCGACTACCTGCTCACCGGCACTCTGTCGCCCCACACGGGCAAGGCGTATTTCGGATACAACAGTTTGTGGCGCGTGGACCCCGAGACCCGCCACATCGAAAAGAAGGTGCCGCTCTCGAACACCTACTTCGCGCCGCTGGTGCACCCCGAGGGCAAGAAGATCTACTGCGGCAGCAACTGGCACGACGTGGCGGTCTTCGACGCGGAATCGCTCGAACTGCTCACCAAGGTCGCACTCGGCCATTCGCAGACCGGCGGGGTGAGCGTATTGCGGTTCGTCGACCGTTGACCTGCCGACCTCCGTTCTCCATCCGCCGCCGGTAAGCCGCGGCGGCCTGCCGACGTCACCCATGTCTCTCTCGCGGCGTACCGTCTTGCAGGGACTCGGCTGGGGCGCATTGCTGAGCCATGCGCACGACATCGCCTTCGCGTTGGAGCAGGGTGGGCCGACCGATTTCGTGTCGGTCGTCAAACGGCGACGGATGATCCGCCGCTACACGGAGCGGCCCGTTTCCGAGGAAGCCGTCACCACGCTCCTGCGCTACGCGGTGCGCGCCCCCAGCGCCGGCAATTTGCAACCCTGGGAGTTCATCGTCGTGCGCGACCCCGCGGTGCGCGCCGACTTGGCGAAGGCGGCCATGAACCAGCGGTCGGTCGCCACTGCGCCGGTGATCGTCGCCACGTGCGCCGACGTGCAGCGCATGGGCGAGAAATACGGCACACGCGGTACGTTCTACGGCTTGGTGGACACGGCCTTCGCTTCGTTGCTGATTCTGCTGGGCGCGACCGAGCAGGGCTTGGGCGCGTGTTTCGTCGGGGCGTACGACCCGGCCGCGGTCGCCAAGATTTTCGGGTTGCCCGATCACGTGCGTCCGGTCGGGCTCATCACGCTGGGCCATCCCACGGAGGAGCCGCGCAAACCGTCGGGCAAGCGAATCCCGCTCGAACGACTCATCCACGAGAACGTCTGGTAAGGTCCGTCCGAGTGTACGGGCAATCGTGCTCTGGCCGGGGGAAGGGCGGGTACGGGGCCTGACCCTAAGCAGCGCACGGGACCGTAAATTTCGAGTCGAGAAGGAGGTATGGATATGGCCGGAAAACATTTCGAGGAATTGCACGTGGGAGACGTGTTTCAGCACCAGCCCGGACGCACGATTACCGAGACCGACAACCTGCTGTTCTCGACCATGACCCTGAACCCGCAACCGTTGCATCTGGACGCGGAGTTCGCCGGGAAAACCGAGTTCGGGCAACGCTTGGTGAACAGCATCTTCACGCTGGGGCTGGCGGTCGGCGTGTCGGTCGGCGATACCACGCTGGGCACCACGGTCGGCAACCTGGGGTTCGAGAACGTCGTGTTTCCGAAGCCGGTCTTCATCGGCGACACGCTCTACGTCGAGTCCGAAGTCGTGGACAAGCGCGAGTCCCGCTCCCGCCCGCAGTGGGGGATCGTGACCTTCGAGCACCGCGCCAGGAACCAGCGCGGTGAGATCGTCATGAGTTGCCGCCGCGGTGCCATGATGCGAAAGAAAGAGGCCGAGATTCCGGACGGACCGAGATAGCGTCGGAACCGTTCCCGGCCGATGCCGGTTGGAATCGTTCCCTGGCACGACTAGAGACCCTCTGCGGAATGAAAGGAACGCACATGGCACACGTACAGTCGATCGTCGACGTCATTTGCGAGCGGGCGCTGGAAATGGCGCCGCAGGTCCCGTGGCTGGTCGAACCGCTGACGCCCGGCCGCGGACGGGCGTTCATCTTGCAGCATATTCTGCGCAACCGCTGGTTCAGCGGCGTGATCCGCCCAGCGTGGCTGAGCCGCTGCCCGGACTTGGCCCTGGTCCGCAAGACCATCGGCCAGATGCGCGAGGAACTGGTCTTCGACGACGAGATTTCGCAGCCGCACACCACGCTGCTGTGGGAGATGGGCCGCAACGTCGGGCTGACCGACCAGGAGATGGACGCGACGCGCGCAGTGCCGCTCGTGGACGTGTCCCTCAACGTGATGGAGAACATCGCGCGCACGCGGCACTGGGTGGCCGGTTGGCTGTCCACGTCCGTTGACGAGTTCATTCTGACGGCCATGCCGGGCCGGCACAATTTCCGGCCCGAGGCGTGGCAACAGGCGTACGATCTCAGCGACGCGCAGGTGTTCTTCTTCAGCTACCACACCCGCGCCGACGACGATCACGCGGGCCGCAAGGTGTGGGAGCCGATTGCGCGTCACGTGGCGAGCGAGGCTGACCGCCGCGAGGTTCTGGACGGCATGGACCTCGCGCTCACCGCGAGCAAGCTGTTCTACCAGGGCGTGTGCGAACTCGGCGACCGGATCGACACGGAACGCGCCGCTGCGTAATTCCTGCCACCGCGGTTCCCCGTGCGAGGCGCCGCGTTTCTTCCGCTCCCCTGCACGTTCCCCGCGGCGCCCCGGAACATCGCGGGAGCCATACACCGCCGCACCGAGGAGGTCCGCCACCCATGTCCGAACCCCAACGCCGCTTTGCGATCATCACCGACGAAGCGATGGATTCGCTGCGCAAACTCATCGGCGTGCCCATCGAGGACACGCTGGAGCCGTGGTGCTACGAGGCCACGCGCGACAACATCCGCCACTACGCGCACGGCATCGGCGACGACAACCCGCTGTGGTGCGATCCCGACTACGCCGCTACGGGCCGCTACGCCACCATCGTCGCGCCGCCGTCCTTCGTGTTTCCGCTCAACCGGGTGCTGAGCGGCTACGTGGGCGGACTGCCGGGGATTCACGCCATGTGGGCGGGCGCGGACATCACGTGGCACGCCCCGATCATTCGCAACGACAGCTTCACGACCCGCGCGTATCTGAAGAACCTCGTCGAACATCAGACCCGCTTCGCCGGGCGGGCCATTCAGCAGATCTATCACGTCGATTACTACAACCAGCGCGGCGAACTGGTCATCGAGGGCGAAAGCTGGTGTTTCCGCACCGAGCGGGATACCGCCCGCGAGCGCGGCACCAAATACACCGAGGTGAAACAGCAGGCGCCCGTGTCGTACACGCGCGAACGGATCGCCGAGATCTTCGACCGGTACGCACAGGAGGAAACCCGCGGCGCCACGCCGCGCTACGTCGAGGACGTGCGCGTCGGGGACAAGCTGCCGGGCATGGTCAAGGGGCCGATGACGGTCACCGGTTTCATCGCGTATGCGCAGGGCTGGGGCGGACTGTACATCCGGGCCAACCGCCTGGCCTGGAAGCAATTGCAGAAACACCCCGGGCTCGGCATTCCCGACCGTTTCGGGATTCCCGACGTACCGGAGCGCGTCCATTGGGACACCGACTTGGCTCAGCGTGTGGGCACGCCCGAAGCCTACGACTACGGCCCGGAGCGCACCTCGTGGATGACCCACCACCTGACCGACTGGATGGGCGATGCCGGCTTCCTGCGCAGCATCGCCGTGAAGATTCGCCGTCACAACCCGGTCGGCGACACGCTGTTCATCACCGGCGAAGTCACCCGCATCTTCGAGGGTGACGATCACCCTTGCGTCGAAGTCGAACAACGCGCCGAAAACCAGGACGGCGAACTGTCCGTGCTGAGCACGGGTGTGGTACGCCTACCGTCACGGGGATAATCTCGACTGAAGGAGTGGAAATCATGCTTGAAAGCGCACGCATACGGAACTTTCGTAATTTGATCGACCTTCAGATCGAGGGGCTCGATCGTGTGAACCTGTTCACCGGGCGGAACAACTCGGGCAAGACGACGTTACTTGAAGCGTTGTTTCTAATAACCAGCGGGGGAAACCCAGGAGTAGCCCTAAAGATTAACGCTTTTCGGGGAATTGAACTAACCGGTGGCAAGACGACCGTGGTCCGAGAGACTCAGTGGAAACCTCTGTTCTGCGCGCTTAATATGGGCGAGGTTATTATGATCGAAGCCAATCAAAGATCACGTGAATCGTTATCATTGCGGATCTCGTTAGAAAGGCCGGGGACCATTGATCTCCTGCTTGGGCAACCAAGCGAGCAGCCCGCCGTGGATGTCTTGAATGAAGGTTCCCTGCTGTTTTCTTTTGAGAGGAATGGGGATGCCCATATTGAAGGTCGTATGCGTCTCACGGGGAATGGAATCCAGATCGATCAACCAGCCTCGAATGTCCCGGTTCCGACTGCCTTTCTTTGGTCTCGTAGCGGGAATCTTCAAGAAGACGCTATAGGCTTGGGTCAGCTTCGACAACGCAAGCAGGCCGATATGGTCCTAGAGGCATTACGGGTCGTTGAACCGAGGTTGCAAAGCGTCGAGGATAACTCCGCAAGCGGAACCCCCATGATCTGGGGGGATATTGGCCTCTCTGAACTCGTGCCACTGCCGGTCATGGGTGAAGGGATGACTCGTATTGCTAGGTTGATTGTGGCAATCTCGTCAATGCCAGGCGGCCTTGTGTTGGTTGACGAGATCGAAAACGGACTGCACCACTCGATTTTGTCCAAGGTCTGGAAAGCGGTCGATCAGGCGGCAAAAAATTTCGACGTACAGATCGTTGCGACTACACATAGTTATGAATGTATGGAGGCCGCCCACCAGGGGCTCGGGAAAGACGGGTTTCGTCTTTATAGGCTCGAAGCCAAGAGTGGCAAAAACCGTTGTGTGGCGTATGAACCAGAGGCGATCGAGGCAGCCATCTATCACAACTTGGAGGTGCGCTGAGTATGCCTCCGCCTCAACCCATTCAGAAGCCGAAACAGCTTCTGGTCGAAGGGAAAGATGAACGAATTTTTTTCGAGGCGTTTCTCGATCATCTTCATGATAAAAACGTACAAGTCCAAGATTTTGGCGGAGTTCAAGAGTTGCGCAGGTTTTTACTCGCATTCGTCAATATGCCCGAATTTGATGCCGTTGAAAGCGTTGGCATTGTGCGCGACGCAGAAGGCGATGCAAATGGAGCGTGGCAAAGCGTTCGATCAGCACTCGAAAACGCGAAGATGCCAGTTCCAAAGCACGTCGGACAACGCAGCGTCGGGAAACCAGGTGTAAGCGTGTTCATTTTGCCCGGTAACAACCAACCGGGCATGCTAGAAACCTTGCTGAATCAGACGTTTGCGAATGATCCAGTGAACACGTGTATCGACGATTTTTTTGAATGTGTCGGACGCCTTCCTGGGAAGAAGATTCATATACCCGACAAGGCCCGATCACGCGCTTACCTATGGACCCGAGAGAAACCTCATGTCTCGGTTGGTGTGGCTGCGCAGGCCGAATATTGGGACTTCGGCCACGAAGCGTTTCGCTCTCTCCGATCTTTCCTGACGGCACTGTAAAATCCCCACTTGGTTTCGATAGCCCGTTCCGCCGGGAAGATGCGCCGCTACACGATGCGGTACTCGTCGGTGAGCAGCGTCACCACGCTGTCGGGATCGACGAAGTTTGCTGCGTCGGGTTGGGCGGCGTCGCGGTATTCGGGCGACGCCAGGGCGTAGTGCAAGTCGGCGAGGCTGTCGAACCAGAGTTCGGCGGCCCCGTCATACGTCGTCTCGCTCCTATCCGCCGCGGGCACGGCGTGGCATTGCACGTAACGGCGCAACCCCGGCAGCTTGACCGTCAGCGGGCCGTGGACGTCTTTCCAGTAGCGGGAGAATGCTTCGCGGCTCATGCCCGCTTTGCGCTTGATGAACGAGATGCGTTTGAGAAGCAGATGGGGGCTGTCGGGCAAGTCGCCTTCGAGCACGACCTCATCGCCGGCAGTCAACCGCAGCACGTTCTTCACGTCCACGAAATTAGGCTCGTCTCCATAGGCGCCGTCCCGGTAGGCTCGGCTGGCGAAGCCGGCTTTCAAGGCGGCGCGGTCGTCCATCCAGATTTCGACGACCCCGTCGTAGGCTTGGCTGCGGCTCAACACGCTCGGGCTGTGGTTCTGCACGTAGCCGCGCAGGCCGGGGATGCGGCGGGCCAGCGGGGCGTGCACCTCGCGCCAGTGGCGGGAGAACGCCTCGCGCGACAAGCCGTCCTTGCGTTTGATGGCGATCAACAGGTGGATCATGACGAAGCTCCTCGGAAGGCGCCGGACTCCACGTCCTGAACGAAGCGTACGAGGTCGCCGAAGTAGGCGTCCTGATCGTCGTACATGGCGCAGTGGCTGCCGTTTTCGCACATGGACAGCCGCGCGTTCGGCATCGTTGCGGCCATGCGTTCCATCTCCGCCGGCCGCATGGTGTCGTGGCGCGCGCCCGAAACCAGCGTTGGACAGTGGATGCGGCCGAGATCGGCCCAGCGGTCCCAGTCCTTGAAGGTGCCCGTGATGACGAATTCGTTGGGGCCCTGCATGGTGTGATAGACCGGCTTGGCCAGGTGCTTGAACATCCGCATCAGCGGTTCGGGCCACGGATCGACCCGGCAGATGTGTCGGCTGTAGATGTTCTTCAGCAACGTCTGTTCGTACTCCGGCGCGTCGTAGTCGCCCGCGGCTTCGTATTTTTCGAGAATCCGCAAGACCTCGGCCGGCTGCTGCGCGCGCAATTCGTTGACGTGCGCCACGTAGGCCGGAATGCTGGCCGTCATGTTGGAGATGACGAGCCCCTTGACGTGCGCCTGATATTTCAGCGCATACTCGATTCCCAGCAGTCCGCCCCACGAATGGCCCAGCAGATAGAAGTCGTCGAGTCCCAAAGCGAGGCGGACCTGTTCGACTTCTTCCCGGAACCGCTCGACCGTCCACAGGCTGGTATCGTCCGGCTGGTCGGAATACGCGGAGCCGAGCTGGTCGTAGTAGATGATCTGGATGTCGTGCTGGGGCAGGAAGTCTTCGAAGCACTCGAAATACTCGTGTGTACAGCCCGGACCGCCGTGCAGGGTCAGCAGCGGAATCGAGCCCGTGCCGACCCGCTTGGTCCAGACGGTGTAGCCGCCGTCGATCTGCACGAGTTGCACTCCGCCGGTTTTGACGTTTGGCATGGCTCCGCTCCTTACGTCCGTTGGCACGCGGCACGCAGGGTTCCGTAGAACGCCCGACACACGCGCGCGCTTTGCTCGAGGTCGATCAGAAACCCCTCTTCGTTCGGGCGTGTCGTCTTCCAGTCACGAAAGTGTTCTTCGGTACAGAAGAACTGTACGCGCGGTCAAAACCCGTCGAGCACGTGCGGCGCGGCGCGATCCGCTTCGGTGAATACGGGATCCCATTCGCGCAGCGTGCGGGCGATCGGCGTCGGGCTGGTTGCGCCGTCGTCCGTCACCGTCAGGTCGAACTCGATATCGGCCTTGCACTGCCCGCATTCGGAAAACACCCTGGCTCGCGTTCCCGGCCCATGCACGATGGGAATGGCAATCGCCCCGCCCGCTCACATGGCATACAGGCACGGCCGCCCATCAAGCCGGACTCGATGGGGGCAGGGGACGTCCGAGAACGGATAGAGCGCGCTGACCGTGTCGCTGTCGTATTTGACGATGTCGCGCGCATCGAGCCGTGCGAGCGTCGCCTGCGCTTCGGCCAGGGGCAGGCCGGCGCGTTCGGCGGTTTCGGCCGCGGTGGGGCCGCGGCCCAGTTCCGAAAAGGCGTCGATGACCGCCAGGCAGACGCGCCGCACGTCCCGCGGCATCGTCTCCTGAAAGCGCAGCCGGGCGTCGAGCAGGGGTTGCAGGTAGGCGGCGAACCCGGGCGGATAGGCGGGCGGGGACAGGCGCATGGCGGCCTCCTTGGCGCGGTTTCGGGTAGTGTTGCCACACGTCGGAGCCGGCGACAAGCGGCGCTTCCCCCTTGACGGGTCCGCGGCTTCGGGATTAGGGGAGCCGGATGTCTCACCCCCCTGCCGCGGCCCTACGCCAGTCCTGGGACCCGGAACGCTATGCCCGCAGCGCGCGGTTCGTGGCCGACCTGGGCGTCCCGCTGATCGAATTGCTGAACCCGCGACCGGGCGAACGTATTCTCGATCTGGGTTGCGGCGATGGGGCACTGACGGAGAAGCTGGCCGCGGCGTGTCGAGGAAAGGAACCCGCCGCGGCGGGCGGCGTCATCGGGATCGACAGCAGCCCCGACCAAGTCGAGGCGGCACGCAAACGCGGGCTGGACGTGCACGTCGGCGACGGCCAACGCTTGGCCTACACCAACGAATTCGACGCCGTGTTCAGCAACGCCGCGCTGCACTGGATGCCGGACGGCGACGCGGTGCTGGCCGGGATCTGGCGGGCGCTCAAACCGGGTAGCCGTTTCGTGGCCGAGTGCGGCGGCGCCGGGAACGTTTCGACCATCGTCTCCGCGGTGTCCCGCGCCCTGCGCGAGCGTGGGACAGACCCGGAACCGCTCGACCCGTGGGTGTTTCCCCCTCCCGACGACTACGCCCGGCAGCTTACGGCCCACGGCTTCACGGTCGATTCCATCCGATTGATCCCGCGGCCGACCCGCCTGCCGGGCGACATCGGCGAGTGGCTGGAAATGTTCGCCGCCAGCTTTCTGGACGCCGTCCCACGGGCGGAGCGGGGCGCGTGCATCGACCGCATCCGCGACCTCCTGCGTCCCGAGTTGTGCGGATCGGACGGTGTGTGGACGGCCGATTACGTGCGGCTACGCTTCGCGGCTCGCAAGCCACGGTCATGAGATTTACGGGCCGAAATCCAGAGCCCACCCCGCGCGCGGATAAGTTTGGGAATCACTTAATTAAGATGATCCTGGAACTTTTTCCGACTTGCATTCCGTGTCCCTCGGCTGAAAACTTTTCGACAAGCTCAGGGACCAGCCCGTTGAGCTTGTCGAAACGGGCGAAGGATCATCTTGATGTAACTCCCATGAGTTTCTCTGCACCTTGATCGACACGACGCGACTCACCTGACCGAACCGAAACGACGCAAGGAGGAACCGCATGATTACGCTGTACACGGCCTCGACCCCGAACGGCTGGAAGGCGTCCATTACGCTGGAAGAATTGGGCCTCGACTACACGGTCCGGCCCATCGACCTGACCAAGGGCGAGCAGAAGGAAGACTGGTTCGTCTCCATCTGTCCCAACGGCCGTATCCCGGCCATCGTCGATCACGACGACGACGATTTCGCGGTGTTCGAGACCGGGGCGATCATGGTCTATCTGGCGGAGAAGACCGGCCGGCTGATGCCTGCGGACGCCAAGGGCCGCTCGCTCGTCATGCAGTGGCTCATGTTCCAGATGGGCGGGATCGGCCCGATGATGGGGCAGGCCAACGTGTTCTACCGTTACGCGCCGGAGAAAATCCCCTTCGCCATCGACCGCTACCAGCGCGAAGGGCGGCGGCTGTTCGAGGTGCTCGACGCGCGCCTCGAGGATCACGAGTACCTGGCCGGCGAGTATTCGATTGCCGACATCGCCAACTGGAGTTGGGTCCACACCTATAAATGGTCCGGGATTCAAGCGGACGGCCTGCCCCATCTCAAGCGTTGGCGGGACGCGATCCGCGCCCGCCCCGCGGTGGAGCGGGGCCGCGCCGTGCCGGAAACCCTGGAATTGGAGAACGAGGACAAGAAGGACACGTTCATCGAGGGCGCCCGGAAGATGCTGTCGTAGGGTGCATGAGAAACCTTTAATCCGAGTCTCATCGTCCTCTCACGTGGAGTGTGTATATCCTTCGTCACCGATCACGAACGCTGCATGAGAAGGAGGTGCACGATGCAGACTCGACACGACGCCGGCGGACGGACCGGCATGGATTCCCCCCTCTCGCCCACGATCGAAGCACGCCGAGCCGGCAGACGGATGTGGCCCGGGCTGGTGGTCGCCGGCCTGCTGCTGGGCGGTTTCGGTGCCGGCCGGTTCACGCGGACGGACGACGTCCAGGCCGAGCCCGCGGCTGCCGTTGCCCCCGCGGCACCGGCGGTACCGGCGGACGGCTTGCCGTCGTTTGCCGCATTGGCCCGACAGGTGTCCGACGCGGTGGTGCACGTCCGCGTGGTGGGGACCGAACGGACCGCGCAGCGCGGTTTCCGCGGACGCAGGGGGCCGTTCGGGTTCCCGTTTCCGCCCGAGTTCGGCTTTCCGCAACCGCGGCGCCGGATGCCGCGGCGCGGGTCAGGATCGGGGTTCGTCATTCGCAACGACGGCCTCATCATCACCAACAACCACGTGGTGGAGGGCGCGGCCGACATCACCGTGAACCTGCCCGACGAGCGGGAGTATGCGGCAACGGTGTTGGGGCGCGATCCGAAGACCGATCTGGCCGTGCTCAAGATCGAGGCCGACGCCACGCTCCCCACGGTCCGGTTGGGCGACTCGGAGGACCTGCGCGTCGGCGACTGGGTGATGGCGATCGGCAACCCGTTCGGTCTCAGCAATACCGTCACCGCGGGGATCGTCAGCGCCAAGGGGCGGACCATCGGCGCGGGGCCGTACGACGATTTCATCCAGACCGATGCGTCGATCAACCCCGGCAACTCGGGCGGCCCGCTCTTCGACGCGAACGGCGCGGTCGTCGGCATCAACACCGCCATCTACGGCAGCGGCGGCGGCAACATCGGCATCGGCTTCGCCATTCCCATCAATCTGGCCAAGCAACTCCTGCCCGACCTGGAGACCAAGGGGCGCGTCACGCGCGGCTGGCTGGGCGTCACGATTCAGGACGTGACCAAGGACTTGGCGGATTCGCTCGATCTGGACGAAAGCCGGGGCGCGCTGGTCGCCGACGTGCGCAAGGGCAGTCCGGCCGACAAGGGCGGCCTGCAACGCGGTGACGTGATCGTCGCCTACGACGGTCGCAAGGTGGAGGACAACGCCGACCTGCCGATGCTGGTCGCCAACACGCCGGTGGGCGAGAAAGTCCCGGTCGAAATCGTGCGCAACGGCCGCACGCGGACGCTGCGCGTCGAAATCGCCAAACTCGAAGAACCCGCACTCGCGCATGGCCCGGCCGGAGCGCAGCAGGGCAAGTGGGGCTTGGCGTTCCGCGACCTGGGCCCCGACGACCGGACGCGGCTGGGACTCGACGCGCGTGAAGGCGTGGGCGTGGCAGGCGTGCGGCCCGACAGTCCCGCCGCCCGTGCCGGCGTGCGCGAAGGCGACGCGATTCTGGAGGTCAACCGTAACGCCGTGAACGGCGTCGATGAGGCAAAGACCGCGCTCGCCGAGCTGAAGGACGGCGACCCGCTGCTGTTGCTCCTGCGGCGCGAGGGCGGCATGAACCGGTACGCCTCGCTGCAAGCCGAAGAGTCTGCCGAACGCAAGTAACGCCGAAGCGTGGGGCGGGATGAGATACTGCCCCACGCCCCCGGCCTTTCGACTCTTCGACATGGTTCGACAGGCTCACCAACCGAGCTCAGAGCATCGCAGGCTCAAGGACCTTCCCCGCCTCCCCCTTCAGTTCGTTGAGCCTGCGCTGTGTTGAGCTTGCGGTGTCCTGAGCTTGTCGAAGGATCGAAACATCGAAACGAACCCCGCTGTCACCCCGGCCTTCGCACCCCCGGACGTTGACCATTAGGATCCTCTTGTATGTAATTCCCTAAATAATGCCGAGAAGACGATTTCAGACGGAGGGACTCTACCCCGGCGTTGCTACGCGCCGCGGAAACGTCGTACAGACAAGCGGCGGACAGAACGAAGGAAAGAAAAGGAGCACTCGCCATGCAAAAAGCAGTACGGCCCCGAATCACCCCGGACAACCCGACGAAGCCACATTTCAGGTTCTTGGTCACATTCTGCGCTGCGATCGTCGTCGCCGTTCTGATGGTGAATCCGGGCGCGCACGTCAACGCGGACGAGCATGGTCCCGCGGTGGACCCGGCCCTGCAGGCCGCCATCGACGGCGACCACCGCTCTGCCGAGAACAAGGCGCGCGACGTCTATCGGCATCCGGCCGAGACGCTGACGTGGCTGGGGGTCGAGCCCGACATGACGGTCGTCGAAATCTGGCCGTCGCGGGGCTGGTACACGGAAATTCTGGCTCCCTATCTCCGCGATAGTGGAACGCTGTATCTGGCCGGCTTCGACCGGGCATCCGACCGGGACTACGTGAAGAAGCTCCTGAAAATTCTGGACGACAAACTGGCCGCGGCGCCCGAAGTGTACGGCACGCCGGTCATGACCGAACTGGCACCGCCCGACAAGGTGGAGATCGCGCCCGCGGGCTCGGCCGACATGGTGCTCACGTTCCGCAACGTGCACAACTGGATGACCGCCGGCACCGCGGACGCCGTGTTTGCGGCCATGTACGCGGCGCTCAAGCCGGGCGGCGTGGTGGGCGTGGTGGAGCACCGCGGGGACCCGGACGCCGAACAGGACCCGCAGGCCAAGTCGGGCTACGTCACCGAAGCGGCCACCGTTCGGATGGCGGAGAAGGCGGGCTTCGCCCTCGTGGACAGCACCGAGATCAACGCCAACCCCAAGGACACGCGTGACCATCCGTCGGGCGTCTGGACGCTACCGCCGGTGCTCCGCCTGGGAGACCAGGATCGGGAGAAATACCTGGCGATCGGCGAGAGCGACCGCATGACGCTCAAGTTCCGGAAGCCTGCCGAATGATAGGAAGCTGGGGACTATCCGTTGAGATTCGCACGCAAGTCTTCGCGAATCCCGTAGACCTGCGTGCCCCCCAGCGTCAAGGACGGCTGCACGAAATAGTCCAGATGTTCCAAGATGTAGGCATGGACCGTCTCGGCAGGTAAGCCGGAATCCCGGGCGATACCGCCGGACGTGCGCCACGAGGAACCCGTATCTCGGAAGGCTTGTGCGATTCTTTCACCCACAGGGTCTGCAAACGGTCTATCCATAGTCAGCGGTCCTGTGAAGGGGGCCGGTCGATAAGACAATCGGCTCTCACGCGCGCTCTTACCGCTTCCTCGATCGTGTCCGAGAATGCGGCACTGTCGATGATCTCTTTCAATTCCGCCACGTCGTGGTAGAGGTGGCTCGGTCGCCATATCGTAATGACGGCGACCAGCCCGACGACGATTGCAAATAACGTCGCCATTATCAAGAACGCATAGAATTGGTGGGCTGGGGTCATCTCGGAATTGACGATAACGACCCCCAAAACCGCTTCGATGACCAGAAGTGCCAATGCAAAGAAGATCAGAGGATTCTTGACCTGTGCCAGCACCTCGCTCCGGTTTTGCGCTTCAGACATTCGACTGGCCTCGATGAGAATACAGCAAGGCTATCGTGCGTGCTTGTTCGCCGCGGCGTCCTGCACCGCGGCGACGATGCTGGCGTAGCCGGTGCAGCGACACAGGTTGCCGGCGATGCCGTGCCGGATGTCGGCCTCGCTCGGATTGGAGTTTTCTTCGAGCAGCCGACGCACCGACAGCACCATGCCGGGCGTGCAGAAGCCGCACTGCAAGGCGTGGCGTGCAACGAACGCCTCCTGAATGGGATGCAGGCCGTCCGATCCGCTCACCCCTTCGATCGTGGTCACCCGCGAACCGGACACGTCCCCGGCCAGGATCGTGCACGCCTTGACCGTCAGGCCGTCCAGCACCACGGTACACGCCCCGCAGTTGCCGGTCGCACAGCCGACGTGGGTGCCGGTCAGCCCGAGTTCGTCGCGCAGGAAGTCGGCGAGCAAAGTGCGCGGATCCACTTCGGCCGCACACGGTTCGTCGTTCACGGTCAGTCGAACGGGGGTTCGCATGAACGCGGTTCCTTTCGATTGATGTGATGGGTCTGGAGGGAAGCCGAGGGCGCCGCCGAGTCGCTCAGCCTGCCCGTTCCAGCGCCGCGGCGACCGCCCGGCGGGTAAACACGCGGAGCATCTCGCGTTTGTAGTCGGCGGCGGCGTGCAACTCGGCTACCGGGTCGTGAGCCGCGGCGTATGCCGCGTCAGCGATTTCGTCCAACCACGCGTCGTCGGGGGTGCGGCCCTGCATGCCGTCTTCGACCGCGCCAACGCGCAGCGGGACCGCGGCTCCGCCGCACAGGCACACACGCACCGACCGCAGCGTCCCATCCGCGGCGAGCGAGACGCGGGCGGCGGCGCCGACGATTGCGAAGCCACCCTCGACGCGGGTGAACTTCCGGTACGCCATGCCGCTGCCCGCCGCGGGGACGGGTAGGCGCACTTCCGTCAGCACTTCGTCCTCGGCCAAGCTGGTGGTCATGTAATCGACGAAGAAGTCCTGCACCGCGACACGACGTTCACCGGTCGGGCCGGTCAGACACATTTCGGCGTTAAGGAGCAGCAACACGGCCGGGTAGTCCGCGGCCGGGTCGCAGTGGCCCAGCGAGCCGCCCAACGTGCCCCGGTTGCGAACCTGGACGTCACCGATGCCGGCCGCGGCTTCGGCCAGAATCGGACAGCGCGTTTGCAAGAGATCGGACGCGGCCAACCTCGCGTGCGTAGCGCGGGCGCCGAGGACGAGCGTCTCTTCGTCGGGGTCGAGGCGAACGTCGTCGAGGCCGGCGACGTGATTGAGGCTGACGACGTGCGCCGGAGCCGCCAGCCCCAGGTTGAGCGCGGGGAGCAACGACTGTCCTCCGGCAAGCAGTTTGGCGTCCTCCCCGCGGCGCCGGCAGTCCGCCAGCACGTGGACCGCCTCGTCGATCGAACGGGGGGTGTGCAGCTCGAACGGCGCCCGGATCATCCGTATGGCCCCGCTCTAGGCGCGGTTTCCGTTCTTCCCGTCCGCGGCGGAGCGTGCCGCGCGGATCATTCGCCAGACGCGCTGCGGGGTGAGCGGCGTGTCCGAGACCGTGACGCCGAACGGGGCGAGTGCGTCTTCCACCGCGCCCACCAGCGCACCGAACGGACCGGAGACGCCCGACTCGCCCGCGCCCTTGGTGCCCAGCGGCGTGAACGGACTCGGCACTTCCTGGTGGTGCAACTCGACGCGCGGCACTTCGACCGCGGTCGGCAGCGTGTAATCCATGAACGTGCCGGTCTGCAACTGGCCGTTTTCGTCGTATGCCAGTTGCTCGTACAGCACCCCGCCCAGCCCTTGGGCCACGGCGCCCTGAAACTGTCCCTCGACCAGCAGCGGATTGATGATCGTGCCGCAGTCGTGGACCGCCACGTAGCGCAGCGGCGTCACCACGCCGGTCTCGACGTCCACTTCGACCACGGCCACGCAGGCCGCGTACGGGTACGACGGATAGGTGTTGATGCGCCCCTGCTCGTCCGGCTCGTGGCGGATGTTGCCCATCCGAAAATAACGTGTGGACTCCAGGCCGGGCTCCATGTCCAGGGCATGGTGGTCGAAGGCGCGTTTGTGGACGTGTTCGGCCACTTCGGCGAAAGCGACCTCGCGCCCATCCCGGCCGCGTACGCGCAGCCGGCCCTCTTCGCAGTCGATGTCCTCGGGCGCGGCGTCGAGCATACTCGCGGCCACGCGCACCATTTTGTGGCGCACTTCGCGAGCCGCGGTCAGCGACGCCGAGCCGCCCATGAACAGGCTGCGCGAACTCCAGTTGCCCAGCCCGAACGGGCAGGTCTCGGTATCGCCCTGCACGACACGCACCGTGTCGAGCGGCACGCCCAACTGGTCGGCCACGATCTGCGCGATGCCGGTTTCGTTGCCCGTGCCGGGCGAGGTGACGCCCGTCAGCACCGTCACCCGGCCGCTCGGACTGACCCGCACCGTAGCGCCCTCGTAGCCGCCGATGAACGAATCCGGGATGCAGCCGCCTTCCGGAGTGAGCTCGAAGCCGATCCCGATGCCGAGGAAGCGGCCCTGCTGCCGGGCGCGGGCCTGTTCCTCGGCAAACCCCGCATAGCCGGCGCGGTCCAGTGCGGTCTCCAACGCGCGGGCATAGTCGCCGCTGTCCGGGGTAGCGCCGGAGATCTGCACGTAGGGGAACTCGTCCTTGGGAATGAAATTCTCGAGGCGCACCGCGGCGCGGTCCAGGTCGAGATGCTGCGCCACGCGGTCCATGACGCGCTCCATGAGGAACGAGGCCGCCTCCTTGCCGAAGCCGCGGTACGCGTTCCACGGCGCCTTGTTGGTGACCACGATCGAGACGTCGACCTCGCAGTGCGGAATCTTGTACGCCCCGGGCACGACGAACGACCCGACGTAAGCCATGCCCCAACCGGCCAGCGCGGACAGCGCCCCCACGTCGCCGAGGACGTGGACCTTCAGGCCCAGCACGCGCCCGTCCGCATTGAACGCCGCCGAGAACGTCAGCGTATGTTCGCGGGCGTGGCCGCCGGCCAGGAGATGCTCGCTGCGTTCCTCGACCCACTTGACCGCGCGGCGCGTGCGTAGCGCCAACAGGCAGGCCAGCGGTTCCTCCTGATAGGTCGGAATCTTGACGCCGAACGCGCCGCCGACCTGGGGCTGGACGACGTGCACCGCGTGTTCGTCCAGGCGCAGCGTCCGTGCCAGCGTAGTCCGCAGCGGATGCGGCGTCTGGGTGGAAACCCACACCTTCAGGCTGTCGGTCCGGTCGTCGTATTCGGCCAGCACCGCGCGCGGCTCCAGCGGCGCCGCGGTATGGCGATGGATGTGCAGGCGTCCTTCTACGGTGTGGTCGGCGTCGGCAAACGCCTGTGCGACGTCGCCGCCGGCATAGCGGCCGTGCAGCATCTCGTTGGTGTCCCACTCCGGGTAGAGGAGCGGGGCGTCGGCTGCCAGCCCCGCTTCGACGTCCGTCACGACCGGCAGTTCTTCGTACTCGACGTTAATCAGGGCCGCGGCCTCCGCGGCGACGTGGGGCGTATCGGCCACCAATGCTGCCACGGGCTCGCCCACGTAGCGGACGCGGTCCGTCGCCAGACAGTGAACGTCCGCGGTATGGCCGCCCAACGCGGCCGGGTTCAGCGTGTGCGGAATCGGCTCGCTCCAGTCGCGCACGTCGGCGCCGGTCGCCACGATGCGCACGCCGGGATGCGTCCGCGCCGCGGTCGTATCGATCCGCACGATGCGGGCGTGCGCATAGGTGCTGCGCACGACCGCCATGAAGCCCATACCCGGGGTGCTCAGATCCGCGGTGTAGCGCCCGTTCCCGGCCACGAGCGTGCGGTCCAGCATGCCGCTGACCGGACTGCCGACGTAAGCCATAGCGTGGTTTTCCTCGATGCTGAGTCTCTACCGGATTCACCTGGACCGTAGCGCCGCGGCGTTTCGAGTGTCAACGCCGCGCGTTGTCCGTCCGCTCGTAGGCCGGTTTGTAGGTTCGTCTGCGGGGCAGGTCTCGCGGCTAGGACTCCCTGCCGGCTCGACTGCGGGCTGACGCCCCTGTATCGACACACTCCCCTTACCCTCCGACAAGCTCAGGGCGTCGCGGGCTCGGGCGCCCGGGAGGCGACGGCCCAGCCCGCGGACAGTACCTCCGCCTGCTCCAGGACGGTGCGCGTGGCCCGCTCCCGTTTGTCGGGCGGGTAACCGTGTTTGCGCAGAATGCGCTTGACCAGCACGCGCAACTGCGCACGCACGTTCTCGCGCAACGTCCAGTCGATGGTGACGTTGCGGCGGACGGTCTCGACCAGTTCGCGCGCAATGGCGCGCAGCGTCTCGTCGCCGAGTACCTGCACCGCGCTGTCGTTGGTTTCCAGCGCGTCGTAGAAGGCGACCTCGTCGTCCGACAGCCCGAGCGCCTCGCCGCGGGCGTTCGCGCTGCGCAGGTCGCGGGCGAGTTCGATCAACTCTTCGATCACCTGCGCGGCTTCGACGGCGCGGTTCCGGTAGCGGCGCAAGGTCTGCTCCAGCATGGCGCTGAACGTCCGCGCCTGGACGACGTTCCGGCGCCCGCGCGCGGTGATTTCGCCCTTCAGGAGTTTCTGCAGCAACTCGACGGCCAGGTTGCGCTGCGGCATGCCTCGGACCTCGGCCAGGAAGTCGTCGGACAGGACCGACACGTCGGGCTTGTCGAGGCCGGCCGCGGCGAAGACATCGGTCACGCCCGCGGACGCGACCGCGCGCGAGATGATCTGCCGCACGGCGCGGTCCAGTTCCGCTGCAGGTCGGGCCGTGCCCGGCGCGCGTTTCGCCAGCACCGCGCGCACCGCCTGGAAGAACCCCACGTCGTCGCGGATGCGCAGCGCGACCGCGTGCGGCACTGCCAGCGCGAACGCCTGCGACAAAGCGTGCACCGCCTGCAGGCAGCGCTCCTTGCCGTCCGGCTGCGCCAGCACGTGTTCCTGCGCCGCGGGCAACAGGCTCAGCCTCTGCGCCGGCGTGCCGGCCGCCCACGCCGACCGGTCGAAACCGTGGAACAGGCCGCAGCAGACTTCGTATTTTTCCAGCAGCAGCGCGACCGCGTCCGCCTGGTCCAGCGCGGTCCGCCCGGCGCCGCCGCTCTCGGTATAGGTCGCCAGCGCGCGTTTGAGTTCGTGGGCCACGCCCAGATAATCGACCACCAGCCCGCCCGGCTTGTCCCGGAACACGCGGTTGACCCGGGCGATGGCCTGCATCAGCGCGTGCCCGCGCAGCGGCTTGTCCAGATACATGGTGTGCAGGCTGGGCGCGTCGAAACCGGTCAGCCACATGTCGCGCACCAGCACCATGCGCAACGGGTCCGCGGGGTCGCGGAAGCGTGCGGCCAGTGCCTCGCGCCGGGGTTTGGTACGGATGTGCGGCTGCCAGTCGGGCGGATCGGCCGCGGCGCCGGTCATGACGATCTTGAGCGCGCCCTCGGCGTCGTTCGCGGCATGCCAGTCCGGGCGCAGGCGCACCAGTTCCCGGTACAGGGAGATGCAGATGCGCCGGCTCATGCACACGACCATCGCCTTGCCGTCGAGCGCTTCGAGGCGCTGCTCGAAGTGCGTCACGAGGTCGCGCGCCACGAGCGCCAGCCGCGGTTCGGCGCCGACTACCGCTTCGAGCTGCGCCCAGCGCGACTTGAGTTGCTCCTTGCGCGCGGTCTCCTCGCCTTCGGTCGCTTCCTCGAAGGCGGGGTCGATGGTCGGCCGTTCGCGTTCGTCGAGGGTGAGCGCGGCCAGCCGGCTTTCGTAGTAGATCGGCACCGTGGCCCGGTCTTCGACCGCGCGCTGAACGTCGTAGATGCTGATGTAGTCGCCGAACACGGCGCGCGTGTTGGCGTCGCGCAATTCGACCGGCGTGCCGGTGAAGCCCACGAAGGCGGCGTGCGGCAGGGCGTCGCGCATGTGGCGCGCGTACCCGTCGATGAAGTCGTACTGGCTGCGGTGCGCCTCGTCGGCGATGACGACGACGTTGCGCCGCTCGGACAAGGCCGGGCTTCGGGCGGCGTGCGACTCCCGGTCCGGATGTTCATCGGATCGGAGGCGGGCGGGACGCCCGTGTTCCCGGGAGGGGGCCGCGGAAGGCGCTTCCGGAAGGAATTTCTGGATGGTGGTGAAGATGACGCCGCCGGACGCCACGGCGAGTTTGGCGCGCAGGTCGGCGCGGCTGTCCGCCTGGACCGGCGGCTGGCGCAACAGGTCCCGGCAGCGCGCGAAGGTGGCGAACAACTGGTCGTCCAGATCGTTGCGGTCGGTCAGCACCACCACGGTCGGGTTCCGCATGGCCGGCTCGCGGACGATGCGCCCGGCGTAGAACGCCATCGTCAGGCTCTTGCCCGACCCCTGCGTGTGCCAGACCACGCCGATGCGGCGGTCGCCCGGTGCGCCGCCCGGCTTGCGTCCCGCCTCGTAACGGCCGCCGGCCCCTTCGCCGAGGGTCTCGCCCTCCCGTTGCAACGCAGCCGCGCGCAGAGTTTCGGCAACCGCGATCCCGACCGCGTGGAACTGGTGATAGCCCGCCATTTTCTTGACCGGCGCGTCGCGGCCGACGTCCTCGAAGACGATGAAATCACGCACCAGCGCCAGAAAGCGGGGCGGCACGCACACGCCTTTCAGCAGCACTTCCAGTTCGGGCAACTTCGGGTCGGCCAGCGTGGCGCCGGCAATCGTGCGCCACGGTTTGAACCACTCGCGTCCCGCGGTCAGCGTGCCGATGCGCGCCTCCACCCCGTCGGACACGATCAACGCCGCGTTCAGGGCGAACAGCGTGGGCAACTCCGCCTTGTAGGTCTGCAACTGTCGCCACGCGGTCCAGACGTCGGCGTCCTCGTCCGCGGGGTTCTTCAACTCGACGATGCCGAGCGGCAGGCCGTTGACGAACAGCACCACGTCGGGCCGCCGCTCGCGTTGCTGCTCGACCACGGTGAACTGGTTGACCGCCAGCCAGTCGTTCTCGTCCGGCTCGTCGAAGGCGAGCACGCGCGCCTGCGCCCCGCGGACCGCGCCGCCCTCGGTGCGGTACTCCACGGTCACGCCGTCCACGACCATGCGGTGGAAGGCGCGGTTGCGGACTTCCAGCGTGGCGCCGTCCGGCCGTGTCAGCCGGCGGTACGCCGCATCGAGCGCGTCCGCGGGCAGGTCCGGGTTGAGCCGCGCCAGTGCGTCGCGCAGCCGCGGCTCCAGCACGACCGCTGCGTAATCGGCGCGTTCCGCCCCGGGCGTTCCCGGTGCCAAGTCCGGCCCGTGGGCGACCGTCCAGCCCAGGCCGCGCAACCAGTCGAGCGCCGCGTCCTCGACCATGGATTCGGTGAAGGCGGTCACGCGGACGGATCCTCGCGTGCGGCCTCCCGGCCCGACCACGGCACCGGACGCACGTCGGAGCTCCGTATCGCGTCCAACACCTCGACGTGGCGCAGACTCGTCCTGTCCCGCACCAGGGTCGCGTAGGAGGTCACGAGCGGCGGCATGTCTTCGATCATCTGAACAACCCTCGCCGGATGACGGGCGGGCGATGAGGATCAGGATGGACTATTCACGCCGCCATGAGAGATCAGGGCGTTTCCCAAGGGTCGGCAACGTCCAGGTCGAGATATTCGAAGTCTCTGGTGTTCCGTGTGGCAAGAGAGAGTTCGTGCACCTTGGCCGTCCCGGCAATCAGCGCGTCACCCAGATCCAATGCGCGACCGGCCCGGCGGGCTCGTGCCCGAAACCTCGCGGCCCATTCCATCTCTCGACGGCCGAGCGGCAGGATGTGGCTCCCGTACTCCGCCAGAATGGCTCGCAACGTCGCCTCCAAGTTCAGGCGCCGACGGCCTTGGGGAAGCAGTTGAATCCCGAACTCCAACTCATGGACGACCATGACCGGCAGCCAGCAGTCGTCTTGCTCCGTCAGAAATGCGACGACGCGCGCGTCCGGCGTGCGTTTCGTCATTTCCGAGACGACGTTCGTGTCAAGCAGAAACCCGCTCACGCCGTCTCTTCGTCAATAAAAGGAATCGACCGCCGAGACTTCCTCTCCACGGGAACATCCAGGTCGGCGCCACGAGGCATATTCTCCACGAGCCACTGTCCCAGCGGTTTCCGCGCCTCGGTCCGTTCTCGCCACTGGCGCTCCGGCACGACGATGAATGACCGCCTCGTGCCGATACGCTGCGGCCCCTCTTCCTCGGCCAGTCTGAAAATCTCGGACAGCCGCGCTTTCGCCTCGGCGACGGTCCAGGCGCGGCGGGACTCGATAGGCTCCATGTTCGTGACTCCTTTCGGAAGAAATCTGGTCCAATATAGACTAATCGAATACGTGTGCAACGCCGGAAAGGGGAATTGTGAGGAGGTCACGGGTTCGGTCGTCACTGAGGATGACGGCACGGTCGGCTGTTCCCGAGTCGCGGGAGGAGAGGGCGTCCGTCTCTGTGGGTCTATGCCGCAGTTGACCGGAAAAGGGGTGCGAGGGCAAGAAGACGGTCTGTAGGAGCCGTGCATCCGTTTCGGTGGCGATGGCCGGGAACGTGGGCGTGCCGCCCGCCTGTGGTGCGGGCTGGAAGCCCGCGTTCCCAGGAAGAATAAGGCCAATCAATGCACCCGAAGGCTCAAGCCAGCCGGGTTCTTCCCTCCGATCACTCCCCCTGGTCCCTGAGCTTGTCGAAGGGTCGAAGGGTGAGGGGGAGTGATAGGAAGGGCACCCTACGGGCAGGTTCGGTGGTGACCCGAATCACGAATCTTCGGCTTCCGGTGCGGACTTATCAACGAGGTTAGGGGATAGCAATTCGATACGTTGAACTGCCCCTCTGAACTTAGATCTTTGAGACCTAAAATTAATCTCCCGCCTGAAGTCTTCGACTAGCAATATGACTCGTTGTGCTCTTTTCTGCTCTGGGCTGAGGGATACGCTGTCTGACTTGGTAGCCTGAACCACCTTCTTATGCCGTTGTAATAGAGGTGATTCAAATGGTTCCGCCGCATACGAGTCTTGGAGGACGATTTCACGGGCTGCTTCAATGACCGTGCCCTCAAACAGGTAGCCCTCATCCTGTTGTTGCAGGGCATTTGCCGCGGGTCGGTTAAACACATAGTCAATCACTTCAAGGTCAGATGCCTCACCGCGGATGAACCGAAAATACAACCCCGGATCAACCGTCCGCAGGATCTGAGCCACAACGGCTGGTAAGGCGAAAGATTGCCGGTCGCTACGAAGCGACGCGAAGACCAACCCTAGGCGATGGATTGCCTGAGCAATACGCCGAAGACTGAGATCGGGCGCGTCAAAAAAAGCCAATAGCAATGTTTTTATATCTCCGTATTCCTGTCTTGCGGCTGGATCTTTTGTACGTGCGAAATAATCACCGATTTTTATCGTCTTCAAGATCCCTTCTATGAAAGGTTTCCGCTCCGCTTCGGGAAGTTTAAGGTCAATATCGAAAAATCGTCGCAGATAACCTCGGGCGTCAAACCCGCTGCCGTATAACGCGCAGATGGAATGCTCCAACTCCGAACGGTTAACAGCCAGGACGAAGATGATGTGCTCGACAGTAAAAAGATGCTTAGCCACCTCGAGCAGCTCGATTGCATACGAAGGGCGGCATCTGTCCAGTTCGTCTATGACGATGACGAGCGGTTTACCCTTTTTCGACTCCGCTAAAGTTTTTGCTAAGTCCTGCAGCTTCTCTCTGAATTCTTTGACCAACTCCTGTTCTTTTCGGTAGCTGGACATCCGCTCTTCTGCGAAGGATGCAAGGACCTGACCAATCTCCTTCAGAGGCTCAGGAGCCGCGATCTTGATGGCCGCAGGGATAGCTCTCCGAACGACCTCTGTTGCCACTTTCTTCATGGCCTCAATTTTCCCTGCAAGCGATTGACCAATGTACTGGCGCAATCCATCTTCCAACTCGCCTGAAAGCGTGATGAAAGGATCACCAATGAAATCGGTTTCCCACGCGTTGAACTCGATGACAGAGAAGCCACTGTTCCGCAGATGTTGAGACCACATCTTGAGAAACGTAGTCTTGCCTGCCCCCCACGCGGCATCTACCGCCAAGACGCACGGACCTTCTATCGAGCCGATGAGATGGGTCAGCACCTCCACCGGTTCCTTCCTGCCGAGTAGATCATTCTTGAACGGGGCGGTCTTTGGTATCTCAATGTCCAGCGGTTGAATACGTATGCCCATGTTCGCCACCAATCTCTTTTTCTGCCGGTCTGGCTCCGAAGGTTTCTAGATATCCCTCACTAGCAGATCGCCAGAAAGTAGCTTGGGAAGCAGTGTATCGCGCAGAATGATGAAGGAGGAAGAGTTGGAGGCGGAGTCCTTCGCTCGAATGAGGAGATGTCGGATAATTTTCCCGAAACTTTCTACAATTCTCTTTGCAGGCAGAGGCATGACGTAATGTGCAAACGCCTCCACGGGTACGCGCTGGCGGCCACTTGAACCTGTCATACTTTGAATAGCAAAATCACGAAAATGGATACTGCGTGCCAGACAACAGGCAAACTCATCAGGGAGCGGAGGCTTTGGATGTAAAACGATATATTCGGTTGAACCCCAACCGACTTGCCCCCCTTCCAAGAAATCCACATACGCCGTTTTGCCGTTCTCAAGGCATGGTGTGATGCGCGCAAGAAGCGTATCTCCGTTCATGAAACGCATTCCCGAACCGAAAGGCCGGTCAACCACTGCGTCAGGTACGTGCCCTTCCGTCGGCATATTTGCCATGTCGAGATATGGGGCAATTTCTCCCTTCCGTAGCGTGCGTGATGGATTGATTTCTATTACTTCGGGAAGCGTTTTCACCTTCCACCCTTTCGGAATCTGACCAAGCACAGAATCCTCGAAGCCATCCGGGAACAGGGCCGCAACCTCCGGGTCCATCCCGTCGAGATAGGCGCGGGCACGTTCGACCGTCCACGTTGCGGTTCCCGTCTCATCACTCCCCCCGGCCCCTGAGCCTGTCGAAGGGTGAGGGGGATCCCCCGCCACCGTCTCCCACACCCGCTCCAGCACCCCGAAACAGTTCTCGAAGACCTCCGTACTCCAGAAGCGGAGAACGCGGTAGCCCCGCGCCCGGAGAAAGGCGTCGCGCTTCTCGTCCCGGCTGGTCTGTTCCGCATGCTGGCCGCCGTCGAGTTCGATGAGCACCTTGCGGGACAGACAGGCGAAATCGACGATGTACCGACCGATGGGTTGTTGGCGGCGGAACCGGTAGCCGTCGAGTTGTTTGTTGCGGAGGTAGTGCCAGAGGAGTCCTTCGGCGTCGGTGCGGTTGCGGCGGAGGGTGCGGGCGGCGGTCAGGGCGTGACGGGGGTAGCCGCGGCGGACGACCCCCCACCGGCTCGACTGCGGGCTGCGCCCTTGTCTCGCCGACTCCCCCTCACCCTTCGACAGGCTCAGGGGCCGGGGGGAGTGATGGGAGGGGGAAACCGAAGGGGAGGAGGGTCTCCCATGGACCGTGGCCGTTTCGTCTCCTCCTTGCAACGGGGAGTGATGGGGCCGAGCACGGCGCTTGAGGGCGGCCTTGGCGTGGACGGGGTCGAAATCGACGAACCAGGACTTGAAGAGCGTCCGCGCCATGTCCTCCAGCGTGGCGTTCAGGGCGATCTTGTCGTCCAGGGTGCCGAGGACGTGGGCGATGCGGCGCTGTTCCGGCAGCGGCGGCAGCCGGAGTTCCAGCCGCGCGAGGTCGTCGGGCCGGATGGACGGATAGGCGGAGACGCTGTGCTCGGCGATGGTGTGCAGCCGCTCGACGACGTGGCGTTGCGCCAGGAACCAGTAGAGGAAGCCCGTGTGCGCCACGCCGGCCTTGCCCCGGATGACGGCGAAGGCGGTCGAGACCAGCAGGTTGTCCGGCGGGTCCTTCAGCAGGCCGAAGTGGCGCTGGTCCGGGCGCACGGTCGAATACACGACGTCGCCCGGCTGCACCTTGCGGCGCGCCCGGCTCGGAATCGTGTCGGTCCCCGGCACCAGCCGCCGGATGGCGGCAATGCGGTTGTCCGTGACGTTGCCGGTATCGAGATAGTGGATGAACGGCCACGCCTCTTTCGGCGAGTACGTGGCGTCGTTGATGACGGCGCAGTCGCCCAGCGTCACGGCCGGCCATTCGTCCGCCACCCGGTGCTGCAAGACGACGTAGCTCCGCTCGACCTCGGCGTGGAAGCGCGCCGGCAGCCGCGTCCAATCGCGCGCCTCCACCAGGAAAGGAAGCGTGGACTCCCGTACCGCATCCGTGAAATCGCCCAACTGTTCGGGCGGAACCGCTTGCAACCCCGGTCCGCGCAGCACCAGGTCCAGATCGCTGCCGTCGTGGCTGCGACCGTTGACGCGGCTGCCGTAGGCCCAGACTTCGACCCCGGGCAGATGTTCGCGCAGCAGGGCTGTCAGTTTCTCCCGGTGCCGGGGCGACAGGTGCAGGCCGTCCGTCTTCCGGGCGTCTTGCAGCCGCCCGACGTGCGGCTCAGTCATCGTGCGGTTCCTCATTCCCCGTACATTTTCGTGATGAGGCGCCGAAGTAGGGCGGCGTCCTCCGCAGACAGGCGGTCGAGCCGGCGCCTCAATCGCTGTTTGCTGATCGTGCGGATCTGGTCCACGGCAATTTCAGCCTCCTTGCCGGCACATCGTATCTGGAGCCGACTTCGCCACTGCGGATGCGGAGTGGAGGTGAGAGGACGGACGACAACGGTGTCGAGAAATCGGTTCCTGTCGTTTTCGCTGACCAGAACCACCGGGCGCACCTTCGGAATCTCCCCGCCCACGGTCGGATTGAGGTCGGCAAAGTAGATGGTGTATCGTTCGGGAAAGGTCGCCATCAGTCCAGACCATCGGCGACCGTAACGTCCAGGTCGTCCCAGTCTTCGCCCTCTGCGGTCATGGCCCGGTAGGTTTCCTTCCAGGAAAGTTGCGGCTTTTCCTCGCCGTACAAGAGGATGCCGTCTTCCCGTTCTTCCAGAACGAGCGAGTCGCCCCAACGGTATTTTTCCAGCAGGCTCCCGGGGAGGCGGACGCCCTTGGATGTGCCGATGGGGATCAGCTTGACGTCTCTGGTCGCCCTTGTCTTGCCCATGTCGAAATGGCTCCTTCGTCCCTGTCAGTCTCTACGCCCTACCACCTGTCAGGGTCGTCTTTATCTCCTGTGCACGGAACGACATCCAATATGACCAAGGAACTCGGTCCTGGCTCGGTTCGCAATCCCGAGGTCGATGTACTGTGGCGGTTCTGGCCTCACCCTCATCCTCTCCCGGAGGGAGAAGGGAACAAGAAGCATAGAGGGTCATGGCTGGTTCTCTCGGGAATAGGGCCGGTACTCCACGAGCGCCGACCGGCCCGTGACGGCGACGATACGCACCCGCAGGTCGTTGCCGTCGGCGTCCGTGAGCCGGAGGTCCTCGCCGGGGATGAAATAGACGGGCTGGGGGGCGCCGTCGTCGATTGCGATGTTGGAGGCGTACAGGCAGGTCCGGTCGTGCGGGTCGCGAATCGGATTCAAGCGGCCCCGGAGCCCCGGCAGCGAACCGGTCGCCTCGGGGAAAATGACGGCGCCTCCTTCCGGTAGGGGTTCGAGAGCGACCGTGAGCGCTCCCCGGCTCGGCGCCCACGCCGGTTCTACGTGCGCCGCATATCCCGGAGCGGCGACGAATACCGTCAGGGGCAGAGCGGTCGTGTACAGGTCGAGGACGGCCTCGCCGTTCGCGTCCGTCGTCGCCCGCTTCCAGGTCTTGTTCGGAAACAGGACCAGGAGATCGACGTCGTCGAGGGAACGGCCGTCGGATCGAACGGTGACGACGGCGCGGGCGGGGCTCTGCTCCTGCGGCGCGGCGGGAATGATGAGGCGAATTTCCGCTTCGTCGATGACGCGGTATTCGGGCGATCTCCCGCACAGGGCCTGGGTTTCGCGCAGGATGATCGGCACGCCGTCTCCGCGCCGTTCCATGAAATAACGTCTTTCCTCGGAGCCCCGGATTCCGCCGACCGGCATTCGCCCGAGCATGGAGGTCAACGTCTGGTTGCGGGTAGCCTGTCGCGTCGCCATGCTGTCCACCGTCAGGGTGTTCGGCAGCGAGCCGGGCGACTGAATTTCCAGACGGTCGGCGAACATCGACAGGCGAATCCGGCTGCCGCGTATCGCATAGTCGCGGTGCGCCACGGCGTTGATCACGGCCTCGAAGACGGCTTCCTCGCTGTATTGCGGGAACTCCCTGCGGGCCGGCGTCTTCTGTGCCGCCACGCGCATGTTCCGCACGACGAAGACCATCGCGTCGGCGATCTGCCGGTTCAGCGGGCCGAGGATTTCCTGCGCGTCGGTCTGGCCGGAGGCGCGGTCTCCTCCGCGATAATGCGTCGCCGTGATGCCGGCATTGGGCAGCCACGCCTCGGGGTGTCGGGTACAGAGCAAGACGCCGGTCACGGTGGCGCGCGTCATCCCTGTTTCGTCGGGCGCCAGCAGCGCCAGCTTCGCGAGTGCCGCCTCGGGATGCGCCGCGCCCTCGGCGCTCAGAAGGGGTCGCCAGAGCGCCTCGTCCAGCGTTCCGAAGCCCGTATTTGGGACGGGTTGTTCGTCGAACCAGCGGAACCGCGCTTGTCCCCGCCGCTGCGCCAGCCGCAGGCGTTCGTCGTTCGTCATCCTGCGCTTCGAGGCGCCGACGCGAACGTAGCTTCCACCGGGGCTGTCATGTTGCGTATCGCTTTCCGGCACTTCGAGCAGGAGCACGCGCCGGCCCTCCGGGAGCATCCTGTGCCAAGTGTGGATGCGGACGGGCGGTTTGACGGTATCGGTGCTTACTTCGACGAGCACGGCATCCAGCGCGACGATCTGTTCCCGCGACATACCCTGCGCCTCTCCGTCATCGGTGACGCCGCACAGCAGCATACCGCCGCGCGCATTGGCAAACGCCGCGATTTCGTCTGCCCAATCGTTCCGGCTTGGCCGAGTTGGACGGTCGCCGGTGAATGCGACCTGCTTGAACTCCCAGTGGCTGTCCTCGCCCAGCCGCAACTGGCGGATGATGTCCGTGTCACTGTAGGTCATCGTCGGTCTCCGAATCCGAGGCGGCGCAGGTTCTCCGCGATGGCGGCGTCCAGCGTCTTCGCCTCGGCCTGCTGGGCGCGCAGTTGCGCGACGAGACGGCGCATCTTGTCCTCGAACGGCTCGCCGTCGTCCGGCGGAGCTGCCGCGCCGACGTAGCGGCCGGGGGTGAGCACGTGGCCGTGGGCACGGACGTCGGCCAGCGCGGCACTCTTGCAGAAGCCGGGCACGTCGGCGTACGCGACCGTGCCCCGGCGCCACGCGTGGTAGGTGTCGGCAATGCGGCCGACGTCTTCGTCCGTCAGTGCGCGGTGGGTGCGGTCCACCATGCGGCCCAGCTTGCGGGCGTCGATGAACAGCACGTGGCCGCGGCGCGGACTGCGGGGGCGCCCGCGGGCGAGGAACCACAGGCAGGCGGGAATCTGGGTCGAGTAGAAGAGTTGGCCCGGCAGGGCGACGAGGCAGTCCACCAGGTCGGCTTCGAGCAGGCCGCGGCGGATGAGACCCTCGCCGGACTGGCTTGACGACATGGAGCCGTTGGCGAGCACGAACCCCGCCACGCCGGCGGGCGCCAGATGGTGCACGATGTGCTGCACCCAGGCGAAGTTGGCGTTGCCCTTGGGCGGCACGCCGTAGCGCCAGCGCGTGTCGTCGGCGAGCCGCTCGCCGCCCCAGTCGGAGACGTTGAAGGGCGGGTTGGCGAGGATGAAGTCGGCCTTGAGGTCGGGGTGGCGGTCGTCGTGGAAACTGTCGCCCTGCGCGATCTGGCCCGCGATGCCGCGAATCGCGAGGTTCATGTGCGCGAGCCGCCACGTCGTGTAGTTCGACTCCTGGCCGTAGATGGAGATGTCCGGCTTGGCGCCGCCGGGCGGGCGCCCGCCATTGCCGTTGCCGGTGGCGTGCGCGTCGATGAAGGCGACCGACTGCACGAACATGCCGGCCGAGCCGCAGCACGGGTCATAGACCCGACCGCGGTAGGGCTGCAGCATCTCCACCAGGAGCGTCACCACGCAGCGCGGGGTGTAGAACTGGCCGCCCTTCTTGCCCTCGGCGCTGGCGAATCGGGAGAGGAAGTATTCGTACACGCGGCCGAGCACGTCCTTGGACCGGGCGTCCGCGGAGCCCACCGTGACGTTGCCGACGAGGTCGATGAGCCGCCCGAGCTGCTGCGCGTCCAGGCCGGGGCGGGCGTACTCCTTGGGCAGTACGTTCACGAGCGCGGGATTGTCGCGTTCGATGGCGGTCATGGCGTCGTCCACGGTCCGGCCGACGTCGGGCTGTCGCGCCCGGGCTTCGAGATGCGCCCAGCGCGCCTCGGGCGGCACCCAGAAGACGTTCTGGGCGCGGTATTCGTCCGGGTCTTCCGGGTCGGCGCCTTCGGCCCGCTCGCGTTCGAGGCGGGCGTGCGTCTCTTCGAACGCGTCGGAGATGTACTTCAGGAAGATGAGGCCGAGGACGACGTGTTTGTACTCCGCGGCGTCCATGCTGCCGCGCAACGCGTCGGCCATGCGCCACAGTTCGGCTTCGTAGCCGGTCGTGGCGCCGGTGTCCGTCTTCGGCGGGGGCTTCTTCGTGCGTGCACGCGCCATGCCGTGGTGCTTCGGTGCCGATGTCGGGTGGGAGGGGAAACCATCTACTCACTACGCCGAGTAGATCGACCCGCGGGGGAACGGACGCGCCTTCGGGCGGGGGCCGACTACTCGGCGAGCGGGGCGAACGAGTCGGTCGTGATGCGGCGGGATCTGAATTTCCACTCGCCCCCGACCTTGGCGTATTCGTCGTCGTACCAGCCCGCCATGCGCCACTGCTTGCCGTCGCGCCGCAGGCGGACTTCGACGTAGCAGGTGCCGGTCGCGCGGTCGGCGCCGTGGAGTTCGACCACGTGGTTGTGGATGAACGGCCGCGGCTGCATCGCGTCCAGGCTGTCGGCGATCATGGCGCGCAAGCCGGCGTGGCCCTGCGCCCCGGGCAGGGACGGGTCGGTGGTCGAAAACGTGCCGTCCTCGGTGAACAGGTTCACGTAGCCGTCCAGGTCTTTCTGCCAGACGCAGTGGCAGTAGCGGACGGGGAGGGCACGGATGGCTTCGCGGTCGAGCAGGGCTTGTAAGGCGGCGTCGGGCATGGGGGCCTCCGGATTGGGGAATTGTGGATCGTGGATTTTTGATTGTGGATTGCGGGGCGATGAGCCAGCAGTGCCTTCAGCTCGGTCCCTGAGCCTGCGGTGTCTTGAGCCTGTCGAAAGGTCGAAGGGTGTCGAAAGGTCGAAGTGCCGGTTGCCGAGGGCGCTTTACTCCGGGAGGAAGGAGGGGCTGCCGGTCTTGGCGGTCTGGCCGCCGTCGGCCACGTATGCCGCGCCGGTCACGAACGAGGCCAGGTCGGAGGCGAGGAACAGGATGACGTTGGCCATTTCTTCGGGTTTGCCGAGCCGGCCCATCGGAATGCCTTGGGCGATCCGGTCGGCGAAGCCGGGCAGTTGCAGCGCGGGCGCGATCAGCGGGGTGTCGATCGCTCCGGGGCAGATGCAGTTGGCGCGGATGCCGTGGCGCGCGTACTCGATGGCGACGGCGCGCGTCAGGTTGATGACGCCGGCTTTGGCGGCGTTGTATGCGGCGATGCCGTAGTCGGCGCGCAGGCCGGAGATCGACGCGGTGTTGACGATGGCGCCGCCGCCGGTTTTGCGCATGACCGGGATGGCGACCTTCATGGCCTTGAAGACCGCGGACAGGCCGAGGTCGATCATGTTGTCCCAAACGCCGTCGTCCAGGTCCGCGGTGCGCGCGGCCACGGCGTTGGTGCCCTGCGGGGACGGCAGGCCGAACGCGTTGTTGTGCAGAAAGTCGAGCCGGCCGAACGTGTCGGCCGTGTGGGCGATCATCCGCTCGACGTCGGCCTGTTTGGTGACGTCGGCGACGATCGGCTCGGCCGTGCCGCCGGCGGCCCTGATTTCGGAGACGACCGCCGCGGTGTTCCGTTCGTTGATGTCGGCCACGCCGACCGCGCCGCCGCGGTGCGCGAATCCGATGGCGGTCGCCCGCCCGATGCCCGACGCCGCGCCCGTGACCAGTCCGACCTTGCCGTTGAAATCCATGTCGTGTCCTCCTTCGGGGCGTTAAGCTTCTTCAAGCTGGAACAGCCGCGCGGCGTTGTCCCAGAACAGTTTGCGTTTGGACTCCTCCGGGATGGGCTGGTCCAGCATGGCCCTGACCCCCCACGGATAGGTGCCGTCCGGGTGCGGATAGTCGGAGTCCCAGGTGAAGTTGTCGTCGCCGACCAGGGCGACCGCGGCCGGCATGGTCGGCTCGTCGCCGCGAAAGCCGACGCACACGTTGCGTTTGAAGTAGTCCGTGGGCGAGCGGGTGAGATATTCGTGCTCGGCGTTGCCGCTGAAGTTCCAGTGCTGTTCCATGCGTTGCAGCCAGTACGGGGTCCAGCCGCCGTCGCCCTCGACGTGGATGACCTTGAGGGCGGGGAATCGCTCGAAGATGCCGAACCAGATCAGGCCGGCCATGGCGGCCATGGCCTCGAACGGGTGCGACAGGATGTGCCCCGCGGTGTGCGTGTCCATGCGGTCGCCGAACGACGGGACCGACGCCGAGGCCGAGTCGTGCGTCGAGATGGGCTTGCCCAGCCGTTCGACCGTGGCCCACAGCGGATGGTAGTCCTCATGCCACAGCGTGCGCCCGCCGACCGGGTTGGGCCGCATGTAGAAGCTGACGCAGCCCGCGGCCGCGGCGCGTTCGGCCTCGGCCACGGCTTCGTCCGGTTCCTGCATGGGCAGGGCCGCGGCCCAGCGCAGTCGCTGCGGATCTTCCGACGTATAGTCCGCGGCCCAGTTGTTGTAGGCGCGGCAGCACGCGGCGAGCAGCTTCGTATCGCGGAATTCGCGGCCCAGCATCTGGCCGGCGTACGTCGGGTACATGATCTGCACGTCGACGCCCTGCTCGTCCATGTCCATGAGCCGGCTCTTGGCGCTGAAGCCCGTGTCCTTGGCCCGCTGAAAGCGTTCCATGGCGGTCATCGCGGCCTTGAGGAACGCCTTGGCCGCCATGGGATATTTCCCCTTCTCACGGGTGAACGACTCGCCCTCGACGAGGAACGCGCGCCGCCCCGAGCCGGGCGCCTCGCCCATGCGCGGCGCCTGCGACTTATAGGCGTCTTCCATGTGGCGTTCCCACAGCCAGTCCGGCTCCATCATGTGGGAGTCGGTGTCGGCAATCTTGAATCCGTCCCGCATCGGTGTGTCCTCCGTCGGCCCGTTCGGCGATGAGAGCCGACTATAGAAGCCGGGGCGCGGTGCTGTAAAGGAAGCCACGGGTTGACGAATGGCCGGGTGGGTCAGCGCGGCTCGAAAGGGTTCATGACAGAGAGAGGAAACGCGGCCACGTGTCTGACGTTTCGGGTCACGAGCGTCATGCCGTGTACCTTGGCCGTGGCGGCCAACAGGCGGTCGATGGGATGGTGGGCGTTCAGAACCGCCAAACGTCCCCACTCCTCGGCAACGACGCGGTCAACGGGGAGGAGGCGAGACGCGTATTCCGTTTGCAGACGGGTCAACATTCGGTCGAGCGCCGCGGCCCGGTTCCGGTCGGACCGACGTTTGAGTTCGACGCCCTTCCGGATTTCACCGAGTGTGACGACGCTCAGATACAGGTCGTTTTCGTTGCTCTGCGCGTACCAAGCGGAAACGACGGGATGTGGGGTGGACTTGGCAATCTCGGAAATGACGTTGGTGTCGAGCAGGTACGACATCAGTCCGCACCGAGCGAAACGTCTCGATCCGACGTATCTTCCCGTTCCAGATTCACCCCTTCCAACGGCAGCGACCGGAGAAATTCCTTGAACGGTAGGCTCGGGCTCCTTGTACGCTGGTACTCGTCGAGGGCCATGACGACGACGGCCTTGCGATCGTGCCGAGTGACGTATTGCGGCCCTTCCGTCAGGGCTTCATCGACCAGGACGCTGAACTTGTTCTTCGCTTCCTGCAACGACCATTCCCCCATGACGCCTCCCAATCGGACTGCTCAGACGAACCCTCCAGAGGGTTTTCCATCTTCGTAAAGCGAACGGGCTGAAACTTGGCCTCGTCCTCGCCGGCTTCTCGTTTCAGGCGGAGGCCGCCGCGGATTGCTCGATCGTGAACGGAACGTCGAGAGTGGTGACGCGGCGCAGCTCGCGGCGGTGCTGCGTGTCCGGGTAGGGCCGGGCGCGGTGCATGGTGGCGCGGTTGTCGTAGATGACCAGATCGCCGACCTTCCACGCGTGGCGGTACACGTACTCCGGCTTGGTGGCGTGCTCGATCAGGTCGAGCAGCAGCAGACGTCCCTCCGGCAGCGGCCAGTCCAGAACTTTCGAGACGTGCGCCGCGATGTACAGCGCCTTGCGGCCGGTGCGCGGCAAGGTGCGGATCAGCGGTTGGACGGCGCCTTTGAGGATGTCCCGTTCTTTTTCCGAGAACGTGAAGCCGAGGATTTCGCGCGAGTGGGCAATCGAGTGATGCGCGTGCAGCCCTTCGAGTTGGGCTTTCATCTCGTCCGACAGGCTGTCGTACGCGGTGCGCATGTCGGCGTATTCCGTATCCGCGCTGACGGACGGCACCACGCGCGCGAACAGCATGGAGTAGCGGCCGGGCGGGTCCTGGAACGAGGCGTCGGTGTGCCACAGCCGGTTGCCGAGGCCGTACATCCGCCGCCGGTCGTCGGCCGACTGGATGTCGCCGGTCTCGGTCAGGTTGGACACGTCGGCCAGGGCCTCGTTGCCGAAACGGCTCTTCTTGAAGGCGCTGATGCCGGTCTTGGTGTGCAGTTCGCCGTCCAGGCGGCGGGCGAAGGCCAGATGTTCCTCGTCCGTGAACTGTTGGTCGCGGAAGACGAGCAGGGCGTATTCGTCCATCCCGGCGCGGATGTCTGACAAGGTCTCCGCATCGTGCACACGACGCAGGTCCACGGGGCTCACCTCCGCGGCGAAGTGTGGATTCAGGCGGTGAAACGAAAGTGCCATGCGTGGAAGTCCTCCTGTCGTCGGCGTCCCGCGGCGCGAGAGCGAACCGCGTTACTGACGCCTGCCATACCATATCAGCCCGCGCAAGGACGAGAGAGCCATGTCCGCGCCCGAACGTTGACAGTCCGACGACGCCCGGCATAAGGTGCCGTCCGTCTCGAAATTCCCAACAGTCGCATATGGAGGAGGACGCTATGGAAATCGGAAAGCTGGGCGTGTGGTTCTTTCTGGACGGAATGACCGCGCCACAGAGCGCGGAATTCGCCCAAACCGTCGAAAAGGCCGGCTACGAAACTCTCTGGATCCCGGAGGCGGTCGGGCGTGAGCCATTCGCCCACGCGGCCTATCTGCTCAACAACACCGAGGGCCTGAACATCGCCACCGGCATCGCCAACATCTGGGCGCGCGATGCGTACACCATGGCGGCGGCCACGAACACGGTGGCCGAACTGTCCGGCGGCCGTTTCGTGCTGGGCATCGGCGTGAGCCACAAACCGATCGTCGCCAACCTGCGCGGCCACGATTACGACAAGCCGTACAGCTACATGAAAGAATATCTGCCCAAGCTGAAGGACGTTTTCTACCAGGCGCCGAAACCCGCGGAGCCGGCGCCGATCGTCATCGCCGCACTGCATCCCAAGATGCTGGCGTTGTCCGCGGAGCAGAGCCGGGGCACACACACCTACTTCGTGCCGCCCGAACACACGGCCAAAGTCCGCGCACAGATCGGCCCCGAGCCGTGGATCTGCGCGGCGCAGGCCGTCATCCTGGAAAAGGACGCGACCAAGGCGCGCACGATGGCCCGCCAGTACATGAAGACGTACGTCCCGCGGCTCCCCAACTACACCAGGAACCTGAAGAACCTGGGCTGGGGAGACGCGCACTTCGAGAACGGGTGCAGCGACGAACTCGTGGACGCCATCGTGGCCTGGGGGAGCGAGGAGCAGATTCAGGACCGCTTCGACGCGCATCTCAAGGCTGGCGCCACGCACGTCTGCTTCCTGCCGATCCGCGCGGACGACGAATCCCTGCCGGACCTGCGCGCGGTCGAGGCGTTCGGCCCCGCCGCCTAGCGCGCACGGACGATCTGCCGCAATGTTCGAGAGCGGCCGGCTTCCGCCGGCCGCTCTTTTACGTTCGGGGTCGGGTAAGAGCAGCGGCACGGCTTCCCCCTTCTCCCTTTGGAGAGGATCCGCCCGCGGGAGTGAATTCGTCTAGGCATTGCAAAGGGAATTACATACTAGACGATTCTAGAACTCTCTCCTAACTAGCTAGGGTCCCGTGTCCTTCGGCTGACAACCCTTCGACACGGTTCGACCATTCGACGGGCTCAGAAGCCAGTCCGTTGAGCTTGTCGAAACGGTCTCCGGGTCATCTTGTACGTCATTCCCTATGCTTCTCGCCCTTCCACTTGGACGACGAGGCCCTCCTGGACTTACGCACGGTCGAGGCATTCGGTCCGAGCATTTGACCGTTATTGGCCCCTTTCCTAGTGGAGTGGGGAGAGAAAGAAGCGGTCTCCCGAACCAACGCTTGGTCGAGTCTATTCGATCGGTTCGTTTACCACCCAAATCCGTTTCAAGGGGAGTTGTGTTTTGATTTCTTCATCGAGCTTTTGATAGTTTGCGAGCACCTGGTCGATGATGTCCCCCTGATCCCAAAGACGGACACGGAAGAACTGCGCTGCCTCTTCTCTGTCAACGCTGGATTTGAACCCACCCCAGGAGACGAGCAATCCGTGATCCGCCTGAACATTCTGCATCACACCGATGAGTTGATCGAGCGTCGGCCTGTCCAGGGGGGAATCTCCGGACTTGACCTGAACACAGACACGTGGTTGTCCAAAACCCATTGGTTCCGGGGCTGCCAGCAGGTCGACACCCTTGTCGGGTCCCTCCGGGCTCAAATACGTCGTATAGCCTTGCGCACGGAGGACGGCGTCCACAAGCCGTGCCATGCTGTGTCCTTTGAAACGAGCAATGATGAGTTTCGTAAGCTGGTCTCTAGCGGCCTCCTCCAAGTCATTCAATCTTTCGTCATCCTCCGCGTCTTCTTCATCTCCTCTTGTAGCAATAGCAGATCCGGTACCTGATGACTTCCAATCGTTCGCCTTCATTTCGCGGACGCGTCGCTCGGCGTGATGCCGGTGTATTTGACAGATAGTCATGATCGCACCGAAAGAATACAGGAGATCCTGATCGAAATTGCTCCGCGGGACACCCTGTGCGATCCATTCAACTTCTCGATAGTGGTAATACGGATCCTTTCCGTTCGGATTGAAGACATACTCCCCCTCCACCCTGGCAACATGAATGGATGATCTCTGCTTGCTCGAAACGATAATCCAATCTTCGGGATGTATTTCCTTGCAGAATCTCCATATTTGTCCGACGTTGTTGCTGATTTTATGTTTCGATGCATCGGGATACGTTTCCTCGCACAGAGGGCGGAGTTCCTTCTGCTCCCCCAGCGAGGTCAAGTCGTGGGCCAATCCCCGCCACGTCAGATAAATGCGGTTCTCATCCAGGAACTTCTTTTCATGTTCGCCATACCTGCCTGCGCGGACTAACCAGAGAGACATTGGACCTCCTCCTTGCTGCTTCTTTTTATCTCAACGCCGACCTGAGAAACGGGATTCTTTTATGCTGTCGTTGCCCCGATCATCCGAATATGGTTGACGTCAGACTCGAACGCAGTAGGCGTTTCGGGCCAGTACTCTGGGCGAACGTTCGGATGAACAGACACAATCCCTTTGAGGAGACACGGACGATGACAGTACACGACTATCCCGCTTCGGTGGACGACATCCACTTGTCGGACTGGGAATTCTGGCGCCGGCCGCTGGCGGAGCGTGAGGCGGCGTTCGCACTGCTGCGCACGCACAAGCCCGTGGCGTTCTACGAAGAGGGCGAGACGAGCTTCAACATCCCCGGTCCAGGCTACTGGGCGGTCACGCGCCACGCCGACGTGATACACGCGAGCCTGCATCCGGAGATTTTCTCGTCCGAGGGCGGGATCACGACCAATGACCTGCCGCCGGGCAGCGGCGACGTGTTCGGCTCCATGATCGTGCTGGACGACCCGCGCCACAAACGGCTGCGCGGGCTGGTCTCGCAGGCGTTCAGCCCTCACCAGTTGCGCAGGGTGAACGAACACGTGGAATCGACCGCGCGGCGCGTCGTGAACGGCGTCATCGAACGGGGGGCGTGCGACTTCGTGACGGACGTCGCTGCGCCGTTCCCCATCCGGATCATCTGCGACATGATGGGCATTCCCGAAAGCCAGCATCAGTTCGTGTTCGACAAGACGAACGTCATTCTGGGCGGCGCGGACCCGGAATACGGCCCGCAGGAACTCGTCGAGCGGTTTTTCAGCGGAATCGCCGCGGCGCGTGAACTGTTCCAGTTGATGGACGACCTGCGCAGGCAGCGGCTCGCGCAGCCGACCGACGATCTGACGTCCGCGCTCGTCCACGCCGAGGTGGAGGGCGACCGGCTGACGGTGGACGAACTCGGCTCGTTCTTCGTGCTGCTCACCGCGGCCGGCAACGAGACCACGCGCAACGCCATTTCGCACGGCGTGCGCCTGCTATGCGAACACCCGGACCAACACGCGCGCTGGACGTCGGACTTCGACGCGTATGCCAAGACCGCGATCGAGGAGATCGTCCGCTATGCCAGCCCGGTCGTGTACATGCGCCGGACCACGACCCGCGCGACCGAACTGGGCGGGCAGCCGCTCGACGAAGGCGTCAAGGTCATTCTCTACTACGCCTCGGCCAACCGCGACCCGGCCGTGTTCGACGACCCGGATACGTTCGACATCACGCGGCAGAAGAACGAGCACGTCGGCTTCGGCGTCGGCCCGCACTTCTGCCTGGGCGCGAATCTGGCGCGGCGCGAAATGACCGTCATGTTCCGCGAATTGTTCCGGCGTATGCCGGACTTGCAGATTACGGACGAGCCGGAACGCCTGCTGACCAATTTTCTGAACGCGATCAAACATCTGCCGTGCGAGTTCACCCCAGGTCCGGTGGTGAACTGACGCCGGCGGCCTTCGACGTACGGCAGGCGCGCGCCCTCGCGCCCCGCGGGGTGAGCGTTACAGTTCGGGCGGGGCCAGAATCGTGAAGCCGAAGAACGACTCGTTGCCCGTACACAACGCATGCGGGGCGCCCGCGGGGATCATCAACAGATCGCCGGCGGTGAGTTCCCGTTCCCGGCCCGACACGCGCGCGGTGGCGCTGCCCTCGATGACGTAGATGATCTGGTCGCCCTTGTGGATGTTCTCCTTGTCGCCGGCATAACCCGCGGGCAGCGTGAAGGCGACCGTCTGCGTCAGCGGCGTCTGCTGGAGCTTGGCGAAGTCCTCGCCCTTGTGGCTGAGCACGTTCGCCACATCCAGGCCGCGGCCTGCGCCGTTGGAACCGAGTTCTCGCATTTCTTCCTCGAACAGCGCGTCCGAAATGAGCCCCTTGCGGTACGCCTTGAGCAATTGCTTCACCTCGAAGTCCTTGTTGGCCATGTGTCCCGGTCCTCCTTTCACGACGAATCTGTGGATCGTCCGAGTTCGGCCTTACCGACGCGCCATGCGAAAAGCAAGGCTCGCCTCTCCCCATTCCCGAAGCGGCCGAGCGGCGTTCGTGTTGCGAATGCAGGGACGATCAACGTATGTTCGCCGGACGCCGCGAGCGTTTCCCGCCGCGTAAGTGGACCGCACCATGCAATACACGACGCTGGGCCGCACCGGGTTGAAGGTCAGCGTGGCCGGCCTGGGTTGCGGCGGCCACAGCCGCCTCGGACAGGAAACCGGGAGGACCGAGCGCGAGTCCGTTTCGCTGGTGCGACATGCGATCGATCTGGGCATCACCGTCATCGACACGGCCGAAGTGTACCGGACCGAGCGCATCGTCGGAGACGCCATCCGCGACGTGGCCCGTGACCGGCTCGTGATTTCCACCAAGAAACTGTGCACCAAGCCGGACGGCGACGACCCCGCGGGTAAACTCCGCCGCGGCGTCGAACGCAGCCTCCAGAAGCTCCGGACCGACTACGTCGACGTGTTCTACCTGCACGGCGTGCGTGCCGAACAGTACGCCTACGCCCGCGACACGCTATATCCCGAGCTGGCTCGCTTGCGGGAGCAGGGGAAGCTGCGTTTCATCGGTGTGACCGAGGCATTCATTCCCGACCCGCAGCACGCCATGGCTCAATTGGCACTACAGGACGACTGCTGGGACGTGATGATGATCGGCTTCAACGTGCTGAACCAGTCGGCGCGCAGCCGCGTCTTTCCGCTCACGCGGGCAAAACGGATCGGCACGATGGGGATGTTCGCCGTCCGTAACGCGTTCAGCCGGCCGGACGACATGGTCCCCATCCTGGCCGAATTGCGTAGCAGGAAACAGATCGACGCGGCATTGTGCGAAACCGCGGACCCGCTGGGCTTTCTCACCGAGAACGGCAAAGCCGCCACGCTGCCTGAAGCGGCCTACCGCTATTGCCGACACGAGCCGGGCCTGGACGTCGTGCTGACCGGCACCGGCAGCATCACACACCTCGAAGCCAACGTCGCCGCGCTGCTCAAGGGGCCACTGGCGCAAGCGGATCGGACCCGCTTGGCCGAAATGTTCGAGCGTGTCGATTCCGCGTCCGGGGACTACGGCGAGTTCTGGGCGACTCGTGGCGGCGTCGCGGCACGCAAACGGTAGCTTAGTCTCATTTCATTGCTTCTCGGAAGAGTCCGGCGTTGCCGATGCTCTCAACGCGCTCCGATAGAACGCGCCAGCAGTTCCCGATGGAGTGCAGCCGCGCTGTCGAGCAACTTTCCGTCAACGTTCAGGGCATCAGCGTCGTAGGCGGTCGGTGCCCGGAATCGGTCCGCGGCGGCAGCCAGCCCTCTTGCATCGTCAACGCCTGTCGCCTCGCCGATTCGCCCCAAGCCGGCCACCGGATCGGCGCAGAGCGCATCGTAGCTGACGAGTGCAACGTTATCGCTGAAGTCCGCAAGCACATGTGCATAGGCGGCGTACCAGTACTCGAGCCAGAAGTCCGCGGTGTGTGTCCGTTTCAAGCCCTCCCGGCTCAGCCAACGGCCGAAATCGATCGGGCGGAGGCTCGCGCCGAATTCGCAGTGGCCGATGTCTTCCATATACCGTCGGGTAAAGGGTTCCGCGGCGTGGATGCCCAGGAAGTTGCGATGCTGGCGCAGCATGGAGGCGGCGTGGGCGAGCGGGTTGCGGAACGGAACGAGCACGACGGCGTCGGGAAATAATTGCACAATCTTCGGAAGGCGAGACAGATTGGTGTTGTTTTTCGAAAGGTAGCGAACCTTGTTCGGGTCTTCCCCGGTCTGCAGGGCGATCAGCTTCACGATGTGGGTTCTGATGAACGGAGCGAACTCTGCGTGGGCGTCTTCGTCCGCCGCCATCCACGGAAGGATGCGGTCCTCACGGTATTTGTCGGGCCAGAACGCGCGCCAGAGGACCTCCTCGAAAGCTTCCGGGCTGTCGTAACCGACCGTCATGCCATCGCCGTGCGCACGATTGAACGCGACATTCGGGGTACGAAAGGGATGCGAGACAGCGTTCCAAAGCAGCGGAATCAGCAGGAACGGCATGTTCCGGTAGGTATGCGTAGCGAACGTCTCCAACGAACCCAGAGTTTCCAGCAACAACGTCGTGCCCGCACGCGGCAGCGCGGTGATGAAGACCGGTCGGTCGATCCTTACACCGCGGAGGCGGCCGGCGTAGAGGCGGTCTTCGATGTCGGCCAGTGCCTTCTGAAGCTCAATGGTGGAAAAGGCCAGACGGTGCAGAACCTGGTCCAACCGGGAATATCGGTCCTGGAATTTCACGAGTTATCGAGCCGACACCTGGAAGGGACTCTTTCATGCGGGAAGGCTTCTTACGCTCCGGGATCCGCAGCCTTTCCCTGCTCATCGGGATCGTTTTCAGGCGCTGAAGGCTCTTTCATGCGCCGAGCCCGTAATGTACGGAGCACCTGCCTGACGGATACCAGACGAGGCCGACCATCATCAGGACCCCGGCACCGAGCACGGTCAACAGGGAACCGAAAGCCGCCAGTCCGGCGCCGGGTCCGATGTATGCCAGGATGATTCCCAAGGCCAGGAGTTCGGAAGAAAGGCCCGATTCTGCAAACGGTACGACATTCATGCGCTCATCCCTTCTCTACCGTCGCTGTAGTGGAGCGAACTTAATCCGTACAACGCCGCCTTCGTCTTTCGCCCCTCGGGAGACGCACAGGACTACGCAGGACGTCGGTGCCGCCTGCCACCGGCGGAAAAATGCTCACCTGATCGCCGGCGGTCAGGGCGTGGCCGAACTCGCGGGTCTGCTGCCCGTTGACCAGCACCATCTGGGCGAGGTCGGGCGAGATGTCGAGGTGATGAATCAGATCGGCCAACGTCGCGGCGTCGGGCATCTCTACAGTCCCTTTGCCAGCCGGGCGGCCCGAGTCGGGCGGAAGTTTCTTTCGCAGACTGGCGAACAGCTTGACGTCGACGCGCATGGGACTAGGCGCCCTTTTCCAGCCCGGGTGTAGGGGTGCGGGGCAACTCGTCCAACTCGGCTGGACGTGAGTCGACCAGCGGAGCGTGTGCGGCTTTCTGCCAAGCGGTAGGAGTCTTGCCGCCGACCCGGTATGTGCGGTCTCTGGCGGGTGCGCCGAGCAGGGTTCGATTCACGAGCCGCTGCGCCGTGCCGGTTGCGACGTAGGTCCGGCGCAGATCGGTCGGGGTTTCTCTCAGGTACTCGGCCCAGTTGCCGAGCGGCTGCCGAGTCTGGATGAGCCCCTTCGCCATGCCGACGTCGTTCAGCATGGTCACGTCGTCGATCGGCCCGACGAACAGCGCGCCGACCATGCGGTCGGCCTCCCAGACGTATTTGCGGTAGAGCGGCCGGGTGGGGTTCCAGACGGTCGTGACCGCGGGTTCCTCCGTTGGATCCGTCTGCCAACGGCCGAAGCTGGCGCAGTGCAGGCCGATCACGTCGAGCACGTTGAGGAGCAAGCTGCCGGGGTAACGGATCTCCTGTCCGGCCATGTTCGCGCCGGCGATTCGGCCGTGGTCCACCGCGGTGGGCTGAATCGCGTGGACCGCGGGCGCACCGTCCAACAGGTTCGGCCCCGCGGCCACGTCGCCCGCGGCGTAGATGCCCGGGACGTTCGTCTGCATCCGGTCGTTCACGACGACTCCGCCGTCGATCTGGATGCCGAAGCCCTCCAGAAACGCGAGGTTGGGCCGAATGCCGGTGGCGAGGATGACCAGGTCCGCAGCTATGCCGGTGCCGCTGCTCAACGTCAGGTCGAGTCCTTCGCCGTTGCGCGCAATGCGTTGAACTTGCGTGCCGGTGTGCACGGTCACGTCCCGGGCGGTCAGCCAACCCTCGACCGCCGCGGCGCCCTGCACGTCGAGCATACGCGGCAACACCCGAGTCTCGGCCTCGACCACCGTCAGGTTCCAGCCCAGCTTGGCCATCGCATTGAGCACGATGAAGCCGATGAAACCCGCCCCGACCAGAACGGCGCGGGGCGTTCCCTGTGCACTGGACATGACCTGCTTGGCGTCGTCGAGCGTCCAGAAGGTGTACACCCTCTCCTGGTCCACTCCCTCGATCGGCGGACGCTGGGCCGACGAGCCCGTGGCGATCAACAAGGTGTCGAACGGGTAGGACCTGCCCTCGGCGAGGACGACGATCCGCGCGTCGGTGTCGATGCGCTGGACCCGCCCGGATACCGACTGCACGCCAAGACCCGCGAAATAGTCGGCGTCGCCGGTCAGCACGTGCGATTCGGAGATTTCGCCGGCCAAGTAGTACGGCAGCACCATGCGGGCATAGGCCGGTTCATCAGAGATGAGGACGATGTGGGCGCCGTCGCCTTCGATGGCGCGAACCGTCTCGGCCGCGGCCACCCCCGCGGGGCCTGCTCCGATGATGACGTGTCGTGCCATGACGCGGATTCCTGCGGTCGTCGGCCGGCTGTTCCGAGGTCGTGTACGCTTCTCGATAAGATCGAGCAGCGTTCAGGCGAGCCCCAATTCCTTCTTCTTGGCCTCGGAGATTTTGCCGTCCGGTTCCCAGCCGCGCAACTCGTAGTATTCGGGCAGCATTTCCCCGAGGCGGTTGACTTCTCCTTTCGCCGGGCCGGACGGGATCGGTTCTTCGAGAATGCGCTTGGGCAAGGTGTCGTCCCTGCCGGTGAAGCCGGCTCGCTCGTTCCACAGCCGTTCCAGGTTCCAGATGCGCTCGCCGATGGTCATCAGCCCTTCCAGCGTGAACTCCACGCCGGTCGCCGCGGCCAGTTGGGGCAACATTTCTTCCAGTCCCACGCCGAAAGTGAGGAATTGGCAGAGGCCGGTGGCGTCCACGGTCGACGTCGCGTCCTGAAACAGTTTCGTGATCTCGGCTTTCTCTTCGGTTGCGCGCGGATCCATCTGTCGCGGCATGCCCAGAATCTCGGCCGCGACCGTGTACGCCTTGAGGTGGCACGCCCCGCGGTTCGAGGTCGCGTAGCCCAAGCCCATGCCCTGAATGGCGCGCGCCTCGTACGCGGCGAACTCCTGGCCGCGCACGCCCATGAAGAACTCGGGCCGTCCGAGCTTTTCGGTCAGGCGCTTCGAGCCCTCGGCCAGCGCGTCGCCGAAGCCCTGCCGATAGGCCGTTCTTTCGGCCATGGCGAGCAGCGCCTCGCTGCTGCCGAATTCGAGCGGCATTTCCGTATCGTCCCGGGTGACCACGCCTTTTTCGTACAGTTCCATGGCCGCGGCTACGCTGGCCCCGAAGCTGATGGAATCCATGCCCAGGTCGTTGCACAGCCAGTTGGCCTTGATGAGCGCGTCCAGGTCGCCGACGCCGCACTCCGAGCCCATCGCCCACGCGGCTTCGTACTCCGGCCCCTCGCCCGCGATCTTCCAGTTGCGCGGATTGGTGGACACCGAGTATTTGGCCGACGCGTCGCCCGGCAGCGTGCTGACCCTGCCGCAGGCGATGGTGCACGAAAAACAGGCTTTGTTGGCGACCAGCCGGGTATCGGTCAGCGTTTCGCCGCTGATGTTCTCGGCCTGATCGAAGACGGTTTTCTGGTGGTTGTTGGTCGGCAGAGCGCCGTGTTCGTTCATCACGTTGACGAGCACTTCGGTGCCGTACGTGGGTAGCCCTTCCGCGGTGACGGGCGACTCGCGCAGTTTCCGCTTCATGGCCCACTGGCCTTCCAGAAACGCCTGCGGGTCGGCCAGCGCCACGCCGCCCGTGCCGCGCAGGGCGATCGCCTTCAAGTTCTTGGAACCCATGACCGCACCTACCCCGGACCGGCCCGCGGCGCGGTGCAGATCGTTCATGATGCAGGCGAAACGGACGAGGTTCTCTCCCGCCGGGCCGATGCTGGCGATGATGGCGTCCGGCACGCCGAGTTCCGCGCGCAAGTCCTCCTCCGTCTGCCAGACCGTCTTGCCCCACAGGTAGGTCGCATCCCGAATCTCGACCTGGTCGTCGTAGATCCACACGTACGACGGCTTATCCGCCTTACCCTGCACGATGAGCAGGTCGTAGCCGGCGAACTTCATCTCCGGCCCCCAGAAGCCGCCCGAATTGGAGGTCGTGATGGCGTTGGTGAGCGCGCCCTTGGTGACGACCATGTAGCGCGAGCCGCACGACGCGTTCGTGCCGGTCAGCGGGCCGGTCGCGAAGATCATCTTGTTGTCCGGGCCGAGCGGGTCCACGGTCGGGTCCAGTTCTTCGGACAGATATTTGACGCCCAGCCCGCGGCCGCCGACGTAGTCTTTGGCCCATTCCGCGTCGAGCGGCTCCTTGGTGGCCGTTCCCGCGGTCAGGTCGATGCGGAGAACGGTTCCGGTCCAGCCGGTCCAGCGTGTTGCGCCGCTCATGGTTCGCCTCCCTGCGTATCCTGCATGTGCTGAAACCCCCGGTCTACTTTCTTCGCCCAACCAGCCAGCCAGTCCGGTTGGTCCATGTCCACGTATTCGAGGGCACCGGTCGGGCACGACTTCACGCAGGCCGGATCGCCGCCGCACAGGTCGCATTTGAACGCCTTGTGGCTGTCCGGGTTGTAGAACATGGTGCCGTACGGGCAGGCGACCGTGCATACCGCACAGCCGACGCATACGTCGTCCATGACCACCTTGGCTTCGGTCTTCGGATCGATGGCAATCGCGTTGACCGGACAGGCCGTCAGGCACCACGCTTCGTCGCATTGGAAGCAGGTGTACGGCGCATAGACCGCCTGCTCGTCGAAGATGTGGACGCGGATGACGGAACGGGACGGCTGGAACGTGCCGGTCTGGACGAAGGCGCACGCCAACTCGCATTGCACACAACTTGTGCACTTTTCGGTGATGACACGGAGTTGTTTCATAGCGTAGCGTCCCTCCTTATGCGCTCCGTCCCTAACAGATTCGTTCCGGGAATGCCAGAAAACTCTTTCATCGGCAGTATGGGGAGATTTCGCCTTTTCATCCCCTCTCCCCCCGGGAGAGGGCTAGGGAGAAGGTCCGAGCGCATCCGAGAGCGAGAGCAATCTTCAAGACGAAACAGATATATGGTTGGTCCGCGCACCTGAATCCACGCGCCCGCGCCTTGCCCGCTGCGCGCCGAAAGCGATACGCTGCCCTGCAACACCACATCTAAGGGAGGACAGCGTATGGAGGTACACTGGGACGAGGATGTCTGCACCCATTCGGCCAACTGCGTCAAGAAACTGCCACAGGTCTTCAAAGTCGAGGGCGGGAAGTTCGTCATCGATCCGGGAGCCGCACCGGAGGATGACGTTCGTGCCGTCGTTGCGCAATGTCCATCCGGCGCACTCAGCGCGCAGGACGAGTAGCTCGATCGGGACGTCGCGGACGAATTTCTCCGCGACGTCCCGATTCGGCCGACTTCCAGTCGGGTCCGACTGGGGCCCGGCGCAGTTTTCTTTGGAGGAGTCATGCGCATCACGTCGAAGGGGCAGGTCACCATTCCCGTCCAGATTCGGAAGCAATTGGGATGGCTGCCGAATACCGAAGTGGCGTTCCAGATGGACGGAGACGCTGTCCGCATTACCAGGACCAAGATTCGGAAAAAACGCGGCCGGTCGATTGTGGCGCATTTGCGTGGGCAGGGTACGACCGACATGACGACGGACGAAATTATGGCGCTCACGAGAGGTGCACCAAGTTGCATGTCGAAACCGGAATGGCATTGCTGACGAGGGACGCGGCCCGCTTCAAGACCAGCTTCCCCACGGTTCGTCTGACGGCCCCCTGAACACGTGTGGACAAGCCGGGCTACGGCTGATTAGGTGCCCCCTGATCGTCCCCCTATCCGAACACCAATCGGAACTTCGCCATAAAAAAGGAGGAAATCCTTGGCATACTGGACTGAACAGAAGGTGCAGGTCGCCGATTCTGAATTGACGCTCATCAAGGGCGGAGCAGGTAACCCCCTGTTAATGCTGCACGATGAGTTGGGGTTCCCAGGCTGGATGCCGTGGAACGACGCCCTGGCCGAGACCCGCGAATTCATGATTCCGCTGCAACCCGGCTTCGGCAAGACCCCGCGGCTGGACTGGATTCGCAGCTTCCGCGACCTGGGCGGCTATTACGGCATGGTCGTCAGGGAAATGGGACTGGCACCGATCGACGTGGTCGCGTTTTCGGCCGGCGGGTACGCTGCCGCGGAAATGGTCGCGTCCGACCCCGACATCTTCAGCCGCTTGATCCTGGTCGGGCCGATGGGTCTCAAACCCCAGGTCGGCGAGATCATGGACATCTTCCCGATCACGATCCGCACGCATCTGCGCCGGACCGTTGCCGATCAGGAGTCGGAAGGGTTCGGCATGATCTACGGCGGCGAAATGTCGCCCGAACAGTTCGAGGCGTTCGAGGACGCGCGAGCCGAAAGTGCGCGGCTGGGTTGGGAGCCGTATATGCACAATCCGAGCCTGCCGTTTCTGTTGCGCGGCGTGAAGAACGTGCCGACGCTGCTGATTCGCGGGTCCGAAGACCAAGTCGTGCCGGCCGGCTGCATCGACGCCTACGAAACGGCCATTCAGGGGGCGCAGGCCGTGGAGATGGCCGGCGTCGGCCATCGTCCGGAAGTCGAGAATCCCGACGAGTTCGTGTCCATCGTCAAGGACTTTCTGGCGGCCTAGGGCGGAGAACCGAAGTAAGGAGAACCGTACATGCAATTTTCGTATTTCACCGAGCGGCCGTACCGCGGGCTCGACGAGGACGATATCCTGAAGAACAAGGCGTATTTCGCGGTCCCCAACTCGCTGTTCGACCGCGAACGTGCGGCCGACGACTACAACTACTACCTCGACGAATACTGCTACGCCGAGGAACTCGGCTACGACGCGGTCGCCCTGAACGAGCATCACGGGAACCCGTTCTGCATGGGCAGCGTGATGAACGTGGAGGCGGCAATCCTGGCGCGGATCACCAAGCAGGCCAAGATCGTGCTGATCGGCAATCCGTTGCCGGTGCTGAAGCATCCCTTGCGTATGGCGGAGGAGTTGGCGGAGATTGACCTGATCTCGCGCGGGCGGCTGGTGACGGGCTGGGTGCGCGGGGCGGGCAGCGAGCAATTCTTCAACAACGCGAACCCGGCGTACAACCGGGAGATGTTCAACGAGGCGCACGATTTCATCGTGCAGGCATGGACGAAGCCGGGGCCGTGGCGGTACGAGGGGAAACATTTTCATTATCGGCACGTGAATCCGTGGGCGTTGCCGTACCAGAAGCCGCATCCGCAGATGTGGATTCCGGGCGTGCTCAGCCCGGAGACGGTGCGCTGGTGTGCGGAACATCGGTATCCCTATCTGGGGCTCGGCACCGCGCTGGGGCCGACCTGTGACCTGTGGGACTTTTATGCGGACGAGGCCGCCAAGCAGGGCTACCAGGCCGGACCGGAGAACTTCGGCTATCTGATTCCGACCTTCGTGGCCGAGACGGAAGAGCGTGCGCAGGAGGTCGGCAAGAACTTCGTGTTCGGGGGCGGGCAGAACGCGTTCTCGCGGCCCGAGCACACCCTGCCCCCGGGCTACAATTCCAAGGGCGCGATTCGGCTGCTCGCCAAACATCCGGGCGGAAGCTGGCTGGGCGTCAGCCCCGAGAAACTGCGCGCCCATGCGGACGGCGGCCGGCCGGACACCACCGACTTCGACACGGTCCGGGCCAAGCTGCTCAAGGGCTACGCCAAGGCGCAGAAGAACCTGCAGTTGCTGATCGGCACACCGCAGTCCGTGCTGCCCAAGGCCAAGACGTTGCTGCGCGTGCTGCGCCCCAGCATCTTCGTTTTCTTCAACATCCAGGGGCCGGTCGGAGACGACGACCGCAAGACGAGCATGCGTCTCATCGCCGACGAACTGGTGCCGCAGTTGCGCGCATACGCCAAGGAGATCGACCTGGTCGATCCGTTCGAGCGCACCCCGGGTTCGGTCACCTACCGCAACGGCGTGGCGCGCGACCCGGTCGTGGACCGCACGCTACTGAAGGAACTCGGGATGGCCGCATAGCCGCCGCCCCTGCCGGCGAGGCCGGGCTCGCTGTCGGTTGCGGTGTGGAACCAAGGCGCCGGGGCGTGCCGCTTTAAGGAGATTAGCGTGGCTGCCCGGAGGACGAATCCGCGGGGAAGCACGCTGCGGATCGCCCAAACGCGACTCCGGGCGGACGACGCGGATTCTTCAGCCTAGCCGCTTCTGCCGCTCGCGCAGCAAAAGAAACAGCGGCAGGCCAGCGGCAAAGGCTACCAGCCACGAGACCAGCACGCACAGCCAGAAGCCTCGCGCCCCCAACGTTCGACCTTCCGCAAACAGCCAGACGTTGTACGCGGCAAAGGCGATCAACAGGTCGAACAGCAGCGAGGCCGTGACCGCGCTCTGCATCGGCGCGGTGAAGAAATCCATCAGGAGATTGCCGCCCGCGCCCAGGTACTGGACGTTGTAATACATGGGGAGAAGAACCCCGAGCGCAACCAGAATCGCGTAGGTCATCTCGCGGGTGGTCATGTCCCGGACCTCCGCTCTTGGACTCGGGCGCCATCAACGCCGCTCCATTCAACCAGGGAGCAGGATTCCCAGCCGGAGCGGGTTCCAAGATCGCCTCGTATGGAATTCTCAATCCAGACCGGCGGGGCGGAGCGCCGTGTCCGCCCTGCCGGTCGTGGCCAGTCTAATAATCCAGCCGGTAGCCTTTGCCGTCGCGGACCAGTTTGCCGGCCGTCGGTCCCGCGAAGTGTGTGCCGATGATCAGCGTCGGCGTCCCCGCGTATTCGTTGAAGATGCGGTGGCGGGTCGCTTTGGCCGCCTCGCCGTCGATGTCGAACGGCGTCCCCAGGTCCGGGTCGTGGAACTGGATGGGATGGTGGATGAAGTCGCCGGTGATCATCGCGCTCTCGCCCTGGGACTCCACGATGACCGAGCAGTGGCCCGGGGTGTGGCCGGGCGTCGGGATGAGCCGGACGCCGTCGCAGACCGGGGCCGATCCCTCGGAGACGGCCTTGACGGGCTGCGTCAGGCCGGCGTCGATGACCGGCTGCATGGAATCCTCGAACACGCGCCGCTGAATCCGGAAGAAGTCCTTGGCGTCCTCCGGCAGGCCGTCGATCATCTTGTCGTCGATCTTGCCGAACAGGTCGAGTTCGTTCTGGTCCATCAGATACTTCGCGTTCGGAAACGTGGGCACCCACTTCCCGTTCACCTCGTGCGTATTCCAACCCACGTGGTCGAGATGCAGGTGGGTGCACAGCACGTAGTCGACGCCGTCCGGGTCGTAGCCGGCGGCCTGCATGTCGTCCAGATACGTCGTCGCCAGCCGGCTCATGACGTCGAACGGGTCGCGGTCGCGGCCGTTGCCGATGCAGGTATCGACCACGACGGTCGCCCCGGGCGAGTCCACGATCAGGGTATGGATGCTCAGCGTGAGCACGTTGCCCGGGGTCACGAACGGGGAAATCCAGCCGACCTTCCCGACGACCTCCGGAGTCGCCGCGGGGATGACGTCCGGGAACTCGTCGTAAACGATCTCCTGGATTTTGGTGATTTTCGTGTCGCCGATCTGCCAGTGCATGGGGTCCTCCTGTTCCCGCGCAGTTCGTCGCGCACCCTGCAAGCTATTGCTGCTGCGTTGCTGCCAACCTCCCGCGGTGGGGCGGGAGGACTTACAGCGGCCCGGGCCGCACCGGGTCGGACCCGTCCCAGCCCGCGGCCGCGTTTTCGATCTGCATGAACAAATCCTTGAACACGGCGTGGTTGTCCCACAGCTCGGTAAAGTGGCCGATGGTATCTACCGTGTCGAAATACACGAGATCGGCGCCGCCGACCGTGCACTCGAACGCGGCCTCGTGGCCGAGCGCCTTGTATTGTGTGCAGGTCGCCTTGTAGTCCTCGGGCATCAACCCGAAGTGGTGCACGCCCACGCGGCCGGCGTCCAGAAACTCCTTATAGACCGAGCCCGCGTCGTTGCGCTGACGAATCAGTTCGATCTGGAGCGCGCCGCTGTTGCCCAGCGCGATGTCCACGTCGACGTTGCCGGGCTTGCCGCGATAGACCTGATCCTTGAGCGGGCAATGTTCGAACAGGAAGAAGGGGCCGACCTTGAGCGTTTCCGTCCAGTACGTGAGCGCTGCATCCATATCGGTGACGACGTAGGCGAGTTGGCGAACGGTGTACAACGGTTGGGTCATGCGATACTCCCCCTTGTGTCCTGGGCCGGGACCGGCCACGCTGGGCGAGCCGGAACGTCAGGGTCTTAGCTCACATAGGAATGGGGGACAAGCGCGAACGCTCGATGCCGCCCCGCGTGAAAGGAAGCCGTCGTGGATAAGCCCCTGATCGCCTACCCGTGCGAGTGGTCGTACAAAGTCATCGGAGCGGACCGGGCTGTGATAACCAGAGCCATCGCCGATCTCCTCGAACCCTTCGACTCCCGTTTCCGCGAATCCCGCCAGAGCCGGACCGGCAGATTCACGTCGTTCGAGGTGACCGTCCGCGTCGAGACCGAAGCCGAGCGTAACGCCGTCTTCGACGGGCTACGCAGCATCCCGAGCGTCAAGCTGGTGCTGTAAGTTGACGGCGCCCGTTCAGGGCCGCGGCAAGGGCGTGAGCCGTTTCCCGTCCTTGCCGGATAGCGTAGTTCGTCCCTCGGTCTTCCGGGTAGATCTGGGCCATGGTCGCCAGGAACAGGCCCTCTATGGGTGTCCGCATGTCGGGGATCAGTTTCCGATAGCCACGCTCCACTACGGGTTGCGCGTATCTTGCGCGCCAGACGTGGGCGTCCAGAACCCGCTCGTCCGTCACGTCGGGAAACATTCGCCGCAAGTGTTGAAGCGTGAACGCCACTACTTCCTTATTCGACATCCGATACACAGCGTCGTTATCGGGCAGATACTTGGACAAATATACGATGTGCCTGCCCGCATAGGTTGACGCCGGTTCGAAATTCGTATGTTCGATGACGCCCACGAAGGGGAAGCTCGGGTCGTTGACGTTCAACCAGTAGATATCGGAGAGGCTGCGGTCCAATTCTAGTACGACGCAGACGTTGGCGAGATAGCGGATACGTCGCAGGCGCTGGACATACTCACCCGGCACGTGGGGTTCCACGAGGTCGGCAATGATCGGCAACGCCGGCGTGGCGATCACGCCATCCGCGGGGAGGGTTCCCTCCGGGGTGACGACGCCCGTCACCCGCCCGGCCTCTTCCCGGAAACTGTTGACCGGCATATTCGTCCTTATTGTTCCGCCTTGTGCCCGAACGGCGGCGGCCAGCGTCTCGGCCAGCGCGGCGAACCCGCCCCGGTAGTAGGCAAGCTGTTCCTCCTCCCCCCTGCCTCGGCTGCTCCCCCGCAGCTTGAGCTTGTTCCAGAACCAGACCGCGGCGACTTCTTCCGCCACGTCGCCGAATTTCCCCCGAAGGAGTGGCTCCCACACTATCCGGTATACCTGTTCGCCACCCAATTCCCGCAACCAGTCCGCAGCCGTCCGGTCTTCGAGGCTTCGCCAGTCCTTCAGCCGGCGAGCCCGCAGCGCCAACAGTCCGAGTCGTATGCGGCCGAGCAGCGGTAACGGCGAGAAGCGCAGGAGATCAAAGGGAGTAGAGAGCTTGAAAAAATCGTGGGCGTAGTACATGCCCGTCCGCGTGGGACGGAGCAGTATCCGATCGGTCTGTCCCAACTCCTCGATGAGCCGCCTCACGTGGACGTCGCTGGTGAACCAGTGGTGGTAGAACTTCTCAAGCCGTGCGCCGTGGGTAGGAAAGCTGCCAGCGAGGCCCCCGATGTCGTCATCGCCTTCAAACACCGTGACGCGGATGCCGTGCTGCCCCAGTTCGTAGGCAGCGGCCAGACCGCAGAACCCGCCGCCGATCACTCCCACATGGGACTGAGGGGCATTGTCCCGGCGATTCATCGAAGCTGACATCGGCTTCCCCAGAGACGGTTTTCACCAGCACGTCAGCGCTGTCCGTAATGGCAAGTCGGGGAGTCAGAAATGAGGGCGGCGGTTCAGAAAACCCCTGTGATTTTCGAGGCAGGGTTCAGGATCAACAAAGCTTGTCGTTTTCTACCGGGGATGGGCATCTACGCCAGCGAAGATGATGTTTGAAGGGAGACTGATATATGTTAGTATTCAATGCATCCATACATCGAATAGCCTTATGGGTCTAGTAGAGGGTTCTGTCGAGAAGCTCGGAGGAGGATTTCCACTCGGCCTTCATCCGTCATTCCGCCTTGCTATTCGGCCATGGGGATCACGTCCATCGCTCACTGCCGGGAATCTCGGAGTGGGCAGCATGACGCTCGGAGAACGGGTACCCCCTGACTGCCAGGATTTTGCCCGGAACGTGGTGGACTGGCCCTCACTCGACCCGATCGAGGCGAAGCGTGGCTTCCCAGAGTCTCCCTTCTTCGTTGTATTGGCCAGTGGAAAGATGGGTCATGTCGTACCGCGGCAGCGGCACGGTTACGAGACATTTGCCGTCGAAACGGATACCGTCGGATTTGTAGAAATCGAAACCTCGGTTATCGAAGCTCCACCGCAGACGCCACATGGGAAGATCGTCGAGATTCCGGGGGGTAATGTGCAAAAAAAAGGGTGCCGTCGCATCCCCCGGAGTGCAGGGGGCTTTGACGTAGGTCAAGGAGTCATAATGGAGATATATATTGAAAGAGGATCGGATGTCGGGGGGAGTCTGGACAATGGATAGATATTCGGTTCGATAGAGATCCATGACCTCGCCGGCACCGTCCCCGCCTACCGCCAATATGATGCCGTCAGCCAGCTTTGTTACGGGTTCCAGCCCTGGCAGTGTGAGGAGATCGGCCAGGCTATAGCCGTAGGAGCGGTAGGCAGAACCGTACAACCAGACGATGAAATTCACTTTCCTACCCCCCTCCCCCCCGCGTTTCCTCGAGATTGCGTCCAACCAACGGCGAGTCCCTTCCAGAGAAGTGGGAAGGGAAGAATACTGCGCCTTTGCGCCGGATATGTTGGTCCGAATGTACACCCCCTGATAGTCGGTGTTCGATATCAGAATATTCCGGAAGATCAGATGGCGGTTCAGGAAACGGATTGTTTCGGATTCAGTCCACTCCCGTGATGCGTAGCCGGCTCCATGTTTCGTCAGACGACGTATCAGGTCGATGTTGATCCCCGCTTGCCACAGCAGCCAGGAGCACAGGCAGATCATCAACGCCGTACTCCCGAGCTTGGATGAGCCGTGAAGAGGGAAGGATTGAGGACGGTTTTGTCCGCTCTTTTGAAAAATTGCATCGAATGCGAACACCAGAATGAACATCATCGGCACATATACCGGCGCGAGGTATCTGTTGTTCATGGGCTCGGTGCCCCAAATCGTGAGAATGAATGTCATGAAAAGCAGATAGGAGATAGTGAAGCCGACAAAAACAGCAACTGAATTCGCATGTGGCGGTTGTCTTTTTCTGTACACGTCGAGGAAATGAACTCGAGATAGAATCCCTGAAAGGCTGAGAACCGTCACAGTCACCAATACGACCCCGAGAGTTCCATCCGTCAGTTCTCTTCCGAACGTTGCTGTAAACCAACCGGCGAGTTCATGGAAAGAAACCGGCCCGACTATCCACGTGCCGAATGTCGCGAATATGGATGCGACGTTCTCTTGGAACGAATTCGCTGAGGGACTCCAGATTCTTATCGGAGTTCCCCTCAGCAGGAAGTTCGCAAGAACGAATAGAGACAGAGGAAACATCGCGATGATTGTATAGACGAGGGAGTCCCCTATTCTTTCGCGGACCGCCATCCCTCGACGCCACCACAGTAACAGTGCCAGACTCCCGACAATCGAAACGCCTGCATATCGGTCGAGGCAGGCGAGAGCAGTGAAGATCGCCGCCCGGACCAGGGAAGGCCGGTTGCCGGTATCAAGGAAGCGGTCGAAGGAGCAAAGCGACAGGACGGTAAAGAATATGAATGAAGCTTCTGTCTGTGCCCAGAAACAGACCGTAGCGAGCGGCCACGACGCAACGATAGCGACAGACGCCCAGAACAGGAGAAAACGGGACTGGATACGCCGCCGCAGATAGAGTACCGACACGAAGACGGTCAACCCAAACACGACGGCGTTCAGGGGGCCGGCACTTTCAAGCGGATCGTAGTCGAAAATACCGATCAAGGCCAAAAGCAGAGGAAACAATGGAGGATACTCGGTGTAATAAAAGTACTCGTTCCTTTCCAGCAGGTTTCTCGCCATTGAGATATAAGCGACCGTATCCCCGGTGATTCCCGCTCCATAGGGAACCTGACGAAAGAGGACCAAGATTGTCCCGAGGATCGCCAGAGCTGCCGCGAACACAGTGAAATCGTCGAGTCGAGGACGGGCCGAGAAGGCCGTGACGAAGCGGAACGCTCGGGGGCTTGATCGCTTCTGACTCTGCATTGAGAACACCTATCGATTGAGGGGCGAATTGTCGATAGGGACGAGGGGTCTGTAATTAGACAATCCCCATCAAACCCTATAGCGTCGTTACACCGCCCGGCAGTCTTAGCTCCCACACCACTCTTCTCCTCCTTTCAGTGGATCTTTCCGATTCGTCGACACGAGTTGCACGCCGCCGAGAAACAGGACGGATAAAGAGTGGTGCTCAGCCGGAAATCCATTCGTTCATAGGCTACCTTCGTCCAGCACCGTCGTACCTCCCATGTCGACCGAGTGCGTATGTGCCCCGAGCCACAGAATCCAGCGCCGGTCACTACAACTTGGGGCCGGGACGCATGGGACATCGCCCGACTACTCATCGAAGCTAACCTCGGTTCCCCAGAGGCGTTCTTCATCTGTGGCCTCGCCCGTCCGGACGCCGGCGATGGCATAGGGAGGAAGGTGACGCACGGCAAGGCATCGCTCACCGAGTCGGATATTGAGACGATAGTCGTTGGAGTAGAAGTCCAAGTTGTCGAATCCAGACCGCTCTCTGTAATCGGGAAGGTCAACCACGTTGGCGGGGATGACGTGCAGGAAGATATGAGGTTCTGCCGGTACCGGGCGAGATTGCCCGAAAAGTTCCGCTGCCCGCCGGCACCGCTTCTTGACGTACACGAGACGATTTTCGTTCCGGTGAAGATAAACGTCGAGATCGGGACGGATGACAAATTGTTCGGATTCAGTTAGTATCCTCGACCATTCCTCCGGTATTTCGTTGACGCCTCCCACTTCCATTGCCAGCACGGTAACGAGCGAATTTTCGAAGACGACACGATACGCCTTTCCTGCAAGAGTCGACAACGATCCTCTCGTGGAAAAGATCAACGGCGGAGCATGACTGCCGCCGCGTGATTTCCATGAAGGATTCCGCACGCCGACATACTCCACCCGCGGCCTCGTGTTCAGTCTGTCCTCGATCTGGACCCAGATCGGATAGTGGTATTCACTCGCGCTCCCATAGAGGCCGATTTCTGTCGGATTCTGCGCCGCAAGGAAGTCGATCGCCTGGGTATAAGCTGGCCATGCCCCGGGGTAGTTGTTGAAATACATGTGTGTCCGACTCCGGGCAAAAATGGAGGGAGTGGACGAGGGGGAAATCCACCAGACGTCGACAGGATACAGCGGTCTGATGTCATTGGAGATGACCCACGGGATGCTCATGGCCACAAAAGTCCCGGCAACCATGCTTCGACGCCTGCCGACGATGAAATGCAGGCGAGAGCGGACGGAGGAGGAGGCACTCGGACGGGCCTTTTCTCTGCGGTCTCCTCTTGCAAGGAGACGCGCCGCAAAAATTGCCCCGCACGGCGCGCCGAGCATGAACAAGGGCGTATGATACCGACTGTTCCATTGTTCCCACTGCAAGATGCCGCAAAACGTCAGGGTCCCCAGAACGACGCTCAGCGCCAAGCCGACCGTCCACGGATCGAATCGGCATCGCCGTCTGAACAGCAGAATCCCCAGCAGGGAAGCCGCCAAGAACCAGAAGTGCAGAAAGTTGCCCGCCTTTCCCTCGTCAAGGCTGAACGGAACACCGACTTCGAACAGCGACCGCCCAAGCGTACTTCCCGGGATGGCGTCTATCGTCTCTCCGAAGACCCGCCGGACGGTGTCGAGTGTCAGAGCATTGAGCGTTTCATTGGGGAGCCCCCAGTGTAACGCCGCGTTTCTGACCAGATTCGTCATCAGGACGAAGACGTTGATCTGTTCGTTCAAGTGGGAATGGACGGCCTGGTCCACCGGGCCGAGCGGATGTCCAAAGATGTCCCAATTACGCATGTAATACCCACTGTTCACCAGCAACGCTACCAGCACGATCCCCATCCCCGTACACACCAGCTTGGCCCGACACCGATACCCTGTCGTGCGTCCGATGCCGCAGAGCCACAGCGTGGCCGCCACCGCAGGGGCGATCGCATACGCGGTCCCTTTGGACAGTAACGTGAAGCCGAAGGCGAGCCCGCCACAAATCAGACCGACGCGCGAAGGGTTCTTGAAGTACTGAAGGGTGAAAACGACAAAGGCCAGCAACCAGAATGCCACGACAAGGTTCCCTTGCGTGCTGGAGCCCTGGAGTAATCCCATAGGGAGCGTCACGGCGATGACCGCCGCCAGGATTTGGGTCGGAAACGCTTGCTTCAACTCCTTGGCGATCAGACTGGCGAGCACGCCGCAGCCGGCCAGCGCAAACCAATGGCCCGTGTTGGCGAACCGGTCGCCGCCGGACAAGATTTGAAAGTGCAAGCTATCCCATCCGGATAAAGGCGGCTGATACAATTGTATAAGGTACGGTGTCGGAAAGTGGGCAACGCTTCCTTGCTGCATCCACATCATGACCCGCACCATGCGATCCCCCATCGATTCCCAATTGTTGGGCGGCGCCACGACCGCAATCAGCAGGACGAGTGCCAGGATCACCACGATTGCGGAGATCTCGAATCTGGATACCCGGAACATCTTCGAGGCCCAACGCACCGCCTGTCTCGTCGCTCCCCAGTCGCCGTACCTCGACAGGGAGAAGACAGAAAGAATGATGCAGATGGTCCAAAAGACCAGCAACGGCTCAAGCCGTAAGAGGTTCCAGATCGAAAACACTTCGGTGGCGCAGACGAGGCACAGCGTGTACATAGTCGCCGCGGACACGAAGCTTTGCCGAAGACCGTGCCGGCCGATCCCGACAAACGCAAGAAGCAGCGTGCCGAAAAACGTCACCGGAAGGAGGACGAGCATGGGCATACTAGATACACGCCGACTTGGTCTCGATGAATCGTTGAGGGCACCACGCCCAGGCAGTCGGCTGACTGCTTACCGGCTGATGGAGGTGAACCCCAGCCGTTCCTTCACGCAATAGAGCGGGCGGCACTTTACTTCGCCGTAGATGCGTCCGACGTATTCACCGAGGATGCCGAGAAGCAGGAGTTGCCCGCCACCGGCAAATAGGACGGCGATGAACAGCGATACCCCGTCCGAGAGCCACGCCCTGTCTGCCTTCTCGGCGAAATCGGGAAGATGGTGAACTCCGGCCTGCTTGAGACGCGGGGAGCCGTGAAGAACCGGCCCGGGAGCGGCCGAGTTGCCGGGCGTCGGTGCCGGCGACCTCGCGGATGGAGCGCATGGCCCACTGCCCGGCGCCAACGTCCAGCACCATCGTACCCCCCGTGTCTACCGAGTGCGTATGCCGTGGTCAAGCCACGAAATCCGGTGACTACCACTACGACGTAAGGCCGGAAAGCATTGGATATCGACCGACTACTCATCGAAGCTAACCGCGGCTTCCCAGAGGCGTCCTCCATCTGTGGACTGACCCGTACGAATACCGACGACGTTATAGGCAGGAAGTCTCCGTACGGCAAAGCATCGCTCACCGAATTGGACATCAGGGCGGTAGTCGTTGAAGTGGAAGTCCAAGTTGTCGAATTCATACTGCTTTCTGTGATCGGGAAGGTCATCCACGTCGGCGGGGATGAGGTGCAGGAAGATAGCAGGTTCCGTCGGTACTGGGTGAGACTGCGCGGAAAGTCCCGCTGCCGGCTGGCACTGTTTCTTGACGTACACGAGACGATTCTCCATTTTTTCATTGCGGCCGAGATAGACTTCGAGATGAGAACGAATCAGAAGGTTCTTGGGATTTATTATCCTTTTGAAGCCTTTCAACACTTCATTGGCGGCTTTTACCGTTGCCGACACGGTAACGGACGGAGATTTCCAGACGATATGATAGCGTTCTCCTTCAAGAGTCGAAGCCGGGCCGATCGTAGAAAAGACGAACGGCGGTGCATAAACCGATTGTCGCAATTTCAGAGGAGCAGAATACCTGACCTCGACGTACGCCAATCGGGGCATTCCCCCCAGTCTGTCCTCGAGCAGTGGCCAGATCGGATAGGCGTAATCATCTGCGTCCCCATGGAGTCCGATTTCTTTCGGATTTTGCGCCGCAAGGAAGTCGATTGCCTGAGGATAAGCTGGATATGCTCCGGGGTTGCTGTTGAAATACATGTGTGTCCGACTCCGGGCAAAAATGGAGGGAGCGAACGAGGGGTAAGTCTGCCAGATGTCCAGAGGATACAGTGGTCTGATGTCATTGGAGATGACCCACGGGGTGCTTAGGGCCACAAAAGTCCCGGCAACCCAGCTTCGGCGCCTGCCGACGATGAAATGCAGGAGAGAGCGGACGGAGGAGGCACTCGGGCGGGACTTCTCTCCGACATCTCCTCTTGAAAGGAGACGAGCCGCAAAAATCGCTCCGCACGGAGCGCCGAGCATGAACAAGGACGTATGATACCGACTGTTCCATTGTTCCCATTGCAAGATTCCGCAAACCGCCAGGGCCCCCACAACGACGCTCAGTGCCAAGCCGACCGTCCATGGGTCGAATCGGCACCGCCGTCTGAACAGCAGAATCCCCAGCAGGGAGGTCGCCAAGAACCAGAAGTGCAGAAAGTTGCCCGTATGTTCGCCGAGACTGAACGGAATGCCGACTTCGAACAGCGACCGCCCAAGCGTACTTCCCGGGATGGCGTCTATCGTCTCTCCGAAGACCCGCCGGACGGTGTCGAGTGTCAGAGCATTGAGCGTTTCATTGGGGACCCCCCAGTGTAACGCCGCGTTTCTGACCAGATTCGCACTCAGCACGAGGACGTCAATCTGTTCATTCATATGGGAATGAGCCGGCTTTTTCATCGGGCCGAGCGGATGTCCCCAGAGGTTCCAATTGCGCGCATAATGCCCCCCGTTCACCACGAGCGCCACCAGGACGACTCCCACCCCCACGCATACCGGTTTGGCCCAGCACCGATACCCTGTCGTGCGGACGATTCCGCAGAGCCACAGCGTGGCCGCCACGGGAGGGGCGATCGCATACGCGGTCCCTTTGGACAGTAACGTGAAGCCGAAGGCGAGTCCGCAATACACGAGCCCCACGCTCGAAGGGTTCTTGAAGTACTGAAGGGTGAAAACGACAAAGGCCAACAGCCAGAAGGCCACGACGAGATTGCCTTGCGTGCTGGAGCCCCCGACCAGTCCCATGGGGAGCGACACGGCGATGACCGCCGCCAGGATTTGGGTCGGAAACGATTGCTTCAACTCCTTGGCAATCAGGCTGGTGAGCATGCCGCAGCCGGTCAGCGCGAACCAGTGGCCCGTGTTGGCGAACCGGTCGCCGCCGGACAGGATTTGAAAGTGCAGGATGTTCCATTCACTTAAAGGCGGATGATACAATTGTACGGTATTCGGTGTCGGATAGTGGGCGATGCTCTCTTGCTGCATCCACATCACGACCCGCGTCATGCGATACACCATGGAGTCCCAACTGTTGGGCGGCGCCACGACGGCAATCAGCAGAATAGTCGCCAGGATCACCACGATTGCGGAGATCTCGAATCTGGCCGCCCGGAACATCTTCGAGGCTCCACGCACCGCCTGTCTCGTCGCTTCCCAGTCGCCGTACCTCGACAGGGAGAAGACAGAAAGAACGGTGCAGCCGGTCCAAAAGACCAGCAACGGCTCAAGCCGTAAGAGATTCCAGATCGAAAACACTTCGGTGGCGCAGACGAGGCACAATGTATAGACGGTCGCCGCGGACACGAAGCTTTGCCGAAGACCGAGCCGGCCGATTCCGACAAACGCAAGAAGCAGCGTGCCGAAAAACGTCACCGGAAGGAGGACGAGCATGGGCATTCTAGATGCGCGCCCGGTCGATAGGCTGACTGTCTACCGGCTGATAGAGGTGAACCCCAGCCGTTCCTTCACGAAATAGAGTGGACGCCGCTTTACTTCCGAGTAGCTGCGCCCGACATATTCGCCGAGGATGCCGAGAAACACGAGTTGCCCGCCGCCGAGAAACAGGACGGCGATAAGCAGCGACACCCAGCCGGATATCCACGCGTCGGTCAGGAGCCGAAGACCCAGGACGTAGAGAATGCCCGACAGAGCCAGCCCCAAGGCGAGCAGGCCGAACCACGTCGCCAGACGCAGCGGTACGAGGGAAAACGAGAAAATGGCGGAAGTGGCCAGACTCAGCCTGTTTTTGAAATGATATTTGGATGCGCCGCAGGACCGCTCCAGCCGGCTGAAGTGAATAGGCTCCTGCCGAAAGCCAGCCCAGGCCACGATGCCGCGGAAAAAGCGATCATGTTCCGGCATGGCCAGGATCGCGTCCACCACCGCGCGGTCTATCAGGCGGAACTCGCCTGTGTCGAGCGGAACGTCGATATCGGCGAGGCGGTTGAGGATACGATAGAAGAGACTGGATGTCATGCGCTTGAAGAGTGTCTCGCCATCGCGTTGGGTGCGCACGCCGTAGGCGACGTCTACGCCTTGCCGCCAGCGGTCCACCATCTTGAGGATGACCTCGGGTGGGTCCTGAAAGTCGGCGTCGATAACAACGACGGCTTGCCCCGCGGTGTTCTGCAAGCCCGCAGCCATGGCTGTCTCCTGGCCGAAATTGCGGGATAGGCCGACGACCCGAACCCGAGTGTCGGCGCGCTGGATTTGACGCAGGATGTCCATTGTGGTGTCGCGGCTGCCGTCATCGACATAGATGACTTCGAAGGCGTGGACAGGAAGCGTCTCCAGGACCTCGATCAGTCGAGGATGTGTCTTGGGCAGGACTTCTTCCTCGTTGAAGCAGGGGATGACCACGGAGAGCAGTGAGCAGGTTCGGCCGCCGGTCTCGAAGTTCGGCGGAGGATTCGTCTCGGGATGTTCGTTCATAGGCCGCCTTCTCGGTGAGATCGGAAAGATGCTGCCCGCCAGCCTGTTTTTAGACACGGGGAGCCGTGAAGAACCGGCTCAGCAGGCGGCTCAGTTGATAGGCGTCGGTCGTGCCGGCAACTTCGCGGATGGAGTGCATGGCCCACTGCGGGACGCCGACGTCCAGGGTACGCACGCCGATTTGCGCCGCGGTGAGCGGCCCGATGGTGCTGCCGCAAGCTAGGTCGCTGCGCATGACGAAGGTCTGCACCGGCACCTCGGCCTCCGCGGCCAGTTTACGGAAGGTCGCGCCGGTTTCGCCGGTGCTGGCATAGCGCTGGTTGGCGTTGACCTTGAGTACCACGCCGTGGTTGAGCAGCGGCGCGTGGTTGGCGTCGTGCCGGTCGGCGAAGTTGGGGTGCAGGCCGTGGGCATTGTCGGTGGAGACGAGGAGCGAGCGGGCAAGGGTTCTGCCGCGGACGTTGGCGTCGGGGAGGAGGCGCTCCAGCAGGTGCGTCAGCATGGGGCCGCTCGCGCCCGGGGCCGACGTGCTGCCGACCTCTTCGTGATCGTTGCACACCAGGAGCGAGCCGAAGTCGGTCGTCGTGTCCGACAAGGCGGTCAGGCCGACGAAACAGCTCAACAGATTGTCGAGCCGGGCCGAGGCGATCCATTCCTGGTGCAAGCCGATGAGTCCCGGCGGCTGCGTATCGTACAGCAGCAAGTCATGGTCCAACACACGGTGGACGTCCGATAGGCCGGCGATTTCGAGGCGGGCGTTGAGTATCGCTCCGAAATCCGGCGGGGCGCCGCTCTGCCCTGCGAGCGGGGGCAAATAGGTCTGCGCGTTGATCGAGCGATTGGCATTGGCCTCGCGGTCGAGATGGATGGCGAGGCTGGGGATGATGGCGACGGGCTCGCGGAAATCGATCAGTGCGTGGGCGAGCGTATCCGTCTCGGTCTCGTAGGCGACTCGCCCGGCGATGGACAAATCGCGATCGAACCAGGGGTTGAGCAGCGCGCCGCCGTACACTTCGACGCCCAGTTGCAGGTAGCCGTTGCGATGCAGCACCGGACGCGGTTTGAGCTTCAGACACGGCGAATCGGTGTGCGCCCCGACCATGCGCAATCCGTATTCGGCCAGGTCGTCCATCCCGCCGCCGGGCATCCGCCACGCGATGATGGACGAACCGTTCCGGGTGGTGAAATACCGTCCGCCGGGTACGACCTGCCAGGCATCCTCTTCATGCAGGAGAACGAAACCGGCGTCGATCAGCCGGGTGCTCATCTGCTCCACGGCGTGAAAAGGGGTCGGCGACGCGGCCAGGAATGCCAGGAGGCGCTGATTGAATTCCGTTTGCTCCATGCCCCAAAAGCCCGTTTCCAAAACGGCGATTTCTCCAACGGGCGCCTTCCTATACCATGAAAGTCCAGCGCGCCCAACGTAACCCTAGAATCGGGCCGTTGGTAAGCCCGCCGCAGACGTAGTATAGTCGCGTCCGATGCTTCTCCGAAGAAATCGTGTCATGCGGCGAAGAGGGAGGCTGCCGACTGTGGTGGCGATCGCCGCGGGCCTGTTGCTCATTCCATCTCAGGCGCTCGCACACCGCGGGTTCGGACCGGGGGAGTTGGGTCTGCCGATCGGGGCGACGGTCGGGCTCGCAATCGTCTGTTACTGGCTGGTCATGTGGTGGCCGGAGTCCAAGAAAAAGAGACTTGGCCGTGCTGACGCGAAATTCAAGGACACGGGCTGAACGTCTTCCAACCCCTCGATTCTCCCTCAACTCCCACCTTCTCCCAGGCCGGCCGGCGTGAGCAGATTGTCCGCAATTGCGTGATTTCTATCCTCTAAAACGTGGAGGCGTATGAACGGACTGGCAACGGCGCTGCAAGCCGGACACTTTGTCGTGACGACGGAATTGAATCCCCCCAAAGGGACCGACCTGACGGCTCTGTTCGACAAGGCCGCCCGTCTGAAGGGACTGGTTGCCGCCTGTAATCTGACCGATTCCCATACCGCGCGGATGACCATGTCGCCGCTGGCGGTCGCGCGCCTGCTGCACGAACGCGGCATCGAGACCATCGTGCAGGTGACCGGCCGCGACCGGAACCGGCTGGCTTTGCAGGCCGACTTGTTGGGGGCCGCGGCTCTGGGCGTCAGCAACGTCTTGTGTATGTCTGGCGACGACCCGCGCGGCGGCGACCATCCCGAAGCCAAGCCGGTCTTCGACCTCGACGCGATCGGGCTGTTGCACGCGTTGTCGGTGCTTCAGGCCGGTCACGACCTCGGGGGCGCAGCCCTGGACGGCAGCCCGCGATTCCATGCCGGCGCGGTGGTGAATCCGGGGGCGCCGGACCGGGAGAAGGAACTCCGCCGCATGGCGGACAAGGTGGAAGCCGGTGCCCGATTCTTCCAGACCCAAGCGGTTTACGAGCCGGACGCGTTCGCCGCGTTCATGGAATCGGCCCGGGTTCATAACGTTCCCGTGATCGCGGGGGTGTTGCTGCTCAAATCCGCTTCGATGGCAAAGTATCTGAACGAGAAGGTGCCGGGCGTCACGGTTCCGGCCACGCTCATCCGCGAGTTGGCCGCCGCGGACGACCGCGTCGCCACGAGCCTCGACATTGCGGGCCGCCTGATCCGGCAACTCGAACCCGTGTGTCAGGGCGTGCATCTCATGACGCTGGGATGGGAAGCCCACATTCCCCGGCTCTTGCAGGCCGCGGAAATCACGCCGTAAGTAGGGCATGGGAAGGTAGGTGCTCCATGAGCACATACGGGAAACCCCTGACGCTCGAACAGATCGCCCCGGTCGAAGACCGGGAGATCGACTTCAGCGACATTCCCGAGCTGGACGACGCCTTTTGGAAGCGGGCGAAGCTCCTCAAACCCGACCGTACCGAGCCGACCCCTAATTGAACGTGCCGCCCTCCTCGGCCAACTTCTGGAGGAGCGGGGCGGGCTGCCACGAGGCCGGGTCCTGGCTGCTGAACGCGCACACCCGGTCGTACACCTGCGCGAGCCCGACACTGTCGGCATAGAACATCGGGCCGCCGAGATAGGCGGGAAAGCCGTAGCCGTACACGTAGATCGTGTCGATGTCGCTGGCCCGCTGCGCAATCCCCTCGTCCAGAATCCGGGCGCCCTCGTTGACCAGTGCGTACAGCAGGCGCTCGACGATTTCTTCGCGGGCAATGGTGCGCCGCCGAATGCCTTTTTCCTTGGCGTAGTCGAGAATCAGCCGTTCGATGGCCGGGTCGGGATGCGGCGTGCGGTCGCCCGGTTCGTAGCGGTAATAGCCGGCGCCGGTCTTCTGGCCGAAGCGGTCCATTTCGCAAATTCGGTCGGCAATCGCACTGTAGCGCGCGCCTTCGGGCAGGCGGTCCGGCAGCCCCTTGCCCTGGCGGATCCGCCAGCCCACGTCGAGGCCGGCGAGGTCGGCCATGGCGAACGGCCCCATCGCCAAGCCCAGCTCGTACGCCGCGGCGTCCACGTCCTGGGGCAGGCAGCCTTCTTCGATCAGGTATTCCGCCTGGGCGCTGTACGGATGCAACATGCGGTTGCCCACGAACCCGTCGCACACGCCCACCACGACTCCGATCTTCCGAATGCGGCGGGCGACCGCCTGCGCCGTCGCCAGCGTGGCGAAGCTCGTCTTTTCGCCGCGCACGATTTCCAGCAACCGCATGACGTTGGCCGGACTGAAGAAGTGCATCCCCAACACCTTGTCCGGTCGCGCGGTTGCCGCGGCAATGGCGTTCACGTCCAGGGTGGACGTGTTCGTCGCCAGAATGCAGTCGGGCTTGGTCGCCGCGTCGAGCTTCGCGAACACGTCTCTCTTCACGTCCATGTTCTCGAACACGGCTTCGACGATCAGGTCGGCGGCGGCCACGTCGGCGTAGTCCAGGCTGGGCGTGATGAGGTCCATGCGCTGCGCCACCTGTTCGTCCGTGAAACGGCCTTTCCTGGCGCTGCGTTCGTAGTGGCCGCGCACGACGGCCACGCCTTTGTCCAGCAACTCCTGCCCGGTCTCCAGCAGCGTGACGGGGATGCCGGCGTTGGCGAAGGTCATGGCGATGCCGCCGCCCATCGTGCCCGCGCCGATGACGCCGACCTTGCCGACCGGCAGGGGCTTGGTGTCCTTGGGTATGTCGCCGACCTTGGCCGCGGCCCGCTCGGCGAAGAAGATGTGCCGTTGCGCGACCGATTGCCGGCTGGCCAGCACGTGGCGGAACAACTCCTGCTCCTTGGCGAGTCCCTCGTCGAACGGCAAGGTACAGGCCGCCTCGACGCAGTCGATGCAGCGTTGCGGCGCCTCGAAACCGCGACGCTCCACTGCGAGACGTTTGCGCGCGGCAGCGAAAATGGCCGGATCCACGCCGGTCACCTTGTCGGTCAGGTCACGCACTTTCTTGAGCGGCGCCCCCTCGGCCACGAGAGTGCGCGCGAACGCGAGCGCACTCTCGCGCAGGGTGCCCTCCTCAACGAGTTCGTCTATCACGCCGGTCGCGTGCGCCTCGCCGGCCGACACGGGCACGCCGCTGGTGATGATCTGCAACGCGGCCTCGGGTCCGATCAGCCGCGGCAGACGTTGCGTCCCGCCACCCCCGGGTAGCAGCCCCAACGCCACCTCGGGCAGTCCGACACGTGCCGACGGTACCGCCACGCGGTAGTGACAACACAGCGCGGTTTCCAGCCCGCCGCCGAGCGCGGTGCCGTGGACCGCGGCGACGACGGGTTTCTGCAGGTTTTCGATGATCTCCATCGTGCCCAGAAAGCTCGGCGGCTGGAGCGGCTTGCCGAACTCGGTGATGTCCGCGCCGGCAATGAAGGTCCGCCCCGCGCAGATGAGGACGGTGGCGCACGTGTCGTCGCGGCTCGCCGCGGTAAAGCTATCGAGCAGCCCCTGCCGGACGTGTTGGCTCAGGGCGTTCACGGGCGGGTTGTCGAGGGTGACGATCCCGACGTCGCCGTCTCGGGTGTAGGTGACGGACCGGCTCATCTGCATGGTGTCTCCCTTTCGTTGGCAGGCGTTTCGTCAAAGCGTGGAACTAGAGCGCACGGCCGCATTCCTCCCCATCGAAGATGGCCGCGGTCACGTCGCGGGGCGCCGCGGCGTCGCCGATTCTCACCATCTCGGGAAAAGCGTCCTTCGCCGCGAGGTACAGCGCGTCGTTGGGTGTGCGCAGGATGGACATGACGACGGTATCCAGGTCCCGACGGGGTTCGACCGCTTCGGGTCCGGCCCAGACGTCGTACACGTCCGCATCTACGCGCGCCGCGTCGGACGGATTCGGCCGAATGGCATCGACGAAGCACTGGCTGGTGATCCGCACGCCCAACTTCTTGAGCCGCGGGAACACGTAGTTGATGTCCAGATTGCGGAACAACCGTTCGCCGGCGAACATGCGCGGACTCACGATCTCCACCTCACCCCCGGCTTCGGCGAGGAGTTCCGCGAGGCCGAAGGCCAGATGCGCCCCGGTCTCTTCCAGGATCAGCACGCGCGAGCCCAGCGCCCGGGGATCGTCCAGGGCCCGCTCGGCCGCGGTACCCACGTCCACGACCTGTGCCGAGTCCGCGCCCGGAATGGCCTCGCGTTCGGGACGGTACATACTGAGCCCGGTCCGCTCGTAGGAGGCGCCGGTCGCCACCACGATGCCGTTCGCCTCGGCGTTGCGGAGGGATTCGACGGTCACGTCCACGCCGCACCGCACGTCCACCCCGGCGTTCGCCACCTCGCGTTCCAGGTTGTCGATGGCGGTCGCCCAATCGGCCAGCCCGGGCAGCCGTTCGAGCACGCGCAGGTGCCCGCCCAAGCGGTCGCTGCGTTCGAGCAGGGTGACCGCATGGCCGCGTTTGGCCGCCACGGCCGCGGCCTTCATGCCTGCCGGCCCGCCGCCGACCACCACGGTCCGTTTCCGATCGGCGTCCGGCACGGGCGTCAACGAGCCCTCGCCCCAATACGCTTCTCGGCCGCTGACCGGATTCAGCGTGCAGACCAACTCGCGGTGCTCGAACAGGCGGGCGCCGCACTCGTTGCAGCGGTTGCAGCGGATGATTTCATGTTCGCGTCCCTCGCGCGTCTTCTTGACGGTGAACGGATCGGTCAGCAGTTGCCGCGCCAGGGCGACCATGTCGGCCGCGTCTTCGGCCAGCATCCTCTCGGCCGTATGCAGGTCGCGCACCTTGCCCACCACGAAGACCTTGCCGCGGTCGCCCACGATCTCTTTGGCGCGTTTGCCGAACGGCGCCAGCCAGCCCTCGCCCTCGTCGCCTTCCATGCCGGGCAACGCCAAATGCAAGGTGTGGTAGCCGCCCGCAGAAATGTTGAAGAAGTCGAACAGGCCGGTCGCCGCCAAGACCTCCAATTGTTCCTCGGCCTGGTCGGGCGTGATGCCGCCCTGCGGCCCGAGGAATTCGTCCCAGGACAGCCGCACGCCGACCACATACTCCGCGCCGACCCGCTCGCGGACCTGCTCGGCGCACTCGATGACGAGGCGGCAGCGTTTGGCCGGCGTGCCGCCGTACGCGTCGTCGCGCGTGTTGTAGGTCGGGCTCATGAATTGGCCCAGCCCGTAGCTGTGCGCCCCGTGCAGTTCCACCCCGTCGATGCCGGCGCGTTTGGCGTTGGCAGCGGACTGGCCGAAGTCGCGCGTCAATTCGTCGATCTCGTCCGGCCCCATCACCAGCGGAATCTCGTTGTGCACGATGGACGGGATGCGCGACGCGCCCCAGATGGGTTTGTTGCGGTCGATGAACATCCGGCCGCGGTCGTGAACGCCCATCGAAGCCAGTTGAATGAAGATGGCCGCGTCATGTGCGTGCACCGCGTCCGCCAGCCGGCGCATGGACGGAATGCAGTCCTCGCTCCACACGTCCACGATGTGGAAGAACGACCCCAACGCGCTGCGCGCCGCGGCCACCGTCTCGGTAATTGCCAGGGCCACGCCGCCCTTGGCGCGCTCGCGGAAATAGGCGATCTGCCGCTCGGAGAACACGTGGTCGCGCGGGTCGCCGTGCTGCGAACTGTGCGCGGGCTGCAGAATACGGTTGCGCAACCTGAGATTGCCGAGCGCGAGCTGCTCCCACACGCGGGCCAACGCGGGGCGGGCGGGCGCGCGTTCCGGAGCAGGCGAGGTTGCAGAGGTCATCGACTTCCCCCCTCTTCTAAACACTGGAGGTCGGAAGCTCGCTTAGATGGCGCGATTGCCTGCGTCTCATCACTCCGCGACCGGTATTTACGGGCACCGGGACTTCGAGCCTGCCCCCACAAGCACTTTATGCCGCTTCGGGTGCCCGCGGTGAGAGAGCTACAGGCGCATAGTACAACACCATGATCTGCTCCGGACGGAGCCCCACCGACTCGTACGTCCGGCCTTCTCGATCACAAAATTCGACCTCACACGCGGCCCCATCCTCCAGAACTTCCACGACCGTCCCTACCTGCCCACGGCACAGTTTATAGTTCGGCAGGTCAACGGTGAGCGCCACTACGTCGAACAGTTTCATCTGGGCTGACATCGCCTGCCTCTTTTCTCAGAGGGGGTAGCATGTGGTGAGCTTCGGGATATCCCTCCCATGCTCGATAATCCACCCACTCCGAATCGGAGTTCGTTTGCCACGCCTGACGAGAAAGAAATCTACAGCATAGCGTTGGCCATAGGCGTCACGGCGTCCTGGCTGCGCGTCGTTCGTTTTGACTATCTGGAGTAAGACGTCGCGGATATCCTCCGCGTCGTCGGCGTCGAGCCCTAGAGCCGCAAACAGCCGTGCTTTGTGTTTCCCTTCGTCGTGCAGGGGATTCAAGCAGTAGTCTCGGAGTTTGCGAATGTCCACCACGGCCCGCTCTGCATAGGGAAGGGACATGACGTCATTCAGCCTGCGGGGCGGGCGGCTCGAACGACGCCGGGTCGGCGAAGCGGCGTACGACGTTGGCGGTGATGCGGGCGACGTCGTTGTCGTAGCCGTTGCGGGCCAGCGCGCCGAACCAGGCGATCGAGCCGACCGAGAAGACGGCGCCTCCGGCCGGCGTCTCGAAGAATACGACGTCCGAGCGCACCACCGGGTCGGGCGAGGGCACGCTGGTCCACGCCTGCAATTCTTCCTTGACGCGGGTCATGTCCGGCCCGAAGCCGGTGGCCGAGGCCAATACGACGGCGTGGACAGGCGAACCCAACGCCGGGTTGTAACTGTCGATTTCCTGTCCCGCGGCCCCGCCACCGAGACCCGAGGTGCCGATGCGCTCGTCGTCCACGTCGTCGAAGATCCAGACCGCGCGCGAGGTGCGGCTGGCCGGGCGGCGCACGTAGCCGATGGCGCGTTTGAAGCCCTGGGCGACGAATCCGATGCCGACCAGGCTGTTCGGCGTGCGGCCCAGCCGGCGCCACAGGCCGCCGTATTCGCCGGTGAAGGCGTGGTAGGATTCGCCCGGCTCGCTCTGCCAGTTGCGCACCCCGTCTTCGGCGCGGCGCAATTCCACGGCCCCGGGCCATGCGTCGCTCAGCGCCACGCGCCAGTAGAATCCGTTGCCGCCCAGATAGATCAGCCGGCCGCCGCGGCGCAGCCACGCTTCCAGGGCGTCGAGCATCGGCGTGGACCAGTATTCGGGGTGACTGCCGGTGACGATCACCCGATACGGGGCGAGCGCGTCCACGCCCTCGGCGTGCACGTCTTCGTCCGCAATGACGTCGTGGCCGGCGATGTCGCCCGTGTCCCGGCAATGCTCCAGAAAGGCGTTGACGTCCGTATCGGGCGTGAAGTTCCAGCCGTCTGCGCCCGGCCGCAATTGCAAGACCGGCCGCCGCCGCGAACTGAACATCACTCCGCTACCGTCGCCGTGTTTTTCATACGTGGACGGCCCGATCTCGGGATGCGCGCGCAGGTATTCATGCTCGGGACGCAGGCGCGAACGCGCAGCCACGAATTCCGCCCCCTCGAACAACATCCGGTGGTTGGCGTACGCCATGTAGGTGCACGACGGCAGCAGCAGAGCTACGTCAGCGGTGGCCGCCCCGCGGGCCGGCCGCACGAAGAACGGTACGCGGTCCTCAGCGTCGCCGGCGCGCAGGCGAAAGGCGTAGATGCCGCTCCGCAACTCCGCGGGAAGGGCGAGTTCCGCGGTGGTCGGCCAACCTGCGTCGTACAGGTCGTCGGTATGGAAATGGATCGCGTCGTAGTGCGATGGCAGGGTCGTCCAGGTGTGAGATTGACCGTCCCAGTCGGGGCCGGTGACGGCTCTGGCCGGCAGTTGGTGCAGCACGCCGTGGCGGGCGTGGCCACTCGTGTCCACGATGCGCCGGCTGCCCATGTCCTGGGCGAAGTCCCAGGCGAGGCGGGTGTCGTCGAGCGTCAATTCGGGCCGCGCCAGCCGGCCGTCGAAGCGTTCCCCGTCGGGGGAGGCCGCGAGAAGACAGGTGCGGAGCGTCCCGCACAGGGCGTAATCGGGAAGCGGCACCTCGGTCGTGACCGGTTCCAGCCGCTCGAACGCGTCGGCCCCGGGCGAGCGGCTGGGGAGCGGCGTCAGCGATGCACGGAGCATACCGCGGGCGCCGGATTCAGAACCGAAGGTGACGTCGAGAGCGGCACGATACCAGCGTTTGGGTTGGAGCGGCTGCTGTCTGAGAACCAGGTCGGTTGCGCCGACACGGGCCGTCAGCCGTCCGCGGACTATCACGAGTTTCAACAGCGGCGCCCCATCCTGTTCCGGCACTAGGCACACCAAACATTGATCCTGATCCGGTCGGGTGGCGAATACGCAGAGCGAAAGTTCCAGACGCCGGGTCACGGTCAGGCCCGACAGATCGATTGCGGCGTGCGATCCGGGCCGGAGCGGCTGTTCTTCGAGTCCGACCTCCGCCGGCAATGCGCTCGGCACGACTTCTTCGGAAAAGCCGGGGCCGCTGCGCGTCGGGTCGCCGCAGCGGATGCGCACCAGGTCGAGCCGCGCCGACCCGGGCCGGTGGCTGGAGGCCATGAGTCGCAGCGATTCTCCCGCCCGCAGCGACAGCGGTTCGCAATAACCGACGATCGTTTTCGCGTTCTTCGGAATGCTCATACCGGTCACGCTGACGAAACGGACGGCCAATCGAGTTCGCGCGCGCAAACCCGCTCCATGGTTCCGGTCACTGTGCCCATCCTGGGCGAGTCAGAGCCCGCGCAGGAATTGCAGGATGCGGTCGGTCGTCTCCTGCGGCTTTTCCGCCTGTACCCAATGGCCGGCGCCGTCGATCAACTCCAGCATGCGCAGGTCGTGGAAGGCGTTCGGAAACGTATCCCGCCAGTCGGGGTCGTAGAGCAGCACGTCATCCTCCGCCCCGGCCACGAACGCCGCGGGCTGGGCGAATTTCTTGCCTTCGAGTTCCGGGGTCAGGGCGTTGTTCGTCGGAATGTTCCGATACCAGTTCACCGGCCCGCGGAATCCGCTGGTGCGGTACTGCTCGACGTAGTAGTCGAGGTCGGCTCGGCTGAGCCACGCCGGCAGCCGATCCGGTTCCGGCAGGGTATCGAGCAGCCCGCTCGACTTCGGGTGTTCGAGTTGTTGCATCCAGCTGCCGGGCGGCGAGTCGGCCGACAACCCGAAGTACAGAATGCGCAGGCTGCGTTCGAGGTCCGCTTCGAGTTCGGCTTCGATGCGGCCTTCTTCCTGAAAATGGCGGATGTACCAGAAGCGGTCGTCCATGCCCGGCGGATTCAGCGCCACGTCCGTCATGCGCCAGAAGGGAACGGACAGACCCATCACCGCGGTGCACACGTCCTCGTGCAGCAACGCGGTGTTCCAGGCCACCACGCAGCCCCAATCGTGTCCGATGAGCGTGAACTCCGCGTGGCCTAGCGCCGCGGCAAGACCCGCGACGTCCGCGGCCAGCGTACGAATGTCGTAGTCGGACACCTTGGGCGGACACTCGCTGCCGCCGTATCCGCGCTGGTCGGGCACGGCGACGCGGTAGCCCGCGGCGACCAGCGGATCGATCTGGTGCCGCCACAGATACCAGCACTGCGGCCAGCCGTGCAGCAGGATCACGAGCGGCCCGCTGCCCTCCACGACCGTCCGCAGCCGGATCCCGTTCGTCTGGATCATCTCGAAATGGCGCTGTTGCATTGGCGTCTCCTTGATTGGGGATTCGTCACGTCCGCGGCAGCCTGTTCGACAACAGGCCGAGCGAGGCTGATTACAAGCTGACGACCTCGACTTCGATGCGATCCTTGATCCGGTGTTCGGTTGAAAGATGACGGTCGATTTTATCGAGAGTCGCAGCGTGAAAGTAGCGTTCACCACAGTCCGAACAAACCTCCGCGGGAACGTTCTCGACAATATAGAGTTTTCCTCGGAGCCAATGCTGGCGCTTGACATTTTTCTTTCTGGTCTCGCCGTTACAGAACTCGCAGGTCATGGGTCCTCCGTCAGGATGTAGGCCGTGATGATGATGAGAAAGGCGTTTTCTTTGAAACGACATACGACGTGGATCAGCCGTCCATCTTCTGCAGGTCCTTCTATCCGATACCGTATGCCGCGAACGTCCTCCGACAATCTCTTCTCGATCCGTCCTCTGAGTATTGCGTTCTCGATATCGTTTCGTTCCAACCTATCGTCCAACATTTCGGCTTCCGCATGAGAAGACAGAGAATAGGCTCGGTCGACGATCTTCCGTCGGATTCTCCAAATCGTCGTCATGCGGCCGGCGCCAAGCTAATCCGTCAGCTTGGGGGTGTGCGGGGACGGACGACGGTGTAGCGTGGCTTGCTCGAAGGCGTACGCCAGCGACAGTAAATCGGCCTCGCGGTACGGCAGGCCGACGATCTCCAGGCCGACGGGCAGGCCACCCGACGTGAAGCCGGCCGGCACGCTGACCGCCGGCATCCAGGTCTGGGCCGCGAGGAGCGTGTTGGTCGGAAACGTCAACACGGGGCGCCACTTGCCGGCCTCCAACTCTACATGGGAAGGCGCCGGCACCTGGGTGGTCGGAAAGACCAGGGCACCCGCGCCCGCGGCGGCCATGCAGTTCACGACCAGCCGCTGGAATTTTTCGCGCGCGGCGTAGCGTTCGTAATAGTCGGGCTCCGCATAGGGGTCTTCGGGGCCGGTCACCAGCGCGTCGATCAGGTCGCACTGCGGGTGATAGTCGCCCGCCTCGACGATGCACTTGAGGGTCTTGCCCGCGAATTGCGGGCGCGCAGCGAGAAAGCCGTCGATGTCGTGCCGCGAGTGGGTGACGTACAGCGACGTCCGCTCGAGCCAGTCCGCCAAGTCCGGGATGGTGACGTCGACGAGCGTCGCGCCGGCCGCGGTGAGGGCCGCCAGCGCTTCTTCGATGACGGCGTTCACTTCCGCGGCTTGGGGATCGGTCGGGTCGCCGAACACCTCGCGCAGCACGCCGAGCCGCGCGCCTTGTAGCGATCGAGCGTCCAGCCGTTCGGCGTAGGGAACGTGGCCGGCGATCGCCGCGGTCGCCGTGTAGGGATCCGCTGGGTCGAAGCCGGCGATGACCTCCAGAAGTTTGGCGGCATCCGTGACCGTGCGGCACATCGGGCCGGCCGAGTCCTGAAAGACGACGAGCGGCGACATGCCGGCGCGGCTGACCAGCCCGGGCGTGACCTTCAGGCCGACCAGGTTGTCGAACGAAGCAGGGAGGCGGATGGAACCGCCGGTGTCTTCGCCCAGGCCGACGGCGCCGAGGCTGGCGGCCACCGCGGCGCCGGTTCCGCTGCTCGACCCGCCCGGATCGTGCGCAGGGTTGTACGGGTTTTTCGTCACGCCCGATTTCGACGAATAGCCGAACCAGGACGTGGCGAAGTCGGGCATGGCGGTCTTGGCGAGAATGATTGCGCCGGCTCGGCGCAGTTTGGCGATCACCGTGGCGTCGGTGTCGGGCACGTAGCCGTCCAGCGCAATCGAACCGAACGCGGTCGGAATGCCCGCGGTTTCCGCCTGATCCTTCACGACGATAGGCACGCCGTGCAGCGGGCCCTGGAGTTGTCCGGAGGCGGAGAACGCGGCGTCCAACCGGGCGGCCTCGTCCCGCGCAGTGGGATTCACCGTCACGATCGAGTTGAGCGCCGGCCCGTTGCGGTCGTAGGCGTCGATACGGGCCAGGTAGGCATCGAGCAGTCCGACGCAGGTGATCTCGCCCGCCCGCAGCGCCGTATGAATGGCGGCGATGGTCGTTTCTTCGAGTTCGAAGCTCATGGCGGCACTCCGGTTTTCGTTTGCGAGGGGGCCAACTTCTCGCGCTCCACCGGGTTTGCGAAGGGGCCGTCCCCTCGCATTTCCCACGACGCGGAGGCGTGCCGTGTCGTCGGGCGGAATCACTTCCTGTTTCGTTTGTCCTGGACCGTTTCTTCCGCGGTCATCACCACCACGTCGCCCGGGCCGGCGCTGACTTCGCCCCCGTCCACCACGTAGGTCATGCCGGTTGCGAACGTTCCCGCCGGGCTGGCGAGAAATACGGCGAGCCCGGCGATTTCGTACGCCTCGCCCACGCGCTTCTGCGGGTTGATGGGGGAGCCGCTCTTCTCCACCGCCTCGACCAACTCTTTCGCCAGTTCGGTGCGGATCAGGCCCGGGGCGATACACGTCACCCGAATCCTGTCCGCGGCCCACTCCTTGCCGAGCAGTTGCGCCATGTTGATGAGCGCCGCCTTGGACAGCGCGTAGCTGCCGATGCCCATCGACGGGCGCACGCCTTCGTTCGACGTGACGTTGATGACCGCGCCGCCGCCACGCTCGCGCATGGACTCCCGGCACAGGCGCGCCAGATGGAGCGGGGACCAGACGTTGGTCGTCATCAGCTTCAGGAACGCGGCCTCGTTTTCTTCGGCGAGCGTCACCAGCGAGACGCCGGCCGCGTTGTTGACCAGGACGTCCACGCCGCCGAAGGCGTCGAGCGTGGCTCGATACAGCTTGTCGCAATCCGCGCTGTTCGACATGTCCGCCTGCACGGCGAGGGCTCGGCGGCCGGTCGCTTCGACCTCGGCTTTGGCCCGTTCCAACGCGTCCCGTCCGCGGGCGGCCAGCACCACGTCGGCCCCGTGCTCGGCGAACGCCAGTGCGATCGCCCGCCCGATCCCCTTGGAACCGCCGGTGACGATGGCGACCTTGTCGGTCAGAGAAAAATCGACGGTCGGCATGATTACCTCCTGTGTTGGAGTCCCTGCAACGTTTTCGGACTCGGTGGTTCGTACCATGACCGCGGGCATGGGCGGAAGTTCTTTTCCGGATGGGAATGACATACTTGAATATCCCACCCGGTCGTCATTCCCGCGCAAGCGGGAATCCAGGGGATGGATACCTGCTTCCGCAGAGCCTGCCCCCGGCTTGAACGGGGGTATGACGCGGAAAACCTGTCTTCGGGAGCGTCTTCTGTACAATTCCCTTTCCGACTGCTTGTTTCGATTGACAATTTTCGCGGGCGGGGAGGATAATGCGCGCCAACGCGCACCGGTTCGCCCCGTGCACCCTCGCCGGAGATAAAGGAGGCCCCCATGCAGGCAATCGATGGCGACAGTCATTTCATGGAGCCGCTCGACCTGTTCGAGCAGTTCACCGACGCCAAATACCGCGACCGCGTCATGCGCGTGGAGAAGGACGCCGCCGGCGCCCAGCAACTCGTGTGCGACGGCAAGGTCATGCAGATTCTCGACGTCGACGAATTGCTCAGCGCGGTCGTGGCCTACGGGCAGAAGGAGACCGGCCGGGACATCGACCATTTCGACCAATACCTGGTCCACAGCGCGGACTGGCAGGACATGGACAAGCGCATCGGCTTTCTGAACGCCGAGGGCATCGACGCGCAGGTCATCTATCCCACGCTCGGCCTGTTGTGGGAGGGCGACGTGGACGACCCCTTCCTGGCCGACGCGCTGTGCCGCGCCTACAACACCTGGGCGTTCGAGTTGTGCGCGGCGCACGCCGACCGCCTGTTCCCCGCGGCGCACATTTCGCTGCGCGATTCCCGACTGGCCGTGGCCGAGATGCAGCGCGTCGCCAAGCTGGGCTGCCGCACCATCTTTCTGGCCGCCATGCCGATCAACGGTCGAAGCTGGGGCCACCCGGACTTCGATCCGGTCTGGGCCGCGGCCCAGGACCTGGATCTGAGCGTCGGCATTCACCTGGCGGCCAACAAGGAGTACACCGGCAGCCAGTTCTACCGCGACCGCGATCCCGGCTTCATGTACGTAACGATGAACATCATCCAGGACCCGCGGCAGTGTTTGACCACCATGCTGTACGACGGCGTGTTCGAACGCTTCCCCAAGCTGCGCGTGGCGACCATCGAGGCCATGGCCGGCTGGGTCGGCGAGTGGCTGGAGCGCTTCGAGTATCGCTACAAGTACATGAAGGTGACGTCGCAGATGAAACGCTCGCCGCGCGAGTATTTCGCCCGGAACGTGTGGATCAACGGGGACCCGGAAGAGCAGATGTTTCCGCTGGTCGTCCCGCTGGCCGGGGACGACAAGTTCTTCGTGGGCTCGGACTATCCGCACGCCGAAGGGTTCGTCGAGCCCATGAAGAAGGCGCGCGACCTGTTGTCGGCCTTGCCGGACGCGTCGGTCAGGAAAATCCTGGTCGAGAACGCGCGCACCTTCTTCGGCATCTGACTGTGGCATTCGGCCCGCGGTCCGGTGCGTCAGCCGATGGGAACGCAGGCATGGAACTCGAGGACAAGATCGCCGTCGTGACGGGCGGCGCGAGCGGGATCGGCAAAGCCCTGTGCCGGCGCTTTGCGGACGAGGGCGCCAAGACCGTCGTCGTGGTCGACCGGAACGCCGCCGGCGCGGCCGAGGTCGCCGCGGAGGTGGGCGGCGTGGCCATGTCTGCGGACGTGACCAGAGAACGCGACGTGCGGCACGTCGTGGAGTGGACCGAGCGCGGCCACGGACCGATCGACCTGTTCTGCTCCAATGCGGGAATCGCGGTTGCCGGCGGTACGGAGACCGCGGACGCGGACTGGGAGCGGAGTTGGGCCGTCAACGTCATGGCCCACGTCTATGCGGCCCGCGCGCTGCTGCCGCGCATGATCGCGCGCGGGCGCGGCTATTTCCTGAACACGGCGTCGGCCGCGGGCCTGCTCAACCAGATCGGCTCGGCCTCCTACGGGGTGACGAAACACGCCGCGGTCGGCTTTGCTGAATGGCTGGCCCTGAGCCACGCCCACCAGGGCATCAAGGTGTCGCTCCTGTGTCCGCAGGCCGTCCGCACGCCGATGCTGGACGACAGCCGGGGCGCGCAGGCCGCCAGCGTGGACGGGGAGATCGAGCCCGAAGAACTCGCCGAGGCAGTCGTGGACGGCCTGCGTGCCGAACGTTTTCTGATCCTCCCGCATCCCCAGGTGCTGGACTACATGCAGCGCAAGACGGGCGACTACGACCGTTGGCTGCGCGGCATGAACCGCCTGCAGGAACGGCTCGCCGCGGAGGCGGCCGATGCCGAATCGTAACGCGGGCCACGGGACGCACTCCTCCCATACGCCGGCCCCGCGCATGGAGAACCGCCCCTTCATCGCCGGCATGGTCCTGACCTGCCCGGAGCCGAGGTGCGGCTACGCGCTGTACGAGGTCACGCGCTGGGCGCTGACCGAGAATCTGCTGGACGACAACCAGCACTATCTGCGCCCGCTGCACGCCGCGATCCGGCCGCGCTCGGTCTGGTCGTCGCTGCGCTGCGGCTTCTGCGGCACGTCGCTGTACGACTATCGGCGGCGCGCGCTGCACACCTTCCAGTTGGGCTGGTGGTAGGCCCGATGGACAAGCAGATCCATCTGGCCGGCTTCGTGCTGTTCACGCCCGCGCCGCACATGCCGCTGTCGTGGATCTATCCGCGGCACAAGATCCGCTACCGCTGGTACGAGGGCGACTACTGGGAATCGGTCGCGCGGACGCTGGAACGCGGCAAGTTCGACATGCTGTTCTTCGCGGACGGGCTGGCCGGCGGCACGCAGCCGGCGCAGATCCGCTATGCGATCCAGTTTCCCAGCCACGACCCGGTCGCCCTGGTGACGTGGCTGTCCGCCGTCGCAACCAAACTCGGCTTTGCAGTGACCATGTCCACGACGTTCTATCCGCCGTTCCTGCTGGCGCGAACGTTGGCGACGCTGGACCATCTGACGCGCGGGCGGATCGGCTGGAACATCGTGTCGTCCACGTCCAGCGCGGAGGCGCGGAACTTCGGCCTGGACGACCTGCCGGCCCACGATGAACGCTACGAGCGCGCGGACGAATACATGGAGGTGTGCTCCCGCCTGTGGGAAAGCTGGGACGCGGACGCGGTCGAAATGGACATGGAGGCGCGCGTGTTCGCCGACCCGACAAAAGTCCACCGCGTGGATTTCAAGGGAAAGTGGTACAAGACGCAGGGGCCGTTCACGGTCATGCCGTCCGTGCGGCGCCGGCCGTTCCTGTTCCAGGCCGGACAGTCGGACCGCGGCCGGGCGTTCGCCGCCCGGCACGCCGAGGGCATTTTCAGCGCCGCGCGCGGCGTCAAGCAGATGCGCGCGTTCTGCGACGACATCGCGGCCCGTGCCGAGCGTCTGGGACGCGACCCGGCGGCCATTCCGATTCTGTGGGCCGGTCAGCCGCTCGTCGCGCACAGCGAGTCCGAAGCCCGCGCCCGCTACGCCGAAATCCGCGGCCGGATTCCGCTCGAAGCCTCGCTGGCGCAGATGTCCATGCACTTCGACCTCGACCTGTTCCGCTTCGATCTCGACGCGCCGGTGCAGAACCTGGAAGTGCCCGGCACGCGCGGGCTGTTCGAGATGTACCAGAAGTCCGATCCGAACATCACGCTGCGCGACATCGCCAAAACGTATCTGGCCGGCAGCGATACCAACCCCCTGGTCGGCACGCCGGCGCAGGTCGCCGACGCCATGCAGCACTTCGTCGAGGCGGGCGGCGGCAGCGGGTTCCAGATCACGCCGCCGTATTACGCGCCCGACTACTTCGAGGACGTCGTGAATCTGTTGGTGCCCGAACTTCAGCGTCGCGGGGTGTACCGGACCGAGTACGCGGGCACGACGCTGCGCGCCCATCTCGGCCCCTGATCCGGAGGGTCAGGGGCGGCTCGGACGCAAACTCGGATACCATATGCGAGGGACAGCGCCCGATAGGTCTTTGGGGTCCGTCGGTCGTTACCAGAGGCGGTCTCGACCGGGGGAGAAGGAAATCTCAGGAAATTTCGATACCTTATGGTCATAGTCCGTTCATCGAAACAGGTCGGCGTGTGTTCCTGTTCGCCGCAGAATCAGGTGCCGTTCACGGATTTCGTAAATGAGAATCCAGTCCGAGCCAACGTGCGCGTCCCACGTATCCGCAAATTTCCCCGACAGTCTATGAGGACGCGCGTTTCCTGGCAACGGTTGATCGGTGCCAACGCCTCAATACATGCTTCGAGTTTTTGCAGATCCCAGCCCCGTTTTTTGATCTGCCTGTAATCTTTGAGGAATCGGCTGGTATAGGAAATCTCCCGCATAGCTATTCAACGGGACTTCGTTTCTCGATGTCGGCGAACATTTCTCCCACGGAACCGAATCGCCGCAAATTATCGGGAGGTTCTTCAAGGGCTGCGACGGTCTGAGCGTTGGGGATGCGCGCGTCGAAGGGGAGCTCCTTACGAACGACCAGTTGGCGGAGAGCCATGCAGATGAATTCCGTGGGCTTCAAACCGAGTCGTGCGAGAACCGCCTCCGCTTCGGCTTTGAGTCCCGGGTCCAACCTGATTTGGATTTGCTCGGTTTCGGGCATGACGGCCCCTTGCGACGTTTGGTGTCGAAGACGGTTGGGTGATGCTCTTTTCATTATCTAGCATATCTGGACGACGGTAGTGGTTCAGGTCGAAATTTTCCGGTCAATTCGAAGATTCAGTCCGAACCCTCTTCCCCCTCGAGGAGGGAGAGGGGATAGAAGACAACACTCATCGGTTGACGTCAGGCCGGGACGGCTTCCTCGGAAAGCTGCATGTACGACGCGCGCCACTCGCCGCCGGCGTCCCAGCGGAACGGGGTCTGGATGGTCGTGCGTGGAAAGCGGGCGGTCTCCAACAGGTCGAGCGCGGTGCCGACGATGGTGCGCTGCATGTCCGCGTCGTAGGGGCGTCCGCACGGGTTGCCGAGCGGGAAGTCGGTGAAGACGAAGCGCGGCACGCCGCACTGTTCGACGATGTCGCGCGCCGACCCGATCACGACGGTCGGAATGCCGTGCGCCTCGAGATGCCGGGCAACCAGACTCACGGTCTGGTGACAGACCGGTCACAAGGCGACGAGGAGAGCGGCGTCCACCCCGTCTTCGCGGCACCAGTCGAGAATGGCCGGTGCGTATTCCTGCATGGTGCGGCGCGCGCTGTAATCCGTCTTGACACCGTAGAAGCGGGGAGACACGCTCCCGATGCGTCCGCTGGCAGCGGCCTCCGCCAGCCGCCCGAGCGGCAGAAACGTTTCCACGTCGTCGGTGTGCGTGGCCTGTTTGTGCCAGGACAGGTGGCGGGTGTACAGCGTCGCAGGGGCCGGGTCGCCCGGTGCGGCGTAAACGGTGTACGACTTGGCGTCCTCCACCGACCGCGCCGCGGTCGTGACGGCCGCCACCCGACACTCGCTCAGCGGTTTGGCCGGCAGACGGAACGGCGTGTCCGTAAAGGACGCCCAGCGGTAGGGGTTCCCGTAGCCGCGCGCCAGATAGAACTCGCGCGACTTGTCGATGTAACTCACGAACCCGCGGTGGGTCGGATCGAAATCGTTCATCACTCGCTCCCCGTGTCCGTCTCGCCGGCCGTCGTGTTTCGCGGCGACCGTTCAGGCGGCCATCAACTCGGCCAGGGCCGCGGCGTCGCTCACCGGTTCGGGGCGACCGTTCGCCAGTGGACGCCCGCCCGGGACGGTGTGGTAGGGGCCGGCCAAGCCGAGCGTTTTGCCGTGTTCCTGCATCGCCGGGATCACCTCGCTGTCGATGAGTTGCAGGCATCGCATGCGATCCTTGGCCGGGACCGGGCCGTCGAGCCAGAAGGAGAAGATGCCCGGACGCAGGATGTCCTGGATCTTCTTGAGCTTCGGGATGACGTCGTCGGGCGTGCCGGCGACCATCACCATTTCCTTGAGCACGTCGGGATAGGTGTCGTAGATCGTCTTCTTGACGCCCTCGACCTCTTCGAAGGTGGTCTCGCCGCCCGCGCCGTACAACGGCTTGCCCGTGGCGTGGATGCCGAAGTTGGTCTTTGCCAAGCGTCGGGTGGCGGCCTTGGAGTTGTAGCCCGAGGGGAACATCCACTCCGGGCGCGCGAAGTGGGCGAAGGCGCCACCGTACAGGATGCGCTTGCCCATCTCCTCGGCGCGTTCCTGATTGTCCAGGACCATCACCGGCTGCATGTAGCCGAAGTTCTCGGGCCCCGCTTGGTAGCCTTCGCGAGCGGCCGCCTTATTGTAGAAGTCCCACAATTCCAGGGTCGGTTCCAAACGGGTCGCCAACGCTACGTACGGATAGCGATGCTTGGCGCACCACGCCACGGTCTCCGGGCTGATCAGCCCGGGAATCCAGAAGGGCGGGTGCGGCTCCTGCATAGGCAGGACCCAGGGGTTCACGTGGCGGAAATGGAAATGTTTGCCCTCGTAGCGGAACGGGCCGGGTTGTGTCCACGCCTTGATGATGAAGTCGATCCCTTCCTCGAAATACTCGCGGTTGTAGGCCGGGTTGGCGTTGTTGGCGAGCTGTTCCGAGCCGGCCCCGCGCACCCAGCCGGTGACCAGCCGGCCGTTGGAGATCAGATCGATCATGGCCAGTTCCTCGGCCAGCCGCAGGGCGTTGGAGACGGTCGGCACCGGGTTGCCGAGCAGTGCCATCTTCACGCGACTGGTCGCCTTGGCCAGGATCGCGGCCTCGACGTCCATCACCGCGCCCAGACAGAACGGGTTGGCGTGGTGCTCGTTGAGCATGATGCCGTCGAAGTTCAGCAGTTCCTGGTCGGTGTAGATTTTCTCGTCCAGATATTGATTGAGCAGGCGCGCCCCGTGCTGTCGGTCGAAGAAGGTGTTCGGCGTGCCGAAGAAGCTGCGTTCGCGGACGATTTCGTTTTCCAGCGCCTGGGCGCGTTCGGGGTACTCCTCGGGGTCGTAGTGATACGCGCGTTCCGTGAACCACATGAAATGCATGGTCGGGCCTCCTTGCGTGTAGCGGCGGGTTTCAGGCCGAAAATCTATAAGACCCGTCCGCCCCCGACAAGGGCCGCCACAGACAAAGCCACTGCGTTTATGTATCGTGCGGAGCCGTCGAGCGCAGCGCACTATGTCGGATCTCCGGGCTCCTCTCTCCCCATACGGTTTCCCCTTCTTCTACGGCTGGGCCGTGGTCGGCGTCGCCTTCGTGACGCTCGCGATCGCGGTCAACACGCGGACGACGTTCTCGCTGCTGTTCCCGCCGATTCTGGCCGAATTCGGCTGGGAGCGCGGGACCACCGCGGCGGCGTTTTCGTGCGGCTTTCTGGCGGCCATCGTGTATGCGCCGTTCGTCGGCACGTCCATGCACAGCTTCGGGCCGCGGGTCGTGATTCCGGTCAGCGCCGTCCTCGTCAGCATCGGGATGGTCGCAATGACTTTCGTGACGCAGCCGTGGCACCTGTATCTGGCCTTCGGCGTGCTGGTCGGCGGCGCCAGCTCGGCCGCCAGTTATCTGGGCCATTCCGTCTTTCTGCCGTTCTGGTTCGTGCGCCACCGCGGACGGGCGCTCGGCATTGCGTTCTCGGGCGTAGGCGTCGGGTCCATCGTCCTGTTTCCGTGGTTCCAGCGGATCATCGATCAGGCAGGCTGGCGGCAGGCGTGCTGGCTCATGGCCGGGGTGCTGCTCGCCGTCGTGCTGCCGCTGAACATCCTCTTTCAACGCCGCCGGCCCGAAGACCTCGGCCTGGAGCCCGACGGCGGCGCGGCCGCGGGCCAGACACAGGCCGTGCATCGGCCGGATGACTATGTGGTCGATCGGGCCTGGGCCGCGACCGACTGGACGTTGGGACGGGCGGTCTGCACCACGCGGTTCTGGTGGCTGGGCGTTTCGTTCTTCAGTTCGTTGTATGCGTGGTATGCGATCCAGGTACATCAGACCAAATACCTGACCGACAAGGGCTTCTCGCCCGAGACCGCGGCCTACGCGCTGGCGCTGGTCGGGTTCACCGCCTGCGGCGGGCAGATCGCGCTGGGCGTCTTGTCCGATCGTATCGGCCGCGAATGGGTCTGGACCATCAGCATGGCCGGCTTCGTGCTCTGCTACGTCATCCTGCTCGCCATGCCCGAACGGCCCGATGCCGTGCTGCTGTATGCCATGGTCGCGGCGCAGGGCGTGCTCGGGTACGGCACCGTGTCCGTGTTCGGCGCGATCCCCGCGGAGATATTCCAGGGCCGCCACTACGGCCGCATCTACGGCAGCCTGACCATCTTCGGCAGCCTGGGCGGGGCGAGCGGGCCACTGATGACCGGCTTCGTCTTCGACGGCACGAACAGTTATGCCGCGGCGTTCTGGCTCGGGCTGGCGTTCGCCTGCGTTTCCATCGCCGCCATGTGGCGGGCCGGACCGCGCCACGTGCGCGTCGTGGCCGGGCAAGTCGATCGGCTGGCACGGCGGCGGGCGGTTGCCCAACCGAGCTGATCCGAGGGCTTCGAGCACGGAATCCGGGCGTGTTGCACATCGACGACATCCGCGTCGCGCTGGCGAGACAGCCGCTCGCGAGGGACGACGAATTCGGCCCGATCGAGACTGGCCGGAACGACGCCGCGGTCGCGCTGATCCTCACCGGCCGAAGCCGAGACCTTTCGCTCTGCCTGATCCGGCGGGCCGAGAAACCGGGCGATCCCTGGTCCGGACACGTCGCGTTTCCGGGAGGGCGCCGTGCGTCTGACGACACCGACCCATGGGCCACGGCGGAACGCGAGACCGAGGAGGAAATCGGCCTCCGCCTCCGCCCAGAGCACCGGCTGGGCCGATTGGCACCGTTGACGATTCGATTGAGCGGGCGGGAGACGCGGTTACGGCTGTTCGCAGCGGTCTATTCCATGGGCGTGCCCGTGCCGGCGTTCCGGTGCAACCGGGAGGTAGCCGCGGCTTGGTGGATTCCGCTGGCGCACCTGTGGGACGCCAACCACGCGACCTATCTGCGACTTTCGACCGATTCCGCGATGCTTTCTTATCCCGCTATCCGCCTCCCGAACGGTGCCCTGTTGTGGGGGATCAGCCTGCGCGTATTGACCTTATTCTCCGATGTGACTGGACAGCCTTTACCCCATCTGGAGGAGATTCCGGGCATCCATGGTAAGCAGCAAGATTCCTTCCATAATCGACGAGACGGCCTGGACGAAAAGATGTAGCGAGACCACAGCGAGAACATGGACACATCTTCCTTCTCTACTTTTTCTCCCATCCCCACCCGGCGCTCCCTCGGCAACCGTACAAGACAGCAATATAGGGCCGGGGGAGAAGCCGCGATCAGCTCAGGGGCTGGAATCTGCAGTTTTCTTGCTGTATAGGAAGCGGAGAAGCAGGCTGTTTTGCTAGGTTTGAAGGTTTAAGAAGACGCTGCCGAGTCGCTTGACAACCATCGCGCGGGGGGGGGGGGGGACGTGAAAGTACTGATAACGGGAGGAGCCGGATATATCGGCTCGATTCTGGTTCCCGAATTGTTGCGGTCGGGCCACCATGTCCACGTGCTCGACTCGTTCATGTTCGACCAAACCTCACTGGCCGGATGTTGCCAATCGGACCGTTTTCAAGTCACCCGAGGCGACGCCCGGAGCGAGCGAACGCTCAAACCGTTGCTGGCGCAGGCAGACTTGGTCATCCCGCTGGCTGCGCGGGTCGGCATGCCATTGTGCGCTGCGGACGAAACGGCGGCGACCACCACCAACGTCGAAGCCATCTCGATGCTTTGTCGGTTGGCGTCCGCGCACCAACGAATCATCATACCGACAACGAACAGCGGGTATGGCGTCGGCCAGAAAGATCGATTCTGCACGGAAGACTCGCCACTCACCCCCATCTCCTTGTACGGCGTGACCAAGGTGAAGGCAGAAAAGGTCGTCCTGGAGCGGGGCAACAGCCTGAGCCTGCGGCTGGCAACGGTGTTCGGCCTGTCCCCCAGGATGCGCACCGACCTGCTGGTCAACGACTTCGTCTACCGAGCGGTCCATGATCGGGCGGTGGTGATTTTCGAAGGCCAGTTCAAGAGGAATTACCTCCACGTGCGAGACGTCGCCCGGGTTTTCCTGCACTCCATCGACCATTTCGATTCCATGAAGGGGGGGCCGTACAACGTGGGCTTGGAGGACGCCAATCTTTCGAAAATCGAATTGTGCCGGAAAATTCAGGAACATGTGCCGGGCTTCGTCTATCTGGAAGCGCCGATCGGCGAGGATATGGACAAAAGGGACTACGTCGTATCCAATAAAAAAATCATGGCGACCGGATTTACGCCTCAGTGGGGGCTGGAGCGGGGGATTCGAGAGTTGATCAAGGGTTACACGATGCTTCGGAACACCCGATACGCAAACGTGTAGCAGATGGAAGGATGAGTCCTGTGACACGAGAGACGATCATCGCGGTGATCCTGGCGGGCGGCTATGGTGTCCGCTTGCGGGAGGTGTTGCCCGATCGTCCGAAACCGATGGCTCTCGTTGAAGGGCGCCCGTTTCTCGAGTGGGTCATTCTGTACTTGGCGGCGCAAGGGATTCGCCGCTTCATCCTGGCGACCGGGTATTTGGGCGAGGTCGTCGAGTCTCATTTTTCTCAAAGAATCGGGACGCTCGAAATTTCCTGCGTGCGGGAGCGCACACCGCTCGACACCGCCGGGGGATTTCTCAACTGTGTGGCTGCGACGGCCCCGCGGCCGCCGTGGTGGATCGTATGCAACGGCGACTCACTCACCGTAGCCGATCTGGGCGGCTTGTTCTCTCTTGCTACGGCAACAGCAGACGCCGCCGGCGCGATCCTCGGCGTGGAGGTAGCCGACACCGGGCGCTACGGCCGCCTGACCGTTTCCGCTTCGGGGGCACTCGAGGGATTCGTGGAAAAACGTTCGGGCCGTGGTCTCATCAACACCGGATTCTATCTGTTCCGTGACAGGTTCGTCCGTTCCCTGGGGCGGGTGCGGCGCCTCAGCTTCGAGCGGGAGGTCTTCCCGGCAGCGGTGCGGGACGGCACCCGGTTGCAGGTCGCCGTCACGAGGGGCGCATTCCTGGACATCGGAACGCCCGATGCCCTCGCGCAAGCGCAAAATTTCATCGTGACGTTCCTGTGTCCTTTGCTTTCCGATGAACAGGCACTCTGATCCTACCTGCGAAGAACCATCAATCCGGAGGGATCCGATGATCACGGTTCAAGTTCCGCTCCGCATCAGCTTTTTTGGAGGAGGGACGGACTATCCGAGTTGGTATCGCGAGCATGGTGGGCGCGTTCTGACGACGACGATCGATAAATACGTCTACGTTTCGGTACGGAAGCTCCCTCGTTTCTTCGACCACCGCGTACGGGTCGCCTACTCCCATGTCGAACACACGCAGTCCGTCGCGGATCTCAAACACCCCGTATATCGCGAAGCGCTTCGGTACACAGGTATTTCGAGGGACATCGAGGCACACTACGATTCCGACTTGCCGGCGAGGAGCGGGATGGGGTCGAGCTCGGCCTTCGCCGTCGGCCTCCTGCATGCAGTTTCCGATATGCGGAATTCATTCGTGTCGCCGATGCAACTGGCCAGGGACGCTATTCATGTCGAGCAGAATATGATCGGAGACGTAGTTGGGTGTCAGGACCAAGTCGCCGTCGCGCACGGCGGCTTCAACTTGATCGATTTCGGGCGCGGTGGATCCATTTCCGTGACACCGGCAGATATCGATGACCGCTATCGGGAGGATTTGGAACGCTCTATGATGCTCATATACACGGGTCTGTCGCGCCATGCGTCCGAGATCGCCAAGACCTACGCCATGGACTTCGACAAAGAACAAGAGCGAACGATGCAAGCCATACGAAGCACCGTTGATGCAGGGTACAAGCATTTGAAAGGTGGCGACATCGATGCCTTCGGACGTCTTCTCGATGAAGCGTGGTCCTGGAAACGGCGCCTTTCAGAGTCCGTCTCGAACGAAAGAGTCAATGCTTTCTACACTACCGCAAGACGGGCAGGCGCTCTCGGAGGAAAACTCCTGGGTGCAGGCGGCGGGGGCTTTTTCTTGCTGATTGTACGTCCAGACTGCCAAGCGGATGTACGCGAAGCACTCCGGGATATGACAGAAGTCCCGGTGCGATTTGAAAGGAAAGGAAGCCGCACTATTGCGTATCGATCGAATGGGAGGCCGGAACGCTACTGAGTGGAGTTTCATGATGTTGGAATTGTCGGAAGAAAAGGTCATGGTGACCGGCGGTGGCGGTTTTCTCGGCAGTCACGTGATTGAAAAGCTCCGAGCAGCTAACATTGACGACATCTATTCCGTTCGCAGCGATGACTGGAACCTTAAAAAAGAAAGCCAGGTGGAGGCCCTCTATGCCCAAGTGAAACCGACCGTCGTCTTTCATTTGGCCGGCCTCGTTGGGGGTATCGGCGCGAACAAAGCGCACCCCGGACGGTTTTTTTACGACAATTTGATGATGGGCACGTTGACGGTCCATCACGCAATGAAATCGGGCGTGAAGAAAATCGTGAGTGCAGGGGCCGGTTGTGGATATCCCGAGTCCGTCGCCATGCCACAAAAAGAGACCGACTACTGGAATGGATTTCCTCAAATGGAAAGCGCGCCGTATTCGTTGGCGAAACGTCTGCTTCACGTTCAGTCTCTTGCATATTGGGGAGAGTACAAATTCAGCTCGATCGTCGCGATCCCCGGAAACGTTTACGGTCCCTATGACAACTTCGATTTGGAGGGCGCGCATGTGATTCCATCTCTGGTACGAAAATTCGTCGAGGCCGCGGACGATGGCCGCGATCGGGTCAAGGTCTGGGGGACGGGAGAACCGACCCGCGATTTCGTGTACGCCGGAGACGTCGCCGAAGGAATGATTGCCGCCGCCCGCAAGCTGGAAGGTCCTGTGCTGGTCAATTTATCGTCGGGAACGGAGACGAGTATCTGCGAAATCGTACAGTTGATCACGGAAATCAGTGGATTTAGCGGCGAGATCGTCTGGGACTCAGATCGGCCGAATGGACAGGCGCGCCGCCTGTTCGACGTTTCCCTGGCAGAGCGGACACTTGGCTGGCGTGCCCGCATATCCTTGATGGAAGGGCTCAAGCTGACGGCTGATTGGTACCGAGCGAACCGGATCAATGCCAGAAAGAGATCAGCCATCTGAAAGTCCTTCTTTTCAGATGATCGGAGAGGATATGAGGATTCTTGTTCACGACTATTCGGGACACCCCCCACAGGTTCGGATCAGTCGCGAACTATCCCGCCTCGGCCACGAAGTTTTCTATCTGTACGCGAAAACGAACCAAACACCGAGTGGCAACTTGACGGAAGAAACGTCGAAGGAAAACATCTTCCACATCGTAAGCATTGAGGGCAGCACGCCTCTCCAGAAATATAATTATTTCAGACGACAGTTGCAGGAGATCGCTTACAGCAAACCACTTATCCAGGCTATCAAAGAAGTAAATCCAGATGTCGTCGTCTGTTCTGATACCCCCCTTTTCCCCTTGAACGCCCTACGTTCCTACTGCCTCTCCGCACATATCCCGTTCATATTGTGGATGATGGATGTCCAGAGCTCTTCAATTCGTAATTGGGCAGGCCGGCACTTTCCATTGCTAGGAAGTTTGGTAGGATTGGCGGTTACGAAATTCGAAGAGTACATCGTCAGGAAATCTGATTATGTAGTCCTTGTATCTGAAGATTTTCGGAAAACGATCAACCAGTGGAAAGTTTCCTCCGATCATCTCCGGGTGCTGCCGCTTTGGGCCCCGCTGGATGAAATTTCAGTCCGCCCAAAGGAGAACGAATGGGCACGCCTACACGGATTATTACACACGATCAATGTCATATACGCTGGGACGCTTGGCCTGAGCCATGCCGCCCATTACTTCGTCGAGATGGCGAAGCGTTTCGCTCACCGTTCTGACGTGAAAATCGTCGTGATCACCGAGGGGCCGAACGCTTCGTATCTCATGAACGAGAAAAAAATCAAACGCCTTGAAAACCTCCTCGTCCTTCCGTATCAGGACTATCATACTTTACCAGACGTATTTGGAACGGCCGACATCCTGACGACTGTCCTTAACGACGAAGCAGCCGACCACTCGGCTCCGGGGAAAGTTCTGAGTCATCTTTGCGCAGGAAAACCTCAACTTGCCATTATGCCGCGGAGAAATCTTATGTCACGAATAGTCTTGGAGAGCGGTGGTGGCATCGTCGCGGATCCTCTCAATGTTGGCGCCGTTCTCTCAGCGACTGAACGCCTCATAGACGACCCTGATACACGTACGAAGATGGGACGATCTGCGCGTAGTTATGCGGAGCACAGGTTCGACATCCGCAGAATCGGGAGGGAGTTCGAATCCATAATTATGCAGCCATTTGCCAGCCGAAAACTCAACAGTCAGCAAGCGGAACTACAAATATGAATTTTTGGAGGAACAGGTCCGTCCTTGTGACCGGAGGGGCAGGGTTCATCGGGTCCCATCTGACCACTGCTCTCGTTACCCGCGGAGCTCGGGTGACGGTCGTTGACAATTTGGAACGTGGGACGAAGGAGCATCTTGGCAAAGTATTGGACCATATTCGTTTTTTCGCTTTGGATCTGCGCGATCCTGACGTGGCGCTTAGGCTTTGTAAGGGCATGGATACGGTGATGCACTTGGCCTCCAAGGTTGGAGGGATCGAGTATTACGCGTACCGAGCCCACGATGTCATTGAGGCCAATTTGTCGATGGACGGAAATGTGCTCAATGGGGTTTTGCGGAGATATGTTCCCCATTATTTCTATGCCAGCAGTGCACATGTCTATCCGATCAGGCCACAGACTATATCCGCCGCTCAACCGATCAAGGAAAATCAAGTGCTTCCAGCTCATCCCGAGCTGTCCTATGGATGGGGAAAGCTTGTGGGAGAAAAGAGGATCGAATTTTCCAGAGCACAAGGCGCACCCCTCCAGGCATCCGTGGCCAGAATCATCGGCGCGTATGGCGCGAACCAGGATTACGATCTGCAAACCGGCTCTGCGATCCCGGTGTTCACCCGACGTGCGATTGAATATCCGCGATTGTCACCCTTCCTAGTGAGGAGCACAGGGGAAGAGAGGCGATCCTACTGCTTTGTGGACGACATTGTTGATGGGATCATCCTATCAGTGGAGAAACTGAATCAGACGGAAATGGTCGGCCCATTCAATCTTGGAGCAGAAGGAAGCATACCCATCAACGATCTTGCCCGTATGATAGTTGACATCTCCGGAAAGAACATCTCTATAACTCATGATTCTCACAAGCGCGCGTGGATACAGAAACAGGAATTTGATTGCTCGCTCGCTGCGCGTTTACTTGATGGGTGGCGCCCGAAAGTTTCGATGAAGGACGGGCTGAAGGCGTGTTATCTGGATATTGAGGCGCGGCTGACCAGGGAATCCAAAGATAGCGTCGCCGCTATATCAGTCGTCCCGACAGTATGAAACGTCTCCGTCCCGCTACAGATTATTACTGGCCTATGGCCCGATTCCGTCGGTATCAGTAAGCAGCAGTGTGTCGTAGGTACGCTAGCGTCGAGGCGATCTACTCCGCTTCACGCGGAGCAGCATTTAGACAGACTAACACTCTGCGACTCAGGCGGAAGCGGGGCGGCAAACGTAGCAATCCGCAGCAGCAAGCCGACGCTGGCCCACCAGACCAGGGCGACTTCGGCATCGCCAAAGTTGTACTGGGTGAGCCCACCGATCAGAAACCCCACTAGTCCCAGCCAGACCCCCCAACTCAAGCTGCGCAGCGGCTTCCCACGCTGGGCGGCCACGGCGCGCCAACCCTGCCGCAGGATTCTCCATAGCAGCCACCCGAATGCGGCCAGCCCCAGCAGTCCGGTGTCCACCCAGACCTGCAGGAAATTGTTGTGGGCGTGGGAGTACCGGTCGGCTTGCGGATACTGCGGATAACGTTCATAGAACGGCCCGCGGAACTGTTTGTAATTCCCATACCCCCACCCGGTCAGTGGCCGCTCTTTCACCATGTCCCAATTGGCGCGCCAAATCTGTTGACGGCCAACGTTCCCGAATGCCTGCATGTCGAAGAAGGTTAGCGCCCGCTCCTGAAAGCCACCAATCGCGCTGACGAAGAGAAGACCACAGACCGCTAACCCCACCAGGGTTCCCAGTCTGGCTCGGTGCCCACCGAGTCCCCCACCCAGCAGCAGGATGCCAGCGTAGGCGACCCAGACCCCCCGCGTCAGCGAGAGAGCCAACGCGGCGATCAGCAGCAGCAAACCGAGTGTGAGTAACAGGCGACGTGTCCATGAGCCCTGGCCTGCCGTGGCCGTGGCGAGCGCCAGCGGGAATAACAGGTTGTGCGCATAGGTGATGGAGGACGGATGCAATCCTTTCACCCGATAGCCCTGGTAGGCGTCGAAGTCGTAGTGGGCCAACGGATGAAGGTTCGGCTCCTTGCCTACAAGGGTTTTAGCGAGGTCCAATCCGGTGAAGTGCTGGACGATGCTGTATGCCGCAACCGCGATGGCAACGCCCAGGGTCAGGGACAAAAGCCACTCGGCCTCGGCCCGGTCGCGGACCAGGGTAAAGACGGCCCAGAGGCCACCGATGAGCCACAGCTTGCGGTAACCGCTGAACGACTGGAGCGGGTCCGGGCTCAGCAACGTCGAGACGAGCAGCGCCCCGCCGAACATTGCCAGGGGAAAGTCCAGCGGCGTGCGGGGCAGTCGCCGTGTCCGCCACACTTCATACGCTAGACAAGCCAGCAGTACGCCGAGCGTGGTCTGCTGCAGCGCGATCGGCAGACTCCACGCGGCAAAAAAGACTCCCAGCACGCCGCGGCGGACGGTGCCCGCCCAGTCTGTCGGCGTCGCCATCTGCCTACACGCCCTGCCTGGTCAGCACGACCTTGACCGTTTCGGCCAGCACCCGCAGGTCCAGCCACAGCGAGTAATTGTAGATGTAGGACAAGTCGTACTTGAGTTTCATCTCCGGCAAAGTGTGGTAGCCGCCGTTGATCTGGGCCAGGCCGGTCAGGCCCGGGCGGACCTGAAACCGCTCGACATAGCCCGGAATACTGTCACGGTATTCGGCCACGAATTCGGGCCGTTCCGGCCGCGGGCCGACCAGACTCATGGCGCCGGTCAGCACGTTGACGAGTTGCGGGAGTTCATCCAGTCGCATTGCACGCAGGAATCGACCCACCCCGGTTATCCGCTCATCCGCGAGGCCGGCGAGGACCGGGCCCGTCCCGGCTTCCGCATCGGCGACCATCGTGCGGAACTTGTACAGCGTAAATTCTTCTTCGTGGCGCCCGACGCGACGCTGCCGATACAGGATGGGCCCCGGAGACGACAGCTTCACCAACCCGGCCGCCAGCCCCAGCAGCGGTAGGCCGATCAACAGGAGCGCGCCCGCGGCGACCCGGTCGGCGATCCCTTTGACCAGAAAAGCCGGATCGGCGGCCGGCTGTCGCAACACTTCGACCAGCGGGATGTCGTGTAGCCGGAGGGATGCGATCCGCCCCACCAGCACATCGTACACCGACGGCACCACGAGCACGCGGCCCGTCTTCTTCGGCATATGGGCCAACCGGGCGACCAGATGGTCCTTCCAACTCGTGGACGAGAGCAGGATAGTCTCGTCCACCTCGACCCGCCGCAGGATGTCGGGCAAGGCATCCACGTGGCCCAACCACGGCACGACGGACTCGGCCGGCGCTTCCCCGTCCCGGAGACCGACCAAGCCCACGACTTCTACGCGTCTCATCGGATGCAGGTGTGCCAGATTGGCGACGAAGGCCGGGACGTCCGCAGCCGTCCCGATGAGGAGAACACGCAGCAAGCCGGCGCGGTGCAGCCGCCGGAAAAGCCATGCCCGGACCCCGGCTACCCCGACAGTGTTGAACACCCAGAACACTACCAACACCGAGCGCGGGAACATGGCGTCGCCTCGAAAGAAGATCCATGCGCCGAGCGCCAGGAGTTGGACACCGAGCGCGACGGCAACCCGACTCGCCGCGCCCCACCGTCGCACCGCCCAGTGCAGATCGTACAGGCCGAACGCATACAGGACACCAATTTGTGTTACGGCTAGCAAGACAAGCGGGTTCGTCACCTCCAGTATCCGGACCAGGGGGATGAGATGCTCTGTCCAAGGCAACGCGATGTAGGAGCGCGTCACGAACGCCCCGATGTAGGCCAGTTCAGCCACTACCAGGTCGGCAGTAGCGACGATCCACGCGACGCTGGGGGCAGGACGGCCCCGCACGATGCCGTTCGAGGCCGCGGGCCGGGCGACCGAGTTGGGGCGGGCGAGTGAGGTCAATGTGAAAGACTCACAGGCGACAATGTGGGCAGTTGTTTGGACAATTTATTCCGCGACAGCCCGTAGCGATGCTTCCAGAAATAATACACTAACCCGCCTGCATGCTTCAGGCCGATCAGGGAAAACATCGAGCGGGCGATGCGCTGTTCGGAATGGATCACTTGGGTGTCCGGTTGGAGGACGATCCGCCAGCCGGCTTGGCGCAGGCGCAGGCAGAAATCGATGTCCTCAGGGCCATAGAAAATATGTTCATCATACAGGCCGACTTCGTCCAAGGCAGCCCGTCGAATGAGTTGGCAGGCGCCGATGACGTAATCCACCTCGCGCATCCTGCCCGATGTGCCGTTTATCCGAGCACTGCGGCTCTGCCGCCCCCCCCCCGTCCACCGGTTGATCTTGTTCCAGAGCGTCGGAAACATCAGATCTATCGATACCGGCCGGCGGGAGGTATCCAGCAGTTGTGGCCCACATAACGCCACGGTCGGATTGGCGTACAAGAGGGTGGTGAGCCGGGCGAGTGTCTCCGGCTGGATGATCGTATCGTCGTCTAGCATCAGCACGTAGGCACCACGGGCCGCTGCAAACCCTTGATTCCGCGCCCAGGCCACGCCCATGTTGGTTGTATTCTCGACTACCCGGACGGAGGGAAACCGCGCGGCCAACACCGCCCGAGTTTGATCCGTCGAGCCGTTGTCCACAACGATGATCTCGCCGGGGACTTGTGTACTCTGCCCTAGCGACTCCAGACAGGGTTCGATCTTGCCCACCGAATTCCAGGTCAGAATGACGACGGACACCTCGTTATCGGCTTCGGCGACGCCTGCCGTGCCGCTCCCCACACCGGATCGTTTCCCTCCAATACTCACCTTTCCGATCATCAGATCCACAGAGCCCTCCCCCCCGTGCTGGGGAAAGGAGGGCTTCAAGGTACGTTCCGTGCTCTCTGCTGAGAACGAGGGACGGGTGGGGGCGCTTCCTTTCTTCCGAATCGGTCTAGGAGGACAGAAGAAGCCGACACCCCAGGCTAGATGCATGATCGGCAATACCAACGGAAGCAGAACTGCCGCAGATGTGGAGCGACTGACGCCCACCCTCACCGCCTCGCCCACCAGTATAAGGAGATAGATGAACGGGAACGCCAGCAGTAATGGGACCCCGGCCCAGGCTCCTACGACAGATACTCCCAACCCGAGGGTCAGCAGGGGTGTGGCGACGTGCCGCGGGCGGATCGACGTCGGATAGCGCCGAATCACCACACGCTTCCAGCGGCCATAATCGAAATACTGCTTTGCCAACTCCCGAATGCTCTGACGTGGTTGATAGGCTACTTTGATCTCAGGATCGAACCATACCGTCTCCCCCCTTTGTCTCAGATTCCAGTTGACGACGTAGTCCTGATTACGCACTAATGTTGGATCGAACCCCCCAACAGCCTCCAAGGCTTCCCGTCGGAAGATACCCAAATAGACGGTATCCGTCGGGCCCTCACCCCCCCCGATACGATGGCGAGAGTTTCCCACTCCGAGAGTGATCTGCTGCGCAATCGCGATCGCCCCCCCAAGGAATGACTCCGAGACGGCACATTGTTGGCCGCCGACGTTTGCGGCTCCGGTTCTACGGAGCGTTTCGACGGCCCGTCGAATGTAGTCGGGTCGAAGTCTAGTATGGGCATCGCACCGAACCACGACTTCGGCGGTCGACACCGCCAGAGCGCGGTTGATCCCTGTGGAAACTATGCGCTCCGGGTTGGAAACGAAACGGACCATAGGATACTGTCGAACCAGCACGGAAACCTTGTCGTTGGTCGAGCCGTCGGCAACCAGGATATCAAGGCTCCCCGCGTACTCCTGGTCTAGGATTGTGGGAAGCAGGGTGCGCAGTCCATCTGCACCGTCGCACACGGGGATAACTACTGAGACCGAGGGATAATCGGGGATGTTTTCCATAAGTAATCTGCTCCATCCGCCATGCATGCCTCCTGCACAGCGAGCCAGGAGGGTGTCTTCAACAACTATCGACAAGTTGGTAAGAGAACAAAAGTATACTGAGACCGCAACGAGAACAAGGGCGTCCCTTTCTCCCGCTACCATCCTGTGCGCCTTCGGCAGCCGGACAGCGGGATAGAAGGTCGAGGGGGGGGCGGGCTTGATCTCAGACGGAGAACGTGAAACTTTGTCTGCCCTGTGGATGTCGAGGTCGGAGGAGGAATGAGATTTCAGTCTCCACACTGGAAGACAGGACAGCCGACATCGATCTGCTGCGGAGAAACTAATCGTAAAAGTGAACAACGCTTTCAGGCGGTCTTCAATACCGGCGGAAAGCGTGCGAATTCAGCGGTTGAGCGCAAAGCCCGCTCCAGATGACCCCCGCCCGCCTTTTTCCCGCGCTCCGAACTCTTCCTGACAGGAGGGTTATTCCGAACAAAAATCGGAGAGGTATCCATGAATAAACTTAGCTCACAGGCTCCACTCGACGGAAATTCCGAAGATACTGTCCCCCTTACAAACTATGTTCTCGTCCTGGTCGCCTGGTGGCGAGAGATAGTCTTGGGGACCTTTCTGGTAGCGATCGGGTGTGGGATAGCGCTGTTAGCCGTACGGACTTTCCTCCCGCGATATGATGCCTCGTCCTACGTAACCATCCTCCGTGTAACGAGCAACGTCGCAATCGACAAGAGATTCAGTACAGGCGCCACGGCAGACGATCAAGCATCTTCGCGGAGGAGGGGCGTCACAGAGAGAAATGCCAGGCGTGCCGGGCTCGTGGGGCTCGTCAGGAGTGGGAACGTGGCCCGGGCCGTGGCAGAACGTCTGAGCGGAAAACTGGATAAAAAATATGTCTCTGCCGCTCGGCTTCTCGAAAGAATCGACGCCGAACTGGTCACAGTCGGGACGCTTTCAATGCGGAACTCCAGCGATCTAATCCGCATCACGGCCAGGGCCGATTCACCGGAGGCGAGCGCCTTCATTGCCGACGCTTGGGCAGAGGAATACGTGGACGAAGTGAACCGGCTGTACCGGCATACGCCGGCGAACCAGCTTGAACTGATATTGACCGAAATGCAGCGGACACAGGAAGCATGCGACGTCGCTCAGAAGGAATTGGAAACGTTCCTCGTCAACAGTAACGTCGAAAAGTTGAACTCCATCCTTGTATCGAAGCAAGAGGCGGCTACCCACCTGCACGCCTTCCAGCGGGAGACATTCAAGAAAGCTCTATTCTCCAGAGAACAAAATCTGGAACGTCGAACCTATGCCGTCAATCTGAGCACCGAGGCGGAGCGAGAGAGGCTGGAGTCCTCTTATGCCCTGAGGAGGGAGGCGGAGAGACTTCTGGAGAATGCGGTAGACTTCCGCGCCCAGATTGAGGCAGAAGAGACAGAAAACCCCATATCAGACCTACTCCCCTTAATCATGCTCAAGGCGTCTGTCTATACCCCATCGAACGACCTCTCAAAATCTCTGGAGATCGACTTTGGCGATCTCACCCAAAGCCCGGTCGACAATGCCTCCATCCTCGCCGAGATTGATCAATTGATTCTTATTCTGAAAAATCGAATCGAGGCTCACATATCCTCCATTACCACACAGTCAGAAAAATTGCTGAATTTTGCTGAATCGGATATCGGAAGAATGTTTGAAGATGGAAGCGGAAATCGTATTGGACACGATAATGGTTCGCCAAGCTCAAGAGGGAGTTCGTGGCTATTACAACGGGCAGGCTTTATTGTAACCGAGAACTCTCGGGCTCCTTTCCAGGATATTATCGACGATTTGGAAGATCAGGTTCAATCGCTAAAGGCGGAGATCGAAACGGCGAACGCTACGCGTGAGAACCTCGTTCAGAATCGGGATGTGCATCGCGCGACCCTGGAAACCCTCCGGAACGAAGTCGCCGAACTGAAATTGGCGATGGCTGCTTTTACGTCAGAGGTGCGTGTCGCATCGCTCGCTTTGGTACCAGTAGCCCCCACATACCCATCCATATGGTTGATCTCTGGCCTGGGTTGGGTCGCTGGACTGGTGGCAACGGTGAGCCTTGCGTTCTCATTAAACTTCGCGCAAATCCTCCCTCCTCTCGGAAAATGGAGAGCGGCACGGCCGGGACGGACCAGGGTCGCCGGATGAGGGTTGTAGGATCCGATGCGGAATCCAGTACCAGCAGGCCTGCCGGTCGGCTCGCCTGCTCGGCGGTCTTCGGCTTCTCGCGTAGTAAAGCTCGGGTTCTGGACGTTAGGAGTGGCATCTCTCGTCAACTTCAACCATTTTTTCAATATGACGGTGGGGACGGGCTGGCCCATCACCCTGGGCATGGTCTTTTGCTGTACGCTCCTGTGTCTGATGGTTCGTATCCCCTTACGACAGAACCTGAGGGCCCCAGGTTTTCTGGCCGTAGCGACCCTGACTTCATATTTGGTTATAGGCCTGAGCGTCGCACTCACCAGCGATGCCGAGTGGTACTCGGCTGATCTCACAATTCCATTTCGTGTCGGCCTCGCTGCCCTCACCATCGTGGCAACGACACTCGGTGCATCCGTGGAGTTGCGTCGACTCGGGATCGAATACATGTTGAAAAGGATTCTGATAATTCTGACCGTGACGTGCATTCTCATACTGGCGAATCCCTTCTTGTTCGATTATGTCTACACCATTCCGTCCCATTTGTCGGATGTCCGCGGGGTTGCCCGTGATCGGTTCTCGGGGACCTATGTGGATCCTAATTTAGCGGGGGGGATAGCCTGTTATACTGCCGGTCTGGCGTTGGTCTTCTTGAATGGCCACCGGTATCGGACATTTGCTGCCTCGGCCCTGATGCTTAGCAGTATAGCAGTGATAGTGACGTTTTCGAGGACGGCGCTTCTCACGTTGACAGGGCTTCTCCTTTTTTTCGGCCTCTCCTCAGTGAGAAACTTCAGTTCTAGGCAAAGGTCGGTCGTTACGCTGTTAACGATTGCATTTATAGGAGGTGTCTGTGTCTTTGTCATCTCCACCGTGGAACACATCTTCAGAGTGGAGGACCCCACCATGCTCCTTCGGTTGGAATGGGTCCGAAGCTTCGGCCTGGCTGAACAGAACACACTCAGTGAGCGTATGACACTTTTGTCCCTGGGTTGGTCGCAGATTGTCGAATCTCCGCTTCTCGGTCATGGTCTCTGGCAGTTCCACCATCTTGAAGGCGCTCCCAGATGCCGAATGGGCGTCCTGTGTGGAGTCCACAATTCATATTTGATGCTTTGGGGAGAAGCCGGTATCATTCCTTTCTTGTTGTTTGTCTTCTTTACTGGCTCCTTACTGTGGAAGTCGTGGATACTGCCACGGTCTCTCGCCACAAGCGCTCTTGCTGTACTGACCCTCGTCTTCATTACGGCGTCTTTGAGAGTCGATGGCGCACTCTATTTTCCCTGGCATACTTTTCTCCTGGGATTGAATTGTGCGTTAGCGAGGTATGCAACATGGGAATCACGTGGGTGGTAGTCAAGACGCAACCGACATCCGTCCGGACGAGGGCCCGTGGCACAGCCTCCTCCGCAACGGAATGATCTTGCCGCCCATGCTCTCCCCCGTCCCTGAAACCCCACGGCTTGAAGCGGGCGGAGACCAACCCCCCGCGACGAGTCTGGGAGTCCGAACGTTGAGCGGGTTCGGATGGTCCTCCCTCACGGTCGTGATCAAAGCCCTGTTGACGTTTCTGGTGCTGGTGATGTTGTCCCGGCTGCTCACACCGAACGATTTTGGACTGATCGGCATTGTCTGGATTCTGACGGAACTCGTCACGAGATTCGGCCAGACAGGAATTGGGCATGTCCTGGTCCAACGCCAGGATTTGATCGGTCATCACATAGAAATCGCTGGCACGCTCTCCGTGTCGCTCGGCGTCGCCGTTGCGGTAGGGATTTGGCTATCCGCCCCGTACGTCGGCCTGTTTTTCGGCGAACCAACTATAGCGACACTTTTGCAAGTTCTCTGCGTCACGTTTGTCATTGGCGGCGTGGGCGTCGTACCGGAGCACCTGTTGCGCCGCAATCTCCGCTTCAAGCAACTGATGGTGGTCGATATCCTATCATACGCGGCCGGCTACGGGCTCACGGCGACGGCTCTGGCCTTGCAGGGATTCGGCGCGTGGGCGCTGGCTTGGGCCGAAGTCGTGCGCGTGTTGATCCGTGCCGTGATCGCGTCCCTATATTGCCCACCGTCTTTTCGCCTCCGCTTAACGGTCCGCGAGGCGACCGACCTTATCTTCCGCGGGGCAGGCTACTCGTTCCTGCAAGTGTTTGACTTCATCGTGCGGACCGGCGGCTTCTTCGTCGTCGGATGCTGGCTGGGAGCCACGTCCCTGGGTTATTATACGCGGGCCGATAAGTTGGCTTCGTTACCCTTCCAATATCTCGGTGGCAATCTGTTTGAAGTGGCTTTCCCCGCCATGGCGCAACGCCAGCAACGGATCGATCGTTTAGGCACCGCGTATCTCCACGGCGTCGAGCTACTGTTACTAGCGGTATTGCCGGTGACCGCTCTAACGTTCGGGACCGCTCCCAGGATCGTTTCCGTCGTCCTGGGAGGACAGTGGGGCGAGACCGTCTCTGTTCTTCAGATTCTCGCGATCTCGATCCCTTTTCAGACGACCGGTATCCTGAATATTGCGGTTGTTCGCGCATCAGGCGCCGTCTACCGAGAGACTTGGCGGCATGCAGCACACGCCGTTCTGGTCGTGTTCGGTGCTTGGCTGGGAAGCCGTTGGGGCTTGACAGGTGTGGCCGTCGCCATCGTCAGCGCCCAGATCGTCGCCTCTCTCATCATGACCCAGGCCGCGCTATCGCTTCTCTGCTTACCCTTGCGCCGTCTCTTGCGACGCTGTCTGCCTGCCCTCTGGGTGAGTTCCTGGATGGCTCTTGCACTGTGGCTCAAGGCTGGCTGCATTGGAGTATGGGGATGGCCGGCCGGCTTGATGCTTCTTTTCGAGATGCTGATCTGTGGGACGGCAATTGTTGCCGCGACATGCTACGCGCCATCCTTCGCCCGCCTCTGGTCCGTTCCCTGGGTGCTTGCGTCCGTGCCTTTCGAGGCTTTGGGAATAACCGGGCGTTATCTGCGCTTGGGTTTGGAACGGTTCCCCGTTCCGTATGCCGCATCTTCTTCGGCATCATCGAGCCGAGAAACCCAGACACGATAGGCGAGGGGACGTGAACAAGGCGCTCAAAGGCGGAAGATGGGGTAACGGAGCCAGTTTCCTTGACGGGAATCGCTTCTTCCCGATAAAGATGTACCAATCGCCTGCGGGATGGTGGGCGTCATTGCGTGCCGCGGTTCCAATGACGCGGAAGTCCGGTTTGACACCAAGCCCAGGTCGCGTTAGTACACAGCGGCCCGGCGGTTATCGGTCCGTCTCCTTTCATTACGAGTCGATGTTCCTTCTCTCCAGGCATTCTTCACCGCCTTCAATGACAAAACCGTCTGGATGTCAGGGACCAGCTCGAAGCTCGATATCCGAACGCGTATGGAGCAGCTTCATGCTTCAGGAGGGGCTACCGCCTAGCTGATGAAGCAATTAAACAAGGGGTACCGCATCTATGGAATCGAACGAGTTGCCTAGCTTTGGGAGCAAAAGTAACCAATCACTACAAAAACAGCGATTACTGCTTATCGGGCCCGCGCCTCACAGAGAGGGCGGGATGTTCGTGTCGTTCGAGCTCATGCTGGAATACCTCGGCAATTTTCCCCATCTACGTACTGATTGCTACAATCTCCCCATTCACCATCCTCTATATCACGAGGATGGTTCTATTGGTCGCATCAGCCATTTCCGCACCATCATCGGCGTGTTGTGTGCAGGCGTTCGGGTGCCTCGCGTGGACACTGTCGTTATCTTTGGAACGAGTGCGTTCTGCTTCTCGTACGGCACGATACTTGTACTCTGTGCCAAGCTCTTCCGCAAGCGTTGTGTCGCACGGACAGGGGGGGGGCAGGCGGTATCTACGGCGAGACGCTTTCCGGGTCTCGTCGAAGCCGCGTGTCTCACCCTATTTCAGGCAGTCGACAGGTTTGTGGTAGAGACAAAGGTAGCGTGGAACAGTCTCCCCGTACGGTTGCGGTCGAAGACGGCGGTTGTTAAGTGCTTTCGCCCACGGCTGCTCGATTCGTCTCCGGTCCGTCACGGGAGAGCAAGAAAAATAAAGTTCGCGTTCGTCACGGGTCCAGAAAGGTCGACATCAAAAAAACCCACGAAAGGGTTGGATATTCTGCTTGACGCCTGCGACTATATGATGCGCACAAGCCTGGAGGCGGCCGAGTGTATTGAGGTGCACGTGTACGGCCCGCGAATCCCAATGCTGGCCAAACGCGCGCAACGGACACCGGGCGTCATCGTCCACGGTCCCTTGCCCAATGTCCAGATGCGTGCGGAGTTGCGGCACCACGACGCTCTGGCGTTTCCAAGTCGCTTTGCGTTCGAGGGGCATCCCGGCGTGATCGTAGAGGCGTTCATGGCCGCTTTACCGGTCGTTGCGAGCGACCTGCCCGGGCCACTAGAGATCGTCGAACAGGAAGTGAACGGTCTCGTCGTCCCGACCGGAGACTTCAGGGCCTTTGCGGCAGCGATGAACAGGCTTGCCACTGATCATGAATTACGCCGCCGACTCTCGGCTGGCGCGCGCGCATCAGCTGCAGACTTCGATCAAGAGAGAGTTCTCCAAGATATGGTTGCGGCACTCGGGCTTCTTCCTGCCGCCATGTCACCCGATAAGGTAAACTCATGAAAGTGTTACACGTAATCGCCAGTATGTCACCGATCGCCGGAGGACCGGTAACATCGGTGCAAGGACTGACTAGGGCTTTGGTGCGTGAAGATGTTCATTGCGAAATTTTCACGATCCGCCGAGACGGATCCGAGGCAGACGTTATGTGGGATTCTTGTATTCCAATTCACCAATTCGAACCGGGGTTCCTTGCTCGCTTTTGGAATGCTTATTCGAAAAGGTTGGCCAACGTACTCCGAAACCGACTGGCGAGCGGGACGTTCGATCTTGTTCATGTCCACGAACCTTGGCACTACCCCGGCTTCGTCGCATTCCGTGCCGCCCGGAAATACACCATTCCTTACATTTTGACCCCCCATGGCGCACTTGATGTGTGGTGTCTTCAGCACAAAGCGATGAAGAAACGAATATATACGAGACTGATTCAGAATTATATCTTGAAATTCGCCGACGCCCTTCATGCCCTCACGCAGGAAGAGCAGGCGAGAATCGTGGAACTCGGATACAAGACACCTGTTTTTGTCACCCCCAACGGCATCGATGCAGCACCGTTCGAGGACCTGTCGAACGCATCGGACTTCTTGACAAAGCACCCTGGTCTGTCGGGTAAACGCGTGATCCTATTCCTCGGTCGCCTGCATCCCATTAAGGGGCTTGACGTGCTTGCGAGAAGTTACATAAAGATATCGCGGATGTTCAAGGATGCGGTGTTACTGGTTGTCGGACCGGACGGGGATGATACCCAAAAACAAATGGAAGCGACCCTGAAAACAGCATCGATCTTAGACAGGACCGTCTTCACCGGTATGCTGACAGATGGGGACAAGCTGGCCGCATTAGCGTGCGCGGACCTGCTCGTCCTGCCTTCCTATGCGGAGGTGTTCGGCCATGTAATACTCGAAGGATGGGCGACGGGACTGCCGGTGGTTGTCTCTAGGCGGTGCGGATTGGCCGCCGACGTATCCGAACACGGCGCCGGGCTTGTCGTTGAACCAAATGACGATAGATCTCTGACTCAGGCCATACGTACACTGCTATCGGACGATAAACTTCGTGTTGGTATGGGATGTATTGGCCGGAAACTGGTGAAGGAAAAATATACCTGGCAGGCAGTTGCCGCCTCAATGGCCGACTTGTATCGAACCCTGGTTGGCTCTTCACCCCGTTGGGGGTCCGGATAGAACGCTGTACAATGATGGACATGGGCAAATCTGGATCGAAATACTAAGCCCTCTCCAGGAATATTTGCTGGCGAAGCCGACCGTGTATGATCAAGAAAATAGCGTACAAGACTTTATCTACCCGCAACCGACGAATTCTCAGTCTTCCTCTTTTGGGCATTCATCGGTCTCGGGAGAGAGAATGCTGAAGGATCAGCATAATGGTCAGACAAGACACGACTGACAAAGCAACTGTACGTACATAAAGATATATTTCCGTTTGATGGCCCTATGCTTGCGGGAAGTGGACGATACGAAACTATCGTTGAAACTGTCCGACATTGTTTGAAACCAAGAAGTACGGCCTTGAACTTCGGTTGTGGATCGTGTAACATAACGACGTCTTGTAGTCCCTGGAATTTCATTACTCCGCCTACGACTGCTTGAAAGACTATTGACATAGAAGATCGAAAAATTATGGCAAAACGTCACCCTCCGTTCATCAAGTTAGTATTGGTTTCAGACAAATCACCAAAGGGGACAAATTAGGATTCCAGAAAAACCCTTACGATATGATAATACTCCTCAACGCCTAAAACACCTTCATGACTCCCCACGTGATCTACTCAATGACCCGCCCGAACTGGCTAAACCCGGGGATCCATCTTCGTCGCTGCTCTTAATGTGTAAATGTTGAAAAACGAATCATTATTTTGTTCAAGAGAATAAACTTTCCTCGTTTTGAAATTCGTCACTGATTTCTGGATCCCGGAGAGGCGTGTGGGGGAGCATGCTTGAGATCATCTAATTTTCTTTTTTCGAAATATTAAACCTTAAAATATTACAATTGGGAGCCATGACCTAATGCTCCACAGAATTTCCACCGGCCGCCTACGCTCTGCTTACGTTCTTGTGACGAACGTCTTTCCCTAATTAAAGACTCTTAGTTGCGTGTAGCCCAAAAGGTCGACACTGGGCACCGAAGAAAAAGTTGTCACAAGACGATCGAGTCCAATTTTGAACAAAAGCACAAGCTATCGTCCGAAGAATAATTTCACCTCAGTACTATCGTCAGCTAAAACATGTGACCTCGTTCCGTGTAATCTGATGACCGATCCGCAGACGTCCGAGATTGTCTCCCGGCGCAATGATCGAGGTATCGACGACCGATTCATCGGTCGTTGCGAGCGCCCGGCCTATAGAGATATTGGAACTATCTAAGGCAATAGACTCGTCACCCGGACCGGCGATTAAAATATCCTTTCCGCGGTTCCGGGTCGGCTCGTCACAGGGGCGTGTCATGTTTCTCCGCTCAGCCGAGACGTAGCACAAGGGACTTTGCTCGGCCCCGCTGTGGGGGCTATCCATACCGAAATAGCATGGGATGAATCGAGGCGGTTCTTGAGTAATCTGAAAAGCTAAGGGCCTCTGTTGTCTTTTCCTGACGAATTCGCGTATAAACTCTCCCTTCCGGGGATGAAAAGATCATTGGAGTAACCACGGGCATTAGTCAGGAGGAGGACGACCATGGGGGTCTTATCGGGATACAAGGTCGTGGAGTTCGCGGGCATCGGGCCAGCGCCGATGTGCGCGATGCTGCTGTCGGACATGGGAGCGGAGGTGCTGCGCATCGATCGGACCGAAGACGCAGACCTGGGCGTGGCGACCGACGCGAAGTTCAACCTGCTGGGCCGCGGGCGGCGGTCGGTCGCCATCGACCTCAAGCAGCCCGCGGGGACGGAGGCGGCCCTCAAGCTGATTGGGCAGGCCGACGCGCTCATCGAGGGCTTCCGGCCCGGGGTGATGGAGCGGCTGGGCGTCGGCCCGGACGTGTGTCTGGCCCGCAACCCGCGTCTCGTGTTCGGGCGGATGACCGGCTGGGGTCAGGAAGGGCCGCTGGCCAAGGCGGTCGGACACGACATCAACTACATCGCCCTCGTCGGGGCGCTGCATTCCATCGGACGCAAAGGCGAACCGCCGGTGCCGCCGCTGAATCTGGTCGGCGATTTCGGCGGCGGGGGCGTGTTCCTGGCGTTGGGCGTGGTCGGCGCGCTGCTGGAGGCCCAGAAGTCGGGCAAGGGTCAGGTCATCGACGTGGCGATGATCGACGGCGCGGCGTCGTTGATGACCGCTATCTATGGGCTGCGTGCTGCCGGGAAGTGGACCGACAATCGGGGGGAGAACATCCTGGATACCGGCGCGCATTACTACAATGTGTACGAGACCAGCGACGGCCAGTACGTGTCGGTCGGGTCGATCGAGCCGAAGTTCTACGCGGAACTGCTGCGCCTGACCGGCTTGGAACGAGAAGAACTGCCGCGGCAGAACGACCGGTCCGCGTGGCCCGCGCTGACCGAAAAGTTGGTGGCGATCTTCAAAACCAAGACTCGCGCCGAGTGGGACGAACTGCTGGAAGGTAGCGACATTTGCTACGCGCCGGTGCTGAACATGAAAGAGGCGGCGGAGCATCAACACAACCGGGCGCGCGCGACGTTCGTCGAGATTGACGGCGTTCCGCAGCCGGCCCCGGCTCCGCGTTTCAGCCGCACGCCGAGTGCGATTCAGCGCCCGCCCGCCAGTCCGGGCGAGCATACCGAGGAAGCACTGCGCGACTGGGGGTTCGAGACCGCGGACCTGGACCGGTTGCGCGGACACGGGGTGATCGGGACCCGCACCGCGGCCAAATAGCCGCGGTGCGACTTGGCGTTCGGTTGATCCCGATGGACCCCGAAACCATCCTCGAGTTCTGGTTTGCCGACGCCGCGGCTGACCCGAAGAAGGCCGCCGCGCGCAATTCGTTCTGGTACGACGGCACGCCGGAGACCGACGCCACGATCCGCGACCGGTTCTCCGACGTGGTGGAACGGGCGGGCGCGGGCGGTCTGACGGATTGGGAAGTGCAGCCGCGATCCTGGCTGGCGCTGATCGTGGTGTTGGATCAATTTCCGCGCAACATCTATCGCGGAACGGCGGCGGCGTTCGCCTGCGACGCGCTTGCGCAAGGCGTGGCCCGGCGGGGATGGGATTCCGGACGACACGAGTCACTCAAGGTGATCGAGGCGGTATTCTCCCTCATGCCGTTTCAGCACGCCGAGGATCTCGGCCTGCAATACGAGGCGCTGCGGCGAGGCGACGTGCTGCTGGCAGCTGCCCCCGCAGAGTGGAAGGTTGTAGTTGAGCAGTTTCAGGGGTTCGCCCGCAAGCACGTGTATCTCATCGAGCGATTCGGACGCTTTCCACACCGGAACGCGTTGCTTGGCCGGCACTCGACCTTGGAGGAGCAAGCGTATCTGGACGCAGGCACCGGGTTCTTCGGACAGGCACCCAAACACGAGGCGTCCGCGCGTGCGGCAGATCGCAGTCCCGAAGAGTACGAGGAGTCAAAACGATAGAGCCCGCGTCTCCGGCACGCTATCGTCACGATTCCGATCTGCTGGATATCCTCAGCGGGGAAGGACGGGCGTCACGCGGACGCCGTTGGGCTGGCCCACAACCCTGTGGCGGTAGGTCAAACGGTAGCTGGCCCCCTGCTCCAGCACGAGTGGATCGGGCAGCACCCAGTGACAAGTCCTTTCCACTTGGTCCGGATGCGCGGAGAGCCGGACGCCCGGGACTAGTTCCAGTTCGAAATAGATCAGCACCCCATTGAGACGCCTGGATGAAGGAGCAGCGAAGATGCGGTCCACTGCGACGGTGCTGCTGCCCGCGGTGTCCAGGTCGACGGCAGCCACGAGCACGGGGTCGGTGAGGGCGCAGCCGCGGAGCCTTTTCGGGTCGACGAAAAACGAAAAGGAAGAAGGATTGCTCCCGGCTAGCGCCCCGAAGTCGATGCCGTACCAGGAACGCCACGTGTCGAGGACTTCCGGGGTGAACAGGTGACGACGGATCGTCCGGTCCGGAACGGCCATCGGGAGCCCGAAGACGTTGATGCGGGACGGGACCATGCGCGCTCCCGGCTTCAGCAGGCGCGTTCTCGCATCGGTGGTGACCTCGATGACTTGTTCACCAAAGGGGTCGTTGCCGATGATCTCGCTCACCAGGACGTCGGCGCGTTCCGGCAACGTCACGTGCATCGACCATCCGGGGACGAGCGTGATGCGATCCTGCAGACCGTTCGCACGAAAGTTCGCCTCGGCCAGCTTGCCGATGCCGGTCGCTTCCACGGCGTACACGCGAGCCGCGCCTGCCTGCGCCGCGGCGATGGCCAGCACGCCGGTTCCGGTACCGATGTCCACCACCATGTCGCCCGGCCTTACGACCTGCCGAACCGCGGCGAGAAAGCTCTCCGTGCGCCGCCGGTCGTTGAGCATGTCGATATGTATCTGGCCTCCGTCCCATCCGGCGGGCCGATTCGATATCCGCGGGGCACCCCATCCGTATCTACGAGCAATCCGGTGCAACGCAGGTTTAGGATAGACACCATCGCTGCGATCCATGCCTGCCGACCTGTCAAGCGTCGGGTCAGCGCATCCGCGGCTTCGGCAATCGTGGTCGGCTTCTGGAAGAGGTCCAACAGGGCCGCTCCCGACGGACTGGTCCGGACAGTGCGGTTGTCGACCGAGAATTCGACCGTGTTCGAGGAGGAGAGACGAACGTGCAGATCTCCGACCCATTCCGGCGGATGTGTTTGCTCGATCCCGACATCGTCGGCCTTCTGCTCAGGCGGCGCCACCGCGGGGCAGCTTGGCGCCGTCCGTCGAGAAGGAGATTTCCATACTCGACGCGCTGCTTGAGTCCCAATATCGTTCATTCTGCGACTAACGGACCCCTGTGCCCGACCCATCTCAACTCCGTGCATGACGTCTCGCATCTGGATTCGCCGCTCGAGGAGGCAAAAACCAGGGAGGGGGTAATCTCATTGCAGCCGATTCACATCGACAGCAGAGAGAAGGCGAGGCACGAGCGGCGAACTATCGAAGGAATGAGTGTTGGAATGTCGGCTGAAAACACGGGCTTCTTCGGCCGGTCCTTCTTCGACGCCTCATTTGTCTGAATCCGCGAGACAGGCTGCCAGAGGAATCGATAGCGAGTGCAGATGGCACGTGTGTCCGTTTCCAATAGCGAACCAATCGGAGTACCTAACGAATGAACGGCGAGACGCCTTATCATTCAGCAGTCCGGTGCAGATATCGTCGGCGACAGCGGCCTTGTCCAAATAAGGAAGATAATTAGACGCCAGAATATGTTGTCCAGAGATATTGATCGCAACATACTTGATATATCCAGGCGGCAGGATAGGATCGGCAGCGGACAGACGGAGCGTGAAGAACGTTCGCGCGATCTGCTCCACACCCTTCATGATAGGTCGACCGTACGACACGGTGGCCGCCATGAGAGAAAGTATGAGCAGCGAACGACACCGAAAGGCGGATTCGACAGCACGCATACATGGACTGTATTCTCCGTCCTCATTGGGCTGTTGTCGGCTGCCTTGAGCCGTTACAACTATGGATATGGAATAGACAATCAAGCCGTCTATTTGCCGGAGCTATTGCGTGCCGTAGACCCGAGCCATCTCACGAACGACTTCTGGTTGAACTCGGCATCGGAGTTCGGGCCGAGATTCTACTACACACGAGCTTTGGCTCTCGCAGCAGATTTCGTTTCGATTCCGGCGATCTCTTCTCTTCTGTTTATCGTAGCTCGTTGTGCGCTCAGCGTCGGGGCCGCGTTCGCGACCTGAGACATCTCCGGATCCACGACAGCCGCATTGATCGTCGCGAGCTTGTCGGTATCAGCATCGCCGTTTCGTCTAGGCCAGGAAGCAGGCTTTTCAAATGCCGTGGACCCATTCCTGACTCCCCACATGCTGGCCGAATTTCGACAAGCACGCGCGGGCCGACTTGGCGGCAGCAGCGAAAGCGGGAACCGAATCCGATGCCGCGTTCCTTGTTCCAGAGAACTGGAAAGAATGGCGACTGTTAGCACGAAGGGCCGTCGTAGTGGATTGGAAGGCGTTTCCTTTTCGAGAGGAAGGAATGCTCGAATGGCACCGCCGCTATAGAGCAGTGTACGACCTCGAACACGGCGCAGGGTATCCCGATAATTTCACCGAGGTGGACTTCCGGGAGTTGCAGGAGATGTACGGGTTTGACTACGCTGTAGTGCCGGCTGGGTCCCCCCTCCCCTTCCCGGTCGTCGCGACATCCGGAAAGTGAACGCTGGTCCGGGCATCCGACCCTAACCTACGTGAGAATTGAAGAACCAACCCGACAATGATCCAAAGTGGGACCGATGTCTAGCTGATGCGAAAGGGAGCAGGATATTGAGCGGCGTCCAGAACGGGATCCTATACCGGTAGGGCGATTTGTCGATGTCCTACGACTGAACGTCTTCGGCCGCGTCGTCACCATAAGCGTCACAGTCCAACGCGTAGACAAGGCGGTTCTGGCGAAATTCTTCTGTGCAAAACTTTTTGGAACGGCTCAGGAATAACACCTTAGGCGGCCGTTCAAGCAACAAGGCGATTCGTCCGTCCGACATGAACGCGATGTCTCGTATTCTCCCGTCGCCTATGTGGATTCTTTCCACATATTGCACCTTGTCCTGGTGAAGCCGGACTCGAAGTATTGATCGGTCCTTCAACGTCGCGATCAAAAGATCGTCTCGCCAAAGTGGAAACCATCGCTTGTCGTTGAGGACGAGGTTGGTTGGGGTCACCGACGGCACCCACGCGAAAATCGGACGCGCAAAGCCATCATGCCCTCCTACATTTTCTATCTGCTCTGCCTCTCCGATCACCCTGGGAACGCGTGCCAACTCCCTCTTTCCCCGGCCAATCAACTTCCCGACGTACAAGCCGGTGGTCCCGTAGCTGACGGAGGGCCAACCGTAATTGGCGCCGGGGCGTAACAGGTTCAACTCGTCACCACCCTCCGGCCCGTGTTCCGTTGCCCACACCCAACCGTCCTTACCGCGCACCATTCCTTGAGGGTTGCGGTGACCGACCGTCAGGATCTGTGCCTCCCCTGTTGCGAGGTCGAGACGAACCAACTTGCCCAAGTGCGATTCAATGTCGTCGGGGAGAACCGGGATGTCCGGCCCTGTCTGCCACCCATACTGGCCGTGGTCGCCGATAATCAGCAGTAAATGATGGGGATCATCGATCAACATCCCTCCCCCCGCTCGATCCAGGTTCAGATACCTGCCAGTCGGCAAACGGCCGGCTGCCAAGCACGGCTCGGCCTCGAACAAGGTTCGCCATGGTGAGAGGAGATACCCCCCCCCCCCCCCCCCCGGACCAGGGTAGCGGAGGACAACCTGAACTGGATGCACTCACCAGTGAAATAATGATGCGCGACGAACAAATCGAACTTTCCCAGTCCGCACTCTTTCAACACAATTCCCGCGACGCGGATAGTGCCGACAACATTCAGCGAGTCCCGGTTAGTGAGCGTATCCCAGTCCGATTGTCTCATGGGCACGCTTCCGGCGACATACACTTCTTCCTTCGCACCTGGCCTGAGTAACGCGATTTTGCCCCGTGGTGTTACCACCAAAAGGTCACGATCCAGAGTTGCAATGGCACCACCCGTGCCGACGAACGGCCGCAGCAGGATTCCTTCCTTCTCAAAAGGATAGAATTTGGTATGCAATATCTCGTCCGCTGGGGTCCCCACTGCGAACCCGACAGACAGCAACACGCCGCCGAACAGCAGCGATGAAAATCTCGTCGGCAGCCTAGCCTGCCGTGCCTGAAGCATAGAGCTATTCTTACCTTTTTTCCTTCGTTGCTATGCCCGGATAAACGATTTCCACTATAAGTTCAAGATACTCCAATCTATTCCAGCGAACCGCGCCGCGCTGCACCATGACCGGCCCGTCGTCGGCATCAGGTCGAAGGGGGTTCAACCAAGGAGCACGGGGATGTCAGCGGTGGCAAGTCCCAGGATCATCTTGTATGTAATTTTCAATCGAAACGACCCCGCCCCGTGTCTCCGGCACGGCAGCGGATTCCCTTGACGGCAGCGTCTCATCACCAAACGGAGGAAGCGTATGGCAGCCTATTTCGTTCTGACCCAGACGATCACGGACATGGAGAAATACCAGCAGGAGTACATCCCCGGCGTGCTGCCGTTTCTGGCGAAGCACAAGGGCGAGGTGGTGGTGGCCGACTTTGCGGCTACGCCGGTCCAGGGCGATCCGGCCGCGGGCGTCGTGGTCGTGAAATTTCCATCCGTCCAGGCCGCGCAGGATTTCGTGAACGATCCCGACTACCAGCCGGTGCTCGCGTTGCGCCTGTCCATCACGACGAACGCGGCCGCGGTCATCGCGCCGGAGTTCACCCCGCCGAATTGAGTCGCGTCGCCGGCAGGCGTCCTTCTATGAACTCAGGGGGCAGGCTGAGCCGACCCGGAGGCCGCCTTCTCCACTCCCTGACAGCGGTCTGATTCAGACGCCGAGAATCTCGCGCGGCACCGCGGCGCGCGCATGACAGGGCGTGCCCGCCATTTCGGAAATGCGCAGGTCCGCGGCCACGCTCGCCAGCATGGCCGCCTCGGTCTCGGAAACGCCGGCCCGCGCGACCAGCAGCCGCGACAGATATTGCAGGGCGTCGCGTGCCGCGGCTTCCATCGTGTCGCCGTTCCCCAGCGTCTGCACCTCGGTTCTGGTGAGCACGACCGGGCGTTCGACGGTGAAGTCGTGCGGTAGGCGGCAGCGCAGGGTAACGTCCGCGGCGATCTCCACGGCCGACGCCGCGGCCTCTCCGTCTCCCATGCGGGCATGGACGTCCTCGATGCTCAACAGGCCGCCGGCGACGCCGACCTGCAGCAGGATGGTCGCGCCCACGCCCAGTTGGCCGTTGCTGAGCTGCCCGCCGAACGTGCCGACCGCGTTGCTCGGCTCCGCGCCGGCCGCGGGCGCCACGCCGATGCGGCTGACGTTCGGTACGAACGGCAGGCTGATCGCGTCGCTGTAGCGAATGCGGTTCTCGGCAATCGGCACCGTCTTCTTGCAGAACTCGACCTGATCCTTCAGCAGGCCGTAGCCCGGGATGGCGACCACGTAGCCGAAGCCCAGCCTGGCCTGGATGTCCAGCACGTCGACTGCCAGTGTATCGCCGGGCTCGGTGTCCTCGACGAAGACCGGTCCGGTCATCATCGACAATTGTTCGACCGGCCACGTCGCCCCATCGGTCCAGTCGCGGAAGCGGTCGTTGGTCTGCATCACGAAGACTTCCCCGGGCCGGACCCGCGCCGCGGGCGGATGGGCGCGGTCGAAGCTGCGCACGACGTGATCGTTGGTCACGATTTGCATGACCCTTTCCTCCGTTCGCGTTACCGATCCAGCGTGACGACGCCGGCCTCGGCCAGCGCACGGATTTCCCCCGTCTCGTAGCCGAGTTGTTTGAGCACCTGCCCGGTATGCGCGCCCAGCTCGGGCGGCGCGCTTGGCCGCCGTTTTTCGCTGGCCGACGAGTAGATCGGGCTGTCGATGGTGGTGAGCCGGCCACGGTCCGGGCCGTCCATGTCGATGAAGGCGCCCGCCGCGTGCATCTGCGGATCCTCCACCACCTCGTCCAGGGTGGGCAGTGGCGCCCACTTGATGTCCGCCTCGCGAAACAGGTCCCGCCAGTCGTCCAGGTCGCGCGATTCGAATTGCCCCTGCAGAATCGCGAACAGGGCTTCGGCGTTGTCCGCGCGCTCCGCATTGGTGGCGAACAGCGGGTTGTCCGCCAACTCGGGCTGACCCAGGGCCGCGCACAGCCGCGGGAACTCGACGTCCGGGTCGAGCAACACGACCAGGAACGCTTTGCCGTCGCGGCTGCGGTAGCCGGCCGCCAGCGGGTTGGCCGGCGTGCCGTCCGCGCCGCGTTGCGGAAACTCGGCGCGGCAGAATTTGGCTTGCAGGTCGCAGGCGTTCGCCCACGCGCCGCTGGCCATCAGCGACGTGCCGACCTTGGAGCCGCGGCCGGTGCGTTCGCGTTGATAGAGCCCCAGCATGATGGCGCCGAACAGCGACATCGCGGTCGGATGGTCGCCCATGCCGGGCCGCGGCCCGCCCGGGGTGCCGTCCATGCCGACCACGCTCATCATCAGACCAGACCGCGCCCAATAGGCCAGCGCGTCGAACGTCGGCGCGTCCGCGTCGGCGCCCGTGTCGCCGTAGCCCGTCAGATGGGCGTAGATCAGGCGCGCGTTCTCGGGCTGCAAGTCCTCCCAGGTCAGGCGGAACTTTTCGAGCAGCGGGCGTTGGTAATTGGTCACGAACACGTCCGCGGTGCGAACCAGCTTGATCAGCACCTCGCGGCCCCGCGGGGTGCGCAGGTCGAGCCCGACGCTCTTCTTGTTGCGGCTGGTCAGCACCCAGCCCCAGTTGACGTCCGCCTTGGCGAAGCCGGGCAGGTCCGCCAGCGAGCGATACAGATCGCCGCCCTGCGTGCGTTCGATCTTGAACACCTCGGCCCCGAAGTCCGACATGATGGTCGCGGACGCCGGGCCGGCGATATACGTGCCGCAGTCCACGACCCGCAATCCCGACAGCACTCCGTTCTGCATACGGTTCCCTCCCGTTGCCGGGGATATACGCCCATTCGCGGGCGTTTCGCAATTCGCCGGATCGGGGCCCCTGCCGTATAGAGCGCCGCCGGCCGGGGTTATCGGTTTGCACGATTTCGTGCGGTCGGGGCTTGTGGATGCCGTAAACGGGCGGCTGTTATCGCCACCGCGATCCTCTGTCCTCTCTAAACTCCGGCGGGCACGCGCGTTTCCCTCGGCATGGGTTGCGACTCCTCGCCGAAGGATCCTCCGTCCCGTCGCCGTCAACGATGTGCTTGGCCTCTTATGTCCACTGTATGCCCGATTTGTACTGTTGTTCTTGCCTTTCTTCGTTTTCTCTCTCCGACAGAATTAATGAGGACGAGGAAAATCCTCCAACCGAGGCAGAACGTATAGTTTCGTCAGGCAAAAGGCTACGATACCGTTTTGGATAGGGAATGAGCAGGGCGCGGCATGGGCAGGGCGAGCAGAGGAAAGAAGGCCAGAAAAGCGACCCCTGCTTCTTCACCGCCGGGAAAATCGTCCCGATCCATAACGCAGAAACCGTCCTCTGCTGCGGAGCGTGTTCTAGGGATGCTGGCGCTCGGGGTGCTGGTCGCCGTCAGCTACGCGCCCGCCATGCTGTGGGGCGGGTTCGTCTGGGACGATCGGGTCATTACCGAGGCACCGCCCATCCGGGATGCGGGCGGCCTGTGGAGCATCTGGTTCTCGCCGAGCGACCTCGAATTCTGGGAGGGGCATTACTGGCCGCTCGTGTACACGACCTTCTGGCTCGAACATAAACTGTGGGGCTTCGCCCCGACCGGGTATCACGCCGTCAACGTCCTGCTGCACGCCGTGAACACCGTCCTGCTGTGGCGGCTGTTGCTGCGGCTGGCCGTCCCCGGCGCGTGGGGCGTGGCCGCGGTGTTCGCCGTTCATCCCCTGCACGTGGAGTCCGTGGCCTGGGTCCTCGAACGCAAGGACGTCCTCTCGGCCCTGTTCTATCTGACCGCGTTCCGGACGTGGGTGCGCTTCGGAGAAGCACCACACGCGAGAGGCCGGACGAGGCGCTACGTCCTGACGTTGGCGTTGTTCGGGCTGGGAATGCTGAGCAAGTCTGTCGTGGTGACGCTCCCCGCGGCGTTGCTGATTCGGCACTGGTGGAAGCGTGGCCGCGTCGCCGGGCCGGATCTGGTCCGGCTCGCGCCGTTCTTCGTCGTGGGGGCGGCGATCGCGGCCGCGGACACCGCATTCTACCGGTCCAAGGAAGTCATCTCTTTCGATTACACACTGGTCGAGCGCGTGCAAATCGCGGCGCACGCCCTGTGGTTCTACGTCGGCAAGCTCCTGTGGCCGATCGACCTGGCCGTCATCTATCCGCATTGGGAAGTCGGCGTCGCAGACCCGTTGGCATGGGGCTACTTCGTTGCAGCCTTAGCCGCGGCCGCGGCGCTCTGGTTCCTGCAGGGTCGGGTCGGCCGGGGGCCGCTGGCCGGCGCGCTGTTCTTCGCCGTGACGCTGTCGCCGGTGCTCGGCTTCGTGGATTTCGGCTACATGCAGTTCTCGTTCGTAGCGGACCGTTACCAATACCTGGCCGGTATCGGCGTGATCGCGGTGGTCGTCGGTTCGGCCGCATACTGGGGAGGCCGACTGCCAGGGAGGATGCAATGGGGCGCCGCGGGAACCGTCGCCGTCGTGCTGCTGGTTTTGGGGACGCTGACGTGGCGGCAGGCCGGCATCTATCGGGACAACGTGACGTTCTACACGCATATCCTGGCGCACAACCCGACGGCGCGGAGCGCGCAATACAATCTCGGCAATGCGCTGATTACCGCGCAGCGCCCGGAGGAGGCGCTCGCGGCCTTCCGCATCGCCACGGCCCAACGGCCGGACAGCGTGGACGCGCATTCCAATACGGGCCGCGCGCTCATGGACCTGAACCGGCTCGACGAGGCCGCGGAGTGCCTGCGATACGCGCTGAAAATGGATCCCCGCCACACGGTTTCTCTCCAGAATCTCGCTCTGGTGCGGATCAGACAGCAGCGTCACGAAGAGGCGCTGGACATCTACGGGCGGCTGCTCGACATCGACCCCCGCCACGTGGGGGGGCACTCCGGTATGGGGGTCGCGCTGCATTATCTGGGCAGGACGGACGAGGCGCTGCAGAGCGTCGACCGGGCGTTGGCCCTGGACCCGACGTATGCGGAGGCGCTGGTCAACCGCGAACTGATGCCGCAGGTCAGGACGCATGCCGATGCCGGGCTCGCGCACATGGAACGGGGACGACTCGACGAGGCGGAGAAGCACTTGCGCTACGTCCTGCAGATCGATCCGGCCTATACGCCCGCCCTCCAGAACCTGGCCCTGTTACAGCTTCGGCGGCAGCGGTACGATGAGGCGCTCGCCCTCTACCGCCGCCTCGTCGAGATGAATCCCGACCACGCGGAAGCCTACTCCGGCATGGGCGTCGCCCTGTATTATCTGGACAGAGTCGAAGACGCGTTGGCGAGCCTCGACCGCGCGTTGGCTCTCGACCCGACGCTGGAGGAGGCGCGCGCCAACCGCGACGCCATGCGGCAAAACCTCCAGCCGAGCGATCCCTAGCCGCGCACACGAGGCGCACGTATGGGCAGGGCGAGCAGGGGGAAAAGGCAGCGGAAGGGACGCCGCGGGGAATCGGCTCCGCCGTCGAAGTCTCCGCCGCGGGAGGACATGGCCCCGCGGACGGCAGCGGAGCATGAGCCCGTCCGCGGGTACGCCCTCGCGGCGCCGGCGCTCGGCCTGCTGGTGATCGGCAGCTACGTTCCGGCGTTCTTCGCCGGCTTCGTCTGGGACGACCGAATCTTTACCGAGGCACCCGCGGTTCGGGAGTGGTCCGGTCTGTGGCGCATCTGGTTCTCGCCCGCGGAGATCAGGAACGAGGCGCATTACTGGCCGCTCGTGTACACGACCCTCTGGCTGGAGCATAAGCTGTGGGGCTACGCCCCGGCCGGCTATCACGTCGTCAACGTCCTGCTGCACTTGGCCAACACGCTGCTGCTGTGGCGCCTGCTCGCACGGCTGGCCGTCCCCGGCGCATGGACGATCGCCGCGGTGTTCGCCGTTCATCCCCTGCACGTGGAATCCGTCGCCTGGGTCATGGAGCGCAAGGACGTCCTGTCGGGGCTCTGCTATCTGGCCGCGTTTTCGGCGTGGGTCCGCTTCGTGGACGACCCGAAGGCGAAGGGCCGCACGAGACGCTATGGCTCGGCGCTCGCCCTGTTCATGCTCGGGCTGCTCAGCAAGTCCATCGTCGTCACCCTGCCCGCGGCCCTGCTGATCTGGCACTGGTGGAGACGGGGGCAGGAGCCCTCGGATGGGGAGCGTGGGGCTCTCGCAGGAACAACGGGCGCCGACCTGCTCCGGCTGGCGCCGTTCTTCGCGGTGGGGCTGGTCGCCGCGGCGCTGGACGTGGCGTTCGCCGCCTCCAGGGAACCCGTTTCCTTCGACTATTCGATGGTCGAGCGGACGTTGATCGCGGCGCGCGCCCTGTGGTTCTACCTGGGGAAACTGTTGTGGCCGACGGGGTTGGCCGTCATCTATCCGCATTGGGAGGTCGGCGCCGCGGACCCGTGGGCGTGGGGCTCTCTGGTGGCTGCAATAGTAGTCGCCGCGGGGCTCTGGTTGCTTCGGGACCGCATCGGTCGGGGTCCGCTGGCAGGTGTGCTGTTCTTCGCGGTGACACTGGCGCCGGTGCTCGGCTTCGTGGACTTCGGCTACATGCAGTTCTCGTTCGTGGCGGATCGGTACCAATACTTGGCAGGCATCGGGGTGATCGCGGTGGTCGTCGGCACCGCGACGTACGGGACGGGGAAGTTGCCGGAAGGGTGGCGAAAAGCCGCGGCGGGCGTCGCCGCGGTCGTACTCCTCGTCCTGGGAACGCTGACGTGGAGACAGGCGGGTCTCTACCGGGACGGCGTGACGTTCTTCGGTCACGTCATCGCGCACAATCCCACAGCGCGGGAAGCGCATCTCAACCTGGGCGAAGCCCTGACCAAGACAGGACGCTGGGAAGAGGCGCTCGCCGCCTTCCGCATCGCCACGGAGCATGCCCCGGACGACGCCCGAGGCCACACCAACGTCGGGGCCACGCTCATCATGCTGGAGCGGCTCGACGAGGCCGAGGCACCGTTGCGGCACGCCGTGGAACGCGACCCGCACTCGACACATGCCCTGCAGAATCTGGCCGCGGCGGAGGTCATGTGGCACCGCTACGACGCCGCGCTCGACCTGTACCGCCGTCTCGTCGAGATCGATCCCCGCAACCCGAGCGCCCACCGCGGCGTCGGCACCGCGCTGTATCACCTGGGCCGACTCGACGAGGCACTCGAACATCTGGAACGGGCGTTGGCCCTGGACCCGACACGGGCGGACATCCGCACCAACCGGAACGAGGTCCGGGCGATGCTGCAACGCCGCGGGAAATGACCTGACATAGAGGACGAGCGAGTAGCGGGAAGACGGGGTGCCCGTTTCGACACCCTTGGACCTGTCGAAGGGTCGAAACGAACCCCGACGTCACCTCGGCCTTCGCACCCCGCCCCTTCGACATGGGCGCGGAATCCTCTTATATGTAGTGCTCCCAATGAGCCCGGAAATCGAAAACCGCGATACGACCCGAACCGGGTTTCTCTTTCCCCGCCCGCCGCGGGGCGCGTATAGTGCACGCCTGTTTCACGGCCAGAAAGGCAGAAGCGAAAAAGGAGGAGCGCACCATGAAAGTCGGCACCATCATGCAGTTGACCAGCTTCGACGGGAAGCCGGATCTGCAGACGTATCAGGAGGAACTGTCGGTCGCCGATAAGGCGGAAGACTATGGGTTCGATTCGCTGTGGAGCCTGGATCACCACTTCACGGGCTACGTCATGTCGCCCGACCCCTGCCAATTGTTGTCATACATGGCCGGGCGGACCAGGAAGATCCAACTCGGCACCGCGGTCATCGTCCTGCCCTGGCACGACCCGGTCGAGGTCGCGGAGAAGATCGCGCTGCTCGACTTGGTGTCCGGCGGGCGGACGATCTTCGGCTTCGGCCGCGGCGCGGCGACGGTCGAGTATGCCGGCTTTCGGATTCCGATGGACGAGTCGCGCGAGCGGTTCGTCGAATGCGCGGACATCATCCGCCGCGGGCTGACGCAGGAGAGCTTCTCTTACGAGGGCAAGTATTATCGGATTCCCGACATCCAGATCCGCCCGCGGCCCATCTCTCACCCGGAGACGCGCTTCTACGCCTCGTCGGTCAGCCCGGAGTCGGCCGAGATCATGGCGAAGATGGGCTTCGGGGTGCTCATCATCGCCCAGCGGAGTTGGGAGGACACCGCGGCCGACTACCGGCGCTACGTCGCCACCGCGCAGGCCAGCGGCATCGCGCCGCGGCCGCCGATCGGGCTGTTCAACGTGCTGGTGTCCGACGACGCGCAGGAGGCCGAGGACTTGGCCCAGCGGTACATGGGGACGTTGTTCGACTCGATCGAGAACCACTACGGGTTTTCGACGGGCCGGCTGAAGAACGTCAAGGGCTACGAGTTCTACGGCAAGATGGCCAAGACGTTCTCGAAGCTGAACGCGGACGCCGAGGCCAAGGCCAAGGCGGTCGAGTTCTTCCGCAGCCTGCACGCTTCGGGCACGCCCGACCAGGTGCTGGAAAAGATCCGCGCCATTCACGAGACCGTGCCGCTGGAACACATGGTGGGGACGTTCGCCTTCGGCGGCCTGCCCGCGCCGAAGCTGAACCGGAGTTTCGACCTGTTCGCGGAGAAGGTTCTGCCGGTGTTGCAGAACGATCCGGCGTTCGCGTTGCCCGAAGGGCAGGTCGCGGTGACCGCCGCGGCCGGGCAGGTACAGGCGTCGGCGTAGGGGGGTGCGGAGTGGGGTGCGAAGGCCGAGGTGCTATCGGGGTTCGTTTCGACAGGCTCAACGAACTTAGGGGGGAGGCGGGGAAGGTCCTTGAGCCTGTCGAAAGGCCGGGGGCGGGGGGTAGCGTGTGAGAGCAGGAGTCCCCTTGGGGTTCGTTTCGATGTTTCGACCTTTCGACAGGCTCAAGGCACCGCAAGCTCAGGACACCGCAAGCTCAAGGCGCCGCAGGCTCAACGAACTTAGGGAGGGGGAATGAAAAATGAGAAGGCGGGGCGCATTCGGGTGCGCCCCGCCTTTCTTTTGGTGGCAGTTTCGATGAAACGGCAGGCTTACAGGCTGGCCGAGGGAACCACGATCTTTTCGGCCATGGTCTCGATGTCGCGCTTCATCTCGTCCACGCTGGCCGCGAAGCCGCCGACGATGATCTGGTGCACGCCCAGGTCGCGGAACTGCTTCACCTCGTCCATGTCGATCGGCTTGCCGATGCCCGTGGACACCGAATAGTGCAGCGCGGTCGGGTCGCGGCCCGCGGCCTCCGCATAGCCAGCCATGCGCGCGATGTGCGCCTTGCACGACTCCGGCGTCACGTTGACGCCGAACCAGCCGTCGCCCACCTCGCCGACGCGCCGCAACGCGGGCGCGCTCTCGCCGCCGAAGATGATCGGCGGGTGCGGGCTCTGGACGGGCTTGGGATACGACCGGACCTTGGGGAAGCTGCAGAACTCGCCGCTGAACTCGGACTCTTCCTCGGTCCACAGCATCTTCATGACTTTCAGGTACTCGCGCGTGCGCTGGGCGCGGCGTTCCCAGGGTACGCCGAGCGCGGTGAATTCCTCGGCCAGCCAGCCGACGCCCACGCCGAAGTCGAAGCGCCCGCCCGACAGCTTGTCCAGGCTGGCGACTTCCTTGGCGGTCACCAGCGGGTTGCGTTCGGGCACCAGGCAGATGCCGGTGCCGAGCCGCAGGGTCGAGGTCTGCGCCGCGGCGTACGTCAGCGCGGCGAACGGGTCGAGAAAGTCGATCTGCATCGTCGGCATGGGCATTTTGCCGTCCAACGAATACGGGTACTTCGAGCCGTATTGGTCGAGCAGGACCACGTGCTCCGGCGCCCACAGCGAATGAAAGCCCGCCTGTTCGACCGTCCGGGCGGTCAGGCTGACCACGTCGGGATCGGCGGCGAGCCCCACCCCGATAGCGAAATATCCGATCTGCATGTGCGTTCTCCTCCTCGTACGAGATTGCCGCGCACTGTATCGGAGGCCGTTCATCGGGCGCAAGGCTTGCGGCGCCGTTGCCTTCGAGAGTCTATACTGTACCATTTTGAAACTCATGGACTCATGCGATGCCGCGTCGGCCCCTCTCCCCCGGATCAAGTCAGGGGCAGGCTCTAGCCCTCTCCCTGGTCCCCGAGCCTGTCGAAGGGGAGAGGAAAGGGGCAGAAAGGGAAGGGAAAGAGAGACGAGATGAGCCTGTGCCCCACCCTAGCTTGCCTCTATTTTCCCAATAAGAAGCAAATCTCCTCTCCCTCTGGGAGAGGGCTAGGGAGAGGGTCCCCCGGATTCGCCCTCGGCATTGCAAAACGCGCGTTCCCAGAAACACCCCCACCTTGTCCGCCCGCGGACCCCATGTTGTAGTTCCGCGCCTTGGCGACGGATTCGGAATCGGAAAAGAGAAACGTCATGTCTCCCATCCCTCGAATGGACGCGCACCGACCGAACCGCGCATATGGACCTTCGCCCGTGTGGCGCCTGCTCACGCTGGGCGTCCTGCTGCCGTTGGCGATCCTTCCGGCGTCGGCCGCGGCGCAGGACCCTCCGCCGGCGGCTGATACGGCGCCCGAAGCCGGCGCCGCGCTGCTGGACGCCGTCGTCGTGACCGCGCAGAAACGCGAGCAACTCATTCAGGACGTGCCGCTGTCCATCACCGCCTTCGACGCCGAACATCTCGACACCGTGAAGCTCCGCGACCTGCGCGACCTGACCGTCGGCATTCCGAACGTGGGGCTCGACGAGATCGGCACCTCGCGCGGCACCGCGAATTTCTCCATCCGCGGCATGGGCGTCAGCGGGTCGGTCCCGTCCGTCGATCCGACCGTGGGCGTGTTCGTGGACGGGGTCTATATGGGCACGAACACGGTGATGCTGTACGACGCCTTCGACCTGGACGGCATCGAGGTGCTGCGCGGCCCGCAGGGCGTGCTGTTCGGTCGCAACGTGGTCGGCGGCGCCGTGCTGCTCAATACCAAAGCCCCGATCGACCGGTACGAAGCCACGGTCCGCAGCGCGGTGGAAGGCGGCGGCAAGGCGCCCAACTTCTTCACGTCCGCCACGCTCAACGCGCCGCTGGCGGACACGTTGGCGGTCCGCTTCTCGGTGTATTCCAACCAGGACCAGGGCTGGTTCGAGAACCGCCGCGACGGCAAGGCGTTCGGCGCGCAGGATACGCTGATGCTCCGCCCCGTCGTGCACTGGAGGCCGACCGACACCGTCGATTTGACGCTCCGCTACGAGTACCAAAGCATCGACGCCGACGGGCCGGCCGCCCAGAACCAGCGGTATTACGACCGCCGCGATCACAAATTCTTCGTGGACGAGGACGGCTTTCTCGACGCGGAGGTGCATTTCCTCAACGCGCGGCTGGATTGGGACGTCGGCTTGGGTAACGGCACGCTGACGAACATCTTCGGCTGGCGCACCACGCGCAGCCACGCCCTGAGCGACCTGGACGGCACGCCCAGGCAGCAGTTCCGGTTGGATTTCGGCACCGAGCAGGCCGCGGAGCAGTTCAGCAACGAGTTGCGCTACACGGGCGTGTTCTTCGACCGGCTGCGCCTGTCCACCGGCGTCTATTACTTCACCAACGACCTCGACTATCAGGAGTGGCGGGAGTTCGCGGAGCTCAACCAGTTCGGCGGCGGCTATTACGACGTGGACACGCTGGGGCTGTTCGTGAGCGGGGACTACGACCTGACCGCCTGGCTGACGCTGACCGCGGGGCTGCGCTATACCCACGAGGAGAAGGAAGCGGACGTCGCCTATCTGCAACGCAACCCGCGGACCGACCTGGACGATCCCGGCTGCAACATGGTGCGCGGCCCGCGCTGTCCCAGCGATTTCGCGGGCGACGAACGCTGGAACAGCTTTTCGCCCAAGGTCGGGCTGACGCTCCGGCCCGCGGACCGCCTGCTGGTGTACTGGCATTGGACGCGCGGCTTCCGGTCGGGCAACTACAACGTGCGCATCACGGCCGACGGCACCGATCCCGGCCCGACCGACGAGGAGCAGGTCGATAACTTCGAGCTCGGCTTCAAGAGCACGCCGGGTTCGCGCGTCCGGCTCAACGGCGCGGTCTTCTTCAACATGGTCGAGGATTTGCAGCGCGTGGTGGTGCGCAGCGACATCGGCACGGCCATAGCGGTACAGGATACGCTCAACACCGCGGACCTGAATCTGTTCGGCGTCGAACTCGACGGGTCCGTGGCGCTGGCGGACGGCCTCGTGCTCCACGGATCGCTGGGCTATCTGGACACGGACTACACGGAAGTCCGCCGCGACCTGAACGGCGACGGCGCGGTGGACGGGAGAGACGAAGCCCTCGACCCGATCCGCGCGCCGACCTGGACGTACAGCCTGGGGCTGCTCCACCGCCTGCCCCTCGGCCGCCGGCACCGGCTCGACGCGCGGGTGCAGTATGCGTACCGGGACCGGGAGTACCACTCGGACGACAACACGGGATTCAACCGCCAACTCAAGAAATTGGAGGCCGGGCTGGACCTGTATCTCGCCGACGGCCGCTGGGCGATCGGCGTGTACGGCAAGAACCTGTTGGACGAGGTCAGTCACGGCGGGAACCTGCGCACCTCGTTCGGCGTCTTTTCGACGCTGATGAAGGGCCGCACCTTCGGCCTGGAGTTGACCTATCGTTTTCGGGGCGTCTGAGGGCGTCTCCGCCATTCCGCCTGCGAGCGGGGGAAGAACGGAGTGTTCTGGAGTGTTCGAGTGTACAATGTCGAGGCGACTCCAAGAGGACCCTCTCCCTGGTCCCTGAGCCTGTCGAAGGGGAGGGAGAGGGGATTTGCTTTTTATTGGGATAAGGAGGGGCAAGCTGGGGTGAGTCTTGGAAACTATCCTGTCTGTAATCCCTTTCCGTCCCCTCCCCCTCCGGGGGAGGATTAGAGCCTGCCCCGGACTCGATCCGGGAGAGAGGGTCCCCCGGCCGCAGCATCGCAACTGAATGAGAAGGAGAAGACGATGAGCCCCGTCCACAGCACGCTCCGCCTCCCCGACCGCACCCCGCTCCGGCGCCTGCTCGCGTTGGGAACGGCGCTGGTACTGGCGACCGCTCCGCTGCCGGCCGCGGCGCAAGATGCTCCGTCCACAGCCGATGCGGAGTCCGCGGCCGAAGAGGACACCGCGCTGCTGGACGCCGTCGTCGTGACCGCGCAGAAACGCGAGCAACTCATTCAGGACGTGCCGCTGTCCATCACCGCCTTCGATGCCGAGCAACTCGCCGCGACGAAGCTGCGCGACCTGCGCGACCTCACCGTCGGCATTCCCAACGTGGGGTTCGACGAGATCGGCACCTCGCGCGGCACCGCGAATTTCTCCATCCGCGGCATGGGCGTGAACAGTTCGGTCCCCTCCGTCGATCCGACCGTGGGGGTGTTCGTGGACGGGGTCTATATGGGCACGAGCACGGTGATGCTGTACGACGCCTTCGACCTGGACGGCATCGAGGTGCTGCGCGGCCCGCAGGGCGTGCTGTTCGGCCGCAACGTGGTCGGCGGCGCCGTGCTGCTCAATACCAAAGCCCCGACCGACCGGTACGAAGCGAAAGTGCGCAGCGCGGTGGAGGGCGGCGGCAAGGCGCCGAACTTCTTCACGTCCGCCACGCTCAACGCGCCGCTGGCCGAGCGGCTGGCAGTCCGCTTCTCGGTGTATTCCAATCAGGATCAGGGCTGGTTCGAGAACCGGCGCGACGGCAAGGCGTTCGGCGCGCAGGACACGCTGATGCTGCGCCCGGTCGTGAACTGGGCGCCGGCCGAGAACGTGGACCTGACGCTGCGCTACGAATGCCAGCACATCGACGCCGACGGGCCGGCCAGCCAGAACACGCGCTATTACGACCGCCGCGACCATAAATTCTTCGTGGACGAGGACGGCTTTCTCGACGCGGAGGTGCACTTCTTCAACGCGCGGCTGGATTGGGACGTGGCGTTGGGCAACGGCACGCTGACGGACATCTTCGGCTGGCGCACCACGCGCAGCCACGCCCTGAGCGACCTCGACGGCACGCCGATGGACCAGTTCGCCTACAACCTGGGGACGCGGCAGGAGTCCGAACAGTTCAGCAACGAATTGCGCTACACCGGCGTGTTCTTCGACCGGCTGCGCCTGTCCACCGGCGTCTATTATTTCACCAACGACCTCGACTACCACCAATGGCAGGAGTTCGCCCCGTACGACCAGTTCGGCGGCGGCTACTACGACGTGGACACGCTGGGGCTGTTCGTGAGTGGGGACTACGACCTGACCGACTGGCTGACGCTGACCGCGGGGTTGCGCTACACGCACGAGGAGAAGGAAGTCGACGTGGCCTACGTGCAACGCAACCGGCGGACCGACCGGGCCGCCCCCGGCTGCGACATGGTGCGCGGCCCGCGCTGCCCGAGCGATTTCACGGACGAGGAACGCTGGAACAGCTTTTCGCCCAAGGTCGGGCTGACGTGGCGGCCCGCGGAGCACACGCTGGTGTACTGGCATTGGACGCGCGGGTTCCGGTCCGGCAATTACAACGTGCGCATCACCGCGGACGGCACCGACCCCGGCCCGACGGACGAGGAGAAGGTGGACAATTTCGAGCTGGGCTTCAAACGCACGTTCGGGGCGCGTGCGCGGCTCAACGGTGCGGTGTTCTTCAACATGGTCGAAGACCTGCAGCGCGTGGTGCTGACGGGCAGCGCGACCGGGTCCGCGGTACAGAACACGCTCAACACCGCGGACCTGAATCTGTTCGGCGTCGAACTCGACGGGTCCGTGGCGCTGGCGGACGGCCTCGTGCTCCACGGCTCGCTCGGCTATCTGGACACGAACTATACCGACGTCTGGCGCGACTTGAACGGCGACGGCGCGGTGGACGGGAAGGACGAAGCCCTCGACCCGATCCGCGCGCCGACCTGGACGTACAGCCTGGGGCTGCGTCACCGCCTGCCTCTCGGCCACGCGCACCGGCTCGACACGCGGGTGCAGTACTCCTATCGGGACAAGGAATACCACCAGGACAACAACCGGGGATTCAACCGCCAACTCAAGAAGCTGGAGGCCGGGGTGGACCTGCATCTCGCCGACGGCCGCTGGGCGATCGGCCTGTACGGCAAGAACCTGCTGGACGAGGTCGGCCACGGCATCAACTTCGTCTCCTCGTTCGGCGACTTCTCCCCGCTGATGAAAGGCCGCACCTTCGGCCTGGAGTTGACCTATAACTTCGCGGGCGTCTGAGCGCGTCTCCGCCATGCCGCTTTCGAGCCGGCGGCGCAGGCTCACCAACCAAGAGCAAAGCAGCGCAAGCTCGGGGACCTTCCCATCCCCAAGTTCGTTGAGCCTGTCGAAACGAACCCCGACGGCACCTCGGCCTTCGCCCCCCGCCCCGGCCCTTCGACAAGCTCAGGGACCTCGCCGCCCCCAAGTTCGTTGAGCTTGTCGAAACGAACCCCGACGGCACCTCGGCCTTCGCCCCCCGCCCCGGCCCTTCGACAAGCTCAAGGACCTCGCTGCCCCCAAGTTCGTTGAGCCTGTCGAAACGAACCCCGACGGCACCTCAGCCTTCGCCCCCCACCCCGGCCCTTCGACAAGCTCAGGGACCTCGCCGCCCCCAAGTTCGTTGAGCTTGTCGAAACGAACCCCGACGGCACCTCGGCCTTCGCTCCCGCCCCGGCCCTTCGACAAGCTCAGGGACCTCGCCGCCCCCAAGTTCGTTGAGCCTGCGATGTGTTGAGCTTGTCGAAACATCGAAACGAACCCCGACGGCACCCCGGCCTTCGCTCCCGCCCCGGCCCTTCGACAAGCTCAGGGACCTCGCCGCCCCCAAGTTCGTTGAGCCTGCGATGTGTTGAGCTTGTCGAAACATCGAAACGAACCCCGACGGCACCTCAGCCTTCGCCCCCCGCCCCGGCCCTTCGACAAGCTCAGGGACCTCGCCGCCCCCAAGTTCGTTGAGCTTGCGGTGCCTTGAGCTTGTCGAAAGGTCGAAACATCGAAACGAACCCCGACGGCACCTCGGCCTTCGCCCCCACCCTCGGCCCTTCGACAAGCTCAGGACACCGCAGACTCGGAGACCAGGGAGAGGGTCCCCGACCACGGCACCAACGTCCAATCAACCGAGAATTTTCCACCGAGACACGCATCAAGACCGGAATGAAAGCAGGAAGCAGCACTTTACCCGCTCCCGGATTCTGCGTAGGGTTGCGGCCTTGGAGGGGTCTCTACGGCGACTGACGGAGGCAGCGCCTCCGTCAGCGTTTCGCCGAGCGCGACGCACGCGTTCCCCGCTCCGGTCTCTCGATACGGAATTTTCCAACCACACCCGCACCCGCGGCACCACACCGCGGCCGAAATGGAGCATACGCATGGAGAAGACACCACATCGTATCGACGGAATGCCAGCCGCTCTGCGCGTCCTCGTCCTGTGCCTCGCGCTGACGGTCGGCGCGTTGCCGGCCGCGGCCCAGGAAAGCGAGACGGGGGGGGGTGAGGCGGCGGCCGCAGAGACGCCCCTGCTGCTCGAAGACGTCGTGGTCACCGCCCAGAAGCGGGAGCAACTGCTCCAGGACGTGCCCGTGTCCGTCACCGCCTTCGACGCGGAACGGATCGACGCCCTGAAGGTGCGCGACCTGACCAGCCTGTCCATCAACATGCCCAACGTCACGCTGGACGACGTGGGGACGACGCGCGGCGTGGCGAACTTCTCCATCCGCGGCCTCGGGATCAACAGTTCCATTCCGTCCATCGACCCGACCGTCGGCGTGTTCGTCGACGGGGTGTATATGGGGACCAACGCCACGGTGCTGTACGACACCTTCGACCTGGAGGGCATCGAGGTCCTGCGCGGCCCGCAGGGCGTGCTGTTCGGCCGCAACGTGGTCGGCGGCGCCGTCCTGCTCAACACCAGGAAGCCGACCGACTCCTACGAAGCCACGGTGCGCAGTGCGGTGGAAGGCGGCGGCAAGGCGCCCAACGTGTACGTGTCGGGCACGCTGAACGCCCCGCTGACGGACACCCTGGGCGCCCGGTTCACCGTGTACTCCAACCAGGACCAGGGCTGGTTCAAGAACCGGCTCAACGGCAAGGCGTTCGGCGCGCAGGACACGCTGATGCTGCGCCCGGTCTTCTCCTGGCAGCCCACGAAGAACCTCGACCTGACGCTGCGCTACGAATATCAGGACATCGACGGCGACGGCCCGCCCGCCCAGAACCATACCGACGGCTTGGGACGCGCCAACCCGTTCGCCAACTACGACCGCGACAGCCACGATTTCGCGATCGACGAAGAGGGCTACAACCGGGCCGAAGTGCACTTCTTCAACTTCCGCGCGGACTGGAACGTGGCGTTGGGCAACGGCACGGTCACCAACATCTTCGGCTGGCGCGACAGCGAGGGGAACGCGCTGAGCGACATCGACGCCACGCCGCGGCCGCTGTTCCACGGCGGCGCCGACCTGGCCGCGGAACAGTTCAGCAACGAGCTGCGCTACGCCGGACTGTTCTTCGACCGGCTGTTCCTGACGACCGGCTTCTACTATTTCAACAACGAGATCAAATACCACGAGTCGCGCGACCTGGCCTTCGGGACGGTGCGGCAGCACGGCGGCGGCGACTACGACGTCGAAACCTTCGGGCTGTTCATGAACGGCGATTACGACCTGACCGACAAGCTGACGTTCAACGCGGGTCTGCGCTGGACCCATGAGGATAAGGAAGCCGCCATCACCAACCTGACCCGGAATACCAACGCCGCGCCGTGCCACATCGTGGATGGCCCCGACTGCCCCACCCATTTCAAAGACGACGAAAGCTGGAGCAACCTGTCGCCCAAGATCGGGCTGACCTACCGCTTCGACGACGACACCCTGCTGTACGCGCACTGGACGCGCGGCTTCCGGTCCGGCGGCTACAACCTGCGCGACACGTTCCTGAATCTGCGCCGCACGCTGCCGGCCGTGCAGGTCGCGCAACTCGAAGCGCTCGGGCTGGTGATTCCCCGCGACCTGGACGCCCAGGCGTTCGACGAAGAGCAGATCGATAATTTCGAGATCGGCCTCAAGAAGACGTTCGGCACGCGCGCCCGCGTCAACGCGGCCTTTTTCTACAACTTCATCGACGACATGCAGCGCGAACTGGTGTTCCCGCAGGAGCTTCCCGTCATCAATCCGGCGACCGGCGCCCCCGTGATCGACTTCGTCGGCGGGCGGCCCAGTCTGCGGACGCAAGGGAACGTCGTGCAGGTGATCCGCAACACGGCCGACGCCGAACTGTGGGGCTTCGAGGTCGAAAGCAGTTTCGCCCTGACGCCCAGCTTGGTTCTGCTCGGGTCCGCGGGCTACGTGGACACGGAGTACGACAAGGTCAAATTCGACCTGAACCGCGACGGTGAGGTGAACGGCCGGGACGAGGACCTCGACCCGCCGCGCGCCCCGCGCTGGACGTACAGCTTCGGTTTGCTGCACACGCTGCGGCTCGGCCATCGCCACCGGCTCGCCTCGCGGATCAACTATGCGTACCGCGACAAGTGGTACGACAGCGACGACAATCTCGGGTTCAACCGCCAGCAGAAGATCCTCGACGCCGGCGTGGACCTGTACGTCAACGACGGGCAGTGGATCATCGGCCTGTACGGCAAGAACCTGCTGGACGTGGCCCGCTTCGGCGGTGATACGCAGTTGCCGGCCTCGCTCGGGGCCGGCACCTTCTCCCCGCTGGCGAAGGGCCGCACCTTCGGCCTGGAACTGACCTATAATTTCCGGGGCGTCTGAGCCGGGGTTCGGGAGGGTCTCGGTTCGGAATGTCGAGGTGACTGCGGGGGCTCTCGGGGGACCCTTTCCCTGGTTCCTGAGCCTGTCGAAGGGTAGAAACGGACCCCGATGGGACCCCTATTCTCACACTATATCCCCCGCCCCCGGCCTTTCGACAGGCTCAAGGACCTTCCCCGCTTCCTCCCTAAGTTCGTTGAGCCTGTCGAAACGAACCCCAATGTCACCTCGGCCTTCGACCGTTAGAGACCTCTTGTATATAATTCCCTTCCTTCCTTTTTTACGACGATCATGGAAAGAAAGTCGGGGCAGGCGGCGCGGGAATCGTTCGCACACGGTGAAACGAACGCGCCGGCCACGCCGCGGCTGAAACGGAGGACACGTATGGACACCACGCATCGAAACACCGCCACACCCACCGCCCTGCGGGCCTTCGCGCTCGGCGTGGCGCTGACGCTGGGCGCGCTGCCAGCCTATGCGCAGACCGCCAGTCCACCCGCGGCCGAGACCGAACGACGAGCGGACGCGGAACCCCAACGCCTGGAAGCCGTGGAAGTCGCCGCGGAAAGGCAACTCGAATTGCCCCCGCAAGAAATGCCCGCGGCGGTCTCCGCGTTCGAAGCCGAGCAGATCGACGTCCTGAAGGTGCGCAATCTGACCAACCTGTCCATCGGCCTGCCCAACGTGCAGTTGGATGACCGGAGCGTTGCGCGCGGGGTCGCCCACTTCTCGATCCGCGGGATGGGCGCCAACAGTTCCCTCCCGGCCCTCGACCCGGGCATCGACCCGAGCGTCGGCGTGTTCGTCGATGGCGTGTACGTGGGCACCACCGTCGCGGCCCTGCACGACGTGTACGACCTGGAATCCATCGAAATCCTGCGCGGTCCGCAGAGCACGCTGTTCGGCCGCAACGTGGTCGGCGGCGCCGTGCTGCTCGAAACCAAACGGCCCACGGACCGCTACGAAGCCACGGTGCGCAGTTCGGTGGAAGGCGGCGGCAAGGCCCCCAACGTGTACGTGTCGGGCATGCTGAACGCCCCGCTGACCGAGACGTTGGGCGTCCGCCTGAACGTGTACTCCAACCAGGACCAGGGCTGGTTCGAGAACGAGCACGACGGCCGGGCCTTCGGCACGCACGACTACGTCTCGCTGCGCCCGGTGGTCTCGTGGCAGCCCACGGAGACGCTGGACCTGACGCTGCGCTACGAATGGCAGGACGGCGACGGCGACGGCCCCGCGGCCCAGAGCCGGGGACTGTACGACCGCGACAGCCACGACTTCGCGATCGACGAAGCGGGCTACACCCGGGTCGAGACGCACTTCTTCAATCTGCGGGCGGACTGGGACGTGGCGCTTGGTCACGGCACGGTCACCAACATCTTCGGCTGGCGCGACGCCCGGCTCGACACGCTGGGCGACATCGATGCGACGCCGCGACCCCTCTTCACCTCCGGCGCGACCCAGACCGCGGAACAGGTCAGCAACGAACTACGCTACACCGGCGTGTTCTTCGACCGCCTGTTCCTGACGACCGGCTTCTACTACTTCACCAACGAGCTCCTCCACCACGACCGGCACGACTTTCCCACCTCGGGATTTGATGCCGTCGGCGGCGGCGACCTGGACCTCGAATCCTTCGCCCTGTTCCTGAACGGGGACTACGACCTGACCGACCGTCTGACGCTGACCGCGGGACTGCGCTGGACCCGCGACGAGAAGGACGCGACCGTCACGAGCATGTATCGGCACCGGACGGAGTGCCACGTCGTGGACGGCCCGACCTGTCCCCGCCATCACACCTACGACGAAAGCTGGAACCACTGGTCGCCCAAGGTCGGGCTGAGCTACCGCTTCGACGAGCAGACGCTGGTCTATGGGCATTGGCGCCGCGGCCACCGGCCCGGCGGCTACAATCTGCGCGATCTGTCCGTGAACCTCTATGCGTTCTACGGGCCGGGGCAACGCGCCTTCTTGGCGGAGCGCGGGCTCGTCCTGACCGACGAGTTCAACGACCTGTCGTTCGACGACGAGCGGGTGGATACGTTCGAGCTCGGGGTCAAGAAGACGTTCGGCCCGCGGACCTACGTCAACGCGGTGTTCTTCTACAACTTCATCGACGACGTACAACGCCACATCCTGTTCACCGAACGGACTATCACCGTCTTGAACAGGACGCTGGTCCTGGACGAGAGGGGGAACGTGGTGACGGGTTCGAGATTCGTGCCGTTGACCCGGAACGCGGGCGACGCCGAAACGTGGGGCTTCGAGATCGAGGGCAGCGTGGCCGTCACCTCCGATCTGACCGTACTCGGCTCCGCGGGCTACCTGGAGGCGGACTACACCAGGACGGTGCGCGACCTCAACCTCGACGGGCGGGTCGATGGACAGGACGAGGACCTGGAGATCCCGCGCGCCCCGACCTGGACGTACAGCCTGGGCGTGCAGCATACGCTGCCACTCGGCCTGCGCCACAGGCTCGTCTCGCGCGTCAACTACGCGTATCGGGACAAGGCGTACAATACGACGGACAATCTGGGCTTCAACCGGCAGCAGAAGATCGTGGACGCGGGCATGGACCTGTTCCTCGACGACGGGCAGTGGGTGGTCGGGCTGTACGGCAGGAATCTGTTGGACTTCGCCCGGGCCGGCACGGACAGCGCGATTGTGCCGTTCGTCCCCGGCGGCACCACTTCGCCGTTGGAGCGGGGCCGCACCTTCGGCCTGGAACTGACCTATAATTTCCGCGGCGTCTGAACGGGGGTTCGGGAGCGCCTCGGTTCGGAACGCCGAGGCGACTTCGGGGGACCCTCGGGGGACCCTCTCCCCAGCCCTCCCCCTGGTCCCTGAGCCTGTCGAAGGGTAGAAACGGACCCCGATGGGACCCCCATTCTCACACTATCCCCCGCCCCCGGCCTTTCGACTCTTCGACAAGCTCAGAGCATCGCAGGCTCAAGGACCTTCCCCGCTCCCCCCTAAGTTCGTTGAGCCTGTCGAAACGAACCCCGCTGTCACCCCGGCCTTTGACCGTTAGTATCCTCTTGTATGTAATTCCCTTCCTTCCTTTTTTCCGACGGTCATAGTAAGGAGAGTCGGGGCAGGCGGCGCGGGAATCGTTCGCACACGATGAACGAATGCGCCGGCCACGCCGCGGCTGAAACGGAGGACCCGTATGGACACCACGCATCGGAGCACTGCCACGCCCGCCGCCCTGCGGGCCTTCGCGCTCGGCGCCGTGCTGACGCTGGGCGGACTGCCGGCCCAGGCGCAGACCGCCAGTCCGCCCGCGGCCGAGACGGAATCACGAGCGGCCGCGCAACCCCAGCGGCTGGAAGCCGTGGAAGTCGCCGCGGAAAGACAACTCGAATTGCCCCCGCAGGAGGTGCCCGGAGCGGTCACCGCGTTCGAGGCGGAGCGGATCGACGTGATGAAGGTGCGGAATCTGACCAATCTGTCCATCGGCCTGCCCAACGTGCAGTTGGACGACCGCAACGTCGCGCGCGGAGTCGCCCACTTCTCCATCCGCGGGCTGGGCGCCAACAATTCCCTCCCGGCCGTGGACCACAGCGTCGGTCTGTTCGTCGATGGCGTGTACGTGGGCACCAGCTTCACGGCCCTGCACGACGTGTACGACCTGGAATCCATCGAAATCCTGCGCGGTCCGCAGAGCACGCTGTTCGGCCGCAGCATGGTCGGCGGCGCCGTGCTGCTCGAAACCAAACGGCCCACGGACCGCTACGAAGCCACGGTGCGCAGTTCGGTGGAAGGCGGCGGCAAGGCCCCCAACGTGTACGTGTCGGGGATGCTGAACGCTCCGCTGACCGAGACGCTGGGCGCCCGCCTGAACGTGTACTCCAACCAGGACCAGGGCTGGTTCAAGAACCGGCACAACGGCAAGGCGTTCGGCGCCTGGGACTACGTCTCGCTGCGGCCGGTGGTCTCGTGGCGACCCACGGAGAACCTCGACCTGACGCTGCGCTACGAATGGCAGGACGGCGACGGCGACGGCCGCCCCACCCAGAACCGCGCGAGCTACTTCGACCGGAGCGCCGTCTTCGATCGCGACAGCCACGACTTCGCGATCGACGAAGAGGGCTACAACCGGGCCGAAGTGCACTTCTTCCGCCTGCGGGCGGACTGGGACGTGGCGCTGGGCAACGGCACGGTCACCAACATCTTCGGCTGGCGCGACAGCCGGCTCGATCAGGCGGTCGACCTCGACGCGACGCCGCAACCCACCCTCGATACCCAGATCGCCCACACCGCGGAACAGGTCAGCAACGAACTGCGCTACACCGGAGTGTTCTTCGACCGGCTGTTCCTGACCGCCGGCTTCTATTACTTCACCAACGAGACGATCAACCACGACCGGTATCTGACCGCCTTTCCGGGCGGCAGACTCGAGCAGAACGGTGGCGGCCATCACGACCTCGAATCGTTCGCCCTGTTCCTGAACGGCGACTACGACCTGACCGACCGCCTGACGTTGACCGCGGGGCTGCGCTGGACCCGCGACGAGAAGGACGCGACCGTCACGGGTTCGGCGTTCAACCTCGCATCGTGCCACGTCGTGGACGGCCCCGAGTGCTCCCCCGATTACGAAGACGGCGAAAGCTGGAACTACTGGTCGCCCAAGGTCGGCTTGACCTACCGGTTCGACGAGCAGGCACTGCTCTACGGGCATTGGCGGCGCAGCTTCCGGCCCGGCGGCTACAATCTGCGCGACAGATCCGTCAAGCTCCACCGCATCCTGTCCCCGGAGCAACTCGCCGGGTTGGCCGTGACCGACGAATTCGACGATCTGTCGTTCGACGACGAGCGGGTGGACACGTTCGAGCTCGGTGTCAAGCACACGTTCGGCCCGGGGACCTACGTCAACGCGGCGTTCTTCTACAACTTCATCGACGACGTGCGACGTCAGGTGTTTCTCCTCCAGCGTGTGCCCGTACCGTCGTTGCCGCCCTTATACGTGCCGTTCACCCGGACCATTGGCGACGCGGAAACGTGGGGGTTCGAGGTCGAGGGCAGTTTCGCCGTCACCCCCGACCTGACCCTGCTCGGCTCCGCCGGGTACCTGGAGGCCGACTACACCAAGGTCGCGTACGACCTCACCTACGACGGGCAGGTGGATGGGCGGGACGAAGACGTCGAGCTGCCACGCGTCCCGACCTGGACGTACAGCTTGGGCGTGCAGCATACGCTGCGGATCGGCGCCCGCCACCGGCTCGTCTCGCGGGCCAACTACGCCTACCGGGACAAGTCGTACGACACGGCCGACAATCTGGGCTTCAACCGGCAGCAGAAGATCGTGGACGCGGGCATGGACCTGTACCTCGACGACGGGCAGTGGGTGGTAGGTCTCTACGGCAGGAATCTGCTGAACTTCGCCCGGGCCGGCGAAGACCTGACCGTCTCGCCGACCCTCGGCAGCATTTCGGCATTGGAGCGGGGCCGCACCTTCGGCCTGGAACTGACCTACAATTTCCGCGGCGTCTGAGCGCGCCCTCCGCCCGTCCGTTTTCGACTAGGCGGCGCGGAGCATCTGCGTTTCGCGAAGTCCGGGGAGCCTCTCGGCTCGGAACGCCGAGGCGACTTCCGGAGCCCCTCTCCCCCTCCCCTTCGACAGGCTCAGGGACCAGGGGGAGGGTTAGAGCCTGCCCCGGACTTGATCCGGGGGAGAGGGTCCCCCTCGAACCGATAGATCCCCTTTCAAAATGAATAGAGAATTACATACAGGATGATCCCCTGCCCGTTTCGACCGGGGGCACGATATAGAGGTCAGGGAAGAATCTCGGACCGTCTTGTATGTAATTCCCGAATGAAAAAGCCCGCCCGCACGAAACCCGAGCCGAAATAACTCGCGTGCAATTTTGACTCTGGTGTAAATTGGTCGTATTTTCGGTCGATGGTGACCACATCCCGCTACTTGGAAGCACAAGTCATCCGCGACCTCGAACGCAAGATGGTGTTCGTGGCCGGGCCTCGGCAAGTCGGCAAGACGACGTTGGCGCGGCGTTTGCCGGACGCCGCGAGCGGCTATCTGAGCTGGGACGTCCCGGCAGACCGGGAACGCATCTTGCGGCGGGAGCTCCCGACTGCCGATCTGTGGGTGTTCGACGAGATCCACAAGTATCGCCGCTGGCGGGATTTCCTCAAAGGGCTCTCCGACGCCGGCGGGGAGCAGCGGCGCATCCTCGTCACCGGGGGTGGTCGCCTGGAACTGTTCGGTTTCGGCGGCGACTCCTTGCAGGGCCGCTATCACCTGTTGCGGCTGCATCCGTTCTCCGTCGCCGAGATCGGCATCGAAGACGCGGAGGGACTCGCGGCGCTGTCGCGTCTCGGCGGATTCCCGGAGCCGTTTCTCCGCGGGAGCGAGACCGAGGCGCGGCGCTGGTCGCGCGAGTACCGCGCACGCCTGGTGGAGGAAGAGGTCGCCTCGCTGGCGCGTATCCAGGACTTGGGCAGGTTGGAAGAGATGCTGCTGCGTCTGCCGGACCTGGTGGGGGCGCCGCTGTCGGTCAACGCCCTGCGCGAGGATCTGCAAGTGGCGCACAAGACCGCCGCGGCTTGGCTCGACGCGTTGGAACGTCTGTTCGCCATTTTCCGCGTGGCCCCGTTCGGCGCCCCTCGTATCCGCGCCGTGAAGCAGGAGCGCAAGCACTACCACTTCGACTGGTCGGTGGTGCGCAACGAGGGAGCGCGCTTCGAGAATCTCGTCGCGTGTCACCTGTTGAAGTGGGTGCACTTCGAGCAGGACGCGCGCGGCCGCGAACTCGAACTGCGGTTCTTCCGGGACGTGGACCTACGGGAAGTCGACTTCGTGGTCACCGAGGACAGACAGCCGATCCTGTTCGTGGAGTGCAAGGTGACGGACCGCGACATCGCCCGCGGGCTGCGTTATCTGAAGACGCGCTTCCCGGCCGCGGACGCCGTTCAGATCGCCTTGTCCGGTCGCCGCGACTATCGAACGCCGGAGGGGATCCGGGCGATGCCCGCGGTCGAGTTTCTCCGCACGCTGGCATGAGCAGCCGCGACGTCCCGTTCTCCGAGCCGCATCTCACCGGCTTGCCTATGACCTCCCCATAAAAAGCAAATCCCCTCCCCTTCGACAGGCTCAGGGACCAGGGGGAGGGTTAGAGCCTGCCCTGGACGTGATCCGGGGGAGAGGGTCTTGACCGCCGCGCCTCCTCCTACCCCTTGTCCCCCAATTCGCGGCCCCGGTCGGGCGTCGGGTCGGGGACGAGGCCGTATATCCGGCGGCCTTCGTGGTCGTCGGGAAGATGTTCGGTGATCGGCCGGCCGTCGGGCGCCACGAACAACAGGCAGTGGCAATATTTCCATTTCTTCATTTCGTCGCAGGCGCACACCCATTCGCGGCTGCGTTCGAGTTCGGCCTTCTTGTCGGGATAGAAATTGCACGGGCAGAGCGGCCGGCCGGTCTCGTCGATGTTGTTGGCCAAGCCGAGAATGACCGACTCCGTGACCTCGGCGTCCGGGTGCCGCGCGGTGCCGGTCTTCCGCAGGTATTTGTCCACGTAGATGCGCATGCGCTTGATGCTTTTCTCCGAGGGCCCGTCCATCGTTCGCCTCCCGCTCTCGTTATTGTCCGGCACGTTTCGGCTCGGCTATCCGTATGCCGTACCGCGTCAATCTAGTCTTTCGTCCGTGCGTATGCCACCCTGCCGCGCGGTAGCTGATGTCCACATCTTCGCCCGAAATCTACGTCACGCGCCGGCTGACGCCCGCCGGCTTGGAGCCGATTGCGGCCGAGCCCGGATTGCGCGTGTGGGACTCCGAAGACGCGATTCCGCGCGACACCCTGCTCCGCGAAATCCGCGACACCACGGCGCTGCTGAGTATGGTCAGCGAGAAGGTGGACGCATTGCTACTCGACCGCGCCCCGCGGCTCGAGCTGGTTGCCAACATGGCCGCGGGCTACGACAACGTGGACGTGCCGGCGCTCACCCGCCGCGGCATCCTGCTCACCAACACGCCGGACGTGTTGACCGAAACGACGGCGGACTTGACGTTCGCCTTGCTGCTGGGCATCGCCCGGCGCATCGGTGAGGGTGAACGCCTCGTGCGGGCGGGCCGCTGGCCGATCTGGAGCCCGTTCCGCTTTCTGGGGGCGGACGTGCATCACGCCACCTTGGGCATCGTCGGCCTGGGCCGCATCGGCGCCGAGGTCGCCAAGCGCGCCCGCGGCTTCGACATGCGCGTGCTCTACCACAACCGCGGCCGGAACCCGGACGCGGAAGCGCGGCTGGGCTGTACGTGGGTCCCCTTGGACACGTTGCTGGGCAGCGCGGATTTCGTCGTCGTCCTGACGCCGCTGACTCCCGAGACGCGCCACCTCATCTCCGCAACGCGGTTGGCCGCCATGAAACCGACGGCCTATCTGATCAACGCCGCCCGCGGGCCGGTGGTGGATTCCGACGCGCTGTACCGAGCCCTGTGCGACCGGCGGATTGCCGGCGCCGCGTTGGACGTGACCGATCCGGAGCCGCTGCCCGCGGATCATCCGCTGCTCACGCTCGACAACTGTCTGATCGTCCCGCACGTGGGCAGCGCCAGCGTAGCGACTCGCACGCGCATGGCACGCTTGGCCGCGGAAAACGTCGCCGCCTTTCTCCGCGGCGAGCGGGTCCCGACGCCGGTAAACCCGGAGGTTCTGGCAGCGGCAGACGAGTAACTGTCTCACGTCAAGTCTGAAAACGGTACGACGGACGAGACGATCCTAGGATTCGCTATCGCGTACATCCCCACTCCCGTTGGTTGAAAACCCTTCGACAAGCTCAGGGAGCAGCCCGTTGAGCTTGTCGAAACGGGCGAAGAACCGTCTTGTCTCTAATTCCCTTTCGAAGGGGAGGGAAAAGGGGACTACCGTTTATCCCCTCCCCCTTTGGGGAAGGGTGCGGGTTCGACTCAGCATTGAATGCACCCGGGAATTTCAAACCGGGGCAGGACCGACGAGCCTGCCGCCACGGAACAGGGGTTCGGGTTCACCCCGCGGTGATCTTCACCATGTCGGGCAGGCCGGTATGCGCGGTGAGGCCGCCATCGACGGCCAACGCCTGGCCGGTGACGAATGCCGCGGCGTCGGACGCCAGAAAAAGCACGGTTTCGGCGACCTCCTCGGGTCGCCCCATGCGTCCGAGCGGGTGAGCCTGCGCCTGCACGCGCCGGAATTCGTCGGCCCGGTCGCCGCCGAGCAACTGCGCCACGCGCGTATCGATCGCCCCCGGACACACGCAATTGACGCGGATATTGTGGCGGGCGTTCTCCAGCGCCGCGGCGCGGGTGAGGTTGATGACACCCGCCTTGGCCGCATTGTAGGCGGCCATGCCGTAGTCGCCGCCCATGCCAGACACCGACGCGGTATTCACGATCGCCCCTTTGCCCTGGTCGCGCATCACGGGCAGAGAGTATCTGATGCCCAGAAAGGTCGCCGTGAGGCTGACGGCCAGGGTGCGTTGCCAGCTTTCGAGCGAGGTCTCTTCCAGGAGCGCGGGTTCGCCGTGGCCGGCGTTGTTGAACATGACGTCCAGCCGGCCGTAGGTGTTCAGCGCCAGACGGATGGCGGCCTGTACCCCGTCCGGATCCGAGGCGTCCATCTTGAGCGCCGTGGCTTTCCCGCCCGCGTCGGCGATCTGCGCCGTGACCGCCTCGGCCCGCGTTCCGCTCAGGTCCGCGACCACCACTCCGGCGCCTTGCTGTGCGAATCGCGTCGCCGCGGCCGCCCCGATTCCCGACCCGCCCGCGGTCACCACGACGCCCTGTCCCTCGAACGTTCCCGCCATACATCCCTCCTAACTTGCTCGTGTAGTTTCTTGTAGCCATGAATAGTCTCCGAGGGGTAAATCAGCCGGACTGAGATTACAAGCAAACGGTTATGCGGCCGCTGCTTGTTCCCGTCTTCGGCAGCGTGGTAGGTCGGTGTCCATGCACCTTGCCGCCGCGTTCTGGCGCCGTCTGGCCCGTGATCCCGACCGAATCCTGTTCGAACGTCTCGATCCGTCCGGCGCCATTAAGTGGCGGCAAACCCGCGGGGAATTGTTGGACGAGGCCGCGCGCTGGATGGCCGCGCTGCATGCCGCGGGCGTCGGACCGGGCGATCGCGTGGCGCTGTCTCTCGGAAAATCCGCGGGGCTGGTGACCGCGCATCTGGCGGCGCTGGGCGTCGGGGCATGCGTCGTGCCGCTCAATCCGGCCCTGTCCGCGGCCGAGACCGACGCCGTCCTGCGCCAGGCCGACGTTGCGCTGGCGATCACCAACGCCGTGCTGCTGACCCGCGCGCCGGAGACGAGACGCGCGGTGCGTGGGCCGTGGTGGGTGGCCGACGGGGACGCGCCGTCCGATACCGAATCGCTGTCGGACGTGCTGGCCGATTCTCGAAGCGGAACGGAACCCCGCACCGGCGCAGCGGACAAGGACGCCTTGCTGCTGTTCACCAGCGGCACGACCGGCCAACCCAAAGGCGTCGGCCTCACCCACGCCAACCTCGCCGCCAACCTGCACGCCCTGCTGGTCCAGACGTGGCGAATGACCGAGGACGACCGTCTGCTGCACGCGCTGCCGCCCCACCACCTGCACGGTTTGGCCCTGGGCTTGTACGGCACGCTGTTCACGGGCGGGGCCGCGGTGCTGCTGGAGCGTTTCGACCCGGCCGTGGTGCTGGCCGGCCTGAGTGCGCAGCGGATCAGCGTCTTCATGGGGGTGCCCACCATGTACCACCGGATGGTCGAGACCGGGGGGGATTTCGCGCTCGACTCGGTGCGGCTCTGCATTTCGGGCTCGGCTCCGCTGTCGGTCGAGACGTTCCGGCGGTTCGAGGCGCGCTTCGGACATCGCATCGTCGAACGCTACGGGCTGACCGAAACCGCCATCAATACGTCCAACCCGCTCGCCGGCGAACGCCGCGCTGGTACGGTCGGCACCGCGCTGCCGGGCATCGAGGTCGGTGTGTTCGACGCGACCGCTCACCGTCCGTTGCCGCACGGGGAGAGCGGAGAAATCCGGGTGCGCGGGCCGAACGTGTTCCGCGGCTACTGGCGGAACCCCGCGGCCACGGCCGAGGCGTTCCACGACGGCTGGTTCCGGACCGGCGACATGGGCGTGCTGGACACGGATGGCTACCTGACGATCGACGGGCGGATGAAGGAACTCATCATCGTGGGCGGCACGAACGTGACTCCGGGCGAGGTCGAGGCCGCGCTGGAGCCCGAGGCCGGGGTGCGCGAGGTGGCGGTCGCCGGCGTGCAGGATACCGACCTGGGCGAAACGGTCGCCGCGTTCGTCGTACCACAAGACGGTGAGGACCCAACGGCGTTGGAAGCGCGGCTGCGGCAGCGCGTGGAACGTGACTTGGCGCCCTATAAACGGCCGCGGCGGTACCGGTTTCTGGACGAGATTCCGCGCAACGCGATGGGGAAGGTGGAGCGGGGGAAGTTGGTGGCGTTGGGGCGGGAAGCCGAGGGGGTTTGATTTTGGATTGTGGATTGCTGATTGTGGATTGAGGAAGAACGAGACGCAGAGGTTGAAGAGGAAACGGAAATAAAGGAATGCCAGACGAAATTCGTCCCGCGCCCGTTTCGACAGGCTCAACGGGCTGGTACGTAATGCCAATAAAAGCCAGAGCACGCAGAAAATGAGCGAGACGTCGAGAAAGGCTACCGAACGGGCGGACGACGCGCCGGCCGCGGGGATCAGCCGCCGGTCGTTTCTGAAAGGCGCCGGCGTAGGAGCGGCCGGGGTGGCCGCGCTGCAGGTGCCGTTGGCCGGGGCGCAGGCGGGGGACGAGGAAGGGGCACCGCCACTTGTGGGGCCGGGGCCGACGCAGGTCACGCTGCACGTCAACGGCCGGGAGCGGACCGTCACGGTCGAACCGCGTGTGAGCTTGGCCGAGGCGTTACGCGACCACCTGGGGCTGACGGGCACCAAGGTCGTCTGTGAGCGCGGGGCGTGCGGTGGGTGTACCGTGTTGTTGGACGGCGTGCCGGTCGTATCGTGCATGCTGCTGGCCGCGGCCGTGCAGGGAAAGGCGATCCGTACGGTGGAAGGACTCGCGCCCGATGCGGATCGTCTCGACCCGCTGCAAGAGGCGTTCATTGCGCACGACGCGCTCCAGTGTGGCTATTGTACGCCCGGCATGTTGATGAGTTGCCGCGCCCTACTGGACCGCAATGCCGAGCCTTCGCTCTCCGAAGTGAAAGCCGCGCTGAGCGGCAACGTGTGTCGCTGCGGCAGCTATCCCCACGTGTTCGATGCAGTGCTGGCTGCGTCCGGTCAGGCCGTGGACCGCGGTGGGGAACGGGGGTAACTGCGGGGATGGGAGCAGATTCGGTCCAGGGGTGAATATGCCGCGCGAGGTTGAACTGCAGGTCGGGTACGGCAGCGCGCTATCCGTACAAACGCGCGGCATCCCGGACGATGAGCCGCGCCCGTGGGACGCCGCGGCGCGGCTGCGCGTCGTCGGCAAACCGGTGCCGCGTGTGGACGCCCGTTCCAAGGTCACCGGCCACGCCGTGTACACCCGCGACGTGCAGTTGCCGGACATGCTGTACGGCGTCATCGTCCGCTCGCCGTATCCCGCGGCTGGGATTGAATCCGTCGATACCGCGGCGGCCGAACGTCTGCCCGGAGTGCGGGCCGTGCACGTGCTCAACCGCAGCCGAGTCCGCTATCAGGGGCACGAGGTGGCAGCCGTGGCCGCGGACACGCCGCAACAGGCCGAGGAGGCCGCGGCCGCGGTCCGCGTCGGCTACCGGCCCGGGCCGTTCGTGGTGAGTTTCGAGGCCGCGCTGCGCCCGGATGCGCCGGTCGTCATGCCTGGAGGAGGAAACGGGCGGAAGTCCGCCCCGCAGCAGAACGGTAACGTATTCGGCCCGGCCACGCGCTCGCTGTTCGGCGCGGACCGGGGCGACGTGCCGCACGCGGTCCAGATCGCCGACGCGGTCGTCGAGCAGGAGTTTTCCACGCCGGTCCAGACCCACAGTTGTCTGGAGACCCACGCCGCGGTCGCCGACTGGGACGCCGCGGGCCGGCTGGTCGTGCACTGCGGCACCAAATCGGTCACCAAGGCGCGCGCCGAACTGGCCGATTATTTCGACCTGCCCTACACCCGGGTGCGCGTGGTCAACAGTTTCGTCGGCGGCCACTTCGGAACCAAAGGCTCCAGCCTGCCGTACGCGGCTCTGGCCGCCCATCTGGCGAAAAAGGCGGGCCGGCCGGTCAAGATCGCCCTGTCGCGTAAGGACGAGCACCTGACCGGCGGCAACCGGCCCCAGAACAGAATGCAGGTGCGCGTGGCGGGGATGCGCGACGGTACGCTGGCCGGGGTAGAGCTGACCAATTACGGGTCCGCGGGCGCCGGCTTCGGCGGGGGCGCGTCCAGGCCGTTCTACAGCATCTACGATTGCGCCCACGTGCGCGCGGCCGACTACGACGTGCTGATGAATACCGGCCCGGCGTGCGCCTTCCGGGCGCCCGGGCATCCGCAGGGCGCGTTCGCTCTGGAAGTCGCCATCGACATGTTGTGTTTGCGGCTGGGACAGGACCCCGTGGAATTCCGGTTGCGGAACAGTTGCGCGCGCACGCCGTGGCGCGCGGACGAACTGCGGATCGGTGCGGAACGGATCGGCTGGCAACAACGCCGCGACCCCATGCCCGGCGCCGCGGACGGGCCGATCAAGCGCGGCATCGGCGTGGCCAACAGCGTGTGGTACAGCGTGTACACGCCCGGCACGCAGGTGGAAGTCCAACTCAACAGGGACGGCAGCGTGGTCGCGCTGACCAGCACGACCGAGCCGGGCGCCGGCGCGCGCACCGTGATCGCGCAGACCGTAGCCGAGGAGTTGGGTCTGAACGCCGCGCAGATCGACGTGCGGCTGGCGAATGCGGACTATCCGTTCTCGCCCGCGCCGGGCGGCAGCAAAGTCACGTCGAGCGTTACTCCGCCGGCCCGTCAGGCCGCGGCGCGGGTCAAACGCACGCTGTTGCGCCATGCGGCCCGTGCGCTGCACGTCGCCGACCCGGACGCGCTGACGCTGGAGACGGGCGGGCGCGTCGTTGGGCCGGGGGGGAAACATCTGGGCTGGCGGCAAGCCTGCGCCCTGCTGCCCGGGGGCAAGACCGCGGCCCTGGGCGAGCGGACGGACGATTACGGCGGCCCCGCGGCCGTGTTCCCGCGCGTCTCCCTGGGCCACGACCTGATGGCCGGCGTGCAGTTCGCGGAAGTCAGCGTGGACGAACGGCTGGGCCGGGTGACGGTGGAGAGGATCGTCGCGGTGCAGGACTGCGGCCGGGTAATCAATCCGCTGCTGGCCGAAAGCCAGTTGCAGGGCGGGATCGTCAACGCGCTGAGCTTCGGCCTGTTCGAGGAGCGCGTGATGGACGAGGCCGAGGGCCGCATGTTGAACCCCGACTTCCTGTTCTACAAGCTGGCCGGACCACGCGAGATGCCCGCACTGGAGACCGTCTTCCTCAACGTCTATCACGGTCGGACGAGTACCGACGCGCGGAATCTGGGCGAGCCGGCCAAGGTCGCCACGATCGCCGCGGTGGTCAACGCGATCCACAACGCGACCGGCGCGTGGATCACCGACCTGCCCATCACGCCCGGCCGCGTGCTGGCGGCGCTGGCCGCACGCGACCGCGCCGCGGCCCAGCCGGTCGCCTGAGCGGAGACGGCGGATGCAGCGGTTCGCCTACACCCAGCCCCGCACCTTGTCCGAGGCCGCCGCGGCGTTGCGCGCGTATCCGAACGCGGCGTTGAAGGCCGGCGGGGTGGACCTGCTCGACCTGATGCAGGAACGGCTGGTCGCGCCCGAGGTGATCGTCGATCTCGACCGCATCGACGAGTGTCGCGGGGTCCGGCGCGATGCGGCCACAGGTGCGCTGCGCATCGGCAGTTTGACCACGCTGGCCGAAGTCGCCGTGGCGGACGCGGTCCGCGCCGGTTGGCCTGCCTTGGCGGACATGGCCCGCGGGGCCGCTACGCCGCAGATCCGCAACCAGGCGACGCTGGGCGGCAACCTGTGTCAGCGCCCGCGCTGCTGGTATTTCCGCCAAGTCGCATACGTCTGCCGCAAAAAGGGCGGGGCGACGTGTTACGCACAGGAGGGCGACAACCGCTATCACGCCGTGTTCGGCAACCGGACCTGTGCCATGACGCACCCGTCCGGTGCCGCGGTCCCGCTGCTGGCCTACGATGCTGCGCTCGACGTGCTCGACGTCACCGGCCGCATGCGGACGTTGCCGCTGGCCGATTTCTTCGTGACCCCGGAGCAGGACGTGCGGCGCGAAAACGTCTTGGCCGCGGGCGACGTCATCGCCGCGGTGACGCTCCCGCAACCGTCCGACGGGACCGCGGTCGCCTATCTGAACCTGAAACATAAACAGTCGTTCGACTGGCCGCTGGCCGAAGCCGCGGTCGTCTTGACGCAGAGGGCGGGCGTGGTCCGCGGGGCGCGCATCGTGCTCGGTTCGGTTGCGCCCACGCCGCTACGCTCCGCCGCGGCCGAAGCCGCATTGATCGGGCAGGCCGTCGATCTTGACGTCGCCGAACGCGCCGGGCAGGCAGCCGTGAGCGGCGCGCAGCCGCTGGCGCACAACGCCGAGAAGGTGCCGCTGCTGGCCGAACTCGTCCGCCGCGCCGTCCTCAAGGCCGCGGGCCAACTGCCGGCCGAAGACGAGTTGGAGTGAATCCACATCTACCCCGCGGAGCACGCCATGAAACGCGAGACGCCGGCCACGACCGCTTCCCCGTTTGCCCCCATGCAGGCGCCCGGGCCGCCGTGCCGCTACCTGCGCTCGCAGGGTGCCTTCCATCTCGGGCCGGCCGCATACGACGAGACCTCGCGCTTCTGGTGCGTGCGCTGCCTGGACGTCTGCGGCCCGGACGGCATCTCCGCCCACGCCGCATGGTGCCAACCGGACCGCGCCTGCTACCACGCCCCGCCGGAAGCCGTGTGAAAAGATGAAGCATCGGAACCCTTACAAGGATTTTACGGACCGGCTGCAACATCCTCGTGTTCGATTACGACCGTGCGTTGAATGAAACTGTCCGCATTGTCAAAGAAGATCGGAAGAAGGGAAGGAAACACCCCGTTTACCGATTCTACGATACGAGCGGAGATTACGTATGTGAAGTCCGCTACGGTGGGACGGCGGCAAATGCACTTCAGCGTGGCCTTTGGACGCATACGAAGAACGGGTTGAAGTATTTCGACAGCCTGACCGGAGGCTGGATCGAGTACACGCACAACAAAGTTCTCGTGAAACTGTTTTCCCACGCCCTCGTATCCTCGGAAGTTGGACATGAATCTGCACTTGTGGAAATCCGACAAGACATTTCCAGACTGAAACGGGGAGCAGGAATCCTGGAATGACGCAATCGCTTCCGCTCTTCGGGGACCTCGTGCGTGAAGCGCCCCCCACGGAAGGCATCAAATATGTGGGATCGAAGCTGAAATTGATTCCCCAGATACTGCAATTGATCCGAAAAGTTGATGCGCGGACGGTTCTGGATGGATTTTCGGGCACGACCCGCGTCTCGCAAGCACTCGCCGGGTCCGGTTATACCGTTCTCTGCAACGATCTTGCCGTATGGTCCGAGGTGTTCGGATCCTGCTATCTGCTCAACACGAAGAAACGAGAAGCGTACCAGCCTCTCATCGACCATCTGAACGCGGTCCGACCCGTGGACGGCTGGTTCACGGAGCACTACGGTGGACACCCGAACAACGGCTGCGCGATACGTCCGGACGGACGCAAGGCGCCCTGGCAGGTCCATAATACGCGAAAGCTGGACGCCGTTCGGCAAGAGATCGACGCACTTGCCCTCGGTCCGGTCGAGAAAGCCGTCGCCCTGACGAGCTTGATCCTGGCGCTCGACCGGGTGGACAGCAGCCTCGGGCATTTCTCCTCCTATCTCAAAGATTGGTCCTCCCGATCCTATAACGATCTCGTCCTCAAAATTCCCGACATCTGCCCTTCATCACGGAAACACCGAGTGTATCGCGGCGACATTTTCGACCTTGTCCCGAACGTCTCCGTCGATCTGGCGTATTTCGATCCGCCCTACGGATCGAACAACGAGAAGATGCCACCGTCCCGGGTACGTTACGCCTCCTATTATCACCTGTGGACGAGTATCGTCCTTTTCGACGAACCCGATCTTTTCGGAAAGGCCAACCGGCGGAAGGATACGTCGGATCCGATGGCCGCGTCGGTCTTCGAAGAATTCCGCCGTCGCCCGGACGGTCGCTTCGTTGCGGTCGAGGCCATAGAAACCCTCATCAAAGAAACTCGGGCGCGCTGGATCGTCCTGTCGTACAGCTCCGGTGGACGGGCCACGGCCGCGGACCTGCACGACGTATTGTGCCGCAATGGCAAGCTGCTCGAAGTGGTCGAGATGGATTACAAGAAGAACGTCATGGCCGGTATGACGTGGACGCATACGTGGGTGCGGGACGGAGAACGTCCGAACCTGGAATTTCTGTTTCTGCTGGAAAAGAACGTCGGCTGACGAACCAGTGCCGTATGGCCGGCCCGCGGACGCCTCGTGCCAAGGACGACGATGAACGAAGCCCTCCACCGCCGCAATGGGCAACGTCTGCGGGGACTGGTAGGCTGCGCGGGTGCCCGTGACCGGCCCGTCCGAGGGCGCCTCCCAAGCGCGCATTGCCCGGAAGGGCTCCCCGATCGTGCTGGCCACGCTGCTCAGCCGGCCGCTCGGCTTCGTCCGTGAGGCGGTGCAGGCCGCGCTGTTCGGCGCCTCGCGCCTGACCGACGCGTTTCTGGTCGCCTACAACCTGCCGGAGATGATCCAGACCCTGTTCTTCAGCGGGGTGCTGAGCCATTTCTTCGTGCCGGTGCTGACGCGCTACCGCGAGCACAAGGCGGAGTTGAGCACGATCTTCAGCGTGGCGATGGTCGGCGCCCTGCTGATCGCCGGGCTGTTGGCCGGCGGGTGTTATCTCGCAGCGTCCGGGCTGATGACCGTGGCGGCGCCCGGTTTGACCGGGCCGGACCACGAGTTGGCGACCTTCCTGTTCCGCTTCATGCTGCCCATGCTGGCGCTCCACTGCCTGTTGGCGGTCATGAAGGGGACGCTGAACAGCCTCGACCATTACGCCATGCCGGAGTACGCCGGCGTGCTGTTCAATCTGGTCATGATCGCCTGCGCGCTCGGCTTGGCGCCGACATACGGGATTACGAGTCTGGCGATCGGCGTCGTGGCCGGCAGCGTGGTGCAGGTGCTGGCACAGTTGCCCGCTTTGGCCCGGTTCGGCATCCGGTTCCGACCGTCCGCGGTCTGGGGCGCGGTCACGCACCCGGCGCTGCGCGAAATGGGCGGTTTGGCGGTCGGCGCCCTGGTCGCCACCGCGGTCGTGCCGATCAACGCCTTCGTGGCGCGGGCGCTGGCATCGACGCTCGACGAGGGCAGCATCTCCGCGCTGGCGTATGCCTTCCGGGTCTTCCTGCTGCCGGTCAGTCTGACCGCGGTGCCGGTGTACACGGTGTTGCTGACCGAACTGTCAGCCGCCCATGGCGCGGGGCGGGTCGAGACGTTCAAACGGCAGGCCGAGGCCGGCTTGTCGCTGCTCGCCGCGGTGGCCTTGCCCGCGACCGCGGTGTTGGGCGCACTGGCTGTCCCCATCACGCGGGTGTTGTACGAGCGCGGGCAATTCTCATCCGAGGACGTGGCTATGACCGGTGCGGCGCTGGCAGCGTATGCCGTCGGCCTGCTGGCCTACGGTACGAGTCAGGTCATGGTGCGGTTGTTCAACGCCACGAAGGATACGCGGACTCCCGCCCTCGTCGGAATAGGGTGCATGGGGCTGAACGCCGCGGCGTGCTGGCTGCTGATGCAATGGTGGAGCCACTGGGGCATTGCGCTGGCCACGTCGCTCGTGTCGTACGTGAATACGCTCGCGCTGTACGCGATCTTCCGGCGACGGCACGGGCCGCTGGACGAAGCCGGACTGGGCCGCACCTTCGGCGCGCACGCCCTGCTGGCGGCGGTCATAGGTTGTGGTCTCTACTGGCCGGGTCGTTGGCTTGCCGCGGTGCCCGGCTCGCTGATGACGCCCGAACGATTGGCGATGCTGGCGGGGATCACGCTCGCCGCCACGGGAGCGTACCTGGCGTTGGGTTGGCTGGGCGGAGTGAAAGAAGTCCGAACCTTCGTCCGGTTCGTTACGCGGAGCGGACCTGTTTCGCGGCTGGTTCGCGGGCGGGATGGGCGGTAACGGCTTGAAAAAGAGAGGAAGTTCCATGCTCGAAGATCCTCTCGGTCGGCATTCCCTTCTTCTTCGATGCTTTCTCCGAACGTTTCCGGGAGCGTTCGTCAGATGACTGGACGTGTTCCCTTCCCGCCGACGTCGACGCCGCGCGGGACGCTAGGCGTGCAGCGCGGTTTTCAGCGCCGCGGCCGCGGTCTGCAACGCCGAACGGGCGGGTTCGACGGTCTTGACCATGCCCATGAAGCCGTGGATCAAGCCCATGAAACACCGGTGCTCCACCGCGACGCCGGCGTCGTGCAGCCGGGCGGCATACGCCGCGGCCTCGTCGCGGAGCGGGTCGTACTCCGCAGTCGCCACGAACGCGGGCGGCAAGCCCCGAAGTCGTGCATCGGCGGCCCGCAGCGGAGACGCCAGCGGGTCGTCGCCGTCCTCGGGCCGCGCCATATATTGCGCCCAGAACCACTCCATCATGTCTCTGGTGAGAAAATAGCCCTCGGCGTTTTCCCGGTACGACGGGGTGTCGAAGCGGAAGTCGACGACCGGGTAGAGCAGCAGTTGATACGCCAGCGAGGGCAACCCGTTTTGCGCGGCCTTCAGAGCGACCGCGGCGGCCAGATTACCGCCCGCGCTCTCGCCGCCCACGGCGATTCGGTTTGCGGAGCCGTTCAGCGACGCGGCGTGCAGCGCGGACCAGCGCGTGGCAGCATAACAATCGTCCAGCGCCGCGGGGAATTTGTGCTCCGGGGCGAGCCGATAGTCCGCTGACACGACGATGCACTCGGCCAGGTTGGTCAGTGCGCGGCACGACACGTCAACGGTATTCAGACTGCCGACCACCCACCCGCCGCCGTGGAAATACACCAGCAGCGGGAACGGGCCGTCCCCTTTCGGCGTATAGATGCGAACCGGCTGCTTGCCGGCCAGCCCTGGAATCAGCCGGTCTTCGACGTGGCCGACCGGCTCGGGCACGCCCGTGTTCCCACGCATGGCTTCCATCGCCGCGCGTGCCTCCGTGGGAGAGAGCGTGTGCATGGGTGGGCCGGCCGCGGTCATGGCCTCCAAAGCATGGGCGACCTGCGGATGGAGCGGCATGGCGGGGGTTCCTTTCGTCGATGCGGTGACGCGCTGTTTCTGTCGGATGTACGGTCAGACCCTAGCTTGCCCAACTGTTCGAGGGCAAGGCAAACGCGGGAATGAAGATGAGACGCTCCTCCCGGGTCCGGCGCAGCTTGACTTGACCGCACGACCTGCCCTACGGGTTGGTAAAAAGGAGGGCCACGCATGGCAAACACGTACGCCAAGCATACGATCTCGTACGAGTCCGCGGCCAGGATGGTCGCCGCGGCAATCGCCAAGGCGGAGGAATTGGGCTGCAAACAGAACGTCGCCGTGGTGGATGACGGGGGCAATCTGAAAGCGTTCGGCCGGATGGACGGCGCTCCGCTGTTGGGGGTGGAAGGCTGTCAACGCAAAGCGTTCACCGCGCTGTTCGGCGTCGGCACCAAGGACCTGTACAACGCGATCAAGGGCGACCAGTCCCTGGTCGTCGGCTTGTCCCATTTCGGGCGCGCTACGATGGTCGGCGGCGGGCTGCCGATCTCGTCCGGCGGCGAGACCGTCGGTGGAATCGGCGTCGGCGGCGGGACGGTGGACGAGGACGTGGCGTGCGCCCAGGCGGGCCTCGATGCGCTGGACGCCTAGGCGTCTCGTCGCACCGGTCGTTTGCAGGCGGCTGCTAGATTGGCCGCGGTGGCGTCTTTCGGGCGGGCATTTCCGTGTTGGAAATCGGGAGTTGGTTCCGACGACAGACGCCCTTTTCGATCAGTACCTTTTCGAGCGAGGCCAGCCAGTGTTCGTAATAGCCCGGAAAGGCAGCGTCCGGATCCACCGACCGGGCGGCGTCCGCGGCGCCGATCTCCGCGATGAGGTGGTCGCGGAATTCGTCCCACCGGTAATGCCCCTGTTCGCACAGGGCGACGGCGAGCGCGAACGCGCGGCGCTCCCACGCGTCGTGGAAGACCAGTTCGCCGCTCCTGCGCGGCAGCGCCGAGGCGCCCTCCATGTTGGAGATACTGCGGTCGGGCGTGCGGGTCATGCCGAGGGAGGAGGCACCTTGGCAACGCCGATCATCGCGTCGCGGGTGACGATGGCGGCGAGTTCATCTTCGCTCATGCCCTCGGTCCCAGCCGGACGTTCGGGCAGCACCATGTAGCGAATCTCCGCGCTGCTGTCCCAAACCTCGACGGCGACCTCGGTACCTACTTCCACCCCGAAGTCGCACAGCACGCCACGCGGATCCACGACCGCACGGGAACGGTAGGCGGCGTCCTTGAACCATGTCGGCGGCAGGCCCAGCACCGGCCACGGATAGCAGGAGCACAACGTGCACACGACCAGGTTGTGGGTGTCGGGCGTGTTCTCGACCACGACCATGTGTTCGCCTTGCAACCCGCCGAAGCCCAGTTCGGCAATCGCCGCGGTCGCGTCGTCGAGCAGGCGGCGTTTGTAGGCGGGGTCGGTCCAGGCGCGCGCCACGACCTTGGCCCCGTTCACCGGCCCGAGGTCGTGCTCGTAGGTTTCGACCAGCGCGTCGAGCGTGTCGGACGAGACCAGTCCCTTGGCGACCAGCAACGATTCGAGCGCCTCGACCCGCTGTTCCAGCGCTTCGATCTGTGCCGGCGTCGCGTGTTTCTCCAAATAGGGGTTGGGCGGCGCATCGTGTGCGTGGCCGGCGTGGGTGTGTTCGCTGCTCATGGTTCGGCTCCCTCCGGTTACGCGGCTTCCACCGGCTCCAGATAATCTTCCCACAGGTCGATGCACAGGCTGTCGCGCGCCGCGGCCTCTGCGCCCCACAGGTCCCGGGCCGTAAAGCGCACCTGGTACAGCGGTTGAGGCTGCTCCCCGCGACCGTGGGCATTGGTGTCGGGATAGACGAACGTACCGTGCAGGGCGGCAATCGTGCCGCATTTGCCGCGCACGTAGCGGGGCAGCCGGGTATGGCCGATGGGGTTGAGGTTGCGGGCGCGCACCTGCCGGCCGACCGCGAATCGCGCCTCGGTGCGGCCTTCTTGACGGTCGCACGGCGCGCCGCCTTGCACGACGGTCGGCACTGCTTCGGGCGGTAGTGGTGCGGCTTGGTCCGCCGGTGCGCCGCCGGTCGGCTTCCCGGACGACAGTTCTTCCGACGTGAGCACGCCTTTTTCCAGCGCCAGGGTTTCGAGCGCCGCCAGCCAGTGTTCGTAATAGGTGGAGGAGAGATAGTGGGCCGGGTCCATGCGTTCGATGGCGTGGCGGAACGCGTCCAGCGTATCCAGCCTGCCCATGCCGAGCATGGTCATGGCGAACACCCGGCGTTCCCACGCGGCATGGAAGACGGGCTCGTTCTCTTCCGGCGTGACGGGTCCGAAGCAGGTCATGCCGCCCATGTCGTGTACCCCGTTCATGGCGCGTGCTCCTTTGTCGCTGCAACGCTGAGCATGATTGCTCGACGCTGTGGGCTCTATACCGGCGGAACCTACCACCCGTGGCGGTTTAGGGTCAAACAAATCCGGCACGTCTGGTACTCGTTGGAACTCTATGCCGTGGCTCGCCCGACCCCCCTCCCTAGCCCTCCCCCTCAAGGGGGGAGGGAATATTTCTTTATTCTTTTCCGGCTCTCTCCGGTGGGTCAGAGGGATTGATTATGCAGACGGGTCGGACGTGCGGCGCCACGCCTCGGCGACCTCGGCGTGGGTCGCAAACCAGACGCCGGCGTGCCGCCGCATGTTCCGGATGAGCCGCTCCAGCATCGCCATGCGCGAGCGGCGGCCGATGATCTGCGGGTGCATCACGATCCCCAGAAAGCCGCGGTCCGCATATGCGCCGTCGAACTCCGCCTCCCAGATTTCGTACACTTTGTGCTGGCTCGACATGCCGGCGTAGTACGGCGAAAAGCTGAAGAAGAAGTGCGCGGCGTCGTCCATCTCCCAACTGTACGGCACCTCCAACAACCGGCGCCCGCTCTGCGGCGTGCTCAGCCAGTACGGGTTGTCGTGGCCGACCAGGCTGCTGTCGTACCGGAAGCCGTGGTCCAGCAGCAGGTCGAGGGTATGCGGGCCGGTATTGCCGGCGGGCGAACGATAGCCGACCGGGGCATGGCCCGTGATGCGGGCGAGGCTCTCCGTCCCTTTCAACAACACTTCGAGTTCGGCCTCGCGGCCCTTGTTGCCGACGAACTCGTGTTCGTAGCCGTGGTGGCCGATTTCGTGGCTGTCGGCGACCATCTGCTCGACGAGTTGGGGATATTTGTCGGCCGACCAGCCGGGCACGAAGAACGTCGCCTTGACGTCGTACTTTCTGAGCAGGGCGAGAATGCGCGGCACCCCGGCCCGGGCGCCGTACTCGCCGCGCGACATCTGCCCGGGAAACGGCTGCCGCATGGTGCGGAACCATAGGGTTTCCGCATCGAAGTCGAAACTCAGCCCCACGGCGCACCGTTGGTCGTCCGGCCACATCCGCGCCTCCTTCAGGACAGGCAACCGTCCCCACAGTTCTGCGCTCGACCGTAAAAGCGTTGGGCGGGAATCGCAACGTCCATGCAGGCGGCGCCAGCCTTGACAACACCCCGGCGCTGTTTGAGGATTGGGAGCTTCATGCCCCGCCGGACTCTGCCATTCCTGACTTTGACCATCACATGGTGGTTGAGCCTCGTTCCCGCCGGTTGGGCGCAACAGGACGTTCAAGCCGCTGCCGTTGACGGCGCACCCGGCCCCATAGTGGCGCACGCCGCTCGTGCCCCGGACTCCCATCGGCTCAAGCGGAATTATGCGCATACGCCAGTCGCCCTCACGATCACCCTGCCGCCCATCACCCGTGCGCAGCAGGCTGCCTCTACCGAGACGGGGGAGCCGGAACGGCCCGGCCCGCTGCAAATCGGCTTCGGCCGCGACATGCCGGACACCGACCGAGGCGATCTGGCGCCGCGGCTGGCATGGGAGACCCAGAGTGACGGCTCACAAGTCGGCGCGCTGAGCGTATCGTCGCCCGGTGCCCGCGCAGTGCGGGTCGCTCTGCGTGGAACCTTGCCGACCGGCGCGGAGGTCCGATTCTTCAGCTCCGCTGACCCGGAACAGCGATTTCCTCCCGTCCAACCGGCGGATGTCTCCCCCGGCCTCGCAGCCGAAACACCGGCAGGCGCGCCCGCGGAAGAATCGGCCCCCCTCTGGTCGCCCGTCGTCGAGGGCGACACCGTAGGGGTGGAAATCAGTCTGCCGTCCCCCGCGGCGGTATCCGACGTGTCGCTTTTTATCGACCGCGTCTCGCATCTCTCGGCGTCGGTTCGGCAGGCCACGCCTCAGCGACGGTCCGATATCGGAGATGCCGCCTCCTGCCACATCGACGTGGCGTGTCGGACGACGACTCCGCGGAATCTCGCCGCGGCAACCGCAAAAATGATTTATACCAAGTCCACCGGGGGATCCTTCCTGTGCACCGGGGTTTTGCTGAACGATACGGACGGTTCGTCTTCCATCCCGTATTTCCTCACCGCCAACCATTGCATCAATACGCAAACGGTGGCCCGTACGCTCGATACCTATTGGGAGTTCGAGCGCGCTTCTTGCGGAGGTGTTGCGCCGTCTCGGGTCAACCAACTGACCGGAGGCGCCGATCTATTGGCGACCGATCGCGGAACGGACTCCACCTTGCTGAGACTTCGCGAGACGCCGCTCACCGACACGTGGTATGCAGGATGGGCTCCCCAGCCGCTTCCCTATCCAACCGAGGTGATCGGGATTCATCATCCAGACGGCGACCTGAAGAAATGGAATCGGGGAAGGGCGGTTCGCAATACCACGATCATTCTCCGAGATGAGGACCAGCGCGTTTCAGCCATCAGGGTCGAATGGACTGAGGGGACGGTCGAAGGAGGTAGTAGCGGGTCCGGCTTGTTCGACACGAGGGGCCGGCTGCGCGGCGTCCTGTCAGGAATACCGGTAGGTCAAACGGCATGTGGTCTCAGCAGAAGCACCTCCTATGGCCGCTTCGACCTCTTCTATCCACGGGTGAGCCGCTGGCTGGCCCCGGCCTCGGGTCCCTCCGATCACGGTGACACGCGCGCGGAAGCCACTTCCCTCCAACCGGATACGGAGGAGGCCGGAGATCTGGATCGGTCCGGGGACGTGGATTACTTTCGTATCGAGGTCCCCGAAGCCGGCCGCTTGACGGTCGAAACGACCGGTCCCACGGACACCGTCGGGTATCTCCAAGATGCGCAGGGCCAGCCTCTGGCGGAGGACGACAACACCGGAGCGGACGACAATTTTCGGATCGTGCGGCAGGTTCCGGCAGGGACCTACTACGTGGGGGTCGTCGGGGCCCCGGATCGCCCGGTCGACGACCACGGCAACACCGCGGAGGAGGCGACTGGAGTCGGTCTCGATTCAACCACCGCGGGCGTCCTGGAGCGGGGCGGAGACGTCGACTACTTTCGGGTGACCGTCACCCAAGCCGGGACGCTGACGATCGAAACGAGGGGGACGACAGCTACGAAAGGTTCCCTGTTGAGGGCAACCGGCACGACGTTAGCGGAGAACGACGATGCCGGTGCTGGCGGCAACTTTCGGATCGTGCAACAAGTCGCGGCCGGGACGTATTACGTAGCAGTGAGGGGCTACGACGCGGACGAGACCGGCTCGTACACCCTCCGGACCTTTTTCACCGTCCGTCCGGCGACCGACGATCACGGCGATACCTTGGGACGGGCAACCAGGGTCGGGCTCAACTCAACCACCGCGGGTTCCATTGAGCACGCCGACGACACCGACTACTTTCGGATGACGATCACGCAAGCCGGGACGCTGACGGTCGAGACAACCGGAACGACGGATACGTATGGCTATCTGCAGAATGCGGCAGGCACGACGTTAGCGGAAAACGATGACGGCGGTGTAGGGAGAAATTTCCAGATCGTGGAACACGTCACGACTGGCACGTATTACGTCGAGGTCGAAGGCTTCGATGAGGAGGACATCGGACCGTACACCCTCCGCGTGCGTTTTGCTGCGGCACCCCCGAGCAGCACCAATCTGCGCAGCCTGTTTGGAACGTGGTGGTTCACGTACCGTATAATATCGACATTCACACGCACGTACCGGCTAAGTCAGGTGGTCACGACCACCGGGATTCCGCTTATTTCCGGGACCGATGAATATGGCGCTCTCATTATTGCTGGTCGGATTCAGGATATACGTCCGGGCACAAATCTCCCTTACGACTATGCACTGTTGGACGATGGGATATTTCTTTGCTCCTTTTACCTTTTTAATAAAATAGGCAGTGACGCTGTCCGTGGGCTTCACTATGTTATTCACAATGGAGATTGCAGTGGAAGTAGTATTTTCGATCCCAATCCAATGACTGGCAGAAGAATCAGTCTTTCGACACTATCCGAGTCGGACGTATTGCGATCACAGACGGGAGTCGCTGACCAGGAAAGGGCTGAACTTCAGCTATCAGAAGCAAAGCGGTCACTGAAAGGGAGATCGACATCACGCGCTTTTAGTCTCGAAGAGGGAGCTAACAATTCTATTGCTGACATTGTGCAAGCACTCTCCCGTCAGCTTGAAAAGCATAAATAATCGTGAATATTCTCAGTATCTGTCTTTTCGTGTTTCTTATGTCTAGGCCGACGCTCGCCCGGGAGCAGACTCCGGTAGGATTCTATGAACGGCCAGTGAGCGATCTGCAACAGACCAGTATAGACGGCGAGACCGGTCGCCTCGGGCTGCTTGCCCCCCCATCCACGTCGAGCGCCCTCCCCCAGGTTTCGTTGAGCATTGTGCTTCCGCGGGTCAGCGAAGCCGAGCGAATGGCTCTGGAACCGACCGAGCCGGGTCGGGGCGGCCCGCTGCAAATCGGGTTCGGGCGCACCATCCCGACCGAGTATCGAGGCGACTTGGCGGCGCGGCTGAAGTGGTTTTCGAGCAATGAAACCGGCGTGGAGAATGGGCCGGTGGCTGCCGCGCTGACGGTGACATCGCCCGAGGCCACGGCGATACGGGTCGGCCTGCGCACGAAACTGGCCGCGGGCGCTACGATACATTTTTCCAGCCCATCCGATCCCGAACAGGAGTTTCGGCCTTTTACCCGCGAAGACTTCGGCTCGTCGGCGGACGTTGTGTGGTCGCCCGTGACCGGGGGGGACACTGTCAGGGTGGACATCAGCCTGCCGTCGCTCGAAGCGTTGCCGACGTTCTCGCTGCTTCTGGACCGGGTGTCTCACATCGCGAGGCCGGTCAGCCGGTTTGCCACCGACAGTCTGCCTGATGTGGAGGAGTAGGAACGAAAGATTTTTCGCCCCTACGACCTGTTGAAGCCAACCTCTGAGATTGACGGAGAAGGGAGCGGGAGAATCGCTCCGTTGGTAGGGGTGACGCATGCGTCGCCCCTACGGCGCTGGGGGATCTTCGGTTGACGGGGTGTCGTCGTCTTGGAGGAATGGTTCGGAGGCGGCGACGGCGGTTTCGTATTGCTCTTGGGAGACGTGGCCGCGCAGGAGTTCGACGCGCAGGAACAGAAAGTAGGTCTGCACGACGTCGGTGCGGCAGTAGCGGTGAATGTCGTCCAGCCGGCCGGCTTCCCAGTAGTACTGGACCTTGGAGCCGTCCATGCCCGTCTTGCCGGGCAGGCCGATGAGCTTCGCCAAGGCATTGAAACCGCCCTGCAGGCGGTGGACGCCGTAGTTGGTCAGGAAGTCGTACAGGTCGTAATGGCCCTCGTCCGAGTAGCGGTAGCGTGCCCGGCCACGGAAATAACGCGGGATGCTGCACCCGTGCTTGAGGGCCTGGAGTTCCAGCACGGGCAGGTCGAAGCCGCGTCCGTTGAAGCTCACCAGCGTGCCCGGAAAGCGTTCGAGGCGTTCCCAGAACGTCCGCACCATCGCAGCTTCGGCATCGGGAGATGCAACGTCGGGCGGTCCGGCTTCGCTGGAAGCCCCGTCTGTGGCGTCAGACGTCAGCGTCTCGACCGCGGTCAGGACGCAGGCATCATCGACTTGGCCGATGGCGATGGAGACGGGGACGTGGAAGGCGAGCGGAAAGAAGTCGTTGCCCTGCCGCTCTAAGAGTTGCTGCCGTTTCTGTTGGTAGGCGTCCTCGTCCGACAACTCCTCGTCCTGCGGAAAAAAGACCGCACGTACTAGCGCCTTGTCTATGCGCGTTTCGATGTCGAAAACCGTGTAACGCATGACGTCACGACTGAATCTTCCGGCGTGCGTCCTTTTCGAAAAACGGGGGGACCGTAGGGGCTAAAAATCTTTCGCCCCTCCCCCTTCCGAGCCGGTCAGACCACGAACCGGGTCACGGCGTCGTCTTCCAGCCGGCGCACCGTACCCGCGTACATCAGCAGGTGGATATGCGCCAGCGTCTCGAACGTCGCGGCGAACACGTGGAAGATCGGCAGGTCGGCTTTCTGCAGGTCGAAGACCTGCGCGGCGACCTCGTACGCGGACCGCGGGGTGTCATGCAGGAGGTCGCGCATTTCTTTCAGACGGTAGTCGTGGTGCTGGATGATCTGCTTGGCGCGGTGCCGGTGGTCGCTGAAGATGCGGCCGTGCGCGGGCAGCACGAGTGCCACGTCGAAATCCTGGATCTTCTCCTGGGAATCCAGAAAATCCTGCAGGGGATTGTCCGGCCCGGCATGGTACACCCCGACGTGTGGCGTGATCTTGGGCAGCAGGTGATCGCCCACGATCATGATCTTGTCCTGCGGCAGGTACAGGCAACAGTGACCTTGCGTATGGCCGGGCGTCCACACGACGCGCAGTTCGCGCGTGCCGACGAAGACGGATTCGCCGTCGGCCAGAAAACGATCCGGTACGGCCGGCTTGTAGCGCGATCCGTAGAAACTGCCCGGCGTCGGCAACTGTTCGGGCGAGTCGAGCGGAATCCCGTGTTGCTGAAAGAAGGCGAACGCCTCCGGCGAGCGTTCGGTGGATTGCAGGCGCTCGACGCGCGCCAACTCCATCTCGTTCAGATACACCTCGGCGCCGGTCAACTCCTGGTAGGTCTGCGAGGTGCCGAAGTGGTCGGCGTGGTGGTGGGTGGAGATGAGCTTGCGGACCGCGTCGCGTGGGCAGCCGACCTCGTCCAACGCACCGGTCAGCGTGGCGATGCTGTCCGGGGTGTGCATGCCGGTATCGATCAACGCCCACTCGTCGCCGTCGGTGACGAGATAGACGTTGACGATGCTGGGCCGCATGGGCAACGGCAGGAAGACCTGATAGACGCCCGCGGCGACTTCGCGGACCTTGGCCGGCGGCGCGGAGGCAGGGGCTCCGTTTTTTTGGGCGGCTTGGGTCGGTTTCATTCGTGCACGCTGTCCTTGATCGGAAACGTCGCCTTGATCTTGACTTTCCAGCGGGCGATGGCGCCGTCCTCGACAACGGCCCTGACGTCCGACACCTGCACGTCGTAAATCCCGCTGACCGTGACCGCGGCGCGCGACACTGCCAGCGCGACCGCCTCTTCGATGCTGGTGGACGACATGCCGGTCAGTTCGATGGTTTTCTCGACCATACGTTCTCCTTTGTCTCGGATCGGGATTCAGGGGTCTCTCACTTTGAAAATTCCCAGGCTGATTCAATGCCGTGGTCTGAGAACCCTCACCCTGGCCCTCTCCCAGAGGGAGAGGGAAAAAGGGAGTCTTGGACCGGGATGCCTCCTCGGTTCAGGTGACGTGCGTGTTGAAGCGGTCGTTGACCTCGCGGTGGATGGAGAAGATGGCCCGCCCGATCTGGTCCGCGGTCCAGGTGATGCACGGGAAGTCGGCATAGGTCATGTAGCCGCCCGAGAAGACTTCGTTGCGGTTCCCGTTGGGGCCGAGGAAATAAATCGTGGTGCCGCGCGTGATGCCGTGCCGCGCCGGCCCGAAGTCGATGTCCACGTCGTTGCGGCCCAGGATGTCGCCGGCGCGCAGAATGTCGTTCCAACTGTCCAGCCAGAAGGCGAAATGGTGCAGCTTGCCATTGGGGCCTTTGACGAAGGCGATGTCGTGCGCCTTGTTGGAGCAGAACAGGAAGGCGCCCAGCAATTCCTCGTTGTCGGGGTCGGGAATGATCCGTTCGCTCATCCGAAAGCCCAGCACGCGGGTGAAGAAATCGACGTTGGTCTGCACGTCTTCCGCAGTGAGCAGCAGATGGTCGAGCCGGTCGGGACCGATGCAGGCCGCGGGGCGTTCGCTCGGCCACGGGTCGGGGTTGAGCACGCCGACCTGGGTGCCGGACTGCTCGGCCTCGGCGTACAGTTCCAACACGTGCTCGGACGGCAACGTACAACGCACCGCCTGGCCGATGCCCAGATTCTCCCCCGCGGCCACGCGACCGACGCTGACGCCGAACCGTTCCGCGTTCTTTTCGATATCGGTGAGTTCGTCCACCGAGGCGACCTTGTAACCCATCTTCACGAGCCCGACCCCGCCGTTCTCGACCACCAGGCTGTGGTGGTCGTATTCGTCCCAGCACTTGAAATAGTGCCGGCCGTCCTGGCGGGCGACCTCTTGCAGGCCCAGGACGGCGGTGTAGTAGGAGACGGCCTTGTCCAGGTTCGTCTCGCGCGCGTGTACGTAACCGAGCCGCATGACGCTCATGGTTTCCCCTCCCGGCTTGGAATGGTCCCAGCTTTACAATGCGCGCCCACGGGTGTCCAGCCGAACGCGCCGCGGGACGCCGCGGGTTGCAATCATCGTCACCCCTCTTTTCCTAATTCCCTCTCCCCTGGTGGGAGAGGGTTGGGGAGAGGGGGTAGGTGAAAAGCTCCCTTGCCGGGCCACCGTTCGCCGAGAGAAGGACGTTCGAACGGAGACGCTCTCCTGGAGTGCCGCGGCGTTGTCCATTCCGGGGCGAACCGCTAGGTTCGCGACCATGCGCTGCGAGTATTGTCGGAAGTCCGCGGGCTGGCTCAAACGGCTGTGCACGGACTGCGGACGGCTCCACGACATCTTCACCGAGCATAAGGGCCAACTCGGCCTGCTCCAGTTTCTCGACCTGTTCATCGAGACCGGCCTGCCGCGCACGAAAATCGAAGCGTTCATGAACGCGGACCCGCACGGTCGTGGCAGTGTCAAGGATCAGATCACCGCGGACATGAGCCGCGAACTGCTCGGGGCGATGGGTATCCGCACGGAACAGACCGCGCACGACGTCCGCGATTTGCGGGAAAAAGGGACGTGGCAGGGTATGGACGAAAAGCCGGACGAATAGGTGTGGAATGCAGCGCCGGCTCGATTCCGCTCCGGAGCCATAGTTACAGGGGTGGATTGGCATAGCGTGGAACGCGACGGAAAACCTGGAAAGAGAGAAGGAAGAAAGAGGGGGACGTATGGCAACGGTTGAATTCGGTACGGCGTTACCGGGGCAGAACGACATCGAGGCGTTCGCCCGACGGGCCGAGGACCTCGGCTTCGACCTGCTCGGCTGCGGGGAACACGTCATGTTCCACGGGCCGGTGGGCAATACGTTCATCTCGCTGGCGGTGGCCGCGGGCGCGACGACGAAGATCAAGCTGCTCAGCTCGATCGTGCTGCTGCCGCTGTATCCCGCGGCGCTCGTCGCCAAGATGGGCGCCGCGCTCGATGTGGCCTCGAACGGCCGCTACAACTTCGGGGTGGGCATCGGTGGCGAGTTTCCCAAGGAGTTCGCGGCCTGCGGCGTCCCGGTGAATCAGCGCGGCTCGCGTACCAACGAAGCTCTGGAAGTCATCCACCGCCTGTGGACCGAGCCGCGGGTGAGCTTCACGGGCCGCTACACGACACTCGACGAGGTGGGTATCGAACCGACGCCCGTCCAGAAGCCGCGTCCGCCGATATGGGTCGCCGGCCGCAAGGAACCCGCCATGCGGCGCACGGCCAAATACGCCGACGGCTGGCTACCGTACATGTACACGCCCGACCAACTCCACACGAGCATCGAGACCATCACCCGTCTGCGCAAGGAGCATGGTCGGGACGTGGAATCGTTCAACCCCGGGGTCTTCATCTTCACCGCGGTCCACGCGGACGGCGCCACGGGCCGGGAGATGGCCAACGCGAAGCTCAGCAAACAGTACGCTCAGGATTTCTCCAAACTCATCGGCAAGTACGCGTTGGCCGGCACGCCGGACGAGTGCCGCAAACGGCTCCGGGAATACATCGACGCCGGCGCCAAGACCGTGATCCTGCCGTCGGCCTGCCCCGCGGACTACATCGACGAGAACACGCGCCTGATCGGAGAGGAAATCATTCCCGCGTTCCGCTAGGCCGCGCGTCAGGCGATTACCCGGACCGCAGAGCCGGGAGAAGGGCGTAGAGCAGGACGAGGCCGCTTGCGAGAACGACGGCCCCGAGCGCGCGGATGGCGTACGCCCCGCTCGATGCCCACCAGTCGAACAAACCCCGCAGCCGTTCGTGGCCGATCCAGGGCAGGGCGAGACCCGCGACGAAGACGACGACGCTGGCGACACGGATCGCCATTGGCGCCCGCGACTCCGGCGCGGCCAGAAACAGGGCGGCGCCGAAAATCACACGCGAGGCCGCCGCGACGTACAGTCCGGAGGGGGTTTGAAACCGCCGTGCGAGGGTGACGAGCCGCATAGGCGCGCATACCCCTAACGTCCCGAGGCTGGCAACGAAGAGGCTGAACGCGACGGCGACGAAACTCAGGCCGTGCCTCCCGCGACCTTCCGTCAGGACGCACGGTAGGCGATCCGACACTCACGGCTGCAAAAATAGATCGTCTGCCCGCGGCGCGAGGCGGTCAGCGCCTCGGTCTGTGGAATGAACCGGCCGCAGTGCGGGTCCTGGACGAGGGGAACGTTGTCGGCGTCGGGTCCGCCGGACGAACCGGAAGGGTTCCGTCCGACCGAAGCGAGGCGGCGGATGCCCGCCACGACCAAGTACACCAGCCCGGCAATCAGCAGCAGGCGGACGAGTCCCGGCATACGCAGCGCCTCGTTCTCGTCGGGGATTCCGTGTTCATCACCTCACCCGGCGTCGTTCCCGCGGAAGCGGGGAATCCGGGGCATGGATACCTGCTTCCGCAGGTATGACGAGGGAAGACAGGTATGACGGGGTAAGAAATGCCTTCCTGAGCGTCTCGTATGGAATTCCCTTAATTTGTTGATGCTGTGCCCGCCTTTCTCAATCCCGCTGCTCACCTGCCCGGGCTCTGCAGATAGTTGAGCAGTTCCGAGTCGGGTTTGAGGACCAACGTCGTATCGCTGGCGAGGATCTTTTCGTAGGCTTGCAGCCGGCGCGTGAACGCGTAGAACTCGGCGTCCTTGCCGAACGCCTGCGCGTAGATGTTCGTCGCCTCGGCGTCGCCTTCCCCCTTGAGCTTCTCGCTCGTCTCGTACGCGGTGGCCAGGATCACCTCCCGTTCGCGGTCGGCGCCGGCCCGGATCTGTTGGGCCTGTTCCTCTCCCTCGGCCCGGTAGCGTTTGGCGATCCGCTCGCGCTCCGCCCGCATCCGGGCGAACACGCTGGCCTGGACTTCCTCCGGCAGGTCGAGCCGTTTGATCCGCACGTCCAGCACCTCGATGCCGAACGTCTTGCTCGTCTCGCGCGTGTCCTTGGTCACGATGGCCATGATGTCTTCGCGCTTGGCACGGATCAGATCGAGGAAGTTATGCGTCGCGATCTCCTGGCGCAGCCGTGCGGAGATGATGTCGTCCAGGCGCGCCATGGCCCGGATTCGGTCGCGCACGCTGCGGTAGAATTCGAGCGGGTCCGCGATGCGCCAGCGCGATACGTGATCGACCAGCACGCGCTTCTTGTCCAGGGTGATGTACTCGGACTCGCGCGCGTCGGTGGTCAGCACGCGCTGCTCGAACCGCACCAAGTTCTGGGCCATGGGCAGTTTGAAGTACAGCCCCGGCTCCTGAATGATGCGTTTCGGGTTTCCGAACTGCACGACCATGCCCTGTTCCCACTGGCCGATCGTGAACGCGGCCTGCGACGCCACGAAGACCAGTACCAACCCCAACCCGATGATGATGCGCAGCATGACTATTGCTCCTCCCGGCTCACGGCCGCAGCCGCAGAGGCCGTGCCCGTGGCGCCCAAGTCCTTGAGCGGCAGCAGGGGCACGACCCCGCCGCCGTCCTCGGAATCGAGAATGATCTTTTCCATGTTCGGCATGATGCGTTCGATGCTCTCCAGATACAGGCGGTCGCGGGTGACGGATTTGGCCTTTTCGTACTCGGCCAGAATGCGCAGAAAGCGATCGGCGTCACCTTGGGAGCGGATCACGCGCTGCGCCTTGTACGCCTCGGCCTGCTGCACCATCTGGGCCGCCTCGCCGCGCGCCTTGGGCACGACGTCTTCCTGATAGCCCTCGGCTTCCTGCTTGAGCCGGTCGCGGTCTTCGAGCGCACGCACCACGTCGTTGAACGCGTCGCGCACCTCGTTGGGCGGGTCCACGGCCAGCAGCCGCGCCTCGGTCACGAACAGCCCCGTCTGGTACACGTCGAGCAGGCTCTGCAAGGCGTGCTTGGCCTGCTCCTGCACGTCCAGTCGCCCGTCCGTCATGGTGTAGTCGATCGTGTTGCCGCCCACCGCGCTGCGCAGCGCGACCTCCGCGGACGAGTGCAACATGCGTTCCGGCTCGTACGCGCTGAACAGATATTTGACCGGATCCTGGATGCGGTATTGGACGACCAGGTTGACCTCGACGATGTTCTCGTCGCCGGTCAGCATGAGGGCTTCCTGCGGGATCGTGCGGGCGTTGCCGCGGCCGGCGGCGCTGCCCTGGGTGCTGGACGGCCGATACCCGACCTGGGCGCTGCGCACGCGGGCGATATCGACCACCACGTGTTTTTCGATGGGCCAGGGGAGATGAAAGCGCAGCCCGGGCGCGGTCTCGTTCACGACCGCGCCGAAGCGCAGCACGATGCCGCGTTCGCTCGGCCCCACCACGTACAGCCCGGTGCCCAGCCACAGCACCACCACCACGCCCACGATGAGCCACACGCCGAGCCCTTTGGTGAAGCGTTGGATCGTCCGCTTGACGTCCTCCAACCCCCGCATGAGTTCGTCACCCGGCGACGAGCCGCCCTGGGTGTTCCATCCGTCAGCCATGTTCGCCCCCAATCCCGCCTGTCGCGGGCCGCTTGCGGTCGTTTGCGGATTGCAATGTCGATCGGCCTCATAGAGAGGCGCGTACGGAAACGTTCGGCGCGGATAGTACACTGCTCGCCCCGGCAAAGCCAGTCGTATTCCACCCCCCTTCCGAATCCCCTCTCCCCTTCGACAGGCTCAGGGGGAGCGAGTCCTAAAGCCCCGTAGAATCACCTCCGAAATCTCGAACCGATGCACCCTCGCTTCCTGCCGTTCATGGACAAGCGCCGGACGAGCCGGATATGGTTGCCGCTCCTCCGAGCACTCCCGTTCATCCACAGGAGCCAACGACGTCAGACACATGAAAACCCCCCGCGCCCCCCTTGTCAGGGGGAGACGTCTCCCGTTCACGCATAGGAGTCCACCATGTCGGATACGCTTCTGCTCGAGAAACAGGCGCCGCTGGCCTGGATCGTGTTCAACAAACCCGAACGGCGCAACGCGGTCGATCTCCAGATGTGGGAACGCCTGCCCGCACTCGTGGCCGAAGTCGCCGAGGACGACGCCTTACGCGTCCTGCTCCTGCGGGGGGCAGGCGAGGAGGCGTTCGTCTCTGGCGCCGACATCTCGCAGTTCGGCCAAGTCCGCTCCGGCGCGGAAACCACGCGCGCCTACGACCGTGCGGTGGACGGCGCGTTGCACGCCATCGCCGGTCTGGAGAAACCGGTCATCGCCATGATCCACGGCTTCTGCATGGGCGGCGGCTGCTCGGTCGCCGTGGCGTGCGACCTGCGGCTGTGTGCCGACGACGCGCGCTTCGGCATTCCGGCCGCACGCCTGGGCATCGCCTACGCGCTGGAGCGTGGCGTCGAGCGCCTCGTCCACGTCGTCGGCGTCGCCAACGCCACGGAAATCCTGATGACCGCGCGCCGCTACGACGCCGAAGAAGCGGTCCACATGGGCCTCGTCAACCGCGTGCTACCCAAGGCCGAGTTGGAATCCTACACCCGCGACTACGCCGCCAAACTGGCCGACAACGCCCCGCTGAGCGTCGCGGCCCACAAGTTCTTCATCCGCGAAAGCGTCAAAGCCGCCACTCTCCGCGACATGGACGCCGTGAAGGCATGGTCGGCGCGCTGCTTCGGCAGCGACGACTACCGGGAAGGGGTCCGCGCCTTCATGGAGAAGCGCCGCCCGCAGTTCCGGGGAAAGTAGATTCGCCCGATGGACAAATCCCCGCAGTTCACCTATCCGATGCAACCGCAGGTGCAGGAGGACGGGAGAGTACTCGTCACGTTTCCCGACATCCCTGAAGCCCTGACCGACGGCGCGACCCAGGCTGAAGCGCTCCATGAGTCGGTGGACTGCCTCATCGCCGCACTCGGCGGCTACGTCAACGACCATCGCGCCATTCCGCGTCCTTCACCGGCCCGCGGTCGTCATCTCGTCCGACTTCCGGCGCTCGTTGCCGCAAAGCTCGCCCTGTACCAAGCGATGCAGAAACAGAAAGTCAGTATCGCTGTTTTGGCCGAACGGATCGGAAAGAGCGAAGGAAGCGTTCAACGTCTGCTCGACCTCGACCATCACTCGCATATCGGACACATCGAGGCTGCGCTGAACGTCCTCGGCCGGCGGCTCGTCGTTGCGGCCCAAGCCGCGTAAGAATCGTTCTCGCCCGGTATCTTCATCCTGTAGGTCGGGTTGGCCGCAGGAGTAACCCAAAACCTTTGTTCGGTTCTCCATAGTGGCCTAGACTGACCGCTATGGTTTTTTCGGAGGTCGGAATGCACGAAGTTCAGTTGCGCGAATCCGAGGCGAAACTCTCGTCGCTGGTAACTGCAGCGCCCGAGAGGTTGGGATCTGATGATGCGGAGGCGCAACCCCCGCCACTTTGCCCTGCTCGGCGTTGACGCCATCAATCCTTTCGAATCGCTACTTGCTGCGTCGAGGGCCGGTGACGATCCGGTGTGCCGCTCCTCCTGCAACGCCGATCGTTAACGCATTGCGCAGATCGTCGCCGGAGAGCGTTTCCTGTTGCTGACGCCGGGCTCGCAGTTCGGCGAGGTGTCCCTCACGCGCTTCCCGTGCCTGCTTTCTAGGTTTGAGTCGGGAGAGCAGATCTTCACGGGATCGCACAGGCTGCCCGAGGGAAACGGCAGGCCCGATCAACATACTGAGGATGACCGTAAAGCAGATGGTCTTCATAATCACCTCCGCATATTTGCGGAACTTGAATTGTCAAGCGCGAATTTAGTCAGCCGCCCTTACTGACTTCTCCCCGTTGAAAATCCGCACCTACTCCACCGTGACGCTCTTGGCCAAGTTGCGCGGCTGGTCGACGTTGGTGCCGCGGTGGACCGCCACGTGATAGGCCAACAACTGAAGCGGAATGGTCAACAGAATGGGCATCAACAGCGGGTTGGTCGTCGGGATGCGCACGACGTCGCCGGCCAAGTTGCCCAGCGCAGGCGGCGGGGCGTCGGTCAGCGCGATGATCCGGCCGCCGCGCGCTTCCACCTCTTTCAGATTGCTCAACGTCTTGTCGTACACGGAGTCCTTGGGGATCAGGACGACGACCGGCAGGTCTTCGTCGATCAGGGCGATCGGCCCGTGTTTCATCTCGCCCGCGGGATAGCCTTCGGCGTGGATGTAGGAAATCTCCTTGAGCTTGAGCGCGCCCTCCAGCGCGATCGGATAGTTGATCCCGCGGCCGAGGTACAGAAAGTCCGTGGCGTGGCCGTGCTTGCGGGCGAGGCGGGCAATCGCGTCCGCCTGTTCCAACGTCTGTTGGACCAGCGCTGGCAGGGTGACCAGATCGGCGATGAGCGTCCGGGCGCGGGCGTCGTCGAGCACGCCGCGCCGCTTACCGAACAGCAGGGCCAACAGGAAGAAGGCCGCCAGTTGGGTGGTGAACGCCTTGGTCGAGGCGACACTGATTTCCGGGCCGGCGTGCGTATAGACCACCATGTCGGCCTTGCGCGGCAGCGAGGCGTCCACCACGTTGCAGATGGCCAGCGTGCGCGCGCCCTTGTCCCTGCCGCCGTGCAGCGCGGCCAGCGTGTCCGCGGTCTCGCCCGACTGCGAGACGGCTATCACCAGGCTGCCCGCGTCGAGCGGGGCGTGGCGGTAACGGAACTCGCTGCCGTAGTCCACGTCGGTGCGCAGCCCGGCCAGTTCTTCCAACAGGAATTTTCCGACCAGGCAGGCGTGCCACGCGGTACCGCACGCGACCAGCGTGGCGCCGCGGATGCCGTCCAGGAGAGGGAGTTGCGCGTCGAGTTCGCCCAACGCCACGTCGCCCGACTCCTCCAGCAGCCGGCCGCGCATCGTGTCGATGATGGCTTGCGGCTGTTCGTGGATTTCCTTGAGCAGAAAGTGCTTGTAGCCGTCCTTCTGCGCGGTGAGCGCGTCCCAGTGGATGTGCCGCGGGGTGCGGCTGACCGGCTGGCCGGCGAAGTCGGAAATCGCCACCACGTCCGCGCCGAGTTCGGCCATTTCGCCGTCTTCCAGGAACACCACCTCGCGGGTGTAGTCCAGCAACGCGGGAACATCGGACGCCACGAAGTTTTCGTCGGTTCCGACGCCGATGACGATCGGCGTGGCGTTCTTGGCCGCCAACAAGGTGCCGGGCGCCCGTTCGCTCAGCGCGACGATCGCGAACGAGCCGGTCAGGCGGTGGATGGCGGCGCGTACCGCGGCGGGGAAGGACGCACCGGCCTGCAAGGCGGAGTCGATCAGGTGCGCAATCACCTCGGTGTCGGTCTCGGACGTGAACGTCCGGCCTTCGCGCGTCAACTCGTGGCGCAGGTCGAGATAGTTTTCGATGATGCCGTTGTGGATCACGACCACGTCGCCGGCCCGGTGGGGATGGGCATTTTCCTCGGACGGCGGACCGTGTGTCGCCCAGCGCGTGTGGCCGATGCCGACCGTGCCCGACAAGGGGTCGGCTTGTAACACTCGGCCCAGGTTGTCGAGTTTGCCCGCGGCGCGGCGCACCGCGATGCCGCCGTTGGCGAACGCGGCAATGCCCGCGGAGTCGTACCCCCGGTATTCGAGCCGCCGCAGCCCCTCGAACAACAGCGGAGCCGCTTCGCGCCTGCCTACGTAGCCCATGATGCCGCACATGGACGGAGTCTTTCTGGTCTGGTCCGCGGATTCGGAGCAACCGGGGCGGATAGAGACGGCAGCGCGCTTACGACTTCGCGGCTTCCTTGGCGCGTTTGGCCGCGGTCCAGCCGGGCCGGACTTTCTGGTCGCGCGGGTTGAACGCCAACGCACCGGCCGGCACGTCGCGGCGGAGGGTGCTCGCCGTGGCGACGTATGCGTCGTCGTGCACCGTCAGCGGAGCGACGAGCGTGGTGTCGGACCCGACCTGCACGCGGTCGCCGATCCGCGTGCGGTGCTTGCGGAAGCCGTCGTAGTTGCACGTGATGGTCCCGGCCCCGATGTTGGTGTGGCGCCCGACCTCGGCGTCGCCTATGTAGGCGAGGTGCTTGGCCTTGGTCCGCTCGCCGAGGGTCGATTTCTTGACCTCGACGAAATTGCCTACCTCGGCCCGCGGGGCCAGCACCGCGCCGCCGCGCACGTGCGAAAACGGGCCGGCCGACGCGCCCGCGTCCAACGTGCAGTCGCTCAGCACGACCGAGAAATACACGCGCACTCCGTCCCCCAGCGTGCTGTCCGTGAGGTAGGCGTTGCCGTCGATGCGGCAGCGCGCCCCGATCACGGTTTTCCCCTTGACGTGCGTGTTCGGCCCGATGAACGTATCGTGGCCGATGGTGGCCTCCTCGCTCAGATAGACCGTGGCCGGGTCCTCGAACGTGACTCCGGCCTCCATCCATTTGCGGCGCAACTGTTCCTGGCGCGTCGTTTCCATACGGGCAAGCTCCTGTCGAGAATTCACGCCGCACACCTCCCGCGCGTCCGCGGTCGCCACGGCGCAGGTCGGAAGTCCGCCGTGGACCGCCGCGGCCACGACGTCGGTCAGATAGTATTCCCCTTGGGCGTTTGCGGGGCGCAAACCGTCCAGCGCTGGAAAGAGGAAATCCGCTTCGGCACAGTAGATGCCGGTGTTGATCTCCCGCACGGCCCGTTCCTGTTCGGTCGCGTCCCCGGCCTCCACGATACGGGCCAAGTGTCCGTCGGCGCCGCGGATGACGCGACCGTACTCCGCCGGGTCGTCGAGCGTCGCGGTCAACACGGACAGCGTGGCCCGGGCTTCGTCATGCGCGGCCACGAACCGTTCGAGGGTCGGGGTGCTCAGCAGCGGAACGTCACCGCTGAGGAGCAGTAGCGTCCCCCGAAAATCGTCCAAGTCCAGACGCGCCGCGCGTACCGCGTCGCCGGTGCCGTGCTGTTCGCGTTGCCGGGCATAGACGATGCCGTCCGTTCCGCACGCACGTTGCACGAGTTCGGCCCGATGCCCGACGACGACCACCAGCCGGTCGGGATGCAGACTGCGGGCGGTCTGGATCACATGGCTCAGCAAGGGTTTGCCGGCGACCTCGTGCAGCACCTTGGGAAGGGCGGAATGCATGCGTCGGCCCTTGCCGGCCGCAAGGATGATGACGCCGAGTCGTCTGTCCTGTGATGTCGCCATCGTGTCCGCGCCGCCCTCACCTGACTGCATTCGCTACGAGGCGAAAAGAGTTATGCCCACGCCGTACCCTTCGACAAGCTCAGGGTACTTGGTTGGCGTGCTCATAGAACCGTGTCTGATGGATGAACCGGAGCGGAGCGGTTCGGCTGGTCTCGGTGCGGCCCGCGGACGGCAACGTGACGGTTCCCATCCCGCGTCAGGCCCGTGCCGGCCGGTCCGGCAGGTTCTCGAACCAGGGCAGCACCAACGTTTCGTTGATGGAATACGTGTACGCGTGGCCCCAGTCGGGCAACTCGGTGTACGTCAGGTTTTGGAACTGCTGCCCTTGGAGAAAATCACGCGACATGCGCGCCGACGCGACCGGAAAGATGAAGTCCTGGGCACCGTGCACGATGTGGACGGGCAGGCCGGCCGCCGCGGCGTAATCGAACCCGGGCGGCAGCACCCCGGCAATCGGCGCGATGCCCACGAACAGTTTCGGGCAACTGAAGCCCAACGCGTACGAAAACGTGCCGCCGTCCGACAGCCCGCTGACCAGAATGCGGCGCGTATCGACCGCGTATTCGTCCAGCAACGTTTCGAGCATGGACAGAATGGAGCGTACGTCCAGCCCCGGCTGCTGAATGGACCACGTGCGGCCCAGCGACTTGGGCGACAGCACGAGGAAGCCGCGGCTCTTGGCCGTTCTGAGCCAGGTGAGCAGATAGTCGTCCCCGCGGCCGTGGCCGCCGTGCAGACTGATGACCAGCGGCCAGCGCCGGCCCGCGTCGTAATGCTCCGGGACGTACAGCGAGTACTCGGCGTGCTTGTTCGTCTGCGGCCGGTGCTGCACCCCGGTTGCGGCGCTGTTGGCGGGGGCCGGCGTTTCCAACTCGGCCCGCCGCGCAAAGTCGTCCGCCAGAAACCAGTACGGGGCAATCGCGGGCAGGTCGCCGCGGATGGCGTACAGCGCGTACTTCGCCAGCGAGAACGCCCGCCGGCTCTGCATGTAGGCGATGATGAAATTATGCGGGGCACCCGTGCGGAACGTCGTGTAGGCGTCTTCGAGATGCTCCAGGGCTTCCATCCACGTGGCATGCACGGTCGCACGCTCCGTCGGCACGTCGAGCGCCTCGGTCTCCGCCCGCAGCTCCGCGAACAGGTCGCCGACTTGGCCGACCAGTTCGCGCTGGTGCTCCGGGATCTTTCCCAGATGAATCCGTTCCTGGAGGCTTTCGAACGTACGCAGGAAGCCCAGCACCCGTTCGGCGTGGCGGGTCGTCGTTTCGTGATAGCGGTCCGCGGCGCGGTCCATGTTTGGCTTCCGGCTTCCCGTGCGTGACCCGGCGAAGCTACTCCCCGGCCTGCCCGCGTGCAAGGCCGCGCGTTGCACGCGGGCAGGCCGTATGCCAAGTTTGGCGTGCCCATGCCGTCCGCGGATTCCACCACGCACCACGCCCAGCACGCGCTGCTGCGCTCCCTCCCCTCGGTCGAAACGCTCGTGCAGGCGAAATCGCTGGCGCCGCTGCTGACGCGCTACGCCCGCGGCTACGTGACCGGCCTCGTGCGCCACGTCATCGACGCGCTGCGCCAGGACATCGTATCCGGTGCGCGCACCGGCCCGGTCGGCGAGGCCGACGTGGTGCGCGGCGTCGAGACCACGCTGGCCGCAGACGTGTCCCCGCTGCGCACGGTCGTGAACGCCACCGGCACCGTGCTGCACACCAACCTGGGCCGCGCCCTGCTGGCCGACACCGCGCTCGATGCCGTGGTCCGAGCCGGCCGGACGCCGGTCGCCCTGGAATACGACCTGGACCATGCCGGCCGCGGCGACCGCGACGCGCTGGTCGAAGCCGACCTGCTGGCGCTCACCGGCGCGGAAGCCGGCACGGTCGTCAACAACAACGCGGCCGCGGTGCTGCTGGCGCTGAACACGCTCGCCGAGGGCAGAGAAGGTATCGTGTCGCGCGGCGAACTGATCGAGATCGGCGGCTCGTTCCGCATCCCGGACGTCATGCGCAAGAGCGGCGTCGTGCTGCGGGAAGTCGGCACCACGAACCGGACCCACGCCCACGATTATGCCGCCGCCATTTCGGAGCGCACCGGCGTGCTGCTCAAGGTCCACACCAGCAATTACCGCGTGGTCGGCTTCACCGCGGCGGTCGGGTTGACCGACCTCGTTACGCTCGGCCACGCGCACAAACTGCCGGTCATGGAAGACCTCGGCGCCGGCGCGCTGCGCGACCTGTCCACGTACGGGCTGCCCAAGGAGCCGGTCGTAGCCGAACGGGTCGCCCAGGGTGCCGACGTGGTGACGTGCAGCGCGGACAAGCTGCTCGGCGGCCCACAAGCCGGCATCATCGTCGGTCGCGCGGAATGGATCGCCCAGATCAAGCGCAACCCCCTGAAACGGGCGCTGCGGCCCGACAAGCTCACGCTGGCCGCACTGAGCGCCACGCTGCGGCTCTACCGCCGTTCGCCCGACCTGCGCCGCGACCTGCCCACCCTGCGCTGGCTGACTCGCCCGCGCGAAGACATGCAGGCCGTCGCCACCCAAGCCCTCCCGTTGTTGCAACGCACGCTCGGCGAGGAGTTCATGCTGAGTGTGGCCGAGGCGCCGGCGCAGATCGGCAGCGGCGCCCTGCCCGAACGCACCCTGCCCAGCATCGTCGTCACGGTCCGGCACGCCAGCCTGTCCGCGCAAAAGATCGCCGAACGGTTCCGGCAGGCCGCCCCGCCGATCCTGGGCCGCATTCACGACGGCGTTTTCCTGCTCGACGTCCGGGGAATAGAGGACGCTGCCGACCTCGTCCCGAAGTCCGGCGGTCCGACGGCGGAACGATCGGCGGAGGGAGATGGCGGAGAAGGGATGGAGTCGAACCATCCGCGCGACTTACGCCCCGCAACTCGGTTTTGAAGACCGGTGGGGCCACCGGGCCCCATCCTTCTCCCCGACCGGCGGCGCGAAAATACCCCGCTTTCCGCGCCGGGGGAAGATCCGTCCCCGGGCGTCGTCCCCCACCCCTCATCCCCTCCCCTTCGTGAGAGAGGCTGGAGCCTGCCCCGGACGTGATTCTGGAGAGAGGGAGAATACACAGCCGCGTTCATCTTTCAGTACGAGGTGGAGCCCTGAACATTTGATCTGGGCGCGATGCGCACCGTGACTTCGAGGGTGTCGTCCAGCGAAGACAACATTCTGATTAGCCGGTCCAGGGTGAAGCGCCCGAGGTCTGCGCCGCGTACTCGCGAGAAGTCCGCTGCGGCAAAGCCGGTCACGCTCGCGGCTTTCCGTACCGTGAGCTTGCGCTCGTCGAGCACGGCGATGATCCGGGCCGCCAGGATCGCCTTGGCCTGTTTGATGTCCGCAACCGGGTCGCCGAAGTCCCGAAAGACGTTCCCGCTTCCTCGGATCAGTTCTTCACCACATCCGCTCATTGCAGCAACTCCCTTCTCAACCGGCTCAGCCGGGCTCGGATAAGGTCAATCTCGGCTTTTGGCGTGCTGATCCCGGTCCTGGATTTCTTCTGAAAGGCGTGCACCACCCATAATTCCCCGGCAATCTCGGTAACGTAGACCGCGCGATAAGCGTCGGTCCGGTAGCGGAGGGCAATCTCCATGACGCCCGGTCCGAATCCCTTCATCGGTTTCACGATATCCGCCTTACCGCCTTCGGCAGCAATGGTCAGGATTGCGTTGACGCGATCTCGAACCGCCTCGGGGAATTTCTCGAATGCCCTCCGAGCCGCCGAAATCCAACCGATGGGTCTTGTATCGCGCACGATGAAGCAATGTTGTCAAGAATGACAACGTTGTCAAGTAGGAGGTTCCCCGACACCTGCTTTCTGTGTTCTATACTCCGAGAACTGTTTCGGGATGAGACGAAAAATTGTCGTTGGCGGCAATATCTTGCCAGAGATGTTTTTCTGGGGTAAGGGGAAAGTCCCCCATGGGTTGAAGAGGGGCTTTCCCCTAACAGAGTGTGACGTTGAGAAGGATACCTGCCTCCATGAGCACTAAGCGGATGAACAAGTTTGGGGAGGGAAAAGATATGCCCGCACGCCAATCGGTCACCAAAAGTCGCACCAAGGGGACAGCAGAGTCACGATTCCGAATCAAAAGGGCACCAAAACTCACCGTTTCCAATCGTGTCAAGAAGACGAAGCAATATGATCCAGACCATGAGTATAAGTTCCGTTATAGAGCTAAACGCCATACCAAGATGCCCCATATTGTGAAATTCTCTGGCGGTCGCTCAAGCGGTATGCTTCTCTGCGCGCTTCTTCAAAACAAAATTCTTGATGCCAGAAGAGGGGACGTTGTCATTTTTAATAATACGGCCGCCGAACATCCAGAAACTTATGAATTTGCAAATAAATGTAAAGATCTGACCGAAATCGAATACGGCATTCCTTTCTTCTGGGTTGAATATCAGACCTACGAAGATGCTCGGAATGGCGAGTGGACCCGTCTTCCATCATATCGCCTCACTAACTCTACCCCGTGGTCTCCAGAAAACCCTGACGGTTATCACTATAAAGGCGAACCTTTTGAAGAGATGCTTTCTTTGTCCGGGTACGTCCCTAATCAATTTCGCCGGACCTGCACCTATACTCTCAAACTGGAAAGTACTCGGATGTTCCTGCGGGATTGGCTCGCTTGCAAGAAAGCACTCCCACGTTTAGGTCACTGGCAAGATACTGCTCAAGTAGACGAAGACGCTCTGTATAGACAGCATATTCAAAACAACGGCAGAGTACCAAGAGGAATATACCTTCGCAAGAAGCAATTCGTACTTACCCGCCCAACCTACCGCCCAGAACAACGATACCAGGACTTTACGAGAGCCCCAATTGCCATCGAGAATCCTATCCTCAATGGGAAGGCGTATGGAGAAAATGCCGACTTCGGTCCTGGAGGTGTCGAATACGTCGCCTTTCTTGGCTTACGGGACGACGAACCGTTACGAGTTGAAAGGGTAAGGTCCAGGGCGTCCAATGGGAGGGAGTCCCAGGGGTACGAAGGTGAACACATCTACATGCCGCTCGCTGACATGCACATTTCCAATGAGGATGTACGGCAATTCTGGGACAATCAGGATTGGAATCTGACGCTCCCTCCTTCGGGACATCTTTCCAACTGCGTTTATTGTTTTCTCAAAGGGACCGGCAACCTCGCCAAAGTGTACGATGATCCACGGACTCTTCCAAAGGGACATGAAGAAACACCCGCAGATATCCGTTGGTGGACTCGTATCGAGCAGGAATATGGACGCGACATGAAAGCCGAGGACCGAAATGCTAAGGATGGGATTGAATTCTTTGGGTTTTTCGGAGCGAATCGGCTCACCTATAGGGACATTGCCGAAAAGGGTTCAGAGGCATTTACCGAAGATAATGCTTTTCTTCCTTGCGATTGTACGGACTGAATCTCATGCAACGTCTTCCAATCTATCTGGACTATCAGGCTACTACCCCTCTCGACCCCAGGGTTCGAGAAACTCTGGCTGAATTTGACCGATATTCTGGATTCGGGAATCCGCACTCCGCGGACCATATCTATGGCTGGAAAGCGGCCGACGCTGTAAGAGAGGCCCGTGCTCAAGTCGCTCAATTCATCCACGCAGACGACGACGAAATTGTTTTCACTTCTGGCGCCACGGAGTCCTGTAATATAGCTCTCAGAGGCGCGGCCAAGACAGCTAATGACAGAAACGAGATCGTGACGCTTAATACCGAGCACCCCGCCGTCCTGGAAACCGCCCGATCCCTTCAGGAAGATGGATTCATCCTCCACACCATCCCGGTAGAACGCAACGGAATTGTCAATTTGGAGCGGTTAGCTGAAGTCGTGACTGAACAGACACTCATCGTCTCGGTAATGCAGGCTAATAATGAAATCGGAGTCTTGCAGCCAATAACCGAGATTGCGGCTATCGCCCACAGGCAAGGTGCACTAATGCACTCGGATGCAACCCAGGCAGCCGGCCGGCTTTCTATTGATGTCACCGAAACCGAAGTGGATTTGCTCACACTTTCGAGCCACAAGATCTACGGTCCCAAGGGGATAGGGTGTCTCTACGTTCGGGATTCCATTCTGGACCGGCTCGCCCCCATTACCACTGGCGGCGGCCAAGAGCTCGGTCTGCGACCAGGTACGCTTCCAGCGGCTCTCGTGGCTGGCCTTGGGAGAGCTTGTGAAATCGCAACCGATGAGACCGTCTCCGACAGCCAGAGAATTCAGAAACTTACTTTGATGCTTTGGGCTGGTTTATCAGAAGTGTGTCCAGGGATTCGCCTCCACGGAGATCCTGAGCAACGGATCTCGGGTAATCTCAACGTGGCTTTTCCCAATATTTCTGGTCAGGAGATCGTCGCTCGGATGCAGGATGAAATCGCCATCGCCACAGGCTCTGCTTGTTCGTCTGAGGGAACCGATCCGTCACACGTCATTACGGCGCTGAAGTTTGCTCCGGAAGAAGCCCTCGGAGCAATCCGCATCAGCTTGGGCCGCTTTACAACGGAGGAGGAAATAAAATACGCGATACAGGTGTTCCGTACTAAACTTGGACACGAAACGAACATCGATAACCCTACCACCAAGGAAGTTCTCCACGTATGAAGAAGGCACCGGACCTCCATTTTCTCGAATCCACGGATGAAAGTGGCTTCCCCTCGGTAAAAATTTCCAGTTTTCGGGAAAGAAGCCCCTCGGCTATTGTTCGGGAACTTATCCAGAATTCCCTTGATGCAGCAGTGTCCGGTCCAGGAAACCCTGCGTCGGTCCGCTTCATCGTAGATAAAATACGAACCAGGGATATTCCCGGCATCAAAAATTACCGACAGGCTTTCCGAAAGGCAGTTGACTATCGGAAAAAAGGATACAACGATATCCTTCCTGCTCAGGAAAAGATCATTGTTGAGCGCATCTGGACGGCGCTGAAGAAAGAAGTTCAAGATATTCTGATCGTAGAAGATAATGGGGTCGGCCTCAACAAGGAGACGATGAAAGCGCTCCTATCAGACGGCATAAGCCGGAAGCCCGGAACGTCAGCGGGCGCTTTCGGGAACGGCCATTTCGCCGTCTTTCCGATATCTGATCTTCGCTATCTTCTCTATGGGGCTGTCCACAACGGGGAACGGATAGCCAGCGGCCACGCCATTTTGGCTTCACATGTCCAAAATAATAAAGATCTCATAGGCCGAAGTGCCAACGGTTACTACATAGCCGGTAACAGAGGGCGAGACCACATATATCCAGACGATAATCAAATACCCGATCTCATCGCAACAATCCTGGAGAGAATTGAAGAAGATGGGGGGAGTGGAACTGCCGTGATCGTTCCGGCTTTTAACTACTTCAATGACGACCAGAGCGGTTTACACGACGCGATCAAGCAAGCTGCGGCTTGTAGCTTCTTCGCCGCCATTGACGCAGGAGAATTAGATATCACAGTCAAGGATCGTCGGGAACGGTCAGAATCTATCATCGATCAGAATAACCTCAATGAGGCTCTTACCCTATACGAAGAACAAAGACGGAATAGAGATTTTTTAAGTGGCTACAAAGCCAACTCGGCTTATACATGTTTCCGGCGAGGCGAACGGCACGAAGTCTCCGTTCTGGACGGGCGGATATCGATTCACATCCTTAAAGGGCAATCTAACACGCGGATCAATCTCTGCCGGAACGGGATGTGGATTACTAATAATGACAGATCATCGGGAGGAATTCCCGGTTTCTATCAAGCTTTCGCCGGGCATGAAGCCTTCGAAGCTTTGATTCTCGTTTCTGCTGAACATTCGCCGAAATTCCATGAACTGATCCGCAACGCGGAAGGGCCGTTGCACAACAGGCTCGATACCGACGCAATGAAACGAGAAGACACCAGGGCATTAAAAGCCGCCTTCCGTGAGATAAAAGAATTCATCAAACAACAAGTGCCCGAGGTCAGCGACGACCCATATAGTCCATACGACATTCTGAGCTTTCCCGGCAATGATGCCGGTGCAGTCAATGAACAAGGCCAGACCTGGGGCCAACAAGGCGTCCTTACGCCACTTCGGAGAAACGCCAGGCCGGGGCGGCTCCAAACGAACGACCCGCAGATCTCGTCAGGATCGAGACTTGGCTCAAAGTCAGGAGGCACCAAGCCGGATCCGAAACGAAAGTCCATGTCGGGGCGAAAGCGCGTTTTACCGGAAAATTTTACGACCGTTGCAACACCACAGGGACGGAATCGTCAGAAATTAACAATCCAGTGTCTTGAAAATTGTAGAAATATGGAACTCCATCTGGTACTGAATGAAAACACCGACGCCACTACAGACCGTATCTGGAAAGAAGAAACTGTGACTATCAGAAAGGCGAAGATCAACGGCAAGAAGGCTTCCAAAAAGCATATCATCGACGGCAGCTACCCGGGTCTGAGAATCGGCGATCTGGAATCCGGCTCATCTACTGAAATTGAGGTCGAATATGTGTACGAGGCCGCTGACACAGTGCTTGGCGATTCAAGCCTCTGTGTAGTCATTCAAGAAACCCCGGCCTCCTGAGCTAAGTTGGAACATCCGCTATGAATACTGTCTCCCCGCCCGTGAGAGGTGCTAACGAAATCCGGATACAGCAGTATCCGGCCTTGGAAGACGGCAACGCCTCCTTTCCATCGGGCGGCTATCAAGCAAAAGGTTCTCCCTCGTCTCAAGACCAGGGATTGTTACTTCGGCACGAAATTCAGGGAGCGCCTCTCATCGAAGCTCTCATCCTGGAGAAAAAGGCGGTATATGCCTGCGCGGTAGCTTCACCTCGCTCCGCCCACAGAGAATTCCAGACTTCTCACGAACCACTTCAGAAGGTTACCTGGGATTCAGGGAATTTCGGCGAGCCCCCATACTTTACTCCCATGATCGTATGTACGGAAGAATTTAAACGTGGTCTGAACTATGCCCGGGACGGTGTCCACCAAGACTGGCACGGGAGACGAGTCCTTTTCCCAAAAGGCGCTCGTCTGGCTCAAGGTCCGGTTATGTATCTTATGGTCTCAGACCTCAACCGCCTTCTTTTGTTTCGCCGGGATGAAACATTGCGCCCGGGCCAGTTCCGAGTGACCGCAGACAACGACGCCGACTTCAGATTCATAGTCGATTGTCATCCGGACCTTCATTCTTTCCTCCAGGAACCAGGAAGACAGATGAGCAAACGCGGAGACATCATGACGCATGTTGTTACCGCCTGTTTCCAAAGACTTCAACAGGATTACGCCGAAGACAGTGAGGAAGAGGGCGGCTGGCGGACCTACAAATCTTTGGAACCGTTGGCGAATCTTCTGGAAGATCGCAATTACCCTCATTGGAGTGAGGGATCAGAATTCCATCCGGAAGAGGCTGCCACTTTGCTTTATCCTCATTCTTTACCCGCTACACTCGACACGGACGAAGTCGATGGTTGAACAACGCTGGAAACAACTCGACAGCCAGAGATATTCGGAGTTCCGTGCTGCCTTGCTCAGGGACAAAGGGGGCGCCGAGCAGCGGAAATTCCTCAATGCGGTCAGAGACAGGAACGAGTTTCTCCAGCTAATGGACCAAATTCCTACGATCGGAACCCAAACGGTGTCGATATTGCCCACACGTTTGACCGAGGATGAATTCCAAAATCCCCCTGCCAGCGCCGAAGAGCGACTTCACCAACAATGGAAGAACCTAACCCCCGCAATTGCTTCAAGCCCAGCATTCTGGGCCTGCGTTACCCTCGATCACATTCGTAGCCATGACCAAAACGGACAGCCTATCATCGACGCAAGCTATCTTGCCGGCAACGATTTGGCCGGGCAAAGTAGCCTTGAACGAATCGACCGCGCCCTTAAGGCCACTGGGGATAAAGCTTCAAAACAGATCGATGACTGCGTTCGCACCATCTTTCGTCAATTGGGCGGCCTCCCCCAAGCACGAGGAAACAAGAGCGTATATGTAGATTGTCCCTTGGCCCGCGCTTGGTGGCGAGAGCGGCTCATCCTGCGTGCGAAAAACCATACACAGTTGTCCGCTAGGACAATTGGCCTCGCCATCCGAAAGACGAAATCCCATTGGGAGCAGGTCGTCGTTGCAATGGTGTCACGGAACCCAATTCTGGGTATGGCCCATGCCCAGGACGCCTTAATCCTCAGCCTCGTTTCGATTTTCAATTCGCCGCCATCACCACATGTTCGACAAGCATACGACCGTATTCAAAAAATCTGCCAACGTCTTTGTTTCATTGGAGCCTCGAAGGAGTTCGGGGTGCTGGATTTCAGCGAGATCCGAAACATCGCAGACGAAATCGTGGCAGTGACTCCTTGAGTAAGAATCGCGGAATTCCAATTCCGAGAATCGTTACATATGACGGCGAGATCGGTCATGCGCGTAACGGTACTCGGCGCGGGCGACGCGTTCTTCAACGGCGGCAGACGCCAGAGCGGGTATCTGGTGGAGACCGCGGATGCGGCTTTTCTGCTCGACTGCGGGACGACGACGCTGCTGGCCCTCAAGACGTTGCAGATCGCCGCGGAGCGGATCGACTTCGTGGCAATCAGCCATTTGCACGGCGATCACTTCGGTGGGCTGCCGTTCCTGTTCCTCGAATACCTGTACGAACGGCCGCGCCGCCGGCCGCTGACCATCGTCGGCCCGCGCGGAACCGAAGAGCGGGTACGGACCCTGCACGGAACGATGTACCGCGAACTGTCGAGCCGCCCGCTTCCGTTCGCCTTGCAGTTCGCGGAACTCGACCCCGGCCAGGCGACGACGCTGCACGGCGTACGACTGCTGCCGTTCCGCGTGCCGCACCAGGAACGCGACGTGTCGTTCGGCTATCGCGTAGAGGCCGCTGGCCGGGCACTGCTGTATTCGGGCGACTGCGGCTGGAACGAAGACTTGGTGCGCTATTCGCAGGGAACCGACCTGTTCATCTGCGAGTGCTGCTATTTCGAGACCGAGACGACCTTCCACATCAGCTATCCGCGCATTGCGGACGAGCGGCATCGCCTGGGCTGCAAGCGGCTGTTGCTGAGTCATATCGGCCGCGAGGTGCTGGAGCGGTCGGGCGAGGTGGAAATCGAGTGCGCGTTCGATGGGATGACGGTCGAGTTGTAGGGGATGATGGAGGGTAAGGTGCGAAGGCCGAGGTGACATCGGGGTTCGTTTCGATGTTTCGACACCCTTCGACAGGCTCAGGGACCGAGCTCAACACATCGCAGGCTCAACGAACTTGGGGGTGGGAAGACCCTACGACGTGGCCGGGCCGGGGGCGCGCCTTGACGCTCCGGGGGGTTGTCCATAGACTTGCGCGCGCGCCGGCCGTGCCTGGAGCCGCGCGCGTGGAAAGAAGCCAGCGGTGCGCATTCTCGTTCTCCACGGCCCGAATCTGAACATGCTGGGCCGGCGCCAGCCCGAAATCTACGGCACGATGACGTTGGACGACGTCAACGCCCGGCTCGCCGACTTGGCCCGCGAACTGGGCGTCGAGGTGGAAACGTTCCAGTCCAACCACGAAGGCGCGCTGGTGGATCGCATCCAGGCCGCGCGCGGGCAGTACGACGCGCTGCTGATCAACGCCGGTGCGCTGACGCATACCAGCGTGGCGCTGCTGGACGCCATTCTGTCGGCCGAGGTGCCGACCATCGAGGTGCATCTGTCGAATCTGTACCGGCGGGAGGAGTTCCGCCACCATTCGTACATCGCACGCGCCGCGGTCGGGCAGATTTGCGGGTTCGGAGTGGACAGCTATCTGCTGGGGCTGCGCGCCGCCGCGGCCCTCGGCGCCCGGCCGGCCGATTGAGGATACGCCGCAACGATGGACATCGACGAAATTCGCAAGCTCATCGACCTGATGGCCGAAACGGGCGTGACCGAATTGGAGGTCAAGGACGCCGAGGGGCACGTCCGCTTGGTGCTGGGCGGGCCGGCGTCCGTCCCGCCGCAGATCGTGCAGGTGGCTCCCGCGGTTTCGCCCCAAGCTGCGGCGCCGAGCGAGCCGCCCGCCGCGGGGCGCGAGCCGGACGCGGACGAGGCCGGGCTGCGGGTCACGTCGCCCATGGTCGGCACGTTCTACCAAGCGCCCGGGCCGGACGCCAAACCGTTCGTCAGCGTCGGGGACGTCGTCGAGGCCGGCGACGTGGTGTGCATCATCGAAGCCATGAAGATGATGAACGAGATCGAGTCCGAGCAGCGCGGGCGGCTGCGCCGCGTGCTGGTCGAAAACGGCCAGCCGGTCGAGTACGGCCAGGCATTGTTCCTGCTCGAACCGGTGTGAGCCGCCGCGCGGAGACGCGCGGACGACACCGGTTCCGGCGCAGGGGGCGGGCGTGTTCAAGAAAATCCTCATCGCCAACCGCGGGGAAATCGCGGTGCGGGTGCTCCGCGCCTGCCGCGAAATGGAGATCGCGACGGTCGCGGTCTATTCCACCGCGGACCGCAACGCCCTGCACGCCCGGCTGGCCGACGAAAGCGTCTGCATCGGCCCGCCCAACCCCGCGGACAGTTATCTGAACATTCCGGCCATCGTCAGCGCCGGGCTGGCGTTCGGCGCCGACGCGGTGCACCCGGGCTACGGCTTTCTGTCGGAGAACGGCGACTTCGCCGAGGCGTGCCAGCGTTCCGGGCTGGCCTTCATCGGGCCGCGCGTACGGAACATCCGGATCATGGGCGACAAGCCGCGCGCGCGCCGCATCATGGAGCGCGCCGGGGTGCCGGTCCTGTCCGGCACGTCCGCGGGCATCCGCGACGTCAAGGAAGCCCAGGCCGTGGCCGCGCAGGTCGGCTTTCCGGTGCTGCTCAAGGCCGCGGGTGGTGGCGGCGGACGCGGCTTGCGCGTGGCGCGCAACGAGAAGGAACTGGGCGCGCTGTTCACCGTGGCCCGGGAAGAGGCCGACGCCGCGTTCGGCAACGGCACGTTGTACGTCGAGAAATATCTGGAGCGCGCCCGGCACATCGAGTTCCAGATTCTCGGCGACCAGCACCGCCACGTCATTCATCTGGGCGAGCGCGAATGTTCGGTCCAGCGGCGCTACCAGAAGCTGATCGAGGAGTCGCCGTCGCCCGCGCTGACCAAGCGCCTGCGCGAACGCATGGGCGCCGCCGCGGTGCGGGCCGCGCGTGCGGTCGGCTACACCAACGTGGGCACGATCGAGTTCCTGCTCGACCCGCAGGGCCACTACTATTTCATCGAGATGAATACGCGCGTGCAGGTCGAACATCCGGTGACCGAGATGCTGACCGGCATCGACGTAGTGCAGGCAGGCATCCGTGCCGCGGCCGGCGAGCCGCTGGGGATGCGCCAGGCGGACGTGGACTTTTCCGGGCACGCCATCGAGTGCCGCGTGGTGGCCGAAGACCCGGTCAGTCTGCTGCCGTCGCCGGGCACGATCCGCGCCTATCATCCGCCGGGTGGGCCGGGCGTGCGCGTCGAAGCCGGGGTGGTGGAGAACAGCGAGGTCCCGGTCCATTACGACTCGCTCGTCGCCAAGGTCGTCGTCGGCGGACACACCCGCGACGAAGCGGTCCGGCGGATGCGCGCCGCACTGTCCGAGTACCGCATCGACGGGATCAAGACGAACATCCCGCTGCACCAGCGCGTGCTGCGCGACCGCGATTTCCTGGCCGGCAAGCTGCACACGCGCTATCTGGACCAACTCCTGGAGCGGATGAAGACCGCGGCGCCGCGGCCCGGCAAGCGGGCCAGCGGTCCGTCTTCCAGTACGGCTTGACGAGTCCGGCTATGTCGTCTCCGCGAAACGGTCCACGCCTGGTCCATGTATTCGCCGTCCTGCTGTGCTGGGCGGCCGGGGGGATACCGACGCAAGTCAACGCCGCACCGCCCGCCGCTTCCGAGGCGGAGGCGGCGCAACCGGCCACTCGGAACGCGGACGCCGATCCCCAAACGGCCGCCGGACCGCGGCTGCACGTGGACGCGCCGGTGTTCGACTTCGGCCACATCGAGCAGGGCGAGACGGTTACCCACGTCTTCCGGTTCGCCAACCGCGGCACGCGCGCCCTGCGCATCGAATCCGTGGAAACGTCGTGCGGCTGTACCGCGGCGGTGCTGGCGGACGACACGATTGCGCCGGGCGCCTCCGGCAGCATTCAGGCACGCTTCGATACCGGCCGCTTTCTCGGCGCTCAAAGCAAACGCCTCAACGTGCGCAGTAACGATCCGGCGCACCCGATCACGACGCTGGTTCTGCGGGGCGAGGTCACGGCGGAGGTCGCGGTCCAGCCGCACCAACTCTACCTGGGCAGGTTGCGCCGCGGCAGCCGCGCCACGCGCACCGTCAGCGTGCTGTACGACGCGGACACGCCGGTCTCGATCACCGGCGTCGAGCTCGACCACCCGGGCCTGCGGGTCGAGGCCGAAGACTTCGAAGCGGACGGCAAACGCGGCCGGCGTCTGCACGTGAGCGTGGCCGATACCGCTCCGCTCGGCCAACTCCGGGACACGCTGACGATCACCACCACCAGCGAGAAGAAGCCGCGGCTGACCGTGCCCGTGTTCGGGAACGTCGAGGGCGACGTGACGGTCGAACCGCCGCAAGTATCGTTCGGCGTGGTGCGCCCCGGTGCGCGCCGGACGCGGGTCGTGCGCATCAAGAACGGCGGGGCCGCGGCGCTGCGCATTCTCGAGGTGACCAGCGAGAACGACGCAGTCGTCCCCGAACTGCACGAGATCACGCCCGGCCGGGAGTTCCGGTTGGACCTGCACGTCCGCGGCGACGCGTCCGGCAGACTGCGCGGGGAAGTCGGGATCGTCACCGACCATCCCGAACAGGCGCGGCTGGCCGTCCGCGTCTTCGGGGCGGTGCGGGCCGCGGACTGAGCCGGCCGACGACGCGCGTTCCCCGGCTCCGGCTATGCACGCAGATTCTCCCCCCGTGGCCGCGGGACCGCTGGCCGCGGCGCGCGACGCCACGGTCGGCTTTCTGTCCCGCTCCGCCGCTGCCGACGCGGATGGGCGCGTATTGCGCGTGGCCGGGCTCAAGGGCGCATCTCAAGCGCTGTTCGTGGCCGACGCGCTGGCGGATTGCCCGCGGCCCGGCCTGTGCATCTTGCCCGCGGACGCGGACGCCGAGGCGTTCGCCCACGACCTGCGCGCGTTCGCGGATCCCACGTTCGCCGCGCGCGTCCGCTACTATCCGACGTGGGACGTGTCCGCGGCCGAGGGCGTGTCGCCCGGCAGCGAGACCGTCGCCGCCCAGATCGAAGGGCTGTACGACCTGCTGTCGGTCAGCACTCCGGTGCTGGTGACCTCGGCCGAGGCCCTGCTGCAGCGCGTGCTGCCTCAGGAAGAGTTCATCACCGCGACCTTGCGGCTGCGGGCCGGCGACGACTTTCCGCTTACCGAACTGGTCGAGTACGGCGTGCAGTGGGGGTATCGCCGCGTGCCGCTGGTGGAGGAGAAGGGCGAGGTCAGCGTGCGCGGCGGCATCGTCGATCTGTTTCCGCCGCTGGCCGACCGGCCGGTGCGCGTCGAGTTTCTGGGCGACACGGTCGAGACCATGCGGTCGTTCGAGCCGGCTACGCAGCGCTCGCACGACGACGTGGACGAACTGATGGTCCTGCCCATGCGGTTCTTCTCCGTTGCCCGCCTGCAGGCCGCGTGGCGCACGATCGAGGAAGCCCTGGACGCCGGCGAGGTGCCCTACCGCGAACGGCAGCGCCTCGTGGAGAACGTGAAGAGCGGGCTGTCGTTTCCGGGCGTCGAATTCCTGTTGCCCTATCTGTACCCCGCGCTGGAGGAGCCGGCCGACTACGTCCCGCGCGACAGCGTGGTGTGGGCGTTCGAACCCGCGGCGCAAGAGACGCGCCTCGCCGAGGTGTGGGACCGGCTGGAAACCCACGCCGCGACCGCGCGTGAGGCCGGCCGTTTCGTCCCGCCGGTCGCGCAGACGTACGCGTCCGGGGATCAGGTGAACACGGCATTGGCCGACCGAGTGCGCGTAGAAGTGCGTAGCTTGGCGACGGTGGATGCGGATTGCGCGGTTACCGCGGGGCTGCACAGCGGGACGCGCCCGTCCGGCGGCGGGGAGAAGAGTCTGGCCTCGCTCGCCACCCAGATTCGCGACTGGCGGGACGCCGGGCTGCGCGTCCGTCTGGCGGTCTCGACCCAGCGCCTCGCCGAACACCTGCAACACCTGCTGGACGGCCACGAGGTGACGCTTCCCATCGACGCGCAGCCGGCGTGGCGGGCGCCGTACCGGGGGGACAGCGCGATCGTCGTCGCCCAGGTGTCGCACGGATTCCGCCTGCCCGATGACGGGCTGGTCGTGCTCGCCGAGGAGGAAATCTTCGGCGAACGCCGGCATCGGCGGCGGAGCCGGCCGCGGCCGGTCGCCGACTATCTGACCGGCCTCAGCCAGTTGGCGGCCGGCGACTACGTAGTGCATACCGACCACGGCATCGGACAGTACCGCGGGCTGCACCACCTGAGCGTGGCGGGGACCGAGGGCGACTATCTCCATCTGGAATACGCCGCCGGCGACAAGCTGTACGTGCCGGTCGAGCGGATCAATCTCGTGCAGAAATACACGGGCGCGGGCGGCGCCGCGCCGGCGCTCGACCGGCTGGGCAGCCAAACGTGGGAGCGCGTCAAGCACCGCACCCGCGAGGCGATTCAGGCCATGGCGCGCGAACTGCTCGAACTGCACGCGGTGCGCGAAAGCGCGGACCGCCCGCGGCTGGCGCACTTCACGGACGGCTACGAGGAGTTCGTGGCGCGCTTTCCGTTCGAGGAGACCAGCGGCCAACGCGCCGCCATCGACGACGTCGTGTCCGACCTGCAGGCGGCCAAACCCATGGACCGGCTGGTGTGCGGCGACGTGGGCTACGGCAAGACCGAGGTCGCGTTGCGCGCCGCCTATCTGGCCGTGGAAAGCGGGCGGCAGGTCGCGGTGCTGGTGCCGACGACGGTCCTGGCCCAACAGCACGCCGAGACGTTCACGCGCCGGTTCGCCGACTATCCGGTGCGGGTCGAGGCGCTGAACCGCTTTCGCAGCCCCGCGGACGTCAAGACGGTGCTGGCCGGGATCACGGGCGGGCAGGTGGACGTCGTGATCGGCACGCACCGCCTGCTCCAGCGCGACGTGCGGTTCAAGGCGCTGGGGCTGGTCGTGGTGGACGAGGAGCACCGCTTCGGGGTGACGCACAAGGAAAAGATCAAACGCCTGCGGCACGAGGTGGACGTGCTGACCCTGTCGGCCACGCCCATCCCGCGCTCGCTCAACATGAGCATGATGGGCTTGCGCGACCTGAGCGTGATCGAGACCCCGCCGGTCGACCGGCAGGCGATACGCACCTACGTGGCGCGCTTCGACGCCGGCCTGATCCGCTCGGCGATCCTGCAGGAACTGGCGCGCGGCGGCCAGGTCTTCTTCGTGCACAACCGCGTGGAGACGATCGACAAGATGGCCGTCCGCCTGCGCGACGTCGTGCCCGAGGCGGCGTTGGGCATCGCGCACGGCCAGATGGGCGAACGCGACCTGGAAGGCGTGATGCTCGACTTCCTGCACAACCGGATCAACGTGCTGCTGTGCTCGGCCATCATCGAGTCGGGGCTCGACATTCCGACCGCCAACACGATCATCATCAACCGCGCCGACCGTTTCGGACTGGCCCAGCTCTACCAGTTGCGCGGCCGGGTCGGCCGCTCCGCGCTGCGCGCGTACGCCTATCTGCTGATCCGCGACGAACGCGCGCTCACGCGCGACGCCCAACGGCGCCTGGAGGTCTTGCAGGAACTGGACGACCTGGGCGGCGGCTTCCGGCTGGCGGCCCACGACCTGGAGATCCGCGGGGCCGGCAACCTGCTGGGCAAGGAGCAATCCGGGCGCGTGGCCGCGGTCGGCTACGAACTCTACGCCCAGATGCTGGAAGAGACCGTCCACGAACTGCGCGGCGGCGCCATCGAGGTGTCCATCGAACCGGAAATCCACATCGGCGTGCCGGCCTACCTGCCCGAGGCGTACATTCCCGACGTCAACCAGCGGCTGGTGTTCTACAAGAAGCTGGCCAACGTGGCGGACCGCAACGACCTCGACGCGCTGGCCGACGAAATGGAAGACCGCTTCGGCCCGGCGCCCGAACTGGTCCGCCGCTTCATCGACGTGATGGACCTGCGCCGCGTCCTGCGCCGCGCGCTGGTGTCCGCGGTGTATTGCAAGGACGACGTGGTGACGCTGCACTTTCATCCGGACGCGCCCGTCCCCGCGGACCGGCTGGCGGCGTTCGTACGCAAGAACGAGCGGCAGGCGCGCCTCAGCCCCGACCTGCGCCTGTCGTGCCGGTTGGCCGCGGGCGAGGCCGCGGGCGCCGCGATCCAGGATATCTTGCGCCGGCTCGGGCAATCGTGGTAGCCGGGGCGCACCATGCCGACCGGACGCTGGATACGCGGTCTTTGCTGTTTCGTGACGACGTGGGCGTGGCTGGCCGCGGGGACGGTGCGGGCCGAGGTCATCAACCGCATCGTGGCGACCGTGGACGGCGAGCCCATCACCGCCTACGAAATGCAGGGCTTCCGCGAGCAGGCCGGCACCAGTCCGCTGGCGCCGAGCGGCGGGGCCGCGGGCATGTCCGACCGCGAAATCCTGGACGCGCTGGTCATGCGCAAGCTCGTCCACAAAGAGGTCGAAAAGCAGGGGCTGAAAGCCAAACAGGCGGACATCGACGGCTACATCGCGCGCATCCAGGCGCAGAACAATCTGAGCGACGAGGAATTCGAGGCGGCGTTGGAGAGCGAGGGCATGTCGATCGAGGCGTACCGCGAGCGGGTCAGCCACGAGGTCGAGCAGGCCATCCTGATGAACCGCGAGATCGGCTCCAAGGTGAACGTCACGCCCGAGGACGTCCAGCGCTACTACGACGAGCACATCGACGAATACACCCAACCGGCCCGGATCCGCATCCAGCACATCTTCCGGCCCCTGCCGGCCGCCGCGGACGGCGCCGAGGTGGAGCAGGCCGCGGCGCTGGTGCACGACCTGCGCAAGCGGGCGTTGGCCGGCGAGAACTTCGGCAATCTGGCGAGCCAATACTCGCTCGGGCCGGGCGCGGACAGCGGCGGCGACCTGGGCTACTTCGAGCTCGGCCAGATGCCGGAAGACATCGAGCGGGTCGCCTTCGCGCTGAACAACGGCGACATCAGCGAGCCGTTCCGCACCGATTCCGGCATGCACCTGCTCAAGGTCGTGGACAAACGCGAGGCCGGGCTGCAACCCCTGGACACCGTGTCCGAAGAGATCAAGAACACCCTCTACAACCAGGCATTGCGCGACCGTTACGCGCGCTGGTTCAAGGAAGACCTGCGCTTTCGGCACCACGTCGAAAACTTCCTCGACGCGCCACAGGATTTCGGCGCGGGCATTACCGAAACCGAGTCGGTCCTGGCCGGCGGCGTGGAAGACGTGTCGCCCGACCGGCTCGAATCCCCCAAGAAGACCGGCGTGCTGGGCTGGCTGTGGCCGTTCTGACGCGCGCCGCGGCGTCCCGGTCATGCACCCCGCTCCCCTGATCGGCGTGACCTTGGGCGACCCGGCCGGCATCGGGCCGGAGGTCGCCGTCCGTGCAGCAGCCGCGGTTCGCAATGCCCCGCAACCGTGCTGCCGGCCGGTCGTGCTGGGCGACGTGACGCTCGTCGAGGAAATCGTCGAACGTCTCTCCGCAAGGCTGCGGCCGTACCCTTGGCAGGCGGGAGATTCTTATCCTTCGGACCCGAACCGGCTGCCAGTATTGGCCGTTTCCGCACTCGACGCAAAGGATCGGCTGCCGGGCCGCCCGACCCCGGCCGGCGGCGACGCGGCCTACCGCTGCGTGGAAGCCGGCGTCCGGCTCGCCATGAACGGCGACCTGGACGGGCTGGTCACCGCGCCGGTCTGCAAAGCCATGTGGCATGCGGCCGGGCACCGGTATCTGGGCCACACGGAACTGCTGGCGCATCTGACCCGCACGCCCGAGGTGCGCATGATGCTCGTCGGCCGCGGCCTGCGCGTGATGCTGGTCACGACACATCTACGGCTGGCCGCGGTGCCTTCGGCGTTGTCCGTGGAGCGTATCGCAACGACCATCGCGCTGGCGGAGGCTCATCTGTGCCGATTCCACGGCCTGGAGCAGCCTCGGCTGGCGGTCGCTGCGCTGAACCCGCACGCGGGCGAGGCCGGCGCCTTCGGGGACGAAGAATGCCGCGTGATCGAACCCGCCGTAGCGCACGCTCGGGAGGGGGGAGCGGACGTCGTCGGTCCGCTGTCGGCCGACACCGTGTTCGTCCGCGCGACCCGCGGCGAGTTCGACGGCGTGGTGTGCCAATACCACGATCAGGCGCTCATCCCGCTCAAACTGCTGGCCTGGGAGGACGGGGTGAACGTCACGCTGGGGTTGCCCATCGTGCGTACCGCGCCGGACCACGGCACCGCGTTCGACATTGCCGGACGGAACGAAGCCAGTCCGCGCAGCATGAGCGCGGCGTTGAATCTCGCCGCGGACATGGCGCGGATCAGGAAGGCGAGTGGTCAGTGACCGGTGGCGAGTGGTGAGAAAAATGTTGGCAGGGGGAATTCCATACCGGACGATCCGAGGAGCCGTTTCGACGCCCTTCGACCTTTCTTTCGACACGCTCAAGACTCACAAGCTCCGGGACCGAGCTCAACCGGCCGGTCGAAGCCGATTCGCTCCTCACTGACTACTGGCCACTAACCACGAATGCCCTACTTCGACCACATCGCCGCACGCCTGATCGATACCTACGGTGAGCCGGGCCGCCACGCCGCGGACCGGCTCCGTACGTGGCTGGCGGACGGCGTGCCGTACGCCGAGCCGGACATGCTGGCCCGGCACCTGCACGAAGAGCACTTGCCGTTGGTGTGCGACGCGTTCCGCCAGACTCTGCCATTCGGCACCGGCGGCCGGCGCGGGCTCGTCGGCTACGGACCGAACCGGATGAACCCGACCACGCTGGCGATGACCGTCCAGGGGCATTGCGCCTATTTGCGCGCGGCGTGGCCCGACCGGGCCGAACTGACGGTCGTCGTCGCCAACGACACCCGCGAATTTCATGACGTCGCGGGGACGTATGCGTTTCTGGGCGGCGCGCATCCGCTGCTCGGGCTGTCGTCGCGGGGCTTGGCGAAGCTGGCGTGCGAAATCTACGCGGGCAACGGGGTCACGGCCTATCTGGTCGAGCCGGACGACGACTCGGCGGTCCTCACCACGCCCGAACTCTCGTTCTTGATACCGGAGATGGGCGCCGCGGGCGGCCTCAACCTGACCGCCTCGCACAACCCGCCCGACGACAACGGCGTCAAGGTGTACGACCACACCGGCAGCCAGCCGGTCGCCCCCGACGATCAGCGGTTGGCCGACATCATGTCCGAGGCCGCGGACATCCGCGTCATGCCGTTCGTCGAAGCCTGCACGCGCGGCCTGATCCGTGCCATACCCGCGACCTTGCACGACGCCTACCTCGATATCGTCCTGAAATGTGTCGCACCCCGGCCGCAGTCCGCGGCGCCGGTCGTATTCACCCCGTTGTGCGGCGCGGCGCTGACGACCGCGGGCGCCGCGCTGCGCCGCGCCGGGGTGCCCGTCCTCGTGCCGCCCGGCCACGGGCCGGACGGGACGTTCGCGGCGATTCCCATGCGCACGCCCAACCCGGAACGTCCGCGGGCGACCGAGTCGGCGCGGGCGTTCGCCGAGGAGCGGGACATCGGGCTGGTGCTGTCGAGTGATCCGGACGGCGACCGGATCGGTTGCGAGGTCCACGTGACCGACGATACGTGGGAACATCTGAGCGGCAATCAGATCGCCGCGCTGCTGTGTTATCACCTGCTGTGCGACCCGGACGGCCCACGGCGAACCGGCGGCGTCCTCACCACGGTCGTCACCACACGCCTGCTCGGAGCAATCGTCACGCGCCGCAACGCGCTCCCCCGCACCGACGGTTCCGACGCGAGTGAACCGGCATGGATCGTCGACGACTTGCTGGTCGGCATCAAACACATCGCCGCAGTGATTGACACGCTGGAGCGAACCGGGCGCTACCAGCAGGTGTCGAGCCGACCGGCCGATGTCGTTTTCGCCGCGGAGGAGAGCCACGGCGTCATGCTCATCCCGCGCGTCAGAGAGAAAGACGCGGCACCGGCCGGGCTGCTGCTCGCCGCGCTCGCCGCCCGCCTGCGCGGACAGGGCCGCAACTTGGTGGACTATTACTGCGACGTGCTCGAAGACGTGGGCGCCCATGCCGACGCGGCTCGCGCCATCGTTCTGCCGGGCACCCGAGGCGCCGCGGATCGGAACCGACTGATGACCTCGCTGCGTGGCGAACCGCCCCGGCACGTCGCCGGCCAACCGGTCACGCGCATCGTCGACTATTGGGACGTGGAGCGCTTCGGCCCGTTTCTGAGCGAGACCGACCGGCGCGCCCGCAATCTGCTGTGCTTTCAGACCTCGGCCGGCGCTTTCGTCGTCCGTCCGTCCGGCACCGAGCCGACCCTGAAACTCTACTGCCAAGCCGCCCCGCCGGCCTCCGACCCGATCCTGCGCGGACTCGCGTTGTTCAGGCGGATCCAGCGATCGGTCGAAGTCCTCGCTGACCGTGTGCACGAAGAGGTCGTGGCCCGGCTGGAAGCGCCGCTGCCTCGCACTGGTTGAACGCTTCGGCCCCTCGTCTCCGCGAGCGCTCGGGGTAAGGGCGCTCGCGTCTCAATCGTTTTCGGAGTCTTCCACCATCCGGCGCAACGTCTCGACTTCCCGGGCGAGGGCGCGCTGACGCCCGGCAATCCACGCTGCATAGCCGAAGACAGCCAGCCACACCACGCTGAACGCGGCAAACAGATACGGCATTTACGCTGTCCTTCCCTTGCACTCAGGCGTCCGGGCGGGCTGTCTTCCACCTGTCCCGAGGAGCAATAGCCACTGAGCGATCTTCCGGCGCTATCCGGCCAGCAAGACCCGCTGCCGCAGCGCGTGCACCTCGTCGGACAGGCGCAGGCTCTCCAGCCGCAACCGCAGCAGCCACGTAAATAAACAGACGAAGGCCGCGGTACAGACGAGCAGCGTCAGCGCCATTTCCGGGGCCATCTGTTCGACCGTGGGATGGATGCCCCGCCACAGGCGAATCGAAACGTACAGGATCGGGATGTCGATCACGCCGACGATGCCGAGCACCGCGGCGTAGCGGGCGACCGTTTCGGTGTCGCCGGCCAGGGGGCGCAGTAGCACGTAGGCGGCGTAGATCAGCCACAGCACGAGCGTCATGGTCAGCCGCGGGTCCCAGGTCCACCAGACGCCCCAGATGGGCCGTGCCCACAGCGGCCCGGTCAGCAAGACCAGGCTGCAGAACAGCATCCCGACTTCCGCGGCGGCGCGCGCCAACCGATCCGCGGCGCGCCGGCCCTGCCACAGGAAAGCCGCGCTCGCCCCGGCCACGATGAAGAACCCGAGAAACGCCATCCAGGCCGAGGGCAGATGAAAATAGAAAATCCGCTGGACCGGTCCCTGAATCCGCTCGGTCGGAACGTACAGAAAGACCATCGCCAACGCGGCCAGCATGGACGCCGCAGCCAGCCACGGCAGAACCATGTCCACGACTTGGCGGGGCGTAGTCTCTCCGGTCCCCCTGGAACGGCCGTCCATGTCTGCTTCTTATCCTTCTTTATCCGACCCGCTTCCTGTGTGTAGGAAAGAGAGTGGAGTCAGGGGGTACGGAAACGAACTTCCCGGGCCGAGGGCTGACCGGCTGATCTACTCGCGGACTACGAAGCCGAAGGTCAGCCAGCCGCTGACGATGAATACCACGTCGAACGCGATCAACACGCGCAACCATACGCCCGTCCATATCTGACCGGCCAGCAGGGCACCAGTCACGTTCACCGCGGCGAGCAGGAGCGGCACGAGCAGCGGTAGCAGCAGCAGCGGCAGCACGACCTCACGCATCCGGGTACGCGCCGCGACCGCGCCGAACAACGTGCCCAAGGCCGAGAAGCCGGCGATGCCGAGCAGCAGGACGAGCGGCAGGCCGACCAACGCCGGCGTGTATCGAATGCCGAGCAACGCCAGCGTCAGCGGAGCGACCACGGCCTGGACCGCACTCAGGACGATGACGTTGCCCAGCCACTTGGCGAAGAACAGTTGGCCCGTGCCGACCGGGGTCAGCAGCACGCCGTCCAGACAGTTGCGATCCTGCTCCAGCGTAAAGGCGCGCTGGATGCTCGTCAGGCCGGCGAACACCAGTGCGACCCAAAGCAAGGCCGCGCCGAGCTCGGGTCGTTGCAGGCGTTCGGGACCAACCGCGGCCACGAAGACGACCACGATCAGCACAGCCATGACCAGCAACGAGGATACCCGCTCTCCGGTCCGCACCTCCAGGCGCAGGTCTTTCCAGACGATCGCCCACATTCTGGGGCCTAGCGTGTGGACTCTGCGTAGATCTCGGCGAACCGGGCCACGGTCGGCAGTGTGCCGGTCGATTCCCAGGTCAAGCGCCCGCGGTGCAACAGGACGGCGCGCGTACACAGACCGCTGCAACGCTCGAAGTCGTGCGAACTCAGCATGACGGTCTTTCCGCGCGCCGCGGCTTGGCCGAGCGCGTCGTGCAACACGTCCTGCGCCGCGGTGTCGAGGCCGGTGTGCGGCTCGTCGAGCAGGATCAGGTCCGGGTCGTGCAACAGGGTTCGAGCGAGCGCAAGACGCTGTTCCATGCCGCGCGAAAAATGCCGCACCGGCGTGTGCCGCCAGCGGTCCAGGCCGACATGCTGCAACCGTGCAGCAATCCGGTCGGCCAACGGACGGACGCGGTACGCTTTTCCATAGAAGAGGAGATTCTCTTCCGCGGTCAGGTCGGGATACAAGAAACTGTCGTGACCTAGGAAGCCGATGCGGTGACGCGCCTCTTCGGAGTCCGGATTTCCGCCGAACAGGGTGAGAACCCCCGAGTTCGGGCGCAGCAGGGTGGCGAACACGCGCAGCAGAGTTGTCTTTCCCGAACCGTTGGGTCCGAAGACGCCGACCGTCTCGCCCGGTCCGGTCTGAAAGGTGACGTCGTTCAGGACCGGTGTCCACGAAAACGACTTCCGAAGTCGCCGCGCCGCCACGACGCTCGTCTGTGCGATCATCCGGCTCGGACCTATCGGCGGCGCCTCGCGAATTTCGTGGAACCGACGCGGGTCTAACCGGCGTCCGGTTTGGTGAGGGCATCGAGGCGGGCGAGCGCTTCGACGGCGCGGGCTTCGTATTTTTCGCGGATGAAACGGTAATCTTCCTCGCTGAGTTTACCCATCTGCCTGTCGAATTCCGCCTCCTTGATGGCGCTGTACGCATCGGCTTTCTGCTTTTCCCATTCCGCGGTTTCCTCTGGCTCGGCGGAACTGCTGTCGATACGCCTTTCTGCATCCTCGTCCCGCAATGCCGTTCGGAGTGGCAACGCGACCAGAAGCGCAACGGCCCCGATCAATACGAGACCCGCGGCAAAGACCGGGAACGACATGCGTAGCAGTCTAGCTTTCGAAGGTATCGAGTTCGCGTTTGAGCCGGTCCGCATACCGACCAGAAGCCGCGGGGACGTGGGGAGGCTCCGCCGGAGACGTCGAGGAACGGCGGCGCGTCCAGCGGAGGACGAAGAATCCGATGGCCGCGGCCCCTGCCAGGACGGCGAGAAACGGCACGACCCAGGCGGCCAAATTGAAGCCCGCTTTGGTCGGCGCAGACAGGACCTTCTCGCCGTACCGTTCGACGAAGGAAGCCAGAATGGCGTCGTACGACCGGCCCTGCTCCAACTGCTCGGCGATCCGTTCCTTGGCCGGAATCGCGAACCCGCACTGCAAGTGATTACAGTTGTGGACGGTCAGCCCGCAACCGCACTGACAGGTGAGCGCGGCTTCGACCGCCTGATTGGTGGGCGCCGCTTCGATGACGGACGCGGAGAGGCCGACCGAGAGGAACAGGCCGACCCCGGCCAGCCGGTTCTGCACGCTAGTCCGCAAGGATTTCTCCCTGCCCCTCGGTCCGGAATCGGGCCGGGACCGAGGCTTCGCGCCACGCCTGGCGCTCCGCGGGCGTGGGCGCCATGACCACGCAGGTGCCCAGAATCAGCACGATGCCGCCGACCCAGATCCAGGACACGAGCGGGTTGACGAAGACCTGAAACGTGGCCAACCGCGACTCCACGTCGTAGCCGCCCAGCACGACGTACAGGTCTTCCACCAGCGTCGCGCGGATATCGACTTCCGTGGTGGGCTGGTTCTGTTTCTTGTAGAAGCGCTTTTCCGGGTGCATGGTGTCGATCTGCCGGCCGCCGACCGATACCCGCACCGCCGCGATCCGGCTGGACGTATGCGCATCCTCGTGCTCGCGGATTCCGGTGTAGTGCAGGGTGTAGCGGCCGACCTCGAAGCTGTCGCCCGCGGCGACCGTGATCTGTTTTTCCACGGTGAAGAACGCGCCGGCCACGCCGAAGAACATCAGGATCACCCCGACGTGCACGATGTAGCCCCCGTAGCGCCGCGGGTTCTTGCCCACCAGCCGGGCGAGAGCGCGTGGCGGGCTTTCGTGCAGCAGTGCCTGCCGGGCACGGGTGGCACGGGCGTATTCGAGCACGACGCCCGCGGCCACGAAGCCGACCAGCGAGAAGATCACCACCGCGTAATAGTGGCGGTAGCCGAGGGCGAACAGCGTTGCGCCCAGCAGTGCGCCGGCCAGTAGCGGGAGGGTGAACTGCCGCCGCAGGGTGCTCCAACTCGCCCGCCGCCAGGCAATCAGCGGGCCGATGCCGGTCAGGAGCAGCAGCAGGACGCCCAGCGGGCCGTTCACCTGATTGAAGAACGGCGGGCCGACGGTGATCTTCACGCCGCGCACCCACTCGGACAGGATCGGAAACACGGTCCCCCAGAACGTGGCGAATGCCAGTCCCACCAGAATCAGATTATTGAACAGGAACGCGGCCTCGCGGGAGAGCATGGAATCCAGTTCGTTGGCGCTCTTCAAATCCGGCAGCCGATAGACGAGCAGCCCGATCGCGACGGTCAACACGAGCCCCAGAAAGACGAGGAAATACGGTCCTAAACCGGATTGCGTGAACGAATGGACGGACGAAATGACGCCGCTGCGCGTGAGAAAGGTGCCGAAGATGGTCAGGACGAAGGTGAGGATCACCAAGCTCATGTTCCAGACCTTGAGCATGTCCTTCTTCTCCTGAATCATCACGGAATGGAGATACGCGGTCGCCGTGAACCAGGGCATGATGGCGGCGTTCTCGACCGGGTCCCAGGCCCAGTAGCCGCCCCAGCCCAGGACCTCGTATGCCCAACGCCCGCCGAGCAGGTTGCCCAGCGACAGAAAGAACCACGAGGTCAGCGCCCAGCGGCGCGTCGTGCGGATCCACTCGTCGCCCAGCTTGCCGGTCGCCAGCGCCGCCAGGGCGAACGCGAACGGCACGCCGGCGCTGATGTAGCCCAGATATAGCGCCGGCGGATGAATCGTCATCCAGTAGTTCTGCAGGAGCGGGTTGAGGTCGGAGCCCTCGCTGGGCACGAACGACAGGCGCTCGAACGGCGGCGTGATGAAGCACAGCAGGCCGAGGAAGAAGACCGCGATGGCCATCAGCGTGGCGGTGACATACGGCATCAACGCGGCGTGCCGGCCACGGTTCTGGTACAGCACCAGCGCGGTGAACAGGCAGTGGATCAGCGTCCAGAACAGCAGGGAGCCCTTCTGACCGCCCCAGAACGCCGCGATGGTGTACCGCAGCGGCAGGCTCGTGCTGGAGTAGGAGGCGACGTATTCGACGTTGAAGTCGCGCGTCACCAGCGCATGGAGCAGGGCGACCGAGGCGATTCCCACGCAGCCGCACACGGCATAGGCTGCGCGGGCGCCACTGGCGATCCAGTCGGGACGCCGGGCGTGGGCGCCCCACAGGTTGACGGCCAGCGCATAGACGGACAGCCCACACGCGAGAGAGAGAGCCAGAGTACCGAGTTGCGTCATGGGGGTCGGGCGCCGCGCCAGCGTCAGGCAGGGGGGCGACGCGGGAGAAAATACCGCTCAGCTTTCCTGGGACGGCAGGGCGGCTTCGGGCTCGTATTTCGAGGGGCAACTCGTCATGATCGTGGAGGCGACGAGCCGCGGCTTCGGCGTGTACCGTCCCTCCACGATCACGTCGCGCCCTTCGGCGAACATGTCCGGCAGAATGCCCTGATACGAGACGGGTACACCTGCTTGCGGTGTTTCGCCCGCGGCACCGTTCTCGGTGATCGGGGCGAGGACGAATGCAAGGTCGAGCGCCGCGGGGTCCCAGACCACCGAACCGGCCTGCACCCGGCCGGCCACGCGAACGTCCCCGTACACGAACGCGTCGCGTTGGAGAAGCAATTCGTCGATGGTGAAATAGTACACCTTGGTTTGTTGAATGCCGGTATAGATGAGGTAGGCCACGGCACCGACGATGAGGAGGGCGCCGGCCGCGAACTTGCTGCGTTTGGCTGCCATACCGGATTGCTAACGGAATTGACTCGGCCGCGCAAGAAAGTCCGGCCCACGGTAGTAGCCTAGTCGGGCGATCTCAAGACGTTGTGGGCATGAGTAGTTGACCAAAGCGGCGAGGCGAACTATCCTAAAAGGACTATGCCCCCCCCCCCCCCCCGCACTCGCTCGGTAGCCTGGAATCATTCCAGGAAGGAGCGCGGTAGATCGATGACCCGGATGCAACAGGTGGCGGAAAACGCCGCGGTGTACGGCATTTGGACGGGAATCGTCCTGATCCTTCTGACACCTTTCGTCGTCACCCCTGACACGATTTTTCCCTTCGTCGTCGGAAAGGCCGTCTATTCGCGGTCCCTCATCGAGTGCGTATTCGGGATTTGGGCGATTCTCGCGCTTTTCCGACCCGCATACCGTCCGCCGCGCTCGTGGTTGCTGCTCCTGTTGGCGGTGAACGTCGGCGTGTCGGTCCTTGCGGCCTGCTTCGGCGTCAGCCCCCAACGCAGCTTCTGGTCCACCTATGAGCGCATGCAGGGCGTGGTGGATCTCATCCACTGGTTCGCCTTCGCCGTCGTACTGGCGTCCGTGTTACGGACGGAGCGGGATTGGCGGATCGTTTTGAATCTCAACGTGGCCTGCGGTCTGATAATGGCCGGACTCGCTCTTTGTCTGTACTATTTTATAGACTTCCCTTTCTTCTCTAGCTATACCTACTACTACTGGGGCGAATACAGGCAAGCGGGTGTTGACCCGACCGGGAGGAGTACTGCTACGGTTGGCAACGCCCTCAGTCTCGGCATGTATACATTGGTAAACTGCGTAATTGCTGCTGGGCTTTTGGCTCAGTCCTTCATTTCCGCTTCAACCACATCTCGAGATTCACGGACTTTGGAAAGAACCTGTCAAAAACAATCTTTTCTGCAAAATGATAAACGCAACTTGCTTACGACTTGGATTGGGATGTGTTTCTGGTCGGGTACGCTTATCTTCGGTTTCTGGACACTGACTTTGACTGGTTCTCGAGCTGTCCTCTTCAGTTTTTTCACGACCGGCGGATTTTTGGCGGCCGGCTTCCTGTCCTGGGTACGGACGCGGTTTATGCGATTCGTCATAGTCTGGATTTTAGGTCTTTTCGCATGCGCGACTGTACTGAGTCTATTGCTAACGTTCAGACCATATACCCTCATGACGAATAACCCATTTGAAACGTTCATGTTGAAGGCGACCTCGGTGGAGACATTTTCGAACCCGCTATTGAAACGCCTTATTAGACCCGAAGTGAATGACAGTATGGGTGGAGACCTGCAATGGAAACGTATGAAAGTTTTAAGTCTTGGCTTTTACGGATTTCTCGAGAGGCCGCTCCTCGGCTGGGGACCGGAAAATTTTATTGCGATATTCAGTCGATATCTCTCAAAACCCACAGATCATTTTGAGATTCATGATCATTCCCATAACCGGATTGTTGAAGAGTCAGTAACAAAAGGTATTCTCGGCCTGTCGAGTTACCTTGCTCTGTGGATATACGCCTTGCTTATCGTTCTGCGCACCGCTAAATTTTTGAATGTCAGGAGACAACCCCATCTCCTTTTCGTCGGGGCTGCGCTGATGGGGTGTTTCATACAGAGCCAACTTGGAGTCAACACCGCCTCTCTCTCCTTACAGTATTTTCTGTTATTGGCTTTCGTCGCCCGTTTGGAAACATCTGAAGAAAAGTCGCCTATGGTCGGGAGCAGACAAGTGTCCTTCCTGTATGCCGTTATACGCACTGTCATCGTAATTGTGAGCATATCGACCCTGGTCGGGACGGGCTTTCTCATAAACCGAGCAATTTATTCGGCGGCCTTTAGTATCAAGAGATCGACTGATGCGCTTAATGGCCCGAGTCAATCAATAAACTTGCTCAAGCAGGCCATTAGCCAATTCCAGCCGCTTGCTAATACTCCCAGAGGAATCCTTTTTTCCAATGGGGCTCATCTTTGGGCCAAGCTTCGCCTTCGGAACGTGGTGGAAGCAGAGCGCCTGCTAAGGTTAATAGATAACGAAGCGACGGCCGCCCTCGCAGATGAACCTGAAAACCGGAGAATTCAGAGCAGTCTAGCAGAAACGTACGGGGTAATCGCCTCCTGTAATACAGAGTATAAGGATACGGCGAGGCGGTACTCCGAGCTGGCACTGGGAACAGATTTTTCACCGAAGCAGGAAACAGCCCCGCGCGATGAAAGCAGATCCCTGCACTCTAACTCCAGCATTTACCAGGATGACGAAATTTGTGGTCCAGAATCTAGCCGTCCTTTCTCATGAACTCTCCGAATCAAGAGAATATATCAGACAGTATTTCTCTTGCCCCAAAGCATAGCAACAAAGTCTCGATTGCAAAATGAGGCCCCTCCTCGCTCTTGACCGTGTAGTATCGCTTTGGTAAAGAGCTCAATCATAATAGGTGCCGGCTCATGCTGCCCGCCTCCTCGGTTTGTTTGCTGAGAGCAGTCGGGGTTCGGGACACGGGCGGTGTCTTTCCGATCCATTGTATGGCCGTCGATCCCACCGGAAAGGTTCCCGACATCAAGGTGACCAGCGCCTATCCGGGCGAGTGGTACATCGTCGAGGTGGAGGGCGGCGACGGCGGGCTATCGATGGAACTGCGGCGGCCAGTCGGCGAAGAAGACTCCGACGTGTTCCACTTCAACATCACCACCGCCTCGCGCGCGTTCGAGGTCAAGAGCACGCGCGAAGGCGGCGAGCCGCATACCCACGAGGGCGCGCACTCTACCCATCTCACCTTCAGCAGCCCGGCCGCGGTGTGGCCGGATTTCGTGCGCTGCATTCAGGCCGTCGCCAGCGTGTTCGACACGTTGTCCACCACGCCGCTCGACCGCGAGAAGGTCCGCGAAACCCTGCTCAGGAAGAAGTAGGCCCGTCGCCGGGACCGAGCGGCCCCCGTGATCGTCACCCACAACGGCAAGACGCCGCAGATCGATCCCAGCGCGTACGTCCAGCAGAGCGCGCAGATCGTCGGCGACGTGCACGTCGGCCCGGCATCGAGCGTGTGGTTCAACGCGGTCGTGCGCGGCGACGTGTGCTTCATTCGGATCGGGGCGCGTGTCAACGTGCAGGACAACGCCACGGTCCACGTCCACAGCAGCGGCCGGCCGACCATCCTGGGCGAGGGCGTGTCCGTGGCGCACAACGTCGTGCTGCACGCCTGCCGCATCGGGGACTACAGCCTCGTCGGGATGGGCGCCATCGTGCTGGACGGCGCCGCGGTCGGCCGCGAATGCCTGATCGGCGCCGGCGCGGTCGTGACCCCGCGTACGGAAGTGCCGCCGCGCTCGCTCGTGCTCGGCAATCCCGGCCGCGTGATCCGCGCACTGAAAGGCGAAGAAGTCGCCTCGCTGCACCGCTCCGCGGCCGACTACGTGAAATTTTCCCGCGAATATCTGGCGCAGGGCATTGCCTAGCGAGAGAGAATCTCCGATACCATCGAAGAAACGGCAGGCGCAGCATGTTCGACGTCAACAAGGTCCGGGCCGATTTTCCGAGTACGGCGCAGCAGGTCTATCTCAATGCGGCGGGGGTCGGGCTGCCGCCGCGCGCGGCGACCGAGGCCGTCCGCCGCGCAGCGGATCTGCTCGCTCAGGGGCCCGCGGACATGGGCTATCCCGCGTATTATCGCGCACTCGGCGCACCCGGCCTGCGCGCCCGGGCCGAAGCCGCAACGTTGCTCGGAGCGCGGCCCACGGAAATCGCGTTGACCGACGACACGACGATGGGACTGAACAGCGCCCTGGCCGCCATCCCGTTTTCCGCGGGCGACAACGTCGTCCTGTGCGACCTGGAATACCCGCAGGTGGCGATCAGCGCCGCTCATCCGCAGCAGCGGCGCGCCGTCGAGGTACGCGTCGTCCGCCACCGCAACGGCCTGGTCGGCGTGGACGATTACGTACCGCTGATCGACGGGCGGACGCGCGCGATCCTGGTCAGTTCGGTGCAATGGATCAACGGTTTGCGCATGGACGTGGCCGCGTTTTCGCAACTCGCGGCCGAGCGCGGCTGTTTTCTGGTGGTGGATGCCATTCAGCAACTCGGCGCCATGCCGCTGAACACCGCGCATCTGGGCATCGACTTTCTCGCCGCGGGCGGCCAGAAATGGCTGAACGCACCGTTCAACGTCGGCCTGTTGTACGTCCGTGCGGCCACGCAGGAACGGGTTCGACCGGGACTGGCGCACGGGCTGTTCGCGCTGGCCGAACCGCGCGAGGGCTGGGTCCGCCACCTGGGCGATCCGGGGCTGACCCCGTTCCTGTCGCTGCCGCTGGCCGCGGACGCGCGCCGCTTCGAGGTGCACGGCATGCCGAAGATGCTCGGCACCGCGGGGCTGGCCGAGTCGCTGGCCTACGTCAACCGACTCGACACCAAGGCCGCGACCGACCACGTTCTGTCATTGGGAGATTTTCTCATCGAGAGACTGCACCGACGCGGCATCAAGGTCTGGACCCCACAGGCACACGCCCTGCGCTCGGGCATCGTGACCTGCGCGCCCTTTGCCGACGCCGAGCGCGTCCACCGTCTCGATCAGGCCCTGGCCGACCGCAAAATCTACGCGACCGTACGCTACTGCTCGGGCATCGGCGGGCTGCGCATCTCGATCCATTACTACACGAGCCGCGAAGACCTCGAATCGCTGTTGGCCGCCTTGGACGAGTCGCTCACCCCCTGAGCCACGCAACTGTCTCGACTCGCCACCCCTCCCGCGGCCCGGTCCCGCAGATGCAGAAAACGACCGTCTTCTTCGACGCCGCGGGCACGCTGATCACGGTCAACGGCTCGGTGGGCGCGCGGTACGCCGTCCTGGCCCGCGCGTACGGCAAGGACGTCGGTCCCCGCGAGGTCGAGGCGGGCTTCCGGCGCAGCTTTCCCAAAGCGCCGCCCCTCGCCTTTCCCGGCGCACCGGCGGCCAAACTCGCGGAGTTGGAGCACGCCTGGTGGCGCGCGGTCGTCCGCGACGTCTTTGCCGGCTTCGGCCCCTTCCCCCGCTTCGACGCCTACTTCGACGCCCTGTACGCCGCGTTCGCGCAGCCGGAGGCGTGGCGCCTCTACCCGGAAACCCGGCCCACGCTCGATGCGCTCCGCGACCGGGGCTACCGGCTGGGCGTCATCTCGAACTTCGACGCGCGCCTGTTCGGCCTGCTTGAAGGGCTAGGTATCGCGGACTACTTCGACCCGATCGTCGCGTCGAGCCGGGCCGATGCCGCCAAGCCCGCTCCGGCTATCTTTCGGCACGCCCTGACTACGTGTGGCGTCAAGGCTGAACAGGCCGTCCACGTCGGCGACACCTACGAACTGGACGTGCTCGGCGCCCAGGGGGTAGGTGTGGCCGCGATCCTCATCGACCGCGTGGGACGCGATACGCCGCCCGACTGTCCGGTCGTGCGCAGCCTGGACGAGGTGCCCGGCCTCTTGAATATCTGAGAGCTCCTCCCGGCAACAGGCTGGAACGACTCGTGGGAAAACGGAGAGGCTTCCATTCCATCAGGATCAACGACCAATGGAGAATAGTCTTCCAGTGGAAAGGTGGCCACGCTTACGATGTCGAAATCATCGACTACCATTGAGGAGGAGAGTTCTATGCACAAACAACCGCCCAATCCTTTCCATCCGGGTGAGATGCTGCGCGAGGAATTCTTGGAGCCCCTGGGACTGACCCAAGCCGCCTTTGCGCAGAAGATCGGTTGGAGCCGCGCGCGTCTGAACGAGGTGATTCGCGGGAAGCGGGGCATAACCGTCGAAGCAGACCTTGACTTGGCCGACGTCCTGGGCACGTCGCCGAAGCTCTGGCTGAACTTGCAGGCGACGTACGATTTGGATAGAGCGACCGCGGCGAGACGGGCCGCATAGTCCGCTCGCCGCCTGCAACCTACCGCGCTCCTGGTCAACACTGACAATTGGAAGTCGATATGATGGAGTTGGCCTCCCTTCGGAACCCCTTGAAAAAGTCGGCGCTTTCTTGCTTCCCGCTTGAAGGATTTCGACAGTTGTCATGGGATGCGGTTCGTCATAATCTCCCTGCAACCGGCGAGGAACGGAGGCTCAGCGTATGAGGATCACGACCGTTACCAGCGGGGAATTCAATCGAGACGTGGGCAAAGCCAAGAGGAACGCTTCGACGGGGCCGGTTTTCATCACCGACCGCGGTCGTCCAGCGCACGTCTTGTTGACCATTGAATATTATCTCGAGATCACGAAGGCGGAAGAAAGCATCGTCGAATTGCTGGCCATGCCGGAAGCCGCCGATATTGAGTTTGAGCCGTCCCGCCTGAACGGGGAAATGTCTAAAGCCGCGGATTTATCCTGATGTACTTGCTCGACACCAACGTCATTGCCGAATTGAGAAAAGCGAAGTCTCCGAAAATCGACCGGAAAGTCCTTGTGTGGGCAAACGGTGTCCCGGCAGCAAGGCTCTTCTTATCGGTTATTACCGTTCTGGAACTTGAAAAAGGGACGCTTTTGATGGAGCGCCGCGACCCGAGACAGGGCACGGTGCTTCGCTCCTGGATCGATACCCAGGTATTTCCAGCATTCCGTGATCGTATTCTGCCTGTCGATACTGCGGTTGCACAACGTTGCGCCAGACTTCACGTTCCCGCCCCACGGCCGGATCGCGACGCGCTCATCGCGGCTACGGCACTGGTTTACGGGATGCCGGTAGTTACTCGAAATGTGGATGATTTTGCGCCAACAGGCGTCGAAGTTGTCAATCCTTGGGAATAACGGCAAGTTGCTGAGTAATCGGTCCCATCTGAACTTGAGGGTCTTGTACAGTTCCCCTGCGCCAGGATTACAGGGGAGGCTACTCATCTGTCTTAAGCTTTACGCCAGGAGCGGGGTGGGGTCGTTCGGGGGGAGGGGGACGGCGCCGCGGGTGACGAGATGGGCGGTGTCCGGTGCATCGAAGGTGAAGACCGGCTGGCCGCGGGTCAGAGCAGCGGTACAGAGTCCGGCGGTCTTACCGCCGGGTTCGGCGTGGGGGATGAGGAGGCGGCTCGCCAGGGCGGCGATGTGGGCGTTGCGCTTTGCTGCCAGCGCCGCGGTGGGACGACGGATGGCCGCGGCGAAGAAGGAGAGGATCAGCAGCCGACCTTCGGCGAGCGGCGTCCGCCAGCTTTTCGGGATGCGGATGGTGCCGATGCCCCGCGCAGGGCAGACGACGACGGACGCCGTACCCCGCAACAGGAGGTCGAGGAACTCGCGCTCCATTGGGGATTGGAAGCCGCCGATCAGCGTCACGTTCGCGCTGCGGAGCGCCCGGGCGAGGTCGTAGGTTTGGAGGATTGCGGGGCCGGGAGCGCGGACCGAGCAGAAGAAGCCGAGCAGAGGTCCGGTAAGTACGTTGAGATTGCCCCTTGTCGTGACGACGGGCGGACGATCCTTCTCGGAACACCGTCGCAGGGCCGCCGGATAGTCGGAGTCGCCGGGCCTCAACACCTTCGGTTCGGGGTCCATATCCGATTTCTCGCACCTGCGGGGCGGGCCGGTGATTACGTCGCTTCGAATTCCAAAGCAGAGAGGTTGAGCGTGGAGGATCGTTTCGAGAGGTGGAGCAGTTCCACGCCGACCACTTCGTTGGCGTCGTTGTAGTCGAGTACGACGCCCGGCGAGATTTCTTCGGAGCCGATGATGGCGGCCTCGTCGAGGCGGAGATAGAGAGCATCGGCTTCTTTATCGACGTGGAGCTTCATAGTCTTCCTTTCATGGTGCAGCCGAAGAATACGCTCACCACCCGCCAAGGCGCACGCGGGTATTGAGCGAAGGGCATGGGATCAGTCCTCGTCACCGCTCGGATCGCTCAGGCCCATCCGATACTTGATGTCGTAGTTGATGATGAAGTCCAATTCCTCGTCCGTAAAGCCATAGTGCTCGGCGAGCACCTTATCAATTTCGTCTATGATGTGTTTAGACTTCCTGGGATAATACTCATCGTATTCGACTTTGCCTTTTGCTTTGTAATTGGCTGTCTTTCGTCCACTATGTCGTTTGTAGTCTTTCATCAGTTTGGTTGCTTGGACGGCAAGGTTTTCACAAATCTCATCCTTCATCTCCTGAATACCAATTGGGAACGAGAAAACGTCGTGACGTCCACAATGGTATCCTTCAAACAACGAATACCACCACCAAAAGAAAACGTTTGAATTGATTGCAGCCAGCAATGAACTACTCGCTCCTTGCAGTTCTGGTTGATATGGCTTGTAGTCCTCAGATTTTTTCCGACCATCTATTTCACTCCAAAAATATGGTATGAAATCAACTGCCTTAACGTAGTTATACGGAATTCTATGAACGTAAAATGACGGAACTGTAAAATTTTTCTTGTATGACGCTGAGCCATATTTATCCAATTTTGCGAGAATTTGTTCTGCGATTCTGTTTCCGAGTTTGGGAATCACGCAACAATCTTTGGCCAGGTATGATCGATGATATAAAAGAGTTGAAAATAACGTATTTCTTTCTTCCGGCCGCCAACGATTATAGGGCGTGGTCCAGAATTGAGGTTTATCGAAACGTTCGGTTGAAATTAGCAGGCTGATTCTTTGTTTCGCCCCTTCGAACAGCTTGCTTGGATAAACATCAAACGTGCTGAGATAGATATGCCGTCTCTCTTGAATAAATAATTGTTGTAGATTGTTCATCCTAGCTGTTGTCTGAATGCTGAGGGGAACAATAAAACTGAACCGAGCCCGTTGGTGTAGCAATGTAAATGTCCGTTCGGTGCAAAGAGCATAAAGATTCCCACACGTTTCCGTAAGAAAATTCCTCGGTCGATATTGTCGGTTCGTCGTAGTGAGCTCAACATACGGCGGATTCCCGATCACCACGTCGAACCCGCCGCGGTGCATGATCCCGTAGAACTCCACGAACCAGTGAAACGGCTGGTGGCTGTCCCGCCATTGCCGGTACGCTTTTCGGCTCTTGACCTTCACGCCGTAGTCGCCGGCCAGGTATTCGTCCAACTCGTTGCGAAGCTCGTCGAGCCGCTTCCGCAAGTCCGCTTTCGCGCCGGCGAACTTGTCGGCGTCCATGCCGTGCTCGGTCTGCATGGCACGGAACTGGCGGAAGGCGCGGTCGGCGATCTCGGCGCGCTCCTCGATCCGGGGCAGCGCCAACTGCTTCACCAGGTCGGCGCTCAACGTCCGTTTCACCTCCTCCAGCGACGTGAAACCCACCAGCGTATTCCCGGCGCGAACGTTGAAATCGACGTCGGGTAGGGGCTCGATCTGCTCGTCAGTATCCAACTGTGCGACGAGCTTGAGGAACAGGCGTAGTTTGCAGATCTCCACCGCTTCTTCCATGATGTCCACGCCGTACAGATTGTCGATGATGATCGACTTGAGGATGAAGTAGCGTTCGCTGGCGTGTGCTTCGACCTGGTGCAGCACCTTGCGAAAATCGCCCAGCTTCTCCGGGCGATGCGGACGCTGCGAGCGATCCAGATCGTCCAGAAAGCCGCGCATGGCGTCCAGGCAGGCGGTGTACAACGGCTCCAGCACGTTGAGCGCGGCGAACAGGAACGCGCCCGAGCCGCACGTCGGGTCGAGGACGGACACGCGGCGCAGCGCCTTCCAGAAAGCGCGGACCAGTTCCGGCCCCTCGCTGCCGGCAATCGCGTCGTGAGCGAACTTCTCGACGTCCAGGTTGTAGGTGATGCAATCGTTGATGGACGTGACCGCGCCGCCGGCGAGCTTGGCCCGGACCTCCTCATAGCGTTGCCTGCGGGCGACGTGCTCGCGCCACGTCTCGGTCGGCAGGCCGTAGGCGGGCGGCGCCGGCCGGTTCCAGCCGGTGCGTTGCGCCACGTCGTCCAGACCCGCGGCGATTTCCGGCGGCAGCTCGCGCTTTTCGGCCAGGGCTTTCTCTTCGTGCACGTCATACGTGATGCCGTGGCGGACCGCCTCGTAAAGATAGCGGTTCGGGTCGTCCGCCAGCAGGCGCCAGACGCCATACGCGGGGGCTTCCCTCGTGTTCCCCGGCCGAGGGCGCTCCGCCGCGGGTTCGAACGCAATCGAACAGTCCTTTCGCGCCCGGTCGAACAGGAACGGAACGACGGTGTTGCGGCTGATGTAGCCGGTGATGTCCTCCTTGGTGTAGTAGGCGCCCATCTGCTTCTGGTTGACGTATTTCTCGAAGATGTAACCGAGTACGTCGGGGTTGATCTCGTTGTCGTTGCGCAGCGGCCGGTCGTCGAGATGCCATTGGTAGGCGTCGAAGAAGGCGAAGATCTGCGCGAAGGCGTCGTCCGGGATGCGGATGTCCGGGTTGTCGCGCTCCAGGTCGTGCACGTCGAACAGGCCGCCGTTGAGATACGGCACCTTGCCGAGCAAGGCCGCCAACTCCGGGGCGCGGGCGGCCGCGGGCTGACCCAAACCCTCGTGGAACAGCCGCAGCAGGAACAGTCGGTAGAAGCTGTGGAAGTTGCCGTTACCCTGCTGCCGCCGTACCCGTTCCAGGCGGTTGCGCAGGTAGTCCGGGTCGGCGTCGAGGAAGCCGCGCTTCTGGATGAAGTAGATGAACATCATCCGGTTCAGCATGAGCGAGGCGTACCATTCGCGGTCGGCCGCGGCGGCGATGCCCTCGATGAAGCCCAGGAAGGCGGCGTGCTCCTTCTTGAACCGGTCGTAGAATCGCTTGGTGACCTTTTCCACGTCGAAGGCGGCGCGCACCCGGCGCGTTACGTCGATGAGGGTGACGCCCTCCTCCTCGTCCAGCGCGAAGGCGAGGGCGTGCAACTTCTGCCGCAGGGATTCGCCCGACTGCCCCCGGCGATGGACGTGCGTGCGCGTGCGGTCGGGCCGGCCCGGCTCGCGCTTCACCCATTGCCAGCATTGGGCGTCCCGGTCGTGCGAGACGTACACGATGAGGTGTTCGCGGACGGTCTTGGCGACGGCCTTTTCGATTTTCTGGCGGGTGGGATGGTCGGGGAAGGCGGCCGCGGACGCCGCGGCGCACTGGTAGGCGACGAGGCCGCGTTTGTGGGCGACGGCTTCGAGGGCGTATGTCCGGCCGGCGACCGAGACTTCGAGGTCGGAGCCGCCGCGGTCCCAGCCGAGTTCCTCGATGAACAGCGCGCGCAGGTCGAAGTCTTCCAGACGGCGGATGATTTTATCTCTGTCGAGGGACGCCGGCATCGGGAACCCGCCTAGAGAAGCTGCGCGTCGGGCAGGCCGGCCATCTTTCGGTCCAGCGTCAGCACGTGCAGGTCGGCGCGGGCATAATCGTCGGCAATCAGGCGGTCGAACAGGCCGGGACCGCCGGCCGCCTCCAGAGCCTCGATAACGGCCCGCCCGTTCATGGGGGCGACGAGACCGCTGCGCAACGCCTTCGACAACTCGGCGCGGGCATCGACCGCGGAGACGCCGTAGTGGTGCTGAACCGCGACGAAGGCTTCTCCGATGACCTGGTTCGAGGCGAATATCTCCGCCCCGCTTCCAACCAGCGCGTGCAGCCGCTCCACGCAGCGCGAATAGGCGTCGGGCGGCGTGCCGGTGACGAGTCGCACGAGCACCGAGGTATCAATCCCGTAGCGCCGGGTCATACCCCTCCTCACGGAACTTGTCGATGTCGAACGGCGGATGGTCGGGCGGAATCTTATCGCGTAGCCCTCCGAGCAGAGACAGGTCTATCCGCCGAGGCCGCAGAATGAAGCCGTCGGGGCTTTCTTGCAGTTCGAGATGATCGCCCGGGCCGACGCCCAGCGCGTCCAACACCCGCGCGGGGAAAGTGACCTGACGTTTCGACGTGATCTTGACGAGCATAGGCGCCTCCTTACCCGCAACCTAGTTGAGTAAGGTGAGAAATCAAGCATGGAAGGATTCTCTTTCCCATTACTCTCCCTGGACCCTGAGCTCGGTTGGTGAGCCTGTGGACCCTGAGCTTGTCGAAGGGTCGAACCATGTCGAAGGGTGTCGAAAGGTCGAAGGATGCAACGAACCCCGAGGAGACTCCCGCGCCTCACACGCTGTCCCCCGCCCCCGGCCTTTCGACAGGCTCAAGGACCTTCCCCACCTCCCCCTCAGTTCGTTGAGCCTGCCGAAAGGTCGAAACGATCCCCGAGGTCAGCCTGACCTTCGCATCCCGCCCCTAGGTCCTTTGACTATTAGGATCCTCTTGTATGTAATTCTCCTCTGAAAATCCGAAGTTTTTCCAGGGGCAACTGTGCACAGAAGAATTCGGGCTTCGTATCGACTGCTCCGACCATCGTATTTCAAGGAAGATATACGGCCGGGAGCGGACGTTCCGTTTGTGGAGATTCGCCGGGGACCCCCCTCCCTAGCCCTCCCCCTCAAGGGGGGAGGGAAAGAGGATTACCGTTCGATCAGGCCGAGGGAACAGATGATGCGGGGCTCACGGATCTCCTCGTCTTCGTGGGCGATGCAGAGCCGCTCGTCGTCCCGGAGCGCGATGACGAGCTGGGCCAGCGTCTCGTCCGACACGCCGCTGCGCAATTGGCGGTTCAGCGTATCAACCGCGGCCTGCCGCAGCGGGCGGCGATAGAGGTCGTCGATGGCGCGGTGGAGCGCCTCGGTGTCGAACAGCGTGCCGGCCACCCGTTCGGCGTATGCCTTGAGCCGTTCGTACGTGCGGAAGCGGGCGCCGGAAGGCCGTCCGAGTTGGCCGCCGACCTGCCGTTCCTCGTGGGCGATGTGTTCCGCGGCGCGGCGCACCAGGTCGTGGTGGTCGGCGGGCCGCGTCAGCGCGGGCGTATCGGGTGCGCACGCCGCGGCGCGCAGAATCTCGAACTGGCTCTCGGTCACGCTGTTGCCGTCGCGGTCTATCCACGCCAGCGCGTCGTTGCCCTGCGCGGTCCGCAGATAGACCAGGGCACCCTCGGGCCGCTCCGGCGTCGGCGCGTACGCGCGTGCGGAATATACGACGGGCGGCAACGCTTCGATCCGTCGTTCGAGCGAGGGATCGGCCGCGATGGCGTTCTTCCAGATTTGATAGGCGTAGGACGACAGGTCGACGTCCGTCTCGTCCTCGCCGTCGAGGATGCCGGCGCGCTCGTTGTACAGATCGACGATCGCCCGCTGGTCCTCGTCCTCGAAAAAGGCTTCGTCGGTGCCGACGACCTCGGCGTTTTCGCGCAGCCGCGTGCGGACGCGCTCCCGCAGACGGATCAGCCGGTCGATGCCGTCCGCGGGGAGAAAGGAGTAGCACAGGATTTCCGGGGCCTGCTGGCCGAGGCGGTCCACGCGGCCTGCGCGTTGGATCAGGCGGATGATGGCCCACGGCAGATCGTAATTCACGACGATGGCGCAGTCCTGCAGATTCTGCCCTTCGCTCAGCACGTCGGTGGCGACCAGCACGCGGAGTTCGTCCCCGTCCGGCGCGCGGCTCATCGTGCCGTTACTCTTCGGGCTGAAGCGCCGCGCCAGCGCGGTCGGGTCGGACACGGCGCCGGTGACGGCCGCCATCGGCGCCACGCCGCGTGCTGCGAGCTCGTGTGCCAGATAGCGCACCGTGTCGGCGAACTGCGTGAAGACCAGCACCTTGCGGTCCCCGTGTGCGTTCGTCAGCAGGTCGGCCAGGGCGCGGAGCTTGGTATCGTCCGCGGCATGCCACGTGCCGAAGCGGACGAGCAGGCTGCGCAGCGTTTCGGCGTCGCCGGCCAGGTCCGTGCGGAGCGTGGCCTCGAAGTGGCGCGGCGCCAGCCAACGGAAGCGGCTTTCGAACCGCCCGGCGTACAGCGTGTAGAGCGCCGCGGCCCGCGCGCGGAACTCCGCTTCGGTGCGGGGTGCTCCGTCGACGGCAGCCTCTTCGTCCGTGTCTCCGTCCTCCGCCTCGAAGACGTTGCCCGCGGCGGCCTCCGCGTCTCCGTCGAAGGACTGCGTATCCAGCACCCCGACGTCGGTCGTACCGATGGGCAGCGGCAGATTATACTCGATGGCGTGCAGAAAGACGAAATTGCGCAGCACGTGCCGCTCCACCGACAGCAGAAAGGCGTGGCCGCTGCTCTCCAGCCGCTTGAACAGGTTGGTCCGGCAGAAGCCCATCAGACGCTTGCCGGCGCGCGACAGGTCGTCCAGCACCTTCGCCTCGGCCGGGGACGGCGGCGCGTGCGGGGACGGCGCGACGTAGTTGCCGAGGCCGTAGCGCGGGAGTTGCAGACCCTTTACGGCGTTGACCACGTCGTCCGCGAACAGGCGGGCGTACTGGCCGTCGACGTCGAAACGGAGCGTCCTGGGCACGCGCGTCGGGAAGTACGACGTGCTGCCGTCTTCGAACGTCAGGGACTTCCGCCCGCTGGCCGCGTCCGTGGCGGCGTAATTGTCGCGGATGAAGCTGCGCGTCCGGCGCACGAGATACCGGCGCATGAGTTCCCGCCAGTCTTCCGCGTACTCCGACTGTTCGAATGCGGCCAGCGAGCGCACCGGGGCCTGATGCCGGCGGACGAACTCGGTCTCGCCGAGGTCGCGCAGCAGGCGTTCCGGGCGGATGCCCAGGTCTTCGTCCTCGGGCACGAACAGGCGCAACTGGCTGGACAAGTCTTCGTACGTCTTGTTGTACGGCGTGGCGGACAGCAGGATGCACTTGCTGTCGTTTTCCCGCACGTATTCCTGAATGGCCCGATACCGCTTGCCCTCGCGGTTGCGCAGATTGTGGCTCTCGTCGATCACGACCAGCCGATACCGGCGCAGGCGGGGCAACTCGCTCGTCACGCGCGAGACCGACAGAACGCGGGCGCGCAACCGATACCGGTCGCGGTAGTCCTCCCACATCGACACGAGGTTCTTCGGGCAGAGGATCAGCGTCTCCAGGTCCTGGTCGTCCTCGAACACGCGGGCCAGCGCGGTCGCCATGAGCGTCTTGCCCAGCCCCACCACGTCGCCGATGAGGACGCCCCCGCGGCGGTTCAGGTGGTGGGCGGCGATCTTCACCGCCGCGGCCTGAAAGTCGAGCAGGGTGGTGCCGAAGTCGCGCGGGATGCGGAACTCGGTCAGGCCGGCGCGCGCCTCCTGCGACAGGTGGTAGGCCATCTTGACGTAGATGTGGTGCGGCGGAATCGGCGTGTCGCGCGCCCAACTCGTGTCGATGATCTCCGCCAGTTCGTCCGAGATATCGACGCACCAGCGGTCGGTCCAGCGCTCCTCGAACCAGCCGGCCAACTTCCGGCAGGCGTCGTGGTCCAGCACGTCGACGTTGAGTTCGCCCTGCCGCGACAGGCCGGATTGGGTCAGGTTGCTGCTGCCCAGATAGCCGACGATCGGGTTGATCGGGTCGGGCCGGAACAGGAGGTAGAGCTTGGCGTGCAGCGGGTGTCCGAGGAAGAGCTTGACGACGACTTTCCGCGCCCTGATCTGCGCCGCCAGCCGGCGCAGGCCGGCCTCGTCCGCGTTGGACGGCGCACCCAGGGTCAGTTGTTCGCGGAATTCTTCGGCCAGCCGTTTCTTGAGGCGCGACGCCGTCTGAGTGTCGAGTGCGCCGCCGCTCCCCGCCAGACTATGGGCGAGGCGTACCTCCTCGTGCGGCAGCCGCTGCATGCCGACGAGCAGCCGGCAGCATCGCCCGGCGCCGCCCGCCCATCGTTCGACGTGTTCGTCGATGGCGCGCCAGCCGCGCAGATTGAAATAGCCGACGCAGAAATCCGCGCGCTCGGCCACGGCCAGGGTTTCCGCCAGCGCGGGGAGCAGGTCTTGTTCGATGTTGTCGAAAATTCGCGGCACGTGTCCGGTTCCTCCCGGTACTCTCGTATCAGACGGCCGCGCGAAAAGCCCTCTCCCTCCCGTTCAATCGGGCCGGGGGAACAAATGATGCTGGGTCCCGGATCTGCTCATCTTCGGAGGCGGTGCACGGCCAGTCGCCTCGGAGGGCAATGGCGAGTTGGGCCAGCGTCTCGTCGGCAGCGCCGCTGCGCAATTGGCGGTCGGGCGTATTTTACAACGGCTTGCCGCAGTGAGCGCAAATACACCATTGCGTTGAGGAAAAGGGCAGCATAGAGTGCGAGCTCCCAGAGGAGAGGCTGAGTATGGGCGAGGCTTATTCCAGCGTCGACGATCTAACGAATAAGGTTCTCCTCGGAGATGCTTTCTCTGAGCTCGTCAAGTTTCCTGACGCATGCGTAGATACGGTGGTAACGAGCCCTCCCTATTATGGTCAAAGGGACTACGAGAATGGGGTACAGATAGGGACGGAAGGATCGATAGGGAGATATTTGGAAAGATTATTTCGTGTATTCGCCGAATGCCGGCGCATTCTCAAGCCTTCAGGGTGTCTTTGGCTCAACATTGGGGACAAGTATCTGAACGGCAACTTGGCGAGTCTTCCTTGGCGATTAGCTATTCGGCTCCAAGACGAAGGAAAATTCATTCTGCGTTCGGATATCATCTGGTATAAGCCGAACGCCATGCCCTCGTCAGTCAAGAACAGGCCGACAACGGACCACGAATATATTTTTTTCTTCGTGAAAGCGAACGATTACTATTATGATGCGGATGCCATCAGAGAACCACATATAACGTTCACGGAGAAGAGTCGTATGAAAGGAGGTCGGAATCATTTCGGAAAGGCGAACGGGACTCCCGAGAATGGGAAAAACAGTGGGAATTCGAATCTCCACGATGCGCGTTGGGACCAGGCATTTCATCCCAAGGGGAGGAACAAACGAACGGTATGGGAGATTCCTCTTTCCAAGTTCCGTGGCGGCCATTTTGCCGTTTTTCCAGAAAGGCTCGTCGAGACGTGTATTCTTGCGGGGAGCCCTCCGAAAGGCATCATCCTCGATCCGTTCATGGGAAGTGGGACCACTGCGCTTGCTTCCCTCAAGCTGAACAGGCAATTCATCGGAATTGAGTGCTCAGAGCAATACTGCAATATGGCAAAGAAGCGCGTGCAGAGCGTCCAGCGCACGCTCTCCTTATGATATTTTACGAAAGACTTCGACCATCTTCTGAAGTTCTTCGAATAGAAGGGTCTCTACGCTGGTTACTTGGTTGGGGTTGGCTTGAATATACACGAAATGCTCACATGCCAGTTCTTCGAGTTTTCCGGTCCAGGATTCCGCAATGATAATTGGCAGACAGCGATGGCCGGCGGCTTCCGCCGCTGCCACTGATTTATGAATGTCTCGCGTGAAGAGGAGGGCATGACCGCCCCCCATCGTTTCTCTTGTCTTGACCGGAATCAGAAGTGTCTCCGTCGTTCCATAGACCGGGACGTCATACGTTTCATCGTCAACCATGACTTGTTTGTCGCCTATCTTCAGTTCGATCTGGTATCTCGTAAAGACATCGACCAGCACCCGGCGGACGACGGCTTCGAAGAGAGTCCCTTTCAGTGCACGCCGACTGCCTTCAAGCCGGTGAATGAGAACTTCTGATATGGCCGGCCACTCCCAACTCGCTGGATTCGGAAAAAGTGGTCCAACGCGCTTTCTCAGTTCATTCAGTAAATTGGCCTTCCGCTGCAATGGGGTCTTTCCCTGAACGTGTCGAACCAATGGTCCCAGTCGTTGAGCCGGGGCGTCACGAAACAACCAGGAGAGAAAGAACCACCGAGCCTTCGAATTAGTATATGGCTTCCCAAGACCGTCGAACAGTCTCGCCTCCGATTCGACGCTCAGATAGGTGGAAATGGTTCCAATCGCTTTTGCGTCGTCATCGGAATTGATGAAATCCTGCAGGCTTGTAAAGCCTCGGCTTTTCAGGAAGCCAACGAAGTCTTCGAAAAAGCTCTGATTTTCGCCTACCACCGCCACCAGTTCGCGGAGTCTGACGTTTTCGATCACGAAATACATATCGGTTCTCTTCCTCCCTTCGACAAATCAAGACGACTTTCCGCGCCTTGATCTGCGCCGACGCCTTACGCACGCCTGCCTCGTCCGCCGGGCCGGCGAACCCAGGGGCAATTCTTCGACCCAGTCGTTTCTTGAGGTGCGGCGCGGTCTGATTGTCGAGTTCTCCGCCAGCGCGGGGAGCAGGGCCTGTTCGATGTTGTCGAAAATTCGCGGCACGCGCCCGGTTCCTCCCGGTACTCTCGTATCAGACGGCTGCGTGAAAAGCCCTCACCCGGTCGTCCCTGAGCTTGCGGCGCCCTGAGCGTGTCGAAGGGTCGGGAAGGAGGGAGAGAGGAGAATTTTCAGGCTGATAGGGGCCGATGGATAGTCAGGGCGTGTAGCGGTCCAGTTCCCGCTTTACGACCGGGGCCAGGAAGTACAGACCCAGCAGATTGGGAATGGCCATGACGAAGATCAGCGCGTCGGACAATTGCAGGAGGGCGCCCAGGTCGATGCTCGACCCGAGGATCACGCACAGGCAGAAGAAGAGCTTGAAGCCCAGGTCGCGGAGGCGGCCCTCGCCGGCCAGATAGGTGAACGCCTTGAGGCCGTAATAGGCCCACGCCAGCATGGTCGAGTAGGCGAACAGCAGCGCGATGACGGCCAGCGGCGTCGGCGCCCACGCGACCGTCGAGGCGAACGCGCGGCTGGTCAGTTCGATGCCGCTCACGTCGCCGTGCGCCAGGGCGGGGTCGTACACCGTGGTGACGATGACCAGCGCCGTCATGGTGCAGATCACCACCGTGTCGATGAACGGCTCCAGCAACGCGACGAACCCTTCGCTCACGGGCTCGGGCGTGCGCGCGGTCGAGTGTGCGATTGCGGCGCTGCCGAGCCCGGCTTCGTTGGAGAACACCGCGCGGCGGAACCCGACGATGGCAACGCCCAACAGGCCGCCGGCGATGCCGTCCGGGGCGAACGCGCCGGTCCAGATGGCCGCGCACGCCGCGGGGATGCGCGCGGCGTTCAGTCCGAGGACGGCCAGCGCCGCCACGACGTACAGCCCGGCCATGGCCGGCACCAGCTTCGACGTGGTGTTGGCGATGGACTTGATCCCGCCGACGATGACCAGCCCGACCAGCACCGCCAGCACGACGCCCATGAGCCAGGCGTTGTCGGACAGGAAGGCGACGTCCGCCACGTCCAGAAAGATCGCGGTCGCCTGATTGGACTGGAACATGTTGCCGATGCCGACGCAGCCCACCACGATGCTCGCCGCGTAGAAGGCGCCGAGCGCCCGGCCGAGCCGCGGCCGGCCGCGGTCGGCGAGCCCGCGTTCGAGATAATACATCGGCCCGCCGGAGACCGATCCGTCAGGGTTGTCCCGGCGGTAGCGGACGCCGAGCGTACACTCGGCGAACTTGGTGGACATGCCGAGCAGCCCCGCCACGATCATCCAGAACGTGGCGCCCGGGCCGCCCACGGAAATCGCGACCGCCACGCCGGCGATGTTGCCGATGCCGACGGTCCCCGACACCGCGGTGGTCAGCGCCTGGAACTGCGAGATTTCGCCCGGGTCGTTCGGGTCCGCGTAGCGGCCCGACACGATGCGGAGCGCGTGGGCGAAGCCGCGCACGTTCACGAAGCGCAGATAGACCGTGAAGAATACCCCGCCCGCGACCAGCCAGACGACGATGAGCGGCACGTCCGCGCCCAGGATCGGGACGCTGGCGAAGATGAAGGCCGACACTACGTCGGCGATGGGTTGGATGGCGGCGTCGATCAATTGGTCCATGTGCGTTTTCCGATCTTTCTGTGCGAACAGGAGCCAGACGGGGGTCTTCTCTCTTGCTGCGACTTTCGGGCGGCGGAAGGATTCTTTACCTTCCCCCTCTCTCTAGCCCTCTCCCACCAGGGGAGAGGGGACAGGGAGAGGGTCGCAAACGTGTGCCTCCTTCGAGCTTCGCTTCCAGGAATGCGGTGCTCAGGTGAATAAAAGAAGGGCGGCCTGGTCGGGCCGCCCTGTTGTCGTGCGGGTCTCGGACGTCGGGGCCTCAGTGGGCGAGGCCGCGCAGGCGGGCGATGCGCTCTTCCAACGGCGGGTGGGTGCTGAACAGTCTGGCCACGGATCGGCCGGACAGCGGGTTGACGATGAAGAAGTGCGCGGTCTGCGGCGAGGCGTCCATCGGCGTCCGCTCGGACGCCCGGCCCAGCTTTTCCAGGGCCGACGCCAACCCCAGCGGATCGCCGCTCATCCGTGCGCCGGTCTTGTCCGCGGCGTATTCGCGCGTGCGCGAGATGGCCATTTGGATGACGGTTGCGGCCAGCGGCGCCAGGATCGCCATGACCAGCATCCCCAACATGCCGCCGCCTTCTTCGTCGTCGCTGCGGTGGAACCCGCCGAAGATGGCGGCCCACTGCGCCATGTTGGCGATCATCATGATGACCCCGGCCAGGGTCGCGGCAATCGAGCTGATCAGGATGTCGCGGTTCTGGACGTGGGCGAGTTCGTGGGCCAGCACGCCGGTCAGTTCGCGCTCGGACATGATGTGCAGAATGCCCTCGGTGACCGCGACCGCGGCGTGCTGCGGGTTGCGGCCCGTGGCGAACGCGTTCGCGCCCTCGTCGGGAATGACGTACAGCTTGGGCATTGGCAGCCGGGCGCGCGTAGTCAGGGCGTGCACGATGCGGTGGAGTTGGGGCGCTTCGGCCTCGCCGACTTCGCGGGCGCCGTACATGCGGAGGACGATCTTGTCCGAAAACCAATAGCTGCCGAAGTTCATGACGACGGCGAACACGAAGGCGATCATCAGCCCCCCGGAGCCGCCGAGATAATCCCCGATCAGCAGGATCAGGCCGGTCAGGGCGCCGAGAAGAAACGTGGTGCGGAGCATGGGACCTCCTGGGCGCATGAAGCGCGGTGTCGGATGAAAATACGGTAAGGACGGCGCGGGGGCGTGTCAATGTTGGGGACCCGAGCCGGTTGAGCCCGGTTCCTGAGTCTGCGGTGCCTTGAGTCTGTGGTCCCTGAGCTTGTCGAAGGGTGTCGGAACGGGGGCGGGATTTTTGATTGTGGATTGTGGATTTGGGGATCGCCGGTCATGGCGCAGAAGTCTCCAGGAGTTCAGCGGTTCACGGGCAGGGCGAGGAAGGTGCCGCGGTGCCGGCGGGTGACTTCGCGCATCAGGGTGGAGAATTGCTTCATCACGGGGCTGCCGGACACGAAGCCGACCGCGTGGATACGCGCCAGGCGTTTGCCGGTCACGGGGTCGGTGTTGAGGTCGTCCAGCGTGCGCAGCACCACGTCGTAGGAGCCGCCGGTGTATTCGTCGCCGAAGATGTAGATGGAGAGCTTGACGTTCGGGCGCGCGTACCGCCGGAGCGCGACTTCCAGCCCGTCAACGGGGTTGCTGTCCGAGTAGCTCCGCCACGACCGGAACAGGGCAATGACGCTCTTGCGCCGGGCGGGCGTGTCGGGAATCCAGCGCCCGGCGTAGGCCGACAGCAGGTGCGCCCCGTTGTCGTTGAGAATCTGGAAGCCCTTGATCCGGGGGTGGATGGTGATGACGTTCTCCACTTCGCGCGTCACCCGGTTCCAGATGGACTGCATGCTGCCGGACGTATCGACGATGAAGACCACGTAGTCGCTGTCCACGGGAATGCCGCCCACCTCGTCGTCGCGCTGCTCCGCGGTGTCCGGTCGGATGGCCGCCCGTCGCAGGGATCGTTCGACCAGCGTCAGGCCGGCCAGATTTTCGTCGAGCGCCCGCCGTTCGGCCTCGCCGGCCTCCAATGCCTTGCGGGCCGCCGCGGCCTCGGCTTGCAATCGCGCCAAGCGTCGTTCGCGGGTAGCGGCTTCCCGGTGTTCGCGTTCCAGTGCGGCGCGCAGATCTTCGGTGACGCGCCGCTCGGCCAGCACGTTCCGTAGCAGGGCTTCGGTCTGCGTCGGGAGCCCGGGCAGCACCGCTTCGGAAAAGTCGGAGATCAGAACCAGCAGGACGACCGCGCCGAACCCGCACGAAATGACGTCCAGAAACGACAGGCTGAAAATGTCGAACGCCCGCTGCCGGGGTTTCATGGCCAGGTTTCCGCGGGGGTGATGAGCAGCCCGCCCGAGGCGGCCGTCCACAGCCAGTATTCGACCGCGGCTTCGGGGTCGCCCTCGATGGGCAGCAGAATGACGTTGAGCGCGGCCAGGCCGGCGGGCGGCTTCGCCTCATTGACGGTGTGCCGGAAGAGGGCGCGCCGGCAGTCGCCGGAGATCGTCCCGGCCCCGCCCCACAACGCGCTGCACGCGGCGAACGGGTTGAGGCTCTTGTAGCCGGACGCCCCCTGCGTGGGCAGGCCGTCGGTCACCACATAGACGTTGGTCGGCTGCTGGGCATAGATCGCTTTCAGGCCGGCGTGCAGATTGGTGGCGCCGGTCGGAACGATTGCGTCGAGCGCGCGCAGCACCGCTTCCAGCGCCGCGGCGTCGCGGCCCGATTTCCAGCCGCGGCCGCCCAAGTCCCCGGCCGCGGCGCCGTACGTCACCACGCTCACCTCGGCTTCCGCGGGCAGGCGCGCCAACAGCCAGCGGACGATGGCCTTCGTGCGCTGCCACTTCGGGCCGGCCTGCTTTTCCGCGTCCGGCGCGTTCTTGCGGCGGATGACGTCGAGGAGCGTCTCGTCGGTCATGGAGGCGCTGCGATCGACCAGAATGCCGACCTTGCGGCCCTCGACGCCGAGGCCGATGAGATACCGTTCCTCGCCGGCTTCGGGCGTTTCGATCACGTCCGCGGTCTCGGCCGGGTCGATGTTCCTGATCTCTTCTTCGAGCGCGGCGATGCGGCGGCGCTTCTCCGCGGCGGTCTCGCCGCGGGTCTCCGCTTCCTGCAACGCGTCCGACAGTTCCCGCGAGACGGTCTGAAGCCGCCGGTCCGCGGTGCGGCTCCGGTCGGTCGCGGTCCGGATGTCGTCGCGGAGGGCGCGTTGGCGCTCCGCCAAGCTACGCAGGTCGCTTTGCAGCCGCGCGGCCTCGGGCGCGGCCGGCTCCACGTTGTCCTTGACGAGCAGGAACACCAGGACGATCGCGCCCAGCCCGCACGACATGATGTCCAGGAAGGCGATGTTGAAGCCGGGTGTCGTGCGCCGGGGTTTCAGAGCCGCCCGCTTCCCCCTCTCCCCGGCCCGTCCTCATGTGGAGGAGCGGGGGGCCGTTCCTCCCCCTCTCCCCTCGTGGGAGAGGGATGGGGAGAGGGCGCGCCCCGATTGACCGAACCGATGCGGTTCAGCAGAAACGCCTCGCAATAGTCCTGAGTGCTCACGACCAGATTGTCCTGCAGGCGCTGCAACTGATGCAGCATGAACATCAGGACGATGCTGATGAGCAGGGCGACGAGGGTGGAGTTGAACGCGATCCCCAGACTCTCGGTCATGCCCGCGATGTCGCCCGCCAACGCCTGGTCGGCCTGGGACAGCGCCTGGCCGATACCGCGCACCGTGCCGATGAAGCCGATCGACGGGATCGCCCAGATCAGATACCGGATCATGGAGTTCTCGGCTTCCTGTTTCACGGCCAGCGCCTCGACGCCCGACTCGATGGCGTCCGACGTATTCTGCACGTCCTGCGTGATGAGAAACCGCCGCAGGCTGGTCAGCAGCGTCCTCACCAGGGGCGTGGTCCTGATGTCGGCGGGTAGGGTTTCGAGTGCGGCCAGCGTGCCGTGCAGGCCGGAGGCGTTTTGCCGGTCTCCTTCCGCCGCATCGCCGTCGTCCGCTTCTTCCCGGACTTCCTCGATCAGATCCACGGAGAACAGATACTGCTCGCGCAGGATGACGACGCACTTGCTGACGATGAGGAACATGCCCCACAGCATGAGGATGAGACAGATTTCCTGCTCGTAGTCCTTGAGGATGACGACCAGGTCGCGCGGGGCCGACTGGCCGGCCTGTCTGGCGGCTTCGAGCACCTGTGCCGCCCGCGGCCGCACGTAGCCGAGGTAGGCGACGTGTACCACCACCGCGGACACGACCAGGGCCAGCGCGTTGGTGAGCGTCGTCCACATCTCAAATGTCCACCGGGAACGAGGCCGGGGAGTTGAGGCTCAACGCGGAGCGGCCCGACTGCGCCACGGCCAGCGTCAACAGGCCGGCGCCCAGCAGCACGGCCAACGCCACGAGCCCCAGCACGACCGGCCACCGTCCGCGCTTCTTATGGGAATGACGCACTTGAAGATCCCCGCCGGTCGTCATTCCGGCGGAAGCCGGAATCCAGGGGATGGAGACCTGCTTGCGCAGGGATGACGAGGAAAAACCGTCCTCGGGATCGTCCCGGAGATGATTTCGCTTATTTTTGTACCAACGTTGCATCGTCCGCCTCCAGATACCGGGCGATTCGGAACCCCACGTCGTCGCGCCCGGTGCGCAGGCCGTCCCGATACGCCGCGCGCAACGGGGCGAGCGAGCCCGACCGCCAACTCGATCCCTTGATGACGTGCAGACTCCCGGATGCCGGCCCCAGCGGGTCGGACTCGGGCCGGCCGTTCGGCACGACCGTGTAATAATCGTGTACCCACTCGCTGACGTTGCCGGTCAGGTCGTGCAGCCCGGACGCCTCCGCGGGAAATTTCCCGACCGGCGCCACGCCGGCGTATCCGTCCACGTAGTGGGGAATGAAGAACTGCGTGGTGCCGCGCGCGGTTTCGTCGGCAACGTTGCCGACTTTGCCGGACAGGCGGAACTCGTCTCCCCACGGAAAGACGGTCCCCGTCCGCCGGCCGGCGCGGCGTGCCAACCACTCCCATTCCGCCTCGGTTAGCAGCCGGTAGCCGTCCGACGAGCGATGCACGCCGCGCAGTGCGCCGCCGGCAACGTCGTAGAACGGCGCCGACCCGTCCTCCCGGCTGAGCCAGTTGCAGAAGCGGGCCGCGTCCAGCCAGCCGACCTCGGTCACGGGCAGGTCGTCGGCCCCGGAGTGACCGGGGTCGAAGCGGCGGAACTGGGCGTTCGTGATTTCGTATTTACCGGCGTAGAACGGCTTGCGGAGGGTGACCTGCCGCTCGGATTCGTTGGCGCGCTGGCCTTTCTCGTGGCGGGCGGCGCCCATGCGGAACGGGGTGGGATGGAACAGCACGAGTTCCACGCCCGCGGCGTTGGTGTACTGCCGGGGCGCTTCGGCCCGCCGCGCCGCGGACTCGGTCAGCAGGGTTTCGTCGATCACCTGCGTTCGTGCGCTCGACGGCGTGACGCGTCGTTCGACCGTTCGGTAGCCCGGCCGTCTCAGCGCAATCGTGTGCGCCGCGGTCGGCAGACGGACGCGCAGCGGGGTGGAGCCGCGCTCCGTCCCGTCGATGAACACGCGCGCCACGGGGCGCGACCGGATGTCCACGCGCCCGAACTCGGGCTCCAAGTGCAGGCGGACCCGCGTGGTCTCTCCCGCCCGGGCGGTGACGCTCCGCGTGACTCCGGCGTATCCGTCGCGCAGATAGGAGACCGTGACGGGCGTCTCCGCGGGCACCGAATGGGATTGTGTGGGGCTGACGTTCTTTCCATCGACCAGCAACGCGCCGTCGCGCGGATGCACGTCGAACGCCAGCGTCGCCGCGGGCCGCGCCAGCCGGTAGTGTCGTTCGACCGACGCCGCGGCGTTAGTGATTTCGACCTGTTCGGAAACCGCGGCGTAGCGCTCGTGCGAGACTTCGACCTGATATTTCCCGCCGGCCACGCTCCGGCGCAGCGGGGTAACACCGGCAGGCTCGCCGTCGATCGTCACCGAGGCGCCCGCGGGCACGGATTGGACGAACAATTCGCCCTCCACGGCCTGCAGCGGGACGTCGAGTTCGACCGTTTCCCCGCGGCCGAGTGCGACCTGTCGTTCCGCTGGTTGGTAGTATGGATGCGCAGCCTCGATCCGATACGCACCGGCCGGCAACTCGCGCTCGAACCGGCCGGCCGTGGCCGTGGGCTCACTGTCCAGCGACCAGCGCACCGCGTCGTTCGCCGGCGTCGTCGCAGCGAGCAGCCGGCCGGGCAGTTCCTGCAGCGTGACGGTGATCGTGCCGCCCCGCTCGTGGGACTCGATACGGCGGCGCGCGAGCCGGAAGCCCGGCGCCTCCGCGGCAATCACCGGACTCGCGCTCAACGCATAGACCACGCCCGACACGGTGAATGCCGCTCCCTCCGCGACGCGGACGGTACCGCTCTGCGCGGCGTCCGCGGGCGCGAGGCGGACCGCGGTGGCGCTGCCGAAGATCGCCACTCCGGCCACCACCAGCGCGCCGATCGCCAATATGCCGCCGACCGCGGCGAAAGTGTGCCGCTGGCGTTGGCGGGCCGTTTTCAGACGTTGGTCAAATCGGCTCATCGCAGATCACTTCCACGGACACGTCGGCGCCGCCGGGCGGAACGCTGACCCGGACGATCTCGGACCGGTAGCCGCTCCGGTTTCCCTCGAACCGGTACGCGCCCGGCTTGAGATGGATGACCTTGGAGACCACCGTTCCGACCCGGCCGACGCCCCGGACCGACACCGACGTTTTTCCGTCGGAAAGCACCTGCACGGGCACCTGCCGGGAATAGCGGTCGAGCATCCGCGCCAACGCGTCGGCGCGGGCTACGAGCGTCGGGCTGACCGGTCGGGCGGTCCGGCTCTGCTCGATCAACGCGCTCGCCTGCGCCGCGACGCTGTCCGAAGCCAGCCGCTGCGGGGCGTCGAGGTGGCCCGTCACCGCGGTGAGCAGCACCACGAGGCGTTGCGCGGTCTGCTGACCCGCCTGCGCCGCGGCGTCGTTGGGCTGCAACCGGCGCAGTTCGCGGTAGGCGTCGAGCGCCGCGGGCCAGTCGTCCGCCTCCTCCGCGGCGCGCGCCGTCTGGAACAGGCGTTCCGTCTGTAACGTCGTGTCGAGCGCGCCGACCTGTTTGGCGAGCAGTGTCGTCTCGGGCCGGTCGGGAGACAGTTGCCGCGCCCGCTCCAGGTGCCGTTGGGCGGAGTCGAGGTCATTGGCTTGCGCTGCGGCCAGCCCGCGCGTGATCGCGTTGCGGTAACGGGCGTCGTGCTGGCCGGCTTTGAGCGTGGTGATGCGCGCGCGCACGTTCGGCCGATCCGGGTCCAGTGTGGCGACTTCTCGCAGCGCGGCGAGTTCCGCGGCCGGGTCGTTCTCCGTCCGCGCTTTCCGGGCCGCGTCCAGGTGCGGAAGGATCTGCGGGAGCCGTTCGATCTCGTCACGGAGCCGCCCGGCTCCCGGGTCGTCCGGCTCGATCTGCAACGCCCGGGTAATATGTCCGCTGGCGTCCGTGTAATCGTCGCGTTGCAGACCGCCGAGCGCCGCTGCCACAGCCTCGGCGAAGGTATCTTCGCGCCGCTCGATTGCGGTGTGTGCCGTCTCGATCAGTGCGGCGAGCCGCGACAGCGCGGCTACGTAATCCCCCTCCGCGTACGCCCGGAGCGCAGCCTCCTTCGTGTCCGACATGGCGCGCTGGCCCGCAGCGTCCCATGCGGTGAACGTCTTGCTCTGAACGACCGGTTCGACCTCGTGCAGATATGCGCCCAACATCTGCTTGAAGCGTTCGCGCGGGTCGGTTACCTCCGGCGCCGCGGGACCGGCGATGTTCGGAGTCGCGGGGGCGGCGTCGCTTTCCAAGGGGCTGTCGAAGGCGGGGGATTCGGAGGGATCGCCCGTGGTCTCGTGGACGGGCCGTTCGTCCCGACTGGCCGGCGCGTCGTCCGTCAGCGCGACCGGCGACCAGAGCACGACGGCCGAGACGCAGACGCCCCAAGCCGTGAGTACCGGCAGCCGTTTCTTCGAGGTGCGCTGGTTTGCATGGGCGGACCGCATGCGCACGCTCACCGCTAGAGATCGACCTCCGGGGTGCGCTCCTGCTCGTAGATTTTCTTGAGAAAGGCGCGCCACTGGCTGAACTGTTCCTTCGCGTCGCCGGTCAACTTCTCCGTCTGTTCGTGGAATTCGACGACCTGGGGCGCGAGTTCCACGTTGATGGATTCGCCGAGCTCGTTGAGCGCGTCGCGGTGGACTTTGGCTTCTTTGCTGGTCTGAAACCCTTTCCCGATCATGATGGCGCCGACGACTCCGCCCGCCAGTCCTGCGGTCGTTGCCGCGGTACTGCTCGGCATGGTGCTGAGCGCGGCGATGCCCAATCCGACCAGCGCGGCACCGGCGAGCCCCTGCAAGAGGGCTCTGCGCTTCGCCTTTCGCTGGGCTTCGACCTCGATCAGGCTGTGCTCCTGCCACACCCGGTAGCTCTCGTCCATCTTGTCGCTGAAGGCGCGATAGTGGTCTTGCAGGTCATCGATGAACAGTTGATCCCGGACGCGGACGTCCTTGGTGCGCCGCAGCATCGGGTCGTCGGCGCTCGGGTAGCTCGTCAGCACGTAGTGGTCGGCTTCCCGCCCGAGGTGATTCGTGAACGCCTCCTCGGTCAGGCTGGCGCCGAACCGCAGGTCGGTCAGCAGTTTGAGCCGTTCCAGATCGGCGTCGGGCTGCCGGTCGAGTTGTTCGACGACGTAGGCAGCGGCGCGGGCGAACACCGGGTCGTAGGCGTCCGCCCCCTTGTTGCGGATGTTCTTGTAGAAGCCCTGCACGACGGCGTGCTCGAAGGATCGGCCGAACCAGCGGGCGTTGGAACTGTCGCGGACCTCCAGGTCGATGGCCACGGTCTCGCCGTTCGATTCCTTGATCGCGCCCAGGACGTACAGGTCGCCGGTCGCGGTCGCGTCCGGGGTGACGCGGATCGCGCCGAACGCGCCGGTTTCTTCGAGGGCCAGTTTCAGTTTGTGCGCGAACCGGTTGGCCTCGGCGCGGCGCAACTCCGGCCACACCCCCGGTTCGGCGTACATCTCGGCCTTTTTGGACAACCCCGGGTCGAAGACCGGCACGACGACGTCGAGCCGGGGTTTCGTGCGCACGGACGCCGCCCGCTCCAGGGCCGCGGCGCGTTCCACCGCGGAAGACGGTGGCGGGCCGACCGAACCCGCCCGTCGCATCCTCGGGTTGGGCGCGCAGCCCGCGAACACGAGCGCCACGCACGCCCCATACACCGCGACCCGCTTCAATACTCCGTTGTGGTGCATAACTGCGCGTTCGGTTCTCCGGATTTTTCCGGCAACCCCTTGTATCGGCGATATTCCCGCCAGAGGCAGGCGCGTTTCTGCGGGTCCTGTTCCCGTTCGGCCGCCGCACGGATCTGGGCGGCCAGCACGCTGTCGTTGTCCGCGGCCGGGATGTCCTCCATCTCGCCTTCATCCAGGGCCGCGCCCACACCGGCCAACTTCGCGCGCCGGTCCGCGCCCTCCCGATCTCCCGATCCACCTGCGCCTAGCACTTCGCCCGCTTTCGTTTCCGTCTCCAACCCCGCCACACCGGTCAGTGCGGGCGGGGCGGTCTGATCCTGCGACGCTTTCTCGGTTCCCGCTATCTCCGAAGAAGCGATGGAGGCTACGAATCCGCCATTGGCTGCCGCCGTTGCTTCGTCGTCGGAATCCTCGGCGTTCCCCGCTCCGCTTCGACCGATGCTCATTCCCGAAGAAGCGGAGAGCCCGCCCCCGCCGTTCGCACCGGCATCGCGGAGGGCGTCCGCCTCGTTGAGCGAACGGTACAGCGCGCGTTCCAGCCGCGCCACGTTTTCCCGGCGCGTGAGAGAGGGATCAGAGCCGGAACCTGAGGCCCCGGCTGTGACGCCCGACCCAGGCTTGGGCGTCCCGCCGTTCGGCGCGGATGACGGCCCGGCGCCCGGAACGCTCGCGGTCCCGGGTGTGAGCGCAGGCGACACGCCAACGTTCGGAGTCAACGACGTACCGGGGGTGAGAGTGGGCGACATACCGGCAGCAAGACCGGGCAGTGAGGGGGCAGTCGGCGGCATCCCCGGTGTGCCGGCAGCCTGAGAAGCGGTCGTTCCCGATGGAGTAGAAGGGACTGTCCCGCCTGTCTCCGCGGCGGTCTTCCCGCGGGCGGCTGCTTCATTGAGCGAACGGCGCAATTCCCTTTCCAGGCGAGCCACATTTTCCTGTCGCGTGAGCGAGGGACCGCGCTCGGAACCGGGTACCTGCCCTTCGGATGCGGCTTGAGAGGCAGGTGGCGGGCCGGCAGACAGTATGGAGTCCGCCCCCGCCGTCTGCGTGGATGGCGTACCGGAGTCTGGTGTCGGTAACGCACTAGCCGCCTGTGTGGGCGATGAATCGGGGCCCGAACCTGAGCCCCCGGTTGCGGTGTCCGACCCAAGCTCGAGCGTGCCAGAGGGGGTCCCGCCGCTCGGCGCGGATGATGGTCCGGCACTAGGAACACTCGCAGTCCCAGGTGCGAGCGTAGGCGACACGCCGGCGGTCGAAGTTGCCCCCGGTGTGCCGGCGGCCTGAGAAGCGGCCGTTCCCGATGGAGCGGCAGGGGCTGTCCCGCCTCTCTCCGCGGCGGTCTCCCCGCGGGCGGCTGCTTCATCAAGCGAACGGCGCAATTCCCTTTCCAGGCGAGCCACGTTTTCCTGTCGCGTGAGCGAGGGACCGCGCTCGGAACCGGGCACCTGCCCTTCGGATGCGGCTTGAGAGGCAGGTGGCGGGCCGGCAGTCGGTATGGGGTCCGTCCCCGCCGTCTGCGTGGATGGCATACCGGAGTCCGGCGGCGGTAACGAACTAGCCGCCTGTGTGGGCGATGATCCCATCTTCGGCGAGGCCGGCGCGTGGGTTGGCAGGGTGGGAGGCGTATTGGGGTTCGGTGTGGAAGAGGAATCGGAACTCGGAGCAGGTGGAGCGGCTTGGGGTTTCGCTTCCGCACGGGCTTGGTCGGGTGTCGATGATTGCGCCCGCGGTGCGGATGGCGGCGGGCTGGGGTTCGGACGCGATTTCGACGCGGCAGAAGTCAGGCAGCCCGAAAACGCAAGGCCGATACATAGAGAGGAAATGCCTCCCTTCGTTGAGAGAGAGGAATAGCCCCGCGCCGTATAGGCTCTCGTATGGGCCTGCGGTGTCGTACGTTTCGCCATTGATTCCTCGAAATCGCCCGGAACCGGATCGTCCCGCGACGGCTCCGCTTCCTTATTTACTCAAAAAAGCTCCTGAAAAACATAGACCCGGCCGCGGGGTGTCCCGGTTTACCATTGTGGGGGTGATTCGATGCTGCGGATCGGACCCTCTCTCCCGGATCAAGTCCGGGACAGGCTCTGGCCCTCTCCCGGTGGTCCCTGAGCTTGCGGTGCTTCGAGCTTGCGTTGTCCTGAGCCTGTCGAAGGATCGAAAGGTCGAAGGACTGGGGAGAGATGCGAAGGCCAAGGTGACATCGGGGTTCGTTTCGACAAGCTCAACGAACTTAGGGATGGGAAGGTTTCCGAGATTGTCGAAGGAAGTCAAAGGGAGGATTGTAAGCGCACACGCTACCCGCCGGATGTGGTGTCCCAGCCGAGCAGGTGGCTCAGCAGCAGTCCGATAATCAGCAAGCCTCCGTACTCCAGGTGCAGCTTGGCCGTCTGCTCGTCGATGCCGTCCATGCGGCCGTGCGAAAAGATGCGCCGCACCGCGGGCACGGCCAATCGCAGCGACAGGCCGGTCAGCAGCACCGGCCAGGGCGTCAAGCCGACGGCGACCAACCCGGCGGTCAACGTGAAAGCGCCGTACACCAAAGCGGCCAACTCCCAGTCCGCTGCACGCCGGCCGAGCACGGTCGCCAACGTGTGCTTGCCGTGGCTGCGGTCGGCTTCGATGTCGCGGATGTTGTTGGCTTGGAGAATGGCGGCGACCAGACAGCCGACCGGCAACGACACGAGCAGCGGCGCCAGTGCGAACGCCTCGTGTTGGACGTAATACGCGCCGACGATCATGACCGGTCCCATGAAGACGAAGACGGTCGCCTCGCCGAGCGCGACGTAAGCCAGCGAGACCGGGTTGGCGGTGTAGAAATACCCGGCCAGCACGCTGGCGACGCCCAGCGCCAGAATCGGCCAGCCGCACAGCCAGACCAGCACGAGGCCGAACCCGGCGCCGGCCGCGAACGCGGCGACGCCCGCCCAATACAGTTCGTCGGGCGTCAGCCACCGTCGCGGCAGGACTTGGCTCCCGCTCCGGGACGCCAGCGTATCCACGCCGCTTCGGTGGTCGTAGTAGTCGTTGACCATGTTGGTGCCGATGTGGATGCAGAGGGAGCCGGCCAGCGCCAGCCCGAAGCGGCCCCAATGAAAGACGCCGTCCAAAGCGCCGAGGACCGACCCGATCAGCACGGGCGTGATCGATGCGGTGAACGAAAACGGCCGGCTGGCCGCGATCCAGACCTTGGTGCGTCCGGGTGCTGCCACGCCCGGCAGGCCGTGTTCCATGACCATTCGCGGCTCCTCCCCGGCCCGGATTGTGGACCAGCTCGGGCCAAACGGCAATATCGTAGCTCGCGGCCGACACCTTCATCTGGACACCGGGGAGTCTCTCGGTTCGAGAATTCTCCCCTCCCCGGATCAAGTTCGTACCCGCACCACCGGATCAGCCCGGAAATCTCGAACTGAGACACTCCCCGCCACCCACTCCGCTTGCCTTGCCCGAAGCAAACGGGGTACACCCCTGCCGGAACGAGGGGGGCACGGGATGCCGGAAGGAAATACGCCGGTCGGCCGGCTGGACCACGTCGGTATTGCGGTCCACAGCATCGACCGGGCGCGGGCGTTCTACGAAGGGGTGCTCGGGGCCGCCTTCCGGTTCGCGCGTACCGACCGGAACGGCACCTTCCGCTTCGCGGTGTTCGACCTGGACGGGTTCACGATCGAACTCATCGAGCCGATCGCCGCTGACGGGTTCGTGGCGAAGTATCTGGAGAAACGCGGCGAGGGCGTGCACCACATCACGCTCCAAACCCCGAACCTCACCGAAAAAGTCGCCTATCTGGAAAGCCGTGGCGTGCGCGTGGTGGACAAACATCTGGACGACTCCGAGTTCCGGGACGCCTTCATCTCCCCGCGCAGTTCCTGCGGTGTGCTGTTCCAACTCAGCGATACGCGCCCGCCGCTCGACACCGATCCGTATTGGGAACGGGATGAATAGTGGCTAGTGACCAGTGGTCGGTGACGAGGGGGCGGCGTAGTCGGCTCGTTCTCCGCGGTGACGCCTGCTCATGCTGCTGAAACGCCTGCTGATTCTGGCGCCGTTGGCGCTGGTCGCGTTGCTGTTGCAGTCCTATTTCTGGGTGCCCAGCTACGAGACGCAAGCGGTAGGAAATCCCGCCCGGCTGCGGACGTACATCGAAGGCTCGATCGGGGACGCGAAAATCCTCAACCCGATTCTGAACGCGGATGCGGCCAGCAGCCGGATCACCGCCCTGGTGTTCGACGGCCTGCTCGACCTGGACGAAAACCTCAACTTGCGCGGCCGGCTGGCGACCGATTGGACGGTGACCGAGACCGCGTATCTCGTGGCGCGCCCGGACCGGCGCCTAGCGGACGGCAGCCCGGCAACCGCGGCGCGGCTGATCGAGGCCATTGCGGACGCGCGCGCCGCGGGTGAATTGCCCGGGCTCGACGGAACGTTGCTGTCCATGCGGCCCCTTCCCGCGGAGACGCGCACCGAAACGCTCAGCCTGCCCGCGGCCGACGAGCCGGGCGGCGTCATGGACGTGGACGTCGCGCTGCGCGTACCGCCGCGGGTCGCCTTCACGTTGGCGCGGGTCGATCAGGATTTCTTCGACCGGCTCGAACCCGTGCTGGGCGAAGATTATTTCGACGATTTTCCGTATGCGGCGCACGTGTCCGCGGCGGAGTCGGCCTCCGAAACGCAACGCACGCAGGTCGCGGCGCGCGCCACGGAGCTGCTCCCGCTGGCCGAACACAACCCGGTCATCCGCTTCCGGCTGCGCACCGGCGTGCGCTTTCACGACGGACACCCGTTCGACGCCGGCGACGTCAAGTTCACCTACGACGCCCTGATGAATCCGCGCAACCTGTCGCCGCGCACCTCCGATTACGAGCCGATCAAACGGGTCGACGTGCTCGACGCGCATACCGTGGTGGTCACCTACAAACGGCTCTACTCGCCGGCGATCAACGCCTGGATGATGGGGATTCTGCCCGAACACCTGCTGAACGCGGACGCGCTGGCGCGGGAAATGCAAGCACAGTCCGTGTCGGACGCGGCGCGCGCCGGCTTCGGGATGCGCGACAGCGCCTTCAACCGCGCGCCGGTCGGCACCGGCCCGTTCCGCTTCGTCGAGTGGCGCAGCGACGAGTTCATCAAACTGGCGCGCAACGACGACTATTGGGAGCGGCCTCCGGAGTATGCGCACTATTATTTTCGGGTCATTCCCGACCTGCTGACCCAGGAAGTGGAGTTCAAGAGCGGGGCCATCGACGCCTACGGCGTGCAACCCCATCAGGTCGCGCGTTACAAGCAGGACGACACGTATCAGTCCTTTTCCAGCCTCGGCTTCGGCTACACCTACATCGGCTACAACAACCGCAAGCCGCTGTTCGCGGACCCGCGCGTACGCCGGGCGCTGGGCATGGCGATCAATACCGACGACATCATCACCTACGTGCTGTACGGCGAGGGCGAGCGGACCACCGGCCCGTATCCCCGCCAGACCGAGTGGTACGACCACGGCATTCAGCCGCTGCCCTATGATCCCGCGGCCGCGCAACGGCTGTTGGCGGAGGCGGGCTGGCGGCCCAACGCGGACGGCTGGCTGGAAAAGGACGGTACGGTGTTCGAGTTCACGCTCATCACCAACAACGGCAACCCGCTGCGCGCCAACGTGCTGGCCATCGCCCAGGACGCCTGGAAGAAGATCGGCGTGCGCTGCCGCACCCAGGTATTCGAGTGGGCGGTGTTCCTGCAGGATTTCGTCAACACGGGATCGTTCGACGCCGTGGTGCTGGGCTGGAGCATGGGCATCGACCCCGACCTGTACCAGATCTTCCACTCGAGTCAGGCAGGCCCGCAGCAACTCAATTTCGTGGGCTACGCCAGCCCCGAGGCCGACGCGCTGATCGTGCGCCTCCGCCGCGAGTACGACCGCGCGGCGCAGCGCGCCCTGGCCCACCGCCTGCACCGCACGATTGCCGAGGACCAGCCGTACACGTTTCTGTACGTCGGGTTGGCGACGCGCGTGCTCGACCGCAAGATCGTCATGGTCGAGCGCGCGCCCGACGGGAGCGAACGTTTCGCAAAAATCTATCCGACCAGGAGCGGCAGCATTGCGTTCTATTTCAACAAGTGGCGGAAGCTCGAATTCACGCCCGACTTCTGACGCGCTTCGATGGCTGAACGGAGGCGAGAGCCTGCCCCGGACTTGATCCGGGGGTGAGAGTCCGACGAACAACCGCCACAATCCCTCAGTCCGTAACTATCGAGACGCACCATGTGGACGTTTCTGCTGCGCGCGATTCTGCAACGCTTGGCCCTGCTGGTCGTGATCTCGGTGCTGGCCTTCTCCATCGTGCACTTGGCGCCCGGCGAACCGAGCGAGGTGGACCCGTCCAACCCGCGCATGAAACCCGAAGACGTGGCCCGCATCCGCGCAGCGTTCCATCTCGACGAGCCGCTGTATGCGCAATACGCCTACTGGCTGCGCGATCTGGCGACCGGCGAACTCAAGTCGTTCAAGGACAGCCAGCCGGTGCTGCCGAAGATCTGGCGGCGGTTTCTCAACTCGTTGCCGCTGTTCGTGTGCGCCACCCTCATCGTCTGGAGCCTGTCGTTTCCGACCGGCATTCAAGCCGCCATGCGCCGCGGCTCGGCCTTCGACCGCGGCAGTACGTTCGTGGCCTACGCCCTCATCTCCATCCCCGGCTTCTTTCTGTCGTATCTCGTCATCCAGTGGGTGGTGGACGTGTTCAACGTGCCCGTCATCGGGCTGCGCACCTTCGGTATGGAGGACGCGCAGCCGGCCTTCCGCTGGATGGACCGGCTGTGGCACCTGGTCGTGCCGTCGTTCATGTCCGCGCTGGCCGGCATCGCGATCCTGTCGCGTTACGTGCGCTCGCAGATGCTGGAAGTCGCGCGCCAGGACTACGTGCGTACCGCGCGTGCCAAGGGACTGGCCGAAGACGACGTGATGTACCGCCACGCGCTGCGTAACGCGCTGCTGCCGTTCGTGACCATGTTCGGGTTTCTGCTGCCCGCGCTGATCGGCGGGTCGGTCATCTTCGAGCAGATCTTCGCGTGGCCGGGCCTGGGCAGGCTGGGCTACGAAGCGATTCTGGCCCGTGATTTTCCGGTGATCCTGACGCTGAATTTCATGGCCGCGGGGCTGACGCTGGCCGGCACGTTCGTGTCCGACCTGCTGTACGCCGTGGCCGACCCGCGCATCCGTTTGCAGTGAACCGCATGGCCGATCACCCCCGCCAGCCTGCGCCGACCGACGCGGCCGATTCGGCCCGCGCGGAAACGCCGCTGCAGGAAGCGTGGCGCATCTTCCGCAAGGACCGGCTGGCCGTCGCCGGCTTGCTCGTGCTCGGCCTGCTGGTCGTGCTGGCCGCGGCCGGCAAACTGCTGACCGACTGGCAGGTCGTGTTCGACCCGGCCACGGTGCGATTGCCGGACAAATTCCTGCCGCCGCTGTCGCGCGTCTCCGCGGCGCGCATTCCAATCGCGGATCATCCCGTGGGCGGCGTGTATCTGCTGGGCACCGACGAACTGGGGCGCGACGTGTTCGCGCGCATGTTGCAGGGCGCGTTCGTGTCGCTGTCGATCGGGGCGATCGCGGTCGGCATCTCGGTGTCGATCGGCATCGTGCTGGGCGGCGTGGCGGGTTTCTACGGCACTGTTAAGCTGGGCGGCGTGTCGGTCGATACCCTCATCATGCGCTTCACCGACATCATGCTGTGTTTCCCGACCTTCTTTCTGATCCTGACCGTCGTGGCCCTGCTGCCGCCGAGTATCTACAACATCATGATCGTCATCGGCCTGACGAGCTGGATGACGACCGCCCGTTTCGTGCGCGCCGAGTTCCTCGCCCTGCGCGAGCAGGACTTCGTGGTGGCGGCGCACGCCCTGGGCGTGCCCGAACGGCGCATCATCTTCCGCCACATGGTGCCGAACGCCGTGGCGCCCGTGTTCGTGTCGGCCACGATCGGTGTGGCCGGCGCGATTCTGACCGAGTCGGCGTTGAGCTTTCTCGGCTTCGGCGTGCAGCCGCCGGACGCTACGTGGGGCAACATCCTGGCCAGCGGGCGCGGATTCATCTTCGACGCGCCGTGGCTGTTCTTCATCCCCGGGCTCGCCATCTTCGTGGTGGTGCTGGCCTTCAATCTGGTGGGCGAGGGGCTGCGCGAGGCCCTGAACCCGCGGCTGCGGACGCGCTGAATGGCTGCGGTGCTGCTCACGGTCCGCGACCTGCACGTGTCGTTCTTCACCGACCGGGGCGAAGTCCGCGCGGTGCGCGGCGTCGATTTGGAGATTCGGGCGGGCGAGACGCTGGCCCTGGTGGGGGAGTCGGGCTGCGGCAAGTCGGCGACCGCGCTGTCCATCATGCGGCTGATCGAGCCGCCGGGCCGCATCGTGCGGGGCGCGCTGCATTTCCGGGGGCAGGACTTGGCCGGCCTGCCCGAAGCGGCCATGCGCAAGATCCGCGGCAAGTCCATAGGCATGATTTTTCAGGAGCCGATGACCTCGCTCAATCCGGTGTTCACGGTCGGGCGGCAGATCGGCGAGGTGCTGCGCCTGCACCGCGGGCTGTCCGAGTCCGCGGCGCAGGCCGAGATCGTGCGCCTGCTCGACACGGTCGGGATTCCGTCGCCCGCGCAGCGCCTCGCGCAATATCCGCACGAACTGTCGGGCGGTATGAAACAGCGCGTGATGATCGCCATGGCGCTGGCCTGCCGCCCTGCCCTGTTGATCGCCGACGAGCCCACGACCGCGCTGGACGTCACGGTGCAGGCGCAGATTCTGAACCTGCTGGAACGCCTGCAAGCCGAACTCGGCATGGCGCTGCTGCTGATTACGCACAACCTGGGCGTGGTGGCGCAGTTCGCCAAGAACGTGGCCGTGATGTACGCCGGCAAGATCGTGGAGCGGGCGGACGTCGCCAGCGTGTTTCGCAACCCGCTACACCCGTACACCCAAGCCCTGCTGCGCGCCGTCCCGCGGCGGGGGCGGCGCGATACACGCTTGGCCGCGATTGCGGGCACCGTCCCCTCGCCGCTCGACTATCCGCCCGGCTGCGCCTTTGCCGCGCGGTGTCCCGCGGCACTCGCCTTCTGTGCGGAGACCCAGCCGCTCCCCGCCCAGCCCGAGGCCGACCATGAAACCGCGTGTTGGCTCCACGGTCCGGCCGCGGTGGATCGTCAGACCTGACGAGGAACCCAACGCTCATGGCGGACCCGACGTCCCCCTCCTCAACCGACGCCGGTCGGAACGACGAACGTTCGCCGCTGGTCGAAGTCCGCGACCTGAAGAAATACTTCCCGGTCCGCAGCGGGGTATTCTCGCGCGTCTCGGCCTGGGTCAAGGCGGTCGATACGGTGTCGTTCACCGTCCACGAGCGCCAGACGTTCGGGCTGGTCGGCGAATCGGGCTGCGGCAAGACGACGCTGGGTCGCGCGCTCTTGCGGCTGATCGAGCCGACGGCCGGCAACGTCCTGTTCCGCGGCCGGGACGTGTTGCGCTTCAGCCCGGCCGAACTCCGCCGAGCCCGGCGGCAGATGCAGATCATCTTTCAGGACCCGTACAGTTCGCTCAATCCGCGCATGACCGTCGGCGCGATCGTCGGCGAGGCGCTCAAGGTCCACGGCGTGGCCGCGGGCGCCGCGTTGGACCGCCGCGTGTGCGACTTGTTGGATCGCGTCGGGCTGGCCCCCGGCTATCGGACGCGCTACCCGCACGAATTTTCCGGCGGCCAGCGCCAGCGCATCGGTATTGCACGCGCCCTGGCCCTGGATCCCGAATTCATCGTGTGCGACGAGCCCGTCTCGGCGCTCGACGTCTCGATTCAGGCCCAGATCCTCAACCTGTTGCAGGACCTGCAAGCAGACTTGGGCCTGTCGTATCTCTTCATCTCGCACGACCTGAACGTCGTGGAGCACGTCGCCGACCGGGTGGCGGTCATGTATCTGGGCAAACTGGTCGAGGTCGCCGGCACGGACGAACTGTTCCGCAACCCACGGCATCCCTACACCTTGGCCCTCATGGCGGCCAACCCGGTGCCCGACCCAGCCCGGCGTACCGAGCGCCGCGTCCTGTCCGGCGACGTCCCGTCTCCGCTGGACCCGCCGCCCGGCTGCCCGTTCCACACCCGCTGCCCGGAAGCCATGCCTCACTGCAAGACTACGCCGCCGCCCCCGATCCGGACCGGCCGCGGCGCCGACACGCACACCGTGTGGTGCCATCTGTTCGAGCCTTGAATTTTATCCTTCAGTCGAACCTTCGAACCGCGCGAAGTTTCTTGTGCATAAATACGCACCGCCACGAGAAAAACCATGCCGAGGAGGGCGTATCCGCAGAGCGTTAGGCTGATTGAACCAGCGCAGAGTTTCCTCCCCGAGGTCGAAACCTCCCCGGCATTTAGCGACCGGCCCGAGCATTGCGAAACCGATCTAAGTTGGCACGAAGAGCCTCCCCTGTCTCTTACGCAACGCTCGGCAATCTACTATGGATCGTCCCATCCGCACACGGGAAGCGTATAAAGATAGAGAGGGTACGACATGAAGAACCGCACATTGGCATCAATCAAGAGACATGAAGCGCGTAGCCAACTGCAATGGGACAATGGATAGCCGGCGTCCGGGTGCGGCGCATCAGGCCATATTCGGAATTCTTGTAGGGATGCTTAGTCTGGAAGCCTCGATTCCGACGGCGGCACAATGTTCGCTGGGGACAACTGGCGGAGGAAATGACGACCACGGCAATCAGCGGTTTGAGGCGACGCGAATAACACCTTCTCCTTCTGGGATCGAATACCAAGGCATAGTCGCGCGTGGAGTGTTTGAATGTCCTGAAGATGTTGATGTTTTCAGACTCGACATTCCCGTTAGATCCTCCGTCCAAATTGTATTCTATGCAGTCGGGGAGAGAGACGGGACACTGAGGTGTGTTGTCTACGATTCGAACAGAAGACCTCTTGTCGATTACCCATCCATAAGGGGAAGCCGCTCGACGACGCATCCTGATAGAAATAATTTCTGCCTTCCAGGTTTTCGATAGTGAAGCCACTCTCTCCCCAGGTACCATATATTCAGCTATTCCCACAGGGCTTCTCCCCGCGTTTCTTTACCGGAGAGTATCAATTCGCTGTCGAAGTAACACCTGTCGATGATCCGTCCCCACCAACGGATATCCCGGGCGACCCGGAGACACCCGACACGCCTACCGTGCGGGGAGAACGTCGGGCAACGTTTCTGAATCTTTCCCCGTGGCAAGCGTGGGTGCATCTCTACTGCCAGAAGGATCGGCCCGGCCCCTATACGGCCCCTATGTTCCCGTGTGCGGTCACGTTCGAGTGCAACGATACGTCAGGGGAACCGGTAACGTGGACCGTGGACGTTGCCCCGAAGACCATCCCTTCTATTGGCCGAACAAAATGGCGGACGACGGCACGTCCGCGAACTTGCAAGCCGCCCTGATGGACGCAGGCAAAACGGAGGAAGAAGCCTGACGCCGGACCACATGCGAAGTGTTCAGCCAGGATCCGCTCGCCGTCCGGGGCTACACGTTGTTCGGCGGGCAACCAATACTCATTCCCGTGACGATCTACTGAGCGCCATCTGTGATTGCCACGCTGAACTTGCAGCATCGCACTATGAATCTGAACGGGGAGATTGCCACAGCCCCAGACGTGGCAATCTCCCCGCTCACTAGATGTTGGCGAACGTTAGAGATAGTCAGGCGGCCCGGCGACCGGTGATGGACTCGCGCAAGCCTTCCAGTAACCCTTCGAGCTTTGCCTGCTGACGCTCGACGACCGAGAGCCGCGTTTCCATTTCCTGGCGCAGGTCCTTGACCTCCTGGCGGACGTCTTTGACCTCTTGACGGACATCCTTGATCTCGCCTCGGACATCCTTGACCTCGCCTCGGACGTCCTTGATCTCGGCGCGCAGGTCTCGGAATTCGTTGCGGATCCAGCGCAGGCCGGCCAGCATCAGACCGGCCAGGGCGATGCCGACCGAGACTACGGAGACCAACACGCTGATTTGCTCGACCGTCATCGGGATCCCTCCTGGGAAAAAGCTGTACTTTTATTTGCTCTTCTTGCCCTCGTCGGTCTGGGCTTCCGGGTTCCGGCTGGTAATCACCTGATCGATGATGCCATACTTGACGGCCTGCTCGGAGGACATGAACATGTCCCGGTCGGTATCCTTCTCGATCTTCTTCATGGTCTGGCCGGTATGTTTGACCAGCAAAGCGTTTAGTTCTTCGCGCATACGCAGCACTTCCTTGGCGTGAATGTCGATGTCGGTCGCCTGCCCCTGCACGCCGCCCAGGGGTTGGTGCAGCATGATGCGCGAGTGCGGCAGGGCGAAGCGTTTGTCCTTGGCCCCCGCGGTGAGCAGCACCGCGCCCATGCTGGCCGCCTGGCCGACGCACATGGTCGAGACCGCGGGCGTGACGTACTGCATGGTGTCGTAGATGGCGAGCCCCGCCGTGACCGAGCCGCCCGGCGAATTGATGTACAGGTGGATGTCCTTTTCCGGGTCTTCCGATTCCAGAAACAGGAGTTGGGCGGCGATGACGTCGGCCACCGCGTCGTTGACCTCGGAGCCGAGAAAGATGATCCGATCCTTGAGCAGCCGGGAATAGATGTCGTAGGTCCGCTCGCCGCGGCCGGTCTGTTCGATGACGTAGGGAACGTAGTTCATTGGAGGCTCATCCTTCCGTGCTTCGATGGACGGTACGATTTTTTCCTTGGTGGGGAGAGCGTCTGTCTTCCATTTCGATTGCTTATTGCCCGGCCTCAAAGAATCCGAACAGCTTGGCGGCTGTAGCAAGGACCATCGCGAATTGGATCCCGACGATCCATTGCAGGGCGGCCAATTTAGCTTGTCCGGTAACGAGGGCGGCTTTTACTTCGGCAATACCCGCCTTCACATCGGCAATGTCTGCTTTGTCAGCCACGCCTTCTGTGACGGCTTGGCGCATGGTGTCCGCGATCGCCTCGGCCTTGTCGGACTCAAATCCCGCTGCCTTGAGCATTCGGGCAGTTGTCAGTGTATCGAACGTGGTATTTGCCATGCCTGCTCCCTCCTACATCAGAAGCGGGCCGGGAACAACGGCGCTGAGGGCTGGTCTAGTCCTCCGCCCACTCGTTCGTCCGCAGATATCGAATAGCCGCCAGCGCCGCAGTCGCGCCGTCGCCCGCGGCCGACACGAGTTGCCGCGCCGACGCATGACGCACGTCGCCCGCGGCCAGGACGCCCGGCACCGGGGTCCGCATCCACACGTCGGTCACGATCTGGCCGTTCCTATTGAGTGGCACGAGATCGTCCAGGAAGTCGGTCTTGGCCGACAGCCCCGCGTAGATGAACACGCCGGCCACGTCCAACGCGGACGCCGTGCCCGCGGCTACGTCTTCGAGCCGAACGCGATCCACTCCATCGCTGCCTTCGATGGCGCGCACGACCGCATTCCAGCGGAATGACAGCTTGTCGTGCGCCTGCGCCCGTTCTTGCAGAAGCCGGCAGGCGCGCAGTGCGTCGCGGCGATGCACGACCGTCACTTGCGAGGCGTACTGCGTCAGGTGGAGTGCCTCGTCTAGGGCCGCGTCGCCGCCTCCGACCACGACGACCGGCTCGTCCATGAAGAACGCGCCGTCGCAGGCTGCACAGTGTGAGACGCCTTTACCGAGAAATTCCCGTTCGCCCGGCACATTGAGCGGCGTGAAGACGGAGCCGCTGGCGACGATGAGTGTCTTGGTCTGAAACGCGTCTCCATCCGTCTGCAGGTGCAACAAGTCACCGTCGCGTCGCACCGACACGACCTCGGCCAATTGTAGTTCCAGCCCGAGGTCGGTGGCCTGCTGCTGGAGCAGCGGTCCGAGCGTATAGCCTGCCACACCGTCCGGGAAACCGGGAAAGTTCTCGATGTGTTCGCAGTTGAGTATCTGGCCGCCAGCGGAAAAGCGTTCGAGCAACAGCGACCGGCATCGGTCTCGCGCGGCGTACAGCCCCGCGGTGAATCCCGCGGCCCCGCCGCCGATGATGATGATGTCGTAGGGCTGTGGCATACCCGGCCTTGGTGAAAAAGTTGCCGAGCATCATAGCCGAGCGTTTCGGCAGCGGCTATCGCTTTTCGGATAGCATCTAAGAGGAACAAAGGACTGCAAGTGAAGGGCAGAGCGGAAACTAGCACTGCGCGGACTTCTGGAATCCGCGGCGTGAAGTGGAAAGTTCCGCTGGATAGGTATGGGAGTGTGGGTGGTTTACCCACGTTATGCAGAAGTAAAAAATGGCGTCGACAGGCCGCGGCTACTCGTCCGCCGAGGATTCGTCGGCCTGGGACGTGGCTTTCTCGGCTAAGGCGACGACTTGGCTGGTCGCGCCGACGACGGGGGTTTGTAGGCGGGTGCCTTTGACGCGCGCGGCTTTTCCGATGCGCTGGCGCAGATAGTACAGCTTGGCACGCCGGACCCGGCCGCGTGCGACGATCTCGATTTTCTCGATCCGCGGGGAGTGAAGCGGGAAGATGCGCTCGACCCCGACTCCGTAGGAGACTTTTCGGACCGTGAAGCTGGCGCGGTTGCCCTTGCCGTTCGCACGGCTGATGACCACGCCCTCGAATACCTGAATGCGTTCCTTGTCGCCCTCGACGATCTTGGCATGCACGCGCAACGTGTCGCCGGCCTTGAAGTCGGGAATGTCGGTCTTCTGCTGTCGGGCTTCGATTCGAGCGACGAGGTTGCTCATGGTGGGCTTCTCCTTGAGCGTGCAGTTATTAGCCGCCGGCTTGACCGCGGTCAAGCCGGCGGTCCGAGGAGGCGGTCCAACAGAATGGCCGCCGCGGCGCGCACGGACAGATGGTTGTACGCACCGTGGCCCCGTATCGGTTCCAGCACGGCATCGGCGTCGGCCAGGACAGCGTCGGTCAGCCCCCAGCCGGTTCCCAGCAGCAACAGAATGGGCGGCCCGTCCTGAGCGAGTTGGGCACGGAACTCGGCAAAGCCGAGCCGCCCGCACCCGTTTCGTGCCGTTGTCGCAATCACCCGCGGGACGCGGTTGGTGGACTGCCGAATCGTCTCTTTTACCTTGTCCAGGGTGTCGGCCAGCGTGACGATGGACAGCGCGTCACGCCGGGTCGTGTTGTACGTGCTGCCGTGGCCGGTCTGCCAATGGTCGAGGATTTTTTCCGCCAACGCCTGGAGAGTGCGGACCGGATTGACGATGAAGTAACGGCGGACGCCATAGGTGAGTGCACTGCGGGCGATGTCGTGGATATCCATATTGGTGATGGAAGTGGTCACCACGGCGTGCTGCTTGTCGTACACCGGGTGATGGATGAGCGCGATGAACACGTCGGACATGGGCACGTTCCAGCGGAAGGCTCGGCGCAACGACGGAACGGTTCGTTCTGCGGATCAGGGTTCCGTGTTCGGCTGCCGCTCGATCCATCGCCGTTCCTCGTCGCTCAGGTCGGCGTGGTCGAGCAAGTCCGGGCGGCGGGCTTTCGTGCGGAGCAGCGACTGCCTGCGTCGCCAGCGCACGACTTCACCATGGTGGCCGGACAGCAGCACGCTAGGGACCCGCATCCCGCGGAATTCCTCGGGCCGCGTATATTGGGGATATTCGAGCAGGCCGATGGTGAATGATTCGTCTTCCGCGGACTCGCGGCAACCGATCACCCCGGGCACGAGCCGGGCGACCGCGTCGATGACCACCAGCGCCGCGGCCTCTCCACCACTGACGATGTAATCTCCGATCGAGATTTCTTCATCGACGAATGCTCGCACGCGCTCGTCCACGCCCTCGTACCGTCCGCAGATCAGTACCAGCGCGGGACATCCGGCTAACTCGACTGCCTTTTCCTGCGAGAGTCGCGGCCCTTGCGGGGAAAGCAAGAGACATTTCGCGTCCGGCAGCGGGCCACGGACGGCCTCGATGGCAGCGACGAGAGGTTCCAGACTCATCACCATACCTCGCCCGCCGCCGTACGGAGTATCGTCGGTCGAGCGGTGCTTGCCGGGCGCGTAATCGCGCAGATCGTGAATCGTGAACGACAGGATGCCCTTGTCCTGCGCTTTTTTGAGCAGACCGGTCGATAGAGGCGAGGCAAACCAGTCTGGGAAAATCGTCAGAACGTGGAAGTGCATGGAAAGGTCAGATTATCCCTGCGGCGCGGCGTCCAACAGCCCGGGCGGCGGGTCGATCACCACGAGGCGGCGCGACAGATCGATCGCACGGATGACGTCCTCGACGACCGGGACGAGATGTTCCACGCTGCCGTTGCCAACTACCAGTACGTCATGGGCAGGCGTCGTCAACACTCCCTGGATATCGCCGACCTGTTCGCTGGTAACGGTTTCCACGGCGAACCCAATCAATCGGTAGTGATAGAACTCGCCTGCGCCGAGCTTGGGCAACGCGGCTTCATCTACGAGCAGGGCAGCCCCACGCAGCGATTCGGCTTCGCCACGAGAGTCTATACCAGCGAACGCCAGGAGCAGGCGCGGCGTTTGCCGACGGGCTTTCTGGACGGTGCGGACGTTGACGATTTCGAGTGTCCGTGTGGCCACGTCTGGCAGACTCAACCGGACATGGAGGCCGATCCGTAACGTCGGACATGGGGCGGCGTGCGGGGTGACGCGAACCTCGCCGCGCAGGCCGTGGGCGCCAGCGACCCGGCCGAGTTCGATCAGGCGGCCCGTTTCGGCTTCGCCGCCCGACTCATTCTTCTTCGATGATTTCGAGGACAACTTTGCGGTTGGTCCGGGAAGCCGCGGCGTTGAGCAGAGTGCGCATCGACTTCGCCGTGCGGCCCTGTTTCCCGATGATGCGTCCAAGGTCTTCCTTGGCGACCCGAAGTTCGAGGATGTCGGCGGTCTCGCCCCGGACCTCAGAGACGGCAACCTCGTGCGGGTTGTTGACCAGCGATTTGGCGAGGTATTCGACAAGCTCCTTCATGGCAGTGTTCCCATTTCCCGGACCGCGCGGGATCAGGTTTCCGGTGCACTCCCGGCCGTCTTGATGAGTCGCGCAACCGTTTGGGTGGGCTGCGCCCCCTGTTGCAACCACCGTTGCAACTTGTCGTGCTTGATGACGATAGCCGCCGGCTCCTGCGTCGGATCGTACGAGCCGAGCCGTTCGAGAAAGCGGCCGTCCCGCGGCGCGCGCGCGTCCGCGGCCACGATGCGGTAGAATGGGCGCTTCTTTGCGCCGTGTCGGGCGAGTCGGATTTTTACCATAGCGTCTGGCTGTCCTTTTCCGATGGTCCCTGCCGGGGGGCCTCCTATTGTCCAAGGGCAGGCAGGGCGAAGCCTTTCTTCATCTTCTTCCCGCCGGCACCCGAAAGCTTGCGCATCATCTTCTTCGTCTCCCGATATTGCTTCAAAAAGCGATTCACCTCAATGACCGTCGTGCCGCTCCCCTTGGCAATCCGCTTGCGCCGGCTGCCGTTCAGCAATTCGGGTCTGCGGCGTTCCAGCTTGGTCATCGAGTTGATCATCGCCTCGATGCGCTTGAAGTCTTTTTCCGCGGCGTCCATATCGGCGCCCTTGAGCAGCTTCTTGGCCCCGGGCAGCAGCGAAACCATGTCCGTCAACGAGCCCATTTGTTTGACCATGCGAAGCTGTTCCTGAAAGTCTTCGAGCGTAAAACGGTTCTTGCGCAGTTTCTGTTCGAGCGCTTCGGCTTGGCGCTGATCGTAAACCTTCTCAGCCTTTTCGATCAGCGATAGCACGTCGCCCATACCCAGGATACGCGACGCGATGCGTTCCGGGTGAAACGGCTCCAGGGCGTCGAGCTTTTCTCCAACCCCCACGAACACGATCGGTGTACCGGTCACCGAGCGGAGCGACAGCGCGGCTCCTCCCCGCGCATCGCCCTCGATCTTGGTCAGCACGACGCCGTCCACATGCAGGCGGTCGTGGAAGCCCTCCGCCACGTGTACCGCCTCCTGGCCGGTCATGGCGTCGGCGACGAGCAAGGTCTGGTGGGGCTGGACCGCGTCTTTCAGCCGCCCCAGTTCAGCCATCAGTTCGTCGTTGACCTGCAACCGGCCGGCCGTATCGATCAGCGCCACGTCGCAGCCGTGGCGACGTGCGGCCTCAACGCCGGCTTGAGCGACAGGGATGGGGTCGCTGGCCGAGCCATCGGTCGGAGTCGGATAAACGGGGACGTCGACTTCCCTGGCCAGAACGGCGAGTTGCTTGACCGCCGCGGGCCGGAACGTATCGACCGGCACCAGATACGGTCGACGCTGCCGCTCGTGCTTCAGATACCGGGCCAGTTTCCCGGCCGTGGTCGTTTTCCCCGATCCGTTCAGTCCGACCAAGAGAATCACGACCGGCGTGGGAGCAGAGAGATCCAGAGCGGTATGCGCACCGCCCAGCAGCGTGACCAATTCGGCATGGACGACTTTCACGAGTTGCTGGCCGGGCGACAGGCTGGCCGATACGGCCTGACCGATCGCCTGCGTCTTGACCCGTTCGACGAAGTCTTTGACGACCCGGAAGTTGACGTCGGCTTCCAGCAATGCCACGCGCACTTCGCGCAGGGCCTCGTCGATGTTCTTCTCGGTCAGTTTGGCACGTCCGCGCACGCGGCGCAGCACGCCGTCCAGCTTCTCGCCCAGCGCCTCGAACATGGTATTTTACGAATCCTTATCGAGCTTTCTTGAAATATAGATGCACTAACGGAAAGTCAATAAACGGAGATTTTGGGGAGGTAGCTAGTTTGAAATCCAGATATTGTTGTTATGTTATGCGGTGTGTACGCTCTACCTTTCTTCCTCTAGGAAAGGGACTATGGTGGAGGAAATATCGAACCTACAAACTCCTTCTGACCATACGGTCGGTTCGGCTTTACGCTCGGCGGCCGAACGCGCTATGACGCGCCTGTTCCCGTTCACCCCAACCGCCCGCGCCCGGCGGGCCGGAATACGGAGGCTCAGTATGATCCGTCTCACCTTTGTTCTGCGCCGCAAAACCGACATGTCGCGCGCCGAGTTCCAGCAGTACTGGCGTGGAGTCCACGGCCCGCTCGTGGCCGGATACGCCGCCGCGCTCAACATGCACCGCTACGTCCAGGTCCACACGCTGGACGACCCGGTGAACGATCAGCTTGCGGACGCCCGCGGCGGCATGGAGCCGCCGTACGACGGCGTCGCCGAGGTGTGGTGGCGGAATCGGGAGGCGCTCGTGTCAGCCCTTGATACCGCAGCGGGCCGGGACGCGGCCAAAGCCTTGGTTGAGGACGAAGCCCGCTTCATCGACCTCGTACACTCGCCGTTGTGGCTGAATTACGAATACCCGCAGGTCAATCCGATTCCCGAAGAGATGATCGCCCGCGAACACGGGCCGTTCGTGAAAATCTTCTTCTGCCTGCGGCATCCCGAACGTCTGAGTCTCGACGAAGCCCAACTGTATTGGCGTACCAATCACGGGCCGGTCATCCGCGGGGTCGCCACGGGGATGCGGATGCAGCGGTATTTCCAGGTCCACCGCTTCGAGGACGAATTGGAAGCGCAGTTGCGGACCAGCCGCGGAACGGAAACTCCGCCGTACACCGGCCATGCCGAGGCGTGGTTCACCCGCGCCGACCTCGCCACGTTGGCCGACTCACCCGAAGCCAAGCGCGCCATGGAAATCGCGGTCGAAGACGAGAGTCATTTCATCGACTTCGAACGCTCGGCCATGTGGATCGCCAAGGAGCACGAGTTCGTTGACCGCCGCTAGATTCACGTTCCCGGACGTTCCCTCTTGAATAAAAAATTCTCTCTCCGCTTCCTCATCCCCTCCCCCCTTGTGGGGGGGCTGGGGATAGGGGGAGACTTGGAGGGTAAATAATCAGCAGAGCCACCCATCGGACTCGAACCGACGACCTACTGATTACGAATCAGTTGCTCTACCAACTGAGCTAGGGTGGCGTGTTGGATGGGCGGCGGATTCTACCGATGGGGCCGCGGCACGACAAGCCCGGCCCGCCGCAGCCCATCTCCGCGTTCCATTGCACGGACCAACGCCCGAGCCGCATGCGCCGGGTCGGGCGCGGCGCCGATGGCCGAGATTAGAGCGATCCCCCGCGCCCCGGCCTCGATAATTTCCGGGACTCGGTCCACAGTGATACCGCCGATCGCGAAGACCGGCACCGTACTCAGAACGACGGCCCGCCGGAGTTTGCCCGGCCCTTGGGGCGCGCCATACACGGCTTTCGAGGACGTAGCGTACACCGGGCCGAAGACGATGAAGTCCGCGGCCTGCGCCGCGGCGATTTCTGCCTCCGAGTGAGTCGAAACGCCGATCAGACGCTTCGGCTCCAACAGGTTGCGCGCCGTTTCCACCGGAAACGAATCGTGTCCGAGATGGACGCCGTCCGCCTCGACCGCCAGCGCCACGTCGATCCGGTCGTTGACCAGCAGGCGGGCGTCGTAGCGGCGCGTCAGCACGCGCAGGCGTTCGGCCAGGGTGTGAAGCGCGCGGCCGTCCAGGTCTTTTTCTCGGAGTTGGACGCCGCGAATCCCGCCGTCGAGCGCGGCATGCACGACGTCGACGAGGGGTCGGCCTGCGGTCTGCTTGCGGTCGGTGACGAAATAGACGCGGAAGGCGGTCAAGGCGCTGGGTCTCTCGCGGGAACGGTTCGGCGTCCGAAAACGGACATGCACACGAGACGATCCCGAAGTTGTTTTTTCTTCGTCATACCCCCGTTCAAGCCGGGGGCAGGCTCCGCGCAAGCAGGTATCCGTGCACTGGATTCCCGCTTCCGCGGGAATGACGACCGAGTGGGATCGTCAAGTATGTCACTCCCTCCGAAAAAGACGGGTCAGGCGATCATGCCGTCGAGCGGGCTCGAGGCGGTCGCGTACAGCTTCTTGCCCATCCGGCCGGCCAGATACGCCTTGCGCCCGGCGTCGATGCCCAGCCGCATGGCCTCGGCCATCAGTATCGGATCCTGCGCCGCGGCAATCGCGGTGTTCATCAACACCGCATCGCAACCCATTTCCAGGGCAACCGCGGCGTCCGACGCGGTGCCCACCCCGGCGTCGACGATCACCGGGACCGTGCTGTGTTCGAGGATGATGCGGATGTTGTAGGGGTTGCGGATTCCCAACCCGGAGCCGATCGGCGCAGCCAGCGGCATGACCGCCGCGCAGCCCATGTCTTCGAGTTTCTTGCACGAAATGGGATCGTCGTGAATGTACGGCAGGACCGTGAATCCGTCGTCGATGAGCGTCTTGGCGGCTTCCAGCGTGCCCGGGATGTCGGGGAACAGGGTCTTGTCGTCGCCGATGACTTCCAGCTTGACGAGACTGCCGACGCCGGCCTCACGCGCCAGCCGGCAGGTGCGTACCGCGTCCGCGGCGGTGTAGCAGCCGGCCGTGTTGGGCAGGATGGTGTAACGTTTCGGGTCGACGTAGTCGAGCAGATTCTCCTGATTCGGGTCGGTGATGTTCACGCGCCGAACCGCGACGGTCACTATCTCGGCCCCGGACGCCTCGATCGCGCGTTGCGTTTCGCCGAAGTCCTTGTATTTGCCGGTGCCGACGATCAGTCGGGAGCGGTATTCCTTGTCGGCCAGAACGAATGGGTCGTGCATGGCAGCCTCGTGGCATGGGTCGGCGCGGCGTCACCCGCCGCCGACGAAGTGGACGATTTCGATTTCGTCTCCGGCCCGGAGGCCGCGGCTGGCGTATTCGTCCAGGGCAATGATGTCCCGGTTGACTTCGACGGCGATCCGTTTGTGCGTCAGTCCGAGTTCTTCCACCAGATCGGCAACGGTAGCGCCTGCGCGACACTCCCGCGGGTCGCCGTTGAGCGTGACCGTCATCGCGGCGCAAGGTATGCCCGGCCGATTGCCTTTACAACCCGGGAGGCGTCTGGTACGTGCTCCCCGCTTTCAGCATCCCCCGCATTCTTCTTTCCGATTCGTCCTCTGCAAGGAACCCGGCATGGCCACCGTGACCCGCGCGCTCGTCAGCGTGAGCGACAAACGGGGCATCGTCGATTTGGCGCGCGGGCTGGCGCGACTCGGGATCGAAATCCTGTCCACCGGCGGCACGGCCGCGGCACTGCGCGATGCGGCCGTACCCGTGACCCCGGTCGAAGAATTCACCGGCTTTCCCGAAATGCTCGGCGGCCGCGTGAAGACCCTGCACCCCGGAATCCACGCCGGTATTCTGCACCGCCGCGACGACCCAGCCCACGTCCGCACGATGGCCGAGCACGGGCTGCACCCCATCGACCTGCTCGTGGTCAATCTGTACCCGTTCGAGCAGACCGTGGCACGAGAGGATTGCCGCTTTGCCGACGCGATCGAGAACATCGACATCGGCGGCCCGTCGCTGCTGCGCGCCGCGGCCAAGAACCACGCCGACGTCGGCGTGGTGATGGACCCGGACGATTACCCCGCGGTGCTGGCGGCTCTGGAATCCGATGGCGGTCTTCCGGACGGCCTCAAGCTGGCGTTGGCGAAAAAGGCGTTCCGGCTGACCGCGCGCTACGATGCGGCCATCGCCGACTATCTGGGCAGTCTCGACGCGCACGGCGGCCGGCAACCGTTCGGCGAGACGCTGCACGTGCAATACACCAAAGCCCAAGACCTGCGGTACGGCGAGAACCCGCACCAGGCCGCGGCCTTCTATCGCGCGGCCGCGGTTGACGAGCCGTGCATCGCCAACGCCGTCCAACTGCAGGGCAAGGCCCTGTCGTACAACAACATCGTGGACGCGAACGCCGCGTTCGAGTTGCTGAAGGAGTTCGACGAGACCGCCGCGGTGGCGATCAAGCACACCAACCCGTGCGGCGCGGCGACCTCGACCGAGTCGCTGGCCGACGCGTTCCGCAAGGCGCGGGCGTGCGACCCGGTCTCGATCTTCGGCGGCATCGTCGGCTTCAACCGCGCGGTGGACGAGGATACGGCCCGGGAAATTCTCGCCCTCTACGAACACGGCTTTCTGGAGATTCTGATCGCCCCCGGCTACGACCCGGCCGCACGCGCATTGCTGGCCTCGTCCAAGCGCCTGCAGAATATCCGTCTGCTGGAAATCCCGCATATCGCCCAACCCGAGCCCGCGCGCTACGAGGCCAAGCCGATCGTCGGCGGGTTGCTGTATCAGGAGCGCGACCTGGGCCGCGTGGACGTGCGGGCCTGCCAGGTCGTCACCAAACGGCGGCCCACCGACACCGAGTACCGCGCCTTGGCGTTCGCGTGGCGCGTCTGCAAGCACGTCAAGTCCAACGCGATCGTCCTCGCGTCGCCCGACCGGATCGTCGGCGTGGGAGCGGGGCAGATGAGCCGGGTGGATTCCGCCAAGATCGCGGTCGCCCGCGCCGAGGATCACGGGCTCGACACGCGCGGCGCCGCGGTCGGCTCGGACGCCTTCTTCCCCTTTCGGGACGGGCTGGACGTCGTGGCCGAGGCCGGGGCGACCGCGGTCATCCAGCCCGGCGGCAGTCTGCGCGACGCCGAGGTGATCGCCGCGGCCGACGGGCACGGCGTCGCCATGCTGGTCACCGGCATGCGGCATTTCCGACACTAGTCCCGAACGCACGATGAAGGTCCTGGTCGTCGGTGGCGGCGGACGCGAGCACGCCCTGGTCTGGAAGCTCGGGCAGAGCGCGCACGTCACGAAGGTGTATTGCGCGCCGGGCAACGCCGGCGTCGCGCAGCACGCCGAGCCGGTCGATCTGGCGGCCGACGATCTGGACGGGTTGGCCGCGTTCGCCGAAACCGAACGGATCGACCTGACCGTCGTCGGCCCCGAGCTCCCGCTCAGCCTGGGCATCGTCGATCTGTTCGAGGCGCGCGGGCTGCGGGTCTTCGGCCCCACCCGCGCCGCGGCCCGGCTCGAAGCCAGCAAGGCGTTCACCAAAGCGTTGCTGCACGAACACGGCGTGCCGACCGCGGAGTTCGGGGTGTTCGACGATGCGGACGAAGCCGACCGCTATCTGGACCGTATCGACGCGCCGGTCGTGGTCAAGGCGGACGGGTTGGCCGCGGGCAAAGGCGTGCTGGTGTGCGCCTCCCGCGGCGAGGCGCGCGATGCGGTTGCCGCCATCATGCGCGACCGCCGGTTCGGAGAGGCCGGCGCCCGCGTCGTGATCGAGGAGTTCCTGGAGGGCGAGGAAGCCTCGTTCCTGGCCTTCACGGATGGCCGCCACATCCTGCCGCTGGCGTCGACGCAGGACCACAAGCCGGTGTTCGACGGTGATCGGGGGCCCAACACGGGAGGCATGGGCGCGTACTCGCCCGCGCCGGTCGTCACGCCAGAACTGGCCGAACGAATCGTGGACGAGGTGCTCACGCCCGTGGTGCGCGGCCTGAACGCGCGCAACGTCATCTACAAAGGCGTGCTGTACGCCGGGCTGATGATCCACGCCGGCCGAGCCGAGGTGCTGGAGTTCAACGTGCGGTTCGGCGATCCGGAGTGCCAGCCGCTCATGCTGCGGCTCCGGTCGGACCTGTTCGAGGTGATGAACGCCGTGATCGACGGCCGGCTCGACCGGATCCGGCTCGACTGGGATGCGCGGCCCGCGGTGTGCGTGGTGCTGGCGTCCGGGGGGTATCCTGGCCACTACGAAAAGCATCTGCCGATTGCAGGACTCGACGAACTGGCCGATTGGCCGGACGGCGCCGTGTTCCACGCCGGTACGCAGCGCCGCGGAGACCGGGTGGTGACCAACGGGGGGCGCGTGCTGGGCGTCACCGCCCGCGGGGCGGACATCAACGGCGCCGTCAGCGCGGCATACGCCGCGGCCGCGCGCATTTCGTGGCCGGGCGTGCACTACCGCAAAGACATCGGCCGGCGCGCTCTCGGCCGCTGACGAGGCAGGTATGGCCCACATCCGCTCCTTCCGCGCGTTGCGCTACGACCCCGCCGTCGTGGGCGACCTCGAACACGTGGTGGCGCCGCCCTACGACGTCATCAGCCCCGAGCAACAGAACCTGCTGCATCTCCGCAGCCCGTACAATGCCGTACATCTGGACTTCAACTCGGCCGCGGATCGATATGCTACCGCCGCGACCACGTTGCACACGTGGCGTACCAAGGGAGCACTGCGGCGGGACACCGCGCCTTCCATCTACGCCTATGCGCAGGACTTTACGCTCGACGACGGGGAGCCGCGGCGACGCCTGGGCTTCTTTGCCGCGCTGCGCGTAGAGGACTTCGCCTCGGGCGTCATCCGTCCGCACGAACGGACGTTCGAGCGCGCCAAGGAAGACCGCCTGGCCCTGTTGCGCGCCTGCCGGACGCACCTCAGTTCGATCTTCTGCCTGTACGCCGGGAAGGGATGGTCGCTGGCAGACACGCTGCGGGTGGAGTCGGCCCGCCCCGACGTGGACGTACGCGACGCCGCGGGGGTGCGCCATCGGGTGTGGCCGGTGCCCGACCCGGAGATCATCAACGGCTTGGCCGTGCGGCTGGCGGACGAACCGCTGATCATTGCCGACGGCCACCACCGCTACGAGACCGCGTTGCGCTACAGTCGGGAGGGGGAGGCTACCGGCGGCAAGGACGAACCCTTTCGGTACGTACTGGCGTATCTGACGGACGCCAACGACGCGGGCCTGACCATTCTGCCCACGCACCGGCTGCTCCGGCAGATCCGCCTGCCGGCCGCGACCGACCTGTTCCGCGTGTTGAGTCGCGACTTTCGGGTCGCGCGCTACCCGCTCGGTGCCCGCGGCGCCTTCACCCGTGCGTTGAGGGAGCCCGGGCCGGCGCGGCGTATCGGCTGTGCCATCGCCGGTGCCGAGCACTATTGGCTACTGTCGTTCGATGACCGCGCGGCCCGCGGTCTAAGCGCCTCGCCCGCGCTCAAGAACCTCGACGTCACCGTATTGCACGACGCGATCTTCGCCGGCGTGCTGGGCTTGCCCCCGGACGTCCAGAAGCAGCGCGTAACGTACACGAGCGACGACGCCGCGGCGTTGGACAGCGTCGCGGGCGGCGAACGTCAGGCCGCGTTCCTGCTGCGGCCGACGTCGTTTGCGCAGGTGGAGCGGATATGCGCGGGCGGCGAGACCATGCCGCAGAAGTCCACCTACTTCTATCCCAAGCTGCTGACCGGGCTGGTCTTCCAGCCGTTGGAAGACTGGTAGCCGGCTAGAAGCGCCGGCCGCCACCGCCGCCGAAGCGGCGCCGTTCGAGCGGACGCGCCTCGTTGACCTTCAGCACCCGGCCCAGCACTTCCTGGCCGTTGAATTTTTGGATTGCCGCGTTGGCGTCTTCCTTCGTCGCCATTTCCACGAAGGCGAAGCCTTTCGACTGCCCGGAAAAGCGGTCGGTCACCACGGCCACCGACGCGACCTGCCCGACCTCGGCAAAGACTTTTTCCAGGTCGGCTTTGCCGGTCGAATAGGGCAGGTTGCCGACGAACAGCCGCGTGCCGGGGCTGGAGCGTGGACCTCTCGGCGGACCGCCGAAGCTGGCCGGAGGACGGCCTCTGCGGCCGCCGCGTGCGGGGATCGGCGCGCCCCGGCCGGGTTTCGCCTCGTTGACGGTCAACGTTTGGCCGTCCACCTCCTTGCCGTCGAGGTCGGCCATGGCTGCGCGCGCGGCCTCTTCGGTCTCCATTTCGATGAAACCGAAGCCACGTGACAATCCAGTGGCAGGATCCGTCATCAGGTCCGCGGACTGAATGGTCCCGAATGGGGCGAACAGGTCTTCGAGCTCCGGGAAGCAGAGCAGGGGGGGAAGATTACCGACGTACAGTTTGACGGCCAAACAGCATTCTCCTCTCGTGTAGTTACGGTGGAGACCCTACCAAACTCTCTTTTTCATTACAATTCGCCCATGAGATCGGGAAGCGGATCGATTCGAGGGCGTCTTTCCATCCCCTTTCCTCTGGTGGGCGAGGGGAGACGGGCCGACCGAGAAAAATCCGCACTGCACATGTCACCGCGCCGCGGGATTCGTTGTCGCCCATCTGGCCGGGTGGTAGCATCCGAACGAGCCCCGAGACCCACACGTACGCCATGCCTTCGCCCCCGGCGCAGACCCGCCGCTCCGATACGTCCGCCGTGATCCTGTGCGGCGGAAAAAGTTCCCGTATGGGCCGGCCCAAGGCGTTGCTCCCGTTCGACGGGGAGCCGCTGATCCTCCATCTCGTGCGGCGGCTCTCGCACCGCTTCTCGGACATCGTCGTCGTCTGCGCCCCGGACCAGCCGCTGCCGCGGCTCCCGGCCACGGTCGTCTCCGACGAGATCGCCCACCAGGGGCCGGTCGGCGGCCTCTACTACGGATTGCGCGCAATCGGGACCGATGTGGCCTTCGTCACTTCGTGTGACGCCGCCTTTCTGCAACTCCCCGTCGTCGATTCCCTGATCGGCCAACTCGACCGTGAGAACGTCACGTACGACGTCGTCGTCCCGACGTGGGAGGGCCGGTTGCAGCCGCTCCATGCGGTGTATCGCCAAAGCGTGGTCGGCACGCTGCGAGAACAACTCGCGGAACAGCGGTTGCGGCCAGTCTATCTGTACGACCGCGTCCCGACGCGCACCGTGTCCGCGGACGAGGTGCGCCGCCTCGACCCGGACGGACTCAGCTTTTTCAATCTGAATACCGAAGCCGATTACCGCGCCGCGCTGGCGCGTTGGGGCGCGCTCTACCCGCGGATCGCGTGCACGGTCGAACTGTACGGCGTGGCCCGGCTGACGGCCGGCGTTCCCCATGTCCCGCTGACGTTGCCGGCCGAGGCACTCCTGGGTGACGCGTTGGCCGCGTTGGCCGACCGCTGTCCGCAACTGCTGGGGCCGGTCCTGGAATCCGACGCTGCGGGCGGGACGCGGCTCGGTAGCGGCTATGCGTGCAACCTCAACGGCGCGGCGTTCGTACGCGACTCCCGCACGGCCGTACAAACCGGGGACAGTCTGCTGATCCTGTCGAGCGACGCGGGCGGATGAGCCATGCACGGGTTCCACGGCCGCCTGCTACGCATCGATCTGACCCGCCGGACGCACGACTGGCAGGTCATCGACGAGGCACGGTTGGGCCGCTTCCTGGGCGGCGTCGGCCTGGGAACCGCGCTGCTGTACGAGTACGCCCCGCGGGGTGTCAATCCGCTGTCGGCCGAGTGTCCGATCGTGCTGTGTAGCGCACCGCTGGTCGGGACCGGGCTGACCACGACCGCCAAGTACGCGGTCGTCACCAAGTCGCCGCTGACCGGCTGTATCGCCGACTCCCTGTCGTCGAGCTTCTTTGCCCTGGAACTGAAGCGGATCGGGGTCGACGCGATGGTGATTACGGGTTGTGCTGCGGAGCCCTGTTACCTGTGGATCTCGGATACGCGGGTCGAGTTCCGGCCCGCGGCCCGGCTGTGGAGTCGAAGCGCGCGCGACACCGAGGCCGCAGTCCGCACGGAACTCGACGATGCCGACGTGCGAGTGGCCGCCATTGGGCGGGCAGGGGAACGGCAGGTCCGATTTGCCGCGCTCAGCAACGAGGGCCGGCACGCCGGGCGCGGAGGCATTGGCGCGGTATTCGGCGCCAAGCGCCTCAAAGCCGTCGCTCTGCGCGGGCAACGTCCGACGCCGGTTGCGGACCAGGCGGGCGTGCACGCCACGGCAACGCGGCTGCGCGAACGCAGCCTGGGGCCGCAGACCGCCAAGTACCGGGAGATCGGCACCGTCGCCAACCTGTCGGTCTTCAACCGGCTGGGCAGCCTGCCGACGCGCAATTTCCAGCAAGCGACGTTCGCCTCCGCGGACGCGTTGAGCGGCGAAGCGCTGCTCAGCCGGGGCGGCAGCCGGCCACACGGCTGCGCGGCGTGCTCGATCCGCTGCGAGCGTCTGTTCCGGGCACGCGACGGCGGAGAACAGCGGCTCGAATACGAAACCCTGTACGCCCTCGGTCCGCTGTGCGGCATCGAAGAGGCGGACGCCGTGTTGCGCGCGGCCCGGCTGTGCGACCGCTACGGCCTGGACGCGATCAGCACCGGCGGCACGCTGGCCTGGGCGATGGAGTGCGCCGAGCGCGGATTGTGGCCGGCTGCGGCGCGGGCGGGCCTGACGTTCGGGCAAGCTGATGCGGTGCTGCACACGATCCCGGACATTGCCGAGCGCCGCGGGCTGGGCGCCGTGTTGGCCGAGGGTTCGCGGCGCGCCGCGCAACGGCTGGGCACCGACGCGCAACGTCTCGCGGTGCACGTGAAGGGCATGGAGCTGCCCGGGTACGAGCCGCGTAGCCTGAAGACGATGGCGCTCGGCTTGGCCGTCAGTCCGCGCGGGGCCTGCCACAACCGCTCCGGTGCCTACGAGGCGGACTTCTCCGGTCGTGTCGATCGGTTCCGGGCCGACGCGGGCCGCGGGGCGCTGGTAGCAGCGTCCGAAGACTACGCCGCGGTATTGGACTCGCTGATCGTATGTAAATTCTTGCGCAACTGCTTCGACGACTTCTACGCCGAAGCGGCCGGCCTGCTCAGCCGAGTCACGGGCCGACACTTTTCCGCAAAGGAATTGCAGCGTGCCGGCGAACGCATCAACACGCTCAAGAAACTCTACAACCAGCGCGAAGGCTGGCGGCCCGAGGACGACTGGCTACCGCCCCGCCTCTTGCAAGAGCCGCTGCCCGATGGCGTGGCGCAAGGTGTGCGGCTGACGGCCGGAGAACTGCGCGCCATGATCGACGGCTATTATGCTGCACGCGGCTGGGATATGAACGGCAGCGTGTCGGCGGCAAAAAAACGCGCCCTCGGGCTGTGAATCATGTCGAGAGCGGAGGGACTAAAAGAAGAAATCGGTTGGCTCAGGGTCTTGTTCGGTATTTTCGTGGCGACCGATGTTTCTCTGATCGCGTGGCTTGTTCAGAATGCCGGGCACGTCCCATCCCTGCGTGTCCTGGCTTGTGTTTTTGCAATTATCGGCGTTACGTTCGTCATTATCCGGATCGGCCGCACCGCGTATCGGAAAATCGACGAACTGGAGGACTTGTAATGGAAAGCGACTGGGTCGTCCTTTTTGCCTTTGCCGTCTTCATGGTGGGTCTCGGCGTCGTCGCTTACGATGCGATCTCTCATGATCGCAAGTCCACGTCTCGAAAGCAGCCGAAACCCGCGCCGGATTCGCGCGACTGACCCGGTGTCTTCCGGCAACGTTTCGGTAGGGAGAGGAGCAAAGAGTTTCGCATGGATCTCGTGAACGCTCCCGTGACGCTGAAGAACCCGCGGCAACCCGACTCGGCCGCGGTCGAAGTCGAAGCGTTGGCCGCCTCCGGATCGATCCATCTCTACATTCCCGAGCATGTACGAATGCAACCGCACCTCGCCGAGCACGATCGGAAAGAAGTGGTCCTGGCGGACGGTAGCCGAAAGCTCGTTCCCTACGTCGGCCCTGTTGAAATGCGTTTCAAGAATCGGGTCGGATTCGGCGGCGCCTTGGTAACGGGCGACCAGGTCTTGCTCGGCGCGATTCCGATGGAAGACCTGAACCTTGTCGTCGTTCCGAAGACGCGCACGCTGGACGTCAACCCGGAGAGTCTCGACATCGCGTCCTCGATTGCGAAATAACGAGCCAGGGCGATGGACGAACCGAGGAACGTTCTGGGCGACACGTTGCAGCTTTGCAGCGGCCGTCCGCTGACCGGGTTCTACCGCGACGGCTGCTGCAACACCGGCAAAGAAGACGTCGGACTGCATACCGTCTGCGTCGAGGTCACCGCAGATTTTCTGGCTTTCTCCAAAGCGCAGGGCAACGACCTGAGCACGCCGCGGCCCGAATTCGGTTTTGCCGGCCTGCAACCCGGCGACTGCTGGTGTCTGTGCGCGCTACGTTGGAAAGAAGCCTACGAGGCCGGCGCCGCACCTGCGGTCAAGCTGGCTTCCACTCACGCCGCCACGCTGGAGCACGTTCCGCTCGAGGAGCTCAAAAAGTACGCGCGGGACCTGCATTGACAGCGCAGAATCAAAAGTTAAAGAACAGGGACGAGGCTCAAGACACCATAAGTTCAGGGACTTCCCCCATCCCTCAGCTCGTTGAGCCGGCGGTGCCTTGAGCTTGTCAAAAGCTCGAAACGAACCCGCTGTTACCTCGGCTTTCGCACCCCACACCCGGTCCTTTGAGCATTAGGAGCCTTTATGTTGTGTGTAATCCAATATTTTCCCGTTACTCCCCGTGCCGATGAAGCGCCGCCGCAGTGCCCCCCCCCCCCCCCCCCCCCCCCCCCGCACAATTTCGGAGGGCTGCCGGTGAGCGCGGTGCGGGCCGTTCTCCTACTGCTGGTCGTTGGTGCGGGCATCGTGGCCCTGGCGGTGCGGGTATCCGCCCAGACGACGCCGGACCCGACCAGATGGGTGACGTCAAGGGCCGGTAATTGACCAAACTTCAACGCGGACACGGCGAGCCTCCAGGGCAGGACGGCTCAGCAGCAAGTCAGCCTGCTAGAGTCCCAGTATCAACCAGAGTAACGCAGGGATTCAGACTTGTGAATGGACGGTGGTGACGCCTGGGGCCACTGGCACGTGTCATACACTCAAGAATGCACCTACGAGCGAGGGATGGGCGTACACTAGAACGGTGAACATCACTCTGACCGTAACCATGATTACCAACGGCGGGGTCGTCATCAAAATCTGATGGCTTGGGTCTGGAGATGCCATAACCGAGTGGGTTTCGCTCAGTACGTTTGTGGTAAATACGGACCCGGGGACGAGCGGCGTGTAGACAGCGGCGCGGGAAGGGGGCGGGACCACGGCGGCGCTGGCGTACACGATGGCGTTGAACACGGCGCCGAGCGGGCCGGTGACGGTGAGCGGGGCGAACGGGGACACGAGTGCGGTGGCGGATGACCTGAACGGGGCGGGGGAGATGGTGACGGTGTCACAGAGGGTGATCTGGAGTGGGAACATGACATCGTACCCGACGACGCTGGCGGCAGCCACCGTGACGGTGCAGACGAGACGCCGGGGCTGGTAGTGGACACGGCGTCGGGGACAGCGTGGGCACCACACGGCGGGGCTGAGTCAATCCCTGCACGGGGCGCAGGCGGAGGTGGTGTTGGAGAACACGACGTGGGCGAGCGGGGTTCAGACGGCGGCGGGGAGCGCGGGGGCGGGCTGGACTTTTATGTCGCAGCCCTCGGAGGACGTGACGGTGCGAGTGACGGAAACGACCCGTCGGGGCTGGCGGTGGAACCGACGACGTTGATGTTGGCGGAGCAGGAAGCGAGCGCGGGGAGCGGGACCTACACCGCGTTGTTTACCGCCGTCAGCGTTACCGTGCTCGTCGTCGCGTTCGCTGCGAAGCGACAAACACTCGGGGACCAGCCCGTTGCGGTCGGTCCCTGAGTTTATCACAGGGGATCGAACCGGGCGAAAGATCATCTTGTATGGAATTCTCTAAAAACTCTCTCCCATGTGACGACTGCCGAAATACGGAGGCGTCTCCATCTTGATTCCTCTACATCTCCGGAAATAACCGAGGGCAGGCCCCTTGACCGGGGAAATTCCGATGGATGTTCTCCCGACTCACCGGTGCGGTTGACGTGCGGCCCGTCGCGTCGGTAGGTTGCCCGCTGGAGAATCCTCTGCCATGTCCAGATTCGCTGCACTCTGGCGGGCGCGTCCCCAGCCCCGCTGCCCCGTTTGCCATAAATGGAACCGTATCTACGTGACGGGCGGCAGCTTTCTGACCCACTGCGTGCACTGTGGCGCCGCTCTGGACATGCGCCGCCCGCCCGCGGTGTTCGACGTGTGGCGCCGGGCGTCCGCGCGGCTGTTCGGGCGGTCGTAATTCAATCCCCGCCCGGAAGGAGACGCGCTGTGCCGCTGGGCGTCCAACTGGCGCAGATCGAACGGATTTTCGAGATTCTGGACCGGCTCCACATTTCGCGCGAAGCCGTCGTCATTCCGCTGCGCCCGCAGGGCCGCGGTAATCTCTCCCTGCTCGACGACGGCAAACTCGAAATCGTCGTCCCGGAGGAGGTCCCCTTCGACGACTGGTACACAGGGCTGGAACCCGCAATTCAAAAGCTGATGTCAGGCTGAGCACACAGCCTATCGCTCTAGCGGCAGGTCCTCGCGGTTGCCCCATTCCGCCCAGGACGCGTCGTAGTTCCGTACCTTGTCGAAGCCCAGCAGCCGCAGCGTGAAGAGTCCGTGCGCCGCACGGATGCCGCCCTGTCAATAGGTGACGACTTCTCGGTCGGGGGAGACGCCCACCTCCTCGAACAGGACGCGCAGCTCCGCGGCGGGCTTGAACCGGCTCGTCTTCGCGTCGACGAAGTTGAGCCATTCGAGATGCACCGCGCCGGGAAGGTGCCCGCCGCGTTTGGTGCCGCGCGCATTCTCGCCGGTCCACTCCCCGTCCGAACGCACGTCCAACAAGACGCGCTCGCTGCCGATCACGGCCTGCACACGCTGCCAGTCGGCGATCAGGTCGGGCTGCACGTGCGGCGTGAAGACGGCAGGCTCCGGTCGCGTCGTGGCGTTGGTCATGGGCCGGCCCTCGGCCAGCCACGCGTTCCAGCCGCCGTTCAGGACCTTGACGTCGGCATGTCCGTAGTAGGCGAGCGCCCACCACAGCCGCGCGGCGTACAGACCGTTGAATCCGTCGTAGGCCACGACGAGGGTGTCGTTGCCGATGCCCATCTCGCCCATCGTGCGCGCGAACTGTTCGGCGCCCATGATGTGCGGCGCGCCCTCCTTTTCCTTCAGGTAGTGGTGGCCGCGCACCGGGACCGCGCCAGGAATGTGGGCGCGCCGGAAAGCGTCGCGGGTGTCGCAATCGATCAGGCGCAGGTTGGCGTCGTGCAGATGTTCGGCCAGCCAGTCCGTTTCGGCCAGCAGGTCGGGATTGGCGTAGCCCGCCTGTGGAGAGCCTGCATCGGGTTGTTCCGTCATGTTGCGTCTCCTTCTTTATGCCCCATCTGTGGACTGTGCTGTGCGGTAGGGGGCCACCACTTCGCGCGCGAACTCCACCATGCTCTCTTCGACCAGACCCCAGGCCGGCGAAATGACGAATTGGGTGAGCCCCGCAGCTTCGAGGCCATGCAGGCGTTCGAGGATTTCGTCGTGCGTCCCGGTCAGACTCAAGGCGCGGATGGCGTCGGGCGTGATGAACGCGTCCTCTCCGGGCTGCAACGTGCGCGAATGCGTGGCGTGGATTGCGTCCCAACGGTCGTCAAGGTACCGCGCGTATGCCTCGGTGAGAAAGGGTTGCAGGAACGCGGGCACCGGCTTGCCCGCCCTGGCGACTTCGTAGGCGTAGTGCAACGCGACCGCGATGCGCGGGCCGACGCGCCCCAGCACGCGCGGACTGTCGATGGCTTCGCCCGGTTGCAGCACGCAGGAAATGCCCAACGTCACGACGCCGAAGTCCGCAGGGCGCCCACCGGGCCGGGTGTCCCACCCCTCGGCGACCGCGGCGAGTGTGCGTTCCAGCAACTCGGGCGCCAGCAGGCTCAGAGTCAGGAGGCCGTCGCCCAACTCGCCGGTCAGCGCCTGTGCCTTGGGGTGCGAGGCGGCCAAGTAGATGGGCACCGGGGCGCGCGTATTGACGTAGCCGTGCTCGACGTCCTGAAACCGGATCTGCGCCTCCCGTCCGCGGGCGCGGTAGGTCACGCTTTCGCCGCGCAACAGCCCGCGGCAGACCTCCACCGCGTGGCGGAATTCCGCCAGCGACACGGGCGGCATGCCCATCGTCCGCCACGCGGTATGCCCGGTGCCCAATCCCAGCATGACGCGGCCGGGCGCCAGTTCGTTGATCGTGGCGATGGAGTGGGCGATGATCGGCGGAATGCGCGTGCCCACGATGGTCACGCCGGTGCCCAGCCGAATCCGCTCGGTATGCTCGGCCGCGAGCGCGAGACAGGCGTACACGTCCGAGGCGATGAGTTGCGAATCGACGAACCAGGCGTTCGAGAACCCGAGCTGCTCGGCCAGCACCGCGTGTTTCCACCCGTTGCCGATGTGTGATTGGAAGCCGACGCCGAAGTCCATGGGGGAAAGTGGTTAGTGGCGAGTGGTCAGGGGTCGGGAGTTCGTGACAGGGCTGCGTGTAGCATACCCGCGTCCGGGTTGTCAGGCGGAGATCATCGGGTGGATGTTCAGGAGTACAAATTCGAGGTTTCCTTGGACGGCATGTCTTTCCCTCGTCATTCCGGCGAAAGCCGGAATCCAGCGGACACCCTCCTCCTTACCGCGAAATACCAGCCAGCGCCGAACCTTCACCCTCTCCCCCGAGGTCAGGTCCGGGGCGGGCTCTAACCCCCTCCCCTCCGGGGGATGAGGGGATAAAAAACCACGCGGAGACGATTGCAAACCGATGCTCTGCCAGATGTTCAGTCTCGCGGGCCGGGCTGATACTGTCCGGCACGCTGCGGTTTCGATCCATGACAATCAAGGAGGAACGACGCATGACGGACAAACAGGACGCGACCGTGCGGATGGTCTCGGAAGAGGAAGCAACCGGCAAGGTCGCAGAAATCTATGCCGACATCAAAGCCACCAAGGGCATTCCGTCGGTGCCGAATTTCTGGCGGACGCTCGCCAGTCATCCCGACAATCTGGAAATGATCTGGACGCGCCTCAAAACGTTGATGCACCCCGAGGCGAGTGGCCGGGAATCTCCGCTCGATCCGCGGACGCGCGAGATCATCGCCCTGGCCGTGTCGGCCACGAACGGGTGTGCGTACTGCATCAACTCGCATACCGCGGCGTTGCGCAAGCTGGGTTGCGGCCCCGACGTGCTGGGCGAGGTGCTGGCCATCACGGCGTTGTTCAACAGCACGAACGCGCTGGCCGACGGCTATCAGGTCACACCCGACGTGTTGCCGCCGCTCGACTGACGCGGCTCGGACGCGGACATGGCCGAAGCCGGCTGCACGTCGTGCCGCCTGTCGAAAGCCTGCCTCGTCGCCGGCCTGTTCGTGCTGATCGGTGCCGGCCCGTTCCTGCATCCGGCCGCGGCGTCCGCACGGACCACGGCCCATACGCACGCCGTCCGGGAGGACACTATGGAAACCCTCCACGTCGCCGGTCTGAAGGCGCCCGTCGAAATCCTGACCGACCGCTGGGGTATCGCGCACATCTACGCCGAGAATCAGCACGACCTGTTCTTCGCGCAGGGCTACAACGCGGCGCGCGACCGCCTGTTTCAGCTCGAAATATGGCGCCGGCGGGTGCTGGGCCGTTTGGCCGAGATTCAGGGGCCGAAGGCTCTGGACCGCGACGTCGGCGCCCGGCTGTTGAGCTTTCGCGGCGACCTGGAGCGCGAGTACGCCTATTACCACCCGGACGGCAAAGCGATCGTCGCCGCGTTCGTGGACGGCATCAACGCCTCCATTCAGCACGCGCTGGACGCGCCCGACGCGTTGCCGGTGGAGTTCCGGTTGCTGGGGATCGTTCCCGAGCCGTGGACGCCGGAGGTCGTCGTAGCCCGCATCGGTGGCATCTTTCTCAATCTGGAAACCGAGGTACTGATCGCCAAGGCGCTTCGCAGCATGTCGCCCGACACGATTCGGATGTTGCTGCATCTGCATCCCGGCCGCCCCGAACTCCAAATTGCGGACGGAGTCGCCCTCGACGCGATTCCCGACGACGTGCTTCGCTACTATCTGGCGGCGCGCGAGGCCGTCGACTTCGCGCCGGAGGACATCGTGAATCCAGCCGACAGGGCGGCGGACGCGCAACCGGCCAATGCGATCGGCGCGCATGGATCCAGGGACGAGGGCAGCAACAACTGGGTGGTCGGCGGCGCCAAGACGTTGTCGCGGCAGCCGTTGTTGGCGAACGACCCGCACCGGGCGATCACGGCGCCGTCGCTACGGTACTGGGTGCATCTGGTCGCCCCGGGCTGGGACGTGATCGGCGGGGGCGAGCCGCATTTGCCTGGGGTGTCCATCGGCCACAACCGACATGGCGCGTGGGGACTCACCATCTTCCCGACCGACGCCGAGGATCTGTACGTCTATCGTACGAACCCCGACGACCCGAACCAGTATCGGTACGGGGACGGTTGGGAGGATATGCGCGTCGTCCGCGAGGCGATTTCCGTCAAGGGTGAGGCCGACGCCGTCGTCGAACTCAAGTACACCCGTCACGGCCCGGTGCTGGCAGAAGACCGGGCCGGGCAGCGCGCCTATGCCCTGCGTGCGGCGTGGCTGGACGTGGGCGGCGCCCCATATCTCGCCAGTCTGCGCATGGACCAGGCGACGACTTGGGAGGAGTTCCGTGCTGCGTGCGCTTTTGCCAGGGCGCCGTCGGAAAATATGGTCTGGGCGGACACCGCGGGTAACATCGGTTGGCAGGCGGTCGGCGTGGTGCCGCGGCGTCCCAACTGGAACGGGCTGGTGCCGGTGCCCGGGGACGGCCGCTTCGAGTGGGACGGCTACGTCCCCATCCACGACCTGCCGCACAGCCTGAATCCGTCCGAGGGCTTCATCGCGACTGCGAACCAGGAAAACCTGCCGCCCGGCTATCCCGAGCCGATCAGCTTCTATTGGTTGGAACCCTATCGCCACGCGCGGATCGTCGAGGTGCTGGCCGATGGACGACGCCTGACCGCACGCGACATGCTGCGCCTCCAGAACGACGAGTATTCCATCCCGGCGCGTGAACTCGTGCCGCTGCTGGACGGGCTCGATCTGGCGGACTCCGCCGACGCGCCGGTGCGAGCCGCGGCCGAGCGGCTGCGCAATTGGGACTTCGTGCTGGACAAGGGATCGGTCGGCGCGGGCATCTACGCGGCGTGGCAGCGGCGGCTATGGGCGGCGTTCGTGGAACTCCATGCGCCCGAATCCCTCCACGCGTCGTTTCTCGACGTGATCGCGGCCCCGATGATCCAGAGCCTGCTCGCCCCGGACGGCAGCTTCGGCGCCGACCCGTTGGCCGGCCGCGACCGTTTCGTCCGCGAGACTTTCACCGCGGCCGTCCGCGACCTCGTCGCACGCCTCGGCCCGAACCCCGACACGTGGACCTACGGCCAGACCGCCTACCACCACATCACCATCAGACACATGCTGGGCAAGGCGGTGAACCCCGGACTCCGCGATCGGCTCGAAGTCGGCCCGTTTCCGCGCGGCGGCGACAGCTTCACCGTCAACAACACCGGCACCGAGGACGAGCAGACCGTCGGCGCCTCGTTCCGCTTCGTCGCCGACCCGAGTGACTGGGACCGTTGCCTGGGCGTCAATACGCCCGGACAGTCGGGCGATCCGGCCGACCCGCACTACCGCGACTTGGCGCGGCTGTGGGCCGACGGCGAGTATTTTCCGGTCCTGTATTCCCGTGAGAAAATCGCCGCGGTCACGGAGCGGAAGACCGTCCTGCAACCTGCGTCCCCCTGACGATCGCTGGTCAGACTGCGTGGCGCCGTCGCGCTTGGGCCAAGTCGTACGCGGAAGGCTGGTCTTCTCGAACAAACTGGCCCCTTGCCGTTGCGAATGACTTCGTGAACGAATGGAGGGGTGGATGAAAATCGCGGCGGGACGGGAATTCTTCACGCGGTACGCCGAAGCCGCGCAGCAGATCGCGCCAAGCGTAGGGTGGGCGTTGATCGAACCCGATGGGTCGTGGTCCGCATCGCCGGACGATTGCGACCTGATCGTCTTGGCCGGCGATGCCTACCGCAAGGAATTCGTGGACGCCGCGGTGTCGTTGCCGCGGCCACGCTGGGCCCATACCGAAGACGCCGGAACGGACGGCCGCTTCTACGACGCCATGCATGCCAAGAGCGCGCTCGTCACCCACAGTCCGGGCGCCAATGCCCCCGAGGTGGCGGAATTCGCGGTCGGCATGCTGCTATGGTCGGCGAAGCGGTTCGGCGAGTTGTATGCACAACAGCGAAGACACCAATGGCACGAACTACCGCTCGACAGTCTGAGCGACAAGACCGCGCTGGTGCTGGGCTTGGGCGCGATCGGCAGCCGGATCGTCGGGTTGTTGCGCGCGTTCGGGGTGCGCGTCCTAGGCATTCGGCGTTCCACCGAGCCGGTAGCCGGACTCACCGTCCAGGGCCGTTTGCATGACCTGGACCGTCTGTTGCCCGAGGCCGACGTAGTGATCGTCGCGTTGCCGGCCACTGCCGAAACGCGCGGCTTGATCGACGCGGCGCGGCTGGCGGCCATGAAGTCGTCCGCGGTGCTGATCAACGTGGCACGCGGGATCATCATCGACTTGCCCGCCCTCAAGGACGCGCTGCGCCGCGGGACCATCCGTCAGGCGTGTCTGGACGTACTGCCGACGGAACCGCTGCCCGCGGACGACGATCTGTGGGATCTGCCCAACGTGCTGATTACGCCGCACACGGCGTCCACCTCGCCGCTGTACCTGCCGCGCGTCGCCGACCTGTGGTTGGAGAACTTGCGCCGTTACGTCGCCGGACAGGACATGCTGCATCGCGTCCCGCCGCCACGGTAAGGAGAGAAGTGGGGCGCCGAAGTCGGACGCGGTCCGCCTACAGCACTTCGGCCTCGCGCAACCGGCCGACCTCGTCCCAGGAGTAGCCGAGCATGTCGACCAGGACGTGTTCGGTATGTTCGCCGAACTCGGGCGCGGGAGCCTTGGGGTCCGCGGGCGTTTCGCTCAGGGTGACGGGTGAGCCTACGATCTGCGTCTCGCCCCAGCCCGGATGCTCGTAATCCACGATGTAGTCGTTGGCGTGCATCTGCGGGTCGTCGGGCAGGTCGCTCACGCTGTTGACCAGCGTAAAGATGAAATCGCCGCCCTCCTTCAGAATGCGCATCCACTCGTCGCGCGGCTTGGAGGCGAAGATGCCGTCCACGATTGCAATCAATTCTTCGGCGTGCCGGCCGCGCACCTTCATGTTCTCGAAACGCGGGTCGCGTTCCAGTTCGGGGATGCCCAGGGTCGCGCAGAAGTCCGCCCAGTAGCGGTCGGCCTGCGGCATGGCGAGGCAGATCCATCTGTCGTCCTGGCACTTGTAGTGGTTCCAGAGGGGGTTGATCGCCTTGGACCGATAAAAACGCTTGAACTCCTTCCCCAGCGTCAGCCGGCAAGCCAAGTTGAGCCCCTGCAACGCCATCATGCTGCCCAAGTGGGAAGTATCCACCTCCTGGCCGACGCCGAGGCGTTCGCGCGCCAGCAGGGCGACCGTGATGCCGTGCGCGAGCATGATGGCGCCCATCTGGTCGGCGATGCCGCCGGTGATGTTCATCGGGTCCATGTCCGGTTCGCCGACCGCGGTCATGACCCCCGACCGGGCCAAGCCCATGTAGTCGAACGAGGGCTCCCCGGAATCCGGCCCGTTGGGACCGTAGCCGCTCGCACTGGCGTAGATCAGCTTGGGGTTGTACTTGGAGAGCGTGGCGTAGTCGAGACCGAGCTTGGCGGCCACGCCCTTGCGGTAGTTCTGGACGAACACGTCCGACTTTTCGACCAGTTCATAGACGACCTGCTTGGCCTCGGGCTTCTTGAGGTCGAGCGTGATGCTCTTCTTGTGGCGGTTGTTGGCCTCGAAATAATAGTTGCGCGCGCCGGTCTTGGCGCCGGCGATCTGCATGACCCCGCGGCCCGGATCGCCGCCCACGCGCTCCTCGATCTTGATGACCTCGGCGCCCAGGTCGCCGAGCATCATGGTGGCGACCGGACCCTGTTGCCAGATGGTCCAGTCCACGATGCGGATTCCGTCCAGAGGCCGTGCCATGCGTTGCCCTCCTTGATCCGCGTCACCCCGAAATGTGGCGTGTCCGCGACCGCCGTTCCGGTCGGACGGTGTCACTCGCTCAGACTCGGGGGACCGGGCTCCTGCGAGTGGGTCTTGTTCTTGCGTGACTCCCAGAACCGGTCGGACGCGGATTTCATCTTGTGGCTGAGGCGGATCAACAACTCGGCGTCGCCGTACAGGATGAACCCTGCGGTGACGACCGCGCCCACGAGAAACCCCAGAAAGAACATGAATGTCGCTCCTCAAGCCAAAAAGGAACGTGGAAGTCGTTACCCGCCCGGACGATATGGCGTTGGGCGGGGAAACGTCAAGGGTGTAGCGGACAGCGTCCCCAGGCCACCGCGGACAATCCACAATCCACAATCAAAAATCCACAATAACCTTCACTCGTGTCGCAGCGCCGCAATCGGATCGAGCCGCGAGGCCGTATGCGCCGGATAATAACCGAAAAAGATGCCGACCAGGCCGGAGAAGACGAACGCCCCGACGATCGCCGGCGGCGACAGCAGACTCGGCCAGCCGGAGACCGCGGCGACCACGTGTGCACTGACGACGCCGAGCAGCACGCCGATGAACCCGCCGGCCAAGCTGAGCGTCGCGGACTCGACCAGGAACTGCAACAGAATGTGATGCCGTTTGGCGCCGACCGCCATGCGCAACCCGATCTCGCGGGTGCGCTCGGTGACCGATACGAGCAGGATGTTCATGATCCCGATGCCGCCGACCAGCAGGGCGACCGACGCGACCGAGGCCAGCAACAGCGTCATGACGTGGCTGGCGCTGGCCGACGCCTCGGCGATGTCCTGCATGTTGCGGACGCGGAAGTCGTCGGCGTGGCTGTCGTGTCGGTTGTGACGCGCATGCAGCGAGGTACGGATTTCTTCTTCGGCCTGCGCCATGTGGGCCGGACTGCGTGCCGACGCCATGACGTAGTCGACGATGCCCAGTATCTCGCCGCCGATGAGTTTCCGATCGGCCGTGGCGAACGGGACGAGCAGGGTGTCGTCCTGGTCCGTACCCCACCCGGTCTGACCCTTGACCGACAACACGCCGATCACGCGGCACGGCATGTCACGGACGCGAATCGTGGCATCCAGTGGATTGTGGCCGGGACCGAACAGATTGTCGGCTACGGTCTGGCCCAGAACGCAGACCCGCGCCGCGGTCCGGTTCTCGTGACGGGTGAAGAAGCGGCCGACGCTGAGCGGCCAGGCGCGCACGTCCAGATAGTCCGGGCCGACGCCCTGCACGTCCGTGTTCCAATTCTCACGGCCGGCCACGACCTGCATGCGTCGGCGTTTGACCGCGGTGCCGGCCACGACCGACGGGCAGTCGCGCACGATTGCCCGAACGTCCGACAGACGCAGCGAAGCCGCGGTCCCGGCCGCGGAACGCGCCCCGCGGCTGACCGTATAGCTCGGCCGGACGTAGATGAGGTTCGTCCCCAGACTCTGGATACGCGATTGAATGAGCGCATCCGCGCCCTGACTGATGGCGACCATCGCGATGACGGCCGCCACGCCGAACACGATACCCAGCATGGTGAGGATGGAGCGCAACCCATTGCGCCGCAGCGACCGCCACGCCACGCGCAGCGTCATGCCGAACACGATGATCGCTCTCCTCGCCGTGGGTCTTGGGCTCGAATCCTGCTATCGAACCGCTTGGCAGGATGAGGATCGATCTTCTTGGCGAGCTTCGGATGCCTACGGGGTGTTATCCGGGTCATCCGCGGCATTCGCCCAGTCTTCCCAATCGAGACCTGCAACGCGCTGGAACTCCCGGGTGTTGGCGGTCACCAATACCAAACCCCGCGCACGAGCTTGCCCTGCGATCAAGAGGTCATACGGCCCGATTGGACGCCCGATTGCTTCCAGTTGACTGCGAATGGCCCCCGCTGCACGGGCGTCGGATGCGTCGAATGGAACGATATCGAATTCCATCCGGTCGAGCAGATCGAGATTGTGATCCCTGCGCCGACTCTTTTGTAGGCACCGTAGTAGAGTTCGTAGGCGACGGGCGCCGGCAAGCCGACGTCCGCCGGCGGATGGCGACGAATCCGTGTCAGGAGAGATGGGGACGTCTCGTTGAGCAGGGCGATGCAGGCGTTCGTGTCCAGGAGGTAGCGCATCACTTGAACCCAGCCCCGAACTTCGGTCCCGGCGGCAGGTCCGGTTGGTTCCGCCCTTCGGCGAAGAAGTCTTCGGAGAACTTGCCTGTTATGCGGTCCAGCCACTCCCAATCGGATGCGATGGGTTCGAGGATCACCGCAGAACCCTGCTTCCGTATGCGCACCTCGTTCCCCGCCATGCGGAACTCTTTGGGCAAGCGGACGGCTTGGGAGCGCCCGGACCAGAACAGTTTCGCGGTTTTCAACATCTGTTCCCTCTCATGCACCATATCAATGCTACCTATCGTTAGAGGCTTCCTCCGTGCGATTCAAGTCTTCACTCGAAAACGTCTCGAACCGAAACGCTTACACTTCCCGATACGAGCACGCTATGATGCAATACTTCGGACCGCCGGAGGCGGAGCCGAGAAACCCGAGTTCGACATCTGGCTTTCTATTTTGCCACTCAGAGTTGAAGGATGGCGCGGACCGACCGGAGATCTGGGTCGCGCATGCAACACGACGGCGAAAAAGGAGGGGACATGAGCAAACAGACGTTTACGATCGACGTACCGGACGCGGTGCTGGACGACCTGCGCGATCGGCTGGGCAAGGCGCGTTGGCCCGGCGAGTTCGCCAACGAGGAATGGGCGTACGGCACGAACCAAGCCTATCTGCAGGAGTTGGTCGAGTATTGGCGGACCGAGTACGACTGGCGCCGGGCCGAGCGCGCCATGAACGGGTTCCCGCACTACAAGGCGGACATCGACGGCATGCCGATCCACTTCATCCATCAGCCCGGTACAGGCCCCAACCCCACGCCGCTGATCCTGAGCCACGGCTGGCCGTGGACGTTCTGGGATTTCCAGAAGGTCATCGGTCCGCTGTCCGACCCCGCGGCGCACGGCGGCGACCCCGAGGATGCGTTCGACGTCGTGGTGCCTTCGCTGCCCGGTTACGGCTTTTCCTCGCCGCTGACCACGCCCGGCATCAACTTCTGGCGCACGGCCGATCTGTGGGTCACGCTCATGCGCGACGTGCTGGGATACGGCAAATTCGCGGCCCAAGGCGGGGATTGGGGCGCGCTCATCACCGCCCAACTCGGGCATAAATACGCCGAACATCTGTTGGGCTGCCACGTCAACCTGATGGTGCCGCTCGATGTCTTCGTCGGCCCCATGCCGGACGCGTCGGTCTATGGGCCGGACGAGCAGGGCTGGTACGAAAAGAACCAACACTTCTTCGCCGCGGAGAGCGGCTATTCCGCCCTCCAGACCACCAAACCGCAGACCCTGGCGTTCGCCCTGAACGACTCGCCCATCGGGCTGTGCGCCTGGATTCTGGAAAAGCGGCGCACCTGGAGCGATTGCCGCGGCAACGTCGAAACCCGCTTCAGCAAGGACGACCTGTGCACGGCCATGACGTTGTATTGGGTGACACAGAGCTTCGGCACCTCGGCCCGCTATTACTACGAAGCGACGCACAACCCCTGGTCGCCGTCGCACGACCGAACCCCGGTTGTGCAGGCGCCGACCGGCGTGGCCGTGTTCTCGGAAGAGGTCGTCCTCATGCCCCGCAAATGGGCCGACGGCTACTACAACCTCCAGCGCTGGACTCCCATGCCGCGGGGCGGACACTTCGCGCCCATGGAAGAACCCGGGCTGCTGGTGGACGACGTGCGCGCCTTCTTCCGGCCGCTACGCGGCTGAGCTGGCGGACCGAGGCGTCGGACTGAAGGACGGACCAGATGAAACTCAACGGCACACGGACCTTTCCGACTTCGCAGGCCGCGGTCTGGAATTTTCTGATCGACGCGGACCGTCTGGCTCGCTGCATGCCGGGCTGCGAGGGGTTGGAGCAGACGGGCGACAACGAGTACCGCGGCGAGATCAAGGTCGGCTTGGCCGCGGTCAAGGGCGTCTATACCGGCACGGTCACCATGCAGGACCTGCGCCCGACCGAGCATTACGAGATCAGCCTCGACGGCAAGGGCAAGCAGGGCTTTCTGAAGGGGTCCGGGACGGTCGATCTGCGCGAGGACGGCGGCCAGACGGTGCTCACGTACACGGGCGACGTACAGATCGGCGGGCCACTGGCCAGCGTCGGTCAGCGCATGGTGGACGGCGCGGCCAAGATGCTCATCGGCCAGTTCTTCTCCGCGATGGAAGCCGAATTGCGGGCCGCACCCGAGCAGACCGTGCGGCAGGGCGTGGCGGTCAATCTGTGGCGCGCCCTGCTGGCGTGGCTCGAACGCCTGTTCGGAAAAGGCGACCGGTAATTCCTATTTAAAGAACGCCGCGGCCTGCCCGAACTCGATCCCTCCAGTGAAGACGCACTGCAAAATCGGCATCGCGCAGATCAGCCCGCGGCTGGGCGACGTAGCGGCCAACTTGGCGCTGCACGAAGCCGCGTTGGAACGCGCCCGCGGAGACGGGCTCGACCTGTTGATCTTTCCCGAGCTGAGCCTGACCGGCTACCACCTGCGCGACATGGTCGCCGACGTGGCGCTGGCCGCGGACGCGCCCGAACTGGCGCGCCTCAAGGAATGGAGCCGCCCCGTCTCGTTCGTGGCCGGGTTGGTGGAGGAGAGCGGCGACTTCCGCTTCTACAATTCGGCCATGTATTTCGGTGCCGGCGAAATCCGCCACGTCCACCGCAAGGTGTACTTGCCCACGTACGGCATGTTCGACGAGCAGCGTTATTTCGCGCGCGGCACCGCGGTGCGCGCCTTCGACACGGAGTGGGGGCGGTTCGTTGGCTTGGTCTGCGAGGACCTGTGGCATCCGTCCACCGCGTACATCGCCGCGCTGGACGGTGCGGTCGTATTCGTGTGTCCGTCGTCCAGCCCGCTGCGCGGTGTGGCCGGCCGCGGCGAACGGGATGAGAACGCGCGCTATTGGGAGGCGCTCAACCGCACGTATGCGGAAACGTACGGCGTGTTCGTCGTCTATGCCAACCGGGTGGGCTTCGAGGACGGCGTCGGCTTCTGGGGCGGCTCGGAGATCATCGACCCGTTCGGGCGCTGTCTTGTCAAGGCGGCCTATTACGAAGAAGATTACGTGACCGCGGACCTGGAGATCGAGGCGGTCCGCCGCCGGCGTCTGGCGGCTCCGCTGCTGCGCGACGAGGACGTGGACCTGACCATCAACGAACTCCTGCGCATCCGCGGCCGGCCCGAGGAATAACCACGCAAAAGGAGGACGGACCATGTCTCACGCCGACGACGTCATCGCCATTCAACAGGTGCTCCACCGATACTGCCACGTCGTGGACCGCGGCACGGTGGACGAGATTGCCGCCTTATTCCACCCCGACGCGGTCCTCCTGCCCGCATACGAAAGCGACAAACGCTACGAGGGCCGCGACGCCATCCGCGGCTGGTACGCCAACTACGACGACACGCTGCGCAGCGGGGTGAAATTCCTGCGCCACAAGATCGAATCGCCGGTCATCGACGTGTCGGGCGACGAGGCCGTTTCGACCTGCTACCTGGACGCCGACGCGATCACCGCGTCCACCGACAAGCCGATGATCGTCTTCGGCCGCTACGACGACCGTTTCGTCAAGGACGGCGGCCGCTGGTACTTCAAGGAACGCAAGATCATCACCTACTACAGCCTGACCGCGGACGCCTACACCCCGGGCCGCGGTGCGTAACGACCAATACGTCGTGCCCATGACCGCGGACGGTGAACCTTCCCGTTCGCGGCCACGGGTGCGTATCGTCTTCGAGACCGAGCCAGGCTGCGTATGAAGGCGGGAGCGAAAGAGCGGCGCTTTCTCGATGCGCTGGAGGCACTGTTTACCGGGGCCGAGGTTGAGGGCGACTCGGGCTTCATCAACCTGATGCGCATCAAGCGGGGCTACTTTCGGTCCATCCGCCCGAAACTGATGGACGCGATAGACCGGCGCACGAAACAGGATTCGTACTTCCGCGAGGAGTTGTTCGACAAGCTGCATACGTTCTTTTCACGCTACTTCTGCGAAAGCGGGTCCATCTATTTCCGGCATCTGCCGGCGTTCGCCAAAACGTACGAGCGGGTGTACGCGGAGGGCCAGGACGTCGCGTTGGCGTGGAAGACGCGGATGCTCTACTACGTCAAGTCCGACGTGTTGGTGCGCTCCATGCCGGTGACGCTGGACGGTGAGGGAGACGCGACGCGCGTCCGGCGTTTCTACTTCGACGCCTCCGCAGTCGAAAACAAACAGAACAACGAGCGCCGTGAGTTCGTCTTCGCATTCGCCAAAAAGGAACGGACGCCGGAAGGGCCGGTCGTGCATCTGAAGGTCGGGTACTCGCAGAAGGGCCGGAAGACGAACCCCGACGCGATCATCAAACAGGCGAAGACCGCGCCCGGGGCCAAGGTGACGCTGACCGAGGACGATCTGGAGCGCGCCTTCCGCGTCTTTCGGCGGCAGACCGAGGCCGATTATTTCATCAACAAGGACGCGCGCGGGTTCCTGCGCGAACAGTTCGACCTGTGGCTGTACCAGTACATGTTTCAGGAGGAGACGATCTTCGAGCAGCCGCGGCTCGCACAATTGCAGGCGATCCAGCAGACGGCCTACGACATCATCCATTTCATTGCGCAGTTCGAGGACGAGTTGCGACGGGCGTGGGAGAAGCCGAAATTCGTACGCAACGTCAATTACGTCGTGACGTTGGACAAGCTGCCCGCGGCCTTGCTGACGAAGATCGCCCGACATCCGGGCGCGAAGGGGCAGATTGAGGAATGGCGGGAACTCGGGCTGGTGGAAGACGGCTTTGCAATGGCGGACCTGAGCAAGGGCCAGCGCGAGTTGCACGCCGAGGCCACCGGGCCGCGGAATCCGACGTACCGCTTCCTACCCTTGGATACCCGGCACTTCAAGAATCTGGAATTGGAGATTCTCGATGCGCTCGGCGACCTGGACGAGGCGTTGGACGGTGAATTAGTGCACAGCGAGAACTGGCAGGCGTTGAACACTTTGAAGGCACGATACAAGGAAAAGGTAGATTGTATTTACATTGATCCGCCGTACAACACGGATGCTTCGGCCATTCTCTACAATAACAACTACAAGGACTCGTCTTGGCTTTCGCTGATGCACAACCGTTTGTCCCTGTCCGCAACATTACTTTCGGAAGCTGGTATTCTGTGTTGCGCAATCGACGATGAGGAAGTCTCGCCGTTGCGACTGCTCATGCAGGGATTGTTCGACAGGGAATTGGGAGTCGTCTCGGTACGGTCGAATCCTGCCGGGCGGAAATCGAAGGGACAGTTTTCTCCGGCCCATGAATACGCGCTGTTCTTCGGCGGCTCCGCGGCCGTTCCCGGAACGTTGGACAAGACGGAAAATGAGCTTGCCCGGTATCCGCTCATTGACGAAAACGGGGAAAGATACGCATGGAACAATTTAATCCGACACGGATCAAACGACAGGCGACAAGATCGCCCCAAGTTGTTTTACCCAATTTACGTTAGCAGGAATGATATTCTTCGTGTCCCTACAATGGAATGGAATACAGGTAAGCAACAATACGATATCTTAGAGCAACCAAGAGCAGATGAAACCACCTTATGGCCGATTAGAATACAAGACGGAAGCATGGTCGAGAAAAACTGGCATCGTGGACCGGAGCGAATAGCGAACGTACCATCTGACTACCGAGTTCGGAGGAATGAAAAAGTAAAGGGGGACAGTAACGGAGTCAAAATAGACTTCAAGATACGTATGGATACGCACGCAATGCCAAGGACCTGGTGGGACGATAGCAAATATGCTTCGGCGAATCTCGGGGCGAAGGGGCTCAAAAATATCTTTGGAGCGAAAGACTTCGACTTTGCCAAGGCCGTTGGTCTGGTTGAAGATTGTCTGCGAGCCTCGTGTTGTGGTCCGAGTTCCATCGTTCTCGATTATTTCGCCGGTTCTGGCACGACAGCCCACGCCGTGATGAATCTGAACCGGGAGGATGACGGCAGCCGGAAATACGTGCTGATCGAGATGGGAGATTATTTTCATACCGTCATTCTTCCCCGCATCAAGAAGATCATTTATTCCAAGGACTGGAAGGACGGGAAACCCGTTTCCCGCGAGGGCGTCGGCCATTTTCTGAAATACTACACGCTGGAACAATACGAGGAGACGCTGAAGAATTCTCGCTACGATGACGGCGAACAACTGACGCTCGACAGTACGAAGTCGCCGTTCGAGCAATACGTCTTCTTCGGAGACGACAAACTCGCCCAGGCGGCCAAGCCGTTGAAGAATGGCAAGCCGAAGATCAACCTGCGCGGCCTCTACCCGGACATTGACGTTGCAGAATCCCTTGCCGACGTGCTTGGCAAGCCGATCCGCCGTCGCACCGCAGACAGCGTGACCTTCGCCGACGGCACAACGGAGAAAACCGACCCGGCGGCGATGACCGAGGAGGAGAAACTGCATTTTGTTTCGCTCATCAGGCTGTATTTGTGGTGGGGAAATTAAAATGGACCAAGACGGCTACATAGCTCCCGAATTCAACAAAGAAGCGTTCCATTGTCCGCATTGCGATGTGGGCGCCCATCAGATTTGGAAGGAGATCGGAGTAACTGATGAGTCCGACATCCGCCGCTTCGTCAGTGAGATTACAGGGAACCCGAACAGCGCCCTCACGTTATCAGTGACGGGGGGTGATGTCCGCAGCGACATCCGCACCCTTATCCACAGCTTTCTCTTTAGGCATGTGATTCCAGACACGTGGGTTTCGCGCTGTCAAATCTGTAAGAATTATTCTTATTGGATACAGGAGAAACTTATCTATCCAGCCAAAATCACCGCCCCGCTTGCCCACAAAGATATGCCGGGTGGAGTTCAGGAGTACTACAACGAGGCACGAACAGTTTCAGTCCATTCATCCAGAGCCGCTGCCGCTCTCCTACGAATTGCGGCGAAGAAACTGTGTGAGGAACTTGGAGAACAGGAATCGAACTTGTATCGTGCCATCGGGAACCTGAGCAAAAGAGGATTACCGCAAGCGGTGATCAGATCTTTGGATACGGTCAGGATTGTCGGCAACGAGGGCGGCGCGCACGAAGGGCAAATCGACCTGACTGGCCAGGATAACCAAGAAATCGTCTATCGACTTTTTCGGCTCATCAATTTTATCGTCGAAAAGACTATTACAGAGCCGGCTGAAGTAGAAGATATATTTTCTTCAATGCCGAAGAACCAGAAAGAAGCTGCTGAACGACGTGACAATCAGCAATGATTTTCCCGTAGGTCGGGTTAGCCGTAGGCGTAACCCGACATCTCCCCCGAGAAAGAATGAGGCTGGGGCGTTCAAGGATCGGCTTGTATGTAATCCCCTTTGAAATTCCCTCCACGTAGTGTTTGCCGTGAGGAGGAATGTCTCCGCTGGATTCCGGCTTTCGCCGGAATGACGAAGGGACAGGCATTCCGACGAAGGAAATTTCAAACTCTTGATGTACTCCCGACGTTTCCCTCCTCGTCGGCTTACGCTACGCTAAGCCGACCTACAGGATGAGCGAATACGTAGCTCCGATGCCTCACCCCGTCCTCGAAACCATCGCCCAATCCCTGAATTACGGCGACTTGCCCGAAACGTGGCGGGTACCGGAGATCGAGCGGTTCTCGCCCGAGAAGACGCTCTACGACTATCAGGCGGACGCGCTGCGAAACGCGGCCCGCGCTCTCTACCTGTATTACGGAAAAGACGAGTGCGATTACCAGCCCGCGGAACCGCCCGATAGCGACGAGCGACGCCGGCACGCCCTCGCCGACCGCTACGGCGACGTTCACCTGCATCCGCTGTCGGTCAAGCAATACGAGAACGCCGCGGACCGGCGGAACCTGAAAGAAAATCCGGTCTTCCGCATCCTGTCCGACTTCATTCCTCCGCAGGGCGAAACGATCCCGTACCGGGAACTCGTCAACCGAATGTGTTTCTGGATGGCGACCGGCAGCGGCAAGACGCTGGTCATGGTCAAGCTGGTCGAATACCTGCACCGGCTGAAGGAACACGGCGAAATCCCATCCTACAACACCCTCATCCTCGCCCCGAGCGATCATCTTCTGGGGCAAATCCGCCGTACCGTCGAAGAGTTCAATCGGTCCGGGTTGAACGTCGAACTCGTTCCATTGCGCGACAGCGGGAAGACGCGCCAACGCCGGCTCGGCGACGCCGCGACCGTCTATTACCACCGCAGCGACAACGTTGCCGACGTGCAGAAAGAGGCGCTGGTCGATTACCGCCACTACGAGAACGGCGGCAAATGGTACGTCCTGCTGGACGAGGCGCATAAAGGCGGCAAGGAAGACTCGAGGCGGCAGGCGTATTACGCGGTCATGGCGCGGGCCGGGTTCCTGTTCAATTTCTCGGCCACGTTCACCGATCCCGAAGACGTTCTGACGACGGTCGAGAAATACAACCTGGAAGCATTCATCAAGAACGGCCACGGCAAGAACATCTATCTGAACGAACGGGAGTATGCCGCATTCAAGAACCGGCGCGCCGAAATCAGCCACGCCGAACGACAACGCATCGTCCTGAAGTCGCTCGTCACGCTGGCCTACGTCGCGCGCCGCGTGGCGGAACTGCGCCGGGCGACCGGCCTGGAAAAGCTGTATCACCTGCCGCTCATGCTGACGCTGGTCAACTCGGTGAATACCGACGTCGAGCACGAACGGAACGACCTGTGGGCGTTCTTCCAGACCCTGCGCGAGATCGCCACGGGAGCAATCGACGACGCCCTGTTCTGGGAGTCGAAAGCCGCGTTGGCGAAAGAGTGGACCGACCCGCGGCTGCTGTTCGGCGAAGACGGCGCGGGAATTCTAGGCGTGGAGGCGGACGCGCTGACCGGCATGAAACTCACCGACCTGCGCGAGGCGGTCTTCCTGAGCCGGCGCAAGAGCGCATTGCAACTCATCCGCAGCAAGGACCATAAGGAACTGGCGTTTCAGATGAAGAACGCGGACGCCCCGTTCGCCCTGATCCGCATCGGCGACACCTCGAAATGGCGCACCACCCTGCTTGCCGGCTTCGAGGAAACCGGCGCCCTGCAGGAAGAGTCGTTCTTCGCGGGGCTGGAACGCAGTCCGATCACCATCCTCATGGGCTCCCGTTCGTTCTTCGAAAGCTGGGACTCCACGCGCCCCAACGTCATCAACTTCATCAACATCGGCGGCACGGATGCAAAGAAATTCGTCGTCCAATCGGTCGGCCGCGGGGTGCGGGTCGAAACGCTGCCGAACCGGCGGCGCCGCTCTGTGCATCTGCCGGACGGTCAGGAACGCGCGGCATTGCAGCCGTATCACGACCGGGTGCAGCCGCCGGAGACGCTGTTCCTGTTCGCCACCAACCGCGGCGCGGTCAAGTCCGTGCTGGAAGGGTTGGCGTCGGAACGGACCGACACGTTCGAGCGCGTGGAGGGATTCGCGCCGGCGCCACGCCCGACCATCGGCGGCGTGGAAATGCCGCTGCTCGTCCCGGAATACGAAAAGACGCGGGGCGGGGCGACCTGTCGGGCGCCGTTCGCCATGAGCCGGGAAACGCTGGATCGGTTTTGTGCGTGGCTGGACGGCACGTCGGACGCGGTGCTCGCGGTGCGGGACGGGCTGTCCGGGCCGGAAATACAGGGGTTGCGCGAGGTCGCCGCGGGCCGGAACGTGCAGATCGTGGACGGCAAGGACTATGCCAGCCTGCCGTTTCTGCAACGCCGCCTGCGCGCCCACCTGGCCGCAACCGGCACGGCCGCCCGCGGCGTCCGGGAATTGGACGAACGGAAGGACATCGTCCACTTCCGCCAGATTCGCGCGCAACTCGACCCGGGCGACATGCGCGACCTGTGCGAAAAGATCGCAGCCGTATCCACCGGCGGCCTGTCACAAAACGAAAAGCGCCGCCTAGCCGGCCGGTTCGCGGCGGGGGAGATCGACGGCCCGGAGTTCGACCGACGGATGCGCGGCACGTCCGAGGAAACGTTCCGCACGCTGAAGATCGAGAACCTTCCGAAACATTATTACGTGCCGGTCGTCATGGCCGAGCACGGCAAAGCCGACTTCATCCGACACGTCGTCAAGGAAGAAAGCGAAGTGCGATTTCTCGGCCGGCTGGAACGCTGGCTGGAGCGCAACGCACCGGCCTGGGACGCCTGGATGTTCAGCAAGATCGACGAAGTGCTCGACAAGGTCCACGTCCCGTATTACGACACGCAAAGCAACGAATACCGGCGTTTTCTTCCCGACTTCGTGTTCTGGATGTGCAGGGGCGACGCCTATCGCATCGTGTTCGTCGATCCCAAGGGGACCGAGCATGCGTCCGCGTACCGTAAGATCGACGGCTATCGGCACCTGTTCGAGGATGGCGACCGGCCGAAGGCGTTTCCCTACCGCGCGTCGCAGGTGCAGGTCGGGCTCCTGATGTTCAACGCGGCGTCGAGCGTGCCGGACGCCTATCGGCGGTTCTGGACGGACGACCCGGGCCGGATCTTCGAGGACGACCGGCCTCCATCGGAAGTCGGGACGGTCGGGTGAGAAGGTCCGTTGAGAAGGACTTCGGTTTCCGCCGAAATAAAGGAGCGGGAGAACATCTCCCCGTTTGACGACTCGCTCGAAAGGTCTTACGCTTCGTCGGAAATGGAGCCCGACCAGTCATACATCTCCGCGTCCGTTTCCCAGGCCACGAAGAGCTTGATGCAGGAGTACGCGGATGCGCACGGCGTCAAGAAAAACCGCCTTGTCGAAGATACGCTCTTACATCACCTGCAAGCCCTGCGGGCATTGCCGGCCGACGTCATTATTCCGCCCCGTATCGTCGTAACGGCGGAGAGCGGTGAAGCCATCCTGAAGCATATAGAGAATCCCCGTCGTCCGACGGAAGCCCTGCGGCAGTTGTTGAAGAAGTAGCCTCGTGTCGATTACGGTCCGCCCGCTCCATCCCGAAGACGACCGGAGCAACTTCCGAAGCGGGAACGTCGGACTCGACCGCTTCTTTCGGCGTTACGCCGGGCAGAATCAGTTCAAGCACCACATCGGAACGACGTATGTCGCAGTCGAAGATGGAGAGATCGTCGGATTCGCGACCGTCGTTGCCTCCCAGATCGAGATTTCTCATCTCCCCGCCGAACGCCGCGCCCGCCTACCCCGCTATCCCCTTCCAGTGCTCCGCTGAGCACGCTTGGCTACGGATGAGCGCACTCGAGGACATGGGGTCGGAAACGTTCTGTTGCGGGCCGTTTTTCTGCTGGCACGCCGCATGTCTCGAGACTTCGGCTGCGTCGGAGTCGTCGTTGACGCCAAGCCGGAAGCCGTGGATTTCTACAGAAGATACGGCTTCTTCGAGTTAGAAACCGTCCGCGGACGGCCGGGCGACCGACCGGAGCCGACAGCCATGTTTCTGGAGATCGGGGCGCTGCGGAATTCCTAGCTCCTGGGAGAAGCTACGGTTTTACGCACCTGCCCACCATCAATCAGGAGATTCCATTACGTGCCAAGCCTTTACTGGGCGTCGAGCGGACGGACGTTTATCGGCGGTTCTGGACGGACGACCCGGGGCGGATCTTCGGAGACGACCGGCCCCGATCGGAAGTGGGGATGGTCGGGTGAGAAGGTCCGTTGAGAAGAAATGGAGACGACCATGAAGACGATCGTGTTGGTCAAACAGGTGCCGGTGGTGTCGGCCATGCAACTCGACCCGGACACCAAGACGCTGAAGCGCGAGGGCGTGCCGTCCGAGGTCAGTTCGTTCGACGTGCGCGGACTGCTGAAGGCGCTCGAACTGCGCGAGGAACACGGCGGGCAGGTCGTGGCGTTGACGATGGGGCCGCCGCAGGCCGAGGAGGCGTTGCGCCATTGTCTGGCGCTGGGCGCGGACCGTGCCGTCCACCTGTCGGACCGGGCGTTTGCCGGCGCGGACACGTTGGCGACCGCGCGCGCGTTGGCGCTGGCGTGCAAGAAAGAAAGCTACGATCTCATTCTGTGCGGCCGCCACAGTACCGACGCGGAAACCGGACAGGTCGGGCCGGAGGTGGCCGAGTTGCTTGCCATTCCGCAGGTGACCGGCGCGGCCAAGCTGGCCCTCGGCGCGGACGCGCACAGTATCCGCGTCGAACGCGAGACCGACGCCGGGTTCGAGACGCTCGACTGTCCGCTGCCCGCGCTGGTGTCGGCGACCGAAGACCTGGCCCCGGAACGTTTTCCCAGAAAGGCCGAGCGCGAGGCGGCCAAGGAACGGCCGATCGAGACGGTATCCGCGGCCGACTTGTCGGACGACGTGTCGCAGTTCGGCGCCGCGGGGTCGCCCACCTGGGTGGAGTCAGTGCAGACGGTCGAGGACCGACGCGAAACCCGCGTGCTGGAAGGAACGCTGTCCGAACAGGTCGAAACGCTCGTGCAGGAACTCGTGGGGCGCGGGCTGTTCGGGACTTGGGCGGAGGGCGGCGCCGCGGCAAGCGAACCGCAACGGACGGGCACGCCGGAGTCGGGCAAAGCAGTGTGGGTCGTGGCCGAAACCCTGGACGGCGCGCTGCGGCCGGTCAGCCTCGAACTGTTGGGCAAGGCGGTCGAACTGTCGGCCGGCTATCGCGGCGAGGTCGGCGCGGTGCTGATCGGCAGCGCGCTCGACGCCTGCCACGCGCAGTTGGCCGCACATGGCGCCGAGACGATCTACGCCGCGGACGATCCGCGTTTGGCCGACTACGATACCGACCTGTACGCCGACGTCCTGACCGACGCGATACGAACCCACGCACCGAAACTCGTGCTGCTCGGGGCGACCGCTATCGGCCGCGACGTGGCGCCGCGCGTGGCGGCGCGGCTAGGGCTGGGGCTGACCGGCGACTGCGTGGATCTGGAGGTCGATGCCGAGGGGCGGCTGCGCCAACTCAAACCCGCGTTCGGCGGGAACATCCTGGCGCCGATCTTATCCAAGACGACGCCCGACATGGCGACCGTGCGTCCGGGCATGGTGTCGCAGCGGGCGCCCGAGCCCGACCGCAGCGCGCGCGTCGAGCCGCTTCGGCTGAACGCGGGCATCCGCGGCCGCGTCACGCTGGTGGAACGGACGGGCGCCGCGGCGGCCAAGGCCGCGGAACTGGACACGGCCGACGTTGCCATCGGCGTGGGCAAGGGGATCGGCGGGCCGGAGAACCTGCCGGTGATCGGGGAACTGGCCACGGTGCTGAACGCACCGTTGGCGTCCACGCGGGACGTTTCGGACCTGGGCTGGTTGCCCCGCCAACATCAGGTCGGCATTACCGGCCGCGCCATCGCACCCAAACTGTACTTCGCCATCGGCATCCGGGGCGCCTTCGAACACACGGTCGGCGTGCGCAAAGCCGGGACGGTCGTGGCGATCAATACCAAAGCCAAGGCGCCGATCTTCAAATCCGCGGATCTGGGGATCGTGGGCGACTACGCCGAGGTCGTCCCGCTGCTGACCGCGGCCCTGCGTCGGGCCAAGGCCGCGCGCTAGGCGCACCGGTCCTTGCGACGTGCGCCGCCGTCCGTCCGCGGTTCGCGTGTCGGCGCGTCAGGCGGCCCATCCACGCGGAATACTCACCGGCGCCGCAGAAAAGTACAGCGACCGCAGCTTGCGCGGCTCGAGGCCGAGATGCTGGCAGATCCAGACGAAGCTGAACGGGCTCTCCTCGTCGGAGCATATCCAGGTTCGGTCCTGTTGGACCTGCGCATAACACAAGCTGTTCCCCTTGCGGGCAAGGTCGCGGACGGTGAACGCGTCGGCGAGCACGTCGCGGAGCAGAGCTTTGACGGGGCTGTCGGACGTTTGGCGGGAATGCTGCTCTCCACCTTCCACATCCACCAACCTCATATCCACCGCAGCATGCATCATGGGATGCTTCCTAGCGCGCCGTTCGATTTTTGCAACCCCCCGCCGGTGTTCCGAGCCGTGTCTCAGAGTGTGGACTTTTCCTCCTTCTTCCTCTGGACGTAGTTCGGTGTGAAGGCTGAGGCGATGTCGGGATTCGTTTCGATCTTTCGACATGGTTCGACAGGCTCACCAACCGGGCTCAGGACACCGCAGGCTCAACGAACTTAGGGACGGGGAAGGTCCCTGCATTCGTCTTTTGAGCAAAGAATATCACTCTATGTTATGCTTCCGGATTCTGCCTCTTGCAGGTGCGCGCGCCGGTATAGTACCGGTGAAAGGAATTGAGAGACGCTGAGCGGGCGCCTAAGCCGTGCCCCATATTTTCACAAGCCCGATGAACGCCGGATATTCGCTGGTCGAAGTGCTCGTCGCGATGGCCGTCTTTTCAATCGCGGCGCTGGGCGTGGCCACGGCCGCGGTCACGTTGACCCGCGCCGGTCACGCCAGCGAACGGGTGACGCGGGCGACCATCCTGGCGCAGGAGAAGCTGGAAGAGTTCCACGCCGCGTTCGAGCCGCTCCGTGACGGAGAGGATACGCCGCGCCCCGGCTACATCCGCCGCTGGCAGGTCACGACCGACGCGCCCGAGATCGGAGTTGCGCGCATCGAAGTCTCCGTCTCGTGGCCCGATGCCGACCAGCTGGTGTCACTGGTCACCGTCGTGAACCGCTGAGCCCCATGCGGAAGGCCGCGCAGGACGTTTCATTAGGAATGACATACGAGGCGACCCGGAGACCCGTTTCGACACCCCTCAGTTCGTTGAACCTGCGGTGTCCTGAGCCCGGTTGGTGAGCCTCTCGAACCATGTCGAAGGAGCGGAACCCCGATGTCACCTCGGCCTTCGCATCCTCCCCCCGAGCCTTCGACCCTTCGACGTGATTCGACCGGAACACCTCTCGAACCGCGGCGCCCCGCCATAGAACTTGGCGGTTGGACGCTGATGGAACTGCTGATCGGCGTGGCGGTGACCGGCGTATTCTCGCTGGCGTTGTTCGGATTCTACCGCTTCAGCCTGCATGCCTTGAGCGCCGAGACGGCCAAACTGGAGGTGCGCGAAAACAGCCGGCTGGCGCTGGACTTCGTCGTGCGGGAGTTGCGCATGGCTGGGGCGCGACCGGTGAACGGGGGCGGGTGTGACGGCTTTGCCCGTCTGCTGCGCGCCGAGGCGAACGCCATCGCGTTCCAGTACGACTTTCGCGGCCGGCGGCGCAGCGACCCCGCGGACGGCTGCCCGGACGATCCCAGCGAGCGGGTAGCGTACACCTACGACGACACGAACCGGATGCTCCGCCGCGCCACGGGCAACGGCTCGGCCCAGCCGTTCATTTCCGACGTGGCGCCGGACGGGTTCCGGCTGACGTACTTCGACCGGAACGGCACGCAACTCGCGCCGCCGTTGGACGCGGCAGAGCGCGCCGCGGTGTGGCTGATCGACGTACGCGTCCAGACGTCCCGCGCGCATCCCGATCCCGAGATCACCGAGCCGGTGACCTCGGAATTGTGGTCCGCGGTGTTCCTGCCGAATCCGCCGGCCTGACCGCGGCGGAGGCCGGACGGGACGACGTTGGTTGGTCGTCGGATGGATTCGCTTCCGCCGGGAGGAAAGCAAGGTATGCGCCGCGGGCAGCGGTCTCACTGCACGACGCGGCGCTTCTCCCGCGGCTCGCAGCGCGGCGTTGCTTTGCTCGCCACGTTGCTCGTCACCGCATTGCTTGTTGCCGCGGCCGCCGGCGGGGTGATCGTCAGCCGGATCGATCTGTTCATTTCCGGCAACCTGCACAGCGGAGTGCAAGCGTTCTGGCTGGCTCAGGCGGGCGCCGAGTCGGGCAAGAACTGGCTCGAAAACAATCTGGCCGGCGCCACATTCCCGATCACGATCGGCCCGCGCCGACTCGGCGAGGGGAGCTTTACCGTACGCATCGACGCGCCGGCCGCGGGACGTTACCGGATCACGGCGACCGGCGAAGACGATCGGGCGTCGCGCCGCGTCGTCGAAGAGACCGTCGCCATTCCCGCGTTGACGCCGCCCGGGGTCGTGACGAGCTTGGGCGGCGGGCTGTGGCCCGACTTCCGCGATCCGCTTTCCTCCACGTCCGACGTGGGTCAGCGCATTCCCGACTTCAGTCTCGATGGCCGCCACCGGGCGGCGGACGGCAGCCTGTCCGGCCGCTGTGCCGACGTGGCGCCGTTCGCGGTCGCGCAACCCTCCGCGCAGAGCGCCATCGTCACCGCCGCGGACGCGCTCAAACAACGGCTGGTGACGCGCGCCAACCATTTCTGCGACGCCGCCGGCCGCAGTACCGGCTCGGGTTCGTGCACGCCCGGCCTGGCATGGCTGCGCGGGCCCGCGGCGTTATCACGTTTCACCGCGGGGACGTGCGCCGCCACCGATCCCGCCTGTTTCGTCAACCTCGACCTGTCGGCCGCGGCTCTGCGCGCGACGGCCCAGCCCGCGGAACTGCACGTCGCATTGCCGCCCGACGACCGGGGGCCGTTCCATCCGGGAACGGCTGCCGATGCCTTCGTCCGGATCCTGGACGCTGCGCAGCACACGCAACTCGCCGCGGCATTGACCGAGGTGCGGACACGGGTCGCCACGCTACCCGACGATCAGGTGCTAGACATTACTGACGATCTCGGCAGCGGCATGCATACCTACGGAACGCCGACGGCGCCACGCGTGACGCGCGTCCGCGGCGGCACCGGCCCGCTACGGATCGGGAACGACGCCCGGTTGAGCGGTGCCGGAGTGCTGGTCGTCAGCCGCGCCGTGGAACTCGACCGGGCCAGCCTGAACTGGCACGGCCTCGTGATGCTCGTGGACGATGGGGCGCTGCGCGCCGCGGAGCCGGAGGTGTGTGGCCGGATTCTCGGCGCGGTCGTCGTGGATGCAAGCGCCGCCACGAGTGCTGTGGGAAGCGGTCGGTTCGACCTGAACCGCATCGCGCGCCGCGACTGTGCCCCGTTGGCGGTCGCCTACAGTTGCGAGACGGTCAGCCGGGCGCTGCTCTTGTTGCAGCAGACGCTGTCGTGGACCGAACGGCTCGACACGTAGGCCGGCCATGCGGGACCGACGCGGGTTCACCCTGCTCGAATTACTGGTAGTCATTGCGCTGCTCGGCATCCTGGCCGGCACCGCGGCGTTCACGCTCGGGCCGTGGATGGGCCGCATGACCCTGAACAACGGCGTCCGCCAAGTCGTGACCGACCTGCAACTCGTCCGCATGCAGGCGATTGCCCGCAATCGGCGGCTGCGGGTCACGTTCACACCTGGTGACAACGCCTATCTGGTCGAACGGCGCCGCGGCAGCAGGTGGCGTGCTCACCGGCTGCATACCCACGCGAACGAGGCCGACGAGAGCGGACGCATCGCCTTGCCGGACTCGGTGGTGGTTGCCGCGGCCAACTCGCGCGGAGACGTCATTTTCGTGCCGCGCGGCCACGTCGACGGCGGCATGACGCTCACCCTGGCCTCCGGTGACGGTCGCCTGACCCGGCGCATCGTCATCAATCTTGCCGGCCGCGTGCGGGTCGAATAGGTCATCGGCGTGCCGCCCCTTCCCCCGTTGCCGCCCGTCTCGATTCTCCTGCTCCCGGCCTTCGTGCTGGGTGCGTGCGTCGGCAGTTTTCTGAACGTGTGCATCATGCGCGTACCGCGCGGCGAGTCGGTCGTCCGACCGCGATCCTTCTGTCGAAGCTGTAAAAACCCGCTCGGCTGGCGCGACACCGTTCCGTTGTGGTCCTGGATAGTGCGCCGCGGGTGCTGCCGAACTTGTGGCGCGCGCTTCTCCGTGCGGTACTTCGCGGTCGAATTGCTGACCGCGGCCGTGGCCGTGCTGTTGGTCGCCCGCTTCGGCGTCGGCTGGTTGGGGCTGAGCCACTTCGTGTTTTTCTGCCTGCTGCTGGTCGTGTCGTGCATCGACCTGGACCACTACCTCATTCCCGACGTCTTCAGCCTGCCCGGCGTGCTGTTGGGGCTGGGATTCGCCGCGCTGACGCAGGCGCCGACCGTCTGGGACGCGGCGTTGGGCGCCACGCTGGGCGGGGGATTGCTGTGGGCGGTGGCGCGCGGCTATCGCGGCCTGACGGGGCGCGACGGCATGGGCGGCGGCGACGTCAAGCTGCTGGCCATGATCGGGGCGTTCCTGGGCTGGCGCGGCGTGCCGGTCGCGCTCTTCGTGGCCGCGGTCGCGGGATCGGTCGTCGGCCTCGTGGCAATGGCACGACAAGGGGCCGACCTGCGCCTGAAAGCGGCTGCCGATAAATACGGACTAGCGCAGCTCGTGACGATGGCGCGGCAGGGGGCCGGCCTGCGCTTGGTGCTGCCCTTCGGCCCGTTCCTGGCCCTGGGCGCCCTGGTTTCGCTGGCCGCCGGCGAAGTGCTGATTGCCTGGTACGTCGGCGTGATCCGCGGGTTCTAGGCTCGCAGGCGTCCGCACCGTTACGAGAGAACCGGGATCGGATTGGCGGCTACCCGGCTTTTCGGGTATCCTCCGCGCCCTGAGAGATCGCCGCGTATGTCTGGAGTCTTCATTACCTTCGAGGGCGGGGAAGGATGCGGCAAGACCACGCAACTCAAACTCTTGGCCGACGTGCTGCGGGAGCGCGGCCATGATGTAGTCGAGACGCGTGAGCCGGGCGGCACGCCGCTCGGGAGCAGTTTGCGCGATTTGCTCTTGTACAACAAACGACGAGGGCGCGCGCGCGTCGGGACGTGCCCGACTCGGGAACGCGCGCCCTCCCTCCCCTCATTCGCGGCATCCACCGAACCGAGCGACCGAGTCGAGCCGACGGTGTTCGCCGATGGACCCGTCCCGCGAGCCGAGATGCTTTTGATGCTGGCCGACCGGGCGCAACACGTCGACGACGTCATCCGGCCAAACCTCGCCGCGGGGCGGGTGGTGTTGTGCGATCGGTTCGCCGACTCGACGACTGCATATCAAGGTTACGGGCGGGAAATCGTCCGCGAAGCGGTTGCCGACCTGAACACATTCGCGTGTGACGGCTGTTGGCCGGGGCTGACCTTTTTGCTGGACCTCCCGGTCGAAGCAGGCTTGGCGCGACGCAGATATAAGCGGAAGGACGTCTTTCAAGCCGAGTCGCTCGCGTTCCACGGACGAGTGCGCGACGGGTTTCTGGCCGTGGCCCGCGAAGAGCCGGAACGGGTGTGCGTCATCGACGCCACGGGCGACGTACGGGCCGTCCATCGAGCCGTTCTCGAAACGCTGGCCGCGCGTCTGCCGAGTCTCGCTTAGGCTTTCAGAGAGGCCGGCGTGCTGCTCGACGACATTCGAGGCCAGACCGCGGCGCTGACCGCGCTGCGCCGCGCGTTCGGTCAGGACCGGCTGGCCCACGCCTACATCTTCAGCGGGCCGGCGGGTGTGGGCAAACGCTGCGCCGCGGTCGGCTTGGCCCACGCCCTGCTGTGCGAGACGGCGCCCGGCCGCGGCTGCGGGTCGTGTGCGGCGTGTACGACCGTGCGGGCCGGCTCGCATCCGGATTACCACTTCACGACGACCGCGGATGGCAAGCAACGGCTGGGCGTCGATCAGGTCCGCGACATGGAGCAGTTTCTCCGCCTGCGACCATTGCGCGGGGGGAAGAAAATCGCGGTCGTCGATCCGGCGCAGCGGCTGACCCCCGCGGCCCAGAGCGCGTTGCTGAAGGTCGTGGAGGAGCCGCCGGGCGACGCGGTGCTGGTCCTGGTGTCCACCAGCGCGGCGAACCTGGCGCGTCCGCTGGTGTCGCGCTGCCAGCAATTGCGCTTCGCCCGCCTGCCGGTCGCGGAGGTCGAAGCGGTGCTGCGTGCGCGGCCCGGCCCCGCGGCCGACGACGCGAACCTGCTCGCCTGCTACAGCCGCGGCAGCCTCGGTCGGGCGTCGTCCCTCAACCCGAACCGCCTGCGCGAGGAGCGCCAACTGGTGATCGAGGGGTGCGCCGCGCTGCGCGGGGCGTCGTTCTCGGCGCTGTCCGAGTTCGCCGAGTGGCTGGTGGCCGACCGGCGCACTGCGGCGGGCAAGCCGGCCGGAGACGGAAGCGACCGCGAGGGGCGCCTGGACCTCGTTCTGGGCTGGTACGAAGAGGCGCTGGCCTACCGCCTGCGGGGCGCGCCCGCGGTCGTGCGCTATCGGGACTGTCTGGATGCACTGGACCAAGCCGTTCTCCGCCTGAGCGTGCCGCGCGCCTTGCACGACCTGCGGCTGGTGTTCGACACGCTCGCCGCGCTGGACCGCAACGCCAACCCGCGGCTGGCGGTCGAAACCATGCTGCTGCAACTGGCCGGAACTTGCTGAGCCCGCGGCGTCCGGGTAGGAATCACGCAGATGAGACGGGAGACCGGCATGGACGAACCCCAGCACATCCTGGTCGGCGTCGCGTGGCCGTACGCCAACGGCGAACAGCACATCGGCCATATCGCCGGAGCATATCTGCCGCCCGACATCTTCGCCCGATTTCAGCGGATGTGCGGCCACCGGGTGCTGATGGTCAGCGGCTCCGACGCGCACGGCACGCCCATCACCGTCCGCGCCGAGGACGAGGGCGTCGACCCGGCCGAAATCGTCGACCGCTTCCATGCGACGTTCATCCGCAGCTACCTTGCGCTGGGGCTCACCTTCGACCTGTTCACGCACACCGACACCGACAACCACTGGCAGGTGACGCAGGACATGTTCCGCGCGCACCTGGACGGCGCCTACATCTACCGGGACCGCCAGCAACAGTTGTTCGACACGCAGGCGCACCGGTTTCTGCCCGACCGCTACGTGGAGGGCCGCTGCCCGTTCTGCGACCATCCCGAAGCGCGCGGCGATCAGTGCGACCAGTGCGGGCGTACGTACGAAGCGGTGGAACTCCGGGCGCCGCGTTCGCGGATCACGGGCAGCACCGAACTCGAAATCCGCGAAACCGAGCACTATTTCTTCGACCTGTCCAAACTGCAGGACGAACTGCGCGCGTGGCTGCACGACGGCAAGACGCACTGGCGGCCCAACGTGCTGCACTTCGCGCGGACCCAGGTGGAACAGACCGAGTTGCGTGGCCGGCCGATCACGCGGGACATGGATTGGGGCGTGTCGATTCCGCTGCCCGACACGGACGGCAAGTGCATCTACGTCTGGTACGACGCGGTGATCGGGTATCTGAGCGCCGCGGTCGAGTGGGCGCACCTTCACGACGAACCCGACGCGTGGCGGCGCTGGTGGGACGCCGGGACGAACCCGCGCGCGCGCATCTACAACTTCATCGGCAAGGACAACATTCCGTTTCACGCCATGATGTGGCCGGCCATGCTCATCGCGCGCCGCGGCATGAACCTGCCCTACGACGTGCCGGCCAACGAATACCTGAACATGTACGGCCGCAAGTTCAGCAAGAGTCAGGGCCGCAGTATCGGCATCCTGGACGTGCTGGACCGCTATCAGGCCGATGCGTGGCGCTACGTGCTGACCGCCATCGCGCCCGAAGCCAACGACGTGGACTTCACCTGGGACGACTTCGTCGAGCGCGTGAACAACGAACTGGTCGCCAACTGGGGCAACCTCGTCAACCGCGTGCTGGGTTTCGCCTACAAACGCTGGAACGGCGTCGTGCCCGATCCGGGGCCACTCGACGAGACGGACCGCGGCCTGCTCGGCGAGATCGAAGGCGGCTTCGAGGACGTCGGCGCGCTGTACGCCGGCGTCAAGCTGAAGGCCGCGCTCAACGAGGCGCGGCGGCTCAGCCAGCGCGTCAACCAATACCTGCACGAGGCCGCGCCGTGGACCGCGATCAAGACCGACCCGCAGCGCGCCGCGACCGCGGTGTACGTCGCGTTGCAGGCGATCGACTGGCTGAAGGTGATATGGGCGCCCATCCTGCCCCATACCGCCCAACAACTGCACGAGTTTCTGGGCTACGACGGGCAGTTGTTCGGCCGCCAGTACACGCGCACGGTCAGCGACGCGCGTGGCGAACACGAGGTGTTGCTATACGACCACGCCGCGGCCACGGGCCGCTGGGAGGCCGGCCGCCTCGCCGCGGGTCAGGCGCTTCGGCAGCCGCATCCGTTGTTCGTCAAACTCGACGACGACGTTCCCGCCCGTGAAGCGAACGCGGACGCCTAGGCCCTTCGGTCGTCCGGACGGAAGGAGCCCGGTGTGCGGCTGACCGATTCACACTGCCACCTGACCGACGCCCGGTTCGACACCGACCTTCACGCGGTACTGGACCGGGCACGCGCCGCGGGCGTGACACGCTTCGTCACCATCGGGGCCACCGGCGAATTTCGGCACAACGAACGTGCCGTCGCCCTGACTCGGGAACACCCCGACGTGTTCGCCACGGTCGGCGTCCACCCCCACGACGCGAAAACCATCACGCCGCGGACCTACGCGGCGCTGCGCGACCTAGCCGGGGAGGCGAAGGTCGTCGGCCTGGGCGAGACCGGTCTGGATTTCCACTACCACCACTCGCCCGCGGACGTGCAGCGCAAGCACTTCCGCGCCTTCATCCGTCTGGCCGGCGAACTCGACCTGCCGCTGTCCATGCACGTCCGCAACGCCTACGCCGAGGCCGCGGACATCCTGCGCGAAGTGGGCCAAGGCCACGTGCGCGGCGTGATGCACTGCTTCACGGGCAACCGGTGCGAGGCGCAAGCCCTGCTCGATTTGGGTCTCTCGCTGTCGTTCAGCGGTATCGTGACCTTTGTGAGTGCCGCGGAACTCCGCGCCGTCGTTCCCGCGGTGCCGCTCGACCGCCTGCTGATCGAAACCGACGCCCCCTATCTGACGCCGGTCCCCCACCGCGGGCAGCGCAACGAGCCGGCGTACGTCACCGAGATCGCCGCGACGGTCGCCGCCCTGCACCACGTGTCCATCGAATCGGTCGCCGCGGCCACGTGGGAGAACACCGCACGTCTGTTCGGACTCGCTTTCGAGACTGTCGTAAACGATAAAGACTAGACACCTGCTTGTGTAAGTATGAAGAGAAAAACCGCCTTTGGGATCGTCTTGGAGATAACTCTCATGTTTCTCCTCTTCACTTGATGAGGCTCAATTGGTCGAAGGTTCTGTGATCGAAAGATAAAATTTTCTTGATCTTCCCCGGCTGCGCCCAGTTGCACTTTCCACCGCCGTTCAACTCCTTGAGTAACGTCGGGATGCCGGGGTTCCGTAATTCTTCCAGTAGCCGCTTCGCATCCGTAACGTTCCAGCAGGGAACGAAGGCGTGCAGTGCCTGGTTTCCCTGCCAAGCCTGTCCGTTGAAGTGACTCAGGATGATAGGGCGAAATTCGTTCTTTCCATACGCCTCCCATATAATTTTGTATGGTGCGAAGGCATACGGCCCCACTCCGAGAAGAGCCCACCAACAGCCTTTCCGCATCCAACCGTTCAGCAGGGCGCCTTTTCTCGCGCGAAGTTTCTTCTCGTGGCTTTCCAGATATGCGTACCCCCGTAACCGACGGACGACGGCTTGTCCCAGCGGACGTCCGGATGTGGCTTCGTACGGAAGAAAAATCCATTTCTGCGGTGTCGGATTGCGATTCCCCCACGTCTCCTTGGTCGCCAGCGGAAAAAGATATTTCTGATCTATGAAAGATGGATAATCGGAGAAAATGAAGACGTTGTTCGCGCCACAAGTGTTCGCTCCCTGCCGGGGTTGTTGATCGGTCGCCAGGTGGATGTCGATCGAGTATTCCTCGTTTCTTGTGGTTCCGCTGGTTACTCTCCATTGATCCGAGGACGTTTTGAGTGGAGTCGCTTCGCTCTTTTGCCAACCTTGGTTGTCTTCGCGGAAATATGGAACCGGAAAGACCTGCTCGCTCCCTTTTCGAAAAGAGGCGCCGCAATAAGCGGTTTTGACTTTTTCGAAGACCCTCGTCTTGTTGAATTCGTACACCTCCGTGACCGAAAAGGCCGTCCCGAAAGCTTCGTAGTCTCGAAACCCGACATGCGCGTCGTCCCCCGTAAACAGGGACAACGGAACGAAGAAATGCGCAGTTCCCCGATCCCGTAACAGGCGTCCTATGACTATTTTCAGTACCAAGGCCGCAATGTCCGTTCGGGACGATCCCAGCAGGACCGCCTTTCGATTCGGAACCAGACCGGCCTCGATGAAACAGGGTTTGAGCATCTCTTTGTAATCGGGCGGCAGGTTCGAGAAATTCCCCCAGGGGGGATTGCCGACCAGAATGTCGAAGGATCGCTGGGGGGATCGAGGATGACGTCGGCATAATGAATCGACGTATCGGGGATTTCTACGTTATATCGTTGCTTTGCCACGCGCCGGAACTTCTCGAGATATCTCGATCGTCGCTCGATGAGAAAGAGCCGGGAAAGCAGGGCTGCTGTCAGAGGAATGCCGCGCTCCTGCGCTTCGTCGAAAAGGGCGAGGGCAAAGGCGCCTTCCCCCGCCGTCGGATCGCAGACCGTTGCCCCATTGATCCACCGGTCGAAAACGTTCCCTTGATCGAGAAGCCAGCCAGCCCACTCGATGGGAGTGAAGACCTCTCCTACTTCAGATTCTCGTAAAACTGAAATTCCGGTATCCATCGTTCCTGAATCTTTCGAGAGCTTCGATGCGGTTTCCCGCGTCGCGGCTCACCCGCCGATAATGCGTGGTGGCGAGGTCGACGAAGAGGTCGTAGAATTCGGCAATCCTAATGCTTTTCGACCATGGCGCCGAAAGCCCGCGAATCTTCCCTTTCCGATATTCCAGAGCGGAGTTCTTCAAAAAGGTCCGAAATCTTCCTTTCGACCTGTTTCGACACTTCTTTCTGATTCATGAATTTCTTCGTCACCTGTCAATCTGGGGACCCGTTTCCATGTATCGCCATCAATTACGCGTTTCGTTTGCGCGGCGTAGTGCCTTCGCGGCACTCCTTGCAGATGCCGTAGATTTCCATCTTGTGCGTGGTGGCCAAGTAACCGTGGCGGCGGGCGACTTCTTCTTGCAGCTTCTCGATGCGCGGCTGCACGAATTCGACGATCTGCCCGCAGCGCTCGCAAATCAGGTGGTCGTGATGGTGTTCGGCTTCGACGTTCTCGAAGCGCGCCTGCCCGTCGGCGAAGTGCCGCTCCTCGGCCAAGCCGCATTCTTTCAACAACTTGAGGGTGCGGTACACCGTGGCGTAGCCGACTCTCGGATTGACCTGACGGACTTCGCCGTACAATTCCTCGACACTGATGTGGCGCGTGATCGAAAAGAAGACCTGGGCGATATCCTCGCGCTGGGCGGTCGCCTTCAGGCCCTCGTCCTTGATCCACCGCCGGAACGTGTCGAGTCGGTCGGTCACGGGGCGCCCCCTTCGTGCCGGCCGGCGAAGAGCCGCCGGGCCGCGGGCGGCAGCGTCCTGGTGTCCACTTCGCGCTGCACCAGCTCGTCGAGCAGGACGTCGATGCGCCGCGTCACCGGCCACGCGCGGTCGAGAAAGACCAAATCCTGGTCGTGCAGCCGGCAGCCCCCGCCACGCACGAGGTAGCCCACCCCGCGCAGCAATTTTTCCTCGCGGACACGAATGCCGAGATTGGTCGCGACGTTCTTGAGTTCCGCCAGCAGGACATCCGACTTGCCGGTCCGGACCGACCGGCCGCGTGTCCGTTTCCTCGCCATAGCCGCATTGTGACCAAGGCCCGAAAACTTGTAAAGCGCCGCGACGGCGTCATCCTCGCGGGGTAACGACGTCGGAACGTCCCCCTTGCGGGGCTGGAGATGTGCGGCTACCCTCCCTCGTTCGTACGGCGCCGTTCACACCACGGGAAGAAGGGCTCCCCGGATTGGGGAAGAGGAAGGCGATGCGGTTTCCACTCCATATCACTACCGACATGCTCAAGTGGCAGCTCAAGAACAAGCTGCAGGGCCGGTCGCGCTATCCGGTCGTGTTGATGCTGGAGCCGCTGTACACCTGCAACTTGGCCTGCGTGGGCTGTACGCCCGAACGTCACCAGGGCGACCTGAAAGACCGCCTGAGCCTCGACGACTGCTTCGAGGCCGCGGACCGATCCGGGGCGCCGGTCGTTTCCATCTGCGGCGGCGAGCCGACGGTCTATCCCGAGTTGCCCGCGCTGGTCGAAGGGATCATCGACCGCAAGCGTCACATCTATCTCTGCACCAACGGTATTCTCCTCGAACGATTCTACAAGGCGAGTACTCCCCATAAGCGGCTGTCCATCAACGTCCACCTGGACGGGATGCGCGACACCCACGACTTCGTGTGCGACAAACCCGGCGTGTTCGACAAGGCCGTCGAGATGATCGAACTGGGCAAACGGCTCGGCTATTCGGTGTGCACCAACACGACCGTCTTCCGGGAAACCAGCCTGGAAGAGATAGAAGAGATGTGCGAGATGCTGACCGGCCTGCACGTGGACGGCATCATGATCTCGCCCGGCTATCACTACGAGGCGCTCAAGACCAACAACTTTTTGTATCGGCACGAGATTCACCAGAAGTTCAAGCGGGTCTTGGAACTGTCCGAACGGTACAAAATTGCGCTCACGCCGATGTTTCTCGAATTCGCGGCCGGCGAACGCGACTATCCATGCACGCCGTGGGGGAACGTGACCCGCACGCCATTCGGCTGGAAGGGGCCATGTTACCTGATCGGCAAGAAGTATTTTCCGACCTGGGACGAATTCTGGAACGGAGTGGATTGGGACTACTGGGAAACGCGCACCGACGACCTGTGCAAGAATTGCCTGATGCACTCCGGCTTCGAGGCGTCGGTCATGCGCAAGCTGCCCGACAGCCCCAAGGACATGCTGCGCATGGCGAAGTGGATGCTGGCGGCCTGACGGCTGGGTACGTTCACTAGTGAACGAAAAGATCACTCCATCTACAACAGTTTGACCAGGGCGGCCAGGATGGAGACCGCCACCACCAGCATGGAACCGAGACGAACGGTGAGCCGGTATTCGAGTTCGTTCATGCGGTTGGCAATCCGTTCCTCGAGTTCGCTCAAATCCCGCTTGGTCGCCAACCGTTCCTCCACCAGCTCGGCCATCGCTTCCGCTTGCACTTCCGCCTGACGGTCCGGCACGCCGGCCTGCTTGAGCTTGTTCGCGTAGGCTAAGGTATCGAACGCGATGGTCGTCACGGTTCTGACTCCTACCGATCTGGTGATTTGGAAATAAGAACGCAGGCAGCTTAGCACGAAACCCTTTTCGAAATTCAAGGGGGACCGATTTCCGATGTCGCCCAGAGGGAACTCCCCTGAGCAAGTGAGGCCGTACATGTCCATTGGTTGAGTGAATTTCGGCCGTTTACCCTTCGCCCCGGACCCGTTCGTCTTCCCGGATGTCGAATTCTCCCTTTTTGACCGGCCAAGGCCGAGGTTACAGCCGGGTTCGTAGGATCGAAAGATCAAGGAGTTTTTGGTTAGGGAAGCATGGCATGTGAGCTGGGGAAAATTCTAGGATCGTTTTGTATGTAATCCCCTTTTTATAGTTCTACCAATCTCCATAGAAGCAGTGGCCGACTTCGTTCTCTTGGCCCCGACCGAGACCGGCCGCCGCCTCAGAGCGGATAACCGAGGCGTTCGAGTCCCGGACGGCACGCCGCGGTGAGCGCAGTGCGCTCGCGTGGATCGAGTTGCGCGAACTTCGACGGCGTGGGCCGCGGGATCGTGGACGCCGCGGCCAGCCACGCCGCATCGTCCAGCCCCGGGCCGATGAAACGGATGAGCCGTCGGATCTGGGCGGTCGGCGCCGCCTGCACGTCCTCGAATCTGACGTTCAGCAGGCGGTCGGGCGGGACGTGCCCGAAGACCTGCGCGCTCCGTTCGATCATGCCGCTCCAGAACGTCCCGAAGTCCGCAAGCGTCAGTTGATCGTACGGCAGCCGGGCGGGGTCGAAGCACGCGTTCACCAGCACCTCCAACCACAGGCTGATCCGGTCCCAGTGCTTCCCCCTGGACATCGACGCCAGGACGTCGATTCCTCTGGACCGTAGCGCCCGCATGGTCGCGACGATCATGCGGAAGAGGTAATGCCATCTCATGGAAATGGCCGTCTCCCGCCCGTCGCGGTACACGTGAACCACCCGTGCCTCGGGAAACGCGCGCAGCAGCTTGGCCCCGAACAACAACGAACCGCCCGAACGTTCCACCCAGACCGTGCGGCCCAAGCGCCGACACAGCCACGCGAAGAGATGCCGGAAATGCGCTTCGGGCGGCTGCCTGGGCTGTCCGCGCACGACCGGCTCCAGTTCCTCGAACAGCGCTTCGTAGGCATCGGTGAGATGCGGAAGCGTCCCGCACAGAATGGGCGGCACGTCCTGCCGGGTGAACCGGGCGTGCGGGTCGTCGACCGGATAGCGCAATTCCTCGTACCGCTCGCGCAACATGAGGCGGGTGCGGGGCTGTTGCTGGCTGTAGAACGCCCACATCCGGTCGCCGGTCCGGTATCGGCGCCGGAACGCTCCCAACCCGACGAAGCTGAAGAACTCGGACAGGCTGAGGACGCGCGGGTGCCGATTCAGGATGTCGGAGACCATCGTCGAGCCGCACCGTCCGGTGCTCAGGACGAAGACCGGCGGGACCGTCGTCGCAGCCGGAGTTACCACGGGCTCGCCTCGTCCGCCTCCAGTCGGTCGGGCATCCGGTAGCTGAGGTCGTCGAGCATCGACGCTTCGAGCAGAAAGACGAAGTTCTTTCCGCGCCACTTCCGGGCCACGCGCGGCGCCAGATCGTGGACGGCCCGCTCGGCGCGGCGGCGCCAGCGCAGCCACCGCAGCAAGCCGGCCGTCCGTTGGCGGGGGAACCCGAGATGGTCGGCCAGTTCGTCTCCGAGCAACGCCCGGGAGACCCGGTACACGTGCCGGATCATGGACCGCTGCGCAGCCGGGTCGGAAATGCCGGCGATCTGCGGCAGGGCCTCGACCAGCGTATTGGCGATGACGCTGGCCTCATGCCCCGGCGGCGGTTCGCACACGCGGCCCACGCGATACAGTTCCGCGGTGGCGGCCTCGTCGCCCTCGAACAGCAGGGCCTCGGGCGACCCGATCAGCCACGAAGCATAGCGCCAGATCTGCATGAAGCTGGTCCGCGCCTCGGCGTCCAGCGAGGCCCCGAGCCGCGTCGCCTGCTGCAACATCGTGGCGGAGAAGTTGGCCGACGCGAGCCCCAGGTGCGCGGCACTGATCGGCGTGCCGTACACCGCCTCGTCCCATCCGTCCGCGGCACGCAGCAACCGCCTGACCTGGGCATGCACCAGCCGGATACGGACCGACAGCTTCCAGCCCTCTCCCTCGCGGTCGAGCGCGCCCGGCAGCATGATCTCGATGAAATGCCGGGTGTTCTGCCGGATGCGCCGGGGACCTTGGCCGGTCGTCACCCGCCCCGTCACGTAGAACGCCTTGCTGATCAGCGAGGCGGCGTTTTGCAGGGTGACGACGAAGAACGCGGGGATGAACAGGTCCGAGTAGGCGTGGAAGGCGCGGCACCCGGCGTGGACCGAAGCCGGGCGAACCACGCGGGCGGGGTTTCGATCCGGGCGAAGAAGGCTTGCAGCGGCGGGGGCGCCTCCGCGAGGAGTTCGACGTCCCGCTCTATGCCGGCGTTGATGAGCCGATGCACTTCCCGTTGGGAGAACGGGGCCACCGCCTCGACGACGGCGTCGGCCTCCGGGTCGCCGACGACCGTCTGCTCCACGTACGCCGCGGCGAGGTCGGGATTGAGCGCGCGTGCCTTGGCGTAGCCTGCTTGGTACACGGACGGGATCTGCATGTGCCTCCGAAGCCGGGAACGCCGGCCCTGACTAGAACATCGTCCATTCCCGTTCAAGCGCGCCCGCTGGATTTCCGCAATGGGACCGCGCTTGCCGCGCCCGTTTCTGCTGGCATAATAGCCGCCGCGGTGGACACGACTCGAGGGGAAACGCTTGCGGCATGGCCGATATGAAAGTCGCGCGTCTGTACGACGAGACCGATATCCGGTTCGAGGACGAGCCCATTCCGCGCGTCGGCCCGGGTGAAGCGCTGGTCCGGACGCGCGCCTGCGGTATCTGCTCCGGTGACGTGATGGGCTGGTACATGCGCCGGAAGGCGCCGCTCGTGTTCGGCCACGAGCCCGCGGGCGAAATCGTCGGCGTGGGCGACGGGGTGACCGACTTCGCGCCCGGCGACCGCGTGTTCGTCCATCACCACGCGCCGTGTTTTTCGTGCCGGGCGTGCGAGCGCGGCGCATACGTGCAGTGTCCGACGTGGCGGGCCACCAGGATCGTGCCCGGCGGCATGGCCGAGTATTTCGTCGTGCCGCAGCCCAACTTGGCGGGCGACACGTTGCGCCTGCCGCCGGGGCTGTCGTTCGCCGACGGCTCGCTGATCGAACCCACGGCGTGCGTGGTCAAGTCGTTGCGCCGGTCGGGTTTGCAGGCGGGCGACTCCATCTTCGTCATCGGCCTCGGCATCATGGGGCAGTTGCACGTTGCGCTGGCCAAAGCCGCGGGCGCGCGTAACATCCTGGCGACCGACTTCGTGGCCTATCGGCGCGACCGGGCGCTGGCACTCGGCGCCGATTTCGCCATCGACCCGGGCGAGGTCGAGGCCGCGCTGTGTGACCATACTCGGGGAGAAATGGCCGAGGTCGTGATCGTCGGACCGGGCTCCATTGAGGCGATCCAACTCGGGCTGCGCTGTGCGGCCAAGGGCGGCAGCGTCATCCTGTTCACGGCCAGCAAGCCGGACGACCGGCTGACGCTCACGCCCAACGACCTCTATTTCAACGAGGTGCGCCTGATTCCGAGCTACTCCTGCGGACCAGACGACACACGCGAGGCGCTGCGCCTGATCGAAACCGGCGTCGTCGATGCCGAGAAATTCATTACCCACCGCTTTCCGTTCGCGCGGCTGCATGAAGCCTATCGGACCGCGGCCGCGGCGCGCGACTCGCTGAAGACCATCGTCGAGTTTCCGTAACACCACGGGTGCACGGGCCATGCAGAATCCGTTGCTTGCCGTCCGGCAACTGGGCCAGAGCATCTGGTACGACAACATCCAGCGCAGCCTCATCACATCCGGTGATCTGCGCGCGATGGTCGAGGACGACGGGTTGTGCGGCGTCACGTCCAACCCGGCCATCTTCGAGAAGGCGCTGAGCGGCAGCGCCGACTACGAGCAACCTCTACGTGCGTTGGTCGAAGCCGGCGCGCCGTCGGCACTGGACATCTACGAACGCTTGGCCGTGCAGGACATCCAGATGGCCGCGGACGTGCTCGCGCCGGTCTATCGAGACACTGACGGCGTCGACGGGTACGTCAGCCTGGAGGTCTCGCCGTATCTGGCGCACGACATGCAGGCGACGCTCGACGAAGCGCGCCGGCTGTTCGCCCAAGTGGCGCGGCCCAACGTGATGATCAAGGTGCCGGCCACGCCGGCCGGCATTCCCGCGATTGCGATGCTGATCGGCGAAGGCATCAACGTCAACGTGACTCTGCTGTTCGCGGTCGCGGCGTACGAGGCGGTAGCCGGCGCCTATCTGGACGGGTTGGAGGCGTTGGACAGGACGGACGGCGACCTGCGCCGGGTGGCGAGCGTCGCTAGCTTCTTCGTGAGTCGGATCGATACGCTGATCGACGGTCGACTCGACCGCGCACGCGACGCCGAGACGGACGAAGAGCCGCGTGCGGCACTGGAACGCCTGCGCGGCACCGTGGCGATCGCCAACGCCAAGGTCGCCTACGCGGTCTATCGTACACTCACGGACTCCCCGCGCTGGCAAGCCCTGGCGGCCAAGGGCGCGCGCCCACAACGCCTGTTGTGGGCGAGCACCAGTACCAAGAACCCGGACTATTCTCCAACCTTGTACGTGGACGAACTGATCGGCCCAGACACGGTCAACACCGTGCCGGGCGAGACCTTCGAGGCGTTCCGCAGTCAGGGCCGCGCTACGCCGGCGCTGACCGATGACTGGGACGCCAACTTGGCCGCGGCCCGGGCAACGATCCAATCGCTGGAAGATGTGGGCATTTCTCTGGACCGCGCGACCGCCCAACTGCTGGACGAGGGCGTCCGCAAATTCGCCGACCCGTTCGACGCTTTGCTGAGTTCGATCGAGCGGAAACGTCAAGCGTTGTTGGGCAGCCGACTGGCCGGCTGGTCGTGCAACTTCGACGAGGCTGATCTCGACGGCGTTACGGAGCCGGTCAACGCCGCGCTGCACGACTGGCGCACGCACGGCAAGCTGCGCCGGCTCTGGAACAGGGACGCGACGCTGTGGACGGGAGCCGACGAGGATCGCTGGCTGGGGTGGCTCGACTGCGTAGCCCGCCAACGCGCGCAGGTCGAACGGCTGGAAACGTTCGCCCAAGAGATCCGGCGCGACGGCTTTCGCCACGTCCTGCTGCTGGGTATGGGCGGTTCCAGCTTGGCACCCGAGGTCATGCGGACGACCTTCGGCGTGCTTCCCGACTTCCCCGAACTGCATGTCCTCGACTCGACCGTTCCGGCCCAGGTCGAAGCCGTCTCCCACGCCATAGACCTGCGCCGGACGCTGTTCGTCGTCGCCTCCAAGTCCGGCGGCACGTTGGAGCCGAACGTCCTGGCGGATTACTTCACCGATCGAGTGTCGCGCGCGGTCGACGCGGATGACGCCGGGCGTCGATTCGTTGCGATTACCGACCCGGACAGCCCGCTCCAACATCGCGCCGAACGCGACGGCTTCCGGGCCGTCTTCCACGGCGAGCCGAGCATCGGCGGGCGGTATTCCGCACTGTCGAACTTCGGCCTCGTGCCCGCGGCCGTCATGGGTATAGACGTGCGCAGCATATTGGACCGCGCCGCACTCATGGTTCAGTCGTGCACCGCCGGCGTTCCGCCCGAGGTGAACCCCGGTGTGCGGCTGGGGCTCGTCATCGGCAGTCTGACGAAGGCGGGACGAGACAAGCTGACGTTGGCGTGCTCGCCGAGCCTGCGGGCGCTGGGTGCGTGGATAGAGCAACTCATCGCCGAATCGACCGGTAAACGCGGGCGGGGCGTGGTCCCCATCGACGCCGAAGTCCTCGGCCCGCCCGAAGTGTACGGCAACGACCGCCTGTTCGTGTCCGTCCGCCTCGAAGGCGAGACTGGACACGACGCCGCACTCGCTGCGTTGGATGCCGCGGGCCAACCCGTGGTGCGCATTACGCTGGCCGACCGCCTGGACATCGGACAGGAATTCTTCCGCTGGGAAATGGCGACCGCGGTCGCCGGCGCGGCGTTGGGTATCAACCCCTTCGACCAGCCCGACGTCGAAGCCAGCAAAGCCGCTACCCGTACGCTGACCGAGGCATATGAAAAGACCGGCGCGCTGTCGGATGAGGTGCCGCTCTTGAGAGATGGCCCGCTCCGTCTTTTCGCCGCGTCGGACGATCTCGCCGTCGATACGCCCAGCGCCGCGGCCTGCTTGGCCGTGCACCTCAACCGCTTGCAAGCCGGCGACTACTTTTCGATCAACGCCTACATCGAACGGAACGCGGCGAACGAGTGTGAGTTGCAAGCCATCCGCCACGCGGTCCGCGATGCAAAGCGGGTCCCCACCATGCTCGGCTTCGGCCCGCGGCTGCTGCATTCGACTGGCCAACTGCACAAGGGCGGCCCGAACGCCGGGGTTTTTCTGCACGTCACGTCCGACGATACCCGCGACGTGCCCGTTCCCGGACGGGGCTATGGGTTTGGGACACTCAAGCACTTCCAGGCGCAGGGCGATTTCGAGGTGTTGGCCGCCCGCGGCCGGCGTGTTCTGCGCGTCCATCTGGGCGCGGACGTGGCCGCGGGTCTGCGGGCGTTGCGCGAAACCGTGACCCGCGGCTTGGCCTAGCTTCCTTCTCGTTCCCGGTCTGTGCAGCGTATGAACATCGTCGAGCGCGCTCTCGACTACGTGAAGGACGGCGACGTGGTGGGGCTGGGGACCGGCCGCGCCGCGGGGGCTTTCGTCCGCGCGCTGGGCGCCAGGGTTGCGACCGGGCTGCGCATCCGCGGCATTCCGACCTCGCAGGCGACGCAGGAATTGGCGAGCGGTCTCGGCATCCCGCTCACCACGTTGGATGCCGTGCCCACTCTCGACGTTGCGGTCGATGGGGCCGACGAAGTGGACCCCCACCTGAATCTGATCAAAGGGTACGGTGGCGCGTTGGTGCGCGAGAAGATCGTCGCGGCCACGGCCGAAAAATTCGTCGTCCTGGTCGGCGCCGAAAAGTTGGTTGCCACGCTGGGCGCCCGCCGCCTACTGCCGGTCGAGGTCGTGCCGTTCGCCGTGGCCCCATGTTGCCGTCGGCTGTGCGACCTGGGCTGCAACCCCACGCCACGGCAGACGCAGGCCGGATCGTTCACGTCTGACAACGGCAATGTGATCATCGATTGTGAGATCGACCACATCGCACAGCCCACAGACTTTGAGCGCCGGCTGATCGCCATTCCGGGCGTCGTGGAAACGGGCCTGTTCGTCGGCATGGCGGACGTCGTGCTCGTGCAGGACGATGATGCCGTGCAGGTCCTTACTCGACCGTCCGCGGTCGATACATCAAGCAAGAACCGCTGACGTTGGAATGACGGAGAGGATCGGTCTCACGCGCTGCTTAGGGAGCCGGAACGCCCTTTGACCTTTCGACAGGCTTAAGACGTTGCACGCTCAGCACACCGCAAGCTCAGAGGCGTTTTTCGTTCGTTGAGATCGGTCACTGAGCTTGCGATGCCTTGAGCCTGTCGAAAGGTCGAAGGGCGTCGAAACGAACCATATCCCTCCATCGAGAATGCCCGTAACGAGCCACGTATGACGACCTGCATATTGGCCGGTGACGTCGGTGGAACCAAGACCGATCTGGCCGTGTACGCGGTGGATGGAGAAGACGTGTCCCCGGTCCGCCAAGCCTCGTTTCCGAGCGCTGACTACCGCGGGCTGGAAGACGTGATCGGCGCTTTTCGTGAAGCGTCATCCCAAGGACGAGCCGATGAATCAGAACGCTGGGCTGCCGCGGCGTTCGGCATTGCCGGTCCGGTGCTCGACGGCAAGGTCACGGCTACGAATCTGCCGTGGCAGGTCGATGAGGCTGGGCTGAGCCGCACAATCGGCGGAGGCCGGGTCCGGCTGCTGAACGACCTGGAAGCCACCGCGTACGGCACGCTGTTTCTTCCCGACGACGCTTTCCACGTGTTGCAGGCGGGTACGCCCCGGACGACCCACCGGGCGGTGATTGCCGCGGGAACCGGCCTCGGACAAGCAATCCTGTTCTGGGATGGGCGGTGTTACGTGCCGTCCGCGACCGAGGGCGGTCACGCCGATTTCGCGCCCCGCGACGACCGGACGTTGGACCTGTGGCGCTTCCTCCGGCTCCGGTTCGACGGGCGGGTGTCCATCGAGCGCGTCGTGTCCGGCCCCGGCTTGATCGGCATCTTCGAATTCGTGGATCAAGTGATGAAGCAGCCCGTCGCAGAATCCACCCGCCTGCGGATGCAGACAGAAGACCCGGCCGCGGTCATCGGCGAGGCCGCTCTGGCCGGAACGTGTCCGGCCTGCGTCGAGGCGCTCGACATCTTCGTGAGTCTGTACGGCGCGCAGGCCGGGAACCTGGCGCTGACGGTGATGAGCCTCGGCGGCGTGTACATAGGCGGCGGGATCGTCACCAAGCTGCTCCCCAAGATGGCCGACGGCGGGTTCCTCCGTGCCTTCATGGACAAGGGCCGCTTCGCCGACCTCATGCGCACCATCCCGGTCCGCATCGTCCTCGACCCGAAGGCAGCGCAACTCGGCGCGGCTCACGTCGCGCGCGAAATTGTCGGGACATCCTTTTCGTGAGGAGCTATTGACTTCAAGCTGCGGATTTCTTGACCCTTGCAATCTGGCGCGTCGCCAGAGCAACGGCGGCTAACTTGCGGATGTCTTTCCAGCAATCGGAAAACCGGAGGGCCTCGATCGTCCAATTCTCGGCATTCGCTTCGCCGCTCATCTGATCGAGTCGTCGGTTCAAGGATCGGAGCGCCGAAAGCTCCTCCTGCGTCAATATACTCTGTGACTCCGTCTCGTTGAATATCCAGCAGTTGTCGTCGTAGTCGAGTGCCAGATCATCAACTGCGCGCCGTTCTCCAATCGCACCAAGAATCGCGATCTGCTCGTTGGCGGGAAGGGCAAGATTGAGCACCGCATCCCAAAGGGCCGACAGACGATCTTCCAATACTGTTCTTTGTTCCATGGAACATATCCTTCTCAGTGTTCCGTTGCGGTCGCTGGAATTATCGTTCCCCTGTCTCTTCCATTTTTCACTCGCCAGTATGGCCCATGTATTTCGGTCTTATGACGACCTCCGCCAGGGTGCCAACGAAGCATGCGCCCGGTAGGTTCCCGTCTTCCATACTCGCGTAGTACGAATCCTTGCCCTTGTATGGGCTCCTTTCCGTAAACTCTCAACCCGCCAGGAATTGGCCTGCCCGGGTTCCGAAAACTCTTTTTTCTGCGCTACGCCTAAAAGTCGTTTGACTTCTTCAAGCTCCATATTCTTGAGCAAGCTCGGATCGGTCATAATGTCTTCGACCGACGTAATACCCTTTTCGTCCATCACTTGATTGGAACCGCGCTGTCGATCAGCCTGCTTGACGTTGCCTGCCTTTCGCGCTGCGTGGCTGCGATTTGAGACGTCCGGTCGAGGTCGTGTCGTAGCCGTCGAGGCGTTCGACCGCGCGTTTGAATGCGGCGGAGCGGATGACTGCGACGAGATGCTGCCCCGTCTCGCTCTCGAAAAAGTCCCGGTGGAAGACGAGGTCGTATTCTTCGCGTTCGACCGGAACGAAGCCGAGGCCGAGTGCCGTAGCCGCGGACTTGACGCCCAAACCCGCGTCGGCCAAGCCGCTGGCGACTGCCGCGGCCACGGCCATGTGTGTGGTCTCCTCACGCTCGTAGCCGGTGATTCGCTCATGCGAAATGCCCAGCTTGGACAATTTGTAGTCCAACAGCACGCGCGTGCCTGCGCCCGGCTGGCGGTTGATGAACCGCACGTCCGGGCGCGTCAGGTCGGCCAGGGTCTTGATCCGTTTCGGGTTGCGTTTGGGGACGATCAGGCCCTGCTCGCGGACGACCAGCGTCATGACGACGCTGGTGGACAACAGCTTCTGTTTTTTGAGGTCGGGCAGATTGTAGGCGCCGGTCGCCGGGTCGAGCAGATGCGTGCCGACGACGTGCGCTTCGCCGCGCTTCAGCGCAACGAGCCCGCCCAACGAGCCGACGTTGCTGGCCGAGATCTTGAGCCCAGTGGCCTGGGCGCGGAGTTGGTCGTCGAGCACGCCGATGCTCAAGTCGTTGCTGCCGGTGAACAGGATGGTGTGGTCCACCTCGTCGAGCGGCCGGAGCAGTTCCACGTCGGCCTCGACGCCGGCGTTCAGCCCCTCGTCCCGCGACGGGATGCGCAGCACACCGTCGGCCTTGACCATCGTGGTAATCACGCCCGCGCCGCGGCCGATCGGGGTGGCGATCAGCCGGCCGCCCACGCGCCCCAGGTTGACGCGCACGAACTCTTCCAGCCCCAGGCGCGAGGGAACCTTGCGCGGCAGCACGGCCGACACCTTCTGCGGTTCCTCTGCCGGGCGGCCCAGGTAAGCGGCAACCAGCTTGCGCAGCACCTGTTGACAGATGACGACCGCGGAGACCGGGTAGCCGGGCAGGCCGATGACCGGCGTGCCGTCGATCACCGCCAGAATGGCGGGCTTGCCGGGCATGACGTCGATGCCGTGCACCAGAATCTCGCCCAGCGTTTCCAGGACGCGCACCGTGAAATCGTGCTCGCCCGCGGACGAGCCCGCGATGACGACCACGATGTCGTGCTCGCGGACGGCGTGCTGCACGCTGCGCGTAATCAGCGGCAGGTCGTCGGCAACCCGCGACAGCCGGGCAGGCGAGCCGCCCCATTCCTGTACGAAGGCTGCGGCGACGCGCGAGTTGAACTCGATGATGCGCCCGGGTGCGGCCCGCTCGCCGGGTTCGATCAGCTCGGAGCCGGTCGGAATGATCCCCACCCTCGGCGGCCGGACGACCGGAATCTTCGTCTGACCCGCGGCCAGCAAGGCGCCGAGATCGTACGGGCGCAGCTTGTGGCCGCGCGGCAACAGCGGCTCGGTCGCCACGATGTCTTCGCCGACCAGCCGCACGTGCTGCCACGGCGTGGCGGCGTCGCGGATCTCGACCTGCCGTTCACCGGTCTTGAACACCCGCTCGATCATGATGACGGCGTCGGCCCAGCGGGGCAGAGGATTGCCGGTGTCCACGTATTGGAACGGCGCACCGTCCGCGGGCGGGCGGCGTTTGGCGGCGACGCGGGTGAGCGTGAGCGGGGAGAATTCGCCGGCGCCGAACGTGTCCTCGGCGCGAACCGCGATGCCGTCCATGGCCGCGCCGTGGTAGTGCGGGGCCGACCGCTTGGCGAAGATCGGCGCCGCGGTCGTTCGTCCGAGCGCGTCTTCCACCGCAACGTGTTCCGTAGTCGGGCGTGGGGAGACCGCGCCGAGAAAGCGGTCGAGCGCGGCGCCGAGCGGCTGCTTCTTGAGGTAGCGTTTGCGGGCGGGGCGGGCGGAACGACGGTTGGGCATGATGGCTCTGTCCGGCGAACGCGAACCGTTCGCCGATGTCGCGGTGCATTCGGGCGAGACGTACAGAATCCGCCGTCTCAGAACAGCATGACCTCGACGTCTTCCCCGGCTTCGCGGCCCTCTTCGTTGTGCGGAATGCAGACCATGCCGTCGGCCTGCACGAGGCTGAAGATCGCGCCGGACTTCCCAGGCACCGGGCGGGCCGTCTCGTGGCCGTCGGCGTCGCGGCCAAGCGTGACGCGCACGTAGTCTTCGCGGCCCGGGGCGGACGCCACGTTTTGCGCGAGCCGGGCGCGGGTGGTGCGCCGCGGCGCGAACGCGGTGTCCGCGGACTCCCCCCCGATCATGCGCACGAGCGGTGCACCGAACAAGGCGAACACGACCAGGGCCGAGACCGGATGCCCGGGCAGACCCATGACCGGCTTGCCCGCGGCGCGCGCGAAGATCGTCGGCTTGCCGGGCGCGATGGAAATCCCATGAAAGAACAACTCCGATCGCGGAAACGAACGGATCACGTCCAGTGCCATGTCCTTGATGCCGACCGAACTACCACCCGACACCATGACCACGTCGGCACCCTCGAGCGCCGTCTGCATGGCCTGCGTGAACGCGCCGGCGTCGTCCTTGACCACGCCCAGATCGTGCACCGTGCCGCCGCACTCGACGATCATGGCGCGCAGCGAATACTGATTGACGTTGCGAATCTGGCCGGGCCGCGGTGTCTTTTCGGGTGGCACGATCTCGTCGCCGGTGGAGATCAGGGCGACCGCCGGCCGGCGGTGGACCGACACGCGCGTGATCCCCACGCCGGTCAGCGCGCCGACGTCCTGGGCGCGCAGCAACCGGCCGGCCGGAAAGATGGGGGCGTTCTTCCTGATGTCCTCGCCCGTGCGCAGGATGTTTTCCCACGGCGATACCGAGCGGAGAATCTCGACCGTCCCGTCGCCCATCTCCTCGGTGTATTCGACCATGACCATGCCATCCGCCCCGGGCGGCAACATGCCGCCGGTGGCGATGCGCATGGTCTCGCCTTTCTTGAGCCGGCGCTTGACCTGTTTGCCCATTTCGACCGTGCCCACGAGCGTGAGATACGCGGGCAGACTGGCCGACGCCCCGAACGTATCCTGGGCGCGCACCGCATAGCCGTCCATATTGGTGCGGTGGAAATGCGGCAGGTCGCCGGGAGCGGTGAGGGACTTGGCGAGAATCCGCCCGCACGCTTCGAGCACCGGCACGGTTTCCGCGCGGGTCCGGGGGGCGAACGCGGCGAGTCGCTCGCGCGCCTGCGCGGCGCTCACCACGCGGAAGAAGGATTTGACGGGCGGCGGGGCTAGAGCCGCTGATGCGCGAGGCACGGCAGATCTCTCCGCACGGTATCGAGATAGTTCAGGTCGATCTCGGCCAGTACGACGCCTTCCCGGTTCGCAGCGCGGGCCAGAACCTTGCCCCACGGGTCGATGATCATGGAGTTGCCGTAGTCCGCGAATCCGTAAACGTTCTTGCCGATCTGATTCGGGGCGATGACGTACACCTGGTTTTCGATGGCGCGCGCGCGAAGCAGGGCTTCCCAATGCGCCTCGCCCGTCGGAAACGTGAACGCCGAGGGTACGGACACGACTTCCGCGCCTGCGTGCGCCAGCCGCCGGTACAGTTCGGGGAAGCGCAGATCGTAGCAGACCGACAGTCCGAACCGGCCCAGCGGGGTGTCGGCCGTCACGACTGCACCGCCCGGCTTCATGCTGTCCGACTCCTTCATGCGCACGTGGCCCGGAATGTCCACGTCGAACAGGTGGATCTTCCGATATTTGGCCAGGATGTCGCCCTGCGGGCCGAGCAGCAGGCTGGTATTGTAGGCGCGCGTTTCGTCTGACTTTTCCAGAAACGAACCGGCCAGCAGATGAACGTCGAGTTCCCGCGCCAAGTCTTGCAACCGGCCGGCCGTCGGACCGGGGATGGACTCGACTTGGTCGGGGTCCTTACGATGCCGCCCGCGCCACAGGAACACTTCGGGCAGGACGACCAGCGCGGCGCCGCGTTGCGCGGCCTGCCGCACGAAGGTTTCGGCTTTGGCCAGATTCTCCGCTTTGGAGGACGAAGCCGTCATCTGCACGGCCGCGGCCACATAGGACGGGACTGCACGCACGATCAGCCTCCCGCTTCATCGAAGCCGAACCCTACCGAACGCCCCTCCCACGGTCAAGAAACGACAGGAGCGACCGGCCGGTCGCCCCTGCGCTACTCGCGTCATCTCGCCCAACAATCTACAATGGCGCGCTCGTCCGCCCTCGCGTTCATCACGTTCGGATACGGCAATGGAACGTCTGTCCCGGCCCTGCCGCTTCGCCCGACTGGTAGTGTGCTGTGCGCTGGGATTGGCGCTGAGCGGATGCCAGACGGCGCAGCACCTCGTTGCCTTCACCGAGGCGCGACGTGACCCCCAATTGGCCCGGATGTTCATCACGCGGCTTGCGCTGGAGGAACGGTATCGAGAGTGCCGCATCGCGCATCCCTCGGACCATGCCACGGCGTGCGCGTCATATAGGGCCGACCTGGATGCTCCGCTCGCATTATCGGCGGTGCAACAGAAGGTTCACCGCCGCAACTGGCTGATCAGACCAAAGTCAGCGCCCGGTGGGTAACGCGGCGGAGCGCCCTGCGCAGCACCGTTTCGAGCGTCCGTATCTCGTCCGGCTCCAACGCAAGCTGCGTGAACATCGCGTGCCCCGCGGGCGTGTGCGAGCGGACGTGCAGGCTCGCCGCGGCGAGCCTGTCGTCGTGTTCATCCAGGTAACGCAGATCGATCTGTTCGACGCGCATAGCCGGGCCAAGGCCGCCCGCTACTCCGCGACCGGTAGCGGGGCGAAGTGCATGCTGATGATCTGCCACTCGCCGCCCGGTTTGGTGTAGGTGAACGTGAACTGGCCGTGGCTGGTAACCGCGGATTCCCCCTTCACCTTGGTGCGGAGCCGATAGTGGCCCCAAGCGACACCGGTCGAGCCCGAGACGAGGTATCTCGGATGTGCGGGTCGGAGGGTGGTTTCCTCGTGCGTGTCGAAATACTCCCGAACCGCCTCGCGGAACGCGGCTTTGCCTACGGCCGGGAAGGGCGAGTACAAGCCGTACAGGACCACGTCGTCGTGCACGTGCGCGACCGAGGCGTCCAGGACCCGTGCGTTCAGGGCCTGGATTTCCTCGCCGAAGCTTTCGATCAGCGCGTCGCGGAGTTCCTGCGCCGGCGCGGTCGCCGCGAACAGAACGCCGCACAGTCCGACGACACAGAATACGAACGATTGCCGAAACCGTTGGGATGTACCGTTCATCTTTCTATCTCCTCCGCCCGCTATTCCACGAACAAGGGCGAGACGTGAACCACGAGCAGCCGCCAGTCGCCGTCCTTCTTGACGTAGGTGAACGTATAACGTCCGTGGATCAACTCGCGGCCCCCGACTTTCGGGAGTTCGGCGATCGTGTAATGCCCCCAGGCCAGCCCACTGTCCCCGATCGCCCGATACTCGGCATTGATGGGCGTGAATTTGGCCCGCTCCTGGTCGGCGAAGTAGTTTTCCATGAATTCCACGAGCGCGGCTTTGCCCTCAATGGCGAACGGCGTCAAGGTGCCGAAGACCACCACGTCGTCATGGGCATTCGTGGAAAAGGCCGTCTTATTCTGGGCGTTGAACAGTTTGATGTCGGACTCGAACGCCGCGCGGATGGCATCCATGTCGTCGGCCTGGGCGGCGGTCGCCGAAAACAGCACCCCGAACGCCACGCCCCACATCCATCCCCATCTGAGAACGTGCATAATTCCAGTCCTCCTTCCGTCTTCTACCGTCATCGTCTTTTCTCTTTGCGCGCGAGCCGTGCGATTGCAACCCTGCGACGTGACCGACTCAGCCCCGCGATCGGGACGTTGCAGCCCGCGGCTTCCCGGCGCGTGGCGCCTTGCCACGGCCTTTTTTCACGATCAGATCGAAGTGTTTCTTGGCGACGGGCATGACCGACAGGCGGCCCTGCCGGACCAGTGCCAGATCGGCCAGCCGCGGCTCCTGCTTGATCTCTTGCAACGTGACCGGGTGCGCCAGCGCCTCGACCGGCTCCAGATCGACCACCACCCAGCGTTCATCTTCGGTCGTGGGGTCCTGGTAGGCTTCCTTGGTGACCCGCGCCACGCCGACCACGGCCAAGCCCTCGTTGCTGTGGTAATAGAGGATGAGGTCGCCGACCTTCATGGCCCTCAGATTGTTGCGCGCCTGATAGTTGCGCACCCCGTCCCAATACGTGGACCCGTCCTTGCAGAACTGATCCCAGGAGTATTTGAACGGCTCGGATTTCACCAACCAGCAGGGCATGGGCTCATCGTCCTCGCGTGCGATAACGAACGTCTGGCACTGTAGAGTACTCGTCCGCGGGGCTCAACTCCGCAGCGCGGGCTTTTCGCGGTCATTCGAGCAAATCCGAAGTCTTCTATTTCAACGTTGCGACAGAGGACCCCCCACCCCGGCCCTCCCCCTCAAGGGGGGAGGGAGTAGGAACGGGAATTCGGACAAGGATATAGGGCCATTCCTTTGCGCGAGGCTGACTCAACACCGGCGGCGACTAGGCGACTGGCACCCGCTTCGAGACCGCCCAACAAACCGTCTTCCACGACCGCGGCCGGCCCTCCTACATCCTGCTGTCGGCCATTCCGGCGTAGGGCGTGAGCGATCTCTGCTCCGTGAAAGGACTCTTGCCTTGACGAAAGACGTCTGGACGTCCATTCTTCAGTCATGCGGAGAGACCCGAAAAATGCACCTGGCCGCGTTCGTGACACGATTCTCGGGGTCATGTCCGACTCGCCGACGCCGTTGAGTGTCGCTACGATCATCGCGCGGGTTCGCCGGCAGCTCGGCGAGACGCCGGCGTCTTCGATTCGCTCGTATCTCAGGCTCAACACTCCCGACCTCTTTATCCGGGAGACGCGCGGGATGTATCGCGCCCGACAGAACGCTTCGAGCCAAAGGCAACTTCTTGTTCCAGAGATCGGGAAGGGAGGAGAAAAAAGAGCCGCGCCCTTCTTCTTTCAACGGTCGGAACTGCACCATGACGACTGCTTTGCGTGGCTGGCCCGGCAGCCGCCCAACTCGATGCACGCGGTCGTCACCGACCCGCCGTACGGTCTGCACGAATATACACGGGAGCAGCAACGGAAACTGCGCGCAGGGAAAGGCGGTGTCTGGCGCATTCCGCCGTCGTTCGACGGGCACCGCCGTTCTCCGCTGCCCCGCTTCACGACGTTGGATACCCATCAACTGGCCGATATTCGGGAGTTCTTCGCGTGTTGGACGCGTGTGCTTCTACCGGTTCTGGTGCCCGGCGCGAACGTCGTCGTCGCCTCGAATCCGCTGGTGTCACCTCTCGTCTCGACCGCCCTTTCCGAAGCCGGGCTGGAACGCCGCGGAGAAATCATCCGCCTCACCATGACCATGCGCGGTGGCGACCGGCCCAAAGGCGCCCATGACGAATTCCGGGACGTCAGCGTCATGCCGCGCTCGATGTGGGAGCCGTGGCTCGTGTACCGAAAACCGCTGGATGGGCGCGTGCAGGACAATTTGCGGAAGTGGAAGACCGGGGGCTTCCGGCGCCCGGCACCCGACAAACCCTTCGGTGACGTCATTGCATCGGCGCCGAGCCGCGGCGCGGAACGCACACTCGCCCGGCATCCCAGCCTGAAGCCGCAGGCATTTCTTCGCCAAGTGGTGCGGGGAGTTCTGCCACTCGGCGAGGGCCGCGTCCTGGACCCGTTTGCCGGTGCCGGTTCCACGCTCGCGGCGTGCAACGCCGTCGGTTACGCCAGCGTCGGGACCGAGAGCGACCACGAGTATTTTTCACTAGCGGTGAAAGCCATTCCGAAACTGACGACGTACGGGGCAGCGACTGCTGGACTCTGTAAATCTTAGGCGTCGCGCTTGTGCATCCCGCTGCCGGCTGATTTCTTGCCGCCTATGCCGAGCGTGTTGCCGCCCGAGGCGGAAAAAGCCGTCCGCGTGCGGACCATGTTCGACGACATCGCCGCGCGCTACGACACGCTCAACCGTTGGTTGTCGCTACGGCTCGATCAGAGGTGGCGCCGGTGGACCATCCGAGAGATAGGCGTCGGCCCCGGTGACGTCGTCCTCGACTTGGCCTGCGGGACCGGTGACCTGAGCGCGTTGGCCCAGGCCGCGGGGGCGCGTGCCTTCGGGGTCGATTTTGCGCGGAATATGTTGCGCGTCGCCGCCAGCCGCGGCGTCGGGGCCGGTTTGACGCAGGCCGACGCGACCATGTTGCCGCTCCGTTCCGGCTCGGTGTCGGTCGTGGTGTGCGGGTTCGCGCTACGCAACTTCGTATCCATCCCCGAAGTGTTGTACGAGACGGCGCGTGTGCTGACGCCCGGCGGGCGGCTCGGTCTGCTCGAAGTCGATACGCCCCGCGGTGCGATGCTCAAATGGGGGCACGCCATATATTTCCGGTACCTCGTGCCGCTGCTGGGCGGCATGGTCTCCGACGGTCGGGCATATCGTTACCTGCCCGAGTCCGTGGCGTATCTGCCCGACGAAGCCGCGTTGTTGGGTATGGTACGTGCGGCCGGCTTCGCACGGGTGACGAAGCGCAGCCTGTCCCTCGGCGTGGCGCAACTCGTGACCGGCGTGCGGCGATAGATACCGGCGCGATGACGAGCAGGGAGGCCGAGACGTCCATCTCGCTCGTCCAGGTCGAAATATGGCACGAGATAGGCAGGAAAAGGACGGGTACCGTTGATGACAGAATTTTTACGGATTTTGTGTCTATCCTACGATACATTATTTCGGTTTCGTAAAATTTAGACCGTAATTTTTTACATAAAATATACTTTGATAACACCTGAACGGCTTAGTGCAGTAACGGCATCACGAGACAGGACTATACGGAGTAGCATATCGGGCGAATTTCGAACCGATGTATCGGACTTGGAGGTGCGTTGTGTCTATTCTACGATACGCTACTTGACTTGTGTAAAATATTTGGCAGATTTGTTTACGTTTAATTGTTTTGGCGAGAGAAATTTCCCATGCAGCCTCACATACCACAGATGCTTCCGCTCGAAAAACTCGACCTTTCCGCGCCCGGCTTGATTACGGCACCGGGCGGGGCGAATCGGGCGCTTGCGCGCTACGACTCCCTGTTGGAGCAGTCTCCGGTTTCGCATTTGCTCACCGCTCCGCTCGTCCGCCGCGAGGCGCTGCTTTCCTCGCGCATCGAAGGCTCGCAGTCCACGCTGAACGAGGTGCTCCGGTTCGGGGAGGACGAAAGCTTTGCCGAACGGGGAGAACAGCGTGACGACCTGAACGAAATCCGAAACTACGTGGATGCCCTGAATCTGGACGGGTCGGAACTCGAATAAAAGAAGGTCATCTCGCGCCCGAATTTCTATCCGTCCGCCTATCTGGCCCGATCCCGGGACGTCATATGTGGAATCGCTGAGCAGCTCGGCGACGAAAACGGCGACTGGCCCGGCTGGATCATATTCTTTCTCGGGGCACTGACCACCCAGGCGGAGGAAACCACCCGCAAAGTGGGCACGATCACGCAGTGTTACGAAGACATGAAGAGGCGGATCGTCGATCTGACCCGTTCGCAGTTCGCGGTGCCTCTGCTGGACGCCATGTTCGAAAGACCGGTGTTCAAAAGAGCCTGCCTGGAAAAGAAACTCGCCACACTGGAAAAGCCGCCCACCCGGCCGGCCCTGCACGGCCTGCTGCAAAAGTTGGTCCTGCAGAAGATGCTGCTCGTGCAAGTCGAAGGAAAGGGCCGTCGCGGCACGATCTACGCCCTCGAAGAACTGATGCAGCTTCTCGAAGATGACGAATAAAAAGGGGAACTACATACAAGAGGATCCTAATGGTCAAAGGATCGAAACGAACCGCGAGGGACTCCCGCGCTCACACGTTTCCCCCGCCCCCGGCCTTTCGACAGGCTCAAGGACCTTCCCCGCCTCTCCCTCAGTTCGTTGAGCCTGCGGTGCCTTGAGCTCGGTTGGTGAGCTTGTCGAACCATGTCGAAAGGTCGAAACGAACCCCGATGTCACCCCGGCCTTCGGACTCCACACTCGGTCCTATGACCGTTAGGATCCTTTTGTATGTACTTCCCATAAAAAGCCTATGACCAACCGACGCCCCCGCCATACCGAACCGAACGCCAACGGCGCGCTGGCCGACCTGCTCAAGGGGATGTTGCCGGGCTGCACGGTACACCCGGAACAGACGCGGCTCATCGCCGACCGGCCGAGCCTGCGACTCGACATCGCGGTGACGGCCCCGGACCGGGCGCCGGTCGTCGTCGAAGCCGAATACCTGCCGGCGCACACCGCGGAGGCCGAAGCCGCGTCCCGCCTCGGCCTGCGCGTGGTGGACGAACCCAATCCCATCGAGGCCGCGGTGGCGCTCCGCTACCCGGAGGACCTCGGCTATGCCGAGGACTTGCAGACCGCCATCGCCGCGGCCGACCTGTCCTACTGCGTGCTGACGCAGGACGGGGAGGACGTGCAGCGGTTTCCGTCCGCGGGCTGGCTGGACGGCAACGTGACGGATCTGGCCGACCTGATCCGCCTCGTCTCCGTGCCGCAGCGCGCCGTCACCGCCGCGACCGAGGCGCTGGAAGAAGGCATCGACCGCGGCGTCGCCCTGTTGCACGACATGGCGGCGACGCGGCCCGGCATCGCGCTGGACGTCGCCCGCCTGCTCGGCATGACCGACAACGTCCAGACCCGCCGCATGGCGTGCGCCATCGTGGCCAACGCCCTGCTGTTTCACGAGCGGCTGGCCGGCCGCCACCCGACTATCAAGCCGCTGCAGCGGGTGTGCGGCCCGTCCGTCGCCAACCCGCAACGGGCCGTGGCCGACGCATGGCGGCACATTCTGGACGTCAATTACTGGGCCATTTTCGCGATTGCGCGCGACCTCGTGGAACAGCTTCCGCCGGACACCGCGGCCGGCATCCTGCACGTCTTGCGCGAAACCGCGCAACGCATCACCGCGACCGGCGCCATCGTCGCGCACGACCTGACCGGCCGCCTGTTTCAACGGCTGATTGCCGACCGCAAGTATCTCGCCACGTTCTACACCCGCCCCGAATCCGCGGCGCTGCTGGCACGGCTGGCCGTCGCCAAGCTGGACGGCGTGGACTGGGCCGACGCCGCGGCGATCGGCCGGCTGCGCATCGGCGACTTCGCCTGCGGCACCGGCGCCCTGTTGTCCGCGGTGTACGAGCAGGTCGCGGCCCGGCACGAACGCGCCGGCGGCGATCCGGCCCGCCTGCATCTCGTGATGATGGAAGACGTGCTGTACGGCTGCGACGTCATGCCGTCGGCGATCCACATCACCGGCTCCACCTTGTCCGGGGTGCAGCCGGCGGTGAACTTCGGCAAGTCGCGGCTGTACACGCTGGCCTATGGGCGCCAATCGGACGGCAGCGTCCGCATCGGTTCGCTGGAATTGTTGCAAAGCGAGGTCTCGGACGCCCTGTTCAACACCACCGACCCGGCCAAGCGCACCGGCAGCGTCGGCGAGGAGACCGCGGCCCACATCGTCGCGGAAATCCCCGAAGCCGGCTTCGACCTAGTGATTATGAACCCGCCGTTCACTCGCGCCACCAGCCACGAGGGCCCACACGCCGAGGTGACGATCCCGGCCTTTGCCGCGTTCGACGCCACGTCCGCAGACCAGACCGCGATGGGAGCCCGCATCAACGCGTTCGGAAAGAACTCCTGCTACCACGGCAACGCCGGCCTCGCGTCGGCGTTTGCCGCGCTGGCCGACCGCAAGCTCAAGCCCGGCGGCGTCCTGGCCCTGGTGCTCCCACTGTCCGCGGCGGCCGGTCTGTCATGGCAGGGTTTCCGGGAGATGCTCGCGCGGAGATACGCGGACCTGGACGTCCTGAGCATCGCCGCGAATGGCAACGAAATGGCTTTCTCCTCGGATACCGGCATGGCCGAATGCCTCGTTGTCGCCCGAAAGGTCAAGGCAAGCGGAGGGGAGCAAGAGTCTTCGTCCGCAACGCATGACCGGATTCAGTTCACGTCCCTGAAACGGCGACCACAGGGATTCGCTCACGCCGCGGTCGCGGCCACGGGTCTCGTGAGATCGCAACACGTCAGGCGAATCGAGGATGGCCCATACGGCGGGACCCTCCTCATGGTCGGGGTTGAAAGCGCTGGCGAGGTGTTGACGGCGGCGTGCGGTGTGGACGGCGAGACGTGGGCCGGCGCGCGTATAGCGGATTCCGCGTTGGCACAGACCGCGTATGCTTTGTCGGGTTCCAAGCTGTGGCTCCCCGGCAGCCCGTCGGCCCTCGCATTGAGCGTCGTCCGGTTGGGCGAGGTCGCAAAGCTGGGCTTGGTTCATCGTGACATCACCGGTCCAGCGCCGCGCGGGCCGTTCACGAAGCGCGCTGCCAGCCCGACCGCGACCTATCCCGCGTTGTGGAATCACGACGCTAAAAAGGAAACCCGAATGGTGTGTGCGCCGGACTCGCAATTGTTGGTCAGGTCGGGAATGGAAAAGAAGGCGGCGGCGGTATGGGAAACCGCCAGCCGTACCCATATCAACCTGGAGTACACGTTCGGCTCTCAACCCCTTGCGGTCTCGTTTACCGAGCAAAAGTCAGTAGGAGGGAGAGTCTGGCCAAACGTCCATTTCGATGATGAAAGATTCGATTATGCCTTCGCGGTATGGGGCAACAGCACGTTGGGCCTGTTGTCTTATTGGTGGCATTCCAGCCGTCAGCAATCGAGCAAGGCCAATATCACCATTCGCTCCGCCGAAACCCTCCCCGTCCTCGACTTCCGGGCACTCAGCGACGAACAGTTGGTGATCGCGAAAGCGATCTTCGACGACTTCCGCGACAAGGACCTGCTGCCGGCCTACCTGGCGGACGCCGACCCGCACCGCGCCATGCTCGACCGCCGGGTGGTGTGCGATCTGCTGGGCTTCGACGAAGACACCTACCGCGGCGTACGGCGGCTGGCCGCCAAATGGTGCGCCGAGCCGTCCGTCCACGGCGGGAAAATCCACCCGCCGGGCGCACAGCCTATCGTTTGAACGGGAGGTTCAGATTTCATGCGCGGCCTCGGTTCGAAGGCGCAGTCCTTTCCCCCTCTTCCACGAGGAGAGAGGGGGAGAACGGTCCATGTTCACGCCTCTTAACTGGCCACACGTCGATACGGTCCTCTCACTCGACGTAGAAAACCAAGTGCGGGTGTTGTTTGACGGGCCACGCGCGCAGGCCGGGCATATCGAGTTCGTGACCGTAACGGGGCAGCCCGGAGGCGGGGTGACGCGCGATGTGCCTGTAGGCCACATCTAGCGCGCCGATGAAGCGAAGCCCGGCTCGCCCTCCCCCTTCACGCAGAGAATAGGCAATGATTTCGTCGATGTCCCGATTGGCACGCACCCGCGGGACGACGGGTTTGGGTTTCACACTCAATGCCTGCCGTGGACACGGGCGCGAAGGGCGTCGAAATACGCGGCATCGGCAACTTCCGCCGGTGCGGAGTCGGCGCCCTGAAGCTGCACGCTCCGCAGGTGCTGTCGATCCTGATCCTTGCGGATGAGTTCGCGGACGTACTCGCTGCTGGTTGCGTACCCGCGGCGAACGACCTGTTCGTCCACAAAGGATTTGAGTGGAGCCGACAGGGAAATGTTCATGCTGCTCATAAATGGAAGGGTGGAAGATTCGGCAAATCTCGTCAAGGAAAAGTGAGGGTTCGGTCTCAAAGCATGATGTTTCCCTCCCTCTCCCCAACATCTCTCAAGGGGAGGCGGATTTGCTTCACGACCGCGCGGCGCAGGCGGACCGTCTCCCCGTCAAGGGAGGCGTTCGACGGCGACCGTGACGGCGAGGGTGTGATCCCGGCCGCCGGTCACGACGCCTTTGAGTGGAGCCACGTCCCCGTAGTCGCGGCCCCAAGCCACGGTGACGTGCTGGTCGGTGGGTAGGCAGTCGTTGGTCGGGTCGAAGTCGACCCAGTCCAACCCGGGGCAATAGACCGACAGCCAGGCGTGCGAGGCCGCGGCGCCGGTCAGTTGCGGCTGATCGCCGGCCGGCGCGGTTTCGACGTAGCCGCTGACGTAACGCGCGGCGAGGCCGCGGCTGCGCAGACAGCCGATCGCCAGATGCGCGAAGTCCTGACAGACCCCGCGGCGGTGTTGCATGACGACCCTCACCGGAGTCGAGACGTTGGTCACGCCCGGGTCGTAGGCGAACTCCGCGTGGATGCGCCCGATGAGACCGGCGACCGCGGCCAGAATGGGACGGCCAGCCGGAAACGAGGCCGCGGCATACGCGGCCAAGTCTGGGGTGGCGACAATAAGCGGCGACTCCAGCCGGAACTGGCGCGCATCGAGTCCCGCCGGGCTGGTATCTCCGTCCAGCGCATGCGCCACGGCCTCCCAACTCGGCGACGCCTCAATGTCGGGCGGAGGGGTGGCATCGATGCGGACGTGACTTTCCACGGTCACCGACAAGAGATCGTGCGGTTCGTGGACCGCGAAATAGGTGACCCGGTTTCCGAAGAAGTCCTGCCGGTCGTGGCGTCGTGCGGGTCGCGGCCGGACTTGAAGGTCGTCGGCTTCGCATTGCTGGCGCGGCGTGGACCGCGGCAGCAGATGGGCTTCGTTCTGGCACTGCGAGACCGCCGCGGCGTAGCGGTACTCGGTCGTGTGCGTCACGCGGTAGCGCGTCATGCGTCTATCGTCTGCAGGGCGTCCGGCGTCGGAGAAGGCGAGAACCGGGCTTGGCCCAACTGCCGCTGCACTTCGACGTGGCTGAAGTAGTCGCGGCCCAACAGGGTGGACAGCGTGAGCAGGCGCGTACTCAGGTCGGCGAACGTCCGGCTGACGGCCTCGTCGGCCCCCGGGTCCCAGTCGGACCGGGAGGCACGGTCGAGGTCGAGCACGCGCAGCGCGGTCAGCGTCTCCAGCGCGAGGCGATCTTCCGGGCTGCGGTGCGGCAGGCGGGAGCGGTGCGGCAGGCCGGCGACCTGCTCCTGAATCTGTACGAGCTGGTAGCCGACCGAGCGCGGATTGGTCTCGTCGAGCAGCAGCAGGTCCAGCACCACCCCGGCCCGGACCGTGGAAGCGTAGCGTGAGCGGTACGTCATCAGGCTGTCGGTCATGGCCAGGACCATTTCCCAGACCACGGGCGCGGTGTCGCGCGGCAACTCGCAGCCGGTGCGTAGCAGCGTGAGCGTGTACAGCGCCCGTTCCAGGCGCCGGCCGATTTCCATGAACCGGAAGGCGTGGCCGCGCACCATGCTCTCGGTGTTCAGCCCGTTGATCGCGGCCAATCCGATGATGAGCCGTTCCAGGCTTTCCACCATACCGCTCAGCGAGTGGATATCGATCAACTCGCGGTCGAGCCGGTTGACCGCCCGCCATGCGTCCTGAGAGAGCCGGTCGCGCGTGGCTTGGCCGGCGCGCAGCAGGGCGTTCAGGTGAAAGCGCAGGCTACCAGGTTGGTCGGCGTCGAGGATCGTAGTCAGCAACTCCTGCTCGGCAACGGCCAGCCGGCGGGTGCGGCCGCGGCCGATGAAGCGCAGCGACGTGACCGGGCGGTGCGTACACGCGGACAGGAAGGCCGCCAGCGCGGCCTCGTGGCGTTGCTCTTCGGTATCCAGCACCCGCTGCAATACTTCGCGGAACACGCGTGCGCCGCCCGCGGTGCGTTCCACGTAGCGTCCCAACCAGAACAGATTGTCCGCCAGACTGCTGGGTAATTCGTGCGCGGCGTGCGGCATGGCGACGGGCCGGTCTGCCGCGGGCACGAGACTGTCGCGGCTTTCCGGCTCGGAGGCCAGAATCCAGGTGTCCTTGCTCAGCCCCCCGGCTTGGCCGGACACGACCGTGCCGTCCGGTTCGGACGCGACGCGCGTCAACCCGCCCGGCATGGCGACGTAGCCGTCGTCGCGGCGGACGAGAAAACTCCGCAGCACCATCGGCCGCGGTTCCAGACGGTCGCCCGTAAAGACCGGCACGGTGGACAACGCGACCTGCTCCTGCCCGATGAACGCGTACGGCCGCGCCCGAATCTTCCCCACCAGCTTGTCGCGTTCCGCCTGCGACAGCCGCGCCCCGAAGATCGCGGGCGTCGCCGGGTCGGCGAACGTGGATTTGATCACCAGGAGGTCGAGATGGTCCAGGACGTAGGCGCGCGCCGCGGGGTCGCCGCACCACCACGTCGGCACGCAGTCCAGATGCAAGTCCTGTCCCAGCAGCACCTTGGCCAGTTGGGGCAGAAAGGCGGGTAGCCCCGCGTTTTCGAGCACACCGCTGCCGAGCGGGTTGGCGACCGCCACGCGGCCGTTCCGTACCGCTTGAAGCAGGCCGGGGATGCCCAACACCGACTCGGCCTGCAGTTCCAACGGATCGCAAAAGACGTCGTCCACCCGCCGCAGCATGACGCCGACGGGCTGCAGCCCGTCCACCGTCTTAAGCCACACGCCCCCATCGCGGATCGTGACGTCGTCCGCCTGCACCAGCGTGTAATCCAGATAATTGGCCAGATAGGCGTGCTCGAAGTACGTCTCGTTGGCCGGTCCCGGAGTCAGGACCACGGTTCGGCCCCGGGCCGAGGATATGGGCAGGCGGGCGGCGAGACTCGCCCGCAGGGCGCGAAAAAACAGGGCGACGCGATGGACCTGGGCGTCGCGGTACAGGCTGGGCAGCACCCGCGACATCACGATACGGTTCTCCAGAGCGTAGCCTGCCCCGGACGGCGCCTGAGTCCGGTCGCCCAACACGCGCACCGCACCGTCCGGGCCGCGGACCAGGTCCGCGGCGTACAGCGTCAGATACGGCCCCTCGTCCGGGAGCACGCCGTGGCAGGCGCGCAAGAAGCCGGGATGCGCGTAGATCAACTCCGGGGGGAGCAGCCCGTCGCGGATCAGCCGTTGCGGGCCGTACAGGTCGGCGCCGATGAGGTTGAACAGTTCCGCGCGCTGGATCAGCCCCCGCTCGATCGTGCGCCATTCGCGGCTGTCGAGCAGCATCGGCACGACGTCGAGCGCCCACGGCCGGCGGCGCGCCCGGGCGTCGGCATAGACGTTGTAGGTGACTCCGTTCTCGCGCAGGATCTGCCGGACCTCGGCGCTGCGCCGGCGCAGTTCGGTCGCGCCGAGCGTGCCGAACGCGCCCATCGCATATATCCAGTGCGGGCGCGCGCCGGTCTCAGCGGCGTACATTTCGTCGAAGCGGGCCGCCGGACCATGCGCGCGTCGATACGCTGCTAGCAGATTATCCGCTGGTCGATTCTGATTAGCCTGAATCGCGGCGGCGACGGGATCAGGCATGCCTCCCTCTCATCCACATATCCATTAGCGTATGAAGATGAGAGCCGGCAATCTCGAAGCGAAACACTGCGGAACGTTTGATTGCATTCCGTCACTCGGCTGTTAGCGGCTGTGCGAGCGGTGTTCGACCGTGGCTGATCTTTGAGCGTCCATCGATCTGAGAAAATCGACAATGGCGTGTGCTTCCGCTTCGGGGGTATCGACGCCAGCCATCGAGGTCCCCGGAGCGAACCGAGCCGGATTGACGAGATAGTCTAGCAGCTTTTGTGGAGTCCAAACGAAGTTCTGCGAAATCAACGCCGCCGAACCGGAATACCCACTGACGTGACCGGCCTGCCGCCCGATCACCCCGGCAAGATGCGGTCCAACGTCATGCTGTTCATACAAATTATGACAGCTTGAGCACCGTTTTCGGAAAAGCGCTGCTCCGGGAGATTGAACCTGTGGTAATTCAGATAATCCGTTCAATGAAGTCGATCCCCGGCCCGTTTCCGTGGGATTTGTACTATCGGGAACATACTTGACCTCCCACCAACGGGTAGGGGTATCTTCACTGATGTTCTGGCCGGTTGAAATCAGAGAAATATCGTAGTCAGGAAGCTGGCGAATTATAAGACATTTTTCTCCATCGCGTAGACCTCCATCTTCAAAAAAGAAGCCAAGATTGTCGAAGCCCTGCTGCTTTCTCCAATCAGGGAGGTCGGCCTTGTCTACGGGATCGATGTGTAGAAAGAAAGGCCGGTCAATATCTTCTTGGCGACAAGATTCTTTCGTATAGACCAATCTATTCTTGTGCATATATATATCCCAGCGAGAACTCGATATGGAGGAGTGCCCTATTTCCGCCATAATGCTCTGATAATAGTCGTTACGGGGAGAGGGACAATCTATACCGTAAATGTGCTTCCTGGAGTGATCGTCTTCACAAAATTCGAGAGAACGGGTCAGAAACAAAATGTTCGTGTTACCGAGCAAGAGAGCGATACTCCCGTCATTCATCTGCACCATGTCTCGTATACCACCCCCCCCGATGGGAATCCGTTCAGCATACACGACTCGATTCTCGGACAGCCGAGCTCGGAATATGGATTGATCTTTTAGTGAGGCAATCAACAAGTCGTCTTTCCATAAGGGGAATTGTTGACTGTCGCTTACGATCGCGGTGGATATCCCTATGGACGGAACCCACGCATACACCGGCTTGGCGAATCCGGAATGCGAGCCTTGGACCGAGGCATGAGGCCACTCCGTATTACCATATTGGATACCATATGTGGCATCCGGCCATCCGTAGTTTAAACCTGGGAGCAGTAAATTGAGTTCGTCGCCACCCTGCGGACCATGTTCGGTTTCCCACAGATTCCCTTTAGCGTCCCGCACCAAGCCCGACGGAACCCGAAGGCCTCGGACAAGGATTTCCGCATTCTTTGTTCTTAAGTCAATTCTGACCAGTTTGCCCAGATGAGAACGAGGATCAAGAGATATTTTTGTCTCGCCTTGTCGGACACCGGCCAAGTCGTGGTCTCCTATTACTACCAGAATATGGTGCTCGCCGTCTAGCAACATCCGCCCCCCTATCTGATGCCCTTGAAAGAATAGAGTGTCCTTATTCCCGAGTTTTACGCACGGGTCTGCTTTGAATACCGTCCTCCAAGAAACAGGACGGGTTACAATAGTGCCATTTCCCAGTTCTAGATCTGTAGAGGAAATTCGAAACTCTATACATTTCCCAGTAAAATAATGATGTGAGACATATGCCTTAAGTCCGCCTCTTTTTTGTTTCAGGAGAACGTCCCCGATACGAAATTTATCGATCTGGAACTGTGGATTCTTCGTAACTTTATATACTTCCAGGGCTGCCCGATTCATGGGGACATCAATTCCTCCCAAGTATGTCACATCCCCAAAACGGGAGACTTGCGCCAAGCGTCCTTGCGCAGTCACCAGGAGCAAGCCACTCCGCTCCGGTAAAGGTTCAATAGCTCCTCCGGGTACAGGGTGAGGTGACTCGAACGGGACCCCATATTGTTGCAGAGCATACAAATGAGTTTCAATAAGCGCCCTTCCCTGCTTCCCTTCGGTTTCTGCGTAAACCGGAGCCAATATGGCTGCACAGAGGACAAACCAAATCAGAAATTTATATAACATCTCTACATTCCATCTCTTGTACCGAATCTTTTTGCTGGTTTCTCGGAGTAAGCGTTTTGCTTTCTAAAATTACCGAGTGACTTGCCGACAGGGAAACAATATCCTTGAAGAGCAAGAGGATCGTTACGTAACACGAGTTGCCTGAACAAGCAATCTCCCATCTATCGGGCTATGTGCTCATAGGAGGATGCGGAAGATCCGCAACGAAGTGGGCAGCTAGTATGGTTGCCCGTTTCGTTAACCCCCGGGGGCACCTTCCCCGCGGCTCGGTGACCGGCCTCGGTGTCGCGTTCGCGCAGCCAGGCACCGACCTGCGGCCACAGGCGTTTCTGGGCACCGGAACTCACCGCGGCGCCGATGTGGCCGGTGGGAAAAACGAGGTTGGCGGCGTCGGGGCTGCCGACCAAGTCCACCAGCGGCAGGCTGCATTTTGGGTGCACCACGTCGTCGTGCTCACCGATGACGTTGAGCACCGGGCATTCGATGGCCTTCAGATCGACGGTTCGCCCGTTCACCTGGAAACGGTTCTTCACGACCAGATTTCGGCGCGAAACCTCTTCCTGCATCTCCTTGAAGAGGCGGCCGGCCATCGGCACGTCGCTGTTCATCCAGCGCTCGAACAGTTCGAACATCTCGGCGTAGCCGCGCTGCTCCTTGGCCCGGTACAGCCCTACGTATTTGTCGAACGCGTGGTGCAGCGGCGCCATGCCCTCGAACCCGGCTTTCATCAGCCATGCGGGACAGTTGCCGTAGGTTGCGACGATCAGGTCCGTCATGGCCGGCGACATGCGGCCCATCAGCGACTGGAACGGCAGTTCCTTGACGCTCATGTCGAGCGGCAGGGTGAAGTTGACCAGGTTCCTGACCTGTGCGGGGTAGAGCGCGGTGTACAGAGTCGTCAGCAGGCCGCCGAAGCAGTAGCCGAGCAGCGACACCCGATCCACGCCTTCGCGCTTTCTGACGACGTCGATCGCCGCGGCCAAGTCGCCGTTGAGATAGGCGTCGAATCCGCGCCCCGTGTCGTCGGGCGTGGGCGGAATCCAGTCGATGAAATAGACGGGCACACCCTGGTTGGTGAGGGTTTCGACCACGCTGCGTCGCGGCATGAGGTCGAGAATGTAGGGGCGTTTGACCAGCGAATAGACCAGCAGGAGCGGGGTCGCCAACGGCTGGCCGACCGGCGCGTAGTAGCGCAGCTTGGTCTTGCCGCCTTCGAAGACCACGCGGTACGGCGTGGTCGGCGGCGGGTCGGTGTCGAGCGGATATTCGGATCGCAGGCCGTGCCGGATACCGTCCAGCGAGCGAACCGCACCTTCGAGCCAGTATTTCGAGACCTCGTTGAAGACCGATAGCATGGGAGACCTCCTGGGGGGTTGCGACCGGCGTATCTCGGCGGGTTCTAGGCCGCACGGCGGGCCGGGGCAGGGGCGATTAGCGGCGTGACGACCGGCTCGCGCGGTTCCGCCGGCTCGCCGTGCAGGTCTTCCTCTATGGCGTCCGTGGCAGCCACATCGTCCAAACGGTCGCGCAGCAGAGCCACTTCGGCCCGCAGGGCAGCGACGTCCTGTCTCGTCGGCAGGTCGGCCGCCTGGACCGCGGCGGCGAGCAGGGTGCGCGTCATCGCGTTGCCGACCTGTTGCCAGCGCAGCAGCCCGTCCAGCGTCACTTCCAGGCTGTTCGCCGCCCAGTCGGCGAATGCAGGATTGCGGTACAACGTGTCGAGCGCGTTCTTCGCCAAGCCGACCGAGGCGTCGTAGCCGCTCCATGCGGCTTGCGCGGTTTCCTGCCGACTGCCGAAGCCCAGGCCCCACCGGAGCCCGGCCAGCGGAAGGTCCATCAGCCACGCGCGGGAGGCCGTCAGGCCGTCTTCGAACCCTTGGATTGCGTTCTTGTCTGCCATGTCCTTGCTCCTTTATCGATCGGTTTCCGATTCACCGGTACGGTGTCGATAGTACGCAGGCCGAGATTGCCGAGGCCAGGAAGCGCGCGTCACGTGCGTGACAATCCGCTCGCTATCGAAACGGCAAAGCATCTTTTTCGTCGCCCATGTGACATGTGCGGCGGTGTGGAATTTCGCATGTTTGGAGAAAGTCCCGCCCGTGCCGCACGAACTGATATTTGATCTGTGCAAGTACCGTGCCATGAGGTGGATTGATGCGTTGGGGAGGGAAGAGCAGTCCGTTTCCTAATATCCGGGGGACCCCTATCCCTAACCCTCCCCCTCAAGGGGGGAGGGAATAGGAAAAAACATCCCGTCCGCCCTTCGCAGGCCCAGGGAACTATGGGAGGAATGATCGTCTGCTGCCGCGGTTCGCGGCAGGTGTTGTGGGAGAAGCACGCCGGAGGGCACGTGCCGCTTTTTTGTGCGTAGTGCCCGTCCGATTCGGCGGGCCGCCGCGTCAGGCGAATGGGTCGTCGTCCGGCGCGTCTTCCTCCATCAGGAAGACGGGCGTCAGGATGCGGCGGGGTACGTCTTCCAGAAAGCGCGACGGCTTGCACAGCACCATGCCGGTGCTGCGGTCGAAGATGTTGATCGGATAGGAAATGAACAGGTTTTCCTTGGCGCGCGTGACCGCCACGTACATCAGCCTACGCTCCTCTTCCAGATCGTCGTCCTCGCTGCTGTAGGCCGACGGGAACCGCCCTTCGACCGCCCAGATGATGAAGACCGAGTGCCATTCCAGCCCCTTGGCCGAGTGGATGGTCGAGAGCGTCAACACACCCTCCTCGTCGCGGTCCGTGGCCAGTACGTTGCCTACGCTGTTGTTGGGCGGCTCCAGGGCCATGTCGGCCAGCAGCCGCTCGGTGCTCTGGTATCGCTCGGTGATGATCGCGAAGTGCTCCAGGTCCTTTTCGCGCTTCGGATAGTCGTCGCGGTGGGTCCGCCGCAGGATGGGCAGATAGTAGGCCACGATGCGTTCGACCTGCTCGCGCGGCGCCAAGTCGGGGTCGGCCACGCTCTGCAGCACCGCGGCGAGTTTCTCCGTCTCGGTCTTGATCTGTCCGCGTCCGGGATAGTCCGCCAGCCGTTGCAGATGTTCGGGGCCGCCCAGCACGTGTTCCAGAATTTTCGTGCTGCTCTTGGGGCCGACGCCTTCCAGCAACAGCAGGACGCGGTTCCACGAGACCGCGTCCTGCGGGTTGGCGAGCACGCGCAGGTGCGCCAACACGTCCTTCACGTGCGCGGTCTCGATGAACCGGAAGCCGCCCCGTTTCACGAACGGCAGGTCGTGTTTGCCCAGTTCGATTTCCAGGTCGAAGGCGTGGAAGCTCGACCGGAACAGCACCGCGATTTCAGGCAGCGGGACGCCCTGCTCGCGGAGCTCGAGAATTTTCTGCGCCACGAAACGCGACTGATAACGCTCGCTGTCCGCCTCGACCAGCATGGGCTGCACGCCCGCATCCTTCTTGGTGAACAGGTTCTTGGTGTAGCTCTCCCTGGCCTGCACGATGATTTCGTTGGACAGGTCGAGAATGGGTTGCGTGCTGCGGTAGTTTTCTTCGAGCTTGATGATGCGGGCGCCCGGAAACAGCGTGGGAAACTCCAGAATATTCCGCACCGTGGCGCCCCGGAAGCTGTAGATCGACTGAGCGTCGTCGCCCACGGCCATGACGTTGTCGTGCGTGTTGGCGAGCAGCCGCACGATGTCGGCCTGGAGCCGGTTGGTGTCCTGGTATTCGTCCACCATGACGTAGCGGAAGGTGCGCGACAGGCGCTCGGCCACGTCGGGATGTGCATGCAGGAGGCTGCGCAGGTGGATCAACAGGTCGTCGTAGTCGAGCAGGCTGCGTTCGAGTTTGTAGTCGCGGTAGTACTCGTCGATGCGGTTGAACTCGTCCAGTTCGGAGAACAGGTGCGGAAACTGCGCGTCGAGCACGTCGGCCACGCTGGTCGTCTTGTTGGCCGCGAGGCTCAGCACCTCGGCGATCGTCTGCTTGCGCGGAAAGCGGCGCGCCTTCTTGTCCAGCCCCAGCCGCGTGCGGATCAGGTTGATCGCGTCCTCGGAGTCCCCGCGGTCCAGAATCGTGAACGAGTTGGAGAATCCGAGCAGCGCGGCATAGCGGCGCAGGACGGTATGCGCGAACGAATGGAACGTGCCGCCCGTTACCCGGTCGCTCCGGCCGCCCAGCAGCGCCCCGGCGCGGGTAACCATCTCTTCCGCAGCGCGGCGCGTGAACGTCAGCAGCAGCAGGCTGCCCGGGTCGACGCCCTCCTCGATCATGCGTGCGACACGGAACACGAGCGTGCGCGTCTTGCCGCTCCCGGCGCCGGCCAACACCAGCACCGGGCCGTCGCGCATGGTGGCCGCCTCGTACTGGCTGGGGTTCAGTTCCTGCTGGTAGTCGATGGAGAATGTGCGGGCCGCGGCGTCCGGCTCCCGCTTGAGCTTGAATGTGAGCCGACCGTCACCGTGTTCCACGCCGCACCCCCGCTGCGGAGAGAGTCCGCAAGCTCGGGAACCTACCGCAAAAGCCCCGCGGCGTCGCCCCCGAAGGCGGTAAGGGGGTGGGCCGGTCGCCTGTTGTAGGTCGGATTAGCGAAGCGTAATCCGACAAGGGGCGCCTCGCTGGGGTATCGATTACGCCTCCAGCTAATCCGGCCTACGGGCTCATTCTTCATCGTCGAAGTTGAGAATCCGAGGCTCCTGCAACACCTCGTCGTCGGCAATGTCCGTAGGTTAGCCGTAGGCCGTGTCCGGTCCATGACGTTCAGGCGCTTGTCTGGTATGCAGACCGGCATGTCCATCTCGCCCCTGCGCCTCAATCTGCGCGGCGTCAAATGTCCGCTCAACTGGGCCAAGGCCAAGGTCCGGCTCGAATATCTGGCGCAGGGCGAGCAGATCGAACTCGTCATCGACGACCCCAAGGGCCGGCGCGACATTCCGCGCGCCGCGGAGGCCGAGGGCTATGCGGTCGTCGACGTCTCTGAATCGTCCGCGGCGGACGCGCCGCGGCAGTGGCGTATCGTCATCGAGAAGTGAGCCGGCACGCCGCGGACCGAGGCGCTTGCCTGTCGCGTCCGGCCCGTATCCGGAGGGGCGACGCATGCGTCGCCCCTCCGAGGTCTCTCCGACGGTGTTGGCCGAATGAGACGGAGGGCTAGATTTTGAGGTTCAGCTCGATGTAGCCGAAGTTGGCGTCGTCGCCGGAGTAGATCGCTTCGACGACGCTGCCGCCGAAGACGTGCGCGAAGAAGACGTTGACGTTCAGGTTCTTGGTGAAGTTGTAGCTGAGCGAGGTCTCTATGATCCGGAACAGGCCGCGGTTGCCGAAGGTCGGGCGGCCGACGTAGCCGAAGCCGGCCTGCCGGTCTTCCAGCGTGGCGCCGGCGCCCTGATACCACAGGTCGTTCTTCTCGGCGACGCGAATGTTGTGGAAGTCGGTCCGCCAGAAGAGTCCTTTCATGGGGCGCAGAATCAACTGGAAGAAGATGTCCTCGTTGTTCATCAGGTTGTAGAAGGTCGAAAACGAATAGACGCGCGCCGTCGGCAGGACCTGGAAGAAGGTCTCGTGATCGCCGTCGTTCGGGTCGTCGTCGCCCGAACTGCGGTTGTAGCCGGCGCGCAGCCAGGGCTTCCAGGGGAGTCCCTCGGGCTGCCAGCCGGCTTCCGCGGCGATGGCCCATGCCTGATGATCCTGCCGGCCCCAGTCGCCGCCCTGTCCGACGCCCCAGGCCATCAGATCGATCGGGCCGGCCTCGGTCGGTACGACGTGGACGAGATGGCCGCCGCCGGTGTGCACGTTGATGTGCCGCCGGTCGGCGTCGCGGAGCGCCAGCGGCCGGTTGTCGGTCGGTCGCCAGCCGCGGCCGTCGGCATAGTAGATGTAGAACGCCCGGGCATCGGTCGTCTCGGCGAACGACGGCTTGGTCACGTTGAACGCGGTGTACAGTACGTCGATGTCGTCGATCGTCTTCATCCCGGCCAAGTCGAACCCCCCCTGAGTGGGGTGCGAGCCGTGGACCGTGACGTTGTACGGGCCCCTGGTGTAGCTCAGCGTGAACCCGTCGTACGAGCGCCCGGTGTGCGACCAGCCGAACGGGCCGAGCAGGCGCTGCGAAACCCGGAACCGTTTGATCCAGTCGATGGTGGGGTCTTCGCTCATCACCTCGGCGCCCTCGGCGAACAGCATCCGTCCGCCCTTGAGCTTCAACCCCTCGACGCCGAACCGCTTGAGCGTCAGATGCGCCTGTTTCAGAAAGACGCCTGCATCGTCCTCCCGGCGGTTGTGGGACAGATAGACGGGACCCAGGCCGAAGGCGTTCTGCGGGGCCGGGCCGGTCGCGTCGTCCGGCAGCCCCATGAGCGCGGTGTTCTGTGCCTCGACGTACAGGTCGAAGAAGTCGTCGGCCCATTTGAAGCCGAGCTTGGCGGTCGTGGCGGCGTAGGCGTAGCTGTTGTCGCCGGACGTCGGGCCGAACCAGTCCCAGAATTCTCCGCGTACGCGCAGGCTGGCCGATAGCGACAGCTTCTCCGATATCTGGGGCAGCGGCGTCTCGGCCCGGAGCGGGGCCGGGGCTATCAGCAGCCCGGCGACGGCGAGCAACGCATATCCTCCCGAACCGCACGCATGGAACGTGCGGCTGGTCGTGCGACGAAGGGCTTCCGCGACCCTTGCGGTGACGTCTCGGCATAGGTTCATGATGGCTCTCCCTTTCTCGGTATCCTCGCCTGCGGCCCGGACATCCGTATCCGCCGGTGTCGTCTGCACCGGCGTTCGTTCGCATCCGGCAGGCTCGGGACGATCCGCAATCCTCCTCGGCAACGAACGTGCGCGGGGCAGGATAGCACATCATGGCCGGACGGGCATAGACCGCGCCGGGATTAGAGATGGGAAGGCAGGGGGACGGCCGGAGGGAAGCCGTCCCCCTGCGGGCATCAGGAGAAGAACGTCAGGGAAGGACGACATTCTTCTCGTCGAGCTCCATGAAGAGCCGGAACGACAAGAGTGCAGGAAGCGTGCCAACTCGTGCCCGTGGAGTGTGGGGGATTTCGGGAATCGGACGAGCGATCACTGCACATATTTTCGGCAGCGTGTTGTTATCTCGTGTGCAGCGAGGTCGAGCCGCCGTTGGATTACGGCCGCCGCGGCCCCGGTGCCGGTTCGTCGTTCCGAAGGGCGGCTTTTGACTCGGGGCGGACTCACCCGATAGGAAACGTAGCCAACGAGAACCGCGCCGCCTCGACCGGGGGGCGGCAGCGACGGGACGGACATGCTGCCGCACGGCCACTATCTGAGCGAACACCACTTCCTGATTTTTCTGGTGCAGATTCTCGTCCTGCTCGTGTTGGCGCGCGGGCTGGGCGAGATGTTCCGGCAGTGGGGGCATCCGCCGGTGGTCGGCGAAATTCTGGTCGGGCTCCTTCTGGGCCCGACCCTGCTGGGGCGCCTGTCGCCCGACCTGTACCGCGGCCTGTTTCCCTCGGACCCCATCCAGTTCACCATGCTGGAGACCGTGTCCTGGTTCGGGGTGTTGCTCCTGCTGCTCGAGACCGGGCTCGAAATCGACGTGTCCGCGGCCTGGAAGCAGCGCCGCGCCGCGCTCCGCATCGGGATCATCGGCGTGGTCGTGCCGCTGGGCATCGGTTTTCTGCTGTCGCTGCTGCTGCCCGACGTGTATCTGGCCCGGCCCGACCAGCGCATCACGTTCGCGCTTTTTCTCGGCACGACGATGGCCATCAGCGCGATGGTCATCATCGCCCGCGTGCTGCACGACCTGGACCTGATCAAGAGCGACCTGGGCTTGCTGACCCTGTGTGGCTACGCGGTCAACGACGTGCTCGCCTGGGTGATCCTCAGCCTGGTGTTTGCCACCGCGGCGACCGCGGCGCCGAATCCCGGGTCGGTCGTCCTGCTGCTCGTCGCCGCGGTGGGGTTCACGGCCTTCTGCCTGACGATCGGGCCGCGGCTCGTCGACCGGGCGCTGGCCGGCTTGGCGGCGCGCCGGCCGCAGCAACCCGGGGTGGTGCTCACCTTCGTCTGCTGCCTGGGGTTGCTGTGCGGCGTGGTCACGCAGTCGGTCGGGCTCACCGCCCTGCTCGGGTTCTTCCTGGCCGGCATGATGGCCGGCGACGCGCACGCACTGTCCGAGCGCGTGCGGCAGATTCTGACGCAGATGGTGCACGCCGTGTTCGTGCCGCTGTATTTCGCGTCGCTGGCCATCCAGATCGACTTCTTCGCCCATTTCGACGCCTTCCTTGTCGCGTTCGTGACGGTGGTGTCCATCGTCGGCAAGTATTTCGGGGCGTGGCTGGGCGCGCGCGGGGTCGGCCTGTCCGCGGCGGAGCGGGTCTCGATCGGGGTCGCGTTCACCCCCAGCGGGGTGACCGGCATCGTCGTCGCGGCCATGGCGCTGGAATACCAGATCATCACGATTCCGGTCTTCGTCGCCATCGTGCTGTCGGCCATTCTCTCCTCGCTGCTGGTCGGACCGTGGCTGATGTGGTCGGTCCGACGCCGGCCGGCCATGAACGTCGGCGACCTGCTCGTCCGCGGGGCGCTGATCCCCGACCTGCGCGGACGCACGCGCGACGACGTGATTCGGGAACTCTGCGCCGCAACCGCCGGCTCTGACCGGCTCCCGAACGCCGCGACCTTGGCCGACGCCGTGCGCGCGCGCGAGGCGTTGATGGGAACCGGCGTGGGCAACCGGATCGCCATTCCCCATGCCCGCTTGCCCGGACTGTCGAAACCGGTGATCGCCTGCGGGCGCGCCGCGGCCGGTATCGAATGGGACGCGCCCGACGGGCTTTCCGTCCAACTCGTCTTCCTGCTGCTCACGCCGGTGCAGGACGAGGGCGCGCAATTGCAGATTCTGTCCGGCATTGCGCGCACCCTGACCGATACCGCGGTCCGCGATGCCATCGTGCAGGCCGACGACCCGGACGCCCTGTGGCGACGCCTGCAGGACGCGCTGCGGTCGCACGACCTGACTCCCGACCGCCGGGAATGACCGACCTGACGGCCCGTTCGTGCATCGGTTTGCAATCGTCCCGGCGCGGTTTTTCCTACCCCCTCTCCCCTGGTGGGAGAGGGTTGGGGAGAGGGGGAAGCCCGCTGTGGCTGGTATGTCGCTGTGAGCAGGAGGGTCTCCGCTGGATTCCGGCTTTCGCCGGAATGACGGAAGAACGGCGTTCCGGCCAAGGAAATCTCGAATCGATACACTCCCGTTTCGACAGGCTCGACGAACTAAGGGGAGAGGCGGGGGAGGTCCTCGAGCCTGCGGTCCCTGAGCCTGTCGAAGGGCGAAAGGCCGGGGCGGGGGCAGCGTGGGAGCGCGGTGGTCCCCTTGGGTTCGTTTCGACCATTCGATCCTTCGACACGCTCAGGACAGCTCAGGCGCAACGGATCGGACCCTGACGGCCTAGAGCGGCAGGCGGACGCACGCCGTCGTCCCGCGGCCGGGATGGGAGAAGATACGCAGCCGGCCGTGGTGGCCCTCGACGATGCGCTGCGAAATGGAGAGCCCCAGCCCGGTGCCGTCCTCCTTGGTGGTGAAGAACGGGTCGAACAGTTGCGGGCGCACCTGGGGCGGAATGCCCTCGCCCTCGTCCGCGATGCTGACCAGCAGGCTCCCGCCCGACACCCCGACGTGGACGGTCAGGCTGCCGCCGTCCGGCATGGCCTGGACCGCGTTCACCATCAGGTTCAGCAGCACCTGCTTCATCTGCGCGCCGTCCATCCGGACCCGGGGCAGGTCCGCGGCCCAGTCCTTGTGGATGACGACCTTGCGGACGCGCGCTTCCGGGCCGATGAGCAGCAGGGTTTCCGCCACGATCTCATCCATGCGTTCGGGTCGAAAATGCGGCGGACGCGGGCGTGCGAATTCCAGGAACTGGTCGAGCAGTAGCCGAAGGCGCCGCACCTCGTCCTGCACGACCTTCAGGTCGTCGCCCGAGCCGTTCTTCGCCCCGGGCTCCTCGGCCCGATCCCGGGTCATGGCGGAGATGATCCTGCCGACCGTGTCGAGCGGGGTGCGCAGTTCGTGGGCCAAGCCCGCGGACAGCTTGCCCAGCGCGGCGAGTTTTTCGGATTGCCGGAGTCGTTCGCGTGCCTGCATTTCGTCGCGGTGCAGGGTGGCGTTCTCGATGGCAATCGCCGACTGGCTGGCGAGCAGGGTCAGCAGGCGCACGTCGTCTTCCGCGAAACGCCGCGGTGCGCCGGTATAGACGTTCAACACCCCGATGACGTCGGCCTTGGTGCGCAGCGGCACCGACAGGAGCGAGCACAGCCCTTCGCGGCGGGCCAGGTCGGCCACGCGGTAGCGGGTTTCCTTGCGCACGTCCGGCGCGTACAGGGGCCGTCCAGTCTGGATGACCTCGCCGGTCAGGCTGGTGGCGACCTCGCGCGCCGGCTGGGCGAGATATTCCTCGCTGGCCCCTTCCGTGGCCGCGGGCCGTAGCGAGGCTTCGTCCGCGTCGAGCAGCAGGATGGACGACACCCGCGCGTCCATCAGCCGGCGGGCGTGGGCGACGATACGTTGCAGCACCTCGTCGAGTTCGAGGGTGGACGAAATCTCCGCCCCGACCGTGAACAGCGCTTCCAGCCGTTCTGCGAGGCGTTCGTGCAGCGGGGGCGTTTCGGCCTGTGGCGGGGGCTCGTCCATTCCGGTGCGTACCTTCGGAGTTTCGGAGGGAGGGAAACCCGGGGAAGGATGCGGAATCCTTCCCCGGGGGACTGCGGGAGAACGGCGCTTCGCGGGAAAGCGGGCTATTGGCCCGCGGCCGCCCCGCTCGTGCCGAACAACGACGAGGAGCCGTAGGCCACGTTGCCGTGTTCGCCCACGTCCAGGCCCTCGGATTCTTCTTCGGACGACACCCGGAGGCCCATCGTCGCTTTGATGACGCCGAAGACGATCAGCGCGAAGGCGAAGGTGAAGACGCCGACCGCCACGATCCCGACGATCTGGCTCCAGAGCTGCGCGCCGCCGGCCATGTTGCCGAAGAGGCCGACCGCCAGCGTGCCCCAGATGCCACAGGTCAGGTGGACCGAAATGGCGCCGACCGGATCATCGATCTTCACCTTGTCCAGAAACAGCACCGAGCCGACCACGATCGCGCCCGCGATCAGGCCGATCAGCGTGGCGGACATGGCCGCCATCTGGTCCGCGCCGGCGGTGATCCCGACCAGGCCGGCCAGGATGCCGTTCAGCGCCATGGACAGGTCGGGCTTCTGGAGCAGCACCCACGAGGTCGCCATGGCGCCGACCGCGCCGGCAGCCGCGGCGATGCAGGTCGTGACCAGCGTCAGCGACACCAGGTTCGGATCCCCGGACAGGACCGAGCCGCCGTTGAACCCGAACCAGCCCAGCCACAGCAGAAACACGCCGATGGCCGCCAGCGGCATGTTGCTGGGCAGGATCGGCCGGATGCGGCCGTCGGGCAGATACTTGCCCATGCGCGGGCCGAGCAGGATGGCGCCGGCCAACGCGCCCCAGCCGCCGACCGCGTGCACGATGGTCGAGCCGGCGAAGTCGTAGAAGCCCAGTTGATCCAGCCAGCCGCCGCCCCACTTCCAGCTTCCCGTGATCGGATAGGAGACCGCCACGAACAGCGTGGCGAAGACCATGAACGACGGCAGCTTGATGCGCTCGGCCACGGCTCCGGACACGATGGTCGCCGCGGTGGCCGCGAACATCGCCTGGAACAGGAAATCGGTCCAATACGTATAGCCCTCGGCGTACAGCGCGGTCTGCGACGCGACCTCGTCGGCGACCGCCACGCCGAACCCGGCGAACGCGAACCAGCCCGCGGAGCCCTCGGCGAAGCCGGGGTACATCAGATTGAAGCCGCAGAACGCGTACGTCAGGATGCCGATGCTGATGATGAAGGTGTTCTTGAACAGGATGTTGACGGTGTTCTTGGACTGCGTCAGCCCGGATTCCAGGCTGGCGAAGCCCAGGTGCATGATGAACACCAGGGCCGCGGCGATCATCATCCACAGGTTGTGGGCGGTGAACAGGGCGAAGCCCGGCGCCGCGGCGAACGCGGCGTAGTCTTTATACTGCGGGGCGTCCTCGGCGTGGGCGAGCGGCGCGGACAGCACCAGCGCGAGCACGGCGAGGGAACCCAGGGACGGAAACCGTTTCATCGTGAAGCCTCCTTCGGATGCGTCCGGTGTCACCGGGCGCTAGATCGCGTCCACGCCGCGCTCGCCGGTGCGGATGCGCAGCACGTCGTCCATGGGCAGGATGAAAATCTTGCCGTCGCCGATCCGGCCGGTGCGTGCCGCGGCGACGATGGTGTCCGCGGCCTCGCCGGCCGCGGCGTCGTCCACCAGGACTTCGATCTTGACCTTGGGCAGAAAGTCCACCACGTACTCCGCGCCGCGATACAGCTCGGTGTGGCCCTTCTGCCGGCCGAAGCCTTTCACCTCGGTGACGGTCAAGCCCTGGATGCCCGCTTTGGACAGCGCCTCCTTGACCTCGTCGAGTTTGAACGGTTTGATTATAGCCTCGATCTTCTTCATCCGAGCCTCCTTGTTCGTGATCGGGGGAGATTCGAGAATAAGAGAGGCGGGTTCCTGGGCCCGCCTCTCTTTTCGCGTTGGCGGTTACATCAGGTAGGCGAACTCCAGGATCATCGTATCCTGGTCGTCCTTCAGCTTGCCGCCGTCCTCGAAGACGTTGCGGTTGGAACCGTCGTGGCGGTATTCCAACCGCGCCTGCAGATTGTCGGTCATCTGCCACTTGAGCGTGCCGGTGACCTCCCACAGGTTGACGTTGCGGTCTTCGTTGAACGGCCCTTCGTCGTCGTCGATGCCGAGCCGGTAGTTGTGGTTGTCCGCGAACCACTCACCGCGGATCGCCAGCGACCACGCCTCCAGGTCGGGATTCAGCAGCGCGCCGCCCAGGGTGACGATGCCCGACAGGCCGGTCCACTCGGCGTCGTCATCCCCGCCCGAGAACACGTCCGACGCGACGCCGTAGTCGAAGTTCAGCAGCAGGTCGACGTTGTCCATCGGCGTATAGGTCAGCACCGTGTCGAACACGCCGGTCTTGGACGAGCCGTTGTCGTCTTCCTCCGCGCCGAACACGCCGTTGAACGTCCACGCCAAGTCGCCGACTTCCAGCCCCAGACTGCCGAGAAACGTCTTGCTGTCGTTGTTGTCCACGACGTTGTCCCAGCCGTTCACCATGCCGGCGGACAGGCTCACCATGTCGGTGAGCGCGGTCGAGAACAGCACGCCGGTGTGCGTGAACGGAATCGCGTAGCCGAACATGAACGAGCGGGACACGTTCGGGTTGTACGGCGACTCGATCACCTCGCCGCCCAGCAGCGTGGCGAACTTCCCGAACTTCATCTCCACGCCGTTCCCGATCCCGAAGTTGTACGTCATGTACGCCTGCTGGACCTCGAAGTTGTGGGCCAAGTCGCCACCCCAGTTCGACTGGATCAGGCCCGCGGTCTCGCCGTAGTCCAGCACGGAGTAGAAGCCGACGCCGCTCTCCGTCTCCTTGGAGACTTCGAGTTGCAACAAATCCATCGTGAAGTTGTTGTGCTTCTGGTCGAAGATGCGCAGGTGGTTGTCGCGCCCGTCGGGATTATTGAAGTTGTGGTTGTACGAGCCATAGACCAGCCCGCCGAACTGAAACCCGTTGAGCCCGTCCATCAGGCCGCCTTCGAGCGATTCGACGCGGCTGGTCAGGTCGGCGACGCTCGCCGCGCCGTCGGAGGCTTCCGCGGGCGCTTCGAGTTCCTGCACCTTGGCCTCCAATTCGTCGATGCGTTGCTGCATCTTCTGCAGCATGGCCGCGGTTTCGGACGAATCGGCCCGCGCCGTTGCACTGCCCGCCAGGGCCAACGTCAGCCCCAGCGCGATGACACCGAGAATCTTCCTCATTCACTACCCCCTTGTGGTGTGTATTTCGGTCCCCTGGTTTCTGGATAGGACCGTACCGGCTACCGTAGCAAGGCCGGTGCCATTAGGCAAAACCGTAGAGAAATCAGAGATGTTCCCGAGAAAAGGCGGCGCCGCGGGCCGTGGAGTGCACGGAAGGGGGGCAGTCTCGTCCGCGGCTGCTCAAACTTTGGACAGGAGGGGCGAAAGATTTTTCGCCCCTACGACCGTCGGGCGGATCTCGGGCCTATTTGTCCGATGTGGAAGAACCAATTGTAGGGGCGACGCATGCGTCGCCCCCACGACACCCGGAGTGTCTCCGCGGGGAAATTTCGGGCCGATGGAATGCCGCCTTCCCTCCCCTGACAGGGGGACTAGGGGGGGGTCGCATCTCGGCGTGGAAATTCCGGGTCGATGCGATACGGCGGCGAGGACCCTCTCCCCCGGATCACGTCCGCGGCAGGCTCTAACCTTCCCCCGCCCTTCGACAAGCTCAGGGACCGGAGGGGGAGGGAACAGCCTGGGAACGCGGGCGTCTCGCCCGCATCCTCCGAAGGGAAGGAGATTTGCTTTGGAAATTATCTACAAGACGATCCCGAAAGCAGCTTTTCCTCGTCATACCCCTTCATCCTCCCGCCCCGTCCGGCCCCTTTATCATTCCGGCTCCCTTCGTCATTCCGGCCCCCTTCGTCATTCCGGCCCCTTTCGTCATTCCGGCGCAAGCCGGAATCCAGAGGACACCTTCCCCCTGGACCCCGGCTTTCGCCGGGGCGACGAGTAGGGGCGTCGGGGCGTGGCTCGCAGCATCGAACCGATCCGAAATTCGCCAACCCGATCCCTCCCCGCATTCGTTGAAATGCCCCGCTCCCGTCTGCTAAGTGTCTGCCCGCCAATACGAACCACACACGGCGAAAGGAGCACCACCATGCCGACCGCGGATTTCGAAGTACGCCAACTGCTCAAAGCCTACCGCAAGGGCGTGATCTCGGATGCATTGTTCGAGGAACAGATGAACGAACTCGCCAACGGCGGCCCCAAGACGGACGCAGCCTTCAGCTACAACGGCACGAGCCACGCCACGGAAAAGGACATGCTGCTCGCGTTGCTGGACGAGTACCGCTGCGCGGAGAGCTATGCCGCGGAATATCTGAACGGCTGGCTGGAAGCGACGGGCGAGGGATGCGTCAGGGGCGGCCTGCAAACCGTGCAGCAACGCGAGACGTTTCACGCCCAACTGCTCGAAGCCCGGCTGCGCGAACTCGGCGGCACCCCGGAATGCAAAGTGCCGTCCGACCAGCGCAAGAAAGAGATGGCGTTCTACTCCTCCAAAAAGAAGACCGACGTGGAGAAGCTCCAGAACCTGTACGAACTCATCAAGGACCCCGCGGCCGCGCTGCGCCAGTTCACCGACTCGATCGACCAGATTCAGGACGATCAGCAGACCAAGCAGATGCTGCGCACGATCATCGACGACGAGATGTCCAGCATAAAATGGCTCAAGGAGACCTGCGAAACGCTCAGCGCCCAGGCCGGCGCCTAGCCACGATTCGGAGCAGGAAACCGAGGCCGGACGAGGCACTTCGCCATGCCGAAGAAGGTATCAACCGAATCCGCGGCTATCGTCGCGGTCGGCGTCGCTCTCGCCGGTCTCGTACAAGTGCGGTTTTCGGGCCTCGAATCGCAGTTCTCCGGGCTTGGGAAGCAGGGACTCTCCGTGCGTGAGGATGTCAGCGGGCTTTCCGAACGGCTCAACCGCGTCGAAAGGATACGGACGGCGGAGTTCGGCTACGCAAGAAAATCGGAGAGTTCCGGTAGGCCCGAAGACTCGCGCGTAGCAGAAATCGTCCCACCATCTTGAAATGCCCGCCGAGGGACGCTGCCGTGGACCTTCCTGCGGATGCCCTGCGTCCCCTGTTCCCTTTGCAAGAGCGGCTGGCCGCGGCGGGTCTCGGTCCGGCGTGGTCCAACGTCACTGCCGGCGTGGCCCGAGCGCCGGACCTGGCGCTGGCCGCGGCCAACCTGAGCCGCGTCTGCGAACACGGGTTCGGCAGCCGCGGGACGTTGCAGTCCGCGCAGACCTGCGGCGACCTGCTCTTCGTTCTCGGCGCCAGCCAGTTTCTGGCCAATAGCTTGGTCGCATGCGACGCGAAGTGGGAGCGCGTGTTCCTCAACGCCCGCGGCGGAGGTCCCAAATCCGCGGCCGAGCATTGTGCCGCGATCGGCGCCGCGGTGCCTGACGGCCTGGGGCCGGACGAATTCCTGCAGGGGCTGCGGCAGTATCGCACCCGCGAATATCTGCGCATCGGCATACGCGACCTGCTCGGTCGGGCCGACCTCGAAACGACGATGGCCGACCTGAGCGGCCTGGCAGATGCCGCGGTGCAGCGTGCCTGCGACCATACGCGGGCGCGGCTCGTCAAGGACTACGGCGATGCCGTCGTACATGCGGAGGGCAACGAACCGCGCCCGGTCGAGTTCGTCGTGTTCGGGATGGGCAAGCTGGGCGGCGGCGAACTGAATTTCAGTTCGGACATCGACCTCATTTACCTGTACGAATGCGACGCCGGCCCGACCGCGGGCGGACGCAGGGGCCGGGTTGATACGCGGGAATTCTTTACCGAGCTGGCCCGCGGCCTGACGCATGCGCTGAGTAGCAACACGCCCGGCGGGTTCGTCTTTCGGGTCGATCTGCGGCTGCGACCGGACGGCAACAACGGCCCGCTCGTCAACTCGGTCGCGCAGGCGTTGGCCTACTACGAAGCGTGGGGGCAGACGTGGGAGCGGCTGGCGTTGCTCAAGGCCCGCCCCATTGCCGGGTCGCGGGCGTTGGGCGAGCGGTTTCTGTACGAGGTGACGCCGTTCATCCTGCGCCGCTATCTCGATTTCAACACGGTCGAGGACATGCACGACCTGAAGACGCGCGTGGAACGTGCGCTGCCGCGCCGCGACCGGCAACGGATGAACGTCAAACTGGGCCGGGGCGGCATCCGCGAGATCGAATTCGTCACCCAGGTTCTGCAACTCATCCACGCCGGCAAGGACCCGCGCGTCGTGAGCCGCAACACGCTGGCCGCGCTCGCCCTGCTGGCCGAGGGCGGCTACGTGACGCCCGCGGACCGCGCCGCGCTGGCCGCGGCCTACCGCTTCCTGCGTCAGGTCGAACACAAACTGCAGGTCGTTCACGACCTGCAGACGCACACCCTGCCCGAGGCCGCGGTCGATCTGCACGCCCTGGCGCGCCGCTTGCGCCTGCCTGACCTTGCTGCGGATGAGGACGTCACCGCGGGGTTCCTCCGCCGGCTCGAAACCCATGCCGACGCGGTGCACGCCGTGTTCCGATCGCTGTTCCACGAACGGGTTGCCGCGGAAGATTCACCTCGGGACGACGGACACCCGGACGGCGCACAGCTTTTCCAGAATATGGACGACGCGGACCTGACCAAACGGCGCCTCGCGGCCCACGGCTTTCACGACGTAGAGCGCGGTTACGCATATCTGCGCCTGCTGCATGACGGGCCGCCCCACGCGCCGGCGTCGCCCCGACGCCGCAAGCTGCTGTACGACTTGGCGCCCGTCCTGTTCGGCCTGATCCGTGCGGCCGCGAACCCGGATCGCGCACTGGCGTCCACCGCGGAGTTGATCGCGGCGATCGGCGCGCGGTCGAGCTTTCTGTCGCTGCTGCGCGAAAACCCGCCCACCCTGCGCACGCTGATTACCCTGTTCGGCACCAGCGAATATCTGTCGCGGACCTTCGTGCGCCGGCCGCAACTCCTCGACGGGCTGGTGCGCGCCGACGTGGCCCGCGTCCACAAGCCGAAGGACGTCATGCAGGCCGAGTTGGCGGCGCGGCTCGACGGGGCGCCCGAACTCGAAGACCGGCTCGACATCCTGCGCGAATACCGGACCGAAGAATTCCTGCGCATCGGCATCAACGACAGCAACGGGCTGCTCGACTTCCGGTCGGTCAACCGCCAGCTTTCCGACGTGGCCGAGACGTGTCTGCGCGGGGCGTTCGTGACCGCGCGTGCCGCGTTGCTGGACAAGATGGACGCCGCGGCACTGCCCGGCCGGATCGCCGTGGTCGGCATGGGCAAGCTGGGCGCCGCGGAACTGAGCTACAACTCGGACCTGGACCTGATCTTCCTGTACGACGTGCGGGCCGCGGCGCGACCTGCATCCGACTCGGCCGCGGCCGAAATTTTTGCGCGCCTGGTGCAGCGATTCATCTCCATCCTACAGGTCCAAACCCGCGAGGGGCACGTGTACAAGATCGATACGCGGTTGCGGCCGTCGGGCCGGGCGGGGTCGCTCGTGTCCTCGATCGCGGCCTTCGTCCGCTACCACGAGCGGGACGCCCAACTCTGGGAACGGCAGGCGCTCATCAAGGCGCGCACGGTGGCCGGCGATGCGGACTTGACCGCGGAGGTGGACCCGCTGTTCGAGCGGTTCGCGTACGCCGCGCCGCTCACGGCCGGCCACGTTGCCGAAATCCAACGCCTGCGCGGGCGCATGGAAGCCGAGTTGGCCAAGGAAACGGACCAGCAATTCAACATCAAGACGGGCCGCGGCGGCATCGTGGACGTCGAATTTCTGGTCCAAATGCTGCAACTCCGCTACGGGCCGGACCGCCCGCATCTGCGCCGACGCAACACGCTGGACGCGCTCGCCGCCCTGACCGAGGCCGAAGTCCTATCGACCGCCGACGGTCGTATCCTGGAGCAGGGCTATCGCTTTCTGCGCCGCCTGGAGAATCGGCTGCGCATCGAGCGCGACCAGCCGGTCGAGGCGCTGGATGGCGACACCCAACAAGCGACCGCGTTGGCACGGCGGATGGGCTACGTGGGCGCAGACGCCGGCGCTCATCTCCTGGACGACTACCATGAGCAACGCGAGGCGGTGCGGGCCGCCTACAGCCGCCTGTTCGCGCGCGAACTCGGGACGGCGTGATCACAGATCAACCCTTCGACAGGCTCAGGGGCCTCGTTGACCATGCTCAATCCGCCCCCTGAGTATCTCCCAAGTTCGGACCCTGAGTTCGTCGAAGGGTGCGAACTTGTGCCGGAGGGTGTTTTTATTCGCTTCCGAGGCTGGCGCGCAGCCGCCGGACGCCCTCGGCCGGCCCGCCCGGGGCGTTGAAAATCGCAGAGCCGGCGACCAGCAGCGCCGCCCCCGCGGCGGCGACCTGCGGGGCGGTGGTCGGGTCGATACCGCCGTCCACTTCAATGGCGGCGGCGGAGCCGCATTCATCCAACAGATCGTGCAAGCGGCGGATTTTGTCGGTGCTCGCCGCGATGAACCGCTGGCCGCCGAACCCCGGATTCACGCTCATGAGCAGGATCTGATCGACCGCGGGAAGCACCTCTTCAAGGGTCGTCAGTGGGGTGGCCGGGTTGAGCACGACGCCGGCCCGCTTGCCCAGGTTCTTGATCTGTTCGATCGTGCGATGCAGGTGCGGGCTCGCCTCCTGATGAACCAGGATGATGTCTGCGCCTGCCGCAGCAAAGGCGTCCAGGTAGCGTTCGGGCTCGACGATCATCAGGTGCACGTCGAGCGGCAGGCCGGTGCTCTGGCGAATGGCCTCGACGACGAGCGGCCCGACCGTGATGTTCGGCACGAAACGGCCGTCCATCACGTCGATGTGGATGCGGTCGGCTCCGGCCCGCTCGACCTCGGCGACCTGCTCCCCGAGGCAACGGAAATCGGCCGACAGAATGGAAGGCAATATCTGAATAGAAGGCATGGGGAGCGGCTCGTGAGTCAACCGGCTTCCGGGAGCGTATCAGACACGAGCCCCGCTGTCCGAACCGCCGGCGTCATTCATGTTTGGCGCCTTCGAAGACGCGGACCGGGTGCCTGCGGCCCCGTTTGCGCCGCAGCAGGACGTAGGTAGCGCCCGGGCCGCCGTCGTGGCCGCGCGCCGTACAGAACGCCAGGATGGATTTTGCGAGCCGGCCGCGCGTCAGCCACTGCGTGAGCCGGTCCTTCAGCACCGGTGCCCGGCCCGGGGAGTTCCGTCCGCGGCCGTGCACGACCAGCACGCAACGCAGCCCTTCCCCAACGGCCCGGCTAACGAAGGCTTCGACCTCGCGCGCGGCTTCGTCCGCTTTCATTCCGTGCAGGTCCACCGCGGCTTGGCGGGCGAACGCGCCGGTACGCAGCTTGCGCACCAAGCGGGTATCCAGGCCGATGACGCAGCCCTCGACGTATTCGTCCGTATCCATGATGTCGAAATCGTTCCGGCCCGCCACGAGATCGTTCAACTCGGCAATGGCCTCGTTGTCGCCGGCGCGCAGGCCGCGGCGCGGCACCCCGGGCGGCGAGTTGCTCACCCGCGGATCGTGCTCGAGCCGGGTGACGTCCTCCATTTCGCGCAGGAACAGGTCTGCGTCGCTTTCGGACGTATCCGACGGGGCAGGCTGCGTCTCGACCGCCCGCGGGACCGCAGGCGTTTGAAATGTTGCCGATTGAAACGATTCGAGGCGGTGTTTGAGTCGGCGAAACGGCGTGTTGATGCCAGACATTTTATCTTTGCCCACTTGACACTCCCGACGGATGGCCTTTGCGGATCCGGCCCCTGGTAGAGTTTTCTTGATTTCAAGAAGGTTCTCCGGATTCCAGGAACCGTCTGGACTTTGGATCGTCTTTATCCTAGGGGAATGATACCTATCATTTATAAGTATGAAGGCCAGCCAGCACAAGTATTTCGCAGCGTTGACGTTGACCCTCGGAATAGGGCTTGGCCTATGCGGGTCGGAGATTGGCTTGCGCGCCTTCGACTTGGCGCCCGCCCTGCCGAATGAATACTCTACTTTCGTCCCGGACACGGTGCTTCCATGGAAGCTCAAGCCCAACATCGTTCGCGAGGGTGTATCTGGTACAGGCGAGTTTCACTTCCACTACAAACACAACTCGCTCGGGTTCCGAGACCGTGACCACGAAATCGAAAAACCCCCTGGTGTCTTTCGGATCGTTGGCATCGGCGACAGCTTCACCTACGGTGGCGGTGCCAGCCAAGACGCCACTTTCCTCGCGCGAATCGAAGCCACCCTCTCGAACGGGGGGGGGGAGGTGGAAGTGATCAATCTGGGAATGCCTCGCTACTGGCCCGAGCCCGAAGCGCTGATGCTTGAGCACTATGGCCTGCGTTACCAGCCCGATCTCGTGATCGTTGGCGTGCTGCCGAACGACTTTGTTGACACCCGCCTCGGCGCCGCCTATGCAAGCGTCTCCGATGGTTACCTCGTCACGAATCGCGCAAGTCGTCTAGGCGTCGTCGGGAGGTGGCTCTACCTCAACTCCCATCTGGCGCGCAGCGTCAGTGCACAGGCGTGGGTATGGAGACGAGTTCGCCGCGAACCGGGCCTAGGTTGGCACGCGGAGGGTCCAATCGAGCCCGGCATGGAAGACGATGATGCCGTGTGGGCGCGCATCCATTGGGCTCACGACCGCATGGTTCGGCTGGCCCATGCTGTGGGTGCACGAATTATTTTTGTACACATTCCGCAACAGGGACCATGGGGCGAGTGGGCGTTCGATATGCCCGAACGTCTTCGACGATTCTGCACATCTCGGGGGTGCTATGTGATTGACGTGCTTCCCGCGATGATGGCCCATCCGGATCCCGACACGCTCTACTACCCGAAAGACGGCCACTGCACCGAGGCAGGCTACGCCCTTGTCGCTGACGTAATCGTCCGCGAACTCGAATCCCAGGGGCTTCTGCCCGAGGAACTACGATTCAGGTAAGGCCACGGTTGGAAGGAATAGACATACGGAAGCCCGGGCCGGCGCTCAACTCCGGGTGCGGGTAGCCTCTTCCAGCCACGCAAGGTAGGCCGGGCTGCCCGCGGTCACGGGCAGCCCGATGATTTCCGGGACGTCGTAGGAATGCAGCGCCCGGACGCGGTCGGTCAGGGCGTCGAACAGATCCGGCCGCGTCTTGATGACCAGTTGCCACTCACGGTCGTCCGCGATACGGCCCTGCCAGCGGTATAGCGACCGCATCGGGCCGCCGATGTTGACGCACGCAGCCAGCCGTTCGTCGAGCAATGCGTTGGCGATCGTCTCGGCTTCCGACTCTGAGCCTGCCGTGACCAGCACGACGAGGGCGTCGGTCATTCCGTTTCCTTTGCTCCCTTCCCTGCAAGCGGCGATCATCGCCCCGCATCCGCCCGTTTCAGCTTCCGCCGCAACGCGCCGGCCGTGGCGCGGTACTTGAACGCCTTGCGTCCGTCCACGAACAACACCGGCACGCTGTCGCCGAAGCGCGCTTGCAAATCCGGGTCGGAATCTACGTCCATTTCGGACAGGCGGAACGGAACGTCATCCGCCAGCTCGTCGAGCAGCGCCTTCATGTCGGCACACAGGCAGCAGTCGGCCCGCGTGTACAGGGTGACCGCCACCGTCATGCGGATTCCTCGACCTCGTTCGTTTCAGGTTTCGCCGCTGCAAGGTCGGCTTCTCCGGCTGACGCGTCCGCGGTCTCCAGTTTTTCCAGTCGGACCTGATCGACGTGGTGGTCGGCGGTCTTGAGGATGGTCATGCGGACCGAGTCGTAGTCGAACGTCTCGTTGACCTCGGGGATGCGCCCCAGCCGCTTGGTGATGAAGCCGCCCAGACTGGTGTAGTCACTACCTTCGGGGAGCGTGAACTCCTCGACGTGATCGTTCACGTCCGGGATGGACAGCGCCGCGTTGACGACGTAGGTGCGCTCGGCGACTTTCTCGACGTCGTGGTGTTCGCTGTCGTGCTCGTCCTCGATCTCGCCGACCAGTTCTTCGAGCACGTCTTCCATCGTGACCAAGCCGGCCGTCCCGCCGAACTCGTCCACGACGATGGCGATATGCACCTTGCGGCGCTGAAACTCACGCAGCAGCTCGTCGATCGGCATGGTCTCCGGCACGAAGAAGGCCGGCCGCAGCAGGTCGCGGACGACGATCAGGTCGCGGTGCTCCATGAGCGTGAGCAGATCCTTGGCGTGAATGACGCCCAGGATTTTGTCTAACGAGCCCTCGTACACGGGGACGCGGCTGAAGCCGCCCTCGACCAGCAGCGCGACCAGGGCGCCGGGGGAAGCGGTCACGTCGATGGCCGAGACGTTGGTGCGCGGGACCATGATCTCGCGCGCGCTGGTCTCGCCGAACTCGAACACGTTTTCGATCAGTTCGTGCTCGTCCTCCTCGATGGTGCCGCCCTCGCGGCCCTGTTCCAGCAGGAAGCGCAGTTCTGCGCCCGAATGGTAGTGCGCCGACTCGCTGGCCGACTCGATGCCGACCAGGCGCAGAATGCGGTTCGCTACCCAGTTGAGCGACACGATGGCTGGCCAGAAAACGACCGAAAACAGCCACAACGGAAAGGCGACCGCCAGCGTCGTGGACTGCGCGTGCTGGAGGGCGAGCGCCTTGGGGACGAGTTCGCCGAACACGATGTGGAGAAAGGTGATCCCCACGAACGCGACCGGCAGGGCCAAGCCGTGGGCCAAATCCGGCTCCAGGTCGAACCCGACCAAGTGCATGCCGTTCAGGATGAGCTTGGCGACGACCGGCTCCCCGATCCAGCCGAGCCCGAGCGACGTCAGCGTCACGCCGAGCTGGACGGCGGACAGACAGGCATCGAGATGGGTGACGAGGTACTGGCCCAGCTTGGCGGCCCGGCTTCCGGACTGCGCCAGCAACTCGATCTGGGCCGCGCGGACTTTGACGATGGCGAATTCTGCTGCAACGAAGAAGGCGTTGGCCAGGACCAGCAGGACGGTGAGCAGCAGGCCGAGGATAGGACTTTCCATGCGCGGGCGTTACACCTCCCGATCGGTGCGCGTCCGCGGCGCCGGAGTCCTTGGCCACGGGTCGTCAGACGGCGGGTCGTCCATACGCATGGCACCATAGTACGAGTCCGCGGGATTTTGCAAGAGAATCACAGACAGGAGGCCCCTGGAACTCGCCGCGGCTTGCATATCCGTTCGCCCTCGTTGAAACCCCTTCGACAGGCTCGGGGACCGCAGGCCCACCAACCGAGATCGAGGCACCGCAAGCTCAAGGTTCAGCCCGTCGAGCTTGTCGAAACGGGCGTCGGTTCATTTGGGAGAGAAGCCCTCTTTCCGAGCCCGGGGCCGGCCTCCCGTTCGTCCGGCCCCGCACCGAGAAAGTCGCGGACGTCGCCGGGCGGCAGTTCGATCCAACGCTCGGCCAGAATCACCGCGGCGTGCACCGCGAAGCGTTCGTTGTCGCCGATGATCTCGCGGCAGACCGGATAGCGTTCCCGCTCGCCGTGCAGTTCGAGCCCGGATACGGCCTCGTGCCACATCGAGCCGCGCAATGCGTACGGCGGCTGCGGCAGGTCAGCGATCGCGTCCTCGATCAACGGGTCGTCCCCATCCACCACGAACCGGCAGCGGTCCCCGACCGCCCGGCACAAGACCTGCATTTCGCGTTGCAGGGTGCGCAGCACCGCCACGTCGGTGCTGTAGCCCGGGGTCAGTTTGGTCAGAATCGCGAAATCGGGGTGGACCGTACGCAGGAGTTGCGCCATGTCGCCCGGCTTGCGGACGCCGAATTCGACGATCAGAAGATCGATTGCCGGGCGTCCGATCATCGCGCGCCACACCGCTTGCCCAAAGCTACGCGTCACATCCCACGGCCGCAGCGAATCGAGTTCGACGTTCAGCACGGCCAGCGGCAGGCCGACGTCGGTATTGTACGAGCGCGGGTTGGTCTGCACGCGGTAACGCCGTGCGAACAACTCGCTGACGATACGTTTGACGATGGTCTTGCCGTGGCTCCCGACGATGGCGATCACGCGCGGCTCGGCTCGCCATAAGGCTATACGTGCCAAGCCGCGCAACAGCCGGACCGCGGCGCCGCGCAGTCTCGGGGCGGTCTGTCCGTAAGGGAGAACGGGCGGGGAGTTCGGGTATCCGAAATCGGCTGGGACGTGGTGTACAGCTTGAGAGACCGGCTGCGTGCACGTCGCGCCCACGGACTGGAAATAGGCGGTCAGCCGCTCGAATGCGGCCTCGATCTCGTCGGACTCGCGGCCGAAGTTGAATCGCAGGTGGGCCTCGCCGCTGGGGCCGAACGCGACGCCCGGCACGACGGCGACCTTGGCCTTGTGGAGCAGGTCCGCGGCCAGCGCCTGCGAGTCGCGGGCCCGCGCGACCACGTCCTTGACGCGCGGAAAGACGAAGTACGCGCCTTCCGGCTTCTGGTAGTCGAAGACGTGCGACAGGCGGTCCAGCCGGGTGAGCATCAGGTCGCGGCGCTCCTTGAACGCCTGCCGGAACGTGGCGATGTGCGCGTCGCCGTATTCGAGCGCGGCCAGCGCGGCGTACTGCGACACCACCGGCGCGCACGTGACCAGGGCGTCGTGGACCGTCAGGATGTCGCGGACCGTACGCGCGTCCGAATGCAGATACCCGACCCGCCAGCCGGTCATCCCGTACGCCTTGGAGAACGTGAAGATGCGCACCACGCGGCGGCGCAGGTCCGCGGTCTCGGCCAGCGTGGCCGGGCTCGACACCGGCTGCGTCCCATAGACGAAATCCTTGTATGCCTCGTCGCAGAGCAGATACAGGCCGTGCCGCTCGGCCAAGCGGAGCAAGGCGCGTGTCTCCGCCTCGGAGAAGACCGTCCCGGTCGGGTTGTTCGGATTGCAGTACAGGATCGCGCGCGTGCGCGGCGACAAACAGGACTCGAAGGCCGCGGCGTCGAAGGCGAAGTTGTGTTCCTCGCGCAGCGGGGCGAAGCGCGGCGTACAGCCGGCGACCGTGACCGCCTCGCGGTACGACGCATAGCTGGGCGACGGCAGAATGACCTCGTCGCCCGGCCGGGTCAGCGCCAGCAGGCTGGCCGCAATCGCCTCGATCGAGCCGCACGACACGATGATCTCCCGGTCGGGATCATAGTGCATGCCCTCGCGGAGCAGCGATTCGGCTATGCTTTCGCGGAGTTGGGGCAGGCCGGGAGTCAGCGAGTACTTGGCGCACTCGCCGTCCGCGATCTTCTGCTGCACGAACGCCTTGATGACGTCGGGCGTATCGAAGCTGGGAATACCCTGGGCCAGCGAGACCACGCCCGACACGCGGCTGGCCGCCAGTTCCATGGCCTTGATCGGCGACAGCCTCGCCCTCCGAGCCGAGCGGGATCCCGTCCCGTTTCCGCGCGCCAGCATCATCGTTCAGTCCGGCGGCACGGTATCCACGCGGTTCCGGCTTTGCAACGCACGCCGCGGCTGGGGTATATCCGAACGACACCACCAACGGAGGGGGACCGAAATATGGATGCACGCTTGTTTTCCGAACGGGAGATGCGTGACATGGGCCGCCGGACGGTCGATCGCGTCACCGCCGCCATCGAGGCGGGCGACGCCCGACAGGCCACCCGGCTGGCCGAGCGCATGTACAACGAATTTCTCAGCATGCACGACCTGTACCGCAACTGGATCACGGCCACGCTCAGTGCGGTCGGCCGCCGTTTCGGGGACGAAGTGCTGGACGAGATCATGACCGAGGGGGTCAAGGCGTGGTGGGGGCCGACGCTGGAGAAGATGCCCGACCTCGCCCCGGATGCCTCGCCCGAGCAGCGGGCGGAGCGCATGAAGAAGAAGATCAGGATGTTCGTGGCCGGGCTGCGTGGTCACCTGCAGCCCATGCACATTGAAGAGGACGACGAGAAAGTCGTCATCCAGATGCGCCCGTGCGGTAGCGGCGGCCGGCTGGTGTTGGAGGGCAAATACGACGGCCCGGACGCCTTTCACACGGTGGAGAAGCCGCAACGCATGACCTACCACCGCGAGAACTTCCCGGTCTATTGCGCGCACGAACCGCCGATGGAACTGGTCGATATCGAGGCCAACGGCAAGCCGTTCGTCGTGGTCGAGCCCGCCGCGGTGCTGGGCAAGGAGCACTGCTCCTTCATCATCTACAAGGACCCGGACAAGGTTCCGGCTCGCTACTATGAGCGCCTCGGGCTCAAGAAGCCGGCTTAGGCCGGGCTCAGAACGGCCACAGGTTGCGGAAGAAGCCTTGCTCTTCGTCCTCTGTGACGGGCGCCGGCGCGTCGCCGTCGTCGCCCAGCACGTCCTTGAACGGATTGTACTTGGACAGCAGCCCCGGTTTGGTGATCGTCTCGCCCTCGCCGGGCGCGACGTCGCGGGCGCGGCCCTGCACCGGCGCCGCGACGGGAAACCGCTCATCCTCGGCAAGATACGTCAGTCCCAGTTCCCGATCGTCCTCGCAGCAGTCCTGCCAAAAGGGCATGCTGAACTGCAGCCGGGAACACGACGTGCCCAACAAGACGAGTCCGACCGACAGACCCACGAAAGTGTACATTGCAGCGCGCATCTTCGACCGCGGAACTTACCGATGCCGCCGCGGCGTGTCGAGATACACCACGCGGTAAACCTGCCGTCCCGCTCCCGAACTCCCCGCCGGAGAATGAACGTCACCTTCTTATTGGCTCGCTATGGAACGGAGGAAAGTGCGAATCTGCGCTTTCTCCTTGAACGTGCCTTCTACCCGGTTTCCATTGCTGAAAGAAACGTGGACCTCGTATTTCCGAAATTCTTCCGAACCTTCGTCAATGGAATGCCGGTCGAGGAAATCAAGGGCCGCATCAATCGAGGGAAACTCGTTCGATCCGCCGTAGAGAGGAATGATGACCTGTTCGATCATTCTGTCGAGACGTTCCCTGAGCGATGCCACGAAAGCGTTTAGTGCCTCCTTGTTGGCGGCGACGAGACGTTCTTTGATCCGTTGCATCGTCGTCGTCGATGCCGTCTCGATTTTCCGTACACACTGGCGGAAGATCTGGTCAGGGGTGCGTTCGTCAAACCGGATGTCTATGGACTGCGTGCCGAAAGCAGAGACCAATGTCTCGTACGGAAAGTAGAGAACGTGAAATCCGAGCGAGCGGAGTTGATTCAGCGACCCGTCCGTGAATTCACCGGCCAGTACCGTCTCAAGGAACGGGCTGGACCACTGAAATTTTTCGGCGAGTGGCAGAATCGCTCCCTGGATTTCTTGGGCTTTGTTACGGGAGTGCTTCGTGTACCTCCGCCACGCGACCTCGATGAAAGCGACCGGGGTTCCTACCCTATCGGGCGTTCCGTTCTGCTCAAGCACGTAGTCCAGGTCATGCGTGTTTCCATACGAATCTTTCCACGTCACTTTCTTACCCGTGCGTGCCGGACGCGGGTTGTTCTGGTAATCGAGATAGAGATTGTGGCTGTGTACGAAGTCGGCCAGAAAAGGTTTGATGACTTCCTCCAGCAAATTGCCGATTAACTGTCCGAACTTGTGGGACGGGGATTCCGCCATCGTCGGTTATCCTCCGATCCACAGTCTCCCCTCTTTGAGGGGGATGCGGTGCTTTCTGTTCTTCCATTTGATGTTGCGGTCCCGAATTTTCTCGAAGGAGAAAGATTCGAAGCCCGCGGATACGGCCAGTTTTCCCAACCAGGTGTCGACGTCGAGATACACCCCATACGGCGCCGAATCGCCGATGACGAAACATAAGGACGCCTGCGGACGGCACAGCGGCCTTAAGGCGTGGAATACCAATCCCAAATCTCTGAAATACGCCGCGGCCATCGTATGGTAATGTTTCCTGCCGCCCCTCGTCTTTCGGACCTCGGCCAAAGTCCGGCACGCCGACGAAAGCTCGTGTCTGATCGGTTCCAGGACCGGCTCGGCGAGGACTTCGTCCAACACGAGTTTTTCCGCCGCGGCGTGCTGGGAACAGGAGCGGATCAAATAGCGGCGGACGGCACCCTGTAAGTCTCCCCATCCGCGGATCTCGTTCCAGAACGTCATTTCCAGCCGTGTGGCGTCGGCGTAGTCGTAGTTGTTGGGATAGGGGGGCGACGTGATTACGGCGTTCGCTTGCATCCGCGGCAATGGTCTCGGCGCACGTGCGTCGGTCGGCAGTGCGATCGCGGTGGACGACCAACCATTCCGCTGGGCGTGCTCGATGTCCTGCAACATTTCGACCGCTTTGGCGTGAAACGCCGCCCGGGGACGCTGCACGCCTGCCTTTTTCTTGTTGGGCAAGACGTACTGCCATTGGGCCGTGCCCGCGCCGCTACAGTCGCGCAAGATGGACGTCAGGGTGAGCCAGAGCAATTCGGTCTCGGGTGTCTCGGCGTGGAATTCCTCCAAGTACAAGTCTCGCATGGCAAGAAGCTTTGCGAGGGTGTCCCGCGTATAGCACTTGGCGAGGAGGGGCGGGACGGTATCGGGCGGGTCGTGCGGCGTTGCGGAAAGGGCGTTCACGAAGCGGGCGAACGTCTCCCGCACAGCGGAAACGTCCGCATGAATTCCCCGCAGTTTGGCGCAGGCGATCCGGTGGACGAACGGATGCGTCTCGAATCCCCAGCTCCGGACGCCTTCCGCGGCGCAGGCGAGGAGAGTCGTCCCTACCCCGGCGAACGGGTCGAGCACGGCATACGTACCCGTCTCCGCACGTCGCTCTCGGACGAGTCGCCGTACCCAGTCCGCGGAAAAACCGGCCGAATATCGGTACCACCGATGCACCGGCAACGACATGTTGTCCCCGAACGCGCCGGAACGTCCGTTGAACCGGGCGTGTTCCGGGGCGCGAACGGATTGCTGGACGAAGAGATCCGTTTGATAGGGGAAGGTCGTGTTCACGTCGGAACCGTCCATCCGAGGGGGTTGCAGGGTCAGCTATCACGCAGCGGGCCGAACAGGACGCGCACCGCCATGTCGGCCAGCAACAGGAACAGCGCGGCCAGCACGAGGGCATCGTCCAGCGGGTGGAGTTCGGCCTTCTCGCCGCCGCGGCTGACGGCGGTCAATTCCTCCATCTTTGGGTTGAGGGTGCCGCCGGTTCGCTCGGCCAAGCCGTGCAGCAGCGGCCGGTTGGGCTGGCGGTAGCGATGCTCCGCGAGAGCGGTGTCGGCTGAGTGGCCGACCAGGACGGACTGGCTGCGCTGGTTCAGGATTTTCGTGCCGGCGCGGCGCACGATAGTCACCGGCACGTGCCCCGTGTAGTGGGCAGGCAAGCCGGCTTCGTACACGCGCGGGGCGACGGGCCGCAGGGTCAGCGTCTCGGTCCGGCCGCCGCGCGGGAGCGTGACCTGTAGGACGCCGCGCTCGTCGGCGTCGAAGGACTCGACGCGCAGCACCGTCCGGCCGTGGCGCTCGACCGTGTGCAGACGATACTCCCGCGGGGTTTCGACGCGCATGGCCCAACGGACCGCCTGCGACCAGAATTTCCCGAAGCGGTCCCAGCGGATCCAGTCGCCGGCGCCCGCGCCGCTCGGGTCGAACGGCACCGCGGCGACCTTGCCCAGGCCGTATTGCCACGTGGCGAGCAGCGGGGCGCGGCCGGCGTCCGTGTCGGCGTACAACTGGACGCGGGCGCGCGGCTTGGGTTCCGTCAGCAGGTAGTCGTCCAGGGCAGGGAAGTCGGACAGGCCGCGCAGAATCTCGCCGCGCTCGCCCACGCGGGGCCGCACGTTCGCGCCGCCCGCGTCGTCCTCGTCCTGTTGGCGGATGGTGCGCCGGGTATCGCGGACCAGGAGTTGCGGGAGCCTGGTCGCGTCCTCGACATGGTAGAATCGCCCGCCGGTCTTTTCCGACATGTACGACAGCAGTTGCAGGTTCACGGTGTCTGCCCCGATGCGGATCGTGGTCACGGAAATCTGACGCTGGGCGATGGTCTTGATGAGCGGATAGTGGTCGGTCGGGCTGCGGTTGGTGTCGCCGTCGGTGAGCAGGATGATGTGACGGATGGAGCGCCGGCTGCGCGTCAACTGGTCCGCGGCCGCGGCCAGGGCGTGGTAGAAGTCGGTGCCGCCGCCGTAGCGCAGGCGGCCGATGCGGCTCTTGAGATTCGCCCGGTTGCGGGACAGGCGCGCCAGCGGTGACAGGGAGTACGCCTCGGAGTCGAACGCGATCGCCCCGGCGAAGTCCGTGTTCTTGAGCTGGTCGAGCACCGCGGCCGCGGCCTTCTGGGCGTACTCCATCTTCTGCCCGTCGTGCAGGCCGCGCACGCGGCTGTTGTAGCCCATGCTGTTCGAGCGATCGATCAGCAGGAATAGAGCGATCGGAATCCGCTTCTTCTTCTTGGGCGGCTGCTCGCGGAAGGCGACCGGCGACACGCGCTCGATAGCCGAGTCCCGATAATCGAGCGAGCCGAAGGTCCGCACCCCGCCGGCCAGGAGAAAGCCGCCGCCGAAGTCGCGCACGTAGCGTTCGACCGCGTCCATCTGCCCGGCGGTCAGCGCGTCGCGGCCCACGTCGTCGAACACGAGGCTGTTGTAGTCGAGCAGCCGCCCGAGGTCGGTCGGCAGCCGGTCGGGCCGCCGGAACTCGATCTCCACGTCCTTGAGTTGCAGGGCGCGGGCCAGATGCGTGTCCGGGTTGTCGGTGATGACCAGGGCGCGCGTCTTGCCTGCCACGGCCAGGCTGGCGGTCGCGCGATGGGTGGAGGTCACGCCATCCGGCCCGGTCTGGATTTCGGCGCGCAGCAGATAGTTGCCGCGCTCCAGGATGCGCGCCGGCACTTCCAGCACGGACAGGCCGGGCGACAGGCTGACCGGTTGCCCGGTCAGCAGCCGGTCGTCCGCGAAGATCGCGGTGCGGCCGGCGACCGGTTCGGCGTGGCCGTTGCGCACCACCAGCCGCAGGTCGAAGACGCCGCCCTCGCGGGCCAGCGGCGGCACGACGAATTTTTCCAGCGACACCTCCGCCCGATGCCCGCCCGGCGGAATGACCGGATAGATGGCGATCCCGCGGCCGCGGGCGGTCGCCGCGGCGCTCCGGGCCGCGCCGGCCGTCTCGTTCCCGTCACTCAGCAGCACCAATCGCTTTTCCACCCCCTCGGGATACAGCGCGAACGCACGTTCCAACGCCCGGGCGATGTTCGTGCCGGCTGCCCTATCGTGAGTTGGTACGACCTCCGCCGACGAAGCGCCCGTGCCATTCGGGAAGGAAACCGCGTCCGACGCGAGCGTGCCGTGGGCTACGAACGCCGCGGGCAGGCGGGCGTCGGCTGCGGGGCCGGGGGCGACTTCCAGCGTGCTGGCGGCCCCGAACGACAGCAGGGCCAAGTCGGCCCCGGCCGGCAGGGCGCGACGCAGCCGCTCCACGTAGTCGTGCATCCAGCCGCGCGCCTCGACCGGGATGCTGTCCGAGGTGTCCACCGCGGCCACGACCGTCAGGCCGCGCGTCGAAAGCAGGCCGTGGCGGCTCAGGCCGGCCAGCGCCGCGATCAGCAGGCCAGCCGCAACGCTCCGCAGCACGGCCGCGGCCAGCGCCGGTTTGCGGTGCAGCCTGCCGCCACGCGGAAACCAGAGCGGGAGCCACAACAGCGGCACGAACCCCAGCACCCACAACAGGTGCGGGGAGAGAAAGACGTACGCGTCGCCGCTCATGCCGGTTGCCCCCGCCGTTCGCGGACCAGGGCGTACAACCACTCGCCCGCCAGCAGCGCCGCGGCCAGCCAGTACAGCCAGCGGCCGAACTCGACCGGCGCCGCGCGTTCGACCGTCCGCGTTCCGGTCTGCCTGTCGGTCGTGGACACCGCCGTGTCGTCAGCCTCCTCGACGTCGGCTCTGCCGATGTCCGATTCGGCCTCGTCGAACAGGTTCGCGTACAGCAGCGCCCGGTAGGCGTCACCCTCGACCCGATAGATGCCGGCCCGGTCCAGCCCGAACGTGTCGTCGTCGAGCGGCCGGGCGTCCGCTCCGGGCACGGACAGGCGCAGCCCGTCCACGCCGACGCCGTCCGGCACGAAGAACGGGGCGCCGACCGGCAGCAGCCGGGGCGCCGCGGGGTCGGGCGGCTGCAGCCAGCGCAGGGCGTTCAGGAACAGGACCAGCAGGGTCAGGTTGTCGGCGTCGGTCAGCGCGCCGGCGTCCAGGTCGAAGGCCAGACACACCACGCGGCGGCCGTTCCGCTCGCCGGCCAGTGCCAACGGAATCTCGCCGTGCGTCGTGCGTGACGAAATGAGCACCTGCGCCCAGCGAGGCGGGTCCAGCACGCGCACTCCGCCGACGGGCAGCGCGTCCACGTACTGCACGTTGCGCAGGATGGCGTGATCCTCGTTCCAGTCCAGGATGCGCACGTCCGCTGCCTCGGCCCGCACCGGGAAGAGCGGGTTGTCGGCCGGCGGAAAGACGTACAGGCCGTTGGCGGGAACCGTCCCCGCGGGGACGAAGCGGTGGAACAGGGCGACGTCTCCGGCTTGGAGGCGGGCGGGCGTAAAATCCTCCGGCGCGACGTGCGCAAGGCCGACACCCGGCAGGACGCGGCTCACGCGGCGCACCTCGTCCGCGAAGCGGGGGTCGGGCGAGACCAGCACGAGCCGCAGGTCGCGACGCGCGGCGATCCAGGCCAGGGCCCGGTCGTCCACGGACAAGGCATCGTCGGTTTCCAGGGCGACGTCCAGCCGGCCCGGGCCGTCGAACCCGCGCAGCGCGAACGACCGGGTCTCGCGCGCAGGCAGGCGAAACGGCTCCTCGAACACGGACCGGCCATTCAGGCTGGCGCGCAGCGTGGCCGCCTTGCCGCGCACCGCGTAGTTGCGCACCAGCACGTACGCACGGGCTTCGGCAGCATCCTGAAACGGGGGCTGGGACACGTGGACTGCAGCCACAGCCACATTGTCGTCGGTCTCGCCCACGCGGTGCCAGGTGAACGCCCGGCCTTCGGACGGACGTTGCGTGGATGCCGGCAAGTCCGTGAATACGTGGACGCGTGCCTGCCGGCCCGCCCGGTCGCTTTGCAGCATGGCGAGTTCGATGCCCGCGTCGAGGTGCGTGCCGGTGTCGAGCGGGCGCAGGGTGTCCAGCTTGTGCAGCGCCAAGCGATGGTCGGTCGTGAACCCGCTGAGTACCGTCGGACGCGCGGCCACGCCGATCAGCATGATCTCGTCCAGCGGGGCCGCGGCGCGCACGACGGTGCGGGCTCGATCGAGCGCTGCGTCGAAGCGCGTCCGCCCATCTTCGCGCGTCTGCATACTGGCCGACCGGTCGATGACCAGCACGTGACGGCGCCCATGCGTCTCGGTAATGCTGCGTGTCCAATACGGATGCAGGAGCCCGCCGACCAGCAGCATCAGCAGCAGGGCCTGAAGATAGAAGAGCGGGTCGGGCCGGAAGCGGCGCGCGCGCACGCGGTCTTCGGGCACCGCGTCCCAGAACAGAAAGCCGGGCACCTCGATCCGCGTCCGCGTCTGGCGGCGCAGATAGAGCAGGACCAGGACGCCCAGCACCGCCAGCAGCGGCAGTGCGGTCGGATTGTGCACCCCCATGCCGCGCCCGTCAGTACAACGTGACCAGCCCGGCGCGGGCCAGGCTGCGGGTGAGCGTGTCGACGACCGGCTGGCCCGTGGACAACCTCGCGTACGGCACGCGATGCGTATGGCAGAAGCGTTGCAGCGCGGCGCCGTGCGCGTCGAGCGCGGCGCGGTAGGCGTCCAGGTTCGCCCGGCTGAGTGTGACCCACCGCTCGGTCCGCGCTTCTACGTCGTAGAGCCGCCCGCGGCGGAACAGGCGTTCGGGATGAAGTTCGCCCTCGCCCATGACCTGTATCGCCTTCACCTCGTAACCGCGCGCCAGCAGGACGCGCAGGGCATCCTCGTAGCGTGCGGCCGGGGTCAGAAAGTCGGACACCAGCAACACCACCCCGGGTTCCTTGGTCTCGCCGACGTAGCCGCGCACGGATTCCTGCAAATACGTCCGGCCGGTGGGGGCCAGCGCGTCGAGGAACGGCCCCACGCGCGCAAAGCGGCTACGGTGGCGCAGGTACGGCGTGGCGACGTACGGCCGCGGGCCGGCATCGGGCGACGCCAGGGCGGCGACGCGCAGCGTGTTGTTGCTCGCCAATACTACGTAGCCGAGGGCCGCCACCACGTCGCGGGCGAAGTCGAATTTGCCGTCAGCGGCCGGGGCGCCCATCGACGCGCTGGTGTCGAGCAGCAGGTGGAAGGGGATTTCGCGCTCGGCCGTGAACGTCTTGACCACGAGATGGTCGAGCCGGCCGACCGCGTTCCAGTCCACGTAGCGGAAGTCGTCGCCCGGGGCGTAGTCCGCATACGACTCGAACTCCACGCCCCACGCCTGGTTCGTGCGCGGAATCGGCGTCTGCCCGGGCCGGTGGCCGCGGGCGGTGCGTACACGCAGCCGCAGCCGGTCCAGGTGGCGGAAGAAGGCGGGATCGGTCAGGCTCACGCGCGCCGCGACCCCTCTCGTTGGAGTGCCGCGGCCGAGGTGCGGATGCGATCCAGGATCGTCTGCGCGTCCACGCCGTCGGCCTCGGCCGCAAAGTTCAGCACCAGCCGATGGTTGAGGGCCGGCAGCAGCACGCGCGCCACGTCCTCGTAGCCCACGTTCGCCCGCCCATCCAACAGCGCCGCGACCTTGGCGCCCAGCATCAGCGTCTGGCCGCCGCGCGGGCTGGATCCGAAGTGGACGTAGCGGCCGACCAGTTCGTCCTTGGGTAGGGTCACGGCCGCGGGGTCGTCCGGATTCAGGTATTGCGCGTCCGCGGGCAGTGTGGCGTGGACCAGGGCGGCCACGTACTCCTCGATGTGCGGGGCGACCAGCACGTCGCGGACCAGCCCGCGGAAGGCCAGCACCTTCTGCGCGGCCTCGGCGTCCGCGAACACGGGCTGCACCTCGGGCTCGGCGCTCGTCGTGGTCGCCCCGACGATGCGGCGCACCTCGGCGTGGGTCGGATAGGTCATGCGCACCTTGAAGAAGAAGCGGTCGAGTTGGGCTTCGGGTAGCGGATAGGTGCCCTCCATTTCGATCGGGTTGAGGGTCGCCAGCACGAAGAAGGGCGGGGCGAGCGGATACGTGGTGCCGGCCACGGTCGCCTGCAGTTCGGCCATGGCTTCCAGCAGCGCGGCCTGCGTCTTGGGCGTCGAGCGGTTGATCTCGTCGGCCAGCAGCACGTGCGAAAAGATCGGTCCCTTGACGAATACGAAGTCGCGCCGCCCGTCGTCGCGGTCCATGACCATGCGCGTGCCGGTCACGTCGGCCGGCATCAGGTCCACGGTGAACTGGATACGGCTGAAGCTCAGGTTCAGCACGCGCGCCAGCGTGCGCACGAGCAGCGTCTTGCCCGTGCCGGGTACCCCCTCGATCAGCACGTGCCCCCCGGCGAAGAAGGCGATCAGGATGTCCTCGACCAGCGTTTCGTGGCCGACGATGACCTTTGCCAGTTCGGCCTGGATGCGCCGGAAGGTGTCCTGGAATTCGCGCACGGGCGTGTCGCTCACGGTGTGTCTCCCCGGGAAAACAGATTTTTGACGATGGCCTCGTACTCGGGCGGAACGCGCGCGTTGCGGATCGCGTCGTCGAACGCCTGGGTGTCGCTCAATCGGCCGGTGGACTTGACGATCACGCCGCCGCCCTCGTCCTTGACGCCCCGGCTGCCGGTGCGGCCCTTCTCGAAGCTGGCGTCGAGCGACAGGCTGAAGGTCTGCGGCCCGCCGCCCAGGGCCGCCGCGTCGCCATACAGCCGCGGGTCTGTGCCCGTCCCCGCGCCCTGGCCCCCGCGTCCCGCCCGTCCGCCGCGGCCGGCCTGTTGCGGTCCGCCCGGCTGCGGCGTGGCCGCGGCGCCGCGCGGATCGAGCCGCGCCTGTCGCAGCCGTTGTAACCCGCTGCCACGCTGAGCGACCGCGGGTTCGGCGCCCTCCTGCCCGCTGGCCGCGGCGTCATCCCCCGAGCCCTGCGTCCCATCCTGGCCGGCGCCGCGATCTTCCCCGGATTCGCCACCCATCGTCTGTGTCGCCAGCCGATCTTCCAAACTCAGGTCATCCTCGGGCCGGAGTCGACTCCCCTCACCTGCGGGCCGGTCGTTTTCCGCATCCTGTGCCGAGACCGCGTCGTCCGGCTCCTGAAGTCCGGGCAGCGCCTCGCGCAAGGCTTGCTGCAAATCTTCGGGCAGCGAGGCCAAGTCGCGCAGCCCTTCGCCCAGACTCTCCGCAGCCTGATCCGACATGGTGGCTTTCTCGACCTGCCCGTCCTGTCCGTAGCCGGGAAGCGGCGCGTCGGCTCCCGTATGCGCATCCGTGGATGCGTCGGCCAAGTCCGGCTGATCCACAGGGTCCGGGAACAGCCGTTCGTCCACGAGTTGGCCGGTCCGTTCGGGCAGTTCGTCGGACAGCCGCGCCAGATTGGTCAGCGAGAACGGCGTCGTCTCGGACGCCGGCGACAGCATGGGAACCGACGCCGTGACGCCGGCCAGCAGCAGCGCAGCCAGAAACGGCAGCAGGCTCCACGGCACCCTGTTAGGCGCAACCCGTTTGACGTCCCACTCGTCCAGCCGTCGCCGGTTATCGTGTACGAGATGCGTCCACAGCCGTGCCGGGGGCTGCGTATGAGGGACGCCGGCCGCGGTCTGCGAGGCGAGGGTCGCCAGCCGTTGCTTGAGGCCGACCTGCGCGTCCACGCGGCGCGCGGCGCGAACCGGATCGGTCCAGTCGGCGACGGCCCGTCGCAGCAACAGGAAACACAGCACCCCGGCCCCGCCGAACAGCGGCCACGCCGTGGCGCTGAACCAGAACCCGGACAGGGAGAAGGCCAGCACCATGAGCAGCGCGGCCCCGAGGGCCAACACCGTCCCGACCCGATACCCCTGATGTTGGGCGGTATAGAGGTTGAAACGGGTTTGCAGGGTATGCAGCCGCGCCTCGATTTCGACCAGCGCGGTGCGCTCCCCGGTCCCCACTGGTTCGGTCATCCCGCGTCCCGAGTCCTCGTTTTCCTTGGAAAAAGCTCTCGTACCCTAGTCGAAGCCCCCGCAAGGGGTCAACTCGAAATCCCCAGCCGGGCGTGTCGCGGTTCGACCTTCCCCTGTGCGGCCTGCCTCTCCTTCGTCGTTACTGTGCAACAGGACTACTCGCCGCTCCTCCTCGTCCAGAACCCTCACCCCCGGATCAAGTCCGGGGCAGGCTCTTGCCCTCTCCCGTGGTCCCTGAGCTTGCGGTGCCTTGACCGTGTCGAAAGGTCGAAGGGGGGAGAGGGGACAAAAAGGGGAATACAGACAAGATGATCCCTCGCCCATTTCGACATCCTTCGACAGGCTCAGGGACCGAGCTCAACGGGGTGGTCAGCGAGTCTATCGAAGGGCCGGGGTGCGAGGGCCGAGGTGACATCGGGGTTCGTTTCGACCTTTCGACACACTCAAGGACCACAGGCTCAACGAACTTAGGGATAGGAAAACCCTTAAGCTTGCGGAGCCTTAAAGCCTGTCGAAGGGTGTCGAAACGGGCGAAGGAGGCAAGTCGGGAAGGCGGGGACTTTCCGAACGTCAGCCTCTTCGCCCGGCCTTCAGCGGGGATTCTTTTCGGGCGATCCTTCCGCCGCCGGAGGAGGGCCATAGCCGCCGCCGCCAGGCGTCTCCATGACGAAGACGTCGCCCGACCGGACCAGGGTCTCGGCGTTGCCGGACAGGGGCTCGGTGCTGCCGTCGGCGCGCTCGACAGAGTCGCGGCCGCGGGCGCCCGCGCCGCCGCCGACCAATCCATAGGGCTCGGTCACGCGGTGACTGCTCAGAGTGGTGACCGTCATGGCGTCCAGAAACCGCAGCCGACGCATGATACCCGCCCCGCCGGGGTACCGGCCGGCACCGCCCGATCCGCGGCGAATCGCGAACTGTTCGATGCGTACCGGAAAGCGCCACTCCAACACTTCCGGGTCGGTCAGGCGGGTGTTGGTCATGTGGCTGTGGACGGCGTCGCAGCCTGGATGGTCGGGGCCGGCGCCGGTGCCGCCGCCGATGGTTTCGTAGTTCTGGTAGGCGGCGTTGCCGTACACGAAGTTGTTGACCGTGCCCTGCGACGAGGCGAGCACGCCCAGCGCGCCGTACAGCGCGTCGGCCACACCCTGCGACACCTCCGTGTTGCCGGCGATGACCGCGGCCGGGTAGGCGGGGCTCAGGATGGTGCCCGGAGGAATCACGATACACAGCGGCTTGAGGCACCCCTCGTTCAGCGGAATCGCGTCCCCCACCAGGGTGCGGAAGACATACAGCACCGCGGCTTTGCATACCGCGGTAGGCGCGTTGTAGTTGCCGGGGTGCTGGGACGAGGTGCCGGTGAAATCGATCATGGCCGTGCGCGCGGTCCGGTCCACGCGGATGCACACGCGGATCCGGCAGCCGTTGTCCATCGGATAGGTGAACGCGCCGTCGCGCAGCACGTCCAATACGCGGCGCACCGACTCCTCGGCGTTGTCCTGCACGTGGCGCATGTAGGCGTGCACCACGTCCAGGCCGAAGTGATCGATCATGGCGTTCAGTTCGCGCACGCCGGTCGCGTTCGCGGCGATCTGGGCGCGCAGGTCGGCCAGGTTCTGGTCGGGGTTCCGGCACGGGTAGGGGCCGGATTCCAGCAGTTCGCGCATGGCGCGTTCGCGCAGCCGCCCGCCTTCGACGAGCCGGACGTTGTCGATCAACACGCCTTCCTGGTGGATCGTGGTGCTGTCGGGCGGCGACGACCCGGGCGTGCGGCCGCCGATGTCGGCGTGGTGGCCGCGCGACGCCACGTAGAACAGAATACGCGGCGAGCGTCCGTTCTCCGGGCTTCGCTCGAAGACGGGCGTCATCACGGTCACGTCCGGCAGATGCGTACCGCCATTGTACGGCGCGTTCAGCACGTAGGCGTCGCCGGGGCGCATGCGGCCGCGCGTGGCCGCGATGACGCTCTTGATCGACTCGCCCATCGACCCGAGGTGCACCGGCACGTGCGGCGCGTTGGCGACCAGGCTGCCGTCCGGGGCGAACAGGGCGCACGAAAAATCCAGCCGCTCCTTGATGTTGACCGACGAGGCGGTGTTGGCGAGGCTGGCGCCCATCTGTTCGGCGATCGACATGAACAGGTTGTTGAACACTTCCAGCAGGACCGGGTCGGCCGCGGTGCCGGCCGCGGCTCTGGACGCGCGTGGCCGGCGGCGGGTGAGCAGCAGGTGGCCGGCGCGATGGAGTTCAGCCTGCCAGTCCGGTTCGATGACGGTGGTCGCGGTCGGCTCGCTGACGATGGCCGGCCCGGGAATGCACTGCCCCGGACGGAGGTGCTCCCGTGCGAATACCGGCGTGTCATGCCACGCGCCGTTCATGAAGGCCCGGCCGTGCCGGAGCGGAGGGGCTGGCGGGCCGTCCGCGGTGGGGATCACCGAATCCGCGGGGCGTTCGTTTCCACCGACTGCTTCGACCGAGACCGCCTCGGCGATCAGGCCGCGGTCCGCGGCGATGAAGCCGAAGCGCCGGCGGTGGGCGGTCTCGAAGCCGGCACGCAACGCCGCGGCGTCGCTGCCGTCCGTCACGCCGACCGGCAACGCGGTGTCGGTGCCCGTGTACCGTAGGTGAATCCGTTTGTGCAGACCGATCCGCTCGGCCGGCACGTGCTGACTGCGGACTTCGGCCGCGGCGTCACGCCCGATTTCGTGGCAGGCGTCCGTCAGCGTGGGCAGCGCGGCGTCGGTGAGCGGGACTTCGATCTGCCGCTCGCGCAACGCCCGTACGTCGGCCAGCCCCATGCCGTACGCGGACAGCACGCCGGCGAACGGGTGCAGGAACACGGCCCGCATGCCCAGCGCGTCCGCGACCAGGCAGGCGTGCTGTCCGCCCGCGCCGCCGAAACAGTTGAGTACGTAATCCGTGACGTCGTAGCCGCGTTGCACGGAAATCTTCTTGATGGCGTTGGCCATGTTCTCGACCGCGATGCGCAGAAAGCCGGCCGCGACTTCCTCCAGCGGACGGATCGGGGTGTGCGTAGCATGGGCGACCTCGCGGGCCAGCGCCGCGAATTTCTCGGCGACGACCGCGGTGTCCAGCGGCTGGTCCGCGTCCGGCCCGAACACCGCGGGGAAGAAGTCGGGGCGCAGCTTGCCGAGCATCACGTTGCAGTCGGTGACGGTCAGCGGCCCCCCGCGGCGGTAGCAGGCCGGGCCGGGATCGGCGCCGGCCGACTCCGGGCCCACGCGGAAACGGGCGCCGTCGAAACGCAGGATGGATCCGCCGCCCGCGGCCACGGTGTGGATGCGCAGCATGGGTGCGCGCACGCGCACGCCCGCGACCTGACTTTCGAAGGTGCGTTCGTATGCAGCCGTGGCGGATGTCGCCTCGGAGCCGCCGGCTTCGGTCTCGGACGCTTTGGAATCGCAGGTTTCGGAACCGGACGCCGCGAAATCCGCAGCATTGTGATGCGACACGTCGGTGGACGTGCCGCCCATGTCGAAGCCGATGACCTTGTCGAACCCGGCCATGCCCGCGGTGCGCACCATGCCGACCACGCCGCCGGCCGGACCGGACAACATGCTGTCCTTGCCCTGGAACAGGCGGGCGTCGGTCAACCCGCCGTTCGACTGCATGAACATCAGCGTCGGACCGGCCCCGTCCGCGCCGGTCAGTTCGCCGGCGACCCGATCGACGTAGCGGCGCAGCAGCGGCGACAGATACGCATCGACGACAGTAGTATCGCCGCGCGCGACCAGCTTCATCAGCGGGCTGACGCGGTGGGAGACGGAGATTTGCGGAAACCCGATCTCGCGGGCCAGATCGGCCACGCGCGCTTCGTGGGCCGGGTAGCGGTAGCCGTGCATGAACGCCACGGCCACGGCGCGGATGCCGTCGGCGTACGCGGCCTGGAGCGCATGCCGGGCGCCGGCTTCGTCGAGCGGCGTGACCACCTCCCCGCGTGCGCCGACTCGCTCGTCCACCTCGACGACGCGCTCGTAGAGCATGTCCGGCAGCACGACATGGCGCGCGAACAGGTCCGGCCGGTTCTGATAGCCGATGCGCAGCGCGTCGCCGAAGCCGCGCGTGGTGACGAACACGGTCCGGTCGCCGGTACGTTCCAGCAGCGCGTTGGTGGCGACCGTGGTGCCCATCTTGACGACCGACAACGCGTCGGGCGGCAGGGGCGCGTCCGAGGCGAGGCCAAGCAGGTCGCGGATGCCCTGGACCGCGGCGTCCCGATAGCGTTCCGGGTTGGACGACAGCAGCTTGTGGGTCACGAGGCGGCCGTCCGGCCGGCGCGCCACCAGGTCGGTGAAGGTGCCGCCGCGGTCGATCCATATCTGCCAGCGGGCGGGGGCCGGAGGCATGGGGGATGAGTGGCTAGTGGTCGGTGGTTAGTGGTTGGTGGATTGGACGCGGTAGCCGCGGCGTGGGAAGTGTACGTGGACCGGGCCGAGCCGGTCGCCCGCAAGGCGGACGGTCAGGCGATGCGTGTCGATCGCGACCAGGACGCCGCCGCTCGGGTTGGCCTTGCCGTAGTCCACCGGCGTGACGCTGACGGTTGCGCCCGGCCGTGGGTCGCCGTCCAGCGTCTCGCTGGGAAGCGACAGTGTGGGATCCGCGGTCGCGGCGACGTCGAGGGCTGCGGTTGCGTTCAGCGGTGTCGGGCTGCCGTGGCCGGCCGCGGCGATGCGGTCCATCCAGCCGCGCACCCGGCCGGGAACGATCGGCACCCGCCGGCCGGCCAGCTGATCCATGACCCACAACGGATGGTAGAGCACGCAGTCCGCGAGTGACATGGTCTCGCCACAGACGTACGGCCGGCCGTCATGCAGCAGATCGGCGATCCAGGTGAGTTGCGGACGGAGCTCGGCCAAATTTTTGGCCGCGGACGCCTTACGGTGGGCGAGGCCGGGTTCGGGTTTGCCGAGCAGGGCCGCGCGGTCGGCCAGAAATTCGGGCGTGAAGCGCGGCTCGTCCGCGTACCGGCAGGAGGCGTAGTTGATCGTGTTGCGCGTCAGACCTGCGTCGGTCCAGCACTCCAGGCCGGCAATCCAGGCGCGCTGCGCCGTCGGGTCGGAGCCGGGATAGACCGTCGGCTCCGGGAACCGCCGTTCCAGTTCTTCAACGATGCGGACCGAGTCGCAGTACACGTCCGCGCCGATCTGCAGGGCCGGGGCGCGGCGGTAGCCGCCGGTGAGCGGCAGATAGTCGGGCTTGGGCAGGGTCGGCGGAATCTCGACCGAGCGCCACGCCAGCCGCTTGAGCCCCAGCACGAGGCGGACTTTCTCGGAGTAACACGAGAAGTCGTAATGGTGCAGGATGAGTTCCGGGGTCATGCCGACCGCGGCACCGTGAGCGTCGGCAGGGCGGGCCGCGGCTCAGGCGTCTCGACTCTTCAATTCCGCGTCGTGTGCGGCGAGAAAGGCGCGCAGGTCGTCCACACGACCGAGCAGCCGTTGCCATTGCTCCTTGTACAGCGTCACCGGGAAGCGTCCGAGCCCATATACGGACAGGGCGCCCTTGACGCTCACCTTGAAGGACAATTCGCGCTCCTGCCCTTGCTTCAGCTTCTGGTTCTCGGCACGCAGCCGTTCGAGTTCCGCCTGGAAGTTCTGATCAGTCATGGCTCCTCCGTTCTCCTCCGCGGGCGTTCGCAACCGCTCCCTATTGAATGTAAGAAGGAGCAGGCCAAGTCAAGGGAAGAACGGGAGGAACGTCTCCGTTGGCGACCGCCTTCTTCCCTTTCGACCCTAGGGACCGGAGGGAATATCTTCGATCCCCTCTCCCCCCTTCGACCTTTCGGCAGGCTCAAGGCACAGCAAGCTCAGGGACCACCGGGAGAGGGCGAGAGTCTGCCCCAGACATGATTCGGGGAGAGGGCCCGGGAGCGTAGTCCAAACCGGAATACTCCCGAAGACACGAGAATACCGCCGTTCCGAACGACCCCCACCCTGGCCCCCCTTAAGGGGGGAGGGAAGAAAAGGAAAGGACGCCGCCATGCCAGCTGCACATTGATCCCCTCCGGGGACTCCACCCCAGCCATCCCCCTCCCTTCGGCAAGCTCGGAGCGTTACAGCCCGCATATCTGACCACTCTCCTGTCCTCGTCTCCCCGCCGCCCATGTTTCTGGTAGCGAGCGGAGCATGAGACGGAGAGATTGAAAGGTAGAGACGAAAAAGATTGCTTATAGGGATGGTTTGGAGTTCTGACCGGCCAAGCTTGCTGACAGTGGCGGAGGGGACTCCGCACCGAGAGTACGATTTGTGCCATCCCCGACTCGCGATGTATCTTCAATATCTTCGTCTCCAAAATTCAACTGACACCTGACCGACAGCCGCACCGGCTAGCCTCCCAGCATTCGACGTGTTTGGATACGCCCCAAGTCGAACCGTTCCGCATGCCCGCATAATGAAGGAGAGAACATGGCGCGCCACGTCACCGAGATGTTCGGTATCGAATATCCGATCTTCGCGTTCACGCACTGCCGCGACGTGGTGGTGGCCGTGAGCAAGGCGGGCGGCCTCGGAGTGTTGGGGGCCGCGATCCATACCGACGAGCGGCTCGAAACCGACCTCGCCTGGATCGATGCCCAACTCGGTGACACGCCGTACGGCGTGGACCTGATGATGCCGTCGCGCTACGTCGGCAACGAGTCCGGCGGCCTGGACCAGCAGGCGCTGCGCGCGCGTATCCCGGACGAACACAAAAAATTCAACGAACGATTGCTCGCCGAGGCCGGCGTGCCGGAATTGCCCGCGCATCTGACGTCGCCGAAACGCGAACGCGGCCTGCGCTATTCGCAGAAGCAGGCCCGAGGAATCGTCGATATCGCGCTCGCCCACAAGGCGTGCTTCCTCGTCAGTGCGCTGGGCACGCCGCCCGCGTGGGTGACCGAGGCCGCGCACGCCCGCGGGCTCTTCGTCGGCGCCCTGGCCGGCAAGAAGAAGCACGCCGAGCGTCACCAAGCCGCGGGCGTGGACGTCATCATCGCCCAGTCCTACGAGGCAGGCGGGCATACGGGCGAGATCGGCGGCATGGTGCTGATCCCCGAAATCGTGAACTCGGTCGCGCCGACGCCGGTGCTGGCCGCGGGCGGTATCCACAGCGGTCGACAGATGGCCGCGGCCTTGGCGTTGGGTGCGCAGGGCGTCTGGTGCGGCTCGGTCTGGCTGACGACCGCGGAGTCGGAGTTGGACCGCCTGGCCCGCGAAAAATTGCTCGCCGCGGATACCGACGACACGGTTCGCACTCGTGCAATGACCGGCAAGCACGCCCGCTTCCTACGCTCGACCTGGACCGAGGCATGGGACCGGCTCGACACGCCCGACCCGCTCCAGACTCCGCTGCAGAGCGTCCTGAACTACGACTCGCTACGCCGCATCGACCACGCCATGAAGGCGCCCGGCACCACGCCCGAATCGGGCGCCTACCGCCTCTATTCCTACCCCGCGGGTCAAGGCATCGGCGCACAGAATACGATCCGCGCCACGCGCGACGTGGTCCGCGAGATCATCGAAGGCTACGTCGAGGCCGTTGCCGAAATGAACGACCGGCTGACGGGGTGAACGTCACGTTCGTTCGGAGAATGACGTACAAGGAGATTCTACAACTCGCCGGGGGGTCTATGGCATTCTTCCCGGTTGAAAACTTTTCGCCCTTTTGGACGCCCTTCGATAGGCTCGGGGGCCGGTCCGTTGAGGGGGTCGAAACGATCCCCGGATCGTCTTGTACGCCATTCCCCTTGTCTCGTACTCCCCGTATGACCAGCTCGCCGAACTCGCCGATCACCTCGCGGTTCGTGGCGGTCAGGAGCCGGATGGTGTGTACTCCGCCGCGTTCGACCGCGCGGATGCAAGGGGCCGCCGCGCTCGACGTGCGTCAGAGGGAGTAGCCGAGCCGTTCCAGCCCGGGACGGCATCCCTCGGTCAGCATGCCCCGGTCCTCCGTTCCCAGTTGCGCGAAGCGGGACGGCGTCCGGCGGGGAATCCGGACGGCTTCGCGCAGCCAGTTCTCGTCTTGGAGGCCGGGATCGATGAACCGGATGATGCGTCGTATCTGGGCCTCCGGTTCGGCCTGGACCGCCTCGAAGCGAACGTTCAGCAGGCGCTCGGGCGGGAAGGAGGCGAACATCCGGTGGGACCGCTCGATCATCGCGCACCAGAACGCGGCGAAGTCCGACAGGGTGAGCTTGTCGTACGGCAGCCGGTCCGGGTCGAAGAATCTGCTGGTCAGCGCCTCCAGCCACAGACCGGCGTTGTCCCAGCGCCTGCCCCGGGCCATCCCGCCGTTGACGTCGACGCCCAAGCGCCGGAGCGCCAGGATGATGGCCACGACGGTGCGGAAGACGGAGTGGCGGCTCATGGAGAGGGCCGTGTCCCGTCCGTCACGGAAGATGTGGATGATCCGCGCGTCGGGAAACTCGTCCACCAGCCGGTAGCCGAACATCAGCGATCCCCCGGAGCGTTCGATCCAGACGCTTCGGTCCAGTCGTCGGCACAACCACTCGAACAGATGCCGGAAGTGGGCGGCGGGCGGTTGCCTGGGCTGGCTCAGGACCACCGGCTCCATCTCGTCGAACAGCGCCTCGGCCCGGTTGCCGAGATGCGGCAGCGTCACTCCCATGATGGGCGGGACGTCGCGCCGGCCGAAGCGGGCGTCGGGGTCGTCCAACGGGTAGAGCACCTCATCGGAGTCGCCGCGCAGGAGCAGCCGGCTGCGGGCCGACTGCCGGCTGTACGACCCCCACATCCGGCGGCCGGTGACGCGACGGAAGCGGAAGACCCCCATGCCGACGGAGCTGAAGAACTCGGACAGGCTGAGGACGCGCGGGTGGCTGTTCAGGATGTCCGACAGCATCGTCGAGCCGCACCGTCCGGTGTTCAACACGAACACCGGCGGGATGGAGACGGACGAGGCCGTTGGCTTCAACATGGCGCCACCCCGCTTGCCACCGGACGAACCCGGGGGCCGTTCAGCGTGGTACCGATGATCGTGTAGCGCACGCCGTATTGGTAGGACACCAGCAGGAGGGCGGGGACGCCCACGCAGATGAGCAGAAACTTCAGATGGGCGCTGATGGGCCAGTCCGCGGTCAGCCACTGTCCGGCAATGACCAGGGGGACATGCCCTAGATAGATCCAGTAGGAGGCATCGGACAGATACCGGCTCCAGAACCGCTCCCGAGCGGCAATCCAGCGGAACAGCCCCATCAGGCCGAAGCACATCAGCCAGGCATACGCGGTCTGCAAGACTGCGGCGACGCCCTTCACCCAGAACGCCGCCGCATCCAGGCCGAAGGGTTCGGGGTAGGCGAAAGCCAGACCCGGCGGGAAGATCAACGCCGCCGGCAGTACGGCAACGGCCCACCACCGGCGCACCTGGAGATTGCGCTGGGAGAAGAAGACGCCGAACAGGAAGAAGGTACTGTAGTAGGCGAACACGAATGGGTCGGGCAGCACGCCGAAGGGCGTGTCGGCACCGAAGATGTGCCGCATGAAATACTGGGGCACCAGCGTCAACGGGATGACCAGCCACCACAGGGTGTGGCGGAACTGCACGCCCAGCTTGGCGATGACGATGAACGCCGCCGCCAGCAGCAGCAGATACCAGAGAAACCAGAGGTGATAGAATCCGCCCATCCAGGCCAGCGGCGGCCATGTCAGGGCAATGCACCAGTCTGCGATCTCCTTCCCGGTCCGTTCCGCGGTGAAGGTGGAAATCCAGTGGGTGGCCGGAATGATAGTGAACAGACACACCAGCAGGGGCAGGCCGATCCGCTTGAGGCGGTGCCTGCCCAACGCGCGCAGCCCGCGGCGCTGCCAGAGCATGGCGGTGAAAAAGCCGCTGAGCAGGAAGAACACCGGCATCCGAAATCCGTGAATGCCCATGAGAAGGTAGCCGTAGGGATTGGCGGCAACCGGGGTGGCGTCCGCATAGGCAAGCTGCACCGGCCAGCACGCGGAAGGGAGCAGAAAGACGGTGGTGTGCAGCAGGACGCCCAGAAACATGGCGAAGGCGCGCAGCACGTCCAGGTCGTTGAATCTTGTCATAGGGCTGCAATCCCGTATCCGGGGAGGGGCAAGACGGTTACGGTTCGGGGCATCGGCGGGTGGACAACAACCGTTTTGATGCGGGTGTCTCCGTTCGAAAGCGTGGGTCGATTCGATGCTGCGGTTCGGACACTCTCTCGGCGGGAGAGAGGATAACACTGCTTGGCTGGCTGGACCGCTGCAGAGAAGGGGCGCGCTTACCAGGGGCTGGCCGCGTCGGCCTCGATTTGGTCGGGCAAACGGTAGCTGATGCCCATTTTGTCCAGAAAGGAGCGTTCGAGCAGGGTCGTGAAATTCCTGGCGTGGCGGGCCTCGGCCCGCCCGGGCATCAGCCGGTCCTGGAGTTTCTGGAGCCGGCGCTGCCACCGCATCAGGAGCAGAATGCCGATGGTCCACTGCCGGGGAAATTGCAACCGGTCGGCCAGCTCGTTGCCGATGAGGGCGCGCGAGACGCGATACACGAAGTTCACGAAGGCACGCCGCGCCGGACCTTCGGCCCCGACGATCAACGGGGCCGAGTTGATCAGCCCGTTCGCCATGACGATCGACTCCAGATCGGGCGGCGGCTCGCAGAGGAATCCGATCCGACAGAGTTCCACGGCTTCGTCGTAATCGCGAAACAGGATCTCCTCCGGCACCCCGAAGAGCCACGCCGTATAGCGCCAGATGGCCATGAACCCGTCCCGGGCCGCCGGGTCCAGGTGCACCCCCAGCAGCGTGACTTTCTGCAACAGCAGGGCGGAAAAGGCCGCGGAGGCAAAGGCCATCTGCGCCGCGCTGAGCGGCATGCCGAACGCCTCCGCGTCCCAGTCCTCCGAGTTGCGAAGCAGGCGGCGGATCTGGGCGTGCACCAGGCGAATGCGGACCGACAGTTTCCAGCCCTCTCCCTGTCGTTCCAGGCCGCCGGGCATGCAGATCTCGATGAGATGCCGGTTGTTCTGCTGAAGCCGCCGGACCCCGTAATCGCTCAGCCTTCCCGTCATGAAAAAAGACTTGCTGATGGTCGTCGCGAACCCCTCGACCAGCACCCCGGCGACGTGCGCAGCGATGAACAGGTCGGAATCCCGGTGATAGGCCCGCATACCGGGCAGGAGTGTCGCCGGATCGAACCAGGGAGGGGGCACGGAGATCCGCTCGAAGAAGTCCCCCAGGATTTGCGGCGCTTCCCGCAGGACGTCTTCCTGCCGTTCCATACCGGCCAGGATGAACCGATGCACCTGCGTCTGGTCGAACGGGGCCAACGCTTCGACCACGGCGTCCGCGGCCGGGTCGCCGATGCGGGTGTGCTTGACGTAATTGGCCGCGCCGTCCGGACTGTCGGCCCGGACTCGTTCGTACCCGTCTCGATAGACGGCGGGTATGCGGTTGCTCCGGACGTCCATGCTGATGCTTACAAGAACGTGACTGCTTCGGGTCGGCGGTGTGACAATCACCCGGTAATCGGCGAAGGATCTGCTGCGGGCAGTCCTCTCGAGGGATGATGCTTACAAGAACGTGACTGCTTCGGGTCGGCGGTGTGACAATCACCCGGTAATCGGCGAAGGATCTGCTGCGGGCAGTCCTCTCGAGGGATAGGGAAGAACCGACTTCTTCCTTACTAAATACTCGCCGCCACGTGTAGGGTCAATTCTTGGGTCCCTGAGTTTGCGGCGCCCTGAGCTCGGTTGGTGAGCCTGTCGAACCATGTCGAAGGGTCGAAGCGAAAGGTCGAAGGGCGTCCGAACGGTTTGCGGGCCGGCTCGACCGTCGTTCCCCACCGGTCCGTTCAGTAATCGACCGTGCGGATCAGATCGGGTTCGAGTTGCCGCACGCTGGTCTGGCCGCACAGCGCCAGGTTGGTTTTCAGTTCGTCGCGAAACAGTTCGATGGTGCGGTGGACGCCGGCGGCGCCGTCCGCGGCCAAGCCCCACAGCATGGAGCGGCCCAAGGCGACCAGGTCGGCGCCCAGCCCCAACGCCTTGATGACGTCGGTGCCGCGGCGAAAGCCGCCGTCGATCACGATCTGCGCGCGGCCGTCCACGGCTTCGACGATGGCGGGCAGGGCGTCGATGGTCGCCTGCGTGGAGTCGAGTTGGCGTCCGCCGTGGTTGGACACCCAGACGACTTCCACGCCGGCTTCGACCGCGAGGCGGGCGTCCTCCGCGGTGAGAATGCCTTTGAGGCCGAGCGGCACGGACAGGATGCTGCGGAGCCACGCGACGTCGTCCCAGGTTAGCCGCGCCTGATAGGCGAACTCGGGCGGCTGTTCGTTGGGGCCGAGGCTGCGCGCGGCTTGGGGGTCGAAGCGGAGTTCCACGTCGCGCTCGCGCCGGCTGTAGGTCTGCACGTCCACGGTGAGGCAGACGGCGCGATAGCCGAGGTGTTCGACCCGCGCGAGCAGGTCCCGGCACCAGGATCGCGGGCCGGAGAAGTAGAGTTGATAGATGAGCGGCCCTTGCGCGGCCTGCGCCAAGTCTTCGACCGGCCAACCGGTGACGCCGCTGACGACCGCCAGCGTGCGGCTCGGGGCGGCGCCGCGCACCATTTCCAGGTCGCCTTCGGGATGAAACAGCACCAGGCTGCCCATCGGCGCGATGGCGAACGGCACGGGCAACTCCAACCCCAGGAAGGTGGTGCTGACGTCCACGTAGCGCACGTCGCGCAAGACGCGCTGGCGGATGGCGAGCCGCTTGAGCGCGCGTCGGTTGCGGCGCAACGTCGTCTCGGTTTCCGCGCCGCCTGCGCCGAACGCCCACGGCCCGGGCGGCAGCACGGCTTTGGCGGTGCGGCGGATTTCCGGCAGGGTCAGGAAGCGGTGCGGCATGGCGGCGTCCTCTCGTGCCTCGCGTGGAAAGGCTCCCCTTACCACACCGTGCCGGGAGCGCGTAACGGTGAATTCAGGGGGCGATGTTTCGGTCTGAAATCGTTGGTTTGGGCGAGGCTCGGGGCACCCTCATCCCAGCCCTCTCCCGGAGGGAGAGGGAATTGAAAACGAAAGGGGATAGAACAGCAACTCCTCTTTTTTCCTTCGACCCTTCGATCCTTCGACATGGTTCGACAGGCTCACCAACCGAGCTCAGGACACCGCAAGCTCAGGGACCAGTGAAGGCGGCCTTTGCTTCCCTTCCTAATCCCCTCTCCCTTTGGGAGAGGGTTAGGGTGAGGGTCCGACCGGCGCCACGAATTCCAAAGGGAATTACATACTTGAAGATCCCAGCCGGTCGTCATTCCCATGAAAGCGGGAATCCAGAGGATGGGTACCGGCTTCCGCAGGCGTGCCCCCCTCGTCGCCCCGGCGCCTCCACTCGTCACCCCGGCGAAAGCCGTGGCCTAGGGGAAAGGTGTCCTCTGGATTCCGGCTTTCGCCGGAATGACGAAAGAAGCCGGAATGACGAAGGGGGCCGGACGGGGGCGGGGGGACGAAAGGGTATGACGAGGAAAAACCGTCTTCGGGACCGCCTTGTATACAATTCCCATTCCAAACGACGCCTTCCCGTTTCGTGCTCAGCCAGAAATGCGTTCGCGGACGTCGGTCGTTCGCTCCTGCCCACTGGTCACTAGCCGCTGACCACTCTAAGCTGCCGAAAATGGGCGAGACACCGACTTCGCCAACGACCGATCCGGACGAGGCCGCGGTCTGGGTCGAGTTCTACTACCGGCAAGGCTGGAGTGATGGGCTGCCGCTGATGCCGCCGACCGAGGCGTCGGTCGCCCGCGGGGCAGGTCGCCAAAGACGACGTCATCGGTACGATTGCCGAGCGCAATGCCACGTTGCCCGCGGAGAAGGTCGCCATCAATGCCGTCATGGCCGGCTGTCTGCCGGAGTATTTTCCGGTGCTGCTCGCCGCGGTGCGGTGTCTGTGCCGGCCGGAGTTCCACTACCACAACCGGGCCACGAGCACCGGCGGCTCGGCGCTGACCCTGATCGTGAACGGAATGATATACAAGATGATCCTAGACTTTTCCCCAACGTATTTCCCGTGTACCGCGGTTAAAAACCATTCGACAAGCTCAGGGTCTATCTCGTTGAGCTTTCGAAACGAGCGCGGGATTACCTTGTATATAATTCCCAAAAATTTCTTCGCGAAGGGCCTCCGCTGCGCGGCAGAAGAGAACGAATATCTTTTATTGCCCCTTACATTGTGCTCCGTTCGTGCGTACAAGTGGTGACATGTTCGCAGGAGGACAAATATGCCCACGGCAGGCGAAACGAAACACGAGCGGCTCCAGGTCCGACTCGACGCGCAGACGAAAAGCCTCTTGCGGCGCGCGGCGAGTTACCATCACCAGAGGCTGAGCCAGTTCGTGCTCGGCACGGTGCTGGAAGAAGCCGAACGGGTCATTCGGGAACACGAGGTCGTGACCCTGTCCGGTTCGGATTGGAAAGCGTTTTATGACGCCTTGACCAATCCGCCCCCGCCGAATGCGGCCCTCCGGGAGGGATATATTCGGTACCGGAAGGCCGATGGATGACAGCCGCGTGGCGCATTGAGCCTTTCAACAGCAATATCCATGATCGGTCTGCCTTCTTGTGCGGGGCACCCGAGCTTGACGACTATATTCGACGGTTGGCTTCGTAAGATATGCGACGGGACGTTGCCCGAGCATTCGTAGCAACTGGGCATCAGACCACCGCCGTGGTCGGGTATTCCACCCTCAGGGCGGCCAGTCAGGCAAAACGGCTTCCGTACTATCCGGTTCCGGGGGGCCTGTCGGGCCGCCTCGCGGTCGATCTCAGCCAACAGGGTTTCGGGCTCGGCGCGTATCTCCTGATGGACGCGATTGAACGCGTCCATTCGGTCACTCGGGTTGTTGCCGTGCAGGCGTTGGTAGTAGAGGCATGGGACGATTCCGCAGTCGCATTCTGCCGAAAATTCGGATTCGGCGAGTTCGTCAACGACCGGCGTCGATTATTTCTTCCAATGGCAACAGTCCGGCGGCTCATCGCTAGGTAACATGGAAGCAGTCTCCCCGGTGCTAGACACCGAAGTGCACCGCTCGTCTTGTCCACCGCATCATCGTCAGAAGGAGGGTCTGTATGGCTTATGAAACGTTTACGCTGGAGCGGTCGGGGCCGATCGCGACCGTGTCATTCAACCGGCCGGCGAAGCTCAATCCGATCAACGAGCAGGTGCTGCGCGAGTTTCTGGCGATCACCTACGAACTGCAGGAGGATGAGGAGACGCGCGTAGTCGTGCTGACCGGCAAGGGTCGCTCGTTCAGCGTCGGCGCGGACATGGAGATGCTGTCCGCCGGGGAGAAAGCCGAGTCGCGGCCGACCGACGCAGCGCGGCTGCGCTTGGCGAAGCTGGGCTGGCGCGTGATGGACGAGTGGGAGCGGCTGGATCAGATCAGCATCGCCGCGGTGAACGGGTTTGCGGTGGGCGGCGGGGTGTCGCTGGCGATGGCGTGCGACTTTCGCATCGCGTCCAGCGGGGTGCGGCTGTGGCTGCCAGAGGTGCGCCTCGGCGTGCCGTATATGTGGGGCTCGATTCCGCGCATGATCAATCTGGTCGGCATGGCGAAGGCCAAGGAACTCGTGATGACGTGCGATGAGGTGACCGCAGAGGAGGCGGCGCAGATCGGGTTGGTCAATCGGGTCGTACCGGCGGAAGAACTGATGGACGCGGTGCACGCCTTTGCGCAAAAGCTGCTCGCCAAGCCGCCCATGTCGCTGCGCCGGACCAAGGAGTTCTTCAAGGCGCTGTCCACGAACAAGGCGGGCGACATTACGTATGCCGACGCACATCTGGGGTTGGCATGCCAGTTGAGCGATGACATGGGCGAGGCGGTCGCCGCGTTCCGCGAAAAGCGCGAGCCGGTGTTCCACGACCGGTAGGCGGAAGCGGCCACAGGTATTTCGGTTCGAGATTTCTGCCGCCAACGGAAGTGACAGCGGACCCTCCACCGGCTCGACTGCGGGCCGACCCCCTCAAGGGGGGAGTGATACGAGGGAAAAACAAAGGGAATTCTACACAAGACGATCCCGAAAACGGTTCTTCCCCGTCATACCCCTTCGTCTCCCCGCCTCCGTCCGGTCCCCTTCGTCATTCCGGCGAAAGCCGGAATCCAGAGGACACCTTTCCCCTAGGCCCCGGCGGAAGCCGGTCTCTATCCTCTGGATTCCCGCTTTTGCGGGAATGACGACCGGGTGGGATCTTCAAGTATGTAATTCCCAAAACAACCAACCGAAGTATTTGTCGAAATCAGTTGGAGCGACTCGCCCTGTGAGAGCCACCCGGCAGAAAAACTTTCCCTTCACTCCCCCCTTGAGGGGGAGTCGCAGTCGCCAAGCCGTCAGGCGCCGGCGGCTGCCGTGGGAGTCCGTCGGTCGCTGCTAACCGTCACCTTCTCTTCATCGGGGAGTGTGTCGGTTCGGAATTCGTGACGTGTTCATGGCGAGAGTCGGACCCTCTCCCCCGGATCGAGTCCGGGGCAGGCTCTCGCCCTCTCCCGGCTGGTCCCTGAGCTTGCGGTGTCCTGAGCTTGGCCCCTGAGCCCGGTTGGTGAGCCTGTCGAACCATGTCGAAGGGTGTCGAAGGATCGAAAGGTCCAAGGGGGGAGACAGATGGGCCAGCAGGCAGGGGGGAGCGGCGCTACCGTTTGGACTCGAACAGATAGACGCGGCCGACGTTGACTTCGCCCATGATGTGCTGGCCGGGCGTGCTCATGGCGAACTCGGGGATGCCGTCGTCGTTGAGATCGCCCGGGGAGACGACGGCGTAACCGAATTTCGAGCCCTGGTGCCCCCACGGGTTGTCGAGCGTCATCAAGTGCCGGCCGTCGCGCCCGTTATAGACGAAGACTTCGCCCTGCAGGTCGAAGGCGTCCACCATCTGGAACGGCGCGCCGACCAGCACCTCGGGCACGTCGTCGGCGTTGACGTCCATGCTGGTCGCCAACGCCCAGCCGAAGCCCGCGTATCGCCGCGGAAACGGGTCGTGCAGGGGGTAGATCACCGAGCCATCCCGGCCGCTCATGGCGTACGCCACGCCCTGGCCGTCGTGGGGGTCCACGTCGTGGTAGGGCGCGCCGACGAGGAGGTCCGGCGTGCCGTCCTTGTTCAGATCGCCGGCACCGAGGACGCGCCAACCGAAGGTCGAGCCCTGTTTGGGCTCCGGATTGTCGAGCATGAGCAGTTGCCGGCCGTCCCGACCGCTGAAGACGTACGCGCGGCCCTGCACGCTGAGGTCGCCGACCGTGGTGTAGGGCGCGCCGACGGCGATGTCCTCGATCCCGTCCCGATCGACATCGCCCGCGGAGTGAACGAACCAGCCGAATGCCGAGCCCGCGGGGTCCTGCGTCGGGGCCAAGGTATAAACGAGGCTCCGGTCACGCCCGCTGTACACGAACGCGCGACCCTCGCCCGCCTGGTCGTACGCGCCGACGATCAACTCGGGCACGCCGTCGCCCGTCAGGTCGCCGAGCCCGGCCACGGACCAGCCGAAGCCGGCCCCGGGTTGCGACTGCGGCGGCGCCAGTGTGGACAGATGCGTGCCGCCCTTGCCGCTCAGCACGTAGGCGCGTCCGCTCTGTTCCTGGCCGAACGCTCCGATCAACAGGTCCGCGGTGCCGTCCTGATTCACGTCGCCGGCCGCTGCCACGGCGCAGGCGAACGCCGCCTGTTTCTGCGGAAACGGATGGTCGATCATGTACAGCAGCTTGGAGGTCTGCCCGTCGAAGACGAAGGCGCGGCCCTGGTGATCCAGATTTTCGCCGGTCTTGGCCGCGCCGGCGACGCCCAACTCGGTGCCGGTCATGCCCTCGCGGGCGTATGGCAGGTCGTAGGCCCCGACCAGATAGTCAGGAATCCCGTCGCCCGTCAGGTCGTCCAACATGGCGAGCGAGGTAGAGAAGCTGGAAAAGCTGATCCGCAGCGGGCTGTCCAACATCTTGATGGTCGGCCCGGCCCACGCTGGGGCACTGGTGAGCAGCAGAGTCCCGATGAAGAGGACGAACCGGAACACGCGCGGGGTTCGGCTCGGCCACGTACGCAGGCCGGGAAGTTCGAGAATACGGAACGCAGACATGGCGGTACTCTTTCTGAATGGAATCGGTTTCGGGTTGTCGGAATCGATCTCGGAGCCGTCCGGCAGACGCTTCCGAGAAACTCAGGAAAGATTAGTAGATGGCGGTGTGCATCAGTTCGAGATCGTCTCCGCTTAGTCGTTCCATCCCCTCTCCCCCCTTCGAACTTTCGATAGGCTCAAGGCACTGCAAGCCCATGCACCAACCGGGAGAGGGCTAGAGCTTGTCCCGGACGTGATCCGGGGGTGAAGGGAAAGGGGAACGCTTGGCGCTGGCTGGTATTTCGCGGTGATGTAGGAACGTCTCCGTTGGATTCCTGCCTGCGCAGCGCCTGCCCCCGGCTCGAACGGGGGAATGACGAAGGAACGGAATTCCGCTCAAGGAAATCTCGATCTGACACACTCCCCCGGTGTCGGTTGGAAAGAACCCGCCTGCCTCCTCTCCGACCCTCCCGGCCACGGGGAAGGCTCGGAAAGGGGCAAGTCGGGTCCGGGTGAACGCTACGAACTGCGCACGATGCCGCCCGGACGGGCGCCCGTGTCCCGGCCGTTTTCCTGTACGACCTCGCCGCTGACGTAGGTCTTTTCGTAGCCCTGCGCGGTCTGCATCAACCGCGGCATGCCGGCCGGCAGGTCGTAGATCATCTCGGGATAGCTGACGCTCAAGTTGTCGTAGTCGATCAGGTTCACGTCGGCTTTGGCGCCCGGCTCCAGCGTGCCGCGGTCCTGCATGCCGAACAGCCGCGCCCCGTCGTGCGTGAGCTTCTTCACCACGAATTCGAGCGGCAGATGCTTGGGGTCGTCCTTCTCTTTGTCCCGCGCCCAGTGCGTGAGAGCATAGGTCGGCACGCCGGCGTCGATGATCTGGCGCACGTGCGCGCCGGCGTCGCTCCCGCCCATGACCGTGATCGGGTCGCAGATCAACTCGTGCAGGCTGTCGTTGGTGCCCTCGGCGTAGCCCGCAGCAGGGTACATCAGGAAGGAGCGGCCGTTGTTTTCGAGCAGCAGGTCGTACACGACCTCGCGCGGGTTACGCCCTTCGCGCTCGGCGATCGCAGCCACGCTCTTGTCTGTGCTCGGCTCGTAGTTCAGGTTTTCGCCCATCGGATAGGTGCGCTCCCACAGGCGCTCGTTCTGGTACAGCAGGGAGATGCCGGTCGTGTTCGGGTCTTTTTCGTCGATGAGCGTCTGCCGCATGTGCGGGTCGCGCAGCGCCACCATCTTCTCGTCGTGCGACAGCTTCTTGAGCGGCTGATAACTCGGCAGATACTCGAACGGCGTCTCGCCCTGAAAACTGAACAGCACGCAGACCGGCCGGGCGAACACCATCGGCGTGATCGCCACCCCGTCGCGGACCGCGGCGGAACACTTGCCCATCACGTCGCGCCACTGGTCGGGGTAGACGTTGTTCTGCGCGAGCAGAAACGTCAGCGGGCAGCCGGAGCGGCGCGAGACGCGGATCATCATGTCGATCTCGTCCAGCAGTTCCGTGGTCTCGCCCACGATGCCGCGCGGCACCATCTCGATCAGCCCACGGCCGGTCGAACGCACGGCCTGCCCAATGGCGAGCAACTCGGCCTCCTCGGCGAACGTGCCCGGCACGGGCTCGCCGTCGTTGGCGGTGTGGACCAGCGTCCGCGAACTGGAGAAGCCCAACGCGCCCGCGCGCACGGCTTCCTTCACCAGGGCCGCCATCTTGGCGATGTCCGCTTCGGTGGCGGGCTCGTTCTTGGCGCCGCGCTCGCCCATCACGAAGGCGCGCAGCGCGCCGTGCGTAATCATGCCGCCCACGTCCAGGGTGCGCGGCATGGATTCCAGCACTTCCAGGTATTCGGAAAAACTCTGCCAGCCCCACGGCAATCCCGCGGACAGGGACGGGCCGGGGATGTCTTCGACGCCTTCCATCAGGCCGATCAGCCAATCGTGGCGGTCGGGCGTGGCCGGTGCGAACCCGACGCCGCAGTTGCCCATCACCACGGTCGAAACGCCGTGCCACAGCGACGGCGTCATCTGCTCGTCCCAGGCGACCTGGCCGTCGTAATGCGTATGCACGTCCACCCACGCCGGGGTGACGAGCAGGCCGTCGGCATCGACGACCTGCTTGGCGCCGCCCACCTCTTCACCAACAGCGGCGATCCGCCCACCGGCGATGGCCACGTCCCCGCGGAACGCGAGCTTGCCCGTTCCGTCAACGATGTTTCCCCCACGAATGACTACGTCGTGCATGAAGCCCTCCTTCGTTGTACGCGGTGAATATCCGCCCCGGAGGTCGCGAACGATGCAGGGCAGGAATGAATGTGCGGCACCATACCGGGGAACCCGTTCGTCTGGCAAGCGCATGCAGAGAGGGCCGACGCCTTTTCAGGCCGCCCGATCTTCCGTGACCAGATTCCGTCCGACGGCCCGCAAGGCTTTCATCACGTGGCTGATATGGGAGCGGTGGTCCGGGTTTACCAATTTCTGCACGGTGGACTCGTTCAACCCCAACCGGCCGGCCAGCGCAGCATCGGAGAGATGCTGCTCACGCATAGCGGTGTACAGGGCCAGTTTGGCGGCGACGATCGGCGGAACGGCGATCAAATCCTGACCGTCCGTCACGGGGCTAGGTGTCGGGAGGTCGTCGCCTCTGGCGACGTACACGCTCAGGGCGGCGACGAGGGCATCTTCAGCCAAGACTAGGGATTCTTTTCGGGTCTGCGCGCCGGTTATGGCGGCCGGCACGTCGGGGAAAGTGACGACGAACCCTGCACCTTCTTCCCGGTCGGGAATCAGCCTACACGGATACGCATATTGCATGATTCAGAACCCTTCCCTGTTTATGCCGAGTTGTCGGAGCATAGCCGACAGTACCCCTTTGGGAATCTCGCCGTGCCTGACGATAGCGTGGCGATTTCCCAGCCAAACCGTTCCATGACTCCCCTTCCCGCGGCGCTGGTCAAAGGAGAAACGTTGCCCCGTCTTGTTGGCGTACCTTCTGACACGCCGGATGAATTCTCCACGGTTCATGCTGGCGCCCCCAGGCGGCTGCCCGACGTCGCCCTTTCTCCATTCTCCTCAACACGCCAATGGTTCGATAGCATGGAAGCGTCTGATCGGTCCAACGGTCGCAGCCCCAGACCCATCCGCCAACCTGTCAGAGACCTTGTTAAATCCTTCTCGGATCGAACACCGTATTGGTGCCCGATAGCCTGCTCTGCCGCGGGGTTGCGGGCCACATCACGCAGGGCTAGGAAGGAAACGCTATGGTATCGTCCCACGCCTGACCCAACTTACCGGCGGGCAGGCAACGCGACCTCTGCACACGGGACGATAAAAAGGAGGGTCACCATGAGCGAGACGAGTTACCAGGGGAGTTGTTTTTGCGGCGCGGTCAAGCTGACCGCGACCGGCGCACCTGCGGCCATGGGCTACTGCCATTGCGAATCGTGCCGCCACTGGTCGGCCGGGCCGGTCAACGCCTTCACGTTATGGCCGCCCGCCGCGGTGAAAGTGACCGAAGGTGAGGACAAGTTGGGCAGCTATGCCAAGACCGACAACAGCCACCGCAAGTGGTGCACGCAGTGCGGCGGTCACGTCTTCACCGACCACCCCGGCATGGGACTGATCGACGTATATGCCGCGGTCATCCCCGACCTACCGTTCAAGCCCGGCGTACATGTCTTCTATGAGGAAACGGTGCTGCGCATCCACGACAGCGTCGTGAAACAGAAGGACGTCCCCGCGGAAATGGGCGGCTCCGGCGTCGAACTCCCCGAATAGCCGGCGTATCGCTTACCGCTCCTTTGCGGCGACCTTGAGGACGTAGAACGGACCGTCTGCCGCCGAAGATTCGAGCCCTCGTCAGGGAGATGGAACGGGCGGGGTTCGTAAATCGCGGCGGCTAGGGAAGCCATCGCAACTTCGTTCATCCTCGATTGACGAAAACGATCACGATATCGGGCGCATTCGGCACCGATGCGCGCCCGTATCAGCTCCGCGCGGTTCGTCGAGCCGTCAGAGGGGTCCACCCGTGAAAGACAGCGCCCGCTACGCCAAGGTCGTCGAATGGTCGGAGGAAGACGGATGCTATGTCGGGAAGTTGCCGGGGCTTGTCGTTCGGCGGGCGCCACGGAGATGACGAACGCGCCGTGTTCGCGGAGTTGTGCGTCATCGTGGAGGAGACGACCGATCTCTATCACGCCGACGGAAAATCCCTGCCTCCGCCCACGGCCGGGAGCGACTTGATGAATCGGCTGCAAGACGTTGCCTGAATGTCACGACCCACGCCTGAATCTTCTGCGCCCCCCGCTCCGGTCCGGCGTATATCGCTTTGGAGATGAAGAACGTCAAGCCTGAGCGTTGCGGCGCTGCAAGGCGACAATAAGTAGCGATGGGCCTCGCCTCGGCCTCGGACAGAAAAATCCAAGGTCACCTGCCCTCCGGCTACAGCGCAGCGATGCGAGACAGCGGAATCGCCTCGATGTCTCTGGCGAGCGGGAAGCTTTCGTCTCCAGCGTGGACGACGAGCTTGCGCTTCGGCTTCAGATCCTCGCACGCACTATGGAAACCCTTGGACACCGATGGGGCCGTGCTGCGCTTGATCTCTATGGCCCAGATTTCGCCCGCGCCCATGTCGACGACCAGGTCGATTTCCGCACCGCCCGCGGTCCGGTAATAGCCCCATGAGGCGTGTCTCGGCAGCGATCCCACGATGGTTTCTATGACGAAGCCTTCCCAGCTTCCGCCCACGACCGGATGGCCGAGCAGTTCGTCGAGCGTCTCGATCCCCAGTAGGGCGTGGCAGATGCCACTGTCCCTCACATAGACCTTCGGCGCCTTGACGAGCCGCCGACCCAGGTTGCTTCTCCAGGGTTGCAGGCGGCGGACCAACAGCAGGTCCACCATCAGGTCGAGGTAGCGGCCGATGGTGACGCCGCCGACGTCGAGCCCTCTGGCCAAGGCGGCAGCGTTGAACGTCTGTCCCTGATTGTGCGCCAGCATGGTCCAGAAACGGCGCAGGGTCTCGGCCGGGATACGCGGCCCGAGTGCGGGAATGTCGCGCTCGAGATAGGTACGAATGAAATCGAGCCGCCAGTCGAAACTGCGTTCGTCGGTCTCCGCCAGAAAACTTTCTGGAAAACCGCCCCGCTGCCACAGCCGCAGGCAGTCGCCACCGCCGACCTCCGAGACGCTGAGTGGATACAACTCACAATACGCAACGCGGCCCGCCAAAGTTTCGCCGGACTGCTGCATCAGGTCGATGGACGCGGAGCCCAGAAACAGGAATTGCCCGGTGCGCCGCCCGGCCCGCCTGCGCCGATCGATGATGCCGCGCAAGGGAGCGAACAGCCCCGGGGTCCGGTGCACCTCGTCCAGCACCAGAAGCTTGCCGGCGTTGATCTCGCAGTACTGTTCGATGTCGGCGACCTTGGCGAGGTCGCCCGGTCGTTCCAGGTCGAGATAGACGGCGCCGCGTTCGCGCGCGATTTGCTGCGCCAGCGTGGTTTTGCCTACTTGGCGGGGTCCGGTGAGGACTACCGCGGGGTTGCCGTCCAGCAAACGGACTACTTCGGCCTTCCGGCTGCGCACGATCATGTATGCAAATCTAACATGAGATGAAGGATTTGCATACTTAAATTTGGACGGACTATCGCATCAGATGACCTCGTGCCCTTTGTCTGTGCATGGGAGAGGATTCTCCTTAATCCCGTCCGATGGGGAGGCGTGATCGCCTCCTGCGCGTTCAGACGCTGCGCGGGCTGGTGTACACGGGCAGGCCGAAGATGCGCCGCCCCAGCAGCGCCTTGCCCTCCATGCCGGCGAAGGGCTGGTGGATGACCGCGGCCCGTGCGTCACGGTACATCTGCTCCATCGGGTTCTTCTTGAACAGGGCCGCGCCGCCGACCATGCGCATGGCCTTGTCTGCGATCTGGAAGCAGGTCTCCATTACGAACTGAAAGCACGAGACCAGATTCACGAGGTCCTCGCCGCTGCGCACGGCGACGTCGTCGTGGCTGGCGACGGCCTGATGCAGCATGGCGCGTGCCGAGCGGAGCCCGATCTCCATTTCTCCGGCCAACAACTGGTTGCCGGGGTAGCGCGTCATGGGCTGGTCGAACGGCTGTTGGGTGCGGCCCGATACCCAGTCCACGGCGTAATCGCGCGCGGCCTGCGCCAAGCCGATGTAACACGCCGGGCCGCCCGCCACCCACCACGACGACGTGATGTTGGCGATCTCGTCCCAGTCCAGCGCCCGCCGCGGCACCGCGTTGTCGTCCGGCACGAACACGTCGTTCCACACGACGTCGTTGCTGAGCGAGGAGCGGATGCTCAGCGTGTCCCAATTGTCCTGAATCTCGACGCCCTCGCTGTTGGTCGGGAAGAAACACAGCATGCATTGCGGGTCGCCGTCCGCGGCGTCGTAGTGCGCGGTAGTGAGGATGTAGTCCGCGCACGCGGACATGGTGCCGAACCCGCTGCGCCCGTTGAGCCGATACCCGCCGTCGGTCTTCGTCAGGCGGCGCGTCGTGTCGTTGATGCCGGCGAAGCCGACCGAACTGTTCATCTTCGGGTCGCTGACCGGCCCGGCGAACACGACCTTGTCGGCGAGCGTCGCTTTGAGCAGGGATTCCGTGGCGTCCACGCGCGGCCCCTCGCCCCGCTGGTTCAGGCGCCACAGGTCGGCCACGATCCCCACCACGATGTGGTGCATGTTGACGGCGATCGCCATCGGCAGGTCGCCGTACGCGAGGCGCTCTTGTGCCACGGCGATGTCCAGCGGCGTGGCGCCGATGCCGCCCACCTCTTCGGGCACGATCAACGCGGTATAGCCGGAGGCTTTCATGGCCTCCACGTTCTCGTGCGGAAACGTACTGTCCTGATCGTGCTCGGCCACGCGGGTCCGAAAATCGTCGGCGTGTGCCGCGGCCATGTCGAGACAGCGTTTGCGGCGGTCGGTCGGATCGGTTGTCATGTCGGGGTCCTCCTCACTTTTCCGGGGAAATTTCTTCGGCGAGCCGTTTTCAGGGGCACTTTCCAGGTGCCGAATCGGGTCTTCCGACCTTTCGACAAGCTCAAGGTCCTTGTGCACCAGGGGTCAAGAAGGTCCCTGAGTTTGTCGAAGGGCATCCTTATTCTACTTCTCCGTTTCGCGCGTGAACCGGTTGACGTCGTCCGGGTCGATCAGGTCGGGAACGGTCCAGCCGTCCAGATCGTATTCGGCCAGACAGCGGTCGACGAGCGCGGTGAGTTCCTCGGCCCGGCCCATCGCCTGCGCCGCCTGCGCGGTCTCGATCTTGATCTTTTCGTAGTTCCCGGCGTAGTTGCGCTCGTACAGTTCGTGTCGCCCGCCGAATTCCGAGCCGACCGCGTCCCACAACAGCTTGAGCAGCTTGACGCGCTCCAGCGCATCGTAGTCGCCCGAGCCGCGCAGATACTTGTCGAGATAGGGCCGCAGCTCCGGCGTCTTGAAGTCCACGGCGTGCGAGTTGAGGTAGATCAGGCCGCTCGAAATCGTCTGTTCGATGATCTCCTTGACGCGCGGATACGCGACGGGCGCCAACACGCGGTAGGCCACGCCGTACTCGGTGCTGGGCTGCAGCGCCCCGCCGGTCCACTGCTCCGGCGTTTTGCACATCGCCTCGGTCAGCGCCCAGAACGTGTGGCGCCAGGACAGGACTTCGCCGATCTGCACCTGGGCGCTGCGCTGCTCCCGAATGCCGAGCGCGTCCAGCGCCTTGAGCATGACGCCGGCCAGAAAGTCGAGCTTGACGGCGAACCGCGTGCAGCCGTGCATGGCGAAGCGCGGGATGAAGCCCGAGCCGGGAAAGAAGTTGTTGGCCTTGTCCAGGTCGCGATACACGAACAGGTTCTCCCACGGCACGAGCACCTTGTCCAAGATCAGGATCGCGTCGTTCTCGTCCAGGCGCGAGGACAGCGGATAATCGAACGGGCTGCCCAGCGTCGCGGCGTGCAGTTCGTAGGACGGCCGGCAGATGAGCTTCACCCCGCGGCTGTGCATGGGAATCATGGCGAACAGTGCCATGTCGGGGCTGCTCAGCGGCGTGGGGCCGTAGAAACCGATGAAGTTGTGGTGGGTCAGCGCCGAGCCGGTCGCCACGACCTTGGCGCCGCTCACCACGACGCCCGCGTCGGTCTCCTTCTCCACGTGCACGTAAACGTCTTTGACTTCTTCGGGCGCTTTGTCCTTGTCCATCGGCGGGTTGACCAGCGCGTGGTTGAGAAACAGGCAGCGCTCCTGCGTTTCCCGATACCAGCGTTGTGCGTTTTCGTGGTAGGGCGCGTAGAATTCGGCATTGGCACCCAGCGTGCCGGTCAGGCTGGCCTTGTAATCGGGCGAACGGCCCATCCAGCCGTATGAAATGCGCGCCCACTCGGCGATCGCATCCCGGCTGCCGACGAGGTCCTGCGGGCTGCGCGGCACCTTGTAGAACGTGTGCGTCAGGCCGCCGTTGCCCGTATCCGTCTCGGTCGTGAGCCGGGGTTGCACCTCCGGGTCGTGCAGCGCGTCGTACATACGGGCCAGCATGCGGGCGGAATTCCGAAACGCCGGGTGACTCGTCACGTCGGAGACGCGCTCCCCATAGATCCACACCTCCCGATCGTCGTGCAGGCTGTCGAGAAACTCCTTGCCGGTCAGCGGCCGCGCCACGCCCTCGGTCGCATCCGCAGCGGCCGCCTCCATCTGCTTGGCAGTCTGAGTCATGCCGTATCCTCCGCCCTCTCTTCAGGAGCCGGTTCGCGCCTCACGTGCATTCGTTCCCGGTCGCGTCCCCGCTATCTACGGTGCCACTGCAAACGGATGCAAGAGGAGCGTTACAAACCGATACGCTTCGGTAGTCAAGACGTTCTGTCTCCGCCCCCGGGAACGCAGGCGTCCCGCCTGCTTCGAGTGTAGGCCGATGCCCTATCCCCCAATCGAAAATCCACGCTTCGACCTTTCGATCCTTCGACCTTTCGACACCCTTCGACAGGCTCAGGGACCGAGCTCAGGACACCGCAGGCTCAGCGCCAGCAATCGAAAATCCACAATCCACAATCAAAAATTCCTCCGCCCCTTTGACTCCCCCGGAGGGATTTCCTAAGCTGCCCCGTCCGCCGCACCAGCGTTCCCGTTGTCCCCCGAGGGGCCGGGCTCTCGCGCATCCCATCCGCATACCGAGGAAGGAGCGACCGTGATGAATTTCGATTTTTCGCCGAAGGTGGAAGACCTGCGGGCCAAGGTCGGCCGGTTCATGGACGACCACGTGTATCCCAACGAACGGACGTTCGAGGATCAACTCGCTTCCGGGCCGGATCGCTGGCAGATTCCGCCCATCCTCGAAGAGTTGAAGGAGAAGGCCAAGGCCGCCGGGCTGTGGAACCTGTTCCTGCCCGAAAGCGACTACGGCTACGGCCTGACGAATCTCGAATACGCGCCGCTGTCCGAGATCATGGGCCGCGTGCACTGGGCGTCCGAGGTGTTCAACTGTTCGGCGCCGGACACCGGCAACATGGAAGTGCTGTCGCGTTACGGCACGCCGGAGCAGCAGAAGGCGTGGCTGGAGCCGCTGTTGGAGGGCAGGATCCGGTCGTGCTTCGCCATGACCGAGCCGGCGGTCGCCTCGTCCGACGCCACGAACATCGAGTCGAGCATCGTGCGCGACGGGGACGAATACGTCATCAACGGCCGCAAGTGGTGGTCGTCGGGCATGGGCGACCCGCGCTGCAAAATCCTGATCTTCATGGGCAAGACCGACCCAGACAACCCCAACCGGTACGTGCAGCAGTCGCAGATTCTGATTCCGCGCGACACCCCGGGCGTGGAGGTCGTGCGCATGTTGTCGGTGTTCGGCTACGACGACGCCCCGCACGGCCACGCCGAGGTGGCGTTCAATGACGTGCGCGTGCCGGCGTCGAACATGATTCTGGGCGAGGGCCGCGGGTTCGAGATCGCGCAGGGCCGCTTGGGGCCGGGCCGCATTCACCACTGCATGCGGCTCATCGGCCAAGCCGAGCGGGCGCTGGAAAAGATGTGCGTGCGGGCCAAGTCGCGCAGCGCGTTCGGCAAGCCCGTCTCCGAACGGACGGTGACGTTGGAGCGCATCGCCGAGGCCCGGATCCGCATCGAGCAGGCGCGGCTGCTGACGCTCAAGGCCGCGCACATGATGGACACGGTGGGCAACAAGGCCGCGCGCGCCGAGATCGCGATGATCAAGGTCGCGGCGCCGAACATGGCGTTGCAGGTGATCGACTGGGCCATGCAGGCGCACGGCGGCGGCGCGGTCGCGGAAGACTTCGGCTTGGCCCGGGCATACGCATCGGCGCGCACGCTGCGCTTCGCCGACGGGCCGGACGAGGTGCATCGCAATCAGATCGGGCGCCTGGAATTACGCAAACACGCCGACTAGCCGCGCCGTGGACTACAAGCGGACCTTTCTCGACTTGCTCCTGCGACACGGGGCGCTGAAAATCGCCGACCGCCCGGCCGCGTTCTTCCGCCTGAAAAGCGGGCGGCGCAGTCCCAGCTTCGTCTCGTTGGGCGCGCTGACCGACGGCCGTAGCTTGGCCGCGCTCAAGGACTGCTACGCCGCAGCCGCTTTGGACGGCATGCGCCGCGGCGTGCTGCGCGATTTCGGCTACGTCTTCGGCCCGGCCTACAAGGGCATTCCGCTGGCCGCGCTGACCTGCGAGGGGATGTACGCGCACGCCGGCAAAACGTCCCGCCTGTTGTACGACCGCAAGGAAGAGAAGGCGCACGGCGAGGCTACGAGTGGCAACGCCGCGGGCCGGCTGATCGTCGGGGCAGAGCATTTCACCGTGGGCGGCGCCATCCTGCTCGTCGATGACGTGGTGACTACCGGCCAGGCCAAATACGACGCGCTCGCCAAGATCAAGCTGCTCGGCGAGCACGTCATCGCCGGTCTGCTGGTCGCGGTGGACCGCCAGGAGAGACTCGGCGACGCCGACCGGGTCGAACCACGCAGCGCCACGCAGGCGTTGGAGCACGACCTGGGCATTCCGACCTTCGCCATCCTGACCATGCAGGAGATTTTCGACTTGGTGAGGGAGACGTTGTCGGCGGAGGTGCGCCGGGCTTGGGCGGAGTATTACGAGCGGTACGGGGCGGTGCGATTCGAGTGATTCACAAGGAGAGATTCGGCCTCGTGAAAGAGACGAGTGATATCCATCACGACCGGGCGCGACTTGGTGAATCGGTTCCAAGACCTTGCCCGAGCGTTCCGGTCCCATGCGACGTCAGCAGACTTTATCCATGAGGTCGTAGCCGAAGTAGGCGAGCACGTCCCGGTGCTGCCGGAAGACCCGGTTGAACGCGGCAACCTGTTCGGCGTCGAGCCGCGCCATCTGGCGTGCGTTCATGTCGGTGAGCATCTCGTCATAGCGCTTCACCGCCAAGCGACGGCGCAGGTTCAGGTCGGCGAGTTCTGGCACTACCGCCTGAATCTCCTGCGCGACTCGTTCCGGCTCGGCGCACATCGTCTCGTAGGGGAAGAAGACGCCGCGGCTCCGATACGTCTCGACGTTGTGGCGCTGCCACGTCAGACAGGTGACGACGTGCCGTGCGGCAGCCTCGGACAGGTTGCGCACCGAGGCGTGGTGGTCGGGAACCTGCGTGGAGTAGCGGCAAATGCCTTCGCAGACTGCGTAGGGATTGCGCACCATGAACAGGAACTTGGCATTGCGGAAGTGGCGCGCCAGTTGGCCGACGTTCAGCAGGAACGGCGGCGATTTCGTAACGAACACCGTCGCCGCGGGGTCACGGGCATACGCCTGGAAGTACCACGCCGTGCGCGTATGGGGCCAGTCGTAGGCGCCCGGGGCGGTCAGTAGGTCCGTGGTGCGACGTTCGGCGCCCCACAGCCAGAGCGGGACGGACCCGCGGGATTGCGGGACCCGCCGGTGTGTGGCGGGACCGATGAACCCGTGAACCGCTTGGCCTTCGTACTTCAGATTCCAGGTCGCGCGGCTGGTCGCCAGGGCCTTTTTCAGGAAGGTGGAGCCGCTGTTGTTCGGCGCGATGACGAACAGGTGGGTCGTGATCGTGCGGGCAAGGTCACGGCCTGCACCGTACACGAACGAGGAACGTCGGTGCGCCATGAGGCCGGCTAGGAGCTAGGGCTATAGGTTACATTTTCTATGTATGGATCAAACTTCTGACCGCTTCCCACTTCTTCAACGGTTTCCCCGATTATACTGATGGTTGGTTTGCTCCACGGTTTCTTCGGCGTGTCAGGCTGAACTTCCGCGGGGGGGGGGGGGGGGGGGGCATTACTCGTGCTCATAGCCTCTTTATCTCCCGTACAGGCGGAACGCCCAGGTTGTAGACGGTAGGGAAGGATAGCAACGTTAGACTCGATTGCAAGGGCTGACTGCATCGGCCGCGCCGCAAAGGTCTGGATACAACACGACTACCCGATGACCGGCTCGATGAATGTATCGTAGCCGACCTTGAGACAAAAACCGAGCACGATTAACCCCAACCACCAAACCTTCTTTATGATGCCGAAGTCACGGGCGATACCATCGACCTTCTTGTCGAGTGTTTGGATAGTCGTGTCGATCCGCTGGATATGCTCGCCCTGACTCTCCAAACGTTCCATGGTTCTCCCGAGCGACTGCGCAATTTCGAATACCTGCTGGGTGAACAAGTCCGGATTGTGGACCTTGAAGATCGCAAAGACTTGCATGGGGGCAGATAATCCTATTCCACCGTTTCATTGAACGGCCTCGGATATTCGGTCATTGCCCTCGATTCTATCGAAGAAACGTTTTGCAGCCTCGTTCTACACGCGGAAGCGCGCCTGCATCCGTTCCCACCACGCGGCCAGCGACGGGGCGGCGTCGAAGAGGGGCTCGTCGCTGACACGCGTCACCCAGGTGAAAGTGCCGAACAGGCACAGGTCGGCGTAGGTCAACACCTCGAACAGGTGCTCGTGACCGAGGGCGACCGCCTCCAGATCGGACAAGACGGACGCGAGCCGCGGGCGGAATTCGTCGCGCCGGGCGGCGATGTCCTCCAGGCTGGCACCCAGCCGCGCCTCGCGGTTTTCGCGGAAGTAGGCGCGGTCCACCGGCTCGATCTTCTCGAAGATGTCATAGACCACGACCGGGAAGAGAGCCGGGTGGAGGGTCCGATCGACGTACATGGTGAAGAAGCGGCAGGCTTCCTTCATGCCGGGTCCGGGGAACAAGGCCGGGTCGGGTGAGCGGTCCTCCAGATATTCGGCGATCTTCCACGAGTCGGCCACGACGCGGCCGTCATCCGTGATGACCGGTACGCGGTCCTGTTCGGAGAACGCCAGCTTGTCCTTGTCGCAGAACCGGATCGGGACGGTGGAATAGTCCAGACCCTTGTGATGCAGGGCCGCCTTCGTGCGGGTACAGAACGGGCTGAAGCGCCGGTCTTCGGCACCAACAAGGTCGTACACTTCGATCATCGGGGGCTCCTTTCTTGCCTGGCGTTCATTTCCAAGACGCGGCGGAATGTCAAGAAAAGGGGACGGGTCATGTCGTCGCCCGGAATCTCACCGGCCGCGAATTTCTCATTCCTGTGAAAACAGGAATCCAGGGGAGAGACGCTTCCGACTCCGGCGACCGTCCTATTTTGGAGGTCACTCCGAATTCCCCTCTCCCAGTACCCTACGATGTCGAAGGCAATTTTTTGGGAATGACATCCAAAAGGATCCTCATGGTCAAAGGGCCGGGGGTGAGGGGCGAAGGCCGCGGTGACCTCGGGGTTCGTTTCGACAGGCTCAACGAACTGAGGGGGGAGGCGGGGAAGGTCCTTGAGCCTGCGATGCCCTGAGCCTGTCGAAGGGTCGAAAGGCCGGGGGCGGAGGCAGCGTGGGAGAGCGGTGGTCCCCTGGGGGTTCGCTTCGACCATTCGATCCTTCGACAAGCTCAGGACACCGCAAGCTCAACGAACTGAGGGTTGGGGAAGTCCCTGAGCTTGCGGTGCCTTGAGTCCGGTCCCTGAGCCTGCCGAAGGATGTCGCAACGAGCGCGGGATCCGCTTGTATGGAGTTCTCAAGGCGAATGATCGGGAAGGTGGGAAATATCCGACCAAAATACGATGGATCGTCGAATGGTCACGACTATTTTACGACGCTATCGTAAAGAGTCGGATTAAGAGATACCTCTCACGTCCGCCCGGTTGGCGGCTTCGTTCGCCTGCGATAGGGTTCCCCGAACCTGACCGCAACCCCAGACACACCGTCGTAAAGGAGGCCGGAACATGAGAGAAGCCGTCGTCGTTTCATCCGCCCGCACCGGGATCGGCAAGGCATTTCGGGGCAGCCTGAACAAGACCAGCGGGGCCACGCTGGGCGCGCACGTCATCAAGCACGCGGTCGAGCGGGCGGGAGTGGACCCCGCGGAAGTGGAAGACGTGGTGTTCGGCTGCGGGCTGCCCGAAGGGTCCACCGGCCACAACGTCGCGCGGACCGCCGCGGTGAAGGCCGGGCTGCCGGTGACGACCTCCGGCATGACCATCAACCGCTACTGTTCGTCCGGCCTGCAAGCCATCGGCACCGCGGCCAACCGGATCATCGTGGACGGGGCCGACGTGATGGTCGCCGGCGGGGTGGAGTCGATCAGCCTGGTGCAGAACAACCTGAACACCAAGCATTTCGTGGACGGCTGGTTGATGGACAACAAGCCGGAAATTTATTTTCCGATGCTGAAGACGGCCGAGATCGTCGCCCAGCGGTACGAAGTCTCGCGCGAATCGCAGGACGAATACGCGCTGGCCAGCCAGCAGCGCACCGCGGCGGGCCAGGCCGAGGGCCGCTTCGACGACGAGATCGTGCCGATCACGACCGTCATGGACGTGGCGGACAAGGAGACTGGCGAGGTCAGCCAGAAAGAAGTGACCCTGTCGCGGGATGAGGGCAACCGGCCCTCGACGAATCTCGATGCGCTGGCGGCGCTGCCCTCGGTCACGGACGGGTCCATCACCGCGGGCAACTCTAGCCAGTTGTCGGACGGCGCGGCCGCGGTCGTGCTGATGGAAGCCGAGGTCGCCGAGAAGCGGGGCTTGGAACCGCTGGGCCGCTACAAGGGGCTGGTCGCTGCGGGGTGCGAGCCGGACGAGATGGGCATCGGGCCGGTCTTCGCGATTCCCAAGCTGCTGGAACGCCACGGGCTCACGCTGGATGACGTGGACCTGTGGGAACTCAACGAAGCCTTCGCGGTGCAGACCGTGTATTGCCGCGACCGGCTGGGCATTCCGATGGAAAAGTACAACGTGAACGGCGGGTCGATTTCGATCGGCCATCCGTACGGCATGACCGGGGCGCGCCAAGTCGGCCACATCCTGCGCGAAGGCAAGCGCCGCGGGGCCAAGAACGTGGTGGTGACGATGTGCGTGGGCGGCGGGATGGGCGTCGCCGGCCTGTTCGAGGTGCTGTAGAACCTGAAAAAGATGGACATCAGGACTTACGGAATTAGCGGTCGATCCTGGGAACGCGGGCGTCTCGCCCGCTTCGGATGCGGGCCGGGAGGCCCGCGTTCCCAGGGGGAAAAGCGAAGCGGGGGCCGTTCCGGCCCCTGTTTCAAGCCGACGATTGGGGAATCAAAGAATCCAGGGGTCGAGACTCTCCGTCCCTATGGATCATTCTGTGACAATTGGCGCATACGTGCGACATGCTGCTGCCAACCTTTCTGCCGCGGCGGCGTAGAATTCCGGGATGATCTCCGCGCCGTGGTAACGCCGCCCGGAACGATAAGACACGACGGCGCCCGGACACAGTCCACCGAACGGCTCCCACACTACGTCGCCCTCGTCCGTTGATGCGCGAATCGTCAGGTCCACGAACTCCAGCGGCTTCTGGCTGCCGTGCAAGCTGCTGAACTTGTAGCGCATGTCCTTGCGGACGCCCTGAATACGCTCTGCACCGCTCACCTGCGGTTTGCGCCATACGTTCGTGACGCCCACGTCACACCGAAACTTGGCGCGCAGCTCGGCCCACTCGTCGCCAGAAAGGGGACGTTTGCCGTCGGTGCTGAAGTAGGGCCGTCCCGCGGAGTCCCCGTGGGTATCGGCATAGTGGGCCAGCTTCACGAAGGCATCCACCGGAGGGTAGTACCAAAGGTGATCCACGGTCAGATATTTGCGGGTCGCCGCGTTCAGGACCCCGCACGCCTCGTTGGCCAGCCGCAAAGGCAGACCCGTGCGTCTCCACTCGTGGCGCAGCCAGTCCTGCATGGTCAACGTCTCGCGGTTGACCCGAAACGTGGCCGCCCGGACGTAATGCACGCACACTTCGGTGACGGCGGGGAATTTTCTCAAGGTTCGGGTGTTCGCGTTGCCCGCAACGTGGCCGAGCCCTTTGTCCCAGATACTGCAGGCGCGGTACTCCCAGCCGCTCGCCACGAGAACGGGATGGACGTTGGCCCAGCCGACTTCGGTGTTCCAGAACCACAACGTCGTTTGGGGCGTGGCACAGGCGGCCCACGCCTCCACGTGCGGCCGATAGCGGTCGGCGAGGGACTCCGCGGCGTGGCTGTCGCCGGGGAAGCCGCCCACACCGTACGGACCGTCGGAGATGATGCACGTCGGCGTGGGCCAACGGTCGTACAGCTTTTCGGCGTGGTCGAAGTGAATGGAGACGCCCGCGCGGGTGTACACGTCGCCGGCCGCGGGTTCTCGCCGATGGTCTCGCCCACCGGCGAACGGGCCACGTTGCGCTTTGGTCACCACGCGCGGCATCGGCGTCGTCAGCGTCCGACCGCCGGGATGATCGTCTTCCCGTAGGCTTCCAAGGTTTCGACCTGCCGGTCGTGCATCAGGTAGAGGGCGAACTGGTCCACGCCGAGGTCGCGCAGTTCGTTCAGGCGACGGACATGCGTATCCGGCGGGCCGAGGATGCAGAAGCGATCCACGATGGCGTCCGGCACGAACTCGGTGTGCACGTTTCCGGCCCGCCCGTGCTCGGCGTAGTCGTAGTCCTTCCGGCCGGCGATGTAGTCCGTCAGCGCCGCGGGGACGGCCGTGTCGTCCCCGCCGTAGCGGGCCACGATCTCGGCGACGTGGTTACCTACCATGCCGCCGAACCAGCGGACCTGATCGCGCTGGTGAGCGAGGTCGTCGCCGACGTAAGCCGGCGCGGCCACGCAGATGGTGATCGTGTCGGGGTCGCGTCCCGCCGCGACAGCGGCCTCGCGGACGCTGCCGATGGTCCACGCCGCGACGTCCGGGTCGGCGAGTTGCAGGATGAAGCCGTCGGCCTGTCTGCCGCACAGCGCCAGGGCTTTCGGCCCGTAGGCGGCCATCCAGACGTCCAGGCTCCCGCCGTCACGCCACGGAATCGTGCGCGGCTGGCCGCGATAGACGACCTCGCGGCCTTCGGCGAGGCCCTTGATGACTTGCATGGCCTCGGCGAGCGTGGCGAGCGAGCAGGGTGGCCGGCCGATCACGCGCAACGCGGAATCCCCGCGGCCGATGCCGCACACGGTTCGTTCGCCGAAGGTGTCGTTCAAGGTGGCGAACAGCGACGCGGTCACCGTCCAATCGCGGGTGCCGGGGTTGGTCACCATCGGCCCCACCTTCAGGTGGTCGGTAGTGGCCAGGATTTGCGAATAGATGACGTAGGGCTCTTGCCACAGAACGTGCGAGTCGAACGTCCAGGCGTGGGTGAACCCGAGCGTTTCCGCTTGCCGGGCGAGGGCTATCGTCCGCGAGGCCGGGGGGTCGGGCTGGAGAACGAGGCCGAAGTCCATGAGTCCCTCCCTGACGGGCCATATCGTCGTTGCGGCGACCGCTGAACATCACGCCGTGGGGGATAGCGTCTCACTTCGGCAATCCCCCTCACCCCAGCCCTCTCCCGGTGGTCCCTGAGCTTGTCGAAGGGGGGAGAGGGGAGGAAACGGCAAGTCCCCTCCTACCCTTCGACCTTTCGACACCCTTCGACAGGCTCAGGGACCAAGCTCAAGGCAGCGCAGACTCAGGGGGCCGCGGGCTTAAGGAGCGGAGGGAGAGCGGCGGCACTCCTCGCGTTATGCCGCCGCGGCGGCCTTGGCCGCGTTGAGTGCGGCGTCGTAGTCCGGTTCGTTGGCGACCTCGGAGACGTATTCGACGTGGGTGAGTCGGCCCTCCTTGCTTACCACGAACACTGCCCGCGCAGTGACGCCGGCCAGCGGGCCGTCGTCGATCAACACGCCGTAGCCCTTGGCGAACGTGCGGTCGCGGAAGTCCGACAGGGTCTTGACCTGCTCCACGCCAGCGGCCCCGCACCAGCGTTTCTGGGCGAACGGCAGGTCCACGCTCAGCGTCCAGATTTCGATACCGTCGCCGAGTTTGCCTGCCTCCTCGTTGAAACGCCGCGTCTCGGTATCGCACACGGGCGTATCCACGGAAGGGACCGCACTCAAGATGATGACCTTGCCTTTGGCCTGACTGAGCGTGACGGGTTGCAGATCGTTGCTGACCGCGGTGAAGTCCGGCGCGGCCTGTCCGACGGCCACTTCCGTTCCGGCCAGCGCAATGGGATTCCCTCGTAACGTGACTGATGCCATGTCTTCCTCCTCGTCCGTCGTGAAAATTTCGCGCGCGCCCGCGCAAGTGTCGGGTTCCGAATTCGGCGCATTCTATCCACGCCCATTCGGCTTGCAAAGTGCCGAGAACTCCTCACCCGACCCATCTTGACCTTTCGACACCCTTCGACAAGCTCAGGGACCAGCCCGTTGAGCTTGTCGAAACGGGCAGCGGATCATTTTGGATCGAATTTCCTCTTCTTGCTCCCTCTACGAAGGGAATTGCGGACTTGAAGACCCCGTCCCGGTCGTCATTCCCGCGGAAGCGGGAATCCAGGGCATGGATACCTGCTTGCGCAGGTATGACGAGGAAAAACTGCCTTCGGGATCGTCTTGTGTGAATTTCTCGCTTGAAACCTTCTATTCGGACGGTTTGCCGAAGGCGGGGGGACGCTTGTCCAGGAAGGCGCGCATGCCCTCGCGCGCGTCGGGAGCCAGAAATGCGGCTTTCTGTGCCTGGTATTCGTAGGCGAGGCTCTCTTCCAGCGAGGCGGTTGCGCCCTGGTACACGCCGGCCTTGATGCGTGCCGACGTATCGGCCGGTCCGTCCGCCAGTTTGCGCGCGAAGGCCAGTACGTCATCCTGAAAACGCCCGGCCGGGGAGACGCGGTTCAGCAGTCCGAGGCGTAGCGCCTCTTCGGCGTCGATGCGGTCGCCGGTCAGCATGAGTTCGAGCGCCTTAGCCGTGCCAACCAGGCGCGGCAGGAAGAAGAAGCCGCCCCAGTCCGGGACCAATCCGATTCGCACGAAGCTTTCCGCAAACAGCGCCCGCTCCGAGCCCAGCCGCAAGTCGCAACTCAAGGCCAAGTTCGCGCCGGCGCCGGCCGCGGCCCCGTTCACCGCGGCGATCACGGGCTGCGGCATCCGGCGGATGAGTTGCACGACGTGACTGCCCAGCGTCATACGCTCCTCCAGCACCGCGGTGGAGTTCCGGTTCTGCATTGCGGTCATGCTGGCGATGTCACCGCCGGCGCAGAACGCCTTGCCTGCGCCCGTGATGACTACGCAGCCCACGTGCGGATCGGTCGAACACCGCTCCAATTCTTGGAGCAGCCGGCCGCGCATGGTGTCGGAAAAGGCGTTCAGCACCTCGGGGCGGTTGAGGGTCAGGACGGCGACGCGGTCGCTAATCCGAGTCAGGACTTGATCGGCGTTGCGGTCTTCGCTCATGGGACCTCCGGGGAGGGGAAGTGGTTAGGGGGTCAGTGCCGAGTGGGGAGTCGTCCGGTCAGCCGTTGCAGTTCGGACAGGCCAGCGCCGCGTTGCCGGCCCCGATCACGACGACGTCCGTCGATTCGGGAAGGGGGCGTGAATCCGTCAACGGACCATTCACTTTTTGTTGTAAGGCCGGTGGCGCATCCGCGGAGCGCGGGGGGACTAATGGACGGTCTCCGCCGGCCTGTGCTGTTTGGCGCGAATCGTTTGCGCGCGCGCTTGCAGGTCGCCGGCTTCGGTATCGCGGTCCAGCTTGCGCAGCACCCCCGCATATTTGTCGAGGAGCAGGGCGACGGCGGGATGGTCTTCCCCGAGCCGCCGCTCCCGAATGGTCAGCGCCTGTTGGAACAGCGCGCCGGCGTCTTCGTGCCTGTCCTGTGCCGTGGCGAGTTCGGCCAGCCCGCACAGCGCGGTGGCGACCGCGGGATGCGTCTCGCCCAAGTCGCGTTGCCGGATGGCGAGGGAACGTCGGAACAGCGACTCGGCTTCCTCGTATCGTTGCTGGCCGGTGTACACCGCGGCCAGATTGTTCAGGCAGTTGGTGACGCGGTAGTGGTCGGGTCCCACCACCGCTTCGGCGATCTTGAGCGCGCGCTGCAGAAAAATCTCCGCCTCGTCGTACTTGCCCAACTCGCGGTACAGCGAGGCGAGATTGTTCAGGCTCTGCGCTACCCAGGGATGATCGGGACCGTAGAATTCCTCGCGGATGGCGAGCGCGCGTTCGTAATAGGTCTCGGCTTCGTCGCGCTTCCCCTGATTGTGGGACAGGCTGGCCAGGTTGTTGAGGACCACGGCGACGCGCGCGTCCCGGTCGCCGAACTCCTCGGCCTTTTGCAGGGCCGTGCGCAGGTGCCGTTCGGCTTCGGGGTAGTGGCCCTTCTGGTAGAGGCGGGCGCCGGTTTCGTTGGCGGTCTCCCAGGTGACGTCACTCATGGTGTTCCTTCGTGCGGCGTGGCGATCAGGGCAAGCGGGTCGGCGTGACCCTAGCAAAGAAGACGTCGGACTTTCAAACCGCGGTGGGCCTTCGTTCGGGTTCGCGTGGAGGGGAATTCGATTGTGGATTGTGGATTTTTGATTGCGGATTGGGATCGACGCCGAGGCTCCGTGGGTAGGAGTCCTCCCTTGGAGCCTTTGCCTTTCTATCCCGTCTCTCTCCGGGAGAGGGCTAGAGCCTGCCCTAGACTTGATCCGGGGGAGAGGGTCCCCTCCGACACGACGATCACAGGCATGAAATGCAAAGGGAATTACATACTTGAATATCCCCCCCGGTCGTCATTCCCATGAAAGCGGGAATCCAAAGGATGGATACCGGCTTCCGCCGGGGCCCCCGCTCGTCGCCCCGGCGAAAGCCGGGGTCTAGGGGAAAGGTGTCCTCTGGATTCCGGCTTGCGCCGGAATGACGAAGGGGTATGACGAGGAAAAACCGTATTGGGGATCGCCTTGTATATAATTCCCCATGCAAACGCCTCCCGTACCCGCGCCGGGCGTTGCTGGCATGGGGACGGATTTCTCGATATGCCCCGCGGGACGTCTGCCGCCGGCGCAGAGCCGGCAATAGGGAAGGAGGCCGGATGCTTACCCGTGTCCTGATCAGCAACCGCGGCGAAATCGCGATCCGCATTGCCAAGGCTGCCGCGGCCCTCGGCATGGAGTCCGTGGCCGTGTATGCGCCCGTGGACGCGCAGTCGCTCCATACGCGCTGTGCAACGGAAGCGCGCGAGACCGGTACGAGGCAGCCGGGCGACGCGGTCGGGGCCTATCTCGACATCGACGCGCTGATAGAGATTGCCCGCACCAGCGGCTGCGACTGCGTCCATCCGGGCTACGGGTTTCTGGCCGAGAACGCCGCGTTTGCCGAGTGGTGCGCCGCGGCGGGGGTCACGTTCGTCGGTCCGCCGCCCGCGGCCCTGTCGCTGTTCGGAGACAAAGTCCGCGCCCGCCGCCTTGCCGCGTCGCTCGCCATTCCCGTTCTGCCGGGTAGCGCGGCGCCGGTGCAGACCGCGCGCGAGGCGGAGGAAGTAGCGGATGCGTCGGGCTATCCGGTGATGCTCAAGGCCGCGGCCGGCGGGGGAGGGCGCGGGATGCGGGCGGTGGAGAGCGCCGCGCCCATGGCCGAGGCGTTCGCGCGTTGCCGCAGCGAGGCCGAGGCCGCGTTCGGAGACGGTGCGCTGTTCGTGGAGAAACTCCTCGCCCGGCCACGGCACGTCGAGGTTCAGGTGCTGGCGGACGCCGGCGGCAACGTCGTCCACCTGTACGAACGCGACTGCTCGGTACAACTCCGTCATCAGAAAGTCGTGGAAACGGCGCCGGCTCCCGCGCTCGATACCGCGATCCGGCAGGCCGTGCTCAACGACGCGGTCAGCCTGATCCGGGCCGCGGACTACGCGGGCGCAGGGACGGTCGAATTCCTCGTCGCGCCCGAGACCGGCGAGTATTTCTTCATCGAGTGCAACCCGCGCATTCAGGTCGAACACACGGTCACGGAACAGGTCACCGGCGTCGACCTGGTCGAGGCGCAGTTCCGACTCGCCGCGGGCGCGACGCTGGCCTCCCTGGGCTTGGGCGATCAGGCCGCGGTCCCCACGCCGCGCGGCTTCGCCGTACAGGCGCGGGTCGTGGCGACCGGCCCCGGGACACTCACCGCCTACAAGGAACCCTCCGGGCCCGGTGTACGGGTCGATGCGTGCGGGTATCTCGGTTACACGCCGCCCCCGCAATTCGATCCGTTGCTGGCCAAGGTCGTCGGCGCGTCCAATTCGTCCGCGTCTTTCGCCTCCGCGGTCGAACACACGCTACGCGCGCTCGACGAATTCCACATCGCCGGTCTGCCCACCAATCTACCGGTGTTGCGGGCCATTCTCCGCCACCCGCGCGTACGGGCCGGCGACGCCCGGACGACGTTGCTCGCGGAAGACCCGGTCCTTTCGGTCACGGAGGAACGTGGGAGCGAGCACGATCGCGCCGACACCGCCGCCTTCCTGGAACGGCAGGCCGCGTCCGTCGGCGGAGGCCGTGGCCCGACGCCTGGAGCAGCCGCGGCGCCGCGGCTCCCCCCGCTCGACGTCGGCGCGGACCAGCGCGCGGTGAAGTGTCCGGTGACGGGCAGCCTGGTCGAGTTCCGCGCAGCCGTGGGGGCCGCCGTGGTCGCGGGCGAGCCGTTGGCTGTCGTCAATGCGATGAAGATGGAGTCGGTCGTCGCGGCGCCGTGCGCGGGAACGGTGAGTGCCGCGTTGTCCTTGCATCCCGGCGATGGCGTGACTGCCGGCCAAGTGCTGATGGTGTTGACTCCCGGCGACGCAGCGGAATCCGAATCGGCGCCCCGGACCGCAAAGGACGACATGGAAGGATGGACGCCGGTGCTGGAGGACGTGGCGGCGATGCAGAGGTTCGCCCACGATCGGCTTGCGCCCGGCTCGGACGACCCGGGCGTCGTACGCCAGCGGAGCCGCGGGAAGTTGACGTGCCGCGAACGGATCGGGCTGCTGCTGGACGAAGGCACGTTCCGCGAGGTGGGCAGCGTGGCCGGCTTCGCGTCGTACGACGAGGCGGGCAAGGTCACGGATTTCACGCCGGCCAACATGGTCGGCGGATGGGGCAAGATCGACGGGCGCCCCGCGGTGGTCTGCGCCGACGACTTCACCTCGCGCGGCGGCCACGCCGACGGCGCGATCGCCGCCAAGAGCGGTTACCTCGACCGCTTGGCGTTGGAGTTGCGCATTCCGTCGATTCGCCTGCTGGACGGCTCGTCGGGCGGGGGCAGCGTGGCGGCGATGGTGCCGGCGCAGAAGCAAGCGGGAGAGAGCAGCGCCAAGGAGAGCACCGGCGCCATTACCGCGGGCCGGCCGCGTGTGGCAGGCGGGGGCGGCTCGTTCCTGCCCGGACATCTCGGCAGCAGCATGTATGCGGAGCAGCTCGCCAGCGTGCCGGTCGTCAATCTGTTGCTCGGCAGCGTGGTGGGCATCGGCGCGGCCAAGGCGGTCCTCGGACATTTTTCGGTCATGGTACGCGACGTTGCGCAGCTCTTCGTGGCCGGCCCGCCGGTCGTGCAGCACGCCATGGGTTACGACGTCAGCAAGGAGGACCTGGGCGGTTGGCACATCCACTGTCGCAACGGCTCGGTGGACAATCCGGCGGAGACCGAGGAGGAAGCGGTCGCGCTGACCAGGGGGTTTCTGTCGTACCTGCCGTCGAGCGTGTACGAGCCGCCGCCCGTGTTGCCGCCGAATCCCGCGGATCCGCCCGACCGCCGCGCCGAGGAGTTGCTCGACCTGATTCCGCGCAAACGCGCGACCACCTTCGACGTGCGCACCGCCATTCGGCTGATGGCCGACACCGACTCGTTTTTCGAGATCGGGCCGTTGTGGGGCACGGATCAGGTGACCGGCTTCGTGCGCTTCAACGGCCATCCGCTCGGGGTCATCGCCTCGGACAGCCGCCACGCCAACGGCGGCGCACTGACCGCGGACGGATGCAGCAAGCTGACGCGCCACCTGGACCTGTGCGACGTGTTCCACCTGCCGGTCCTGAACCTGATCGACAACCCGGGCTTTGCCGTGGGATTGGAGCACGAACGGACCGGCACCATCCGCCGCGGGGCCGAATGGATGATCGCCTTCGCGCAGGTCGGCGTGCCCATCTTCACGGTGCTCATGCGGCGCAGCTTCGGCGTGGCGGGCAACAACTACGCCACGCCGCGAGCGCGGCCGTCGGTGCGCGTGGCGTGGCCCGCGGTGGATGCCGGCGGCATTCCGCCGGAGGGCGGCATCGAGGCGGCCTACAAGCGGCAGTTGGCCGAGGCCGAGGACCCGCGGGCGTTGCGCGCGGAACTCATGGCGCGCATCGAAAGTGCGCGCGGCCCGGTCGGCCCGCTGTCCAAGTTCGAGATCGAGGAAATGATCGACCCGCGCGATACGCGGGCGCTGGTCTGCGAGTGGGTGGAGACGGCGTACAAGCTGGTGTCGCAACCGGCGCGGCTGGCGCCCCGCGCGTTGCAGTTCCGGCCCTAACCGTTCCGCAGGAAGCCGGCGGGCTAGGCCGCGGCGCGGATCACGGGCAGGCCGCCCGATGGCGCGAACGTGATGCTGCGCCGTACCGTGCGCACCGCATGGGTCGGGTCCGGCCGCAGGGAGACGCGCGCCAGGACCCGGGCCAGCACGATCTTCATTTCGTACGTGGCGAACGCCGCGCCCAGGCAGTGGCGCACCCCGCCGCCGAACGGAAAGAAGGCGTAGGGGTCAACGCGTCGGTCGATGAAGCGTTCCGGTTTGAACGTCTCCGGGTCCGGCCAGACGTCGGGCCGCCGGTGGGTGAGATAGATGCACGGCGCGGCCACGCTGCCCGCGGGCAGATCGAAGTCTCCGATACGGGTCGGCACTTCGAGATAGCGCGCGACGATGGGGACGATGGGATGCAGGCGCGCGGTCTCCTTGATGACGGCGTCGAGATAGCCGAGTTCGGCGACCTGCTCCGCCAGCGGTGCCTTCCGCCCGTTTCCGAGTACCGACGTGACTTCCGTCCGGGCGGTCTGCAATGCCTCGGGATGGTGCAACAGGCGGTGCGTCGCCCATGCCAGCGAGGTCGCCGTGGTCTCGTGCCCGGCCAGCAGCATGGTGATCATCTCGTCCCGGATTTCCGCGTCGCTCATCGGTTGGCCGTCTTCGTCGCGCGCGGCGACGAGCATGGCCATGATGTCGGTCCGCCCGTCCTGGGGCTCGGCCTTGCGCCGCGCGATCTCCTCGTACAACAGCGTATCGATTGCGCGGGCGAGTACGGTGATCCGCCTCCAGGCGGTGAGCGGCCCCAAGTCGATTTGCAGCCAGCGGACCAGGAGCAGCGGACTGTTGCCGACCAGCTTGAGAAACTCGATCAGCAACGCGCGCAGGCGGGCCAGCCGCGCACCTTCCTCCACCCCGAACACGGTCCGCAGAATGATGTCCAGCGTGATCTGCTGCATCCGCGCGTGCAGCGAAAACGGCGTCTCGACCGGCCAGTCGCCGATCGACTGGTCGGCGACCTCGCCCATCACGGCGCCGTACAGCCGCATCCGCTCGCCGTGGAAGGGCGGCATGAGCAGTTTGCGCTCGCGTTTGTGCCGGGCGCCGTCAAGCAGCAGGATCGAGTTCGGACCCAGGATCGGCTTGAGCACGACGTTGGCCTGTCCGGCCTGCAACCGTTCTGGGTCGGCAGTGAATATCTGTTTGATGACCGCGGGATCGCTGAAAAACGCCAGCGGCGGCACACCGGGCCAGCGCACGGTGAACGCATCGCCATGCGCCCGGGCACACGCCCGCATGAACGGGATGGGCTGGCGGACCCATTTGAGAATCTGCAACAGCCGCGGAATACGCGGACCGGGCGGCAGTGCGGGCATGGCGGCGAGAATAGGCAGCGGACCGGCGGCGAGCAAGGGTGCCTGGACTGATTATACGCTCCGAGAAATCTCTTGATTTCCGAGCATCATTCTCCGGCCTGTGCCAACACGGCATGGATGATTTCGTTCGAAAGTCTGAAATTGCTCCGCTCCAAAAGCGCGAAGTATGGTCGGATGCTCTGTACGAGACGCGCTTCCTTGGCCGCAAGCAGCACGCCGGCTACGCCGATGACGGTCAGCCCATGCTCACGGGCCCAGACCCGTCCGAACGCTTCGTCCATCAGCACGAGAGATGGACCGGGATGCTCGAGTGCAAGAGTCAGCGTGCTCGCCTCGCCCGCGTCGAGATCGGCAAGCTCGAGGGTGTCGATCCGGGTGCGAGCGACCGTGACCCACCGGGCTTCTACCGCGCCGGTCAGATCCCGGACGCCGGGCAGTTCGCCGCCCGCCAGTACCTCGTCATGAACCGTGGTCGTCACGGTGACTTGGCCAAAGAGGCTGCGGAGCAGGTCGAACGCTCCCGCCGTGGCCAGCCCGATCAGCGGGCTTGCGTCGGCTGCGACGAGCCGTTTCGCCATGTGCGGATTGCCTCGGCGTCTTCTCGTACGCTGGCTGCCGTACCCCTCACCACAGGGATGCCCATCTTCGATACGTGTTGGATGAACGCGGCTATGCTGAGACCGGAAAAGCGGGCTGCCCGTCCGAGCGACAGGCTCTGGTCGCGGTAGAGCGCGGTGGCAAGCGCCTTCCGTACCCCCGGGTCGGTCAGCAGGAGATCGTCATCGAGGTGCACGAGCAGCGCTTCCGGCTGGTGACGGTTGAGAACCATGACGGGATGCTCGCGCGCGGCGCGGAGTGCTGCGGACGGATTGTTCTTCAACTCTCGGACGCTGACGGCCTTCATATCTCACCTCACGAGTTGACAATACGTTGGAATATCCGTGGGAACATAACGTAGGCACAAAGGGAGGCACAAGTGCGTTGGCGTCTGCGTACGCGTCGCCGAAGTCTGCCTGACCTGCCGTTCTCAGATTACGCCGTCGTCCTTCAATTGGGCGATCTCGGCCGCGGACAAACCCAGCAGGTCGCGGTAGACGACGTCGTTGTGCTCGCCCAGGTCGGGGCTGGGCGCGGTGGTCGGCGGCTGTTCGCCGTCGAAGCGCCACGGCGGACCCAACACCGTCACCGTGCCCGCGGACGGGTGCTCGATGTCCTTGAGGATGCCGCGCTCGCGCAGGTGCGGGTCGTGCAGCACTTCTTCGACGGTCTGCACCGCGCCGCAGGTGACGTCGGCCTCGCCGCACAGGCGCATCAGGTCGTGTTTGGTGTGCTGGCGGGTCCAGGCGCCGACGAGGGCGTCCACCTCGTCCGCTCTCATGCGACGCGCGGCGTTGGTGGCGAAGCGTTCGTCCTCGGCCAGGTCCTCGCGGCCCATCAACCTGCACAGCACCTGCCAGCGCCGGTTGTCGGACGTGAGCAGCAGGACGTGGCCGTCGCGCGCCGGGTAGCAGTTGTAGGGTGAGAAGGCGCGGTTGGGCGCGCGGTTGCCGGCCCGGTCGTATTTGCCGCCGTGGGCGCGGTAGGCCGAGATCTGGGCGGTGAGCGGGGCAATGGCCGACTCGAACAGCGACGTCTCCATTTGCAGGCCGCGGCCGGTCCGGTCCCGCTGGTGCACCGCGGCCAGGATGCCGGCGGCAAAGTGGATGCCGCCCATGATGTCCATGATCGGCGGACCGGCCTTCATGGGCGGGCCGGCGGGATCGCCGGTCGTCGCCATGATGCCGGACATGGCCTGCACGATGGAGTCGAACGCCGGGTAGTCGCTGTACGGGCCGCTCTTCCCATAGCCGGAACTGGAGGCGTAGATGACGCGCGGGTTGACGGCTTTGAGCACGTCGTATCCCAGCCCCAGCTTGTCCAGCGTGCCGGCGGCGAAGTTTTCCATCACCACGTCCACCTGGGCGACCAGGCGCTTGAACAACGCGGTGCCGCGCTCGGACTTGAGGTTCAGTGTGATGCCCTTCTTGTTGGAGTTGAGCATCACGAACGGATAGCTCTGCGTCTTGGCGTCCGGGATCGGAAAGATGCTGCGCGCGCGTTCGCCGTGCGGCAGCGCTTCGACCTTGATGATCTCGGCCCCCAGAAAGCCGAGCACCTGTGCGGCATACGGACCGTTGAAAACGTGCGTGAGGTCCAGGACACGGAGGTCGTCGAGCGGACGCATGCGGCTTTCCTTTTCAAAGGCAGAGCGGACGGGGCTGGCCGGTATGCAGACGTCCCTGGGAAAGGCAAGAAAACACGAGAAACCAGCGACCTTTTGCGCGGGCACGGCAAAATGGGTTACAAAAGCCTTGAAAATCCCAGCCGGGCGGTATTCCCGCGGAAGCGGGAACCTCAAACATGGATATCTACTTGCACAGATATGATGAGGAGAAACTGCCTTCGGGAGTGTCTTTTATCTCCTTCCCCCAATAAGCAGTTCCTCTTCAACAAATCCAGGCTCAATCTACCCAGCATCGCCGTGCGAGCGGGGTCGAACGCGACCGCTCTCGGATATGGCTTGGACTTGAAGGGCGGGCCGAAAATCTTTCTCCCGGCCCCGCCCGCGTCGTCTTGATCTTGGGTATCCGGCCGGCTCAGTTCTTCACGGGGACGATGGTCTCGCCGAGCCGCGTGTAGCCCCGCACATCTACCGGATCGGCACTGAACACTTGACACGTCGTCCGTCGCCGGGCTTCAGCTTCTGTCTTGCCCGCCGTGACCAGCGCGGCCACCAAGTTGTCCAGTGTCCCATCCGGTGCCATCCGCCCCGGCCAGTAGCTGACGAGCGTCTCCGGTGCGATCTCCACACCCCACGCCACCGACGCTCCATCCCGTTGCCCGCATTGCAGGCGCACGGTGCACGGCTCAACGGTCTCTGCGTCCGGTCGCTGCGCTTTCCGACAGTAGAAATGCACCCAGGCGTGGGCCGGCGCCAAGTTCAGCAACGTCCCGATGCGCGTCGGAGTGTCGGCGGTAGGCATGATCGGCGGGTTCGCTACCGGTACCACCTCCCCGCCCAGCCGCGTGTAGCCCCGCACGTCCACCGGATCGGTACTGAACACCTGACATGTCGTCCGCCGTCGGGCTTCCGTCTCCCCCTTGCCCGCGGCGATGAGCGCGGCCTCGAAGTCGGCTCGCGTCCCATCCGCCGCCGTCCGGTCCGGCCAGTACGTGAAGATCGTCTCCGGCGCGACCGCCACATCCCAGGCCACCGGCGCCCCATCCCGTTGCCCGCATTGTAAGCGCACAGTGCACGGATCGGCGGTCTCCGCGTCCGACCGATGCGCTTTGCGACAGTAGAAATGCACCCACGCGTCTGCCGGCGCCAAGTTCTGTAACGTCGTCACCCGCGTCGGGGCGGCAGCGTCCACCGGAGCCGGCGGATTCGCCACGGATACCAACTTCTCTGCGACCCGCGTGTATGCCCAGGCGTCCACCGGATCGCGGCTGAAGACTTGACACGTCGTCCGCCGCCGGGCTTCGGCCGCGCTCTTGCCCGCTGCGACCAACGCCGCGGCCAAGTCGCCCGCCGTCCCGCCCGGCCCGTAGGCCACCGTCGTCTCCGCAGCGACCTCCACCTCCCACGCCACCGGCGGCCCGGCCTGTTGCCCGCATTGCAAGCGGACGGCGCACGGATCGACGGTCTCCGCGTCCGGTGCAAGGGTCTTCTGACACGAGAGATGCACCCAGGCGTGCGCCGGCGCTACGTTCAACAACGTCGCCACGCGCGCCGGGGCCGTCGCGTCCACCGGGGCCGGCGGGTATGCTACCGGCACGACGTCCTGTCCGACCCGCGTGTACGCCCGCACGTCCAGCGGGTCCGCACTGAACACCCGGCACGTCGTCCGCTGCTGCGCGGCCGCCTCGGCCATGCCCGCGGCGACCAACGCGGCTGCCAAGTCGTCGGGCGTCCCATCTGCCCGCGTCTGTCCCGGCCAGTAGGTGTGTATCGTCTCCGGCGCGACCTCTACGGCCCACGCTACCGGCGGCCCGTCTCCCTGCCCGCATTGCACCTGCGCGGTGCACGCCGCCGCCTCGGACTGCTGCGCGCGCCGACAGTAGAAATGCACCCACGCCTGTGCCGGTGACAGGTTCGGCAGCGTGGCTTGCAGGGGCCCGACCTCGCTGGCCGCGGTGAAGCGCACCGCCACGGTGTAGGCCCCCGTCTGTATCCGCGCGGCCCCTCCGACCACCGCCACATGGTACGTGCCCGCCGTCACCGGCCACGCTGCCCCACGGGGCTCTTCTCTACTTCTACCACTTGCACTCTGCGCGGCACTCTGGTGCAGCAACGGCTCGTCCCCCGCTCCAAAGTACGCCATCGGGGCCGCCGCGCCGGTCGCTTCCACCGTCACCGTCCCGGCTTCCTCGACCTCCACCCGGAAGTAGTCCACTTCCCCGGCTTGCTCCAACGTCCCCGTCGTCTCCGTATTCAACCGGAGCGGGGCCGGCTGACCCGCCTCTCCGTCCCCGGGCTCTCCCCCATCCGGAGGTGTGCTGCCCGCGGGCGGCGGTCCGCTCCCCGACGGTGGGACTACATCCCCGACGGTCGTCCCGCCTCCCACGGGTGTGAACCGCACGGACAGGGTGTAGAGCCCGATGCCTTGCTCGTTCTCCCCGCCCGTCACCGCAACATAGTACGTGCCCGCCTGCACTTGCCGCTCCAACCGAAAGTTGGTTCCCGTTCCGCCGTCGTCATCTTCGGTCAGCGTTTGGCCGGTCGCGCCCTGTAGCACGCCCTCCGTGTCCGTGGTTCCCGTCGTCTCCACCGTCAGGCTTCCTGCTTCGGGCACCTCCACCCGGAAGTAGTCCGCATCGCCCGCCTGTTCCACCGCTCCGGCGATCTCCGCGCTTCGGGCTGTGCCGACGTTGCCCTGAAAGCCCTCGTCGCCGCCCGTCTCGCCCACCTCGCCCGTCGTCCGCACGGTCAGGGTGAGCAGCGTCGCTTGCTCCCGGGTGTCGCCGTGCTCCACGACGTCCGTGCTGCCGTCCACCTTGCGGGTATCATCCGTCGCCAGCGCAGCGTGGCTCCGAGCGGCGGCGGTGGTGGCGTCGCTGGCGAGGCTGATCGTGCCGCCGTTGAGCGCCAGCGCGTCGGCCTCGATGCTAATCCCATCCGGGTCGGCGTCCGTCGCCTGCACGGTGTAGGTGAATGTGAGCAAGGTCCCTTTGGACCGCGTGGCATCGTAGGCCGCCTGCCGTGTGGTGGATCCGATAGTCAACCCGAGCTGCGGGGTGCCCGTCACCGTCACGGCTTCGCTGAACGTCACGGCCACGCGAATCTGCTCGCCTAGGCGGTACGTCTCCTCGCTTACCGGCGTCCCCGTGAACGTGACGCGGCTGACCCGCAGGCTGGGCTCGGGATTGCTCCCGCCGCCCGGATTCGTGTCGCCCCCACCGGGGTTCGTACCGCCATTGACCCTGCAGTTTGCAGCATCCTCACGACCCCCACAGCCAGCTTGCAGTGCGCCAACGAACCTCTCATCCAGATCCGCTGCCAGTGTGCCGCCTCGGGTGACGATGGCCCCGCCGTTCGCGTCTATAGGAGGGTCCGGAACGATGAATCCGTCCGGGTCGAAGTCCGACGCCTGGACCGTATAGGAAAATCTGAGTGCGTTGGGTGAGGACTCCGCTGCGTCGTAGTCCGCGTACCGCGCCACCTGTTCCTGTCCAGAGGGGAATCCGTATCTACTCCATAAATGATAGAAGTAGTCGTACTGGATTCCTTCTCCGAAAAGCAGCCGCACGCGGGGCGTCCCGGTGACCGTCACGGCCGGAGTGACCGTCAGTTCAAACCAGATCTTGTCGCCAGCCGTGTACGGTGGAAAGGATACAGATTTTCCCACCGACTCCAGATCCCAATTTTCACCGCCCCGCAGGGGCCCCAGCTCTGGAGGGGTGTGCGATGGGCGCCCGTCCACCTTCCTGGTCGTATCCGCAGCCACCGCAGCGTGTCGGAGAGAGGCGGTCGTAGTAGGGTCTATGGCAAGCTTGATCGTTCCTCCATTCAAATTCAGGGCGTTTGCGGGGACGCTGACCCCGTCCGTGTCGAGATCCGACGCCTGCACTTCATAGGAGAACGATAGCCTCCTTTTGTCGTTGTACTGGAATTGGCCCAGATAGACGGCCTGCCGCGTCTGCGCCCCGATGGTCAGCCCGATCTGCGGTGTGCCTGTTACCTTAACCGCCTTGCTGAACGTCACTCCGACCCCGATCTGTTCCTCCAGCCGGAAGGTGTCCCCGCCTCTGAGTGGTTGATGGATAAGTTCCACACTGCTTACCCGCAGAAAATCGCCGGAGTTGCTGCCCCCGCCACTGACCTTGCGGGTCTCGTCCCGCGCAACCGCGAGGTGCTGCAGAGGGGCGCTGGTAGCACCATCGACGAGGGTAATCGTACCGCCATTGAGATCCAGAGCATTGAAGGCAATGCTAATCCCATTCTCATCGTAATCCGACGCCTGCACCCGGTAGGCGAATACGAGCCGCGTCCCACTCGACCGGGACGCATCGTAGGCCGCTTGGCGCGTCTGCGTCCCGATGGTCAAGCCGACCTGCGGGGCGCCCGTCACTGTTACCGCCTCGCTGAAGGTCACGGCCACGCGAATCGATTCGCCCAGACGGTACGTCTTCTCGCTCGCCGGCGTCCCCGTAAATGCCACCTGTGTCCTCCCGCCATTAACCAAGCACAGTAGCGGGGAACTGCGGCCACCGCACCCAACCTGCAGGGCACCGACGAACCGCGAATCCAGATCCGCTGCCAGCGTGCCGCCTCGAGTGACGATGGCCCCGCCGTTCGCGTCAATGGGCGGGTCTGGAACAATAAAGCCGTCCGGGTCGAAGTCCGACGCCTGGACCGTGTAGGAAAAAATGAGGCCGTTGGGTCTGGACGCTGCCGCGTCGTAGTCTGCGTACCGCTGCATTCGGTTCAACTCCGCCTCTGAGGGGGGCGCGACACGCCTCGCCGGGGGACTCGGTGGGCGAGTTTTGTGGTATCCCCAATTCTGCCAATAGTGATAATTCTCCTCCGACCCTTCCCCGAAAAGCAGTTTCACTCGGGGCGTCCCGGTGACCGTCACGGCCGGAGTGACCGTCAGTTCAAACTGGATCTTGTCGCCAACTGTGTAAGAGCTTTTCCCAATAGGACCAGGGTGCAGCCTGAGGGTCCCCAGATCCGGACGGGTGTTCGTGATCTCAGATCCATCCTCAACTTGACCCTGAGCCTCGTCCAACGGCGCAGCGAGCAACAGGAACGCCGCGATACCGGCAAACAACGTTCTCATCGCTGACGTCTCAATTCCGCGGGGGAGGGGGGGGGCTATTCGTTTCGGAACGACCGGATGCAACGGAAATCAAATGACGAGTCAGCATGGAAAATCCCTTCCGGCGACGGGCCGCCTTTGAGCTTGAGGGGTTTCTATGCGAAGCAGTCGCCCATTGTCAACACGATCATCCGAGCTTTCTGCGCGTCCACGTTCCCGAACAATCGCCGCGAAGTTGTCCAGACAGCGCCGCGCCGCAGGCGTGGCTTGGACACTTCTGGCGAGCCAATCCCGGAGCGGCTGATCGTCGGCCGGCCACGTCGGAAAGGAGCCGGCCGGGAGTCTGTCCGCCAGCAGACCGATCAAGGCGTGCACGACCTCGGACGTGAATTCGGGGTGGAACTGCGTACCCCAGATCGCATCGCCCAGGGCGAATGCTTGGCAGGCGGTGTGGGGGTTGTGCGCCAACGTCCGTGCCCCGGGCGGGAGTTCGACGACGATTTCTCCGTGGCTCTGTTGCGCCGGGAACGTGTCGGGAACGTCCGCGAACAACGGATCGCGCCGGCCTTCCTCGGTCAGGGTCACGCCGCCCGTGCCGAGTTCCCAGCCGGCCGGGCTCTTTTCCACCTGCCCGCCGAACGTGCGCGCCAGATGCTGGTGGCCGAAACAGACGCCGTACAACGGCACCCCGGCGTCCGCGGCGCGTTTGAGGAAATCCGCGCTGCGCGTCACCCAGGCGTCCGTATCGTTGGCCGAGGCCGCGGAACCGGTCACGACGATGCCCGCCCAGTCGGTCTCGGGCGGCGGATCGGACCGCGCATCGGCCACGACGCAGCGCCCGGCCCCCAGCACGTGCAGAAACGCCTGCTCGACGTCCCCGAACCGCGCAATCATGCGCCGCGGCAGGTTGCCGGTCTTCCAGATCAGGAGGCGGGCGGCCATTGCTCTTTCTTCATCCATAACGTTCGGATCCGGGCGGTCAGCGAGCGCGGTGGTCGCGTTCCCGACCGGGCTGTTTCGGATGGGCGTACGGGTGCGGTCGGTCGGTCTGGACGTCGAACGGAATCTCGGCCACCCGCCGCATGCCGTCTTTGTAAGCCGCGATCAGCCGGTCTTCCGCGGCATAGTCGAACGGGTCTTGCAGGCGCGTTTCGATTTCTCCGCCCGGCTCGGGCCGGTGTTCCAGATACCAGGCGACCGTCTTCTCCAACGCGCGTTCGACCGGACAGACATCGGCGTAGCCGAGTTGGCGTTTGATCTTGGCGAGATCGACCACGCGGTGATGGGAGGTTTCCTGCATGGTATATGGCCGCGCGGGTCGCGCCAGCGCGTTGGGCATGCTGACGATTTCCCAGTCGTGCCGCATGGTGCGACCGATGATCTCGATGACTTGGTGCAGGGTCAACTGGCTTTCGTCGCCGCAGTTGTAGAGTTGGCCGGCCGAGGCTTCCGGCTGGTCCACTGCCAGCAGGACGGCGTGCGCCAGATTTTCGGCATAACCGTGGGTGAACAACGTCAAGCCGCCGTCGGCCACGATGATGTGTGGCCGCTTGTCGAGAATCCGCCGGATCACGGACCATTCGCGCGGCACCAGTTGGTACGGCCCGTACACGTAGGGGTAGCGGAAATAGGCCGCGGTCGGGTGGTGGTCCATGACGGCCTGCTCGGTCTGCGCGATGAGCCAGGCGAAGCGGAGTTCTTCTTCGCTCTCGACGACCGGCGCGTCCTCGGACACCCCCAGCTTCAGGCCGGTCGGGAAGACGGCGTACGGGTTCATGTAGCCCCGATAACTCGCCACGCCGCCCACGCCGACGAAGCGGCCGACCTTGCCGACGAGCGCCTCGGCCACGAAACGAATGCGTCCGTAGGTGACGACCGCCAGATCGAACGTCCGCCCGGCGAGCGCCGCGTCTATGGTCTCCCGAAAATGCGGGTCGCCGTGGATGTGTTCGACTTCGGGCGGAATCTCGGGAATCTCGTGCGTCCCGCGGTGGAAGATCGTCACCTCGTAGCCGCGCGCGATCAGCCCGTTCACGATGAACGGCCCGGTCGGACCGGTGCCGCCGACGACCAGTGCCTGCATGGCTCCCCCGCCTAACCGGGATGCGCGGGCGGTGTCAACGGATCGACTACGGGGCGGCCGTCCGATGTAGGCGGCGATTTTCGGGTGTTGACAATAGGCACACATTTCGGAATATTCACCGACGTGAGCGGGTTCGATTGGGACGACGAGAAGAACGCATTGTTACAAAGAACGCGAGGCGTTGGCTTCGAGGACGTCGTCTTCTACATCGAGAATGGAGACGTATTGGACATCGTCAGACACCCGAATGCAGAGCGGTATCCTGGGCAACATATTCTCATAATCGAGATGGACGGTTATGCGTATCTGGTGCCGTACGTGAAAGAGCGGGGCACACGGTTCCTGAAAACCATCATTCCCAGCCGCAAGGCAACCAAGGAGTACCTGAAATGAATACGCAACAACCCCATCTGGACGAGGAGGAGCGTCGGATTCTGCAGGATTTCGAGCGCGGAGAGTTCGAGAGCCTGAGAAACTTCAGGCAGGAGAAACGCCAGATGGAGGATGCCGCTCGAAGGATGCTTCAGAAGGAAAAACGGATCAACATCCGCATCTCGGACCGAGACCTGGAGCGGATTCGGAAACGGGCAGCCGCGGAGGGTATGCCCTACCAAACCCTCATATCCAGCACGTTACACAAATTCGTAACTGGCCGGCTCACGGAGTCGAAACAGGAAACCGTCCAGCAGGTCGGGGCGTCCGAAGCCGCTTTACTTAGTGAACCGGCGCTTGCAAAGGACTGGGATAGGCCGGCGGAGGATGAGGCGTGGTCGTACCTGCAACCGGAGCGGTAGTGTCTGTCAGGTTCCCTTTCTCTGACCTGTCGCAGACGAAGTTGCGCCCTGCCGTCATCTTGGCCGAGGTTGGGCAGGGTGACTGGATCCTGTGCCAAGTCACGAGCAAGCCCTACAGAGACGCCCACGCCGTTACGCTTACATCTAGTAGTTTCTCAATTGGCTCGTTGCGGGTAACCAGTTACGCTCGTCCTGGAAAGCTTTTCACTGCGAACCAGGAGTTGATGGTGACCGAAATCGGATCGTTGAAGAAAGCGCCACTGACGCAGATCGTTGAGGCTCTCATCGCAATCCTTCGTTCCGGGATTGCACGTTGACGAAACGCTGTTTCCATGACTCGATTCTTCGATGGCCCGAAGCCGCGGCTGTTCGCCCACCGCGGGGCCAGCGGCGAGCGGCCCGAAAATACGATGGCTGCGTTCGAGCGAGCGGTGGAACTGGGCTGCGACTACATCGAACTCGACGTGCACGCGGCCCAGGACGGCCATGTCGTGGTCATCCACGACGAGACTCTCGAACGAACCACGAATGGTCTCGGTCCGGTCGGCGAGTATTCGTTGGCCGCACTGCAACAGCTCGACGCCGGCTACCGATTCTCGCCGGACGGCGGAAGAACGCAGCCGTTCCGTGCCTCGGACGTCGTCATTCCGTCCCTTGAAGAGGTGTTGTCCGGTTTCCCGCAGGTGCGGTTCACGGTCGAGATCAAACAGAGCGAACCGCCCATCGAAGAAGCGGTGGTTGCCGTCGTCAACGCCTGCGGCCGGATCGGTGACGTGGTGCTGGCATCAAAAGAAGACGCAGTGCTCACCCGCACCCGGAAACTGGCGCCGGACGTTGCGACGAGCTTCGCCTATCAGGAGACTGCCGACTTCATTCAGCGCGTCGCGGCCGGACGGCTGGACGATTACCGACCGCCCGGCCAAGCAGTCCAGATCCCGCCCGATTACGAAGGCATCCCGTTGGTCACCGAAGCGACGATTGCCGCGGCGCACCGATTCGATCTCGAGATGCACGTCTGGACGATCAACGAGCCGGACGAAATGCGCCATCTGCTCGACCTGGGCGTCGACGGCGTCATGTCCGACTTTCCCGCCCGGTTGTTAGCCGCGGCCAACAGGACAGAATAGGTCCATTCCATTAACTTGCGGAGGCCAGTCCGGCCCTGCGGCGTTAAGGATGGGGATTACGTACCAAGGTAGCCCCACGCCCGTTTCGACAAGCTCAACGGGCTGGCCCCTGAGCCCATGTCGCCTTGAGGGTGACGAAAGGTTTCTGACCAAGTGCAGAGTCAGTCGGGGAAAAGTCCAGGATCATCTTCCCTGTAACACCCCAAAGATGCAGGCTACGGGATTTTCGGGATGACCTGCGCGGCGAAGCGCTCGATGCCTGTCCGAAAAGTGCCGGCGTCCTTGTACCGCCCGAGTCCTAACACGTAGTAATCCGCCCCGGCTTCCTGCATGGCCGAGATACGGTCGATCATCGGCTCGGGGCTGCCCTCGCGCAGCATGCCGCCCACGATCAACTCCGGCATGGAGCGTCCACGTTCCGCCGACGCTTCGCGGAGATGCGCGGCGATTTTCGCCAACTCTCCCGATTGCAGCCCGATCGGATAGTAGCCGTCGCCGTATTTGAGGGTGCGCTCGATGGCGGTGGGACCGGCGCCGCCGACCCAGATGGGCGGCCGTGCCGGCCGCGGGGCGAAGACGAATTCCGGGAAGGAGATGTGCTGACCGGCGTAGGAACTCACGTCGTTGTCGAACAGTTGGCGCACGACTGCGAGAGTTTCGTTCGTGATCGCGCCCCGCTTGCGCGGGTCCACGCCCAAGGCTTCGAACTCCGGGCGCAGCCAACCGACGCCCGCGCCGAGGATCAGACGTCCGCCCGACAACTCTTGCAGGGTGGCGACCTGTTTGGCCAGGTACACGGCTGGCCGGTACGGAAAGACCAGCACGGAAATGCCCAGCCGAATGGTGCGGGTCAGGGCCGCGAAATACGCCAGCGTGGTGAGCGGCTCGAAATACCGGCCACCCGATCCCTCGGTCTGGTCGGGCGGAATGGCCAGATGATCGACCACGAACGCGGCGTCGAAGCCGGCGTCCTCGACCGCCTTGGCACACGCGCCCAACGTTTCCCGAGTGGCGGCCGGCCCCATGTTGCGAATGACGACGCCGTACTTCATATGTGTGCTCCCGTCTCGTCTTGCTCTTCCTGGAACAGGCGTTCGGCCAGGGCCTCGGCCAGTTCCGCGGTGCCGTCATCATCTGCGCGCAGCAGATCGAACGACAGGTTCATCAGCATCTTGCCCAGCACTTCTCGTTGGAGCAGATTCAGTTCGATTGCGGGCGGCCGCTCCGTCCGGAGTTGCGCGATCAAGGCTTCCATGGATCGCACCCCGGCGTCGTTCTCCTGCCGGGCCAGCCGGTCGCCGGCCATGCCGGCCGCGCGTTGCAGCAGGGCGGCTTCTTCGGTGGTGAGGGAATAGGTGGACATGCCGGGGCTTCAATTGAGAATTATATGCGAGGTGACCCTGCGCCCGTTTCGACAAGCTCAACGGGCTGGACCCTGAGCTTGTCGAAGGGTTTTTGCGGAGGGCTCAGGATGTACGCTGGGGAGAATTTTAGGACCGTCTTACCTCTAATTCCCCTTCCATTGGGCGGGCGCGGCTCGCTTGCCGACGTGCAGCGAGCGCGGGGCTACGCCAAGTCCGGGAACAGCCAGGGTGCCTCGCGTTTCCGGCGTTGTTCGTAGGCGTCGATGTCCGCCGCGTGTTGCAAGGTCAGGCCGATTTCGTCCAGGCCGTTGAGCAGGCAGTCCTTGCGGAACGGATCGACCGGGAATCGAAAGGTCGCGCCGCTCGGGGTCGCGACCGTCTGGGCGGCCAGATCGACCGTCAGGCGGTAGCCCGGCTGCGTCTCGACTTCCTGGAACAACCGATCGACCTCCGCGTTCTGCAAGACGACCGGTAGCATCCCGTTCTTGAAACAGTTGTTGAAGAAGATGTCGGCAAAGCTCGGCGCGATGATGCAGCGGAACCCGTAGTCCAGCAGCGCCCACGGAGCATGTTCGCGCGACGAACCGCACCCGAAGTTGTCACGGGCCAGAAGGATGCTGGCGCCGTCGTAGCGCGGCTGGTTCAGGACGAAGCCCTCTACCGGACTGCCGTCGCTCGTATAGCGCCAGTCCGTAAACAAGCCTTCGCGCAGGCCCGTCCGCTTGATGGTTTTGAGGTATTGCTTGGGAATGATCTGGTCGGTGTCGACGTTCACCCGGTCGAGCGGGGCCGCCTTGCCGTGCAATACGGTAAACGCTTCCATGATGCCGTGCTTTCTTCGTGCGCTTTCTACGGTTTTCGTTCCCTGCAATCCAGCCGTGGGCGTGGCCTCCGCGCTGCCGCTCAGACCCAGTCCCGGATATCGACGAAATGACCGGCGATCGCCGCCGCGGCGGCCATAGCCGGCGAGACCAGATGCGTCCGTCCGCCCTTGCCCTGCCGGCCTTCGAAGTTGCGGTTGCTGGTGGATGCGCACCGCTCGCCGGGCCGTAGCGCGTCCGCGTTCATGGCGATGCACATGGAGCAGCCTGCCTCGCGCCACTCGAAGCCGGCGCTCTTGAAAACGCGGTCCAGCCCTTCCTGCTCGGCCTGTTCCTTCACCAAGCCGGATCCGGGCACGACCATCGCGTGCACACTGTCAGCGATCTTCTTGCCTTCGGCGATGTGGGCGGCGATGCGCAGATCTTCGATGCGCGAGTTGGTGCACGAGCCGATGAAGACGCGGTCGAGCCGGATGTCCGTGATGGGTATTCCGGCTGTCAGGTCCATGTAAGCCAGCGCGCGCTCGGTCGCCTCGCGCGTCTCGGACGAGGGGATGTCCACAGGGTCGGGGACCCTGCCGGTGACGTCCGTGACCATGCCCGGATTGGTGCCCCAGGTGACTTGCGGAGCGATGTCGTCTGCGCGCAACTCGACGGTCTTATCGAACACCGCGTCCGGGTCGGACGGGAGTTGCCGCCATGCCACTACCGCCCGCTCGAACATCTCGCCCTCGGGCGCGAACGGCCGGCCTTTCAGATAAGCGAAGGTCGTATCGTCCGGCGCCACCATGCCGGCGCGTGCCCCTCCTTCGATGGACATGTTGCACAGCGTCATGCGGCCTTCCATGGATAGTGCCCGAATGGCCGCGCCGGTGTACTCGATCACGTGACCGGTGCCACCCGCGGTGCCGATGGTGCCGATGATGGCCAGGATGACGTCCTTGGCCGAACAGCCCGCGGGCAGATTGCCGTCCACGCGCACCTGCATGGTCTTCGCCTTTTTCTGCAGCAGGCATTGCGAGGCCAGGACATGTTCCACCTCGCTGGTGCCGATGCCGAATGCCAGCGCGCCGAACGCGCCGTGCGTGGCGGTATGGGAGTCTCCGCAGACGATGACCATGCCGGGCAGCGTCAGCCCTTGTTCCGGGCCGATCACGTGAACGATGCCCTGCCGGACGTCGCCCATGTCGAAAATCTGGATACCGGTCGCGCGACAGTTGTCCTGGAGCGCCGCGATCTGTCTGGCGGCGACGGCGTCATCAATCGGCCGGCTACGGTCGGTGGTGGGAACGTTGTGATCGGGCACAGCGATGGTCGCCGGAGTGCGCCGCACCGGGCGCCCGGCCAGTTGCAGGCCCTCGAACGCCTGTGGCGAGGTGACTTCGTGAGTGAGGTGACGGTCCACGTACAAGAGGGTGGTGCCGTCTTCCTCGGTCCGCACGACGTGCGAATCCCAGATCTTCTCGAACATAGTCCTGGCTGTCACGTGGTACTCCTTACGCTCCGCTTCCGCCGACTTCGGCGGTCCCTCCGGGAGCGAGGCTCGGAAACGGCCCTCCCTCTTTCAGATTTGCCGGAGCCCCGCAAGATGGAAGCCGCCCTCGGCGTGTGGTAGAGTCCGCGCCGTTCCGGGTGGCTTGGACTCCGCCCGCCGAAAGACCGATTCAGCCGTCCGGCTGATTGCAGACGAGGGGGACGTTACATGGGCGAATGGACCGTGGACTTGCAGGAAAAGGACTTCGAGCAGGGCGTGATGGAGCGTTCCTACGACGTGCCGGTGGTGCTCGATTTCTGGGCGCCCTGGTGCGGACCGTGCCGGGCGATCGGGCCCGTATTGGAAAAGCTGGCGGACGAAAAAGACGGCAAGTTCGTGCTCGCCAAGGTCAACGTCGATGAAAACCCCGGCTTGGCGCAGTCGTTTCAGATCAGCAGCATCCCCGCGGTCAAGGCGGTGAAGGAAGGTCAGATAGCGAACGAGTTTCTGGGCGCGCTGCCCGAGCCGGCGATTCGGGAATTCATCGACGGCTTGCTGCCGTCCGAGGCCGACACCCTCGCCACCCGGGGCGCCGACCTGCATGAGGCGGGGAAGGCGCAGGGAGCCGAGAGTCTGTACCGTGCCGCACTCTCCAAAGACGCACGACAATCGAAAGCATTGTTAGGTTTGGCGCGGCTGTTGGTGGATAAAGAGGAACACAGCGACGCGCTCGGCTTACTCGACCGCGTATCACCCACCGCCCGCGAATACGACGAGGCGCAGCGCGTGGCCGCCGAGATTCGTGTCCAACAGTCCGGCGCCAACGCGGACGACGAGGCCGCGTACCGTCAGAAGCTCGAAGTAAATCCGGACGACATGGACGCCCGTTTCGAGTTGGCGCAGATTCTCGCTTCTTCAACGCGCTACGACGAGGCGCTCGCCGAGTATCTGGATATCGTGAAGAAGGACCGCGCGTTTCGGGACGACGGCGCGCGCAAGGCCATGCTGGAAATTTTCGAGGTCGTCGGTTCGCGCAGCGACTTGGCGGAGCGGTTCCGCTCCGAGTTGGCGAAAGTGTTGTTCAGTTAGGTGAACGTGGCGATTCCCCGTTGTCCGCCTCTCTGAACAGTTCGGGGACTTCCGGATCACAGTCGTTTTGCAGCCAGTTTTCAAAATTCATTGTTTCTTCTCTTCGCCGCCAGCCTCAGTCGCGCTCCTCATGGGAGATTTTCCAGAAGAGGACGACGATGCTGGTGTATAAGACTAGGGCGCAAGTTAATCCAATCCATTCATACGTAGTCATGACATGGCCTCCTTCGATCCGGCCAGCAGCTTCCTGATGATCCGATGCTGCCTCCACACCCCGAAGATTAGAGCGACGCTACCAAGGCTCCCCAGCACTGTTAAGAAGAGACGAATCGTCGTCCGTTCTCCCAACAGGAGCCCGATGGCGCTGCCTCCAATCGCAAGGATGAAGATCGCCATCAGCTTGAGAAGCTCCGTTTCGTACTTGATCTGCTCGGAATTCTTGTCGGCCATGTCCGTCCAGACATTTTATACCAACACCCACTCCTCGTCCTCTTCTTTGACGACGCCTTCCGCCTTGAGCTTGTTCAGGTGCGATTGTACCGAATTGCCCGCGGCTTTGTGTAGGAACTCCGGCACGTCGGTGTAGATCCGTTGCACCATGTCGGGGATGCGCGTCAAGCCGGCGTTAAGGGCGTCGAGCACCTGCTGTTCGCGGAGTTCGCGGTGGGCGATGTAGGCGTTGAGCTTTTTGTAGGGTTCGCGGATGGCCGGGCCGTGCGCGGGGTAGATGACGGCCAAATCCAGGTCGAGCAGCTTGCGCAGCGAGGCCATGTAGTCGATCAGGCCGCCGCCTTCTTCGGGTACGACGGTCGTCCCCGCGCCCAACACCAAGTCGCCGGTGAACAGGGCTTTTTCTTCTTCGAGGTAGTAACACAAGTGGTCTTTGGCGTGGCCCGGCGTGTGGATCGCGCGCAGCGTGGCGCCGTCGGTCTCGGTACGTGCGCCGTTTTCGATGTAGATCAGCGGAAAGTCGTAGTCCGCGTCTTTTTCCGGCCAGGCGTGTTTCGATACTTGCAGCGCCCCGAAGCGTCGTTTGACGTTGGGCACACCGCCGATGTGATCCTGGTGGACGTGCGTCAACACGATTTCCTGCAACTCGGTCGCGCCCTTGGTCTCGGACAAGCCGCGGTCGAGTAACGGATCGTAAACGTCGAGACCGATACCGGTGTCGAGCAGGATGGGCCGTTTGCCCGTGCCGATCAGATAGGTATTCGTGCCGGGTCCCGTGAACGGGCCGGGATTCTGGCCGAGCACGGTCGAAACGCGCGCGCTCCATACGTCGAAGTCGGGCAACTTCAGCCCGGCCATGCTGTCGGTCACGACACGTTGCGGCATGGCTCAACTCCCGAGCAGGTTGGCGGCAATGGTTTTGAGTTGCATGTTCGTGGTGCCCTCGTAGATCTTCCCGATCTTCGCGTCACGGTAGAACTTTTCGGCCGGGTATTCTTTGGTGAACCCTACCCCGCCGAACACCTCCAGCGCCCGCGAGGCCACCCGCTCGCCGACCTGCGAACAGAAGAACTTCGTCATGGCCGCGGAGTGGGCGAACGGCGCGCCGCTCTCCTTGAGGCGGGCCGTGTTATAGACCATCAATCGCGCGGCTTCGATCTCGGTCGCCAATTCGGCCAACTCGAACTGCACGGCCTGAAAATCCGCAATCGCGCGGCCGAACTGCGAACGCTCCTTGGCGTAGTCGAGCGCACACTCGAACGCACCTTGCGCCAGCCCCGTCATTTGCGCGCCGATCCCGATGCGGCCTTCGTTCAACGTTTCGATGGCGACTTTGTAGCCCCTGCCGACCTCGCCCACGACGCGACCGCGTGGCACGCGCACGTCTTCGAGGATCAACTCGCAGGTCGAACTGGCGCGGATGCCGAGCTTGTCTTCCTTCTTGCCGACGCTGAACCCGGGCGCGTCGCGTTCGACCATGAACGCGGTCACGCCCTTGTACCCTTTGTCCGGGTCGGCGTTGGCGAACAGCAGATATACCCCCGCCTCGGCCCCGTTGGTGGTCCACATCTTGCGGCCGTTCAGTACGTACGTGTCGCCGTCCAGCCGTGCCCGGGTCTGCATGGCGAACGCGTCGCTGCCCGACCCGGCCTCGGACAGCGCGTAGGCGCCGACCGTGTCCGTTGCCAGTCGCGGGAAGAATTCGGTCTTCTGCTCCGGGATGAGCCAGCGGACCAGGGCGTTGTTGACCAGCGTGTTCTGCACGTCGACGCAGGTCGCCACCGCGGGATCGACGCGCGCAAATTCCTCAATGGCCAGAATCGACATGAAGAAGGTCGCGCCGGCGCCCCCGTAAGTGGCGGGGATTTCGACGCCCATGACGCCGAGACCGAACAGCTTGTCGACCAATGCGCGGGGGATTTGCGCCGCGCGGTCCATGTCCATGACGTGGGGCCGGACCTGTTCCTCGGCGAACTCGCGGACCATGCCGCGGAACAGAGTTTCGTCTTCGCCGAGCGTCCCCAGAGGCAGATGCGTTGCGGGATCCATGAACGTCCCCTTTCGTCTTCTGCGCCGTGGCGGGCTTGACGCGTTTGCTTGGAGGCCGTGCCGAAGCGTCACCCGGAGCCCGCATTGTTGGCACGTTGCCGGATCGATGTCCAGCGAAAACGGCCAGTGGGGATAGCCGCTCTCGGTTTGCAATTGCCGGGCTGATGCAACGCCGCGGTCTGGATTCTGGCCGGTCCTTGAGTCTGTCGAAGATCCAACCCCTTTCCGGCCTTTCGACAAGCTCAAGGCATCGCAAGCTCAGGGAGCAGGGTGCTTCGCAATCTCCAGCAGCCGGGCTACCCGCCCAGACTGATCATCTCGATCTTTTTCCGCTGTTGGGGGTCATAGCCGGAGCCGGAGCGCAGCGCCGCCAAGCGTTCTTCGGAGTACCGGTCGGCGCGCCGGTGCCAAGCGTCGCGCAGCACCCCGAGCAAGGCGTCGTCGTCGATACCGCCGCGCAGCAGCACCTTCAGATTGCGGCCCGCCGTGGCGAACAGGCAGGTCACCAGCTTACCGTCCGCGGTGAGGCGCGCGCGGGTGCACGACGTACAGAACGGCTCGGTGACCGAGGCGATGACGCCGATGTCCCCGCAGCCGTCGGCGTGTTGGTAATCCACCGATGGGGCGCTGCCGCCGGCGCGGCCGACCTCGCGGAGCGGAAAGTGCGCGCGGATGACGTCCAGCATTTCGTGCTTGGACACCATCCTGTCCGATTGCCAGCGGTTGGCGTTGCCCACGTCCATGAATTCGATGAACCGGATGGCGAACCCGTGCTCGCGCGCAAAGGCGACCAGCGGCACGATTTCGTCGTCGTTCACGCCGCGTTCGATGACCGCGTTGAGCTTGATGGGCGCGAACCCCAGCGCCTTGGCGGCGAACAGGCCGTCCAGCACCTTGGCGAGGTCGCCGCGGCGGGTGATGCGCCGGAAACGGTCGGGGTCGAGGCTGTCGAGGCTGACGTTGAGGCGGCGCAGGCCGGCCGCCTTGAGGGCTGCGGCCTTGTCGGCCAGCGTCGAGGCGTTGGTGGTCAGGCAGATGTCGCGCAGCCCGTCGATGGCGGACAACCGCGCAATCAAATCCTCCAGGCCGCGGCGAGCGAGCGGTTCCCCGCCCGTCAGCCGGATTTTTTCCACTCCCAGCCGCACGAACAGGCGGGCCAGGCGGGTGATTTCCTCGAACGTGAGCACCTCGCGCTTGTCCAGCCAGTCGTACTCGTCCAGCGGCATACAATAGGTGCAGCGGTAGTTGCAGCGGTCGGTCACCGAGATGCGCAGGTCCTTGACCGGCCGCCCGAATCGGTCATGTACGCCGCCTGCCGAGCGGTCCGCCTCTTCCTCTCTCATCGTTCTGCGTACTATAGTATCCGGCCTGTCGAGCCAAGGCGCCGCTACAATCCCTTTTCCCTTGGTGGGAGGGGGCAAGGGAGAGAAGGTCAACAGACCTCCGCCCTTAAAGCAGCTTCCGCCGAGGGAGCGTCTTCCCCTGGCTCCGTTTATAGTACCCATTGGGGTAGAACAGAAAGGATCGCCCATGCGGATCAAAGACAAGGTGGCGCTGGTCACGGGCGGGAGCCGCGGCATCGGACGGGCGATCTGCCTGCGCTTGGCCGAGGAGGGTGCCAAAGTCGCCATTGCCGACGTTCTGGAGGAAGAGGCACAGGCGACCGCGGATGCAATTGCGCAACGCGGCGGCCACGCACAAGTCATCCAGACCGACGTGACGCGACTCGATCAGGTCCACGCCTGCGTGCAACAGGTGATCGGGCAATGGCGGCAGATCGACATCCTGGTGAACAACGCCGGCTGGGACAAGATGGAGCCGTTCCTGCAAAGCCAGCCCGACACCTGGGACAAGGTGATCGGCATCAACCTGCGCGGCCCGATTCATTTCTGCCACGCGGTGGCCGCGCACATGACCGAACAGGGCACCGGCGAAGGCGTGCGGGGCAAGATCGTCTCGATCAGTTCGGACGCCGGCCGCGTCGGATCCACGGGCGAAGCGGTCTATTCGGCGTGCAAAGCCGGCATCATCGGCTTTTCCAAGACGCTGGCGCGCGAGTTGGCTCGCGCCAGGATCACGGTCAACGTCGTGTGCCCCGGCCCGACCGACACCGCCATGCTGGACCAGGTCACGTCCAGCGAACGCGGGGCCAAGATCATCGCGGCCATGACGCGCGCGGTGCCGTTCCGACGCCTGGGCCGGCCCGAAGAGATTGCCGCCGCGGTCGCGTTCTTCGCCTCGCCCGACGCCGACTTCGTGACCGGCCAAGTGTTGTCCGTCAGCGGCGGCCTGACGATGGCGGGCTGAAGTCTCGCCCTGTTTTCCCGTTCCCGCCTTTGGTAGGCTCGTCCGTGTCGCCCGGCGAATTATGGAGGACTCAAACATGGCCGAGCGTTCCCCGGACCCCGTCCACGTACAAATCAAGCCGCTCACCGCGCAGGCGTTCGCCCCGTACGGCGAAGTGCTGGAACGCAGGAAGCTCGTCTATCCCGAGGCCGAAGAAGGCCGCGTGGCGATGGAACTGCTGTCGTTCCAGTACCGGCCCGACGCCAGGATTCTGGATCAGATGGCGATCCATTTCTCCTACAACCAGACGTTCATTCCGGTGCAGGGCTCTTTGATCCTGGTGGTCGCCCCGCCGCCGCAGAGCCGCGACGGTGGCCCGTCCGCCTACGAGTTGGATTACGACAAGGTCGCGGCGTTCCACGTCGATCCCGGCCAGGCCGCCTTCATCTACAAAGGCACGTGGCACAACGCGCTGACGCTGGCCGCGGAGTGTGCGTTCATCAACGTCACGCGCAAGAACGCAGGCGAGGGTAACAGTCCCGCGGGCGAGATGCAGGGCAGGATCGAGCAGGCCCACGCCGTCCGCTCGTACGTCGAATTCGTCGACATGAAGAAACGCGACAACCGCGTGATCGAACTCGAAGTCTAAGAGACGAACAGGCGTTACTCAACCTGGGCCGAGGGAATCGTATGAGCAAGATCGATCAACAAGCCTCCATTAAATGCCCGGAATGTGGATCTCAGATTGACGTCAACGACATCCTGCATCGTCAGGTGGAGGCGAAAGTGCGAAAATCGCTGGGAGAATCGCTCAAAAAAGAGGCCAGAGAAGCCGCGGACGACGAAAAGTCCGAGCAAATAAAATCAATGCAGGAGGAATTAGATCGACAATCGAAGGAGATAAGAGATCTCAATAAAACAAAGGCTGAATTAGCACGAGAAAAAAGAGAAAAGGACGAACTCAAAGAAAGGCTAGATGCCGAAGCGGAACAGAAGATTAACAAAGCACGTTTGGAGATTCGAAAAGATGAGAAGGCCAAAGCCCAATTAGAAATGGAAAAGAAAGACATCACTATAGCGCAGTTAAATAATAAACTCCAAGACGCTCAAAGAACCGCTGAGCAAGGATCAGGACAATTGCAAGGCGAAGTCCAGGAACTCGCTATCGAAAAATGGCTTACGGAGTCCTTCCCTTTGGACACCATTTCTGAAATCAAAAAAGGTGTCCGCGGCGCAGATTGTCTTCACGTGGTGAATACGAGGGCGCGTCAGAATTGTGGTACGATTTATTACGAAAGCAAGAGAACCAGAACTTTTCAATCGACTTGGATTGAAAAGTTCAAGAAGGATTTGAGGGAACAGAACGCAAACGTCGGAGTCATCGTTACGGAGACGATGCCCCGCGACATGGATCGGATGGGATTGCGCGAAGGTATTTGGATTTGCAGCTTCGAAGAGTTCAAAGGTTTGTGTAAAGTGCTTCGCGAGTCCGTAATCCAGATCAGCCAATCGGCGGCCGCACAGGAAAACAGATCTGATAAAATGAGCCATCTCTACGATTACCTGACCAGTAACGAGTTCAAGTTGCAAATCGAAGCGATAGTCGAGGGATTTACGCAAATGCAGAGCGACCTGAATACAGAGCGGCGCGCTATGGAGAATCTATGGAAGAAAAGGGAAAAACAGATCGATAAAGTTCTCATCAATACGAACCATATGTATAGTTCAATCAGAGGTATCGCCGGCAACGTAGTTCCAAGCGTTCCTCAGCTTGAGTTCCAATCAGACAATGAAGCCCGTAATCCTCGTACTCGAAAAGGGAGGAGACGCCCATGAGTGCGCTCGACGCGAATACCCATACAAACGGTCACCGCAACGGCCGCAGCACACCTCCGCTGATGTGGCCGGAGGAGGGCGGGGCGCGCGTGCCATACCAGGTGTTTTCCGACCCGGACATCTACGCCCGCGAGCAGGAGCATCTGTTTCGCGGGCCGGTCTGGAACTATGTCGGCCTGGAGGCCGAGGTCGCCGAGCCGGGCGACTTCAAATCCACCTTCGTGGGTGACACACCCGTCGTCATTACGCGCGACAAGGAGGGCGGCCTGCACGCCTTCGTCAACCGCTGCGCGCACCGCGGGGCGCTGGTCTGTCGCGAACCGAACGGCAACCGCGTCACGCACACCTGCATCTACCACCAGTGGAGCTACAACCTGAAAGGAGAACTCATCGGCGTGCCGTTCAAAAAAGGCATCGGCAGGATTCGCGGCTACGGGGCCGACTTCGACCTGTCCCGCCACGGGCTGCACAAGCTCCGCGTCGCTGCCTACGCCGGGCTGATCTTCGCCACGTTCCACGACGACACCGAGCCACTCGCCACCTATCTCGGCCCACCCATGCGGGCGTGGTTGGACACGTTGTTCAATCGGCCCATTCAGGTGCTCGGTCACACTCGCCAATGGGTCAACGCCAACTGGAAGCTGTATTTCGAGAACGTGAAAGACCCCTACCACGCCAGCTTGCTGCATCTGTTCCATGCCACGTTCGGTTTGTACCGCTCGTCTCAGGCCGGCGGCATCATCCTGGACGAGCACGCCCGCCACGACGTGCTGCACGCCAAGCCCAAGGCCGAAGAAGACCTGTCCACCTACGAGTCCGGGCTGCACAGCTATAAAAAAGGCTACGCACTGGCCGACCCGTCCGTGCTCAAGGGCCGACCCGAATTCGACGGGCTGTTCATCCAGACGATCTTTCCGTGCCTGGTCGTGCAGCAGATCGCCAACACGCTGGCCGTCCGCCAAATCCTGCCCAAGGCGCCGGACCGCTTCGAGTTGATCTTCACCTATTTCGGCTATCAGGACGACGACGCCGAAATGCGCGAGATCCGCCTGAAACAGGCCAATCTCGTCGGCCCGGCCGGACTGATTTCGATGGAGGACGGCTACGCCGCGGAGATCGTCCAGCAGTCCGTCGCCGGCGAGCGGCGCGCCGCGTCGTTCGTCGAAATGGGCGGGACCGAGGTCGGCGACCAGGAGAGCCTGATCTCCGAAACCGCGATCCGCGGGTTCTGGCGCTACTATCGGGACAGCATGGGCTTCGGAACCGCCGGTACGACGGAAGCGGCCCCGAGATGAGCGCCGCAACCAGCCTGTACAAACCGGGTCTGGAGGTCCGCTTCGCGGTCGAAGACCTGCTGCACGCCTACGTGGAGTGTCTCGACCACGACCGGCTGGAGGACTGGCCCGACTTCTTCGTCGCCGACTGCGTGTACCAGATCATTCCGTACGAGAACGACGCGCAGAACCTGCCCGTCTCGCTCATCTATTGCGACAGCCGCGGCATGTTGCAGGACCGCGTCACCGCCTACCGCCAAGCCAACTACTACGCGCCGCACCGCTACCGCCACGTGGTGAGCGGCGTACGCATCCTGGGCGAAGAGGACGGCGCGATCGCGGCGCGCGCCAACTACGTCGTGCTCCAGACGCACCTCGACCCGGTGGACTACGGCAGCACCGAAGTGTACAGCGCGGGCGAGTACCGCGACAAAGTGATCGTCACCGACGGCGTGGCCCGATTCAAGGAGAAGATCGTCGTCGTGGACACGAGCCGTATTTCCTCCCTGCTGGCCACGCCGCTCTAAGCGACTGGTAGTTCCCCGTCGCCGGGAGAGAACCCCGCTACAGTCACTCCGCGGGTTCGGTCGTCCGCCGCGGTTTGGGCACGTAATAGACGGCGCTCTTGCCGGCGGCATAGACGATCGCGACCGAGAGGACGCTCCACAGCCCGGCCCAGACGAAGGCGGGCACGTGGGTCAATTCGGCCAGGATCACCGCGTCGGTGCGTGCGTCGAAGTAGAGAAAGTCGGTCAGATCGTACACGGCGTACAGCGAACTCGTCACCGCCAGCACGTCCAGGATCAGGTGCGTGCCCGGAAACGGGCGGCGCGACAGAAATCCGAAGACCAGCGCGGCGCCGAAGCCGAAGGCCAGTCCGAAGGTGTTGCGCACGAAGCTCAGCGTGACGAGCGCGAAGAAGACGGCCAGCCCCAGGAACACGGCCGCGGTCCACCGCTCGCGGGTCGAGAGCAACAACAGCAGCCCGCCGAACAACGCGCTGCCTACGTAGCCGGCCGCAGCGATGAACACGGCGTGCCCGCCGGTGTGTTCGACGTAGCCGGCCTGCCGTGCATCGACGACCATGGAGACGACCCGTCCGCCGGTCAGCACCGTCGTCAGGGCGTGGCCGGCCTCGTGCAGAAAGACGGTGAATATCTTGACCGGATACAGCCACGGCGCGTGCCAGAACACGAGCGACACGAACGCGATGCCGACGAACAGGAACAGCTTGCGGGCATTCAACTGCGGGGCGGGCCGCGGCTCGGGGGGCGTGTGGGGGGCCGGATCCGACATCGGTGTTCTCGACGATTCGTGCGGGGGAGCGTCCGACTTGGTATAGCCAGCCGTACGGCGGGCCGCTAGGGCGGGCCCGTCCCGGGAACGCGGGGATCCTGCCCGCATTCTTCTTTTGCAGGCGGGACGCCCGCGTTTCCAGGCTCGGCTTTACAGCGTAGAACGGGGCTCGTAAGACACGCGCATGAACGTTCATCTCCGCGAAGCGACGCCCGACGACGCCGCGACGTGCGGGCGGATTCTGTACGATGCGTTCAAGGGCGTTGCCGACTACCACCGCTTTCCGCCCGAGTATGCGTCGGCGCGCGCCTCCACCGCCCTGGCCGGGTTCTTCATTCGCCACGCCGCGGTGTTCAGCATCGTGGCAGAACGAGACGGGCGTGTGATCGGTGTGAATTTTCTGGACGAGCGCGACGCAATACGCGGGTTGGGTCCGGTCGCCGTCGATCCGCACAGTCAGGAACGCGGCATCGGCCGGCGCCTGATGCAGGCCGTGATCGAACGGGGCGCCTCCGCGTCCGGCATCCGCCTCACGCAGGATGCGTACAACACGCTGGCGATGTCGCTCTATGCCACACTCGACTTCGAGGTGCGGGAGCCACTGGTGTTGCTCAAGGGCAAGCCCGCCGGCCGGCCGCTGCGCGACGTCGAAGTGCGCCCGCTGACCGCTGACGATCTCGATGCGTGCGCCGCGCTGTGTACCCGCGTGCATGGCTCTCCGCGGACCGGCGAGATGCGGGACGCCGTCCAACACTCGGCTTGTTTCGGCGTCATGCGCGGCGGTCGGCTCGTCGCCTACACCTATTCGTACACGGCCAAGAGCGCGGAGTGGATTCTGGCCCACGGCGTGGCCGAGACCCAGACTGACATGCAGGCGATCCTGCTTGCCGTGGGGGAAGTCAGCGGCCGGCCGCTGGCGTTCCTGTTGCCGACCCGCCAAGCCGCCCTGTTCCGCTGGTGCCTCGCCGAGGGATTGCGGGTTGCCAAGCCCGGTTCGTTGATGACGCGCGGCGCCTATCGAGAACCGAGCGGCTGCTGGTTCCCGTCCGGATTGTATTGACGGGAACGGCGCCCGCCTTGTCGGAGTAGGGAAACCCGGGGCTCATGGAAACCGACAGCGGACCCGACCTCGTCGTCGATGTCTGGATCGACGGACACCTCGCGAGTCCTACGGACGTTCCGGCCGCGGGGCTCCGTCGAATAGAGGCCGCGGCCCTGGACACGCCGACCGGCACGCTGTCGCATGAAGGCGTGGAATACACATGGTCCACGCGCCCCTGCGTCTATCCTTAGAAAGACAAGGGAATGACAGACTTGACGATCCTGAGACGCCTTTGTGCCACTCGTCGGGCAGAGGGGCGCAAAATTCTACGCCCCTCCGCATCGTCATGGGAGGGAACGAACGTACAAGGATACTCGAGTCTGTCATTCCTAAAGCAAACCCCCTCCCCCTGTTCCCTGAGCCTGTCGAAGGGCGGGAGGGGTTGGGGAGAGGGTCCCCCGGCAGCATCGAAGCCGCTGGAAATTCCGAAACGAGACTACTAACCAATTGAACGACATCGGGAGGATGTATGCGAAGGAATCTCCGTCCTGAAGACCTGGGGGATTTTCTGGCCGAACCCCGCTGCGCCACGTTGGCGACCCGGTTCAAGAACGGCACCATCCTCATGTCGCCGGTCTGGCACGAGTGGACGGACGGCGGCTTCACCGTCGTCGTCGTTCGGGACGACGTGAAAGTCCGGCACGTCGAACGGGACCCGAACGTTAGTATCTGCCTGGCGGAAGATGCGCCCCCGTATCGGGGGATCGAGGTCCGCTGCGAGGCAAGGATGGTCCATGCGGACCGGGAGACTGTGAACGCCACCATGCGGCGGATCGCAGTGCGCTATCTGGGTACAGAGCAGGGGGAGAACTTCTGCGCGTCTCTGAGTTCGGTCGAACTCGTCCTCCTGCGCATGACCCCGGGCACATTGCGAGTCTGGGACTTTGCCGACGAGCCGGCGCTGGCCGGCCCCGCCTGATCCCGGACCGATACGCCTGTCGGCTCGGGATTATTCGGAGACCGGAGCTTCCGCGGGTTTGGGCACGCTGGCCGGCACGGAACTCGCCCCCTGTTGCGTTCTGAGCAGTGATTGACGGTGGCCCGCAGCCGGATGCGGCAACAGGGCGCGCGGCCCGCGGCCGAACAGCTTTTCGCGCAGCGTGCCTTCACGATACTCCTTTTGCATACGCCCGCGTTTCTGAAGGACGGGAACCACGCCGTCGATGAATTCTTCGAATGAGCCCGGCGTCGTGGCATAGGCGAGGTTGAAGCCGTCCACCCCCGCGTCGATCCAGTCCTCGAACTGGTCGGCGATGCTCTCCGGCGTGCCGACCAGAACCGGCCCGGCCCCGCCGATGCCGGCGTAGCGGGCCAAGTCGCGCAGCGTCCACTTCCGCTTCGGGTCGGCTTCGGTGAAGCTGTGGACCATGGTGCGGATGGCGTTGGTCTCGATGTATTCGAGCGGCTGGTCGGGCGCGTACTGACCGAAGTCGATGCCGCTCCAGCCGCTCAACAGCGCCAGCCCGCCGTCGTAGCTGCACTGCTCGAAATACTCTTCGTATTTGCGCTTGGCCGCGGCCTCGGTCTCGCCCGTGACGACCTTCATATACGCAAAACAGAGCACGTCCTCTGGCCGACGTCCCTCCCGGTGCGCCAGGGCGCGGATACTGCGCACGTACTGGCCGTCGATGTCGGGCTTGGCACCGATGACGAACACGCACTCGGCGTGCCGGGCGGCGAACGCCTGCCCGCGCGGCGAGGCGCCGGCCTGAAACAGCACGGGCGTGCGCTGCGGAGACGGTTCGGCGAGATGGCAGCCGTGGACACGGTAGTGCAGGCCGTCGTGATGGATGTCGTGCACCTTGGCCGGGTCGGCATAGACGCCGGCCACGGTGTCTTTGAGCACCGCGGCGTCCTCCCAACTCGATTCCCACAACTTGTAGCACACGTCACAATACTCATCCGCGATCTCGTAGCGCCGGTCGTGTTCGGCCAAGCCGGCTTGGCCGTAGTTGCGGCCCGCGCTTTCGAGATACGAGGTCACGATGTTCCAGGCGACGCGGCCCTTGGTGAGATGGTCGAGCGTCGATACGAGGCGCGCGAACGTGAACGGATGGTTTTGCAGCGTCGAACTGGTGAAGCCGAACCCGAGATGCTGCGTAGCATAGGCCATGGCCGGAATGAGCAGCATCGGATCGTTGACCGGCACCTGCGTGGCCGTCTTCACCGCGGCGTCCCGATTGCCGCGGAACACGTCGTACACTCCGAGCACGTCGGCCAGAAAGATCGCGTCGAACTTGCCGCGTTCCAGCAGCTTGGCGAGTTCGACCCAACCGTCGAGGTCGGTGTAGTCGGTCATGTGGTCGTCGTCGCGCACCCACAGGCCGGGCGACTGATGGACCACGCAATTCATGTGGAAGGCATTGAAGTAGATGCGTTTCTTCATACGAGCTCTCCTGAGCGCGACAGCCTCCGACAGACGGTGTTCTTTACTTGGAGCCGCGCTTCGACGGATGCAGACAGATAGCAGGGCCACGCACGAAAAGACAGTCAGGACGTTCTATCCCCTCTCCCTCGGGGAGAGGGTCCGAACCGCCGCATTGAATCGGCCTGAGAATTTCGGACTTGGAAGATTCGGACACATCAACCGACTCGCGCGTACGACTGTCGTGCCCGGTCCAGTGTGCGACCGTGCAGGAGAAAGGGCAGGCGTAGCCCGCTGGCGAGGAGGGCGAGGAGCAGACCGGCCGACGCCGCGGCGTAGCCGAACCGGGCAATCGCCAGTCCGCCGACGGCCGCGCCGATGGCGTAGCTGGCATAGCCGCTGCCCGACAGGAGACCCGCCAGCGTGCCGCGCAACGGACCACCCACCTCTGTCCCGACGACGTAGGTGAGCGTGGCGAGCGGCATGCCGAACACCATGAACAGGCTGGTCGCGGCGACCGTCGGCCACAGGGAGGAATCCAGGGTGAAAGCGGCGAGCCCGGGCAGGGCCGCGGCGAGGGTTGCCGCTTCTGCCATGAAAAGTCGGCGCGGACTTTTTCCGATGCGGCCGCCCAGATACAGCCCGCCCGTCGTGCCGACCGCGACAATGGAGACGGGCAGCGCCAATTCCGCGGTGCCGATCCCGTGGACCTCTTGCAGGAACGGCGGAAAGAAGATCACGACCAAGCCGTACATGGCCCGGGCAGCGAAATTGGTCGCGACGAGGAACCAGGCGAAAGAGGGGCGGCAGGCGCGGACGAGGCGGGCGCCGAGCACCAGCCGCGTGCGAGGTCCGGTCGAGCGCGGGGTCCATCGCCACAAGGCCAGACCGCACGCCAGCATAACCGCGCCCACGACGGCGAACGCGGCCCGCCAACCCGCGGCCGCTGCTGCCAGTGTCACCAGCGGCACGCCGACCATACTGCTCAAGCCCGGCTGGGTCGTCACCACGGCGACGCCCGTTGCGCGGCGTTCGGCCGGCATGACGTCGCCGATGAGCGCGACACCGGTGGGCAGCAGCATCCCGCCGCCCAGCCCGGCCAGGATGCGGAACCCCGCGGCGCTCGCCACGTCGGGAGCGAGCGCGGTGCCGATGGACGCCGCGGCGATCAGGAGCGCGCCAGCCACCAGCACGGGCCGCCGTCCGTACGCGTCGGAAACCGGCCCGGCCAGCAACGCGGCCACGGCCCACGCCGTCGCCGCCGCGGTCGCCAGCTGGGCGACGACCGGCACCGTCGTGCGCCATTCGTCGGCCATGACCACCAGCAACGGACCGAGCATGGCCGTCGCGGTCAGCGTGACGAACACCGTACACGCGACCGTTGCGCACAGAACCGTAGGCGAACCGGCTGCCCGGGCATCCGGAACTTCAGTGGTGGCCGAAGTCTGCGGCACGGTGGACATGACGGGAAAAGGAGAAGCGACGCTATCGGTTCGCGGAATGGCGAACAACCAACCGTCGGCCTTGACCGGAAAATGGGAACGTGGTTGAAACCTTGCACTCGTAACGCCGGGAGCTGGCTCGACCCTCCAGATGGAGATACAGCCCATCCGCTCCGCAGACGGGCCGCCAGACACCCCGGCACGTCATCGAACACATGATTCTCCAGCACGTCCAAAGAACCGCTGCTTTCGGCCATGCGGCCCGCGCCTGACCGGGAATGGACGACATGACGAATCCCGGCACAACCCGACTCACTATCGTCTCCCTGGTCGTGGGCGCAGCGCTGCTGGCGACGCTATCGCTGGCGCTGGTCTTCATCACTGTCGGCATACAGAAAAAGATTCCCGCGCGGGAATCCGTTCGGTATCGGGAATACCGGCTCACCGACGGGCTGCGGCAGACCTCCGACGACCTCACCCGTATGGCTAGGTTGTACTCGGTGACCGGCGATGATCGGTATCGTCGCTATTTTCAGGAGATATTGGACATCCGGAACGGACAGGCGCCGCGTCCGGCCGACTATCAGGGAATCTACTGGGACGTGGTAGTCGCGACCGGCGAACGGCCCACCGCCGGCGGGGAAGCCGTGTCGCTGGACACCTTGCTGGAACGGGCAGGCTTCTCCACCAAACAAATGGCGTTGCTACAGGAATCGGAAACCAACTCCAACGCGCTGGCCGAACTGGAAGCCGAGGCGATGCAGGCCGTGTCCGATGCCGACCTGGAACGCGCCCGCAGCATCCTGCACGGCGCAGCCTATCATGACCGCAAGGCGGACATCATGCGCCCGCTGGCCAGCGTCCTCGCCAGCATCGACGAAACCGCGGGTGCGGAAATCGCACGATACGACCGGCAATCGCGCACTGCCGCTTCCGCGTCGGTCGTCGCGTTGGCGCTGTCCATCCTGTTATCCGCGGCCGCTGCATTGCTGGCTTTCCGGTCGCTGCGGGGCGACGACGAGACGGCCCGGTGTTGAAAGTGGAATCTCTTCGGGAACGGAGATCGAACCACCCCCACGCCCACCGCGAGCCGTTGCACCCTCGACGGCAGACCGGAGGGCGGTATGCGTTACGACGCTCATGGAGCGATGAAAAGCGATGACAGAAGAAGGGAGGAGGCCCGATGAGGCACTCGGAATCTCGATCGACGAACGGTAACGGCGCGGCGAACGGTGCCGGCAACGGCTACCGTTGGCACCAACAATACCCCCATCTGGGAACGGGGCCGCTCCCCGCGGACGTCTTCATCTCCGAGGAGCAGTACGCCCTGGAGCGCGAACGCATCTTCAAGAAAGTCTGGATCAACGTCGGGCGCGTCGAGCGCATTCCCGACCCGGGCGATTATTTCGTCGAGGACCTGCCCGTCTGCGACACGTCGATCCTCGTCGTGCGCGGCAAGGACGGTGCCATCCGCGCGTTCCACAACGTCTGTTCCCACCGCGGCAACAAGATCGCCTGGGACAAGGGCGGCTCCTGCCAGAACTTCACGTGCCGCTTCCACGGCTGGACCTACGGCCTGGACGGCGCGCTCAAATTCGTGCCGGACGAAGAACGCTTCTCCGACCTGCCGAAAGCGCGGCTCGGCATGACGCCGGTCGCCGTCGACGTCTGGCAGGGCTTCATCTTCGTCAACGTGGACCCGCATCCCCAGGAGACGCTGGCGGAATACCTGGGCGACTTGGCGACCGAACTGGACGGCTATCCGTTCGACGAATTCTCGGCCAGCGGCACGGCGTGGTCCACCGAGGTGAACGCCAACTGGAAGGTGGTCAAAGACGCGTTTCAGGAGGTGTATCATGTGGCCTTCCTGCACAAGCGGTCGATTCCCGATTCGTTCACCAGCAAGGAGAACCCCTACGCCCACGTGCTCGACATGAAGCTGTTTCCGCGCCACGGACGCGCGTCGCTGTACGGCAGCGCCGATTACCGGCCCAGCCCGGTGGCGACGCTGGCGGGCAAGCACGGCGAGATCGTCATTCGGAAGGACTTTTCGACGGACGGCCTGCCCCCGGGCGTCAACCCGCTGCGCAGCAAGGCGTGGTCGCTCGACCTGAACGTGATCTTCCCCGCCTTCTTCGTGGACGTGTCGCAGGGGTCGTACTTCACGCACCAGTTCATTCCGCTCGGCGTGGACCGCACGCGGTGGACGTCCACCCAGTATTTTCCGCGCGCCACGACGGCCGGCCAGCGCTTCAGCCAGGAATACGGTAACGTCATCTTCCGCGACATCATCCTCGAAGACGGGCGGACGTTCGAGGAGACCCAGTCCGTGCTCTCCTCGGGCGCGAAGCAGGACTTCTATCTGCACGACGAGGAAATCCTGATCCGGCACAGCCACCACGTGATCGACCGGATGCTCAACGGCCAGCCGGTCGAAGTCGCGCTCGGAGCGAACGGGCAGGAGGCGTCCGTCCATGCCTGACGCGCGCCTGCCGGAGCACTTTCGAGACCTGGAGCCGTGGCTGGCGTGGGCGCTGCCGACCGAAACCGAACGGAGTAACAAACGCCAGGCGAGCACCTTTGCGGAGATCCGCGCGTTCTACGGCGCCATGCTCGCGCGGGGCGACGAGGCACTCGGCTACCTCCAGCAATTCTCCGTTGACGCGCTTCCCGACGATGCCCGTCTGCTGTTCTACCTGACGCTGTCGCTGGCCGAGGTCGCCCCCGCGGTCGAGCAGTTCGGCCAGCCGAGCGTGGTCGACGGGTTCGACATCAAGCGCATCACGGCTACCCGGACGTAACGCGGTGTGCGATATGGGGGGGCGCGTCACACGATAAAGGAGGTAACCCATGATTCGCCCCGAACGCCTGGGACACGTCGTGCTCAAGGTGCGCGACCTGGACCGCTCGCGGACGTTCTACACCGAAGTGCTGGGGATGCAGGTGATGAAGGACGTGCCCGAAATTCGGGCCGTCTTTCTGGCCAACCACGCCCGCGACCACCACGAGATCGCACTGTTCGAGGTCGGCGCGGACGCCGAGTCTCCGAAATCCAGGCAGGTCGGCCTGGCCCACGTCGCGTTCCGGCTGCGTAGCGAGGCCGATCTCGAAGCCGCGTACCGCGAACTCAAGGCCAAACAGGTGCCCGTGCGCTTCACCGTGAACCACGGCATCAGCAAGAGCGTCTATTTCAGCGACCCGGACGGCCACGAGCTCGAGGTGTACAGCGACAACCCGATCCAGGAGTTCGCGAGTATGCCCAACGCCTATCTCGGCCTGGACAAGCTCGACTTCGCCGGCGAGGACCGCAGCATCCGCGACATGCTGAAGCAGATGCGGAGTGCGGCCTGAACGCGCTGCCGACCGACAGCCGTGAACGGCTGGAAGCCGCGCTCGCGGGTCTGACGGGGGAGCAGCGGGCGCGGCTGCTCGACGGCCTCTTGCGCGTCGCCCCGCACGTCGTACAGGACTGGCTCGACGAAGAGCGCCTACAGGATTGGGCCGAGCAGGGCAGGCGGATACGTGAAACGCTCGGCCCGCGCGGAGAACGCCTGTCGTCCACCATGTTCGCCGCCAGCGCGAACCTGCTGCCGGTGCTGGGTCGGGCGGAGATGGGCGAGTGGGTACGGTTCGTACTCGACATCGAGTCGGTCGATGGGGAAACCGACTTCGCGCGCTTTCCGGATAGATTCGTCGGCTTGGACCGAAGCGAACGGATCGGCGTGTACCGCCTGGGCCGGTCGGCCGTGTACCACTCGCGGACCGCGGCCGCGGGTATCTATCGCGCCCTGCCTCGCAGCCTGGTCGAGATTGCTCCGTCGCTGCGTCCGGTGCTGTTGCGTTGCCTGCAACCCGTAGCCGCGTTCGACCCGGACCCGCTGCCGTCCGTCATTCCGTTTCTCGCACCCACGCTGAACGCGCTGGCCCCGGACACCCGGCTGTCCGTGCTGGAGCGCATCGCGGGACTCGCCTCGATCTTTCCTGCGGGCATCGCGCGGCTGTTCCGCACGCTGTCGCGCGCGTACGAGCAAGTCGGCGCCGACGGGGTGTTGACCTGGATTCAGACCGGGGAAGAGATCGCACAACGCAACCCGCAAGCCGGGGAGGCGTTCTTCACTTTGGAGTCGCGGACCAGCTTCCAGGTCTTGCAGCACGAATCGCCCGCGGCCCGTCTGTCCGAAGTGCACAGCGCGCTGGTCAAATACATGCACATGCTGTGCGGCGAGGCGGTCAGCATCCAGGAATTGGAGCACCTGTCGTTTCCGCCGCCGCTCGCGGTCGTCGATGACGAGGACGAATTTCTGCCGCTGCCCGCGGTCGTCGATGAATTTCCGACGTTCGAGGAAAACTTCCGGCTGCTGTGTATCCTGGCCGCGCACCAGGCCGGACGGATCGAATTCGGGACCTACACGCTGTCGTTGGATTCGGTATGGCCGCGGCTGCCCGCGGCGGTTCGCGGCCGTACGCCTTCGGACTCCATACCCCGCACTCTGGACGCCCTGTATGCGTTATTCCCGCGGCCCCGGCGGATCGAAGCGCTGTTCCTGTTCGTCGAGGCGCGGCGTGTCTCCGCACGCTTGGCGAACGCCTATCCGGGTTTGCGCTCCGACCTGACCTGGGCCGCATCGGCGACGCACCTGTTGCCGCGCTTCCTCCGGTCCGTGCTCGACTTTTTCGACGCCGCGCTCGTTCCGGGCTGGGAAACGGAGGCGACGGTCGAAGACTCGCTGCTACTCGCCTGCGAGTTGTACGAGGCCGTCCCTGGTCTCGCCGGGCCGAAGGACGGCATGGGAATGCAGACCGACCTGTCCACCGATCCCATGGCCCAACAGGTGGACGCGACGCTGACGCCACAGGAAGAGGCCTTGGCTGCGCGGCTGGCTGGTGTGTTGCGCGCGGGCACGACCAAGAAGAAGGTGAAGAATCTCCGCCCGACGTCGCTGCACGGCATTCCGATCGACGCCGGGGAGGAAGACGAGGAGGACTTGGCCGAGCAAAAGCAGCGCAAGAAGGAACAACTCCGGCGCCGCGGGTCCGCGGTGGGCGTGCGCTACGTGTACGACGAGTGGGATTTTCTGATCGAGGACTATCGCGCCCGCTGGTGCGAGCTGTTCGAGACGCGACTGGAGGGCGACCGGGGCGGTTTCTTCGAGCAGACGCTGGCGCGCTACGAGCAGGTGATTCCCCGCATCAAGCGCGAGTTCCAGCAACTCCGGCCCAGGATGTACCGGCTGGTCAAGGGACTCGAAGACGGGGAGGTGATCGACCTGGACGCCGCGGTCGGTGCGCGCGTGGACATGCGAACCGGGGTGGCACCGGCCACGCGGCTGTACGCCGCCCGGCAACCCTTGGAGCGCGACGTGGCTGCGCTGTTTCTGCTGGACCTGAGCGCGTCCACGGACGAACGCATCGACAAAGACACGTCCCGTCTCTCGGGGGAGCACCTCGGCGGAGGAAACGGGCGTGACTTGCGCGTGATCGACGTGCTCAAGGAAGCGGTCGTCGTCCTGTCCGCGGCCCTGGAAGAGATCGGCGACGCGTACGCGATCTACGGCTTTTCCAGCGCCGGGCGCCACAACGTCGAGGCGTATCCGGTCAAGGCGTTCGCCGAGAAACTCTCCGACGAGGTCAAGGGCCGCATCGGCAGTCTGGCACCCAAGCACAGCACGCGCATGGGCGCCGCGGTCCGACACGCCACGCGCAAACTCAAGGACGTGGCGAGCCGCGCCAAGCTGCTCGTGCTGCTGAGCGACGGCTACCCCGAAGACGCCGACTACGGCCGCGACGGCAACGCCCCCACGTACGGGCTACGCGACACCATGATGGCGCTGCGCGAGGCCGAGCACGACCACATCCTGTCGTTCTGCCTCACGGTCGATAAGAGCGGCCACGACTATCTGCGTGAGATGTGCGCCCCGTCGCGCTACATGGTTCTGGATGACATCCCGTCCCTGCCGTTGGAACTGCCCAAGATATATCAGCGCCACGTGCAGGCGCACCTGTCCGAATCGTTCTGAACGTTCGCTCGGACCGTCGATGAAACCGGTAGTGATGTTGTTCGAATTTTCACCCCGAGAACGCAAACGGAACGTCCACGTTGCCGGTTGAGCAACCGAAACCGCTGCTGACAGGCACTCCCGATGTTTGACTTCCAGTTTTTGGTGTGGTGCAGGACCACCTTCCAATGCAGCGTGCGGGAAGGAAGCGGGAATTGGACATGACCCATGACGTAACCCCTGTGACCGCCGAAAGGCCATCCGCCGACACAGCCCCGCGGAATTTCCCCCTCAGCTTCTGTCTGATAGCGCGGCTTCGCCGGCGCCCTATCCGTCTCGGCAGCTTGGGCCGGGTTCCCAAGCCCGTTCCCGACAGGGTTCCGTGTGGCGTGGCTGCGTCTCGTCTTGCGGATTTTCTACCACCCAAGACGTTCCCCCGGCTCGTGAAGGGGGAACAGACCCCCCACAGCGGCAGAAGTTCGCAGGCAGGGCGCAGACCTGCGAACGGGACCGGAGGCCCGCCATGAGGGACCCGAACGAAGCGGCAACCCCAACCGAAAGGAGGACGGTGCGAAACCAACTTACGGGGGGTCGTCGGCTGCGGCTTGGTCGGCGACTGAAGGTGAAAACGTAACCGGGAGGGAACATCCCTCCATTGCCCCGGCCTGCGGGCCGGTATCGAAGGAAAGGAGCCAACGATGGCGATACTTAAAGGTGACTCGAAAAGAAATAAGCATGACCTTCTCACCGTTGACTATGCGAACGGCTTTGATTCGTTGGATGGTCTGACGGGCAACGACACCCTGTGGGGGGGTGATCACGGCGACAAGCTGAATGGGAGAGAGGGCAACGACTACCTCTATGGGGGAAGGCGGGCCAGACCAGCTAATAGGGCGGAGCGGCAGTAACCCCTGTACGGGGGTCTGGGGCACGACATCCCGGAGGGCTGGGCTGAGCCTGACTACCTGGATGGGGGCGAGGGGCATGACATCCTGTATGGGCACCATTTCAACCTCCAAGGAAACGATACCGACAAGCTGTACGGAAGAAGCGGGAATGACACCCTGTATGGGGGAGGTGGTGGCGACTACCTGGACGGGGGCGCCGACAACGACAATCTGTATGGGGATGCCGGCGACGACTCAGGATCTGGGAATGGGTTGTTCGGGAGAGCCGGGGATGACTACCTGGACGGTGGGGCGGGCCGCGATACCCTGTACGGCGGCGGCGGGGCGGACACCTTCGTCTTCGAGCAGGAGAGTGTCGCATGAATCCGACGACGGACGCGGCGCTGCCGGCGGAGACGGATGTGGTGAAAGACTTTTCGCAGAGCCAGGGCGACCGGTTGGACCTGCGGGGGCTGCTAGAGCACTCGGATGTTCCTGCTGGGACGAAACTGACCTTCATCGGGACCACCGCGTTCAGCGGAACCGCGCAGACGCGTAGTGGGGCAGGATCGGTACGGTACACCCACCGGGGAGACACGACGGACACGACGAACGACACGCTGTACACGAATGTGACGGCGGACCTGGACGGGAACGGGGTGGCGGACTTTCAGGTAACGTTGGAGGGAGGCCATTACACCCTGGCCGACGCGGATCTGCTGTTGGGATACCCCACCTTCCGGGCGGGGCCGGCCTCAAGGTGGCCCCGCCCGTTTCGTTGCGATTGCCTCCAGAAAAATACCCGCCGCATGGTGTTCGCTCCCTCCGCCGGCCATGCCCCGGCGCCTCCTCTTCAGAGAGCGTTGCGTCGGTGTCGGGGCGGGGTCATCGGCGTCGCGGTGTTCAGTGCAGCGGCGAACGTGCTGTTGTTGGTGGCGCCGGTGTACATGCTGCAGATCTACGACCGGGTGCTGCTGAGTGCGAGCCATGCGACATTGATTGCCCTGACTGGAGTTGCCGTCTTCCTGTTGAGTTGTTTCGGGCTGCTGGACTGGATTCGGCAGCGGTTGATGACGCGCGTGGCGCTGACGCTGCATGACGGCGCCGTCGATGCGGTCTTGGCGGGCAGCTACCACGCCGCCTGCGGCGGGCGCGGCAGAGCGGCGGGCAACCGGTGCGCGACCTGACCACGGTCCGCCAATTCCTGAACACGCCCTCGACGCTGGCGTTCTTCGACGCGCCGTGGACGCCGGTGTTTCTGAGCGCGGTGTTTCTGCTGCATCCGTGGCTGGGCGTGTTGGCCCTGCTGAGCACCGGGGTGTTGCTGGGATTGGGCGTCTTGACGGAGACACGCTCGCGGGGGCCGTACCGGCGGGCAACGGAGCAGGCGGCGAAAGCGCAACGCTTCGCAGAGAACGGCTTGCGCCCCGTCGACGTGCTGGCGGCGATGGGGATGTACGGCGCATTCCGGCAGCGCTGGCGCCGGAAGCAGGACGGGAGCGTGGCGGGCGCGGCGGAAGGCGGGGCGCGGCTGAGCGCACTGTTGGCGACGACGAAGACGGTCCGGCAGACGGTGCAGGTAGGGACGTTGGGATTGGGGGCGTGGCTGGTGTTGGCGCAGGAACTCACGCCGGGGATGATGATCGTGGCGTCGATCATCCTGAGCCGGGCGCTGGCGCCGATCGAGCAGGGGATTGCGGCGTGGCGGGAGTGCGTGACGGCGCGCACGGCGTGGGGTCGGCTGAACGCGCTGCTGCAGCGGACCCCGTCGCTGGACACCCGCAGCCCCACCTTGCCGCGGCCCCAAGGCGTGGTGCAGGTCGAAGGCGTGATCGCCGCCCCGCCGGGGGCCAACCGGCCGGTACTGCACGGTGTCAGCTTCACCCTCCGGCCGGGGACGGTGACGGCGGTGGTGGGGCCGAGCGGGAGCGGGAAGATCACGCTGGCGCGGGTGTTGGTGGGCGTGTGGCCGGCGCAGGCTGGGCAGGTGCGTCTGGACGGAGCCGAGATCGGCGAATGGCCGGCGGAGCGTCGGTTCCAACATGTCGGCTACCTGCCGCAGGAAGTGGAATTGTTCGAGGGTAGCCTCACCGAGAACATCGCGCGGCTCGGCGCGCCGGACGATACCGCCGTGCTGGAAGCGGCGCAGTTGGCGCACTGCCACCCGGTCTTGATGCGGCTACCGGAGCACTACGACACCGCGGTGGCCGAGGGCGGTGTACGGAGACCCGGTCTTGGTGGTGTTGGACGAACCGGACGCGAACCTGGATGCGGCGGGAGAAGTGGCGTTGCTGAAGACGGTGCAGACGTTGAAGCAGCGGCCAGCGACGGTAGTGCTGGTGACGCACACCCCGCGGCTGGTGCGGGGCGTGGATCAGGTGTCGGTTCTGCAAGATGGAGTATTGGCCGAGGCGGGGCCCCGGGACGCGGTGTTGCAACGGCTGGTCCTCCCGGCCCAACCCTCGGTGCGCAGGCAGGCGGGATGAGCGGGGAGTCCCTCAGGTTGCAAAGGGAATTCCATCCTTGAAGATCCCACCCGGTCGTCAGTCCCGCGAAAGCGGGAATCCAGAGGTTGGAGACCGGCTTGCGCCGGTATGACGAGGAAACCCGGTCTTCGGGATCGGCAAGTCCGTCATCCTCTTTGCCATCGTCCTCGCGTGGCTTCTCTCTCCCCGCTCCCCTGGCGGGAGAGGGCGAGAGCCTCCCCCCGGCCTGACCGGGGCAAGGACGAGGAAAGCCGTGCCGTCCAAGGAACTCTCAACCTGAAACATGAGCGATGGGCGCATCATCAGAGTCTCCCCTGCAGGCGACCGACCTGCGGCGGCCATTGCGGGACATGCGGATCGGGGCGGTCGTAGTCGCCGTAGCGTTGGGCGGGTTCGGAGCATGGGCGGTGTTGGTGCCGCTGACCGAGGGCGTGGTGGCCGTCGGCACGGTCGCGGTGGAGCGTGAAACACCAGACGATTCAACATCTGGAAGGCGGCATCGTGGAGACGGTACATGTGCACGAGGGCAGCGAGGTGCAGGCAGGCGACGTGTTGGTGGACTTGCAGGACACTCAGGCCCGGGCGGAGCGGGAACGGTTGGATACACGCGCGGTGGGCTTGCGGGCCGAACTCGACCGGTTGCAGGCGGAACGAGAGGAACAGGACGAGATCGCGTTTGCCGCGGAGTTGAGCGCCCGACGAGACGAACCGTAAGTCGCGGTTCTATTAACGACACAGCGGGACCTGTTCGCGGTTCGGCGGCGGGAATACCAGGGCCAGATCGACTTGTTGCAGCATCGGATCGAGCAGTACGAGGAACGCATTCGGGGGTTGGCCGCCAGCCGGGCGGCGCATGAGCGCGAACAGGTCCTCATCAAGCGCGACGTGGACATCCTGCGGGGCTTGCACGCGCGGCAGTTGGCGGACGAGGGGACGCTGATCGCCCGGCAGCGGGAAGCCGAACAGACCGCGGGCCGGATCGGGAGTCTGACCGCCGAGATCGCCGCAGCGCGAGTCGCCATCGGGGAGACGCGGCAAGAGATCCTACAGGTGGAGCATACGCGGCACAAGGACGTGGCAGACCGGCTGAGCGAAGCCCAACAGGAATGGTACGCCGTCCGCGAACGCCTCGTGGCGGTGGAGGACATCCTGCACCGGACGCAGATCGTGGCCCCCAGGCGGGGAAGGTGATCGGGTTGACGGCGTAGACCGTGGGCGGGGTGATTGCGCCGGGGGAGGCGATTCTACACTTGGTGCCGGCGGACACGCCGTTGATCGTGGAGGGACGGATTCGCCCGACGGACATCGATCGGGTGCAGGCGGGACAAACGGCGCGGTTGCGGTTCTCGGCCTTCAGTGCGCGCACGACGCCGACGGTACAGGGGCGGGTGGAGCGGGTGTCGCCGGACGCCTTCCAGGACGAGGCGACGCGGGAAGCGTACTACGCCGCGCGGATCACGGTCCCGGAGGCGGAGCTGGCGAAGCTGGGGGAGGTCACGCTGGAGCCGGGGATGCCGGTGGACACGTGCTGGTGGGGGGGGAGCAGCGGACGGGGTGGCAATATCTGACGGCGCCGCTGGTGGACATCGTGGAGAAGGCATGGGTGGAAGAATAACGCAGGGGCGGCGGTGGACTCGGCGCGGGGTGGGCGTCCTGCTGGCGGTCGGGCTGGGGGGGCTGCCAGCCGGGGCCGGCGCCGAGGGGGCGACCCGCAGCTACCCGTTGGCGCAGGCGCGGCGGGCGGTGGTATATGCCGGGCGGTCGGCGCGGGGGACGCTGTATCTCAGTCAGCCGCTGTACACTTTCGGACGGATCACAGGAAGTATCGCCCAGGCGGAAGCGGACCTTGCCGTCGCGGAAGCCGCAGCGGTGGAGATGCGCCAGACGGTGCTGGCGGAGGTGACGCAGCGGTATGCGGAGACGGTGTTTCAAGGCCGGATGTTCGCGCTGCAACTGTACGAGGGTGGGTTACTGCGGGCGCAAGTGCAGACCGCGCGGGCGACCGTTTCTACGGCACGGTGGGATGTAGCGGCGGAGCAGGAGCGGGTCGAGACCGAGACGCGGGCACAGTGGGAGTATATCGAAGGTCTGGCATCGGCGGCCGAAGACTTCAGCAGGCGGTCAATGAAGCACAGAAGGCCGCCACCCTCACCCGTACTAAACTAGCGGCGGGTCGGGCGACGGTCGTGGCCGAGGTGGACACCCGGCAAGCGGTAGTGCGCGCCGAACACGACGTGCTCGACGCCCGCCTCCGGTTAGCCATCGCCCGCATCGACCTGCTCCGCCTCCTCGCCGCCCTCGGCCCGGACGGCTGAGAGGCTCCCCCGTTGAGCGGTAGAGAGCATGGGCACGAGTTTCTTTTCACATCCGGTCCATGTCCAGACCTTCTCCCAGAGGGGGAAGGAATAAAGCAAGAGCATTACATACCCGGCTAACTAATGCCAGAGGGTGAAGCGTACTTTTATCTCTCTCCCACCAGGGGAGAATGGATGAGGAGACGGCAATGACCGCGGTTTCGTACTGAGTATAAGGACTCGGAAGGGAAACCTTCCGCCCGGCTCAACCCGGTGGAAATTCTTCGCATGATGGCATAGGGTCTGGCGAACGAGGCCGCATGGAAATATGTTGTCCGCCTCATCGGCCCCGGCCAGGCGGCAATGCCGAGTCGGGTTGGCAGCGAACCATAACCCGGAGAAGGAGAACGGATGGATATCAAGACCGAACGGGAAGGTGGCGTCCTGATTGCGAAGCCGGAAGGCCGCATCGACAGTATGAACGCGCGCGAGTTCCAGGACGCGCTCAACGCTGCAATCGGCGCGGACGACACGTCCGTCGTCATGGACCTGGAGGCGCTGTCCTACATCAGTAGTGCCGGGCTTCGGGCGGTGTTGCTGATCGCCAAGACGCTCGGGCAACGCCAAGCGAAGCTCGTGGTCTGCTCGTTGTCGGCCTCGATTCGGGAGGTCTTCGAGATCAGCGGCTTCGACAAGATCATCACCGTGCACGGCTCGCGCGGAGAAGCGCTGGCCGCCATGAAGGGCTGAGAGAGGCCGCGGCCCTACGTCTGGTCCACGGCTTCGTCGTCGGGCGCGTCGTCCGGGGCCGGATCGTCGCCCTGCGCCGTTGCCGCGGAGGGCCGGACGGGCAACTCGACGATCATCTCCGTGAACTCGCCGGGTTCTGTCTCGACACGGATGGCGCCGCCGTGCTCGCGGACGATGTCGTTGGAGAGCGCCAAGCCGAGCCCCGTTCCCTGATCGGTCGGCTTGGTCGTGAAGAACGGGTTGAAAATCTTGTCCACCACGTCGGGTGGAATCCCGCCACCGTTGTCCCGGATGCGGATCTCGACGGTGTCCGGAGTCCGCCGCGTCGCCAGCCACAACGTGGGTTCGTACCCCGCGCCGTTTTCGCCGTCCTGGGCCGTGGCGCGTCTCTGGTCCGTGGCGTAACACGCGTTGCTGACCATGTTCAGGAAGACGCGGCCCATGTCCTGGGCGACGACGCTGAGTTCGCCCATCTGATCGTCGAAATCCTCCTTGATGTTCAACTGGAAGTTCGAGTCGGTGGCGCGCGCGCTGTGATAGCCGAGCCGGGCGTGCTCGTCGAGCAGTGCGTTGATGTCCGTGAGCTGCCGTTCGCCCGACCCGCGGCCCATGCTGAGCATGTCGTGGACGATCCGGTTCGCGCGCTCGCCGTGCTGGTGAATGCTGGTCAGGTTTTCGTCCAGATCCTTGCCGATGTCCACGATCAACTGGCGCTGCTCCTCCTTCAACTCCTCGCCGGCCGGCGGAATCTCCTCTTGGAGTTCTTCCAGGATTTCCTTGCAGCCCTCGGAAAAGTTCTTGACGAAGTTCAACGGGTTCTTGATTTCGTGAGCGACGCCGGCGGTGAGTTGGCCGAGCGCGGCCAGCTTCTCGCGCATGACGATCTGGTCCTGGGCCTTGCGTAGGTCGCCCAGCACCTTTTCGAGCTCGTCGTTCTTGCCGCGCAGCTCTTCGGCCAGCTTTTCGACCAGATTCAGACGCTGGGCTTCCAACGATCGGCGGCGAAAAACCTCCAGGGCCGCGGCCATTTCGGCCACCTCGTCGTGTCCGTCCATCTCGACTTCCGCTTCGAGGTCGCCGGCGGCCATCCCGCGCATGCGTTCCGACAACTGGGCGAGGCGGCGTAGTAACGCGCCGACGAACACCCAGGCGATGACGAGGGCCCCGCCGATGGAGACGACGTTCAGTCCGAGCAGCAGGTTCTGGCCGGTCGCAATCGCGCCGTCCGCGGCCTGCGTGGCGTCCAGCGCACTGGCGCGGGCGGTGCGCACCATGCCTTCGACCTCGGTGACCAGCCCCGCGGCAAGGTCGCGGTTGCGATCCAGCAATTCCTGCTGCCGTCGGGCCAGGGCGAGTTCGCGCGAGCGCAGGTCGAACCCCGCTTTGGCACCGATACCGAGGTCGAAGAGCTGGGCCAAGTCGGACTCCAGCTCCGGCACGACGGCCGCGTCGCCCAACCCGGCCAGGTTCCGTTCGGCACTCGCCGCGCTGGCCTCGAACCGTTCGCGCAGGGGTTCGAGCAGCCGGGCGTCCGACAGCGCGAACGCGCTGCCCAGCAGCCGCGTGCCGAGGGTGGCGGTCGTCTGCAACTCGACCAGGTGGCGATAGCGGTGGAATTCCTCCTCCGAGAAGTGGTTCCGACGTGGAACGGGCGGCTCGCCCAGGGTGCGGTAGCCGGTAATGGCGAAGAAGAACTGGTCGTCGATCGCGCGCACCAGAATCCGTTCCAGGTGGTTCTGCAATGCCATCAATTCGGCGCGCAGCGCGTCACTCTGTGCGATCAGCTCGAAGCGTTCCGCCACCGACGCCTCGATCGCCTTGATGTTCGCGATCAACGTGCCGCCGCGACTGCGGATGCGCCGCAGCCGGCCGTCGCTTTCCCCGCGGTGGGTGAGCGCTTCCAACCGCTCCCGAAAGGCGGTCCGTTCTGCGGTGATTTCGTCTCGCACGCGGGCGAAGTCCTCCCGCGTCGCGGACGCGGTCAGCCGCGGGGCCGCGGCCACCAGCGCGCTGCTCTGCCGGGCGACACGGAACGCCGCGGCCATCTCCGGCACGCTGCGCTCGTTCACGAGACGCTGGGCGTCGCCGACCCGGTCGAACGAGTACCAGGCAACCAGGCTGGCGGCCATGGTCAGCGCGACCGCCCCGCCGATGCCGAGATACAGCCGTCCCGAGATGCGGGACCCGGCCCTGAGAATACGCTGGAGTCGCTCGTTCACGGTTGCGCTGCTTCTCCGAGGTGGCTGATCGGCCGATAGCGGCCGTTACGGCCGATGGCGGTCACGAAGACCAGATCCGATCCCTGGTTGTCGTCGCCGTAGCGCAGCTCGAAACCGTCGAGGTCCACCGGTTCCGCTAGTCGCAGACTGTCGAGAAAGCCGGCGCGATCGAGCGGCGAGCCCGTGCGCTCCAGCGCGGCTACGGCCAGCCGCCCGGCCAGGTAACCTTCGAGCGAGACGAAGCCGGGCGGGGTGTCGGGGGCGTGGACGGCCATCGCATTCCGGTAGCGATCGAGAATGGGCGGGGCGGTCGCGAGCGGGAAGGGCACCACCTGGGTGACGAAGACCCCCGCCCCTGCTGGCCCCAGCTTTTGGGCCAGCGCGTTGCTGCCGACGAAGGAGATCGTAATGAACACCGGCTTGAACCCGATGTGCCGCGACCAGGCGATCATCGCCGCCACCGGCTGATAAGATCCGACCACGATCACCGCCTCGGGCGTCCGCCGGCGCAGCTCGAGCAGCGCGGTCTTGACCGCGGTGGTATTGCGCGGATAGACGGCGAGCGCCACCGCGTCCATGTTCCGTCGCTCCAACGCGCGCCGCGCCCCGCGGTAGCCGGCCCGGCCGAACGAATCGTCCTGATACAGCACCGCGATGCGCCGAATTTTCAGGTCTTCGGTCAGCCGCGCGACCATTTCCTCGGTTTCCTGATAGTAGGACGCCCGCAGATTGATGACGTTGGCCCACTTGGGTTCGCGCAGGAACGCGGCGCCCGTGAACGGTGCGATGTACGGCACGCCGGCGTCCGCGGCGACCGGCGTGGCCGAGCGCGACGTCGGCGTCCCCACCGCGCCGATCAGGGCGAACACCTGTTCCTCTTCGATCAGCCGGCGGGTGTTGGTGATCGCTGCCTCGGGCTCGTACGCGTCGTCGAGCGAGATCAATTCGAGCCGGCGGCCATGCACGCCGCCCTGGTCGTTCGTTTCCCGAAAGGCCGCCCGGATGCCCCGCCGCATGTTCTTGCCGAGTTCCTGGGCCGGGCCGCTGAAGGCCGCGGACTGGCCGAACACGATGCGGTCCTCGAACACGCCGACCTCCGCGGCGGACGTAACCGCCCGCAAACACAGCAGGAGCCCCGCGGCGAGCACCCCGACGGAAGACAGGCGCAAGGGGCGGTTCATGCGGACCTGCGCTTGATCATGGTGAGATGGTTGCGATCCTGCTCGCGCCGATACCGCACCTCGTCCATCAGCGTGCGCACGAAGTGAATGCCGAGCCCGCCTATTCTGCGCGCTTCGAGCGACGCTTCCAGGTCGGGCTGCGGGGCATCGTGCAGCGGGTCGAAGGGCGGGCCGTTGTCCATCATCTCGATGGTGATCAGATCCGGGTCCGAGGCCAGCGTGATGTGAATCTTCCGCGACCCGTCGTCGGCGTGGGCGTACTTGACGACGTTGGTGGTCAGCTCGTCCAGGCAGAGGTTGATCTGGAAAGCCACGTCGGCCGGCCAGTCTTCGCCCTCGGCCAGTTCCTGGATGGCTGTCGCCAGCCGGGCCAACTCGTCGGACTGATCGCTCAGGTCGAGCGTGATGGTGGCGCTCACGCTGCGGACTCCTCACGCGCCGGCATCTCCGCCGCCCCGGCCCTTGCAATACAGCGTCAAGCCGGTGATGTCGTCGAACTGGGGCGTGTCGCCCGTGAAGTCGCTGACCGCCTGAAACACGGCGCGGTTGGCGTCCTGCGCGTTGGTGTGCGGCGTCGTGCCGAAGACGCCCTGCAAGCGTTCCATGCCGAACTCTTCGGCCTCCCCGTTCACGGCCTCGGTCACGCCGTCGGTGTACATCACGACCGCCTCGCCGGGTTCCAGGGTGACGGTCTGCTCGGCGTAGTCGTTGTCCGGCAGCAACCCGAGCGCGATTCCGCCGGTCTGTGCCAGGACGTCCGAACTGCCGTCGCCGTGAACCAGCAAGGGCGGGTTGTGGCCGCCGTTGGCATAGACCAGCGTGCCGTCGCTCGGGTCGAAGATCGCGTAGAACACGGTCACGAACATCGCGGTGTCGTTGTCTTCGTGCAGCAGGCGGTTGACCTCTTTGAGCACCCCGCCCGGGCCGGCGCAGCCGATGGCCGCGCCCTTGAGCAGCGTGCGGGTCAGCATCATGAACAGCGCGGCCGGCACGCCCTTGTCGGAGACGTCGGCCACGGCCAAGCCGACCCGCCCCTGGTCGAGCCGCACGACGTCGAAGAAGTCGCCGCCCACGCCGCGGGCCGGGACCATGTGTCCGTCGATTTGATAGTCGGGATTGTCGGGAAACTGGGTGGGCAGGATGGACTGCTGGATGGTGTTGGCGACGCCGAGTTCGTTTTGCAGCGCGACTAGCTTGTCGCGCGAGGCCAACGCGTCGCGCAGCATGGCCATGTGGCTCAGGGTCCGCGCGATCGTGACGCGGAAGTCCTCGAAGTCGATCGGCTTGATGATGAAGTCGAACGCGCCACGGTTCATCGCGGTGCGGATGTTCTTCATGTCCCCGTACGCCGAGATGATGACCGCGCGCAGGTCGGGGTCCACCGTGGGGATCTGCTCCAGCAACGTCAGGCCGTCCATCTGGGGCATGTTGATGTCCGACAACACCATGTCGATGCCCCCGTCTTTTCCGAGGACGTCCAGCGCCTCGACCCCGTTGTGGGCGAACACGAACTCGTACATGCCGGACCGGACTTCGCGGCGCATCCGCAGCAGCACGAGCCGCTCCAGATCGGGCTCGTCGTCAACGACCAGGATCTTGTACTTCTTCTTCTCTTCCATGCGCGCGTTCCACCGTCCCCTTCAGGATAGCCGCCATAGACTGCCGCACGGAACCTCGGCAAGTCAACCGTTTCCAGCCTTGGGCGTCATGACGCTATCACGCCGCGGCCTGGGTCGGGAGGGGGGCATCCTTCTGCTCCCCTCTCTCTCGCTTAGCTCCTTAAATCTCTTTCTTTTTGGGAATCATATACAAGACGGTCCCGAAGACGGTTTTTCCTCGTCACACCCCTCCGTCCCCCCACCCTGTCCGGCCCATTTCGTCATTCCGGCGAAAGCCGGAATCCAGAGGACACCTTTCCCCTAGACCCCGGCTTTCGCCGGGGCGACGAGTATGGGAGCCGGGGCGACGAGGGAGGCACCCCTGCGGAAGCAGATATCCATCCTCTGGATTCCCGGTTTCGCGGGAATGACGAAAGGGTGGGATATTCAAGCATGTAATCCCCTTCTTTTTTTCATCCCCTCTCCTTCCCGGAGAGGGTCCGGCCCCTCGCAACATCGATCAGCCTGGGCGTATCCAACTGCGACACTCCCGCCCGCATGTCCGAACGTTGAACCCTGCATTGCCTGATGCTAGGTTCCGCCCTGCTTCCACGGCCGCGGGGTGAAAACAGTATCGATTGGGGGAGACGACGCATGGACTTCGCCGGGTACGACCACGACGCTTCCATCTACGACGAGATGTTCCTGCCCGACGGTACCGCCCGCCCGCACTGCCGTCCCCTCCACGATGCGTTGCAGGCGCTGACGGGCGAGGAAATCGGCAGCATTCAGGAGCGGGTGACGCGGTCCTTCTCGAACGAGGGCATCACCTTCACGGTGTACAAGGACGACGAGGCGTCGGAACGCATCATTCCCATCGACTGCCTGCCGCGGCTGCTCTCCGCCGCGGAGTGGGGCCATCTCCGAACCGGCCTGACGCAGCGGCTCACCGCGCTCAACCGCTTCCTCGACGACATCTACCACGACGGCCGGATCATCGCCGACGGCGTGATTCCCGCGGACATGGTGCACGAGTGCCCGCAGTATCGCCCGGAAATGCGCGGAGTCAGCGTCCCGCACGGCACGTGGGTCGCCATTTGCGGCACCGACATCGTGCGCACCAACGACGGCTTCCGCGTGCTCGAAGACAACCTGCGCGTCCCGTCGGGCGTGTCGTACATGATCGCCAACCGCAAGGTGGTCAAGGCGAGCTTGCGCCGGCTGTACCGCAGTTGCCGGGTGCAGGAGGTCGAGCATTACGGGCAACTCCTGCTCCGCACGCTGCGCGAACTCACCCCGGCCGGCCGGCCGGACCCCTGCATCGCCCTCTTGACGCCCGGGGTGTTCAATTCCGCTTTCTACGAGCACATGTTTCTGGCGCACGAACTCGGCGCCGAACTGGTCGAAGGCCGCGACCTGTGCGTCAAGGACGGCTGCGTCTATATGCGCACCACGACCGGCCTGCGGCGGATCGACGTGATCTACCGCCGCATCGACGACGACTTCCTCGACCCGAATGTCTTCCGCGCGGACTCCATGCTCGGTGTACCCGGGCTGCTGGACGCCTGGAAGCGTGGCAACGTGGCGCTCGCCAACGCCCCCGGCACCGGCGTCGCCGACGACAAGAGCGTGTACGTCTTCGTACCCGACATGATCCGTTACTACCTGAGCGAGGAGCCGATTCTGGCCAACGTGGAGACGTATCTCTGCCGCCGCCCGCAGGACCTGGAGTACACGCTCGACAATCTCGACAAGCTGGTGGTGAAGCGGGTGGGAGAGTCCGGCGGCTACGGCATGCTGGTCGGCCCGCACGCCACGCCCGCGGAGCGCAGCGAATACGCCGAACAGGTGCGCGCCGACCCCGCGGACTTCATTTCGCAACCCACGCTGGCGCTTTCCCGTGCGCCGTGCCTGATCGAGGGCGGGTTCGAGCCGCGCCACGTGGACCTGCGGCCCTTCGTGCTCCACGGCCGCGAAACCCGTATGGTGCCCGGCGCCTTCTGCCGCGTGGCCCTGCGCCGGGGCAGCCTGGTGGTGAATTCGAGCCAGGGCGGCGGCGGCAAAGACTTGTGGGTGTTGGAGGACTGACATGCTTTCGCGGAGTGCACAGGGCTTGTACTGGATGGGCCGGTATCTCGAACGGGCGGAGCATCTCTGCCGCCTGCTCCGCCTGCAGGTGGAGACGCTGGTGGACCGCCCGGTTCGCGAGATCAATTTCGGCTGGAGCCGGATATACGCCAGTCTCAACCGCGAGCCACTCGGCGGCGGCCTGGACCTGACGAGCAGCGACGACTTCACCCTGGCCGACTCCTACACCTTGGCGGACGACCTGACGTTCGAGCCGTCGAATCCCGATTCGGTCTGGAACTGCATTGGGTCCGGGCGCGAGAACGCGCGCCAGATGCGTCACTGCATCAGCGCCGAGATGTGGACCTGTCTGAACCTGACCTATTTACAGCTTCGGCCGATGGGCATTCAGGACATCTGGAAGACGTCGCCCGAGAATTTCTACGCGGAGACCGCGCGCGCGATGGACACGTTCGCCGGGGTGGCGGAAACGACCATGTACCGGGATCAAGGCTGGCACTTCATGCGGGTCGGGCGTTTCATCGAGCGCGCGCAACTTTCGGTCTCTCTGCTGGGGGCGCAACTCGCCGCCGGCACGCCGCAGGACGAGTCGCTCGACGCCGACTGGGGCAGCCTGCTGCGCTTCTATCAGGCATTCGACGCCTACAATCGCCACTACAGCGTCGAAGTGCAGCCGGACCACGTTCTGGACTTGCTGGCCACGGACGTGTCACTCCCCGGCTCGCTGTGCTGCTCGCTCGACGGCGTCGCCGAAGAGTTGGCCGCGATTGCGCCGAGCCCGGGTTCGCCTGCCGCGGACGCGGCCCAGCGGCTCGCCGGCCGGGTGTGCGCCCTGGTGCGCTACGAATGGCCCGACCGGCAGGACCGGGACGCCGTCCTGCAACAGGTCGGAGACCACTGCCGGCGACTCCACGATCTGGTGACCGCGGCCTACATCAACTACAGCATCGACGACGCCCCGATTCACTGATCGAATCGGGGGCCTGCCTCACTTCGGAAATTCCCTCTCCCTAACCCTCCCCCAGAGGGGGAGGGGATTTGCTCTTTATTGGGAATTGGACGGTTGACGTTTCCATCCCGATCGTTAGTCCCGCGGAAGCGGGAGATCGGAACATGGATGCTTGCTTGTGCAGGGATACCGCGGAGACCTTGACTTCAGAACTATCCTGTATCCCCTCTCCCACCCCTTCGACCCTTCGACAAGCTCAGGGCACCGCAGGCTCAGGGACTAAGGAGAGGTTCTGTTTTTTCTTCCTAATTCCCTCTCCCTCCCCTTCGACAGGCTCAGGGACCAGGGAGAGGGCTAGAGCCTGCCCCGGACTTGATCCGGGGGAGAGGGTCCCCGGCCTGCCGCCGCCGTTCGCTATCCAACCCCCCATCGGGCCAGCGCGAATCCTCCCCAGACCCCGATCAGGCCCAACGCCACGCTGCCCGCCACGTTCAGCACCCCGATCAGCATCGGGCCGTGCTGGAACAGGTGCAGGGACTCGTAGCTGAAGGTCGAAAACGTGGTGTACGCCCCCAGAAATCCGGCGACCAGAAAGTGGCGCTGAGGCGTATTCAACAACGCCTTATCTTCCAGCACGGCGAGGGTAACGCCCAACAGGAAGCTCCCGCTGACGTTGGCGATGAACGTGCCGAGCGGAAACGGCCCCCCGAACAGGCGCGCCGCCCAGGTTGCCACCGCGAAGCGGCATACCGCGCCCAGAAACCCTCCGAGCCCGACCAGTAGATATGTCACGTGAATGGCCTCCGTCGGCTGCGTGCGTTGCGCACGAGTGGGTATCTAGCGCAGCGCCTTGGAGCGGGACAGATCGGCGGGGGAAAGTGTCGGTTTGCAAGTTGCCTTCACCCTCCGGATCACGCAGACCCTCACCCTAGCCCTCTCCCTGGTCCCTGAGCCTGTCGAAGGGGAGGAAGAAGGGAGCGGAGCGGTCGTCATTGACTCGGGCCGGGCCGCGGCGTTTAAGTAGCGGTACGTCGGCGGAAAGAAGGGGGAAGCTGCATGGACGACATCGTAGAAACCCTATTCCGGTGGGTACATCTGCTGGCCGGGATTACCTCGATCGACAGGAACGACATAGTACAAGCCCTGTTCCGGTGGGTGCATCTGCTGGCCGGGATTACCTGGATCGGCCTGCTGTACTACTTCAATCTCATCAACGCCCATTTTCAGGGGGCGCTCGAGGCCGACGTCCGCAAGCAGGTCGTGCCCCAGTTGATGCCGCGCACGCTGTGGTGGTTCCGTTGGGGCGCGATGTTCACCTTCCTGTCCGGCTTGTTGATGATTCTGTGGAAGTACTTCCTGTTGGGGAGCGGATTCACGGGCGACGCCGGCCTGTTCGGGTCGAGCGCCGGCCTGTGGATCACGATGGGCGCGCTGTTCGGTACGGTCATGTGGTTCAACGTGTGGTTCATCATCTGGCCGGCCCAGCAGCAGATCATCACGGCGACGGTCAAGGGCGAAGCGCCGGACCCGGCGTTGCCCAAGAAGGCGCTGCTCGCCTCGCGCACCAACACGTTCCTGTCCGTGCCGATGCTGTTCGCCATGTTCGCAGGCTCTGGACATTATCCGTCCCTGACCTTCAGCCCCTTGTGGGTGACGGTCGTGCTGGTGATCGGCTTCGGCTTGGCCTACCACCTGATCTTTCAGGTCGGCGGCAAGGTCGCCAAGGAGTGGCCGGTGGATTAGCGGACGGCCGGGGATGCCGGACGCCGGGCGCGACCGGCTCATCCTCGGCCGGGGCAGGCCGCAGTCTGAAAATTCTCTCTTCCTTGGATCACGTCTCGGGCGCCCTCACCCTAACCCTCTCCCAGAGGGAGAGGGATAAAAGGCGAATTCCTTTTCTTCTCAGAGATATAGAAAGCGAGAAGAAGTGAACAGGCTATAGGGAATTATGAAGAAATCAAAAGCAAATCCCCTCTCCCTCCCCTTCGACAGGCTCAGGGACCAGGGAGAGGGTTAGAGCCTGCCCCGGACTTGATCCGGGGGTGAGGGTTCCCCGCACCGGCGCATAAGCCCGGAATTGCAGGCCGATCTACCACCTTACCCGTCCGCCGCAGTCGAAAACCTGAACGCCACGATTTCTTCCCCGCGTTCATCGAGGATGACCGATTGGGAACGCGAACCGAAACGTTCGTGCCACGCCGCGACGGTGTATCGCCCCGGCGGCACGTCGGCGAGCGTGAACGTGCCGTCCCCGGCGCTCAGCGCGAAATACGGATGGTCGAACACGCCGAGGTAACTCCGCATCCAGCCGTGGATGTCACACTTGATTTCGATGCCGACTTCCTCGGCCCCTACGCTGAGCGTGCGTGAGGTCCCTTTGAGGCCGAGGCTGAAGTTCCACTGCCGCGAACGTGCGGGCAGGCCGTGGACGTTGTGCGCCAGCGGGTCGCTGTTGAGAAAACGGATGGGTTGATCCACCTGCGCCGCCAGAATGCGCGGCAAAAAGCGGCAGCCCTGCTGGTCGCTCACGACCGGCCGTTCGGGCACCGCGAACACCCGCTCGCCCAAGCCGTCCTCGATGTACACGAGCGCGTTCTGCAACCGCCCGTCCGTGACCAGCACGTCCGCGGCCGAGACCGGCCCGTCGTGCTGGGCGGCGCACTCGGACCAGCCGCCGAGTTGGAGTTGGGACGAATCGGGCGCCGGCCCGTCGAAGAAAACGGTCCCGGACAGCGTGCCCACGCGGGTCAGGTCCAGCGGAGTGGGTCGGCGTGGCCGCGGCGGCTCCTCGCACGACGCGAACACGAGCAACAGGCCGGCCACGACTGACAGAGTCCCGTGCATGGCCGGCTAACGTTCCCCGGCTCGCTGCGCCTGCACCTCGGCCAGGTTGACGCAGTTGATGGGCGGCTCGCCTGCGCGCAGCCGGTTGACGTTGGCCGCCACGCCGCGCGCGATGTCGTCGTACGAAATGTCCGTGACGCCCGCGGTGTGGGGGGTGGCGATGACGTTGTGTCGGAACATCGCGTCGTCCGGGTCCACCGGCTCGTCCCAGAACACGTCCAGCCCGGCACCCGCGATTTCTCTGTTCTCCAGGGCGGCGACCAGCGCAGCGTGATCGATGACCGGCCCGCGGCCGACGTTGACGAGGAAGGCGTTCCGTTTCATACGGGCGAAGGCCGCGGCGTCGATCATGCCCCGCGTCCGCGGCGTGACCGGCACGGCGAGCACCGCGAAATCCGCTTCGGCCAACGTGGCGTGCAGGTCGTCCGGCCCGCCCAGCCGCTCGAAGCCGAACGCGGTGCGCATGTCTTCGGACGGGTGCTGCTTCACGCCCAGCAACCGCACCCCGAAGTGACGCAGGCGCCGTGCGAGTTGCGTGCCGATGCTGCCCACGCCGACGAGCGCCACGGTCGTGCCGAGCAGCCCGCGGCCCATCGGCGACCCGAAGACGCCCTTGCGCACGTTCTCCGCCGCCTGCGGAAATTTGCGCGCCAGACAGAGCATCAACCAGATGGCGTGCTCGGCCACCGACATGGCGTTGCCGGCGCCCTCCCGTCCCGGCACGTTGGCGACGTAGATGCCGCGCGCGGTCGCAGCCGGGATGTCCACGCCTTCCAGCCCGACTCCGAACTGGTGGATCATGGCGGCCCCGGTGCCGCGGATGATCGCGGCGTCCACGCGGTGCATGGTCGGCACGATCACGTCGGCGTCGCGCGTGGCCGTAGCCACGTCTTCGGCGGGACATGCGATCACCGTGTCGTCCGGCAGGTGACGGCGCAGCGTTTCCGCGCAGTGCGGAAAATGGGTGGAACACAGTACGATCTTCATGGCGTGAGATATTCGGTGCGCGGCGTCGGATTCGACCTCCTTACGGTCGTGAGACGTGCCGCGCCGCATCCATCACCTTGTCGATTTCCAGCACGCGCGGCCCGTTCCAGGACAGTTCCACTTCCCAGTGGTCCTCCGCGTTCACCACCAACTCCCGCTCGCCGTCCAAGGCGATGATGGACGGCGTGAATCCGACCGGCAGACGGTCGCCCGGTCGCATCGGTGCATGCCGCCGGACCGGCACGGATACCACCATGCCCGGGGCGATCGGCGCGGTCAGCCGCGGCCCGCCGTCTCCGAGTACGACGGCCAAGCCGCAATCCTCCGCGGGGGATACCGGATGCAGCATCCCGCCGATGGACGCCAAGCCGATGTTCGTCGGTCGGCCCTGCGTGAGGAAGAGTTCCTTCAGCCGGTCCACCTCCCACACCGCACGGGCGCCGATGAACTGGTAATCGCACACCGCGGCGTCCACCAATGCGACATCGTGCAACGCGCCGTTGCAGTACAGGTCGAGCCGTTTGCTTCGGCGGGTACAGGTGTCCACGGGAAAGCCGTGCGCCGCGTAATAGCCCGCGGCCAGCCCGGCCAACGTGGATTCCAGGAACTGCGGAAACGCGTTGTTCGTGCCCGTGGACAGCGGCACGAGCGGCATGGCGCCGCTGCCCTTGGTGACCACGCGGTTGGTGCCGTCCCCACCGATCACGATGACGCACGCCACGCCCTGCTCATGCATCAGCCGCGCTGCGCGGGTCGAGTCGCCCGCCTCGTCGAAGACCGACATGTCCAGAAAGCGCGCGGTCATGGACAACTCGTTCTCGATGCCGGACAGGGCTTTGGACGCGATGTTGGCCGGGTCCGGGAACAGCACGACCTCGCCGGCGCCCGCGCCCTGGATGCCGAGGATCGCGCGGCGCACGATGTACACTTTTTCCTGGGTGTCGAGAATCGAGCCGTGGGCGACCAGGCGGCGGATGTCCTTGCCCGCGCGCGGGTTGGCGATGATGCCGACGGCGGCCATGCGGTGGGAGGGGCGTTCCGGGGCGGGCGGCGTGGCCCACCCCGGCCGCGATCAGAACAGGCCGAGCGCGGCGTCGCGGATCTTCTGCGGGCCGGGCAGATAGTGATCTTCCAGCGGGGGGCTGAACGGCACCGGCGTATGCGGCGCGGCCACGGTCTTGATCGGCGCGTTCAGAAAGTCGAAGCCCTTGTCCGCGACCAATGCGGCGATGTCCGTGGCGACGTTGCAGCGTGGGTGCGACTCGTCGACGATGACCAGCCGGCCGGTCTTCTCGACCGAGGCGAGTACCGCGTCTTCGTCGAACGGCGACAGGGTGCGCGGGTCGATCACCTCCGCGCTCTTGCCCTGTTCGTCGAGTTCCTCCGCGGCGGTCATGGCGTGGTGGACCATCTTGCCGATGGCGACCACGGTCACGTCCGTGCCCGGCCGTTTGATCTCGGCCTTGCCGAGCGGAATCGTGTAATCGTCTTCGGGCACCGGCCCTTTCATGGCGCCGAGGGTGATGTCCTCGAAGAAGATCACGAGATCGTCGTCGCGGATCGCGGAAATCAGCAGCCCCTTGGCGTCGTACGGCGAGCTGGGCACGATGGTCTTGAGGCCCGGCACGTGGGTGAACAGCGAGTAGAGCACCTGCGAGTGCTGGGCCGCGGCCCGGTAGCCGCCGCCGCACAGCGTGCGGATCACGAGCGGCACCTTGGCTTTGCCCCCGAACATGTACCGGAGCTTGGCCCCCTGATTCAGAATCTGGTCGAAACAGACACCCATGAAGCCGACGAACATCATTTCGGCAATCGGCCGCAGGCCGGTCACCGCGGCGCCGACCGAAGCGCCGATGAAGCCCGACTCGCTGATCGGGGTGTCGATCACGCGCTCGCGGCCGAATTCCTTGACCATGCCTTTGGTGACGCCCAGCACCCCGCCCCAGGCTTCGTCGCCCTCCAGGTGTTCGACGCCGGCGCCGCCGGCCACATCCTCGCCCATCAGCACGACGTTCGGGTCGCGGCGCATCTCCATACTCATGGCCTCGTTCAGGGCCTGCCCAAAGTTGAGTTCGCGTTCCGGCATGACGGTTCCTCCGATCGGGGATGACGGGACGTTGATTCTGGAACTTGCCCGGGCTCAGAGACCGGGCTTCTCGACCAGGTTGGGCGTCAGCCCGTTGAGCCTGTCGAAACGGTTCCCGGACCACATCTCGTCTGTCATTCCCCTTTGCTTGGTTGATGGCGGAGACGGTGGGGGTTTCCAATGCTGTCGTGGCGTGAGTTCGGAACCCTTTCGCTCGCTCGGTCCCCCCCTGGCCTTCTCCCTCACCCTTCGATCCTTCGACACCCTTCGACAGGCTCAGGGACCGAGCTCAGGACACCGCAGGCTCAGGACCGGGGGGAGGGAACAAGACGAAAGGGGGAGGTCAGTAGCTGACGTAAACGTCGGTGAAGGTCTCTTGGGCTTGGGGGAAGGGGCTGTCTTCGGCGAAGGTGACCGCGGCGTCGATGGCGGATTGCACCCGTTCGTCGACGGTTTGCAACTCGTTCTCGGCCACGGCGTTGCGCGCCAGCACGTTTTCCCGGAAGAGTTTTATGGGGTCGAGCGTGGTTCGATACTTCTCGTTTTCCTCGGGCACCTTGTAGGTCTGCGCGTCGCCCTCGAAATGCCCGTTGAAGCGGTACGTCTTACATTCCAGCAGGGTCGGTCCCTGCCCACCCCGGGCGCGCGCAATGGCTTCGCCCGCGGCCTCGTGCACCGCGAAGATGTCGTTCCCGTCCACGGTCACGCCCGGCATGTTGTAGGCCGCGGCGCGGTCCGCGATGTTCTCCACGCTGCAATGATAGGCGGACGGCGTGGACTCGGCATAGCCGTTGTTCTCGGCGATGAACACCACGGGCAGGTCCCAGATCGCGGCCAGATTCAGGCTTTCGTGCAGGGTGCCCTGTTCGGACGCACCGTCGCCGAAGAAACAGATCGTGACCTGATCGGTCTTCCTGGTCTTGGCCGTCAGCCCGGACCCGCACGCCAGCGGCGGCCCGCCGCCCACGATGCCGTTCGCCCCCAGCATCCCCTTGTCCATGTCGGCGATGTGCATGGAGCCGCCTTTGCCCTTACAGATGCCGGTCGCCTTGCCGTACAGCTCGGCCATCATGCCCTTCACGTCCACGCCCTTGGCGATGCAGTGGCCGTGGCCGCGGTGCGTGGAGGTCATGAAGTCCGCGTCGGTCAGATTCGCGCAGATGCCGACCGCCACGGCCTCTTCCCCGGCGTACAGATGCACGAAGCCGGGAATCTTCCCCTTGCCGAACTCGACCTTGACGCGGTCCTCGAACTGCCGGATGGTCTGCATCCGTTCGTACATCCACAGCAGCGTGTCTTTGGTCAATTCCATGCGGCCCTCCTCTTGAACTGATTGCGATTCCGTTGCCGTAGGTCCGTCTGCAACTCGCGTGCAGATTTCCCGCCACATAGCACGAACGCCGCACAGGGCAAACCGAAACGGAGAGCCGATTCCCCTCGGTTTGCGCGCTTTTTCCTGCCCCTCTCCCTAGCCCTCCCCCATGCCCTTCGACCCTTCGACAGGCTCAGGGACCGAGCCCGGGACACCGCAAGCTCAGGGACCGGGGGGAGGGGACAGAAAGCGGACGAACGTAAAGATGAAGCAAGGGGCGAGTCCGATTCTGTCCGTTCTATCCCCTCTCCCCTGGTGGGAGAGGGTTGGGGAGAGGGGGCCGTCCGTGGCCGGGGCGTCCGCCGGAATGACGGTCAACCGGTCGCGCGGACGGTTTCAGATTGCCGAACCGGACCGGCTCGGCCGTGTTCCAGTCCACGTAGTCGGTCGAGTCGTGCCGTTCCCAGAAGGCGCGTTCCTCGGCCTCGCTCCTGAAGACGGGAATGGGTTTACGCTTTCGGCTCATAACGGGTGCGCTCCTTCCGGCTCATGTCTCGGGCAGAGATCATGTGGACCAACGCGGTTTCCTTCCGCAATATACACCTCGATGCAAGCAGGTTCCCGTTTTTTTCCCCCTCTCCCCAGCCCTCTCCCACGAGGGGAGGGGGAGCGGAGCGGGCGCCCGTACCGAGTCTCCGATTTCCGTTCGTCTGCCTTCTGTCCCCTCCTCGACCCCCTCGTGGGGGAGGGTTAGAGCCTGCCCCGGACCTGATCCGGGGAGAGGGGCGTTCGTGGCGATGATTTTCGCCGGAACTATGCGAGACTGTCCGAGTCCGTGTAGGTCGGATTAGCGAAGCGTAATCCGACAACGGGGAGACAGGGCCGCTGGGCACCCGGTGGAGGATGTCGGATTACGCCTACGGCTAATCCGACCTACAGGCTACGGTACCGACCCCCTCCCCCCGGTCCTTGAGCCCGCGGTGTCCTGAGCGTGTCGAAGGATCGAAAGGTCGAAGGGGAGGCCGGGGTGGGGGTCCCGGGTGCCTGATTTGTATCTCGGACGTTGCCCAAGTATCATGCGGCGTGATCGATTCGGTTATGCGGCGCGTGAGAGAATATATTTCGAAAGCGTGGCACTGGCTCGTCAACAAGGCGGTCGGCATTTTCGTCGGGTTGCTTGGTGTCTTGTTCGTGCTTTTCCTGGCCGTCATCTTCTGTGAAGGGGCCGAAAGCTGCATATCCGAGCTTTTAGGTCTGGAAGAAAAGCACGAGGTTTTGAAGTTTCTCGGCATCGGGATGGGGGGTATTCTGCTCGCCTTGCAAGCTTTCGCTTCTCACAAGCGTGCCAAGGCGATGGAAGACACCGCCAACGCGCAGGTCGAAGCCACGAAGCAGCAGGCGAAAGCCAACGAGAACACCGAGCAAGGCCGACGGCAGGAACGCCTGAAAAACGCCATAGAGCATCTTGGAAACTCGTCCGACTCCGTACGCCTCGGCGGAGCCTACGAACTCTTCCATCTGGCGGAAGACACCCCGAAGTTACGCCAGACCGTACTTGACATTCTCTGTGCTCACATTCGTCGGACGACGGGCGAGGAAAAATACCGACAAAAACACAAGAACAAACCCTCGGAAGAAATCCAAAGTTTGCTGACGTTGCTTTTCGTTCAAGAGTACCATGTGTTCGAGGGGCTTCAGATCAATTTAGAGCACAGCTTCCTGAACGGAGCACATCTCGATGAAGCACATTTAGAGAAGGCCGCCCTGACTCAAGTGCAACTCCAAGGAGCGCACCTTTCTTGGGCGCGGCTCCAAGGGGCCGAGCTTTCGAGGGCGCAACTACAGAAAGCTAGACTCGGGTGTGCCCAGCTCCAAGGGGTAAATCTTCGAAGGGCACATCTCCAAGGGGCGCATCTTTCATCAGCGGAGCTACAAAGGGCAAATCTCGAAAGGGTACAAATTCAAGGGGCTGATATGGCGGGGGCGGAGCTACAATGGGCAAATCTTCGAAGGGCACATCTCCAAGGGGCATATCTTCTTATGGCGCAGCTACAAGGAGCCAATCTTTCGGAAGCGCAGCTACAAGGGGCGAGGCTTCCTTCGACACAACTACAAGAAGCTATGCTATCCAAAACGAAGATGGAGGGAGTTTTATGGGAAATGAGCCTCGGCCTCCCATTTGAAGAGGACGTAAGGCGCCAAGTTGGGAAAGATGCTGATACATCTGGAGTGATTTTTGAAGGCGGGCTGAGTCAAGAAGATCTGGATTCTTCTTGCAAGTATTTGCCTGAAGAACAAGCAAAGGCAGGGCAAGAACGACTGTACCCACACGTTGGCAAACCAGCAAGCTACAAATTGCCGAAATATAGCGAGGTCACTACCGGATCCTACACCGCCGAAGAAGCCGAACAATGGATTGCCGAGTACAACGAAGCCATGTCGGAAGCCCCACAGGCGGATGCTGACTGATGCCTACCCTCCACTGGCTGACCCGCGACGAGGATATTCGTGCCGCCTCCCGTGCGCCGTATCGGCTGCTGGAGGAAGTGCCCGACCTGTCCGCGGGGGATGCGGATGCCGGCAACATGCTCGTGCAGGGCGACAATCTGGAGGCACTCAAGGCGCTGCTGCCGTTCTACGCCGGGCGCGTGAAGTGCATCTACATCGACCCACCGTACAATACCCGCTCGGCCTTCGAGCATTACGACGACAATCTCGAACATACACAGTGGCTGACGATGATGTGGCCGCGGCTCGAACTCCTGCGCGAATTGCTGGCCGAGGACGGCTCGATCTGGATCAACATCGACGACAACGAGGCGCATTATCTCAAGGTCGTCATGGATGAAGTATTTGGTCGAAAGAATTTCGTTGCGAACGTTTTATGGCAAAAGAGAACCTCGCCGGACGCAAGATTGAGACTAGGCGCAGCCCACGATCACGTGCTGACCTACGCAAGGGACTCTACTCTTGTCAACTTGAACAAGGTTCCGTTGACGGAAGACAAAGCCAAAAGTTTCACGAATCCCGATAATGACCCAAAAGGGGTATGGGCGTCCACGGATTTTACGGGTCAAACCGGCCATGCAACCCCGAGCCAGTTTTATACCATTACGACCCCCGCCGGCATCAGGTATGCTCCACCCGAAGGTCGTTGTTGGGCGCTGAATGAATCTACGTTCCGCTGTCTAGTTGCGGAGGGTAGAGTCTAGTTCGGTAAAAATGACAAAGCAAGACCTCGATTAAAGCGATACCTTTCCGAGATAGAAGGCACCACTTCCTGGACGTGGTGGTCAAACGTCGAAGTCGGTCATAATCAGGAGTCCAAAAAAGAAATCCTAAGTCTGTTTAGTAGCGAGATGTTCGACACGCCCAAACCTGAACGCCTCATTCAACGTATCCTCCACATAGCCACCAACCCCGACGACCTCGTCCTCGACTCCTTCCTCGGCTCCGGCACCACGGCCGCAGTCGCGCACAAGATGGGCCGCCGCTACATCGGCATCGAGATGGGGGAACATGCGGTGACGCATTGCACGCCGCGGCTCGACAAGGTGATCGCGGGCGAACAGGGCGGCATTTCCAAAAGCGTGGGCTGGCAGGGGGGCGGCGGGTTTCGTTTCTACCGGCTCGGGCCGCCGGTGTTCGACGAAGCCGGACGGATTCGGCGCGACGTGCGTTTTCCGGTGTTGGCCGCGCACGTGTGGTTCAGCGAGACCGGCCACCCGTGGAGGAGGACGCGCCACGCCACGGGAGGATCGCCGCTGCTCGGTGTGCACGACGGCTGCGCGTATGCCCTGCTGTACAACGGGGTGCTGGGGGACAAGCGGCCGGGCGGGGGCAACGTGCTGACGCGGGCCACGCTGGGCATCATCCGGGCGGAGATTGCCACGCGGTACGCCGGCTTCGACGGGCCGCTGACCGTGTACGGCGAACGGTCGCTGCTGCGGAAGCTGACGCTCGACCGCGAGCGCATCGTGTTCAAGCAGACGCCGTACGAGGTGAAGGCGAGGCAATGAATAGTGGTCAGTGGGTAGTGAGGTATCGGGCGTGGAACTCGAACCGTCCCGAGCCGAAACGCCTCTGCCACGTCATTCCGGCGAAAGCCGGAATCCAGAGGGAGGGGTTCCTTTCGGTCGAAGGTGCGGCGGTGGGGTGTCGGGCTTGCCGCTCTCGGACCCTCTCCCTAGCCCTCCCCCAGAGGGGGAGGGGATTTGCTCTTTATTGGGAATGACATGCAAGACAAGACGGCGTTCGTTTCGATACGGTTCGATTGTTCGACGAGTTCGGGAATCAGGGGAAAGGTGTCTCTACCTTGCCTCTTCTTCCTTCTTATCCCTTCCCCCTCTGGGGGAGGGTTAGGGAGAGGGTCCCCCGCCCCGATTATTCAACCTGAGCACTGCAAGGTGAAACACTACCGAACCGTGGCCCGTGACTTGTAACCAGCAGGATCGAATCATGGAACTCAAACAATACCAACGCGAAACGCTGGACGTGCTGCGCCGCTTCTTCGAGGAAGCGCGCGTCGCCGGGCCGAAGAACGCCTACGAGACCATCACCCGCGCGCCCGAATGCGCGGAGCGGCTGGGGCGCTACCGCGGGGACTATAATACCGCGCTGGCCGACCTGCCGGACGTGCCCTACGTCTGCCTGCGGCTGCCGACCGGCGGGGGCAAGACGATCCTGGGCGCGCACGCGGTTCGCGTGGCGCGCGACGCATGGATCGAAAAGGACTGGCCGCTGGTGCTGTGGCTCGCGCCGACGACCACCATCCGCCGGCAGACCGCGGAAGCGCTCAAGAAGGCCGGGCATCCGTATCGGGAGGCGCTCGACGAAGCGTTCGGCGGGCGGGTGCGCGTGTTCGACATCGCGGACTTCGCCCACGTCCGCCCGCAGGACCTGCGCGACCATTGCTGCCTCGTGGTCGGCACCATCCAGACTTTGCGCGTGACCAATACCGAAGGCCGCAAGGTGTATGCCCACCACGAAGACCTGGAGCCGCATTTCTCCGCGGTGCCGGCGACGCTGCCCGGGCTGGAGCGATTGGACGGCGGGGGCATCAAGTTCTCGTTCGCCAACCTGCTGCATCTGCACCGGCCGCTGATGATCGTGGACGAAGCGCACAACGCGGTGACCGGCCTGACGCGCGAGATGCAGACGCGCGTCAACCCGTGCGCCATCGTGGAGTTCACGGCCACGCCGCGGCCCAAGTCCAACATCCTGTACAGCGTGCGCGCGCAGGAGTTGAAGCGCGAGGAGATGATCAAACTGCCGGTCATCCTGTCCGAAAACGCCACGTGGCAGAACGCGGTGAACGGGGCGGTCGCCAAGCGCGCCGAACTGGCGGCCGTTGCGCAAGGGGAGCCCGGCGGCATCCGGCCCATCGTCCTGTTCCAGGCGCAGAAGAAGAACCAGGAGGTGACCGTCGAGGCGCTGAAACGCCACCTGATCGACGTGGAGCAGGTGTCCGAAGACCGCATCGCCGTAGCGACCGGCGACCAGCGCGAACTGGACGGCATCGACCTGTTCGATCCGCGCTGTCCGATCGAGCACGTCATCACGGTCGAGGCGCTCAAGGAGGGGTGGGACTGTTCGTTCGCGTACGTGTTCTGTTCGGTGGCGCGCATTCGGAGCGCGCAACACGTGGAGCAGTTGTTCGGCCGGGTGCTGCGTATGCCCTATGCCCGGCGACGGCAGGCCGCGGAACTGAACCGGGCCTACGCCTACGCGTCCGAGCCGAGCGTGGGCGAGGCCGCACAGGCGCTGGTCGATAAGCTGGTGAACATGGGCTTCGAGGAGGACGAAGCACAAGACAACGTGCAACTCGACCTGCCCCATGACGACACGGACGGCGGCTTGTTCGATCCGCCCGACCCGCCGACGTTCAGCCACACCTTGCCCGCGGCGCCGGCAACCGTGGCGGCGCTCCGGGAGATACCGCACGAGGGGTTGACGGTGCGCGAGGCCGCGGGCGGGGCCGTCGAAATCACCGTGACCGGCGACGTCGACGACCGCCTCGAGGCCGCGATCTACGATGCAACCGGGGAAGCGGAGCACTGGGGGATTGCCGAGGCGATCGAGCAATATCGCGCCACGACCAAGCCCCATTCATCCCCGGCGCAACGGGGCGTGCCGTTCGCGGTGCCGCGTCTCGTCTGTGAGATTCAGGGCAACGTGGAGTTCGCCGATACGGACGTGTTCATGGAGTTCATCGACTGGTCACCGCTGGATTATCCGGCCCGGCTGGACGACCGCGAATTCACGGTGCGCGAAACCGCGCACAGCTTCGAGATCGACATCGACGGGCGGCAGGTGCGGCACCAGTTCCTCGACGCGCAGGAACAACTTGTGTTGAACGTTGGGGTGGAAGGCTGGACGCCGGAGCGCCTCGTGGTGTGGCTCGAACGGCAGGTGCGCGAGATCGACCTGGACCCGGACGCCTTGCGGAAGTGGCTGAGCGCTCTCGTCCGTTCCCTCACCGACCGGCGCGGGATAGGGATTGCCGCGCTCATGCGCTGTAAATTCATCCTGGCGCGCAAGATACGCGACAAGATCGACGCCATGCGCCGGAAGGAGCAAGACAAGGCGTACCAACGGTACCTTTTCGCGCCGGAGGCCAGAGTCGAAACGTCCTTCGACGAGGCTTTCGTCTTCCGGGACGGCATGTACGCGGACCAGCGGCGCTACCGCGGGCGTTGGAAGCCGAGCAAGCACTTTCTCGGACCCGATACGGTGCCGGCCTTCGACGGCGCGGACGGCAGCGAGGAAATGCAGTGTGCGCAGGCGCTCGACCGCCTGCCGGAGGTGACGTACTGGATTCGCAACGTGGCGCGGCACTCGGCGTCGTTCTGGCTACCGACCGCGACGGGCAAGTTCTATCCCGACTTCGTGACCCTGCTGAACGACGGGCGGCTGTTCGTCGTAGAGTACAAGGGCGCACACATCGCCGAAGGGCCGGACACCGATGAGAAGCGGGCGGTTGGCGAACTTTGGGAGCAGCGCAGCGAAGGGAAGGGCCTGTTTCTCATGGCCGAGAAGCAGCGCGACGGCCTGGGCGTGTCGGATCAGTTACGGTCGAAGGTTGCGCGGTAATCGGCCGTTTCCTCCGCGACCATCTGCGCCTCGGCGGCGGTCGGAACCGCGGCCGGCACCTCGTCTTCGATCAGCCTGCCTTTCCGATGTTCGACGATCGACAAATCGTAGGCGCTTTGCAGGTTCATCCAGAAGGCGGCGCCGGTGCCGAGATAGCGGCCGAGACGGAGCGCGGTTTCAGCCGTGACTGCGCGTCCGCCGCGCAGGATCGCGTTGATGCGGTTGGCAGGCACGCGAATGGCGAGCGCGAGCCGGTTGGCGCTCATGCTTCTGGCTTCCAACTCCGCGGCCAGGATCCGACCGGGATGCGTCCGTACTCGGGGCATGGTGAGTTTCCTCCTGAACGGTTCGGGGGCTGGTAGTGCTGTAGCTCGAAATTCTCGGGTTGATGCAATGCTGCGGGGGACCCTCTCCCCCGGATCAGATCCGGGGCAGGCTCTAGCCCTCCCCCGGAGGGGGAGGGGATTTGCTTTTTATGGGGAGGAACGGAGCTTTTTACCCTTTGTGATAATCCTCGATCATGATTTTGTGCGCGTCCCCATCCGCGAAACCAAACGTCACCCGCCAGCGCCCGTTGATCGTCATGGCCCATCGTCTGCGCATCGCGCCGGTCAAGGGGTGAAGCCGCGCCGCTTGGAGTGCCCGCAGCGGATCGAGCGAGGGGGCCGCGTCAAGTGCGTCGAGCAGCATCATCGCCCGATCATAATCCAAACCGCGAAACCCACGCCGTCGCCCGTCCTCGAACAGCCGACGGGTATTGCCGTCTCCGAATGAGCGGATCACGACGCGAAACATAGGACGTATAATGTCCTATGTCAAGCGTACAATTCGTCATCCCCGATGTGGTGTGTATCTGGAATTTCGGAGTGTCACTGATCGGGCAGGGGCTTTCCTCTCTGGATTCCCGCTTCCGCGGGAATGACGAAGGGAGGGCGGGAATGATGAAGGGAGGGCGGGAATGATGAATATAAGGGACGGAAACGACGAGTGTATGAGGCGAGAATGGTGAAAACGGGAATGGCAAAAGGGGGGTGGAAATGACGAACGAAGACGGATGAATGACGAAAATGACGAAGAAGAGGGCAAGGGGTCGGAATGAAGGCGTGGGGGGCTGGGGGAGTGCTGTCTGTCCCTTCTCTCATCAGAGGAGATAGAGAAAGAAAACGAGGGACGGAGGTGACTACTCCTCCTCGGGGAGGCGGTAGGCCGTGCCTTGGACGAGCCGCCTGGGGTCGTAGTTCCAGTGGCTCATCCATTCTTCGATGACGGCGTAGGCCGGACATTGGCCGGCGCCGATCGCCTCGCGCAGCCGTTCGAGGTAGATCGTTTCGTTGCGGCCGTCGGCGTTGCAGTCATCGAGCCGTTCGAGCCCCTGCCACGCAATCGCCACCAGTTCCTTCGCCAGGTCGAGTAGCCGAATACCCTGGACGCGCGCGCCCAACGCTTGGCGGTGGGCTTGGTGGTAGGCGTCGATGCGCTCGTCCCAACTCCATTTTTTCACCAAATCCCACGCGGCTAGCAGAGGATCGTTGTCGAAGAAGATGCCCTTGGTCAGCGCGGGTACGGCCAGCATGAACTCGAACGGCTGACTGTCGAAGCAGCGGATCTCCAGATATTTTTTGATGCGCACCTCGGGGAACAGGGTGGTCAGGTGGATGCCCCAATCCTCCAGGGTGGCGCGCTCGCCGTCGTGGCCCTCAGCCAGAAACGTGCGGAAGGTCAGGTGCGTCATGTCGATCCAGCGGCCGTCGCGCACGATGAAGTACATCGGCACGCCGAGGGCGTATTCGGCGTAGTCCTCGAAGGTCGGGGCGTCGGCGAAGGCGAACGGCAGCAGGCCGCAGCGGTGCGGGTCGGTGTCGGTCCAGACGTGGCCGCGCATGGTCATGAAGCCGTTGAGGCTGCCATCCGATATGGGCGAGTTGGCGAACATGGCGGTCAGGACCGGCACGAGGCCCATGCCGGTCTTGAACTTCATCATGGCGTCGGTCTCGTCGCTGAAGTCGAAGTTGACCTGGATGGACGCGGTCTGCTTCATCATGCGGTGTCCCAGACCGCCGACGCGCTCCATGTACGGGGCCATGATCCCGTAGCGGGTCTTGGGGATCCACTGGACGTCGTCGAGCGGGCTGACGGGCTGGATGCCGAGATTGATAAAGTCGATGTCCAGCGCGTCTCCGACCGCCAGCAGGTGTTTCAGGAAGTGGCACAACTCCTCGTCGGCGCAGTGGACGGTGTCGCACGGCTCGCCCGACAGTTCGACCTGGGCGCCGGGTTCCAGGGCGAGGTTGGCGCGTTCGCCCTGCAGCGCGATGACATGGCCGGCCTCCTCCTGGGGCGTCCATTCGAGGCTGTCGGCCAAGTCGTGCAGGATGCGTTCGATGCCGCGGCGGCCCGAATAGCGGGCGGCCCGGCCGCTGTTGGGGGAGACGCCGAGCAGTTCGTACTCGGTGCCGATGCGCCAGTCCTGGCGGGGTGTCGCGGCCTGGAAGAAGTATTCGATGAGTTGGGCGCGGTCCTCGACCACGAGGCCGGCGTCCGGGCTCTCGACGTACTGCGACATTGCGGCAGGGTAGCCAGCCGCCTGGGGGATGGCAAGGGTGAGGGGGATGGGGGAATTGTGGATTGTGGATTGTGGGTTGTGGATTGCGATGCGCTGGGCGGTGAGAGGCGTGGACTGGGGAGGTTAGGGAGTGGCGGCCCGGGAGAAGAGTTGCCACACGATAAAGAGGCTGACCCCCAACAAAAGAGCGGCGAAGGCGCGGCGCAGGGTGCGCTGCGGAAGTCGGTCGCTCACGAGGCCGCCGGCGAGACTGCCGGCGATCCCGACGACCGAAAACAGGCCGATGACGTGCCAGTCGAGTTGAAGATGCAAGGCGTCGAGCACGTCGAGGTATTTCGAGAAGCCGCTGTAGGATTTCAGGGTGATGATGACCAGACTGGTTCCGACCGCGACGTGCATGGACAGTCCGCCGAGCAGGACGAGGGCCGGCACGATGAGAAAACCGCCGCCGACTCCGACGAAGCCGGTCAGGACGCCGACCCCGAGCCCCTCCAGCGCGATCTTCCAATAGGCGTGGGATGGGTGCGGGGTGTCGGGCGGACGGATCGGCCGCAACATCAAGACGCTGGCCGAGCCGGTCAGGAGCGCGAACACGGCGAGTTGCAGCCGGCCGCTGACGAATTGCGCCAGATACGCCCCGGCATACGTTCCCACCATGCTCGGCAGGCCGAACAGCAGGACGCTCGTCCAGGCGACGCGGCGCCGCCGGACGTACGGGAGCGCGCCGAAGACGCTGATGGTGCCGACGATGCCCAGCGAGCCGGCGATCGCGATCTTCTCGGGCTGGCCGACGAGATAGATCAGGACCGGCACCGTCAGCAGCGAGCCGCCGGCACCCAACAGTCCGAGACTCAGCCCGATCGCTAGCGCCCCCAGCCAGATCAGCACGGGCTCAGCCCTTCAGGGGCATGTCCGTGGGGGAAGCGTCCACGGGCCAAGCCCTCGGATTGTCCGTCCCGCGTCCGGGCCGAGGTGCAGGCGCGGCGCTCGGATGCGGAATCGGGACGTCGAATCGGCAAATGGCGTGCTCCGGGCCGGCTACCGCTCGACCGACAAGCCGCGTTCGTTCCAGTCCAACATGCCGCCCTTCAGGTTGGACACCCGGTCGAATCCGAGCCCGGTCAGGATGGCCGCGGCGGTCGTACTGCGTACGCCGGCGCGACACACGACGACGGTCTCCGCGGCCTTGTACGGCTCGATTTCCTCGACCCGCGCGGGAAGCTCCTTGAGCGGGATGAGCCTGCTCCCCGCGATGTGGCCGAGGTCGTCGCAGTATTCGTCGGACTCCCGCACGTCGAGCAGGAACGGCGGCGTGGGACCGTCGAGCAGCGCGCGGACCTCGGTTGCCGAAAGTTGGCGCACGGCCGTGAGTTCCGACAGGCTCGGAAACGCGATCGACCGATCTTCGATCGCCGACTGGTTGGGTTGCAGGACCTCCTGAATCTTGTCCGGCAGCGACAGGTCGAGGTGGTGCATCAATTCGATGTACGCTCGGCGACTGCGTCCGGCGACGCGCGGGTTGGATCGTTTCTCCTCGCCGATCGTGGATTGGGTGTGGCCCCGGTAGTCGTGTCCGGGAAACACCAGGGTGGAGTCGGGCAGGGTGAACAGCTTGTGCTGGATGCTGTCGTAGAGCGCGCCGGGGTCACCGCCGGGAAAGTCGGTGCGCCCGGTGCCGTGGATGAACAGCGTGTCCCCGGTGCAGACACGGTCGCAGACGTGCAGGCAGATACCGTCGGGTGTGTGGCCGGGCGTCGCGAGCACGCGGAGCGCGAGGGCGCCGACCTGGAGGTCGTCCCCATCGTCCACGTGCCTATCGACGTGCGGCGCGGGCGCCCACCGGTGCATGACGACCGGCGCGTCCGTCAGGGTGTGCAACTCCCAACTGCCGGTCAAGTGATCGGCGTGGGTATGTGTGTCGATGACCGCGTCGAGCGTGTAGCCGTAGTAGGCGAGCACTGCGACGTAACGGGCGGTTTTCTCCAGGACCGGATCGATGAGTGCCGCTTTCCGCGTTTTTTCGCACCCGATCACATACGTCTTGGTCGGGCCGCCGTTGAGTTCGCGAAACAGCATGGCGGGCGTCTTTCTGCGGGCCCACCGTATCCCGCGGCATTCCGGCCGACAAGCCGCGGCAGGACTGTCCGCGGCTCATCCGGCCGCGGCGCACAGGGCGTCGGCCAGCGCCACGATGTCCGCATCGGTGTTATAGACGTGGGGCGATACACGAATGGAGTCGCCGCGCTGCGAGACATGGACCTCGTGCCGGTGGAGTTGGTCGAGAATGGCCGGAATCCGCTCCGGGTCGGCGATGCGGACGCCGAACAGGTGGCCGGTGCGTTCTTCGGCCGGTGCCAGGCTGTACGGCGTGTCGGCAAGGGCGCGGGCAAGGTCGTCGGCCAGCCGGGCGCAGTACGCTTGGATGTTCGGGACGCCCCAGGCGTGGATCCGGTCCAGGCCGGCGTGCAGCATGGGCATCAGAATAAGGTTCGCGTGTTCGCCGACGTCGAAGCGCCGGGCTCCACTGCGGTAGGCCGGTTGGTAGTGGGTCAGGGCGCTGAAATTCCGGCTGTCCTGGCGGTTGATCCAGTTGTGCTCGAACGGTTGGCCGTCGAGGAACCGGTCCCCGACCGCGGCGAAACCGGACTGGTACGGACCGAGTAGCCATTTGTAGCCGGCGCACACCAGCAGGTCGGGCTGCAGGCGGTCGAAGTCGAACGGCAGGGCGCCGACGGATTGGGTCCCGTCCACGATGAACGCCGCGCCCACGTCGCGCGCCCGTTGGCCGATTGCGTCGAGCGCGAACGGAGTGCCGTCGGTCCAGTGCACGCTGCTCAGCACGACGGCCGCGGTCCGGGCGTCGATGGCGTCGAGGATGCGGGCGTTCCAGATATCGGCGGGCGAGCGCTGCGCGGAGGCGGTCGGAGGGGGCCGTTCGATGAGCCGGAGCGTTGCCCCGGTGTGTTTGTCCTGTTCCAACCAGGGATAGACGAGGCTGGGAAACTCTTCCGCAGGGACCACGACGTTGCGGGAGGCGTCGAGGTGCAGATTATGGGCCGCAATCGCCACGCCGTAGCTCACCGCGGGGATCAGGGCGATACGTTCCGGGGACGTGTGGACGAGCCGGGCGAAGGCGTGGCGCAGGTCTTCCGCGGGCTCGAAGAAATCTTCCGTGGCGATGCCCGCGGGGGCGGACTTGCGTTTGAGTCCCGCAATCCCGGCCGCCTCGGCAGCCTGCAACAACGGCGACATGTAGGCGCAGTTGAGGTAGTGCTGGCCGTCGGGCAGCGAGAACAGGTCGCGTTGGCAGTCGAGCATCATTCGTTCCCGCGGTGTGCTTCTTCGGCGGCCTTCGTTTGCGAGGTCCGAGTCGATTGTCGAGAACTCCGGCCCGCGGCACCGGTTCATTGCATCGAACAACGCTGCGGCTCGGTCAGCGGGCCAGATAAATCAGCCCGTTCTCGATCTTCGTGCGATACACGGTTGCCTGGGCAGGCCGCGGGCTCTCGCCGGTGCGCAAGTCGAACCGCCAGCCGTGCATCGGGCATTTGATGCCGCCGCTCGCGTCGAGATAGCCGCGAATCAGCGGTCCGCCGCGGTGCGGACAGCGGTTGTCGATCGCGAAGACGTTTCCGCCGACGTTGAACACCGCAATCTCCACCTCGTGCAGCTTCATGAGCTTTCGCGCGCCCGACGGCACCTGCTCCGCGGGACAGGCCGCCACCCAGCCGTCTTCGGAACGTGCGTCCTGAGCCGACATACGCCGCGTCGGGAAGCGCCTAGGCGACGTAGCCCCACAGTTTGACGACCGCGTTGCGTTCGGCTTTTGCGTACGCCTGATATTTGAGCAGCGTGTCGATGCCGTCGCAGGTGCGTTCCAGATTGGTCTCCATGCCGGGAAAATCTCCCCAGCCGGCCGCGTTCTTGTTGGCGAGTATCCATGCCAGCCCGAGCAGGATGGGTTGCGTATGCTTGGTGTCGTCCAGAATGCGGGTCACCAACATGAGCGAGCGGGTGCAATCCATGCTGTGATCGACGTTGTCCTCGTCCCACGAGCCGGCCGGCGACTGCCACGCGCACAATCGGGCGACGCCGCGGGCGCACGCGTCGCGCACGCCGCGCACGCAGTCTTCCATCACCAGGTCCGCGACCAGTGCATCCTGGATGAGGTGGGCGGTGATCTCGACCCCGGACGGGTGGAACTCGGCATCGTACCAGCCGCCGTCCGCGTGCTGGCGGTCGATGATGAAGCGCAGACCCTGTTCCCAGGCGCGGCGGACTTCGGCGCGCCGATGGGATTCGCCGAGCGCCATGACCACGTTGAAGAAACTCACCGGGTGGCTGGTCGTGTCCAGGTCGGCCCAGGCCGGGTCCACCCAGCGACCGTCGGCGTGCTGGGTATCGAGAAAATAGTCGATGGATTTGCGTACCGCGGCTGCCAAGGGCTCGTGCTGCAAGAACCGGTTGCCGCGAATCAGCATCAGGCCGCAGAAGGCGGACACCCACACGGTGCTGTCCATGTCCGAGGAGAGCGGACTCCAGCCGCCGTCCGGGTTCTGGCAGGCGGCCAAGTCGATGTAGTCGTCCAGAAAATCCGGCGTGGTTCGCGCGTGCAGGAGCACCCGCAGGGCATGGGCGACCAATTCGAGATCCTGCGGCCCCGCGGTGAGGCTCCACCGGCTGCGCTCGCGCAGAAAGAAGGCGTATTCGTCGCGGATGAGGGCGTCGATAGTGTTGGGATCCATGTCCGACTCCGTGCCGCGGGCGAGAGGCGGTCGGCGGGGCCGAAGTTCGCGGTTACTGAATTTTGGCCCAGGCGCGGCGATAATCCTCGAACGTGTCGATCTCGAGCCAACCTTTGTAGATATCGACGCAGGCGACCTCCTGGCCGCGGTCGATCAACTCTTGCAGCAGGTCGGTGAAGGTCGCGGTCTCGAGAGTCTCGGCCTCGTGAAACGGTCGCGGCGTGCCGGCGCGGAGTTCGTGATAGACCGCGGCCAAGCACCGCGCTCCCTCGGGCGAAAGCATGGCCAAGCCGATGAACTCGCCGTCGGCGTCCGCTGGGGGAATCTGCCTGCCGATCCGGGCGACCGCGCTGACCCGGCTGGTCGGCAGGTAGCGGTAGCCGGTTTCCGGGGGCTGGCGGGTGACGACCAGATCCGGTTTCTTGGTGCGGACTTCCGCGTGGCCGGGTTCCTGATCGTTCCAGGCGCGATCCACCACGATGCTCACGTCGGCCTGGGACTTGAGAAGTTTTTCGAGCACCGACGGGTCGAAGAGAATGTCGGAGTAGAGAAAGAGGAACCGGCCGGTCATTTCGGCCTCGGCCTCGAACAAGGACACCAACTCCCCGGTTTCGGCGAACCGGTCGTTGTCGTAGTAGCGGACGTTGGGCAGATTGATCCGTTCCTTGCGGTAGCCGCGGACGACGGCGATGTCCTTGACGCCGCACTCGTTGAGCGCCTGAATCTGGCGCTCCAGCATCGTCCTGCCCCGCACGTCGAGCATTGCCTTGGGACGGTCGGCGATCAGCGGCAGCAGGTCTTCCTCGAAACCGGCTGCGATGATGACGGCCGTCACGCCGGTGCCTCCGGGGACCAGGAATTTCCTTTCGTTGGCCTGCAGGTCGGGGACGCCGACCAGGTCGTAGATTTCCGGCAGGGTCGCAATCTGGTCATCGACCGCGGCGGGCCGCTCGGCTCGGCGGAGCGTAGCGAGCGCGTTGCGCATGGCCGTCACCGCGGCCCGCAGGGTCTGGTTCGCGAAGATTACGAGTTGGAAGCCGGCCGCGGCGAGGTCGGCGACGCTGATCTCGGCATACGTCGTCGGTACCGACACGAGCGGGCAGGGTACGTCCCAACTCGCGGCGAAGTCGCGGAGTTCGTGATCGAACGACGCGGCCTTGGAGTGGATGAGGATCGCATCGGCACCGGCTTCCGCGTACGCCGCCGCCCGGCGCAACGCCTCGCGTTTCCCCCAGCCGGCGATGAACGCCTCGGTCCGGGCGATGATGACGAAATCCGGATCCGGCCGCGCCGCCCGCGCTGCCTGAATCTTGCGCGCGTGCTCGTCGATCGGAACGAGTTCGCGCTGAACGCCGGCGTAGAAGCTGCACCGTTTGGGAAAGATGTTGTCTTCGATACAGATACCCGCGGCGCCGGCACGGGCGTATTCGGCGACCGTCCGCATGACGTTGATCGCGTTGCCGAAGCCGTTGTCGCAGTCGGCGATGACCGGGACGTCCACCGCGTCGCTCATGCGCCGCACCGCGTCAAGCGTCTCACTCATGGTGAGAATGTTGGCGTCGGGCAGCGCGTTGACCGCGGAGATGCCGAAACCGCTGGCCCAGATGGCGTCGAAGCCGGCTTCCTCGGCGAGTTTGGCCGACAAGGCGTCGTGGGCGCCCAGGACCAAGCCCGGGTCGGGTCGTGTGAGCAGCGCGCGCAGTCGGCGGGTCGGGTGGGGCGCCGTCATGGCCGGCAAACTATCGGGCGCGTTGACGGGTAGGCAAGTCCCGACCGGCTGGAGGGCGTCGCCTCGTCCGAGCCGGTATCCTCGGTCGGAGAGCGCGCAGGGCCAAGTCCGGCCCGGGAATCGGATGCCCGGCACTCAGGTGCCGGCAATCGTCATCCGAGCGATTTTCAGCGTCGGTGCCGAGATGGTCCCGCGGCGTTCCAGATCGTTGCCCACGACCTCGATGCTCTTGAACATGTCGAGCAAATTGCCGGCAATCGTGATCTCTTCCACCGGATAGGCGAGTTCGCCGTTTTCGATCCACTGCCCGACCGCACCGCGCGAATAGTCACCCGTGACGGGGTTGACGCCGAACCCGGACAACTCGGTGACGTACAGACCGGAGCGCACCGAGCGGATGATGGCGTCGGGCCGGGTCGTCCCCGGTCGCAGGAAGAAATTCGTGGGGCCCGCGGAGGGTGCGTCGGCAACCGAACGGCCGGCGTTGCCCGTGGAACGCAGTCCGAGTTTGCGCGCCGAGTAGCTGTCGAGCAGATAACCGGCCAGAATCCCGTCCTCGACGATGACGTTCCGGCGCGTCGTCAGCCCCTCGCCGTCGAACGGTTTGGATCCCAGCGCGGAAGGGATTCGGGCGTCGTCTTCGATATGCACGCCTTCAGCCGCGATCCGCTCGCCGATCTTGTCGATCAGAAACGACGTCTTGCGGGACAGCGCCCCGCCACACACGGCGGCGGCCAAGTGACGGAGCAGGCTGGCAGCGGTCTCCGGCTCGAAGACGACCGGCGCCTGCTGCGTTTTCACCTGTCGGGCTCCCAGCCGCCGGACGGTCCGCTCGGCTGCGGTTCGACCGACCGACGCGGCCGATTCCAGGTCGTGCAGTTTACGCTGAGACGAATACCAGTAGTCGCGCTGCATGGCGCCGTCCTGCATGGCGACCGGCACGACGCTCAGGGAGAAGCTGGTGGTGCGGTATCGTCCGCTGAATCCGAGCGAATTCGCATACACGATCTCGCGGGACGCATCGGAAAATTCCCCGCCCTCGGAGTTGGTAATTCGCGCATCCGCGGCCAAGGCGGCCTCTTCCGCCTCACGAGCCAACGCCAGCTTGTCCTCCGCTGGCAGGGCCGCGGTCTGGTCCGCCAAGTCGAGGTCGGCGACGTCCTGTGCCAAGTCCGAGGGATCGGGCAGGCCGGCGGCATCATCCGCCGCGGTCACCTTGGCGAGACCGAGCGTTTCCTCGACGAACGTCAGCAGGCCGGCAGGCGTGATATCCGAGGTCGACGCAATGGCGCTCCGCCGTCCGTCGAAGAGACGCAAGCCGAGCCGGCGTTCCTGTGCGTTGTGAATGGTTTCGACGTCTCCGAGCCGCACGCAGGCTGAAAACGCCTCGCCACTGACGATGACGACGTCGCCCGCGGTGGCGCCCATACGCTCGGCTTGGGTGAG